>NZ_QKMF01000007.1 GCF_003208435.1 Pelagimonas varians | reverse complement strand
GCGACCGTCCGCTTCCCCATCTCATTCGCTGCACGCATCACACGTATCGCGATCTCTCCTCGGTTCGCTATCAATATCTTGCTGAACGTCGTCATTTGAGTTGCTCCTTGGGAACGTGTTGTCGGACGGGTGAGCCGTAGCTGTGCCTGATTGCACAAATGCCTGAGCTTGCCGCAATTTGGCGGATTTATCGGCAGGTACATTCTGATTGGCAATCAAGAAAACCGAATTGAGCACAAAAAATCGCTATTTTTATGTCAGCAATGCTTACCAAAATGACAAGTTTGCAAAATTAGCTAAAGGTTTCCCGAAACTTTGCAGTCATTGTAAAGCCATTGATGCTAAAGGATTCGTCCGGTTTTCGTTGGATTCGCAACAAAGGCATGATGGGTCAGTATTGCTGACTTAACCTTGAGCCTTCCGCAAAAGTCGGGCCGAAAGCTGCTCAAATCGCTGTGTTCCGATCTGCCCCATGTTCAATTTCATATCATCTGACAAGATGTGCATCAGGTGGTCAGGGCCGCGTGCGCCAAGTGCCCCGACGGCGTAATGCCACGCACGTCCAAGCATGACAAAATTTGCCCCCAAAGCCAGCGCTCGCAACACGTCCATTCCAGAGGCAATGCCGCTGTCGAAGATCAGCGGAAAATCCGGACCGACTGCAGACCGGATCGCGGGCAGTGCATCAATAGAGGCGGGGCCGGGCTCAAATTGGCGGGCGGTGTGATTTGAGACCCAGATCGCGTCGACGCCGGTTGTGGTCAGGCGCTTGGCGGCGACGGGACACATCACACCTTTGACAATGAAATCTCCCTGCCATTCATCCCGCAGCATCGCCAAAGTATCCCAATCCGGCGCTCCGCGAATAATGTGGCCTGCATGCGCAAGAGAGGATCGGGCTTGGGACGTATCGACATAGCTTTCGGGCAGTCGCAATCTGGGTGATCCGGTTTGCAACGTTCCAAGCGCCCAACGTGGATGCGTCATGACTTCCCAGATCACACGCGGCGTGATTTTGGGGGGTAGTGTCAGCTTGGCGCGGCGCTGGCGTTCGCGGCGGCTGTCATCGGGAACGTCTACAGTTAGGATGAGTTTGGTAAATCCGGCGTCACGGGCGCGGCGCAACATGTCCCGGCGAATGTCGGGATCTGACGGGCAATAGAGTTGAAACCAGCCCATGTCGCCCGCAATTGGCCCGATTTCCTCGGGCAGGCGGGTCGCGACGGTGGACAGGCCATAAGGAATGCGGGCCTTGGCGGCAAAGCCGGCCAGATATCGTTCGGCACCGGGCCACATCACACCGGCCATTCCCACCGGTGCAATTCCGAAAGGACGGCTATAGGTTTGGCCCATAAATTCTGTCTCGAACTGCGGATCAATTGGCCCCTTCAATATGTCGGGCATGAACATCACGGCGTCTAGCGCATCGCGATTGCGCTTGGCCTGAAGCTCCTCTCCGGTGCTGCTATCAAGGTATTCAAAGGCAAAATGTGGAACCCGGCGGCGTGCGCGCAACCGAAGGTCCGAGATAGCGGGGTATGAGAGGTCCAAATCCATGCGGTATTTGTGGTCAGAAAGGCGGGGCTGTCCAGTGCCGACGATGATGAAGGTGGAATTCATCCAATTTTAAATGATTTTGTCAAAACTGGAGAGGCATCACGAATCTGAGGAAACCGGCCATGAAATGTTTGATCGTAGATACACAGGCTGATCGGTTGGATGACAGCATGATTGGCTTTTTGGATGCTGGATTGCAGGTCATGGGGACCAGCAGTTTGCAAGTTGCCCAAGCCTATGTGCGGCGATCGGAGATTGACGTTCTGGTTTTCGATCAAAGCCTGCGGAGCAGCCCTCAAATTCAATTGGTCCGTGCCGCCGAAGTGCGTAACACAGGGTTGATCACGCTGGTGATTTCCTCGGATGTTGCGCGAGAGGCCGACATTCTGACACAGGCGTATCCGTCAGTTCACTGTATTTTGGGAGAGGACGTTGACCCGCGCCTTGTGGCCAAACTGGCACTTGCTTCTCTCGCAGAGAAGACTGAGACAGCACACTCAAAGCGCACGCTTACTCAGCGGCAGGTTCATCCGATGTCGGCTCCGGTCTTTCACTCTGCACGGGCCGAGGTTCGGGCCGCATAGGTTTGGCGCATAAAATCACAGCGAACATAGTGCGAACACCGCTTCCCATCCGGGTCTGTGTTCTGTAAACTCACTGTCATGAGCAGTTTTGATGAGATGGACGCCTTTGAAGGCGCGTCGCTGTCCGCCCGTGCTATGATGGCGCGTCCGGCCCCCTATCTGGATGAGCTGAACCCAGCGCAACGCCAGGCTGTTGAAACTTTGGACGGGCCGGTGCTGATGCTGGCCGGGGCCGGAACAGGCAAGACCAAAGCCTTGACCGCCCGAATTGTTCATCTCATGAACACTGGCCGCGCCCGTCCGAACGAAATTTTGGCGGTGACCTTCACCAACAAGGCCGCCCGCGAGATGAAAAACCGGGTTGGACGCATGTTGGGCGAAACGGTTGAGGGGATGCCATGGCTTGGTACCTTCCATTCAATTTGTGTGAAATTGCTACGGCGTCACGCAGAACTGATTTCGGCTGAAGACCAAGACGGGGTGGTCGAAGGCCGTCCCAATCTGCATCTGAAATCCAACTTTACGATTTTGGACACCGACGACCAACTGCGCTTGCTCAAACAATTGATCCGCGCCGAAGGGATTGATGACAAACGCTGGCCTGCGCGGCAGCTGGCGTCGATCATTGATGGTTGGAAAAACCGTGCGCTGACACCTGATCGTATTCCGTCAGCGGATGCGGGGGCATACAACTACCGTGGCCCTGAACTCTACGACCAATACCAGCGCCGCTTGTTGGAATTGAACGCGGTCGATTTCGGCGACCTATTGCTACATGTCGTGACGATTTTCCAGCAACATCCTGATATCTTGCGGAAATATCAAAACTGGTTCCGCTATATCATGGTAGACGAATACCAAGATACCAACGTGGCCCAGTATTTGTGGTTGCGTTTGCTGGCGCAAGGTCACCGGAACATCTGTTGTGTGGGGGACGATGATCAATCGATCTATGGGTGGCGCGGCGCTGAGGTGGGCAACATCTTGCGCTTTGAAAAGGATTTCGAGGGCGCTCATGTCGTCCGGCTAGAGCAAAACTATCGCTCGACCCCGCATATTCTGGCTGCGGCCTCTGGTGTGATTCGGGGCAATTCCAATCGTTTGGGCAAAGAGCTTTGGACCGCGGAAGAGCAGGGCGAAAAGGTCCGGTTGATTGGTCACTGGGATGGTGAAGAAGAAGCGCGCTGGATCGGGGATGAAATCGAATCTCTACAGAGGGGCACGCGCGGACTACGCGCTATCTCGCCGGATCAAATGGCGATTTTGGTGCGGGCTTCGCATCAGATGCGGGCCTTTGAGGATCGGTTTTTGACGATTGGTTTGCCATATCGCGTCATCGGCGGTCCACGGTTTTACGAGCGGATGGAGATCCGCGATGCCATGGCCTATTTCCGTATCGTGACCTCCCCAGATGATGATCTGGCGTTTGAGCGGATCGTGAACACGCCCAAGCGCGGGCTTGGGGATAAGGCGCAGCAGACAATGCAGCGCGTTGCACGTGAAAACGGTGTGTCTTTACTGGATGGCGCGTCATTGGCGGTTGAGCAGGGGCTGATCAAGGGCAAAGGGGCCAAAGCGCTGGGTGAATTGGTCGTCAATATCGCCCGTTGGGGGCGGATGACCCGCGCGACTGTTGCTGTCGAAACGGATGGTGTTGTCGATGATTTGGCCCAACCTTTGCAGCGACAATCCGAGGTCAGCAATCTGGAACTGGCGGAATTCATTCTGGATGAAAGTGGCTATACAGCCATGTGGCAGAATGACAAAACACCAGAGGCACCGGGGCGGCTTGAAAACCTCAAAGAACTGGTCAAAGCGCTGGAGAATTTTGAGAACCTGCAAGGGTTTTTGGAACATGTGTCGTTGGTTATGGACAACGAACAAGACGATGGCGGGGCCAAGGTCAGTATCATGACTTTGCACGGGGCCAAGGGCCTTGAATTCCCAGCCGTCTTTTTGCCAGGATGGGAAGATGGTTTGTTTCCGTCTCAGCGTTCCATGGACGAAAGCGGTGTGAAAGGGCTCGAGGAAGAGCGGCGGTTGGCCTATGTTGGCATCACCCGAGCAGAAGAATTGTGTACAATTTCTTTTGCAGGCAATCGAAGGGTTTTCGGGCAGTGGCAGAGCCAGCTTCCCTCCCGCTTTGTTGATGAGCTGCCAGAAGAGCATGTCGAGATCCTGACACCTCCGGGCCTATACGGCGGCGGTTATGGCGCGGCGGCTCCGTCGGGCATGTCTTCGGGTATCGAAACCCGCGCGGCAGAGGCGAATGTCTATAATTCGCCGGGATGGAAACGCTTGCAAGCACGCAGTGCAGAACGGCCGGTTAGCCAACCCAAGGAAACGCGGAACACGGTGATCGACATGCAAGCCGTGGCGGCGTTTATGATCGGGGAACGTGTGTTTCACCAAAAATTTGGCTATGGCGCTGTTGTTGGTGTTGAAGGCGACAAGGTTGAGATCGAGTTTGAGAAAGCAGGCATTAAAAAGGTGGTGTCGCGATTTATCGTGTCTGCTGACGCTGCGGATGATGTTCCGTTTTAGGCGGGCGCGATTTTTCGACGAAAAATCGGTCACTGAACTTTACAAAGCAATGCACTAGAAAACGGGCAGGGGCGCATCTTCTTTGGGTTGGTCCATGACGATCTGGCTGTGCACCCGTGCGACAACGGGATGCGCCAATAGAACGTCATGGATCAGGCGATTGAGGGCGGCAAGATCGGGGCACCAAACGCGCAATAGATAGTCCGCCTCTCCGGTCATTGTCCAAACCGATGTGATTTCAGCCCTCGTGCGCATGAGGCGCGAAAAATTGGTGCTTTGTTCTGGTCCATGGCTGGCCAGTTGGACCTGTACAAATGCCTGAACACTCAGGCCCAATTGTGCGGGATCAAGACGGGCGCGATACCCCAAAATGATTTTGTTTTCTTCCAAACGCTGGCGTCGACGGTTCGCTTGGCTGGGCGACAAGTTGAGCGCTTCGCCCAGTTCTTGAGCTGTGGCTTGGCCGTTTTTTTGCAGCAACGACAAAAGAGTGATATCAGTGGATTCAAGGTTCATGCGAGTATTTAGCGCAAAGTTCTTCGATTCCGCAAGATTGGCGCATATTATTTGGAATATGAAATCACAATGCGCAAATCTCGCGCTGCCGAAAAGCTACATTGCCTGTAGAACTTTTACAGGAGGAAACGCCATGGGCCCGTTCCCGCATGACGCACCGCAATCCACGATAAGCCAAGACAACCCTGCCGGAACCGACGGGTTTGAATTCGTTGAGTTCGCTCATCCCAACCCGCAAGAGCTGCGCGATTTGTTTGCTTCAATGGGATATGAGCATGTCGCAACCCATAAAACCATGGCGGTCGAGCTATGGCAGCAGGGCGATATCACCTATGTGATCAACGCCGAACAGGGCAGCTTTGCCGCTCGTTTTGTAGAGGAGCATGGTCCCTGTGCCCCGTCTATGGCGTGGCGGGTTGCCGATGCGCAAAAAGCGTTTGATCATGCGGTAGCACAGGGCGCGGAACCCTATGAAAGCAATGACAAAACTGTGGATTGGCCAGCGATCAAAGGCATCGGTGGCAGCTTGCTCTATTTCACCGATCAGTACTATGACACCTCGCCCTACAATCAGGAATTCGAATGGATCGCTGAATCCAAGCCGCGCGGAGTAGGGTTCTACTATCTCGATCACCTGACCCACAATGTGTTCAAGGGTAACATGGACAAATGGTTTGCGTTCTATGGCAACCTGTTCAATTTCAAAGAAATCCGTTTCTTTGACATCGAGGGAAAATTCACAGGTTTGCGGTCTCGTGCTTTGACCTCACCTTGTGGCCGTATCCGCATTCCAATCAACGAGGATCGCGGCGAGACAGGGCAAATCGTGGCCTATCTCAAGAAATACAACGGCGAGGGCATTCAACACATCGCTGTTGGGTCAAAGGACATCTATCAGTCAACGGATGTCATTTCCGGCAATGGCATCAAGTTTATGCCGGGTCCGAATGAAGCTTATTATGATCTGTCCTATGACCGTGTGGTTGGCCATGACGAACCTAAGGCCAAGATGATGAAACATGGCATCTTGATCGACGGAGAAGGGGTTGATGATGGGGGCGAGACAAAAATCCTGTTGCAAATTTTCTCGAAGACAGTGATTGGACCGATCTTTTTCGAGTTCATTCAGCGCAAAGGGGATGACGGTTTTGGTGAGGGCAACTTCAAAGCGCTGTTCGAATCCATTGAGCGTGAGCAGATCGAAAGCGGAGAGTTGAGCGCCGCGGAATAAAGCGCAAGATTTTCAAAAAAGCAGCACCGTTCCAGACTGGGGCGGTGTTGTTTGCTTTTAGCTGCGGGGCATTTTGAGTGAGACATTGCGCCCACTCTTTGTATAGCGCAATTCTGCGTCGCCGATCGCAGCGACACGGCCACCGTCAAGCTGGTCGCCAACTTTGACTTTTTTATATTTCCCGTTGGGCAGGCGAACCAAAGCGCGGCGTTGCGCCGGGGTGCCATAGACGCCAATCAAGCTTATTTTATTGAGATTGATGGCATTTCGAACTGTCGCGGATTGCGCCACTCCGCGCGATGATGGTGCTGCGGGGGTGACTGTTCGTGGCGCAATGGCTGCGGTTCGAACTGCCTGCGCCGGGGCGGCGGGTTCAGCCCGTTTGACGATAGCCACCATGTTGCGCGGGCGTCCAACGGGCGTCAAAGACTTGCCAACAGCCTGTGCTGTGGCAATGGCCTCCGGCTCTTTGTCGACGGCGACTTCTTGAGCAGTTTTCGGGCGCATTAGGGGACGCAGAGTCGCCAGTTCAGCGCGTGAGCGTCCACTCAGCGTGGCGCGTTCGCGTTCCTCGATTAAATTGTCAGGGCGTAGTTTTGGGCGAAACGTCCGCAGGGCATCGTTGATCTCTGGCGCCGGGGCTTGTTCGGTCGGGGACGCGGCAGTGCGTTCAGGTGGCACGGCCGGCGGCAGACCCGCGTAAACGCGAATTCCGTCCGGACTCATCGCACCTTCTGGTGTCGCCCGAACCAATCCGCGCGCATCCATGTCAAATACCTGACCCGCAGCAGGCGGCAATCCGGGGGCTTCGACGGACGGGTCTTGTTCAAAGCGGTTCGGGTCAGGCAAGGCGACTGCGTCTGATTCCTGAACTTTTGGATCAATGGACGCGACGTAGACGTCGTCGACACCATCCGTCTCAATTCCAAGCGGGGCGACCGGGGCTCGTTGCCAAATACCTGTGGCTGCATAGGTGGCTGCTGCTTCTTCAGGGGACAGCATCCGCGGCTCTCGTGGAATGGATCGCGGTTTGGGCGCCTCTGCGATGGCGTCATTGTCCGGCGCGGTTGTAAGACCCGTGTCCAAAGCGGCCAGTTGCACTTCTGCGGCTGGCTCGTCTGTGGCCAAGGCCGGGCGCACTGGGTTTTCGGCTACAGCTTGCGGAACAATCTGGGGGGCCGAGGCTATGGCAACTTCTTTTGGCTCACTACGAAACAATCCGGCAAGACCATCATCCAGAAACACTGAGGCCCAAGCTGCAACTCCGGCCATGAACAGCAGTAATCCAGCGGTCAAAAGCAAACCCAAGAACCGAGGCTTGCCGCCGATTTTGGGTTGGTTTCGCGCCCCGAAGACCGTCATCCGATCCCGCTCTGACTGGGCCGTCAAAGAGGCCGCAGCTGCAGCGGCGACCGCTTCATTTGTGGCCGTCGGATCAGCGTCGGGTTTAGAGCGAAGGGCCGCAAGACGGCTGAGGGGAGACTTGCTTTCAGGTTTTGCTGTATCGGCGGGGGGGGGCTTGGACGGCAGATCCGGCGTGCGCGCATCAGCTACCTGTTCGGCCGGATGCGCAGGCGGGGTGACGCTTGGCGGAACTGGCACCTGCACCGCGCGATTGCCTTTTTCAGCCTTGAGTGCGGGTGCTCCGGCAGGAGGACCATCGCCGGACACCGGTTCTGTTCGCGCCCGTAGGGCGGCAAGTCGGGCCAATGCGGATTCGGCAACCGGAGCGGCAGGGGCTGGATCTGCTCCGGTTGTTGGCAAAGGGGGCGTTGCAGGTTTGACAGAAGGCACCGGTCCTGCCGCTTTTGGGCGCGCAACCTTGGGGGCTGCCGGTTCGGCCTTTGGTTTGGCTTTAGCTTGGGCAGCCGCGCCTTGGTCCACGCTGGGGACAGTAACACCGGCCTCTTTGACACGCGCCTCGGGTGTTGCAACAGGCGTGAAGCGCGGTTTAATTTGCGTGGCCGCATTTGTTTTGGGCGCTTTTGTACTGCCCTTGGGCGAGGCTGAAACATCTTGCCCCTCACGCGAAGCCCGTATGGTCGAGAAAGCCACAGGCGGCGCGGCATCATCGGACGCAGCTTGATCCTTGTCTGCGGTATTGACTTTGTCGCCTTGGTCAGCGCCGTCCCCTTTTTTAGAGGTTGCAGCTACAGATGCGTCAGCGCCGGTGGCGTCATTTGCAGGTGCCGGTTCTTCAGATGCCGGTACCGGCGGCTTTGCCTCTTGCGCTTCATCTGGCTCAACGATCGGCTTTGTTTCAGCCAGAGGCGCTGTGGCGGGGGGGGGTAGGTCCAGTTCGGCCTGCGGGCCGCCGGTGTTCAGATCTTTTGCCGGTTGTTCGACGACTGCATCGGCGGGGGCACTGTCAGGTTCGGGCGCTGTATCGCCGTCATCTGTTTCAGCAGGTGGCTCTGGCACCACAATGTCCGGTTCGGCCTCGACTTCGATTTCCGGTTCCGGATCGGGTTCTAGCTCGGGCTCCGGTTCGGCCTCGGATATAACGATCAAAGGCTCCAACGCTGCAGCATCGGCGGGAACAATGACAACGGCCTGTGCCAGACGTGCAGGCACCGGCCCGGCCCACGTGCTTGCGGCCCCGAAAAAGACCGCACCGTCAAATTGGCCGCTTGGTGCTTGCGCTGCGTGGTCCACAGGCTCAAAACCGTTTTGCTGGGCAAATCCCTCCGCCTCGGCCAACGTTTCCTTGGCGACAGCCGCAATCAGAATGCTGCCTTTGGAGCAGACAAAGTCATAGACCAAGTCCGCAACCTGATACGGCGTTGCCCCGTCCAAAGCCGCGCGCACCGCCAAATCCTGAGCTGCCGGATTGCCGCCCGGATCAGGAATTTCCAAATAGCGGATCTGTTCGTTGGGGATGATCAACGTCACCTGAGCACCAGAAGGATCAAGCCCTTCGGCGCGGTTTCTAAGACCCAAAATAGCCGCATCAAGGTCACCGCTGTCTAGCGGAACCTCTTGGATTTGGGCCCAAACGTCGCCCGTACGGCGCAGCAAAGCGATGCCGTCGAACGAAAGAGAGAGTGCAAAATTCGTTACCATGGAGCGGTCATTACCAGCGTTATCTAGGTGATGGGAGTCTTATTGGATGCGATCATATTATATAGCAACAGTTTGCCGAGGCAAAGAATCTTGTGTGCTCGGGGGTTGTTACCGGCAGCTTCCAGCGCAACATAAGACGAGTGTTCCATTGAAGGAGGTTGCCAATGCGCGCCCTTGCCCTTGCTCTTGCTCTGTTTGCCGCCAATCCGGCGCTGGCCGATACCCTGTCCACAATCACTGTTTCCGGTGAGGCCAAAGTTGTAGCGGCCCCGGATATGGCAACCTTGTCCCTGGGGGCCACGGGCACCGGACAGGATGCTTTGACCGCGATGAATGCCACGTCAGCGGCGCTTGAAGCCGTGATCGCGCGGTTGCAGTCCAGCGGTATCGAAGACCGTGATATCCAAACGTCATCACTACAGTTGAACCGCAAGGCCAGATGGGACCGGGAAAAGGATCAAGAGATTTTCCAAGGCTTCGAGGCCAGCAACATGCTGACCATTCGGGTGCGTGATCTGTCTTCTCTCAGCGCCGTTTTGGGGGCAGTCTTGTCTGACGGTGCCAATAATCTGTCCGGCCTGACATGGGGCATTCAAGATACCCAAACGCTAGAAGACGAAGCCCGCCGCCGGGCCGTCAAAGACGCGATGACAAAGGCGGCACTTTATGCCGAAGCTGCAGGTGTTGAGTTGGGCGATGTGATGTCGATCCGCGACACAGCCGATCCAATTGTGCGCCCGTCGCTTGGGCGTGCGGCCCCGATGATGGCCGAAATGGCGTCTGATGTGCCGGTTGCTGCGGGTGAAATCGAGGCTTCTGCCAACGTCACCATGGTTTTCGAAATCGACGATTGAACAACACGGGAAAAATGCAAAAGGCGGGAATCGCCCCCGCCTTTGCCTCATAGAGCAGGGTCGCCATTCGGCGACCCTGCTTTTTGTTGGGCCTTAGCTGTTGGCTTTGACCAAAGCCTGATCCAGATCGGCGATCAGATCTTCGGAGTTTTCAATCCCGATCGAGATCCGAACGACATTCGGGCCAGCGCCTGCGGCAGTTTGCTGTTCAGGCGTCAGCTGACGGTGTGTGGTCGAGGCCGAGTGGATCACCAGACTGCGGGTATCGCCAAGGTTGGCCACATGGCTGAAAATTTCCAGCGAATCGACGAACTTGATGCAGGCGTCATAGCCGCCCTTAAGCGACACGGTGAACAAACCGCCCGCGCCTTTGGGGCAGATGCGCGCGACGCGCGATTTGGAAGGCGAGCTGTCGAGCCCGGCATAGGTGACCGCTTCGACGGCATCGTGCTGTTCCAGCCAGTTGGCGATCTTTGTCGCGTTTTCGACGTGGCGTTCCATCCGCAGTGACAGGGTTTCAATGCCCATCAAGGTGTAATGTGCCGCCTGTGGGTTCAAGGTCATACCCAGATCGCGAAGACCAATGGCGATGCCGTGGAAGGTGAAAGCCAACGGGCCAAAGGTCTCGTGGAACTTGAGACCGTGGTAAGCTGGCTCGGGTGCGCTCAGCGACGGGAATTTGTCACTGGCGGACCAGTCGAATTTGCCCGAATCGACCACAATGCCGCCGGTGACTGTGCCGTTGCCGGTTAGATACTTGGTCATCGAATGCACAACCAAAGTCGCACCGTGCTGGATTGGGTTACACAGGTAGGGCGTGGCCGATGTGTTGTCGACGATCAGCGGAATGCCTGCCTTGTCTGAAATTGCTGAAATCGCGTCCAGATCAGTGATGTAGCCACCTGGGTTGGCGATGGATTCGCAAAAGACTGCGCGGGTGTTGTCATCAATCGCTGCGGCAACAGCGTCCAGATCGTCAAAGTCGACGAACTTGGCTTCCCAGCCGAACCGTTTGATGGTCTGGCTGAACTGGGTGATCGACCCGCCATAAAGGCGCGTGGACACCACAACATTCAGACCCGGAGCCATCAGCGGGAAGAGCGCCATGATCTGCGCTGCATGACCGGAGGAACAGGCAACGGCACCAACACCGCCTTCGAGAGTGGCAACACGTTCTTGCAAGACCGCAACTGTCGGGTTTGTCAGGCGCGAATAGATGTATCCGACTTCTTGCAGATTGAACAAAGCAGCGGCGTGTTCGGCATCGCGGAACACATAGGCCGTTGTCTGGTAAATCGGCGTTTGCCGTGCGCCTGTGGCTGGGTCGGGCCGGGCACCGGCGTGGATTTGCAGCGTGTCGAAACCGTAGTTGGGCGTGTCTGTCATGTCTCTCTCCCTGATTTTCTTTGCGCAATGGTTAGGCGATCCAGCCCAAACCGGCAACGGGGAGCACAGCTGAAAGGCAGATTTTCCCACCATGTCCGTGCTTGGCGGGGAATTTTTCCAGTGGTGTCTGGGTATTCGGGACGCGGTTTTGCGGCTTAGCGCATCCAGAAACCTTCGCGTTTGATTTTATTGCGGATCGCTTGTTCCTTGCGCGGAAGATCATCGCGATCAAACATCAAGCGCACTTTTTGCCCGCGCCCTTGATAGATCATTCGTTTGAACGGATCATAGGATTTGAGCACTTTCTTGATTTTGTTAGGCGCGCATATCTCTTCGAGAATTTCAATCACACGGTCGGATTCGCGGGCATACATAAGCGGTAAAACCCGATAGTGGCAGCTTGTGTCACCATCCAGCATGCCATCGGGCAGGGTGCTGCGCCCGCCGCCCAAAGCATGGATCACAAGTGGCAGTGCGACTTGGTCCAACCACGGGTCCAAGGCTTGACAGACCAATTCGTTTGGCGCGTTGTCGCGGATCTCCAACGCGTATTTCAGGAATAAGTCACCAAAAACCCTTGGGCAGGAATAGAAAAAGAATCCTGCATTAAAATACAGGTAGCGTTTCCAATACTCATCCGGCCAGTTCAGATCGAGCGAGCTGCCGAAATCCAAACCAAAACGATCATAAAGCGATTTCCACGTTTGGCTGTATCCCGGACCGTACAGTTCAATCTGCGGCCATGTGCCTTCGCGTTTCATCGATGCTGTAGGCCGGTTAAAATCAAAAGGGACGGTGCCCAGATCGCCGGTGATCAAAGTGTCGGTGTCAAAAAAGACAAACGGTTCACCTTCGGGCAGGGCAGCCAATGCTTCGATCTTGTTGCCATAAGGGTAGTCATGGCCAAAATGGTTGCTGTCAAATTCTACAAAGGTTGCGCCCAGTTCTGCGAGCGAATCCCGGCAGGCTATATCCTTGATCCGTGGATCTTCCGGCCAAAGCGGGCCGGGTTTTGGCTGCGCGACAAACAAGCGGAACCGGTTAGACGGGGTGTTCTTGTGCAAAGACGCTGCAAAAAGCACAGCTTCATATTGCAGACGCCCCGATTGCCCAACTATGCAAATATTTACAGTTTGAGGACCGCGCGCTTTGCGTGCCATGCTGTGCCTGCCCGTGTTTGTCTTTTGCGGGTACTATAGGCACGATCCGTCAGGCTCAAAAGCATTGATCCGCCCTTAGTCCATGAATTCCAAGTAGGAGCGCGCAATGCTCGATGTTTTATTGATAGTTCTGGCAATGGCAGGTGGTGGCGGCGAAGGCGCTGAGGCGACCAGCACCGAAACCCTTGTTCTGGATACCGGAGACGCGCAAGCGCCGGTAGTTGCCAGCAGTGGAGAGGAACTTCCGCCCGGTGCCAAGCCCGAGCAAGCGCCAGAACCCGAAGTTCTTCCCCATGAGGCTGAGCAGCAGGTTGCGACAGGGCGTTTTACCACTGCGCTTGAGGTTAAACCGATCATGGATGTGACCCGATCCAATTGGGTGGCTGTGCGCGATTTCAACGGTCAGGATCTTGTTTACGTCACCCATATCTGGTCGTGGCGCTGCGGCTTGGTTGCAATGAAGTTTGCGATCAATGACAACCCGCTGGAAGAATGGCCATTGCCTGCCTGCCACGATGACACCAACAGCCCCAATGCAATGTTGCCCGAAGACGGATTGCCCTACCGTGAGTTCGCAGCGGGATCCGTGGAAACGGTGACCGTACAGCTGATTTACGACGACCTGACCACAGACCGCGCGACCTTCAACCGCAAGGGTGTGATGCTGCCCTAAACCATAGGGGGCACCGGCCCCCTTCACTTTTTCGCGGGCGGAGCCGCCGCAGAGTGCCATTTGCGGCGTAGAACCCTTGCAGGCCAAAGGCCGCCGCGCTAAAGCCAAACCCGACCCGAAACACGAAAGAGGCCTGCCAAATGTCGATCGACATCGCGACCGCCGCAAAGGTGGCGAAACTCGCCCGTATCAAAGTTGAAGATGACGCGCTGCCGGCGCTGGCGCAGGAATTCAATGATATCCTCGGCTTTATTGAGCAACTCAACGAAGTGGATGTTGACGGGGTCGAACCCATGGTTTCGGTCACGCCAATGCGCCTCAAGCGCCGCGCTGACGTTGTGACCGATGGCGACCAGCCTGAAAAAGTGTTGAAAAATGCGCCGGATGCGCGCGAAGGCTTCTTTGCTGTGCCGAAGGTGGTGGAATAATGGCTGATCTCAACAATATGAAAATTGCCGAAGCCCGCGATGCGCTGCGCAAAGGGGATGTGACCAGCCTTGAGCTGACCGAAAGCTGCCTGTCGGCGATCGAAGGCGCGGGCGCGTTGAACGCCTTTGTGCACAACACCCCTGATTTGGCGCGCGAACAAGCCAAAGCTGCCGATACCCGTATCAAAGCTGGCGATGCGCCCGACATGTGCGGCATCCCGCTGGGCATCAAGGATTTGTTTTGCACCAAAGGTGTTCCCAGCCAAGCGGCGTCGAACATCCTCAAAGGGTTCAAACCGGAATACGAAAGCAAGATTACCAGCCAGTTGTTCGACGCAGGCTCGGTTATGCTGGGCAAGCTGAACATGGATGAATTCGCCATGGGTTCGTCCAACGAAACGTCAGCTTACGGCAATGCAGTAAACCCGTGGCGCCGCGGCAATGATGAGACGGCTTTGACACCGGGCGGCAGCTCTGGCGGGTCAGCTTCGGCTGTCGCGGCGGATCTGTGTTTGGCGGCCACCGGCACCGACACCGGCGGATCTATTCGCCAACCGGCAGCGTTCACCGGCATCACCGGGATCAAGCCGACTTACGGACGGTGTTCGCGTTGGGGCGTTGTGGCCTTTGCCAGTTCGCTCGATCAAGCGGGGCCGATGACCAAAGACGTGCGCGATGCCGCGATCATGCTAGAAGCCATGTGCGGTCACGACCCTATGGACAGCACCTCGGCCGATCTGGCCGTGCCGAATTTTGAGGCAATGCTGACAGGCGACATCAAGGGTAAAACCATCGGTATTCCGCGCGAATACCACATGGACGGCATCCCTGAGGAAATCGAATCCCTATGGGCCGAAGGCCGTAAAATGTTGCAAGACGCCGGGGCCAAGATCGTCGACATCAGCCTGCCGCATACCAAATATGCGCTGCCCGCCTATTATGTGATTGCGCCTGCAGAAGCGTCTTCCAACCTTGCCCGTTATGACGGCGTTCGGTACGGCCACCGCGCGACATTGGACGCTGGTGACGGCATCACCGAGATGTATGAAAAGACCCGCGCCGAAGGCTTTGGTCACGAAGTGCAGCGCCGTGTGATGATCGGCACCTATGTGTTGTCGGCGGGCTTTTACGACGCCTATTACAACCGCGCCCGCAAAGTTCGGACACTGATCAAGAAAGACTTTGAGGATGTGTTCGCCCAAGGCGTTGACGCGATCTTGACCCCGGCAACCCCGACTTCGGCCTTTGGTCTGGGCGAGATGAAAGACGCTGATCCTGTTCAGATGTATCTCAATGACGTGTTCACCGTGACCGTTAACCTTGCGGGCTTGCCCGGCATCGCCATTCCGGCGGGTCTGGACAAAAAAGGCTTGCCCTTGGGGCTGCAACTGATCGGCCGTCCGTGGGAAGAGGGCGATCTGCTGAATACCGCTTATGCGCTAGAGCAAGCGGCCGGATTTGTAGCCAAACCCGCGAAATGGTGGTAAGCGCCGTCAATAGTTAACACCGATTGAGGTGAGGCAGGAGCGATTATGCGGTTTTTGATGTTGGGTGTGGCGGTTCTGGCCCTTACGGCTTGCGCAGGCAAAGTGCCTGACAGCGCGGCAGGCGTGGTCGACACTGGCCGCGGTGTCGGTTTCGGTGATTATGACAGCTACGAAGCACAGCGCGAAGCCAAGCTGAACGGCGACACCACCGCTATCATTGCGCCGCCCGTGGCGGTTCAAGCGACCGCGCTGGACAGCGTGGATCAAGCGGCTGTGCAGGCAGCGGCTGCCACTGCTGTTCCGGTCGCCACTGCGGCGCTTGAGAACACTCCGCCGGATCTGGTTCGCAATTCCGTGGGTATCTCGGGCGAGAACGATTTTGATGCGGTTGCCGCACAGCGTGGTATTGCTGAAGACGCCAATATGATTGCGCAAAACCGGGCACAATACACGGTGATTGCACCGACCGACTTGCCCAAGCGTCCGGGATCAAATGCCCCGAACATTGTTGAATATGCACTGCAAACGGACAATCCGGTTGGCAGCTCGCTCTATTCCCGTTCTACTTACCGGGCAGAGACCAAGTATGCCAAAGCCTGCGCTGGCTATGCGTCGTCTGATCTGGCGCAAGAGGCGTTTTTGTCCAAGGGTGGTCCGCAAAAAGACAACTTGGGCATGGATCCGGATGGCGACGGTTTTGCCTGTGATTGGAACCCGATGCCGTTTCGCGCGGCACGTGGCTAATAGGCAGACCTTATGATTGGCGCTTCGGACGCGACCCAGCATCCGTCGCAAAACTACGGGCCGCGGCGCAAGAGCGCGCGGCCCGAATTGCTGGTGCTGCACTACACGGCCATGACCGGCGCAATCGGCGCAAGGGACTGGTTGTGTAACCCCGAGTCGCAAGTCTCTGCCCATTACGTCTTGGCCGAAAATGGCAAGCTGTGGCAGCTGGTGTGCGAAACCCAGCGGGCTTGGCACGCCGGGGCAGGGGCGTGGGGCGATACCTGCGATGTAAATTCCCATTCCATCGGCATCGAGATTTCCAACACCGGATCACAGCCTTTTTCCGAACCGCAAATGGCGGCGTTAGAGCGGTTGATGACAGGTATCATGTCCCGTTGGGACCTTCCTGCAGAGCGTGTGATTGGCCATTCTGATTGCGCTTTGGGCCGAAAAATTGATCCGGGCGCACGGTTTGATTGGAAACGGTTGGCGATGCAAGGCTTGTCTGTTTGGCCTAAGGCTGCTGCAGCGGGCGATTTTGCCAAGGATTGTGCACGGTTTGGATATGTCGCCGATACTGGGCAACAAGACCTGTTGCTTGCGGCCTTTCGGATGCGCTTTCGGCCGTGGGCGATCGGCCCTTTGGACGATACGGATCGGGCGCTGGCAGCGGATCTCGCGGCGCGATGGCCTGCGCAGCCCTTTAACCCGCTGACCAGCTAAAGCTATTCCAAGCGGTAGGGTAGAATTCCGCGCATGGACGGGTCAATCGACAGGCGTTTCTCGAGAGGCGGTACAGACCGTTGATGGCATTTTGTCCGTTCGCAAATCCGGCATGAAATCCCGATTGGTTCAAAGGCTGACGCACGCGTGAATTCCATATCATCGGCATAGACCAGCGCCGCAGCGTGGCGCACTTCGCAACCCAGCGCGATGGCATAGCGCCTGTGCGGGGCTCCAAAGTGGCCGCCGGTTTTGGACACATCCCGCGCCAGTGAAATATACCGCACCCCATCAGGTGTTTCCGCCAATTGCCGTAAAAACTGCCCCGGTGTTTCAAAGGCGCGATGGACATTCCAAAGTGGGCAAGCCCCGCCAAAACGGGCAAATTGCAGGCGGGTGGCGGAATGGCGTTTGGTGATTGTACCGGCCTGATCAACCCGAACAAAGAAGAAGGGCACACCTTTTGCTCCGGGCCTTTGCAGGGTCGACAGTCGATGGGCCACTTGTTCAACCGAAGCGCCAAACCGCGCTGAAAGCAGCTCTAGGTCATGTCGGGTTTCCTGAGCGGCAAGTTGAAAACCTTTGTAAGGCATCATCGCTGCGCCGGCGAAATAGTTGGCCAGACCCAGTTTGGCGATGGCGCGGGCTTCGTCCGATTGAAAGCGGGCCAAGTCCAGAGTGGCATCCAGCAATTGATATTGCCCCATCAAGGCCACTTGCACCAAGAGTTGAAAGGTCTGGGTTTCAACCGGAGCCAGTCCGCTGAGCGTCAATTCGCGCCGTTCGGCATCATAGGCCCGCATCGGCGAGGTTTGTGCAAAGCGCACGGTGATGCCGTTGCGCGCCAACCTGCTAATGGCGGCAGATCGAATGTCGTGTTCGGTGGCGTGCAACTGCGCGTAATGCTCGGCTGCGCGGTCCACGGCATCAATGTAGTTGTCGCAATAGTGAAAGAAATCACGCACTTCTTCCCACGGGCTGGGGCGCAGTTGGGCATCTTCACGCCCTAGCGCTTCGTCCAGCGATGCCAACCGTTCATGGGTTTGTTTGTAGGCGCGGTGCAGGGCCAAAAACGCACGGGCAAAAGCCGGAGCGTTTGACGCGGTCAAGCGCAGGTCAGCCAATTGCGGCGGTGCTTCGCCAAAAACCGGATCTGCAAGGGCCTCGCGCATGTCAGATACCAGACGTTCAGCATCGCCTTGGCCCAGTTCTGTGACATCAAAGCCAAATTCCTGCGCCAGCGCCAGAACCACCGTGGTCGACACGGGCCGGTTGTTGTTCTCCATCTGGTTTAGATAGGGCAGGGAGATGCTCAGCTTGGCGGCAAAGTCCTTTTGCGTCAGGCCAAGCCGCGTGCGGATGTCCCGCAGTTTGGCCCCGGCATAGAGCTTTTGAGTCGCCATATTTGCACCTTTGCGATTAACGTGTCGCAAGTTTGCAATCTAATTCAGGAGGCGTCCAGCCCCCCAATTTGCTTTGTCCGCCGAATTACCAGAAGAATTACAAACACTGAGGCTGCAGAAGACCCCGCCATCATCCATAGCAGCGGCCAAGCACCCGTGCCGGGGTGCAGCAGCAATCCCGCTAATGCAGACATGGCCGCGCCTCCGCCCAGCATAATAGCCCCGCCGAGCCCGGACGCTGTGCCTGCCAAACGGGGCCGCACCGAAAGCATCCCTGCAGTGGCATTGGGGATGGTCATGCCGTTGCCGATGCCGACAAAGGTCATAAAGCCAAAGAATACCCAGACAGATCCATGCCCTGCCGCGAAAATACCCAGCAAGGTAATCATCGGAATGGTGACAATCAAACTGCCCCACAGAACCATTTTATTGACGCCAATGCGGGCCGCAAATTTTCCGGTGATAAAGTTGCCGAAGAAATAACCAACGGCGGGGGCTCCAAAGAAGAATCCCAACTCTGATGGGTCAAGCCCATATAGCTCGGTCCCGATATAAGGCGCGCCGCCGACATAGGAAAAGAACGCGCCGGATGATAAGGCTGATGCCAGCGCATAACCCCAAAACCGCGGCGAGGTGAGCAGTTCGGGATATTCGCGGACCTGCTCGGCCATGGTTTGACCTGTCCGGACTTTGGTTTCACCGACATCTTGGTAGGTCAGCCACAAAACAATCAACCCGACGATCAGCAAGAGCCAAAAGTTTGCCTGCCAGCCCATCAACTCACCCAGATAGCCGCCCAACACAGGGCCAACCATTGGAACAACGGACATCCCCATCGTTACATAACCGATCATCGATGCGGCTTGATCTTGGGGGTACATGTCACGCACGATGGCACGGCTAAGGACCATGGCGGTGGCGATCACAGCTTGCAGCATCCGGAACACCAAAAAGCTGTAGACATCCGGAGCTATCAAGCAGCCAACGGTGGCGACGCAAAACAACGCAATGCCTGCCAGCAAAACCGGGCGGCGGCCATAGTGATCCGAAATCGGCCCGATAAAGATTTGTAGCAAGGCATTTGATGCCAGAAATCCGGCCACCGCCAACTGCATCAGCCGATATTCAGTGTCAAAATAGGCTGTCATCATGGGCAGCGACGGCACAAAAATGTTCATCGCAAGCGCGGACATGCCTGCAAGAAGCACCAGTGTGACAATATGTGGCGGGGTTGTGCGGTCGCGAAAACGGACCTCAATACGGGTATCCATGCTCTTCGGTAGGCCTCAAAACCAGCTTTGTCTATGCAGGGATTAGTAAACAAAGGGGCTTTGCAGTTTTGCAATTATCCGCAGGGGTTATTTTCAGAATTTGCAAATTTGCCAAGAAACCCTTGAGGCAAGGGCTTTGAGCTGTATTTTGCCCCTCAGCATGATCCGCGCGGCACGGCCGTCTCCTGTAAATTGCACAGCCCCTGTGCGTCAATTTGCAAAAGACCTGACCAAAGGCGCGTTTGACACGAAAGGGACCGCAGATGAAAGACATTCTTCAAGAGCTGCATGACCGCCGCGAAAACGCCCGTTTGGGTGGTGGCCAGCGACGCATCGACAGCCAGCATGCCAAAGGCAAGCTGACAGCCCGTGAACGGATTGAGCTGTTGCTCGATGAAGGTAGCTTTGAGGAATATGACACATTTGTCGCCCATCGCTGCACCGATTTCGGCATGGAAGACAACCGGCCGTATGGCGACGGTGTTGTCACCGGCTGGGGTACAATCAACGGACGCATGGTCTATGTGTTCAGTCAGGATTTTACTGTTCTGGGTGGTTCGGTGTCCGCGACCCACGCAGCCAAGATCTGCAAGGTCATGGATATGGCGATGCAAAACGGCGCGCCAATCATCGGTTTGAACGATTCCGGCGGTGCCCGCATCCAAGAGGGTGTCGATGCCCTTGCCGGCTATGCTGAAATCTTTCAGCGTAATATCATGGCATCCGGTGTGATCCCACAAATCTCGGTGATCATGGGCCCATGTGCGGGCGGCGCGGTTTACTCACCTGCGATGACCGATTTCATCTTTATGGTGAAAGACAGCTCGTACATGTTTGTCACCGGTCCTGACGTGGTGAAAACCGTCACCAATGAAGTTGTAACAGCAGAAGAACTGGGCGGTGCATCTACCCACACTAAAAAGTCCTCGGTTGCGGATGGCGCATTTGAGAACGATGTCGAAGCGCTCGCCGAAGTGCGCCGCTTGGTAGACTACCTGCCGCTCAACAACCGCGAAAAGCCCCCCGTGCGTCCGTTCTTTGACGACGTGGACCGGATCGAAACCAGCCTTGATACGCTGATCCCTGAAAACCCCAACATGCCGTATGACATGAAGGAGTTGATCGCAAAGGTTGCCGACGAAGGGGATTTTTATGAGATCCAGAAGGATTTCGCAGGCAATATCCTGACCGGCTTTATCCGTCTTGAAGGGCAAACTGTGGGTGTTGTTGCCAACCAGCCAATGGTTCTGGCCGGCTGCCTTGATATCGACAGTTCCCGCAAGGCTGCGCGTTTTGTCCGCTTTTGTGATTGTTTTGAAATTCCAATCCTGACGCTGGTTGATGTTCCGGGCTTCTTGCCAGGCACTTCGCAAGAATATGGCGGCGTTATCAAGCATGGTGCGAAACTGTTGTTTGCCTATGGCGAAGCCACCGTTCCAAAGGTCACTGTTATTACCCGCAAAGCCTATGGCGGTGCCTATGACGTTATGGCGTCCAAACACCTGCGCGGCGATGTGAACTATGCATGGCCAACGGCCGAGATCGCGGTGATGGGGGCCAAAGGGGCCACCGAAATTATCCACCGTGCCGATCTTGGCGATGCGGAAAAGATCGCGGCGCATACTGCGGAATATGAAGACCGGTTCGCCAATCCGTTTGTTGCGGCCGAGCGCGGCTTTATTGACGAAGTCATTCAACCAAAGTCGACACGTCGCCGTGTTTCACGTGCCTTTGCGATGCTGCGTGGTAAGCAGCTGACCAATCCGTGGAAAAAGCACGACAACATTCCGCTGTAAGGATCGTCATGGGGCAGGGAAACCATAAGTCACGCGGTGGCTGGTATGAATTGCGCGAGGGCGCGCAATTCACGCTGTCGCGGCATTTGCCTGCACGGTTCGACGTGCAGGCCGAAGCTGTGTTTCCACCTGCGTTGCGGGGCCGTCTGGCACGTCAAATCCGTCAGGACCTATGGCGTGAACTTAGGGGCTTGCGCGGTTTCTCACCTGTGATATTGGTCTCAACTACGGAAGAGGGAATGACAGTAACAGCGGGCGGCCAGTTCTTGGTGCCGGGCTCTGTGCCGAAAAACCTTTCCAACCGAATCCAATCGCTGCTGGACAGCCCCGCGCATCGCGCAAGGTGGCTGAAATGGGCGAAAAGGCGGGCAACATGACTGTTGCCGTATCAGTTACATCCCAGGGCACGCCCGGGATTTTAGCAGCCCCGGCGGGAGGACCCGGTTGGGGTCGGGGCTGCGCACTTATTTCATTTTTGATGACCGCAGCGGTTGCAGGCCCTTTGTCTGCCGCCGAACCAATCACACTGCCGTCTGGCGTTGATGTTCAGTTTCACGACTGGATTGATGATACGCCTGCGCAAAGATTTCGCTTTGTGCTGCCCGGGCTTGGGCAGGGCGGCAAAGGGTTCGATGACCTTGCCGAGGGCATGACGTATCTGTGCGATCAGTTCGCGTTGCCGCAACTTGAAATCAATGGGGTAACACCGTCACAGATCACTGTGACCTTGATGGAAAAACCTGTTGAATTCGGGGCGATGAACCCGGATGTCACCCAGTTTTTCGAGAGTTATACCGTGGAAAACGGTCTCTGTATCTGGGAGGTTTTTTGATGCATACACAACATGTTGCGGATCGACTCTCATGTGGACAACTTTATGAGGCTTTGCAGTCACAGGATTTTCTCTCGGATTTGGGAGCATATCTTTTTGCAAACCTGTCAGCTAATTTGAGCCTCGATTGCTCCCAAGCAATCTTTACCTCGCAAAAGGGGCAGGCAGGGCCGTATGGCCGTGCAGGTCTCGTTGAATCTGACAGGAGTCTTAGATGTCCAAGAGCATCAAACTGCTTGCCATGTTCGCCATCGTCGCAGGCGTTTCCGCTTGTGGTGGCCAGCAAGAAGAAGAGTTCATTGTGGTTGATCCAGAGCCGATCACCATGGAACCCGTCTACACAGGCAAATACAAGTAATACGATCACGGGACGGGCTTTCGGGCCCGTTCCGCACTGCGCTACTTCCGAGACTGGCGCACAAAAGCTTTGCAAAGCTTTGGCAAAACTCTTGCAAGAGTTCTGTTCGCGATGCACCCACCGTTGGGAATACCAATCGGAGGGTACACAATGTTACATATGACCAAGCATCGCGGTTTCCCCGGACGCCTGTCCGGGACTGATTTTCAATTTGTTGTTCGGCGGCCAAATCCCAAAGGGGCGAGTGCCATTACACGGCGCGAACGTTTTCGCGATCGCCGGCCTGCGGATCGCCGGGCTGACTCCGCCTTTATGCAGGCGCTTTGGGATCATTTCGGAACAGAACCGTTTGAACGTGGCAATCTGGACGCTGGCCGCCTTAGCTGGTTGTTTGGCCGTGAAGTGCTGCCCTATGACGATCCGTTTGATGCCTCAAGCTATGAGGCCTTGCTGGTGATTGATGAGGCCGCCACGCGCGTTTCCTTTCCTGATATGTTCGACAAACCGGAGGAATGGGCGTGATCCTGCCATTGGCCTCTCATTTTGCGCAAAACGCTGCCGATTTCGGCGGCGGATTTGCAATGCGCTATGCGGCGGCCACTGGTTTTGGCAACCTACAGATGAAGGATGCAACGCGGTCCCAAGACGTGATCAGCCTTCATCGTGACCCTTTCCTAACGGGGCGGTTCGGACAATCCCCTGTTTGTCCGCCCCAATTTTTCGGAAGTGTCGTTCGGTCTTATCGTTCCAAAATTTCTATGCCTCGGCCAGGTTTCGCCGAAATCATCTCAAGTGAGCAGATGGGCTGGCCTGTGCCAGTCGCTGCATGGTCCAAGACGGTATCCGTCATAAGGATCCTTGAGGAGAGCATAACATGCAAAAGCATAAATGGATTGCGGTGGCGCTTGCCTTTGGCACGCTCGCTGCCTGTGGTGACACGCTTGGTGAGCAAGCGCTTGTTGGGGCTGGGGCAGGCGGTGCGGCCGCTGTTGTCCTGGAACAAGATGCGCTTGTCGGGGCTGCGATTGGTGCAGCCGGGAACATCGCCTATTGCCAGAAATATCCAGAACGCTGCTGACACTGTCAGTGGATTGTTCTGTGTTGGTTTGACCGCTCGTGCGCTTTGCGCCGGGCGGTCTTTTTGCATGCCGCGGAGCGCTTGGCGCTTTCGGGCTACGACATAAGGAAAGGGACAGACATGTTCGACAAGATCCTGATCGCCAACCGCGGCGAAATTGCTTGCCGGGTCATCAAGACCGCGCGCAAAATGGGTATCAAGACCGTCGCCGTTTATTCGGACGCTGACAAGCAGGCGCTGCACGTGCAGATGGCCGATGAGGCGATCCACATTGGCCCGCCACAGGCCAATCAGTCCTATATCGTGATCGACAAGATCATGGACGCGGTCCGCCAGTCGGGCGCGCAGGCGGTGCATCCGGGTTATGGTTTCTTGTCGGAAAACGCTAAATTTGCCGAGGCGCTGGCCGCCGAAGGCGTCGCATTTGTTGGCCCCCCGGTGGGCGCAATCGAAAGCATGGGGGACAAGATCACCTCCAAGAAAATCGCCCAAGAGGCCAAGGTTAGCACAGTGCCGGGCTATATGGGGCTGATCGAAGACGCGGACGAAGCCGTCAAGATTTCGAACGAAGTTGGCTATCCCGTGATGCTCAAGGCCTCCGCAGGTGGCGGCGGCAAGGGCATGCGGATTGCTTGGAACGATGAGGAAGCCCGCGAAGGGTTTCAATCGTCCAAAAACGAAGCGGCCAACAGCTTTGGCGATGACCGAATTTTCATCGAAAAATTCGTCACCCAGCCACGTCACATTGAAATTCAGGTGCTGTGCGACGCACATGGCAATGGCATTTATCTGAACGAGCGGGAATGCTCGATCCAGCGCCGCCAGCAAAAGGTTGTCGAAGAGGCACCGTCGCCCTTCCTTGATGCCGAGACCCGCAAAGCCATGGGGGAACAATCCGTTGCGCTGGCCAAGGCCGTTGGCTACGCAAGCGCCGGGACCGTGGAATTCATCGTTGATGGCGATCGCAACTTTTACTTCCTTGAGATGAACACCCGTTTGCAGGTGGAACACCCTGTGACCGAGCTGATCACCGGTGTTGATCTGGTTGAACAGATGATCCGTGTTGCCAATGGCGAGCCGCTGAGCATCACTCAGGATGATGTACAGCTGAACGGTTGGGCCATTGAAAACCGTCTGTATGCCGAAGATCCCTATCGCGGCTTCTTGCCGTCGATTGGCCGTTTGACCCGCTATCGTCCCCCTGCCGAAGTCGCAGCGGGATTGTTGTTGGAAAACGACAAATGGCAGGGCGATGCGCCGGCTGGCAAATATGCTGTGCGCAATGACACCGGCGTCTATGAAGGCGGCGAAATCAGCATGTATTACGATCCGATGATCGCCAAGCTGTGCACATGGGGCCCGACCCGTGATGAAGCCATTGAAGAAATGCGCATCGCGCTCGACAGTTTTGAAGTTGAAGGCATTGGCCACAACTTGCCTTTCTTGTCGGCCGTTATGGATCATCCGGTGTTCATCAAGGGCGAAATGACCACCGCCTTTATCGAAGAGCAATACCCTGACGGATTCCAAGGCGTTACCTTGGCCGACGCCGAACTTCGGCGTGTTGCGGCAGCTGCTGCTGCAATGAACCGCGTCAGCGAAATTCGCCGTGCGCGGGTGTCTGGCCGTCTTGATAACCACGAACGGGTGGTTGGGTCAGAATGGAACGTTGCGCTGCAAGATCAGGCGTTTGACGTCACAATCGAGGCCGATCAGCAAGGGTCTACTGTGCGCTTTGCAGACGGCGGCGAATTGCGGGTCGAAGGGGATTGGACGCCGGGCGATAGTCTTGCCCGGATGACAGTTGATGGCGCGCCATTGGTGATCAAGGTCGACAAGATCACCCAAGGCTTCCGGATGCGGTCACGCGGCGCGGATCTCAAGGTGCATGTCCGCTCGCCCCGTCAGGCCGAACTTGCGAAACTGATGCCGGAAAAACTGCCGCCTGATACGTCCAAGATGTTGCTGTGCCCAATGCCCGGCTTGATCGTCAACGTGAACGTCGCCGAGGGGGACGAGGTCGAAGACGGGCAAGCGCTGTGTACTGTTGAAGCGATGAAGATGGAAAACATCCTGCGCGCTGAGAAAAAGGGAGTCGTTTCCAAGATCAATGCAGCTGCTGGCGATAGCCTTGCGGTTGATGATGTCATCATGGAATTCGAGTAAACTTTGAACCGGGCCGCCACATATCTGCTTGCGAACACCAAGTGTAAATCTTTGCCGGGTATCTTTCCGGGAACGGATGCTTGGATTTTGGAGGCAGGCCATGGTGGCCCGATTCCCCATAGGGGTCATACTTGCGACGCTGTCGGCGTTGCTATCGGGCTGCGCGCTGGACGAGGAAATGGCGTTGCGCAGTCAGCTCTCCAAATGGATCTACCTGTCCGAAACGCTGTTCTTTACCTCGGAAGTCACGTGTACGGTGGCGGTTTTCGATTTGGCGCGTCCGGAAATCAGCAGCAAAATTCCGCGGGCCCGATCCATCGACACGGCTTTGATACGCGTGCGCAGGGGACAGCCGGTTTTGTTCGACATAGCCGAAACCAGCCCGAACGAGATTTCGGAACAACTGATGTCACGCGATCTGGGCAAAGGGCTGGGAATGCTGTCAACAGGGGTGGGACCGGTCAAGGATTGTATGGCGGACGAAATCGCCTACGGCTACTATCAAATATTGATGTCCCCAGACACGCGGACGGTCTACGACGCAGCCGGAAATGCCTTGTTGATGGTGTATCCTCCGTCAAATCTGGCGTTCTTTTTACGGGGCAATATCTAAGATGTTATCGTTCGCGGATTTCTTGGCGGCGCAGCGGTAATTTATCAATTGACCGCGTGATTTCCCGCACGTCCCAAGGGGCGGGTTTGCGGATCACCACTGAGCCATCCTTGGCCAATACAGCCAGCATAAATCCACGCGGGCGCAGCTTTTGCCGGACAGATGATTTTGCGTCCGGATCGGTATCGGTGATCACCACCACATCGCGTTCCAACAAAGCATCAGGCCGGGCTTCGATCAGGCGCATTTGTTCGATGAAGCGCGGATCATTCGCGTTGTCCGCAAAGACAATGACAGGCCGCTTCAACCACATCCAGTCGTCAAGCGTTGTCTCGTCCGCGTTTTGGATCAAGGAAAATGGTTGCTCGGTTTCTGAGGCGGAAACCGCCACGGAACCAAGAAATACGGGCACAAGTGCCGCTAAGGCCAGACGAGAAAATACGTTCATACACATAGATATAGGGTGCGTAGGTGGCCGTGCACAGGGCTATGCGCCTTATGACCGTGAAAATTTTAACATTAACGACATCCTCATAGGCACAGCGTCAAGGTTGCGGGCAATTGTAATGACCTGCGCCAGTGACAGCGCGGGCTGCCTGGGGGCCAGTTGTTATATGGACGTGATCTTGCACATCGGTGCGCACCGCACTGGATCAACCAGTTTCCAACAGTATCTGCGTGCCAACCGCACGGTTTTGGCAGCCGATGGAATCGGGTTTTGGGGCCCTTGGCGCACCCGCAAGGGAATGTTGCATGGCGTCTCGGAGCGCCCTCAAACAGCAAAGCAGACCCGCCATGCAGTGGGCCGTGTTAAACTTAACCTTGCCGGAGCCGATGCGCGGGGCATCCGCCAACTCATCGTGTCGGACGAAAACCTGATGGGAACTGCGCGCCGGAGCCTGCGCAAAGCCCGTCTCTATCCCGACATCGGTGAACGCATGGCGCGGATTCATTCCGCTTTTGAACCGGTGACCCGGATCATGGTTCAAGTGCGCACACTTGACCGTTGGTGGGGGTCGGCTATGTCGTATTTGATCCCACGCGGAGAAGCGGTGCCTAGCGCTGAAACACTTGACACAATTGCAAGTTCTGATCGCAGTTGGCGCCATGTAATCACCGATCTTGCCTGTGCCTGTCCGGATGCAGAAATCATTGTGACCCCTTTTGAGCGCTTTGCTCCGCACCCCGATCATTTGTTAGGCCTTGCTATTGCGGATGCTGAAATTCCGCCCGCCGCAATGGGTGCGTTTTGGGCCAATCGCAGCGACACATTGCCAGCACTTCGCAATACCTTGTTGGACCGCGGTGATTTCCCGGACCTGCTGCCCGAAGACACCGGGCGCTGGCAGCCCTTTACCCCTTACCAAGCCTCTGCACTACGCGAGGCTTATGCCGACGATCTGTACTGGCTGCGTGCCGGTGCCGAAGGATTGGCGAAACTGAGAGAAGATCCCATGCCCGCAAGACCAGCGAACAAGCTGGCGGCGGCGCTGACTGAGAGAGGACAAATACATGACTGGTCTGCCCGAAGATTGGAAAAAACTCGCTGAAAAGGAACTGCGCGGACGTCCCTTGGACGACCTGACCTGGAACACCCTCGAAGGCATCGACGTAAAACCGCTATATACTGCTGCGGATACCGACAATCTGGATCACATGGGCGGGACGCCTGGTGTGGGGCCGTATACGCGCGGTGTGAAGGCAACAATGTATGCCGGCCGCCCTTGGACAATCCGCCAATACGCCGGTTTTTCAACTGCTGAAGAATCCAACGCATTTTACCGCAAAAACCTGGCTGCTGGTCAGCAGGGGGTTTCGGTTGCCTTTGACTTGGCGACGCACCGTGGATACGACAGTGATCATCCACGCGTGGTTGGTGATGTTGGCAAGGCTGGCGTTGCGATTGACAGTGTTGAGGACATGAAAATCCTCTTTGATGGCATCCCGCTAGACAAAGTTTCGGTTTCGATGACCATGAACGGCGCAGTGATCCCAATTCTTGCGAATTATATTGTGGCAGGCGAAGAGCAGGGGCATGATAAAGCACTGCTTGCAGGTACCATTCAGAATGACATTCTGAAGGAATTCATGGTTCGCAATACCTATATCTATCCGCCCGAACCTTCGATGAAGATCATTTCAGACATCATCGAATACACCTCTAACGAGATGCCGAAATTCAACTCGATCTCGATCTCTGGCTATCACATGCAAGAGGCCGGGGCGAACTTGGTGCAGGAACTGGCCTATACGCTGGCGGATGGCCGTGAATACGTGCGCGCCGCAATCGAAGCGGGCATGGATGTCGATAAATTCGCCGGTCGTTTGTCATTCTTCTTTG
This sequence comes from Pelagimonas varians, assembly GCF_003208435.1. GTDB lineage: Bacteria > Pseudomonadota > Alphaproteobacteria > Rhodobacterales > Rhodobacteraceae > Pelagimonas > Pelagimonas varians. The sequence continues at coordinate 210,102 of NZ_QKMF01000007.1, read as the reverse complement.
CCATTGGCATGAACTTCTTCATGGAGGCGGCAAAACTGCGCGCCGCGCGGACGCTGTGGCACCGTGTCATGACGGAATTCGAAGCCAAATCCGAACGCTCGAAGATGCTGCGAACCCATTGTCAAACGTCGGGTGTGAGCTTGCAAGAGCAAGATCCCTATAACAACGTGATCCGCACAGCCTACGAAGCCATGAGCGCGGTTTTGGGCGGCACCCAGTCCTTGCACACCAATGCTTTGGATGAGGCGATTGCCTTGCCGACCGAATTTTCGGCGCGGATTGCCCGCAACACCCAGATCATCTTGCAAGAAGAAACTGGTGTGACCAATGTGGTCGATCCTCTGGCTGGGTCTTACTATGTTGAAAGCCTGACAGATCAGTTGATCAATGACGCTTGGGCTTTGATGCAAGAAGTTGAGGACATGGGCGGGATGACCAAGGCCGTGGCCAGTGGGATGCCCAAGCTGCGGATCGAAGAATCGGCAGCAAAACGTCAGGCCGCAATTGACCGCGGTGACGATGTGATCGTTGGTGTGAACAAATACAAACTGACAAAAGAAGATCCTATCGACATTCTCGACGTGGACAACGTAGCCGTGCGCCTAAGCCAGATTGCGCGGCTTGAAAAGATGCGGGCGGAACGCGACGACGCGGTTTGCACAGCGGCGCTGGCTGAATTGACCCGCCGGACAAAAGAAGGCGGCAATCTGCTGGAGGCCGCGGTCGAAGCGGCCCGTGCGCGGGCGTCTGTTGGAGAAATCAGCATGGCGATGGAAGAAGAGTTCGGCCGTCACCGTGCCGAGGTGAAAACATTGGCAGGGGTCTATGGCGCTGCTTACGAAGGCGACGAAGGTTTTGCAGCCATCCAGAAAGACATCGAAGCCTTTGCAGAAGAAGAAGGTCGCCGTCCGCGTATGTTGGTGGTCAAAATGGGTCAAGACGGGCATGATCGTGGTGCCAAAGTCATCGCAACGGCCTTTGCGGATATCGGTTTTGACGTTGATGTTGGTCCCTTGTTTCAGACACCGGATGAAGCTGCCCAAGATGCCATCGACAACGATGTGCATGTGGTTGGTATCAGTTCGCAGGCTGCAGGGCACAAAACACTGGCTCCTCAGCTGATCGCGGAGCTCAAAGCGCAGGGCGCAGGCGAAATTCTGGTGATTTGCGGAGGCGTTATTCCGCAACAGGATTATGAATTCCTGAAGTCAGCAGGTGTCAAAGCAATCTTTGGACCGGGAACCAATATTCCTGAGGCGGCCCAAGACATCTTGCGGTTGATCCGCGAAGCACGGGTCTAAACTAGAACCGGAACTGGCCTGTGTCTGCGGGCCACTTAAAGGCACCTTTGCATTGCAAGGGTGCTTTTTTTATCCTGCGTCGCGCGATTGCTGAATTTTTGGGCGCAATGACGCTCGATTTTGCGTTTGCATTGTGTAAGCTACCTTTGAAAAGCACCATTTAGACCTGCAAGGCTGGTCGCGGGTGCAGGGTTTGAGGGCTGAATATTCATGGTGCAAAACGATGCTTAGTCTCGATCATATTGCGGTTTTGGGCGAAACTCTGGAAGAAGCTGCGGCGCATCTCGAGGATGTTCTAGGCGATCCGCTTTTGCCGGGCGGTAAACATGCCCGCTATGGCACCCACAATCGTTTGCTAGGGCTTGCTCCAAACCTGTATATCGAAGCGATTGCCATTGATGCCGGTGCCCCGCCGCCGCCGGATGCACGCTGGTTTGGCTTGGACAGTTTTCACGGTCCAGCGCGGCTTGATAAATGGGTATGCCGTGTCGACGATCTGGATGCCGCTTTGCGGGCTTTGCCTATGGCTGGCAAACGGGTTGAGCTGTCGCGCGGTGATTTGCGTTGGGCCATGGCGGTGCCCGAAGACGGCTTGCTGCCCTTTGATGGCCTGTTTCCAGCGTTGATCCAATGGCATGGTGATTTACTTCCCGGTAAACTCATACCTGCGGGCGGTCTGAAACTGACTTCACTGACTGTGCAACATCCTCAGGCCGACCAGCTGGCAACCCTTTTGGAACCGCTTTTGGACAGTGGCATGGTCCGATTTGCAATTGGATCACCCGGCTTGGCTGCTGAAATCTCCACACCGCACGGGCCATGCATTTTGCAATAAAACGATCAAATTTTCCCAAAATGATCACAAGTCGTTGTGATCTAAAAAATTCTTAATCTGCGTCCTGACACTTGGCTTTGCTTGGCGTAACCTGCGCGCATGTCTATTTGGTCCCGTATTTCCCAAGCTGTTGCAGCCCTCGCGTCTGGCGAAGGACTGTCAGCTGTTTTCGACAAGCTCCGCAGCCCGCCTGAGCGATCTATTGCCTTTACCATCGCGGTGATCGCCCTGTCCGCCAAAATGGCCAAGGCAGATGGCTTGGTAACACGCGATGAAGTCACGGCGTTTCGCGAAGTCTTTCACATTGCGCCCGAGGACGAAGAGGGAGCTGCCAAGGTGTTCAACCTTGCAAGGCAAGACGTCGCCGGTTTCGAAATCTATGCGCAGCGCATCCAGCGCATGTTCGGAGATGAGCCTAGCACTTTGTGTGACTTGATGGAGGGCTTGTTCCATATCGCAGTTGCGGACGGGAACTATCATCCGGCGGAAGACGGCTTTTTGGCAGAAGTTGCCGAAATTTTCGGAATGGATGATCTGCGGTTTCGCACTTTGAGATCGCGGTTTGTCGAAGAAATGCCCGCAGACCCCTATACGGTTCTAGGAGTCACCCCCGACACGCCTATGCCCGAAATTCGCAAGGCATGGCGGCAACTTGTCCGCGAAAGCCATCCCGATATCATGATTGCCCGCGGTGTCCCTGAAGAGGCGGTCAAACTGTCTGAGCGCCGGATGCAAGACATCAATGAGGCATGGGCCGAGATCTCGGGCAAAGGGCGCTAATGCGGTTTGCAACCTATAACGTTGAATGGTTTGACGCGCTGTTTGACAACAAGGGGCGGCTGCAAAGAGATGGCCAATGGTCGGCACGGCACAATGTAACACGGGGCCAACAATCGGATGCTCTTGGCACTGTGTTCACGGCCATGGATGCAGATGCGGTTATGGTGATCGAGGCCCCTGACACCAATTCCAAACGCTCGACTACCAAAGCTTTGGTGAACTTTTCCGAAACTTATGACTTGCGAACACGCGAGGTGGTGACAGGGTTTGTCAACACAACACAGCAGGAAATTGCCCTGTTGTACGATCCCGATGTTTTGACGGTTAGTCATACCCCGAAAGGCGGCGAAGACGGACCGGCCCCCCGCTTTGATGGGGTCTTGCATATTGATCTAGATATCGATGCGACCAAAGACGCGGTGACGTTTTCGAAACCACCACTGGAAGTACATGCACGCACCACACAAGGGCGTAACTTGCACCTGATTGGGGCGCATTTGAAATCAAAGGCCCCGCACGGCGCGCGCAACCGGGATGAGGTCATGCAGATGGCCATTGCCAATCGCCGCAAACAATTGGCTCAGGCGATTTGGCTGCGCCGGCGGGTCGATGACCTTGTGTCCTCGGGTGGCAGTGTGATTGTTATGGGTGATCTGAACGATGGCCCCGGTCTTGATGAATATGAAGACCTGTTTGGGCGCAGTTCGGTCGAGATCGTTTTGGGGCAGGGGGACACCGCTTTGTTTGACCCACATGCTGACACTGCTTTAAGCGGCCGTTTGGCAGGTCGCCCGTCGACTGCCCGTTTCTTTTTGCCGCGTCCAGATCGCTTTTTGCAAGCCTTGTTGGACTACATTATGGTGTCCAAAGATTTGCGGGCTCGGCAAGGGGAGTGGCGTATCTGGCACCCGTTTGATGACCCGAAATGTTGGTCTGATCCGGTTCTGCGTGATGCGCTGTTGCTGGCGTCAGATCATTTCCCGGTGACTTTGGATATCGATCTTTAGGCGCTGCCATGCCCATTGCCCCGATGCCCGCAATTTCCCCTTACAACCGGCTCGGCGCTGCCTATATTCAAGGTATGAAACATTTAGCAGCCCCCGTTCTCGCCCTGTCCTTGATCGCCAGCCCCTTGGCCGCGCAAGACGAAGAACCCCCGTCTTTGATGGAGCAGGGAGCGAAACTTTTCCTAGAAGGTTTGATGAAAGAAATGGAACCGGCGCTGCAAGAACTGGAAAGCATGACGGACGAAATAGAGCCGATGCTGAAGGATTTCGCGGCGCAAATGGGACCAGCCCTGACCGATTTGATGGGGAAAGTCGAAGACTGGAGCGTGTATCACCCGCCAGAAATGTTGGAGAATGGTGATATTATTTTGCGCCGGAAAACGCCAGAAGAGATCCAGAAGATCGAAGAAGCCAACCCAGAGATCGATCTGTAACCGATTAGACGATTTCCATCTGATGTTGGTCAGCGGACAGCGTGGCTGCAAGGGTGTTGAAGCGCGCTTCGGTGACTTCGCCGTACAAAAGAGCTGCGTTTTCCGACAATCGAAGGGTCAAGCGGCGCTGCTCTGGATCCCAACGTAAATGCGCCTCTTCCTTGGTCAGTTTTTCCATCCAAAGCATCGCCCCGAACCGTAAAGCTTTGCCAAGAATTTCTGCTTCTAATTGGTCTTCTTGATCGAGCAGATCGAACAACTCTTCAAAATGGGTGCCTTCGCGTTTGTTGCGATAGCGGTGCAGTAGCGCAATGCCCAAGAACACCCGTTCAGAATGCTTCAGTCCACCCAAATTGGCGCGCGTGGCGTTGTCAAAACAGATTTCTGCCCGATAGTCTGGATGCGCGCGCCAACTGACATCATGTAGCAAACAGGCGGCTTTGAATAGGCGGCGGCGCGGAATATCTGCATTAGGAAACAGGGGCTTGACGAAATCATAGAGGCGCTTGCCAAATCCGGGAATACGGGCATCTTTGGCCTCGGCAAAACGGCAGGCTTCGATCAGTGGATCACGGTGGCGCAGCTCGCCGGACATCTGTTCATAGAGCATGCCTTCACGAATCCCATAGCTGGAAATCGCGATGTCCTTGGGATTGAAATTATCCAGAAGTTCTCCCAAAACTTCGGCGGCATATGGCAGCAATTCCCAGCGGGTTGATGAAATTCCACAGGTTTTGCGTAGCTCTTCCGAGTCGTTGTCGTTGAGATAGGCAATGGTTTTTGTGACTGCCTCGGCGCTCATCCGGTATTCATGCAAGACGTGAAGGGGATAGTTACGGCGCTGCATATCCACTTTGGCCAAGGCCCGCCAGCTGCCGCCCACAAGAAATAGACGGTCCCGTTGCGCGCCCATATGCGCCACAAGGTCCTTCATAACGGATTTGATTTCAGCAAGTCTGGCCGGTTGTCCGCCATCGATGTCGCGCAATTTCAAAGGGCCAAGCGAGGAGCTGATGCGGCGGCCAACTTCGCCGTCGTGAATTTCCGCCAGTTCCATCGATGATCCGCCAATGTCGCAAATCAATCCAAAAGATCCGGGCCAACCGAGCAAGACGCCCTGTGCAGACAGCCGTGCCTCTTCAACACCGTCAATGACCCAGACCTTAAGACCGGTCTCATCCTCGATCTGTTTGCGAAAGGCAGGGCCGTCTTTGGCTTCGCGCATGGCGGCGGTGGCGACGACCGTAAGTGGTGCAAGGCTCATCCCGTCAGCAAGGCATTGAAAACGCTTCAGGGCAACCAAGGCCCGCTGCTTGCCCTCGGGGTTCAAAAGGCCCGTTTCATTCATACCTGCGCCAAGACCGCAGAGAATTTTTTCGTTGAAAAAATAGGCCGGACTGCGGGCCGCACCATCAAAAACCACCAAGCGAACAGAGTTGGATCCAATATCAACCACACCTACGCGCGACAAAGCACGTGATTTCGGGTCATCAAACAACGGGCGGCCGTAGTGGCTCCAGTCATCTTGCGGAAGGGTCTCTTGCATGGTCCATTCACCCCCGGGCTTTTCGCCATATGGCCTGATGAACTGCCGGGGGTCAATCACTTGAAACAACCCAGTTTTGACGCATCAGGATAGATGCGTGTTTCGGGTTATCGGAAAAGGGCCAATAGAGTCTGCGGGGCGCTGTTGGCAATGGACAAGGCTTGGGTTGCCAATTGTTGTTGCACCTGCAAAGCCTGCATTTTTGCGGATGCTTCCTCAAGGTTGGTGTCGGTCAGTTTCCCGATGCCCATCTTAAGGGTGTCCGAGAGTTGGGACACAAAATTCGATTGGGTTTCTATCCGTCCTTGGTCCGATCCGAAGGCGGCAGCGGCTTCGATGGCAATGCCCATCAATCCTTCCATACGGCCCAGGGCCTCATCCGCACCGGCGGCTGTTGAGACGTTCAAAGTTCCCAAGTCTTCTAGCCCACCGCCCATAGTGCTGCCTGCATCAGCGCCTAACTGATTGATACTAATCGCTATCGTGTCAGCCGCAGAGGTTGAGGAGGAGGACGCATTGATACTGGACCCTGAAAACTGCAGGTTCAGGACTTCGGGATCATGATCGTTGCTATGGGCAAAGGCTTGCCACTTTTTGCCAAGTGCATTTATGACATCGCCCATGGTGTCGCCGTCACGCGCAACATAGCTCATGTCGCCGGCGGCCATTTCAGCCTGTGTTTCCGAAGCCGCTGCGGTGGACCGGTAATCGGCAGGATCAAAGGCTGAACTGTCTGCATCTGTGCCAAACACCGACAGTGAAAACACGGCCCCTGCTTCGGCAGTCAGGCCGCTGGCATCGATTGTGGCGGTTTGGGTTGCGGTCAGCGTCGCGGCGGCAGCGCCTGCGGCATATGTGCCGCCCGTGGCTGCAATGGTAGACGCGTCGGTGCTCAGATCCCGTTTGCGCACACTTAGGGATGTGGTGGACACGCTGCCTGATGTACGATCAATAGACGCCATAATGCTGATACTGCCGGTGCCAGCCGTTGCGTCTTTGTTTTGCAGCAAATTTAGGCCGTTGAACTGCGCCATGGCCGAGATGTCATTGATCTGCGTTGTCAGGGCTTCGATGTCAGCTTGGATTTTGCTGCGATCTACGTTTTCCTCTTGGGCGGCAACGACTTTGCCTTTGATGTCGGTCATCAAGTCGGTGATAGTCTCTGACGCTTGTCTGGCCACTGCCACGGTTGCGTCGCCAAGGCTCAGGTTGTCTGAGATGGTTTTAAAGCCGACAACATCCGCTTCCATGGTTTTGGAAATCGCCCAGATGGCGGAGTTGTCCCCGGATTGCTGTACTTTTTTGCCTGTCGCAATTTCGACTTGGGTGGTGCTGATTTGATCGTTAATTGATCGCAAAGTCTGGAGTGCCGCAGTGGCACCGTGGTTGGTATGGATACTCGACATGGGTCTCGCCTCACTATGGGTCAAAGGCGTTTTCACGCCAGAGCCGCAATTCACACGGCAGTCCTAGCGTCTTCTGACGAATGCAGTCCCAAACCACGGGCTGCGCCACTTGTTAATAAGTGCGCTGCCAATGTGCCCAAGCGACGTTAATTGGTCTTTAACGTTTCGCGGCACTGCGGTGATCATTTTGAGGCATAAATGAGGCAGGAGGGCGTTTTTCCCCCGAAAACCCGGCCTGTCGGGGCCGGGAGGTTTCACGCTTGATCAAGGGTTTTGTTGCAAAGCGCGCAACTAGTCGCCATGCGTTAACTTTGGCACATCTTTGGCGACAGCCGATCCGCGACCCGATAGAGACGGGTTTTCCATAAAGAACTTGTGGCAGTTAAAGGGTTTTTCGCCCTCTGGTACTGCGTGGCGGTTGAATTTTCCGTCCGGTTCCATCACCCAGCTCTGGGCCGTGTCGGCCAGATTTGCCGCCATGACCTGACTGACAATCTGCGCTTTGACGGTGGCATTTTCGATCTCGACCCCGGTTTCGACGCGGCGGTTCAAGTTGCGCCCCATCCAATCGGCCGAGGACATAAAGACCCGAGCCTTTTTGTGTGGCAGCCCATAGCCGTTGGCAAAGCAGACTATGCGCGAATGCTCCAGAAACCGGCCAACAACAGATTTGACACGGATGTTTTCGGACAGTCCTTTGACACCGGGCCGTAAACCGCAAATGCCGCGCACCACGCAGTCAATCCTGACACCGTCCTGAGACGCGGCATAGAGCGCGTCGATGATTTCAGGCTCGACCAAGGAATTCAGCTTGATCCAAATCTGTGCGGGGCGGCCGGCACGGGCATGCTCGGCCTCTGCGTTGATCAGATTAATCATCCCAGACTTCAGGGTATGCGGAGAAATCAACAGGTTATCCAGCGTCGCAGGACGGGCATAACCACTGAGGTAGTTAAAGATCTTGGCTGCATCGCGCCCGAGGGACGTATCGCAGGTGAAAAAGCTGAGATCGGTGTAAATCTTGGCTGTAATCGGGTGGTAATTGCCGGTTCCCCAATGGGTATAGGTGACCAGCTTGTCACCTTCGCGCCGCACTACGCTTGAGATTTTCGCGTGGGTTTTCCAATCGAGAAAGCCATAAACCACCTGCGCACCCGCCCGTTCAAGGCGGCGCGACTGACGGATATTGGCGGCTTCGTCAAAGCGGGCTTTCAGCTCGACAAGGGCAGTGACGGATTTGCCGTCTTCAGCGGCTTCGCACAGGGCTTCGACAATCGGGGATCGGTTCGAGGTGCGATAAAGCGTCTGTTTGATCGCCACGACATTGGGGTCCATTGCCGCCTGCCGCAAGAAACGCACAACCATATCAAAGGTTTCATAAGGGTGGTGCAGCAGCATGTCTTTTTGCTTGATGGATTCAAACATGTCACCATCATGGTCCTGAACCCGTTCGGGCACCCGCGGTGTAAACACCGGCCAGAGCAGATCAGGGCGTTCGTCGATGACCAGCTCCTTGGTATCGGCGATGCCGATCAGGCCTTCTTGCTGGATGACTTCTTCGGGCTCAACATGCAATTCGCGCATGACAATGCCGCGTAATTTCTCTGATGCGCCTGCAGTGACTGTCAAGCGGACCACTTCGCCGCGCCGCCGCCGTTTAAGGGCAACTTCGAATTCGCGCACCAGATCTTCGGCTTCTTCTTCAACCTCAAGGTCGCTGTCGCGCAAAACCCGAAATCCGAAATGATCCTTGCATTTGTAGCCGGGAAACAGCCCGTCGATATGGAGCAAAAGCACGTCTTCGAGCAGGATAAATCGGTATTTTCCGGTGTCGGCAGGCAGCTTCATGAACCGGTCGATTTGCGCCGGAATCGGAAGCAAAGCTTGCAAAGACTTCTTGTCTTTGGTGCGTTCCAATTGCAGGGCCAGACAGTAGCCCATGTTTGGAATGAATGGAAACGGGTGGGCAGGATCAATCGCAAGTGGCGACAACACCGGAAACACTTGATCCAAAAAGGCATCGCTTAGAAATGCAATGTCAGATTCGGACAGCCCGTCACGTGTGACGATTTCGATGCCTTCTTTTTCCATCCCTTCGCGAAGTTCAACAAAGACTTGTTGCTGCTTGGCCATCAAGCCGCGCGCGTCTTCGTCGATCATCACCAGTTGTTCGGCTGGGCTTAGCCCGTCAGCAGCGGGGGTGGTGTTTCCCGCGCGGGCCAATTCGCGAAGCCCTGCTACGCGGACGGTGTAAAACTCGTCCAGATTGGTGGCCGAAATTGACAAAAACCGCATCCGCTCAAGCAAAGGGACGCCGGGGTTTTCCGCTTCTTCCAAAACCCTCCAATTGAAGCCAAGCCAGCTTAGTTCGCGGTTATAGAAACGACCGGGCCCAGTGATATCCAGTTCAGGAAGATCAACGGCGTCGGACAGCGGGGAAGTCAGGAAATCAGCTTTGCTCATACGCTCTTATGCACGATGTTTCGCAAAGTTTTAATGACATGAATCACTTAACCTTGCGTTTGTGCGTTTTCCTTTTCAAAATCGGCGAGAACCTGAATCGCAAGTGGGCGATTTACGCCGGATGTGCGGGTCAATGCTGCGCGGTCTAAACGCTCCACAATCAGCCGGGCTGACCCGTAACTGCGTGGCATTTGGCGCAGAAGGTAGGGAATCACATCGCTGGCGGGCACGATCTGGCGATCCGAAAACAGTTTGATCAAGAGCGCCGAGAGCAGCATATCATCAGGGCCGGACAGCGCCGCTGACTGCGCCGCCAATATCCGGCTTGTCAGATCAGGCAGGTGGAGCGCCCAAAGATTGGGGGCCGCAGCCCCTGTAAGCATCAGCGAATGGCCCTGTGCCAAAACAAGATTGTGCAGGTGAAACAGCGCTTCTTCCGCAAGGGCGACCCCTGCGATTTGGTCAACGTTTTCGATGCAGATATTTGTGTCGGCCAAAGTCGGAATATCAGCGTATACCAGTTCTTGAGCGGCAATGATGCGGGCACCAGACAGGTTGGCCCAAACATGCGCCATATGGGTTTTTCCCGAACCTGCGGGGCCATATAGAACCATCTTGCGTGATGGCCATTGCTGCCAGCTCTCAATCAAAGCCACGGCGATGGCGTTGGATTCGCTGACGAAAAAGTCTTCTCTTCCCAGCGCCGTCAAAACCGGCAAGGGGATTTGCAATTGCTCAAGCAACATTAGGATTCCTTGCTAAGATCGGCGCTTGGTTCGGGGTTTTCATCGTGGCCATGGTCAAGTCCGCGATACAGCAGGCTGGCCGTATACTGCCCCGTGGCAAAACGTGCAAACACACCGATGGCGGCAGCCAGAGGAACGGCAATCAGCATACCGACAAAGCCGAACAACGAGCCAAAGACAGACAATGCCAAGAGCAGCCAAACAGGGTGCAGCCCAACAGACTGGCCAACCAGTCGCGGCGTCAAAACGTTGCTTTCCAGCACTTGGCCGACCATGAAAATCGCGGTGACAGCAAAGATACTTGGCCAGTCGCCCCAAAACTGGAACATCGCCAACCCAATGGCCAAAGCGCCGCCGACCAATGCGCCAACATAGGGAATAAAGGTCAAGATTCCGGCAACAACACCGACGACGAGACCGAAATTCAGCCCGACCAACCACAGTGCCGCTGCGTAAAAAATCCCTAAAATCAGGCAGACAGAACCCATACCGCGCACAAAGCCAGCCAGAACGTTGTCGACGTCTTTGGCCAGCATCCGCAGTGTCGGTGCATGGTCCCGTGGTACCAAGGCATCGATCCGCGCTATCATGTTGTCCCAATCCAACAGCAGGTAAACCGCCACAACCGGTGCAATCAACAACACGACGACAATGCTGAACAAGGAAATAGCAGAACTGAAGATTGTGCTGATAACCTCTGCGCCGTGTTCCTGAATAGACTGACCGATTTTGGTTAGTGTTTCACGGATGACGTTGTCTTCGTTCATCAATGTCGGAAAGCGCTTGGTAATGAATGTTTGGAGATCATTAAAGGCTTCGGGAGCGATCTGAACCAAAGCTGTGGCCTGACGGATCAGGGTCGGAATCACCGCCAGAATAATGACAAAGAACGACATTGCCGATATGACGGCAATCAGGCCGGTTGCGGCTGTGCGCGACAAGCCAAGCCTCTCAAGGCGATCTGCCACAGGATCAAGAAAATACGCAATCGCACCGCCAATTACAAAAGGCAGCAACACGTCGCCGAGGAACCATAGCATCAACGTAAAAAACGCTGTGGCTATTCCCCAGTATTTCACCTGATCACGAACCGGCAGTGCCATTTGATATCCTCTTCTTGCCCCTACATCGCGCGGTTGCGCCAGTGTTTCAAGTGTTCTCGGCTTGGAACGGGGGAATGTGGCGGCGTGGCGACCCCTGTCTGATCGAATTGTGCATTTGGCGCGGGTAGGGCCCTTGTCGGACTGGCAATTGGCATGAAAGATGTATCAAGGCCGGCTATACGCGCGGCACGCCCTTGCCAAGCGCGGCAGCATAGCTCAAAACCGCTGGGACTCGTATATCAAGGGACATATCGATGCGCCTTTCCCGCTATTTTTTGCCGGTTCTCAAAGAAACACCTTCCGAAGCCCAGATTGTCAGCCACCGCTATATGCTGCGCGCTGGCATGATCAAACAGGCAAGCGCCGGGATTTATTCCTGGTTGCCTTTGGGTCTGAAGGTTTTGAAAAAGATCGAAAACATTGTTCACGAAGAACAAGAACGTGCCGGACATATTCCGGTGCTGATGCCGACCATTCAATCGGCTGATCTGTGGCGCGAAAGTGGCCGCTATGATGATTATGGCGATGAGATGCTGCGCATCAAGGACCGCCATGGCCGTGACATGCTGTATGGTCCAACCAACGAAGAACAGATCACCGACATTTTCCGTAGCCATATCAGCAGCTACAAAGACCTGCCGCTGACTTTGTACCAAGTGCAGTGGAAATTCCGCGACGAAGTGCGCCCGCGGTTTGGGGTGATGCGTGGCCGTGAATTCTTTATGAAAGACGGCTACAACTTTGACCTCACCAAGGAGGACGCGCTGCACGCCTACAACCGCCATTTGGTGAGCTACCTGCGCACCTATGAACGCATGGGCCTTCAGGCGATTCCAATGCGCGCGGATTCGGGGCCTATTGGCGGCGAAGACACGCATGAGTTTTTGGTTCTTGCCGATACGGGCGAATCCGAAGTCTTTTATGACAGCGCGGTTACAGACCTGACTTTTGGCGACCGTGAAATTGACTATGATGACGTCGCTCAGTGCCAAGGCGTGATGGAAGAGTTCACCACCAAATACGCCCGTACCGATGAAACCCATGACGAAGCTGTTTTTGCAGAGGTGCCAGAAGAGCGCCGCCGCACGGCACGCGGCATCGAAGTTGGTCAGATTTTCTACTTCGGCACCAAATACTCCGAAGCGATGGGCGCAACCGTTCAAGACAGCGATGGTAACAAAGTTCCGGTGCATATGGGATCGCACGGAATTGGTGTCTCGCGTTTGCTTGGGGCGATTATCGAAGCCTCGCATGACGACAAGGGCATCATTTGGCCTGAAGGCGTGACGCCATTCCACTGCGGAATTGTGAACCTGAAATCCGGTGACGACGCGGCCGATGCGGCCTGTGACGAGATCTACAATGCCTTGACCGCCTTGGGGCTTGAACCCTTGTTGGATGACACCAAGGAACGCGCAGGCGGCAAGTTCGCCTCGATGGACCTGATTGGCCTGCCATGGCGGATCACTGTTGGCCCGCGCGGGTTGAAAAACGGCGTGGTTGAACTGACTTCGCGCCGGACCGGCGAGAGCGAAGAGCTGGCACCAGACGCGGCCATTGCGCGGATCGCCGAGATCTACGGTATATCTGCGGGTTAAGGCCGGAGTTTTCCCCCTGACAGAACGCCCGGCCTGATTTAGGCTGGGCGAAAACGACAGGGTGTGAGCATGGTTCTTCGCGTATTGGCAATGACAGGCGGGCTGTTTAGCGCGGTTGGCCTGTCGCAATTTCCCGAATTTTCACAACAGTATATGCAACGCCTCGGCGGCGCTGCTGAGGAAATGAACACCATCGTTTCCCAATATTCCGCGGATGCAGCTGCGGCACATATGAGTTTGGACACTTATGTGGACACCCTTTCGAAAGAGGGCCCACTGAGCCAGACACAGGCCCGCAACATGCAAGATCACATCAACCGCCATGCCTATCTGACGACAGCTTTGGAACAGTTAAACGGGGCAGGGCCGTTTATGCGGGCACGATTGGCGGCCTATATGGGCGATCGGGATGTGGCACAGCAGGCCTTTGAAATCTATAAACCTGCGGTCCCGGCCACATTCGAAGGTGCGGTGTTTGCAGGAACCGGTTTTTTGGCGGGCTGGTTGGGCCTGACCGTCGTTTTTGCAGTCTTGGCAGGTCTTTGGCACAGCGTCACCGGATTGTTCCGGAAACGCGCAAGGTAGCAGTCGCTGACAGTTAGATTACCGCCTGAACTTCTGTGACAATACCGCTAACGACCTGTTTCAGCAGGGCCGGATCTTCGCATTCCGCCATGACGCGGATCAACGGTTCGGTGCCTGATTTTCGGATCAACAACCGGCCCTTGCCGACCAACTGTTTTTCCGCATCTGTGATCGCAGTTTTCACTGCGGTATTGTCCAGCGGCGTTTGACCTGCGCTGAACCGCACGTTCTCAAGAAGCTGCGGCACCGGAATAAAGCTGCGCGTCAACTCTGATGCGGGGCGTTCACTGCGCACCATTTCAGCCAGAAACTGCATACCGGCCATCAACCCGTCGCCCGTGGTTGCATAGTCGGTCATGACAATGTGGCCGGATTGCTCGCCGCCTAAATTCCAGCCGTTTTTGCGCATGGCTTCGACAACATAGCGGTCACCGACCTGCGTGCGTTCCAATCGCAGCCCTTTGCCTTGCAAAAAGCGCTCAAGCCCGAGGTTCGACATAACGGTGGCCACCAAAGCACCGCCAACCAGTCGCTCTTCTTCGGCCCAGCGGGCGGCCATCAACGCCATGATCTGGTCACCATCCGCGATCTGGCCTTTTTCATCAATCAAGATGATGCGGTCGGCATCGCCATCCAGACAGATCCCGACATCGGCACCGTTTTCGATCACGGCTGCCGCAGCTTTTTGCGGTTTGGTTGACCCGCAACCGTCATTGATGTTCAGGCCGTTCGGCTCAACCCCCAGAGGGATCACCGTGGCACCAAGTTCCCACAAGATTTCAGGTGCAGTGCGATAGGCGGCCCCATTGGCGCAATCCACGACAACCTTGATCCCGTCCAGACGTAGACCAGAAGGCAGGGTGCTTTTGACCCGCTCTTGGTAGCGTGAACGCCCGTCATCGATCCGCTTGGCGCGGCCAATGTTCTCAGGATGGGCGGGACGCACACCGCTTGTGACCAGCGCTTCAATTTCGGCTTCGACGGTATCAGACAGTTTGAAACCGTCGGGGCCAAAAAACTTGATGCCGTTGTCGGCGGCGGGGTTGTGACTGGCGGAAATCATGATGCCCAGATCCGCGCGCATCGAGGGTGTCAAAAGACCCACGGCAGGCGTAGGAACCGGACCCAGCAACAAAACATTCATGCCCGTAGAGGTCAGACCGGCCGTTAGGGCATTTTCAAACATATAGCCCGAGAGGCGGGTGTCTTTGCCGATCACAACCCGGTGCACTCCGCCGCGTTCGTTGCGAAAATAGCGTCCGACAGCGGCCCCAAGCATAAGGGCCATTTCGGCAGTCATTGGAAAACTATTGGCGGTTCCACGGACCCCGTCGGTCCCAAAAAGCTTACGTGTCATAGTCTTCTCCTTGCCAAATGGCTTTCCACACATCCACGGCCTGCGCCGTTTCGGCAACGTCGTGAATGCGTAGTATTTGAACGCCCTGATTGATCGCAGCCAGTGCTGTTGCAATCGATCCCGGCATCCGGGCAGTCGCGGGGACTGCGCCAGTTATTTTGCGTATAAAACCCTTGCGCGATGCCCCAAGCAAAATGGGACAGCCAAGGCCGTGAAAAAGTGAAATACCGTTTAAAAGAGCTAAATTATGCTTCAGGCTTTTACCAAAGCCGATGCCGGGATCAACAATGATTTGATCCCGCGAAATTCCCAATTCACCCAGCATTGATATCTGAGCATTGAGAAAATCAAAAACGTCCAACAACACGCAATCGTAGTTCGGATCTATCTGCATGTCCTGCGGTTCGCCTTGGGAATGCATGATGCACACAGGCAAATTGTTTTGAGCGCAAAACCGGGGTAGCATACGGTCATAGGTAAAGCCCGAAACATCGTTGATAATGCTTGCACCTGCCAGCATTGCGGCTTCGGCGACGCTGGATTTGCGGGTGTCTATAGAGATCGGCAGGGGCTGATCAAACTGCACCGCGCGAATGACCGGCTCAATGCGGGCGATTTCAGCCTCGGCCGGAACGGGGAGCGCGCCGGGGCGGGTGCTTTCGCCGCCGATGTCGATCAGATCTGCGCCTTGCGTGGCCATTTCTATCGCCCGTTGCAGAGCACGTGTGGCGGTGTTGTGTAGCCCGCCATCCGAGAAACTGTCAGATGTGACGTTCAAGATGCCCATCAGGCGTGGTTGATCGAACCTGATGCCGGCAATGTCAGCGCGCGGGGCGCTAATTGCGCTTAGCCATTCGCTTGGCACCGCGTCCAGATCGACCACCGTGTGGCTGTCATCATCGCGTCGGTGCATCACTGCGTGCGTGAACCATCCTGCAGCGCCAGCAACCTGAAGCGCATTTTCGGGACGTGGAATTTCAAATCTTACAAGGGGGCGGTAATACTCGTTCATACGTCTTCCAAATTTGGTCCGGACACCTATGACATGGTTTTCACCTTGTCGCTAGAACAAGGGGTCCCGCAGAGCAAGGGCGCGGTTGGGCACCGTGCAGCTGGCAGGCAAAGCTTCGCCGATAACAAGCAGTTCGCTGGCTTCAAGTTCCTGCGCGAACCATGCAGCCAAGGCGACGGAATCACCGGGCTGGACTGCGGGTCCTTGGACTGCATCCAAAACGATTTTGGACGGGGCCCAAACACAGATTTGGTCGTTTTTCATTGCCCAATCCAGCTCGGTCCGCGTCGCAACGACTTTGCAGCGCAAATCGCGCGAGGCGAGGTGCCAGCCGTTTTGTTCAATTGCCAGCAAATCAATGCGGCGTTGGGTCATTTTATGCGCGGTTTGCGGGCGATCTGTATCGGGCAGGCCAACGCAGAGGATCACCGGAGCCGTGCGTGCTGCCAATGTATCGATCCAGCTCGATAGGCTTTGATCTGCAATTGCAAGGTTGGACAGATACACAACACGCGGGTGCGGTTGGTCCTGGGCAGCCTCTTCGGTGATCTCAGTTGTTTGGCCGCGGCCATCCGGTTTGGACCGAACGATTTCGACACCCAAAGCCCCCGGTCCGCGATCGATCTTTTCGATGCGGACAAATGTCCGCAATGCTTGCGGTTCCAGTAAAATCCGCTCGGCCACGCGCTCTGCCAGAGTTTCGAGCAGGTTCAGGCGTTCGGCTTCAAGCTCGTAAGCAATGGCTTCGGTGACTCGGTCGTAGGACAAAATGCGATCAACATCATCGTCCAGCGGGCCTTTGAAAGGCACAACTTCAACTACAACATTACACCGGATGCGCTGTGTCGTGCCGCGCTCGGCCTGAAAGGCCCCGATTTCGACTTCAACGATATGATCACGTAGGCTGATACGATCGCGCGGAGTGTCTCCGGCGGTCGCGATTGCGCGCTCGGACGGATGGGAAAAGGCAAGGCGGGTTTCACTGGCCATGTCACGGGGCTCCATTGGCGTCAGACGGTGGCCGTATACGCGCAAGGGCGGGCAATGAAAACCGTCTCAGGCGGCACCCTTGTCCAGATCTGCGACAAATTTAAGGTTTGTAGAACAGATGTACGCCAATCTTGGCTGTTTTGTCGAACTTACGAGACCATTTTGGGCTGACCGAGGTGGTGTGATAATAGGTGGCCCCTTTGGTCAATGGCCGTGATCCGCCATCAAGCATCAGTTTGGCGACTTTGCTGACACGGTCCCAAGCGGCCTTGTTGCCGATATCTTCGGGGCGACCGTCACAGGTATAGCTGAACTGGCAAGCATGTTTGCGGCCTGTCCCCTGATTGATAACCGAGCATACAGAGCCGGGGAAGCGTTTGCTGTCCACTCGGTTCAAGATCACTTCGGCCACCGCAAACTGTCCCTTCACGGTTTCCCCGCGGGCTTCGAAATACAAGGCTTCGGACAGGCATTGCCAGTCTTGTCCACCACTGGCGCGTGGCTGGCTCAGCAGCCAGTTTTTGTCGTAGTGTATTGGGGATCCGCCGCCCGTTGTGACAGAGGCCGGTACAACAGTGACCAGCTTTTTGAGATGACCGGCACCGGCACCAACAAGGGCACGTTGCTCAAGCGACATCAAGCGCTGGGTTTTGATATGAGTGCTGTCCGCCGACGCTGGAAGCGTGGCGAAAATCATGGCGGCCGCAAGGCTGAAGGCTCTGATCATGGGATCAACTCGGTTGTTATTAATGTGCGATTCGACCCAAGATTCCGGGACACGAACTCGCGTTACATACAAAATTCCTTAAATTGCGTAAAGACGGCCACATTTAGCGGTTGCGTTTGGCGCAATCAGCCTATCTTGTCGGCGATCGCTAATTGTGCTGCGGCCAATCTTGCGACGGGCACCCGGAAAGGTGAGCAGCTGACGTAATCCATACCGACGGCGCGGCAAAAGGCAATCGAAGCCGGATTGCCACCGTGTTCGCCGCAGATCGACAATGTCACATCTCGTTGAACCATGCGGGCACGCTCCGCGCCGATGGCCAGTAATTCACCGACGCCCTCGATGTCGAGAACATGAAACGGGTCTTCGGAAAACACGCCTTGTTGCACGTAGTCTGACATGAAACGCCCGGCGTCGTCGCGTGACAAACCATAGGTCATCTGCGTCAAGTCATTTGTACCAAATGATAAAAAATGAGAGTGCGGGACAATGTCACCAGCACGCAGACAGGCGCGCGGCGTTTCCACCATGACCCCGAGGCGATAGGTGAAATCTTTCCCCCGCTCGGCGCGCACAGCGGCAGCCACGGCATCAATACGGCCGCGAACCAGTTCAACCTCACGCTTCGCCGACACCAAAGGCAGCATGATTTCGGGGACAACCGGATCACCTTCTGCCGAGGTATCCAGCGTCGCTTCAAAGATCGCGCGGGCCTGCATGTCATAGATTTCGGGCAAGGTGATTCCCAAGCGCACGCCGCGCAGGCCCAACATCGGATTGTATTCGCCCATGGCCTCAACCCGGCGTGTCACATCGGACACAGGTAGGTTCAACGCTTCGGCCAAATCCCGCACACCGGCGCGATCTGTAGGCAAGAATTCGTGTAATGGCGGATCAAACAGGCGGATAACCACCGGTAGACCTTCCATGATACGGAAAAGTTCCGAAAAATCAGCACGTTGCATTGGGAGTAAAACCGCCAATGCAGCTTGTCGATCTTCGGGCGTGTCGGCGAAAATCATTTCGCGCATGGGCGTGATACGATCCGCTTCGAAAAACATATGTTCAGTGCGGCACAGGCCAATGCCCTGCGCCGCAAAGTTGCGGGCAGTCGCGGCATCAGCAGGCGTGTCGGCGTTAGCGCGAATCGAAATGTCACGTTCATCGTCAGCCCAAGCCATCAGTGTTTGAAAGGCGTCATCCAGCGATGCTTCTACGGTGTCCGGAGCGCCGGCCAGGATTTGACCAAGGGTGCCATCCAAGGTGATTATATCACCTGCGCGGAATTTTTTACCGGATTGGGATGTGATTGTGTTGCGCTGTTGGTCCAGTTTTATCCGGGCCGCACCAACCACACATGGCGTTCCTAATCCGCGGCCGATAACAGCCGCGTGGCTGGTCATGCCGCCGCGTTCGGTCAAAACGCCTGCGGCAGCGTGCATCCCGCGAATATCTTCGGGAGACGTTTCGCGGCGCACCAGAATGCACGGCTCATTGCGGGCGTGGCTGGCCTGCGCTTCAGCTGCGGAAAACACGATTCGACCGGTCGCCGCACCGGGAGAGGCCGCGATGCCGACACCAATGACATCGCGCGGTGCGTCAGGTGCAACTTGTCTGTGCAGCAACTCGGAAATGGCGCGCGGCTCAATCCGCATCACCGCTTCTTGACGCGATATGATGTTGTCTGTAGCCAGCCGCACCGCGATCCGAACCGCTGCACGGGCAGAGCGCTGAACACGTACACCATCCAGAATATGCACTTCGCCGCCGACCAGCGTGAATTCGATCTGCATTTCTGCCCGCAATCTTTTGCGCATCAATTCAGCATGCGCCTTGAGCTTGGCGAAAATCTCTGGCTCTGCCTCTTCCAACGAGGGGCCGCGCGGATCACGCACCAAATACAGGCTTTCGGTGTTTTGGAGTAAGGCTTCGCGGCCTTGGCTTTGGCTGAGGTAGCGGCCCGTGACCTGCGGTTGGCCACTGGTCGAGTTGACCAGTTGCAAAACACCGGACCCGCATTCGCCCTGACCCAAGCCCAATGCCATTTCCTGAACCACAAGCCCGAGACCGGCATCAAGCGGTGCCCCCTTAGCCTGACGTAACAAACGGGCAGAGGTGCCTTCCCATGCGCGGGCCATTGATCGCAAGACTTGGGTCAATTGTTCGGCGGGGGATTGGGGGAAAGGTTCTTCTGCCTCGTCCTCGTAGGTGCGCAAGGCGATCGCCAGACCTTCAGCGCTGCAGTCTTCCAGATCTTCGAACATATCCGGGTCGAGCCGCGCCACGTGAATGGCAAAACTCTGGACAAAGCGTAAGTATAATTCGCCAGCGGCTTCTGGTCCGTGTGTCTTGGACATTTCGGCGTAGCGGTCATCGTTCATACCGATATTCAAGATCGCGCCGGGTCCGCCCCAATCAGGGTCTTCGGAAGAGGGGCGCACGCAAAGCAACGCCCCGTCGGGAAAGGCCGAGACCAGCGCATCCATATCTGGCATGTCACCGCTGGCAATCCGGTGGACCATGTCAAACGACAGCGAAACCGTGCGCGGAACAGGTAGATTGAGCCGCACCAAACGCTGCAAACACTTGGCCCGCCCACCGTGGGTTGGCGTGGCCATCGGTGAGGTTTGAGTGATCAGCGTCACATCAGGGTTGTGGCTATCGGGTTTCTGCACTGCGGCACCTTTGTTTGCCCGCAGCATACGGTTGCAAAACCGTCTGGCAAGCGAGATTAACTATAATGGAAAATCTGCCTCACTTGTAGATCGATCTTGGTCACTGAAACATCAACGATAACCCCTAAAAATTTGCAAAGACCCGCAGGTGGATCTGTCAGCCGTAAGGGAATGAAAAAGGGCGACCTGATATAGCCGCCCTTTGAAACACGATGTCCGTGGCAGGCTATTCCCAGCAGCTGACCAAGACCGTGGTATCCGCAGCAAGGGCTGTCAGATCTTCCGGTGCCATGATGCTTGCGCCGCCGCCGGACTGTGTCCGAACACCCGCGGCGCGCAAGAAGGTCAAGACATCCGCTGTTTTCGCGACAAAGCTGACATCTTCTGGCAGGCGGCGCGTTCCCGCGTCGGACCGATCTTGCATCATACCCAAGACCAAACCTCCACCGTCAAAGACCGGGCCTCCGGCATCACCGGGCAAGGCCGCAAGGCTGAGGCGGGCGATATTGGTCTCTCCGTTGAGGCCCTGCAGGTCTTGGAGCGTGCCAAAGGTCAAGGTCGGTGCGCTCAGACGGCCGCCAAAACTATAGCCTGCAACGGCGACTTCGGATTGAAGGCGCGGTGTGTCTGACCGAAATGCAGCCACGCTGCGCGGTGACAAGGATTGTTCGGGGCGCAAGACGGCAATGCCCAATGCATCGTCTTGAGAGATCACCTTGGCTTCGAACACACCGTCCAAGGTCACGCGTGAGCATCCCGCGACGGTGGCAGCGCTGGTCAGAACAGCGCCGGTGTTGTCAACAAAAAAGCCCGAAGCAATTGCGCGGGGTTTGCGCACTTTGAGACCGGACACAAGATCAACGGCCTGACCATTGTCCGTCACAGCCCTCGGGTCCAACACGCCATCAATACGTTCCCAGCTGTCTTGCATCAGCGCCAAGACGCGGCTGCGGCGTTCTTCGTCGCCAGCGGGCCAAATCAGGGTAAAGCCTTTGATTTCATTGCGGCTCAGCCCGACTTCGGTGTGGCTTACGATGCGGGCGTTTTCGCCGGTGAGCAAAAACCCGTTGCTGTCGCGTTTTCGCGTCCCATCAAGGGGGACAATTTCCAAAGTCTGCATGATTTCATACAGGCCGTTCATGGTTTTGCGGTCACCGGGCTGGCTGATCAGCAAGACCTGAATGTCTGGATCGCCTTTGGCTTTGAACAAGGCAAACGGAGCCTCGTAGCGGTCGAATTCCAGCGCTCCAAGTGGCAATTGCAAAGCGATACCCGTGCGCGGGTCAAAATAGTTGGCCATACCCATGCCATCAAGAATGGCGTTATATTGATCAAACAACGCGGCACGCTGGCGGGTTGTCAAAATACCCGTGGTGTCAAATCCGTTTTGCGCTTGCCAATCGGCCATAGCGCTGCGGGTTCCGCGGCCAAAGGCCCCGTCGATTCCGGATGTATACACACCGGCCCATTTCAACGCTATTTGCAGGTCTTTGCGCTGGTCGCGGGTGAGGGCCGCTTCGCTGGCGCGGGCCTGACGCGGCGTTTCGTCCAGTTCTTCGGGCTCGGGCTCGGGTTCGGGGGCTGGCGCAGGCACGGCTTCGGCCACCTGCGCTGGTGCGGGTTCAGGTAGGGGGGCGGGGACCGGTGCCGAAACATCAGGTTGGGCAATTTCCGGCGCTGCAATTTCTGGAACCGGGCGCGGGTTCAAGGTGTCCAGCACTTGCGCACCGACCGGCCAAAACTGTCGGCCATAGGCGCGGGGCACTTCGATATAGGCATCCGCAGGGATCAACCCGCGGCGCTGCATATCAACCAGCAAGCGTTGCGCTTCGGGACGGCTGTAAGGGCCGATGGCCACACCGTACCATCCGCCGCCAAGCGAGAAGCCATTTACATCGGGCACTTTGGCCGCATAAGCATCAACACCTTGTTGCGCCCCATTCAGAGAGGTGCGTGCCTCGACCTGAATGAACACGCTATCGTCTTGTGCCGTTGCCATCTGAGCCAGCAGCATAAGCGCAACCAGCCCTCCAATCAGTTTTTGAATAATTCGCAAGTTCGACCCCTGGGTCACAATCGTTGTCCTGTTCATTCGAGTATTCTTAGCAGATGCTTGACCGGTTGCACGTCAAAAGTGCCCCACTCACATTGACCCCGGACGCTTGCGCGCCTAATCAGACGGCAACTTAACCTGGGGACATTAGACATGGCCGATACCTTGCCCAAACCCAAAAGCTTTCAGGAAATCATCCTGCGCCTTCAGTCCTATTGGGCGTCCAAAGGCTGTGCGATCTTGCAGCCCTACGATATGGAAGTCGGCGCGGGTACATTCCACCCCGCCACCACGCTGCGCTCGCTTGGCTCCAATCCATGGACAGCGGCCTATGTGCAGCCGTCGCGCCGCCCGACGGATGGCCGCTATGGCGAAAACCCCAACCGGTTGCAGCACTACTATCAGTATCAGGTTATCATCAAACCCAGCCCGCCCGATTTGCAGGCACTGTATTTAGGGTCGTTACAGGCCATCGGCATCGATATGGCGATGCACGACGTGCGCTTTGTCGAAGATGACTGGGAAAGCCCGACACTGGGCGCTTGGGGTCTTGGTTGGGAAGTCTGGTGTGACGGAATGGAAGTGTCGCAGTTCACCTATTTCCAGCAGGTAGGGGGCCATGATTGTGCGCCAGTCTCTGGCGAACTGACATACGGGCTGGAACGTCTGGCGATCTACATCCTTGGTGTCGATCACGTGATGGACATGCCGTTCAACGATCCGCAGTCTCCGTCGCCGCTGACCTACGGGGATGTCTTCAAGCAGACCGAACAGGAATACTCGCGTTGGAACTTTGACGTTGCCAATACCGACACCCTGCTGCGCCATTTCGAAGAGGCCGAGGCTGAATGCGCCAATATCCTTGCGCAAGAACATGACGACCCGAAAACCGGCAAGCGTATCATCATGGTCCATCCGGCCTATGACCAAGCGATCAAGGCCAGCCACATCTTTAACCTGCTTGACGCACGTGGTGTGATTTCGGTCACCGAACGCCAAGCCTATATTGGCCGTGTCCGGACGCTGACCAAAATGTGCGCGGATGCCTTTGTGCTGACCGATGCCGGAGGATATGCGGCGTGACGGCGGGCAAGCTTATTGCGGGGGCGATCGTTGTGATAGCGTTGGTTTTTGGTGGCTTTGTTTATTACATGCAGGTCTACCATTACTACGAAGAGGTGAAGGTCAGCGGCAGCAATGACGTTGAATTGACCGTCATGGCGTCCGGCGCAGTTGAGCCGATCCTGTATGAAGATTTCAAAGCCATTGACGCCGAAAGCTCTCCCATCCGGTTTCGCGGCTGTTTCTCAACTTCGATGTCCATTCCTATGTTGACCGAAACCTATGAGCCCTATGAGGGCGCATCACCCCGCAATGCCCCCGATTGGTTTGATTGTTTCGATGCCGAGATGATTGGCGCTGAAATTGATGCAGGCACGGCCTTTGTTTTCACAGGGCAGCGCAATTTTGAATGGGGGATCGACCGCGTGGTTGCGATCACAGACAGCGGCCGCGGCTATGTCTGGCACGAAATCAACGACTGCGGTGACAAAGCCTATGATGGCTCGCCCTTGGGCAAAGATTGCCCTCCCCGAGAAGTTACCCCAGACGTTACCCCAGACGTTACCTCAGACGGAGACTACTGATGGCCGACCTATTGATCGAACTGTTTTCCGAGGAAATCCCCGCCCGTATGCAAGGCAAAGCGGCGGCGGACCTTCAAAAGCTGGTCACCGACGGTTTGGTCGAGGCCGGTCTGACCTATGCGGGGGCACGCGCCTTTTCGACGCCGCGCCGTTTGACGCTGGCGCTGGATGGGTTGTTGACGGAATCGCCGACCTTGCGCGAAGAACGCCGCGGCCCCAAAGTCGGCGCACCTGAAAAGGCGCTTGAGGGATTCATGCGCGGGGCAGGGGTCACACGTGACCAGCTTGAAGAACGCACCGAGAAGAAAGGCGCGTTCTACTACGCCACGGTGGAAACCAAGGGCCGTCCGGCCGCCGAAATCACAGCGGAAGTGCTGGAAAAAACCATACGCAACTTCCCGTGGCCGAAATCCATGCGTTGGGGATCCGGTTCTTTGCGCTGGGTCCGGCCTTTGCACCGCATTATTTGCATCCTGAGCGACGAAGCGGGTGCGGAAGTGGTGCCGTTGGACATCGACGGGATCAAAGCGGGCAAAACCACCGAAGGGCACCGTTTTATGGGCGGCGCACCCTTCGATGTGGCCTCCTTTGACGATTACGACACCCAGCTAAAGCGCGCTCATGTTGTGCTTTCGGGGGAGGAACGTGCGGATGCGATCTGGCACGATGCCACCAACGCTGCTTTTGCGCTGGGCCTTGAGGTTGTCGAAGACAAAGGCCTGCTGCGCGAAGTTGCCGGTTTGGTCGAATGGCCTGTCGTTTTGATGGGCGATATCGATGATGATTTCCTTGGTCTGCCGCCCGAGGTGCTGCAAACCTCGATGAAGGAACATCAAAAGTTCTTTTCGGTACGCAACCCCAAGACTAGCCGGATCGAAAAATTCGTCACCGTGGCGAATATCGAAACCAAAGATCAGGGCGCCACCATCCTTGCGGGCAACCAAAAGGTTCTGGCAGCGCGTCTGTCGGATGCCAAGTTCTTTTGGGAAAACGATCTGCGGGTGGCACAGCGCGAAGGCCTGTCCGCATGGACAGACCGTTTGTCAAACGTGACCTTCCACCGCGAACTTGGCAGCCAAGCCGAACGTATTGACCGCATTGCCAAACTCGCCCGTGCGTTGGCTCCGGCTGTTGGGGCCGATCCCGATCTGGCCGAACAGGCCGCTCGTGTTGCCAAGGCGGATCTGTCTTCGGAAATGGTCTATGAATTTCCGGAACTGCAGGGACTTATGGGCCGGTATTACGCCGAAGCGGCTGGCCTCGACGCCTCTGTCGCGGCGGCTTGCCAAGATCACTATTCGCCGCTTGGGCCATCCGATGATGTGCCCTCGGCCCCGGTGTCTGTTGCTGTGGCGCTGGCCGACAAGCTGGACACGCTCACCGGATTTTGGGCCATCGACGAAAAGCCGACCGGATCAAAAGACCCCTATGCGCTACGCCGCGCCGCGCTGGGCGTGATCCGTCTGGTTCTAACCAATGGCGCACGTTTGCATCTGGACCGTTTCGTTGATGCGCAGCTGGTGCGCCACGAACGGTTCATCCAAAATGGTGCCGACGCTGGGGATCTGGAAGCATTGGATTCGCTGATTGATGAAATCGCGGATCACGGTGTGTTCGGGGCTTCTTTGCGGACTGTTTTAGATCTCGTCAAAGGCGAAGGTGCAGAAGCCGAAGAAGGGTCTGTCTTGCGCACCGTCGGCGATAAGGTTCCGGATCTATCGACGGATCTTCTGGCCTTTTTCCATGACCGCCTCAAAGTGCATCTGCGCGACGAAGGCATTCGCCACGACGTGATTGATGCCTGCCTTGCGATGGAAGGCGGCGATGATTTGCGTCTGCTCGTCACCCGCGCCGAAGCCTTGGCGGCCTTTTTGAAAACCGATGATGGTGTGAACCTTGTCCAAGGATTCAAACGCGCCAACAACATCCTGTCCCAAGCCGAAGAAAAGGACGGGGTGGAATATTCCTATGGTGCGGATGTGAAATTCGCCGAGGACGACAGCGAAAAGGCCCTGTTTGCTGCGCTGGATGCGTCTGATGCCAAAATCACCCCTGCGATGAAGTCCGAAGATTACGCTGCCGCGATGGAAGCCATGGCCGGTCTGCGCGCCCCGATTGATGCGTTTTTCGAAGCGGTTCAGGTGAATTCGGACAACTCGATTGTACGCCGAAACCGTTTGAATCTGCTGTCGCGTATTCGGACCACCTGCTTGCAAGTCGCGGATTTGACCAAGCTTGAAGGCTGATTCCACAGGGATGATATTGTAAAAAAGGGCGAGAGAAAATCTCGCCCTTTTGCGTTCCGACATCTGTCACAACTCCAGATGTGTTTACCCCCGCAGCGCGTGATGAAGCAAGATTGGCACGGCCAAGTCTTCTTCGTCCGTCAAATGCCGGTGCAAAAACCCGCCGACCTGCGTGATGATGCCATGCAAATCACCGGCTTCTGTTGCCATTTGCGCAGGCTCCAGCGCCGCAAGTTGCACGACACGATTGCCTTTGATGGTAAGGCGGTCCAGCAAGACATCGAGTTCTTGATGGTCCGTCTCCAGCATTTCTAATCCACGCGCAAAGCGGGGATCAGCCGCTTCAAGTTCGGGAAAGAATGCGCGGTCCTCCCATCCATGATGGCCATGCAAGTTTCCGACCAGTAGATTGCCAAACCGTGCCAGCCGAGCTGCATAGGCTGTGTCTTCCAGCGATTGGCCCAGAAAGCTTTCTGTGTCTTCGCGCACCAGTGTTGCAAGGTCGCGAAACATTTGATGTGCGCCCATCCAGTTCTGGATCGAGCGCGCGAAATTCGGATGGTCCTTCCAGCCATCGCGTGGAAGGGTCCGGAGCAGCGCTTGCATTTCGTTCGGCAATCCGCTGCGTGCCTTGATGTCATATTGGGTCATGCCCTGAGAGGTGGGGGTGCGTTACATTATAACAATCATTGATCGCCGCACAGGTTCGGGGCGCTTCCGCACGCTTTACCGGCGCAGCAGGGCGATCAGGGATCGCCATTGTCCCAAAGCCAACCCGCCCAGGATCATCACCAAAGCCACAAAGAACTGCCACGGCAGGTCTTCATTCAGCAGCCAAGCACCGTAGATCATCGCCCAGATCGGCACTTGGTAATTCACCAAGGTCATAAAGACCGAACCGGCGCTTTGGATCACTTGGATCCGCAAAAGGGTCATCGCGGCAGTTTGGACCAGCCCAAGGGTCAAGATCGCCAAGCCGGGGCGCATACCTGCCCAGTTTGGCACACCTTCAAGCCACAACATGATCGGGATCAGCGCGACGGCCCCAACGGCCAGTGTCAGCGCAGACATGCCAAGCGCATCAATTGGCGGGCAGCGCCGCACCAAAATAGACGACAAAGCGTAACAAAAGGCGGCGGCGATACAGGCCAATTGCCCCAAAGGCGCGTTCGAGTTGCCAATGTTGGCCAGATCAGGACCAATCAGCACCAATGCACCGCCAAAACCCAATGCTACACCGGCAGCGCGGCGGGCAATCATCTTTTCGTCAGACGCGAAATGAGCCAGCACCAGAACCATCAAAGGAATGGTCGCCATCGACAAACCGCCAAAGACCGACGGCACATGCTGCATTCCCCAAGACAACAGCAAGAACGGCACCGCGGTAGACAAAAGCCCGATGACGATCAGCATGGGCCACAGGCCCGGTGCCGGTTTGGGCATGGCGCAGCCCGTCATTGGCATGGCGATCAACAAAACAGCTGCGGCCAAGACTGTGCGCGCGGTGGCAACCGTGACAGGGCCATAGCCCTCAAGCCCGATCGACATCAGCATAAACGATGCCCCCCAAACCAACCCAAGGACAAAGATAGACAGCCAGTCGCGGGTGCTTGCAGTCTCGGACATCATCATTCCTTTTGGGGAAGGGGAATAGCAAAGGGGCACCCTGTCGGATGCCCCCTGATAACACAACATGTGTTGTTTGGATCGTGAAACGCGTGCTTAGTTGCGCTCTTTGTCGACCATTTTACCGGCAGAGATCCAAGGCATCATGCCGCGCAGTTTGGCACCGGTTTCTTCGATCATGTGCTCGTCGTTATGACGGCGCGCTGCTTTGATTGTTGGCTGACCAACAGCATTTTCCAGCATGAAGTCACGTACGAATTTGCCGTCCTGAATATCGGTCAGAACGTCTTTCATGCGGGCTTTGGTTTCGTCGTAATTCAGGATACGTGGGCCGGTGACATACTGGCCGTATTCTGCAGTGTTGGAGATCGAGTAGTCCATGTTGGCGATGCCGCCTTCATAGATCAGGTCAACTATCAGCTTCACTTCGTGCAGGCACTCGAAATAGGCCATTTCTGGTGCGTAACCCGCTTCAACCAGAGTTTCAAAGCCACAACGGATCAGTTCAACCAGACCGCCACACAGAACCGCTTGTTCGCCGAACAGGTCGGTTTCGCATTCTTCGCGGAAGTTGGTTTCGATCACGCCTGAGCGGCCGCCACCGATGGCAGAGCAATAGGACAGGCCGATTTCCAGCGCTTTGCCGGTTGCATCGCGGTCAACAGCCACAAGACAAGGCACGCCGCCGCCTTTGGTGTATTCGCCGCGCACGGTGTGACCCGGGCCTTTGGGGGCCATCATGATGACGTCGATGCCTTCTTTGGGCTCGATCAGGCCAAAGTGTACGTTCAGACCGTGGGCAAATGCGATGGCTGCGCCTTCACGGATGTTGTCGTGCACGTATTTTTTGTAGGTTTCGGCCTGCAGTTCGTCGGGCATTGTGAACATGATCACGTCGGCCCAAGCAGCGGCTTCTGCGATACCCATGGTCTTCAGGCCTTCGCCTTCGGCTTTAGCGATCGAAGGCGAGCTTTCGCGCAGTGCAACAACGAGGTTCTTCGCGCCGGAATCGCGCAGGTTCAGCGCATGAGCGTGACCCTGAGAGCCGTAGCCCAGAATGGCGACTTTTTTGTCTTTGATGATGTTAACGTCGCAATCACGGTCATAATAAACGCGCATGATGATATTCCTTCTTAAGGCAGTGTGCCTGCGTATGGGTCTTCGATTGAGGGCACTATACGGGATTCGCATCGGTGAAAACGGCATAACGCATAGAAAAACGCACTATAGCGGAGTTTTCATTCGTCATCTTGACGGTTAGGGTGGTTTTCATGCTAGATGACACGGATCGGCGCATACTGCGCTATTATCAATCAGACCCTGAAGCCCCCGCATCGCAATTGGCTGATGCTGCAGGCGTGACCCCGACAACCTTGTCGCGCCGGTTGGACCGGCTACGCGATACCGGTGTTCTAAAGGGCGTGCGCAACGTCATCAACTGGCCGGCTTTGGGGTATGAGGTCGAAGTGTCACTGCGCGTCACGCTGGACAAAACCCAGCCACGGGCTTTTGATGAGTTCATCCCCGCAGCGCGACTGGTTCCCGAGGTCATTGAAATCCAGACCTTCCTTGGGCAGGTTGATGTGCGTCTGTCAGTCATTGCCCGCGATATGGGCCATTACCAACAGCTTTACCGTGAACAACTGCTGGTCTTGCCGCATATCAACGACATCGAAGCCCTAATGCAGGTCGCCCGTGTCAAAGGCCAAGAAACGTTGCCAATATAAGGGGGCGCTATGATTGATCTCGATGACACGGACCGCGCCCTGATCCGCGCTTTGGCCAAAGACGCGACCCGCAATGCGGGGGCTTTGGGGCGGGATCTGGGCCTGTCACAACCGGCCTGCTGGCGGCGGATCAAGAGGCTGAAAGAAGCAGGGGTGTTTCGCGGTACCCGCCTTGAGGTCGATGCCGCTGCTTTGGGGTTTGGGGTGACTGTGTTTTTGGGGGTCAAATTGGCCACCAAAGGCCGCGTCAGCCTTGAGGATTTTGAACGGGCTGTGACCGCGATCCCCGAAGTGCAGACGGTGGAACATGTTCTGGGCCTGTATGACTACCGCTTGCGTGTGGTTGCCCGTGACATTTCCGATTTCGAACGTGTGCTGCGGCGGCGGGTTATGACCTTGCCGGGCTTGGGGAATGTCGAGGCAAATGTGCTTTTGTCTGAAGAACGGCGGCCCGGACCAATCTGAGCCTCTTTGATCCCCCTTTGATCCCGTGCCAAGCTGCGCTAGGCATGATTCCAACGCAATAGGAGATCATCATGGCGCTGCTTGATAACGTAGACCCGAACGGGCTCGAAGAATTCTCGGTCGTGTTTACCGACCGCTCTCTTAACCATATGTCGGCGGCGTTCCAGCAGGTGATGCGCGATATCTCGGGTATGCTTAAGGATGTGTACAAGGCGGATGCCGTCGTTTTGGTTCCGGGTGGCGGCACCTTCGGGATGGAGGCTGTGGCCCGTCAATTCGGTCACAATGCCAATGTTCTGGTGGTCCGCAACGGTTGGTTTTCCTTCCGCTGGAGCCAGATTTTTGACGCAGGCGGCTTTGCAGACACCACCGAAGTGATGAAGGCACGGCGAAGCGGTAATAGTGTCGACGCGCCTTTTGCTCCCGCGCCGATTGAAGAGGTCGAAGCCAAGATTGCCGAGTTGAAGCCGGATCTGGTGTTTGCACCGCATGTCGAAACCTCGTCGGGCATGATTTTGCCGGAGGAGTACATCACCCGAATGGCCGCCGCTGCGCATGACGTTGGCGCCCTGATGGTGCTTGATTGCATTGCATCGGGGTGCGCTTGGGTCGACATGGCCTCAACCGGTGTCGATGTGTTGATTTCAGCCCCGCAAAAGGGCTGGTCATCAACACCTTGCGCTGGATTGGTGATGATGTCTGACCGTGCCGTGGCGCGGATGGCCGAAACCACATCGGATAGTTTCGCCGTTGATCTGAAGAAATGGCACAGCATCATGGCGGCCTATGAGGGCGGCGGTCATGCCTATCACGCTACCATGCCGACCGAAGGTTTGGCGATGTTCCGCGATGCGATGATTGAAACCCGCGACCACGGTTTTGACAAACTGCGCGAGGCACAATTCGAGTTGGGTAACAAAGTGCGCGCGGTTTTGGCGGACAAGGGCATTCGGTCTGTGGCGGCAGAGGGTTTTGGTGCGCCGGGGGTTGTTGTCAGCTATACCAGCGACCCCGAGGTTCAATCTGGCCGGGCGTTTGCAGCGCGGGGCATGCAGATTGCGGCCGGTGTGCCCTTGCAATGCGACGAGGGAGAGGGATTTTCGACCTTCCGTCTGGGATTGTTCGGGCTTGATAAATTGTATGATGTTGATGGAACTGTGGCGCGGTTGCGCGGGGTTCTTGACGAGGTCTTGTAACCTTCGGGTGGGGAGGGGGCGCTGCCCCCGCCCGCCAAGGCGGGCCCCCCGGGATTTTTTGGGACAGAAGAAACGGGGGTCAGCCTTTGGCGCCGAGCCCCAGTTGCATCAGGGTTTTTCGCAGCGGTTTGACGCTGTAGAGAGCGCTCAGGGCAGCAGCACGGGTGTCGCGCAGCAGCGGATTTGACAGCATCGAGGTTTTGTTGAGGACTGTGATCCCGGCAACGCGCGCGCGGATGTCTGCAATGCGGGCTTTGTGATAGGCGTCGAGCATGTTTGCATCGCCAAGCCTGTCTGGATTGGTGGTCGCCAGATCGAGTAGAACGGTCATATCCTTGAGGCTCATGTTCAGACCCTGCGCGCCGATGGGCGGTACTACATGGGCGGCTTCGGCGACCAAGGCGAGTCGTTGACCGGTCAAACGGTCTGCTTCTTGGGCGATAATGGGCCATATGGTGCGTTGTGAAGCGATCTTGAGCGGCCCGAACAGATGGCAAGACCGTTCCGACATGGCTTGTTCCAGTTCGGTGTCTGGCAGGGCAAAGAGCGCTTCGGCTTTCGGGCCTTCTTCCATCCAGACCAGAGCGGAGGAGGGGCGCCCGTCTAGATCCGGAAGCGGCACCAAAGTGAAAGGGCCGCCTGTGCGGTGGATTTCAGTGGAGACATTGTCATGCGGGATCGGGTGGGTGACTGCAAAGGCCAGCGCTTTTTGGCCAAAACTGGTGGTTTTGACATCAATCCCGGCTGCCTTGCGCATTGGTGAATTGCGGCCGTCGGCTGCAATCACCAAACGGCACCGGACTTTGCTTCCATCACTGAGGCCGACGCGGGCCTCGGCTTCGCGGGTGAAGAGGGATGTTGTGGCTGTTCCGGGGCGAAAATCCACCGTGGATTGAGCGTGTAGCTGATTTGAAATCTCGCGGCGCAGCAGCCAATTGGGAAGGTTCCATCCAAAAGGCAGGTCCGAGATGTCCGCAGCGTCAAAGTCCTTGGTCACCCGCGGTTCCGGCAATTCACCGCCGGTATCGACAATGCGCATGGTTTGCAAGGGCATGGCATACGGCGACAGAACGTCCCAAAGCCCGATATCTTGGAGAAAGCGCTGCGCTGGTTGCAAAAAAGCCGTGGTTCGCAGATCAGCGCCTATCGCCTCTCGATCAACGACAGGGGGCGCGGGATCAACGCAAAGTACGTCGAACCCAGCTTGTCCAAATGCGGATGCAGCAGTTAACCCAGCAATGCCGCCGCCTGAAATGACAATATCGTAATCCATGGCCTGTCTCCTTGGCCTATATCTAGGGCGTTTGGAGAGCAGGTTCCATGCGGCGAAGCTGTCTTTTTTAGATCAGCCGCCGACTGTAATGATCAGCAAAACGATAAAGACGACCGGAACCAAGACCAGTGCAGTCATGGCCAAACCCGCAAGGCCAAAGACCAAAGTGTTGACTGCCAGCAGCCCCAACAAAGCCGCAGCAATCAAATAGGCCCATTTTTCGTACGAAGGGGTGTTTGTTGTCGAGGTCATTTCGCAATCTCCTGAAGATGTTGGGCTGTCATAGATGAAAATGCTGCGGTGCGGCATTGGCAAAAGGTCGCAATTTGAGGAAAGCAGACACGGTTAGGTCAATTTGGTCAAGAAGGCATTCAGGTTGTCGGTGTGATGATGAATGTAGTCAGCGGGATCGGGGGTTGGTGCGACATGCACAGTACGCAACCCCATCGCATGGGGCGCGGCCAGATTGCGAGGATCGTCTTCGAACATTGCTGCATTGCGCGGATCCAGCCCATCAATCCTGAACACTTTTTCAAAGGCTTGCTGTTCGGGTTTTGGGACATAGCCTGCGTGTTCGATCCCGTAAATGGCATCAAACAAACCGTCCAATCCACGCGCTTTGAGCACCTGTTTCGCATAAGGGGCGCTGCCATTGGTGTAGACAATGCACCGACCGGGCAGGGTATCAATCAGCGCGGCTAACTCCGGGTCAGCATCCAAGACATCAAAATCGATATCATGCACTTCGTGCAGATATTGCTCCGGCTCAATGTTATGTTCGCGCATCAGCCCGGCCAGTGTGGTCCCGTGCAGCCGCCAGTATTCACGACGTAGATAATCCGCATGGTCGGACGAAACCCCGAGCGTTCGCATCACGTAGGCGGTCATTTTCACTTCGATTTGTGGAAACAATGGTTGGCTGGGCGGATACAGCGTGTTGTCGAGGTCAAACACCCAGGTCCGGATATGATCAAAATGTTGCTTTGGCATGCACCAGCCATATGACAGGAAATGCGCTCTGGCAATGCAGTGCGCTTGTAACTTGGGGGCTGGCGCGGCTAACGTGGCGCGACACTATTAGGAGAAACCGCATGAGCCAAGCCAAAGCCAACAAAGATGCCTACACTTTGATACTCGAGGCGATTGATGGCGGGCTGTATCGGCCGGGTGATCGGTTGGTAGAAAGCGAGCTTGCAGAGCGGTTTGGAGTGTCGCGCACCCCGATCCGAGAGGCGTTGCAACGTCTTGAAACGCAGTCTCTTTTGGCGCGCGACGGGCGGTCTTTGATTGTCGCGTCTTTGGATCACAATCAAATGGCTGAACTCTATGCCGTGCGCACCGAACTGGAAGGCTTGGCGGCGCGTTTGGCTGCGCGCCATGCCACAGAAGAAGAGGTGCAAGTGCTGCGCGATATGGTCGAAGAGGATGAGGTCTTGATCAAGGATCCGACGGCTTTGGCACGTGCAAACCGCCGGTTTCACAAGATGATCCATTTGGCGTCGCACAACCGGTTTTTGGTTCAGCAGCTGGATTTGGTGCATCGGTCGATGGCCTTGATGGCGACTACGTCTTTGGCTGCAGAAGGGAGGGGCGAGGTCGCGATGTCCGAACATGCCGCCATTGTTGAAGCCATTGCCCGGCGCGATGAGGATGCAGCCTATATGGCGCTCAAGGATCACATTTCGGTTGCGTTTGTCACGCGGTTGAAACTGGATGCCAACCAGCGCTTGGACTAACCTCTAGTTGTGTGACAGATCGGCATCGGGCGAATCCGGCCGCGAGTGTCCGTGTTCGGTTTTGTCCCAATAAAATGGTTTGGTCAGGGTTTCCCAAACCGCTTTGTAGGCTGCCACTGTGGCCAAGGGGAAATAGGCGAACAGGGTGGGAACCCAAGGGATCAACGATCGGTGTGGGCTGCGCGACAGCGCGGCAAACCCTATGAAGACTGTAATCGCCTCAGCGGATAGGAACACGGCCGTCAAACTGCGTGCCAATGGCCCTTCGATGATGCCGGACAGGGGGTGCGGCAATCCCAAAAGGAGTAACCAAAACGACCACAAAATTGGTGCGAACGTGAACTGAATCAAGGTTGTCAAAAACAGCAGTTGAACCCCAAAGAATTTTTTTGGCCCCAAATCGCGCCACAATTGTATGGGCTTACGGCTGTGAACCCACCATGTGATCCCATAACCCTTGAGCCAGCGCGACCTTTGGCGCACCCATGGCCAGAACCGGTTGTTTGCCTCTTCGCGGGTCACCGTCTGGATCAGTTCCGTGCGATACCCATGGCGGGCCAGACGGATGCCCAAATCAGCGTCTTCGGTCACATTATGCGCATCCCAACCGCAGACGTGCTCCAGAACTGAACGCCGGAAAAACACCGTGGTGCCGCCCAAGGGGACGGCAAAGCGCATGCGGGCCAAACCCGGCAACAAAATGCGGAACCAGCTGGCATATTCAACGCTAAAACACCGCGACAGCCAGTTGGCGCGCGGATTGTAAAAATCCAGTATCCCCTGAAGGCAGCCCACATCCGGTGGAGCGCTGGCAAAGTGGTCAACAACTTTGTCGATCTGGTCAGGGGCCGGGGCATCTTCTGCATCGTAGATCCCGACGATATCACCTCGGGTGAAGCCGAAGGCATAGTTCAAAGCCCTTGGTTTGGTTGTAACTTCGCCGGTGGGAACCCGGATGGTCCGGATCCATGGCGGAAGGGTGGTTCGGGCAAGTGTTGCCAAGGTTGTCGTATCTTCGGCTTCCAACACCAAAACAACATCAAGCAGCGTTTTGGGGTAGGTCAGTCGCGAAAGCCGCGCCACCAATGTCTGGGCGATTTCTTGTTCTTTGTATAAAGGCACGAGAATGGAAACGCTTGGTGGGTTTGGCGGTAATTTCGGCACTCCGGCAGGCGGCTGTTTGGGAAGCGCCAGAAAAGCAGCAACCTTCAGGCCTTGGGCCATAATCAATGATCCCAAGGCCAGTGCCAGCGCCAGCGAAAAGAAAATAGTTGGTGAAAGATAGAGGAGCGTCAGGCACAAAAGTGCTGCTGCAATAGACAGATTTCGGGCGCTTTTTGTACTCTCGCTGAGATCGCGGCAGCTGGCTTGGGCAGGAACCCAGCTTTCGGCGTGGCGCACCAAAGAATCTCCCTGTCTCAAGGCGATTTCCGCATGAATATCGCCTTCAAGCGTGACTGCCATCATCACCGGGCCCAAGCCGGGGGGCAATTCTTTGAGAAGATCGGCAAATCGGTCGGGCCGGGAAGTGGCCAGGACCAAGGTTTCGCCAATGCGCATCCAAGGATAGACGCCTTTTTCCAGACAAAAACTGGCTGGTAGGCTATTGGCCAGTTTGGCCACCGGAGGGTTCACAGATCGCCGCAAGGCCAAGGCCCCATAGTGCTGGGCCTGCGCATCAAGAACTTCTTCGCGGCTGAGTATGGCTTCGGCTGTTAAGACATTCTCGATAGGCTGCGCCAGGCGGTGGGATTCGCCCAAAGCCTTTACCATCTCCGATGGGGCAACCTTGCCAGATTCAGACAGAATATGGCTAATTGGTTGGCCGCGCTTGCTGCCACCCTGCAAAAGCAGGGTTTCGGCTATATCCAGCGGGTGCGTACTCATAATCCTACCGTTCGTTACGGATAGATTAAAGTCACATGGCGTTGGTTAATAGGGGGTTAATTAAAGTTCTGCCTCAAGACATTGAAGAGGCAAAGCGTTCGAACAGATAATAACTGTCTTGCGGACCCGGCGATGCTTCGGGGTGCTGTTGTACTGAGAAAACCGGACGCCCTTCCAGTTTAATCCCGCAGTTGGACCCGTCAAACAACGACACATGAGTTTCAACAACACCCTCTGGCAGGCTTTGGGCATCGACCGCAAACCCGTGGTTCATTGAGGTGATTTCAACTTTGCCGGTGTCGATTTCCTTAACTGGATGGTTCGCACCGTGGTGGCCGTGGTTCATTTTTACCGTTTCAGCCCCAAGCGCCAGTGCAAGCATCTGATGACCCAGACAAATCCCAAAGATAGGCAGCTGAGTGTTGTCCAGCAGTCTGCGGATCATAGGCACAGCATATTTACCGGTCGCAGCGGGGTCGCCCGGTCCGTTGGACAAGAAGACGCCATCCGGATTATGGGACATCACGTCGTCATAAGTCGCTGACGCCGGCAAAACGGTCACGTCGCAGCCGGCAGAAGCAAGACAACGTAAAATGTTGCGTTTGGCACCGTAGTCGATGGCGACAACCTTGTGTTTGGCATCGGTCTGGCGGCTATAGCCTTCTGGCCAAGCCCACCGCATTTCATCCCAGCGGTAGCTTTGGGCGCAGGTGACATCTTTGGCCAAATCCAAACCTTGCAGGCCGGAAAAGGCGCGGGCCTTGGCGACCAAAGCTTCGATGTCAAAAACACCATCGGGATTGTGGGCCAGCGCGGCATGGGGCGCACCTTGTTGACGAATGGCACGGGTCAAGCGCCGTGTGTCGATACCGCCGATTGCGATGCGCCCGCGCGTTGCCAGCCAGTCAGACAGCTCTGAGACGGCGCGCCAGCTTGCGCTTTGTGTGGGCATCCACTTGACGACCATGCCTTCGGCGACGGGATCGCCGGTTTCATCGTCTTCAGGGTTGGTGCCGGTGTTGCCAATATGTGGAAAGGTAAATGTGACGATCTGGCCTGCGTAAGACGGGTCCGTCATGATTTCCTGATAGCCGGTCATTGCGGTGTTGAAACACAATTCAGCTGTGGTTTCGCCAGTGGCACCAAACCCTTGCCCCCAAAAGATGGTTCCGTCGGCAAGCGCTAGGCATGCGGTTGGCTTGGTCTGGGCAGCAGACATGTCTCATCTCCGAGTGTGGGCAAATTGGGCGGAAACTACGGCGCACGGCGGGCAGGGTCAAGGGGGGAACTGAAATGATAAATGCTTCCATTTCAAAGGGTTAGCTTTGCGCTTGTGGTGGTTGCCATGTGCAAGAGCTTGGGATAGGTTTCAGGCTTGTGCTGAACAAGGGGACGGGGACGCTCATGGAATTGCGCGCGCGAGTAATGGCTGCGGTAAAGCAGGCAATGCGAGACAAAGCGACAGCTCGGCTGTCGACACTGCGTTTGATTAGTGCCGCGATCAAAGATCGCGATATTGCCGCCCGTGGTGAGGGCAATGATGAAGGTGTGGACGAAGCGGAAGTGTTGGCAATCCTTGGCAAAATGGTCAAGCAACGCCGCGAAAGCGCCCGCACCTATGAAGAGGGCAATCGCCTTGATCTGGCCGAGCGAGAGCTGGCTGAAATCGAAGTGATCGGTGAATTTCTACCCAAGGCGCTGGATAAAGCTGAAATCGAAAAGGCGGTGGCAGATGCCATCTCTGAAGTCGGTGCAGAATCAATCCGCGACATGGGGCGGGTCATGGGGATTCTCAAAGGCAAATACACAGGCCAAATGGATTTTGGTGCTGTTGGTCCTTTGGTGAAAACCAAACTCTCAAACGGGTAATTCCGGCCTTTAAGGTTGGGGAAACCCCTCGGCGATCTCGGCCAATGTGTCGGGATCGTCAATCGCAAAGCGTTCGACAAAACGGGTTTTGAATCCGACCCGTCCACGCCGCGCCCCAAAATTCTCTCCATGATTAAGAACATAAAGCACTGCTGCCTGAGACAGGGGGGCAAGCTTGTGATCGGCCAAATCCGCGAGATAGGGAAACATGCGATGCTCATGCGCTGTCATGGCCCGCAAAAACGCCGTGCTTTCCGGCATCTCGGGATCATGAGCAAGTGCGGCGCACGACCCGCAGAGTTTCCAAAACGGTTTGCGCAAAGGTTCGCGCAACGTAGGGGCACCTGCCATGGCAATCACACCGGTTGATGCATCCATAACCAAGCCGGTTTCGACCAAGTAGCCGCCGGGCGCTTGGCGGGTCAGCATTTCTGATACCACGCCCTGGCGCAACAAATCATCAGCGTCGAAGGTCATGACGTAGCCGGGCGGCAGCTGCATATAGGGCAGGTGATCACATAGGGCAGCCAGCTTGCGCCATTTGTCATTGCCCGGTTCGGGATCGTCAAACGGCAAATAAGTGATGCGCGGGTCATCCGGCAATTCAGGGCGTTCCTGACAGCACACGACGACATTCCAATGTGGATTGCTTTGTTCCAAAATGCATTGCAACGTTGCGCCCAGCCGGTCGACGACCGCGGGCCAGTCCCCGACATGATGCGGGCCGACCAAGGGAATCAAAAACGTAACTTGCTTGCGCTGCGGCGGTACGTAGTGCGAAGAGGCTGCCCGCAGTTCTAGCGCGGCAATTTCACTTTCGACCGGATTTAGGCGCAAAATCAGATCCGTTAGGCCCGTCGCCGCAGCCATCCGCATCATGGTGCGGTGCGGTTTAGAAGTTGCGGGGGCTTGGGCCATTTTCTACATTCCACATTATAGGGTGGCCATTTGGCGGACCCGATCATTCAGATCAGCGTATAGATCTTTTCGTTCGTCTTCGCTCAGAAAAGCACCAAGCTCAACCTCTCGTCCATTGCCTTTGAGGGTAATATAGTTCGGAACCGGCCCGCTGGTGGGATGCATTGCCAGTTTGACCCAATAAGTTTGGGCTTCCCAAATTTTTGGCTGTGCATTCCTAGGCGAATGGCACAGCCGAATGGTTTCCGGTGTTATGGTCAGAACCTCAAGGGTTTGCCTGTCACGGTTGTTCTTACGCAACGCGTAATACAGCGCCGCGGTTGCCAGCAGAATAAATGGCAAAAGCCCCCAAAACACTTGGGTGCCCAAGACTGCGACCAGCGGCATCGAGGCAAAGCTGAAAAATCCTAAAACCATGACTGCAAAGCCCTTCGCGGACAGGGCGTTATGCGGCCACAGGTGCAGTTCTGCGCGGGGGGGCGATTGGGAGGAGGTGATCCAGTCGTAGGGCATGAGCCTGAAAATAGTCTCTTGAACATAAATGTTAAGGGACAAAGCGCCGCGTCTCCTCCCCCTCCAGGCAGGCTTTATTGCGGAGGTTTGCTCCAATGATTCCCTTTTGCTATCCAGGCGTTGTATTTGTCTTTGTAGCGCTGCAGCTCAGGCCTTGGTAACGGGTTGCGCGGGTCGCCACTCAGGGCATAGCCCATGCCTTCGATGTACCATTTTGGCAGGTTATAGCTGGCTTCGCGGACGCCAAAGCGTTCGTTCTGCAGGTGGTGGATCATTTCATGGCGCACTGTATAGCCGTGCCAACCGTCTTCACGGATCAAAATACCATAGGTGCCCAGTGTTAGTGCTTGGTTATCATCTTCGCCAAACTGGTCGGAGCACGCTTTGGTGCTGCAAAACAATACACGAGGGGGCGCTTTGAACGGTGCTAGATCGGCTTGGATTGAGCGCGAGGCCTGTGCGTAGAGCTGCTGGGCTTCCGTCTTGCGGCTGGTATCATCCAGACAAACGGTTTGGCTGACGCAGGTCAGCCCGTATTTTTCCGGCGCAAGGATACGTCCGGCTTTGTCCGGGGAGCAGGCTGAAATTAGAACGGCGCTGGCGGCCAGCACCGCAGATTTTGCTGGAAAGGAAAATGACATCACAAACCCTTGGTTAAGTTTGCGGTATCATTGTCTTTTGTGAGGACTCTCGCAAGGGGCACCTCGCACATCCGGATTCTTTGTATCTGGAGTTGGCTCGTCGCTCGTTTTCCTGCCTGCCACGCTGTTTCCAGTGTCTGGCACGTTACTCGGACATGTATCGCAGCAACTCCGGCAGGCGCATTGGCGGAGCAAAATAATGACCTTGCAAGCGGTCGCATCCGAGATCGGTCAAAATCCTGGCTTGTTCAAGGGTTTCAACAGCTTCGGCCGTCACCCCCATTTGCAAAGACTGGCCGATCTGCACAATCGAGCGCAGCAAGCGGACCACACCCTCACTTTTTGTGACTTGGGCAACCAGACCGGGTTCAATTTTTAAACGGTCAGGGCTTATGCGCTGCAACGCAACCACCGAGGCCCGTCCACTGCCAAAATCATCGACCTCAATGGCAATGCCTATGTCCCTTAGGCGTTTGAGACGACCGAGGAGCTGGGGGTCCTCTTCTTCAAACAGAACCGATTCAAGAAACTCAAAGCTGATCTGACCAGCATAAGATAAAACATGTTCGCGTATTGAGAGAAGATCATCATCCATTATCCGCTTGGTGCTGACATTGAACGATAGGGCGGGTGGGGCTTTCATGCCGCCAAAAGCGTGTTTACATTCCTGCATGGCCTTTTCAAATATCATCCGGTCCAGATCCGCGGCAATATTCAGGTGTTCGACAACAGGCAAAAATGCGGTTGTCTCCAAGACTCCTTTCTCCGGATGTAGCCACCTCGCAAGGATTTCGATGGCGACTAGCTGGCCGGTGCGGGCATCTGTTTGTGGCAGGTAGAATGGGACAAATTCGTTCTCAGCCATCCCCCGCATGATATCATCCGCCATGGCCTTGTTGCGCTGACCTTTCAATCGATCCACAGAGTCATAAACGCCGATCTGTCCCCGCCCGCGATGTTTGGCTTTGTACAGGGCGATGTCCGAGGTGATCAAAAGCTGGTCAACTGCGACCAGAGGCGTTGTTGCAACGCCAATCGACGCGCCAATCCGGCATTCTTTACCCTGATAAGGTATGGGGCGAGACAGTTCACTCAAAAGGGTATTGGCCAACTGAATGGGCCTCGGGCTGTTTTGGTGGGCATACAGCAAAACAATAAACTCGTCGCCGCCGATGCGGGCAACGAAATCATCAGGATCGACATGGCTTTGAATGCGTTTGGACGTGTCGAGCAAGACTTGATCGCCCGCGGAATGGCCCATTGTGTCGTTGATTTTCTTAAACCGGTCGAGATCGATGTGCAGCGCCGCGATCTCTCCTCCGTCTTCGGTGCGCCGCTGTGCGAGGTCTTCAAGTTTGATTTTGAGCAGCCTGCGGTTGCCCAGACCGGTCAGGTCATCGTGATGCGCAGCATAGGTGGTTTCGCGGTTTGCCTGTTCCAGCTTATGCGCATATTGCTCGACCGCCCGGCGTTGACGGACCAGTTCGGTCGTATCCAGCCGAACAATAACCAGATCGCCATTCTCGACCCGGGATCTGAGCAGGCGATGGTGGATGTCCCCGTCAAGTTCGATGTCTTGGACGGTTTTGGCCATGTCTTCCTTTTGATGTTTATCTGACAACCATTCATCTTCGTGGCCCCTCGCATTGACAATCTTACCGGCTTTAATCGCAACGCGCGCCACTTCCATTCGGTGGATTCCTGGGCGTAGCCCGTCTGGGTCGTCGGTCATCGAGCGGCGATAGGCGTCGTTCCAGACAACAAGGCAATCGTCGGAATCGTATATGACAAAGGGGGAAGGGTAGGCGTTCAGGGCGGCAATCAACCTTGATTGCACTGCTTCGGCCTGTCGCTTTTGCCGGACGAACTCGGTCGAGTTCAGGCGGACCACGACATAGTCACCATTGGTGGACCTTGATCTGAGCAGCCGGTGATGGATATCGCCATCCAGTTCGACGTCTTGATACGATTTGCCCAAGGTTTCGGGAGTCAAAATGGCATCAACCCAGGCCTTTTCATGACCAATGGCATCAGGATAGCGACCGTTTTTAACGGCTAAATACAGAACCTCCTCCAGATGCATCCCCGCTTCAAGGTCTGTGGGCGTATCCGTGACCGACAAGGAGTACCCATGATTCCAGCTGACAAGCCGCAAGTCAGGGCCATAGATAACGATCGGATCAGGGTATGCGTTGAGGGCCGCAAGCAAGCGATCCTGTGACAAGGCTGGTGGTTCCGGCATTGGTGTGGCGGCCATGGCGGTACAGCCGGTTTGATCCGGCTTTGATGAAATTCGAAACGTGGTGCAAACAAGATGGCCTTCACCGTCTTCATTCTCGACGATGATGTCTGAGGTGTTGACCCAAATTCGGGTGCCATTTTTCTGCGTAATTTCTGTGTGTTGGTCGGCGGGGGGAGAGGTGAATTCGCCTCCCTCAACAGAGTCTTTTAGCGAGCTGGAATTTAACAAGCGAAATGAAGTGTGGCTTGCGACATCGTCAAAGTTAAAGCCAAAAAGATCGGTAAATGATTGATTGATATAAATAATGCGTGGCATGCAAGAAACCGACGGCACCTGCCTGACCATGATCGCATCTCTTGAAAGCGCCATGTATTTATTTTTCAGAGTTTCAAAACTCAACGGCACCTCCGAACCAACTCACTTGATTGTAGAGTAGCGACGTTAACCAAACATTTACATGAAATTAACTTGAACTAACTTTCTGGTTTCGGATGGTTCGGTAAATGTCCCGAACTAGGAGACTTCGACTCATTTCCGTTTGGGGGGCACTCGGGTCTCGTGCCGACTGGCTAAGGCAACCCACATGCGTGTTGAGGCGGAGCAGGGCGCAGGACGCGCCACGCAATCCGGGCGCCGAGTACCGATGAGGCAATAAAAAAGGCCCCGCAAATGCGAGGCCTTTTTCCTTGGTTTGGATCAAACCGTCTAGTGAGACGGAGCTTTGTCCCAGTCTTCTTGCTTTGGCAGCTGCTCGAACGTGTGCTCTGGCGGCGGCGAAGGCAGGGTCCATTCCAGAGTATCTGCATACTCGTTCCAAGGATTGTTCTCGGTCACTTTGGCACCCGAACGCAGGGCCATAATGATGATCGCGAAGAACAAGAGGAATGATGCAAACGACAAGAATGCGCCCAAAGAAGAGATGTAGTTATAGGATGCAAACGCTTCGGGGTAATCGATGTAACGACGTGGCATACCCTGACGACCCAAGAAGTGCTGTGGGAAGAAGGTCAGGTTTGCACCGATGAAGAACATCCAGAAATGAATGTGCCCCAGTGTTTCGTTGTACATCCGGCCCGCCATCTTGGGGAAGTAGAAGTAAACCCCAGAGAAGATCGCGAATACCGCACCCAGCGACATCACATAGTGGAAGTGAGCAACCACATAGTATGTGTCGTGGTATGCACGGTCGACACCAGCTTGCGACAGGACAACACCGGTTACGCCACCAATGGTGAACAGAACCAGGAAGCCCAAGGCAAACATCATGGGTGTTTTGAATTCAAGCGAACCGCCCCACATTGTGGCAATCCAAGAGAAGACCTTGACCCCGGTTGGCACCGCAATGACCATCGTTGCCAGCATGAAGTAGGACTGCTGCTGCAGGCTCATCCCGACTGTGTACATGTGGTGCGCCCACACAACAAAGCCCAATGCACCAATCGCGATGATCGCCCATACCATTGGCAGGTAGCCAAAGACCGGCTTGCGCGAGAAGGTTGCGATGACGTGGGAAATGATACCAAAGCCCGGCAGGATCACGATGTAAACTTCGGGGTGACCGAAGAACCACAAGATGTGCTGGTACAAGATGGGATCACCGCCGCCTGACGGATCAAAGAAGGTGGTGCCAAAGTTACGGTCGGTCAGCAACATAGTGATCGCGCCGGCCAGAACAGGCAAAGACAACAAGATCAACCAGGATGTGACAAAGATCGACCAGCTGAACAGCGGCACTTTGAACAGGGTCATGCCGGGGGCACGCATGTTCAAGAATGTGGTGATCATGTTAATCGCGCCAAGGATCGAGCTCGCACCCGAAACGTGAACCGCAAAGATCGCCAGATCCATCGAATAGCCGCCTTCATTGGTCGAGAGCGGCGGAT
This sequence comes from Pelagimonas varians, assembly GCF_003208435.1. Classification (GTDB taxonomy): domain Bacteria; phylum Pseudomonadota; class Alphaproteobacteria; order Rhodobacterales; family Rhodobacteraceae; genus Pelagimonas; species Pelagimonas varians. The sequence goes on along the minus strand of NZ_QKMF01000007.1, from coordinate 165,616 downwards.
AAAGAACCCAACCAACACCGGACCCAAGCTGGCCGTTACCACCGGGCGAAAACACCGAGCAAACAGCCAGTGTTGTACCGGCCACATAAAGCCAGAACGACAGGTTGTTCATACGCGGGAATGCCATGTCCGGAGCACCAATCTGCAACGGCATGAAATAGTTGCCAAAACCGCCGAAAAGCGCCGGAATAACAACAAAGAACATCATCAAGATGCCGTGGCCCGTGATCATCACGTTCCACAAGTGACCGTTTGGCGTACAATCTGCAACGGCGGCAGCGGTCAAACGCCAACCTTCCATACACATGTACTGCACACCGGGCTCCATGAGCTCCATGCGCATGTAAACGGTGAAAATTACTGAAACCAGACCCACAAGGGCCGAGACGATCAGGTACAAAATACCGATGTCTTTATGGTTCGTGGACATAAACCAACGGGTAAAGAAACCCCGGTTGTCCTCATGCTCGTGGCCGTGAATGGCGGCGTCTGCCATATCGTGCCTCCCTTTTGTCCCAACAGTGCGGGCGCGAAGAGAATCCCATCGCGCCCGTAAATTCTATTCATGTTTTAGAAGGTGATCTTTTCGGCGGCAATGGAGGTATTTGACGCAGATCAAACAATTTTGTCGCACCCTGACGCCGCAAACCGGAAAAAGTCGGTTTTTGCCGTTTGGGGCAGCGGATTTTGCACCGCCGACCGCTCAATTATTGCGCAGCGGTTTGGGGGTAGAAAGGACGGGCAGGCATTTCAGGCCGAGGGGGCTGGCGTAGGTCAGGAATACCTGACGTGTGGTATTCCTGACTGTCGGATCCAGACGATTGACCCTAGAAAAAACCCAGTTGCCAAACACGGCCCATATTCAGGGCCACTCGGGGGAAATCGACATGGCTTATTTTGATCCAAGTTTTGAACATACGTCAGGTCTACGCGAAAGCCTGTCTGCCTTTTTTACACGTGTATTCGAGACGCCGTTTGACGCACGCCAGCGCCGGCTGGCCGCCGATGTAACCGAGTTGCGGGCATTGTCGGATGCTGAACTGGCCGCAAAAGGGCTGCGCCGCGAGGAAATACTGTTCCACGTCTTTGGCCAGAGGCGCTGAACACAGGCCGAAGCCTCTTTCAATATGTGCGCAGATGCATGCGCGGAAAGTGTCACTGGCTTGCGCAGTCGCTTTGCTTGGTCGCGTGGCCGAACACCTCTTCAAAGCTGTGCCGAAGCGCGACATCAACATCATCCAATGTCACAGGTAAACCCAGATCGACCAAGGACGTGACACCATAATCTGTGATGCCACATGGGACGATGCCCTCAAAATGGCTCAGGTCTGGTTCCACATTGATTGAAATCCCGTGAAAGCTGACCCATTTGCGCAGCCGTATACCGATGGCTGCGATCTTGTCCTCGGCCATCGCACCGGAGGCTGTCTTGGGCTGATCGGGACGTTCGATCCAAACGCCGACCCGTCCATCACGAATATGACCGGTCAGATTAAAGGTCGCCAAGGCCTTGATCACCCAAGCCTCAAGATCACGTACAAAGCACCGCACATCCTTGCCGCGTTTTGACACATCCAGCATGACATAGGCCACCCGCTGTCCGGGCCCGTGATAGGTATATTGGCCCCCGCGTTTGCTGGGGTAGACAGGAAACCGGTCAGGATCCTTCAGATCTTCGATCTTTGCGCTGGTTCCGCCCGTGTAAAGTGGCGGATGTTCCAGCAACCAGATGCATTCTTCGGCCTCACCTGATGCTATTCCAGCGGCACGGGTTTCCATGAATTCAAGAGCGTCCTCATATGAGGTCAACCCATCGCTGATCCGCCACTCTACCATGTCCGCGCCTTTTGCCGATGTCACTACAGATGGACATAAGGCAAGGGCAGGGGATTTGCTATATCGCGAACTGGTAAAGTGAACGACAGGTTAAACGCAGGGAATCAGCCTTGGGCCATGTTCTTGTCTGCCCAAGCTTTGCATTGATCCCATGTCGCTGGACCAAACAGGATATTTGCATAGCCCTTGGTAGAAAGGATCTGTGATCCAGACCCATAAGTCTGCGAACAGGCGATATTCCATTGTGAATGATCGTCGTACTTTGCACCTACCCAGCACTGTTGTTCTGCGGCGCAGGCCCCCGCTGCCAATGTGAGGCCAGCAGCCAAAATCGCGGTTTTTAGACGTTTCATCGTGTGTCTCCTCCTATGTAAACGTGGTGAATCTAGCATGGGTATCGCTTTTGGAATATGATGCAGGACAAAAGCTGATGCCTATAAAGGCAAAGGGAAGACAGAATGTTTTTTGCAGTCCCGAGCGGTGAATTTGAAATACAGTGATTTTACCCCTTCACATCGGCGGTGTGCTTCGTTAGAGAGCGCTCTACCAAGCCAGGTACAAGTGCGGTCGTGGCGGAATTGGTAGACGCGCAGCGTTGAGGTCGCTGTGGGGTAACACCCGTGGAGGTTCGAGTCCTCTCGACCGCACCATTTACTGAACGTCGATGCGTTCAAGTGAACGAAAACCCCTTAAAAACAAAGCCCTGTTAAGCAAGACAGCATTGCGTTGATTGCCTCTGAGCGTAATTTTGTGCATGTTATTACGCGTAGATTACCCGCGGTGCGTAAAAATGGCTTCGATTACCAAAAGCAAAACTGGATGGCGGGCGCAGGTCGCGCGGCGAGGCATCCGGACCTCAAAACATTTTCCGACTCAGAAAGAGGCCAAGGATTGGGCCACTCGTACCGAGTATGAGATCCTGAATGGCGATAAAATCGCGGCAAAGTCCTTGCTGGCAGGTCTTTTCGATCGATACGCGCGGGAAGTTAGTACCACTAAAAGGGGCGAGCGTTGGGAGGTCATCCGGCTCAAAAGCTTGAGCAAGGACCGGATCGCAAGGATCAAGCTGGAAGACCTCGCTGCCAAGGATTTTGCAGATTGGCGTGATCGCAGATTGAAGGAAGTCGCGCCCGCGAGCGTTATTCGTGAGATGCAGCTGATGTCCTCAGTCTTAAATGTTGCACGTCGGGAATGGGGCATGATCAACAGCAATCCCTTGAGCGACGTCCGCAAGCCACCCAAACCTGCGCCGCGCGATAGACTTCCGACCGAGGATGAAATCGAGCGCATGCATTATTGCGCTGGCGATGATCTGACCAAGGCGACAGCTCGGGCCTATCATGCGTTTCGATTTGCCGTTGCGACGGCAATGCGGGCAGGAGAGATTTGCAACCTCACATGGGATTGTGTTGACCTGGACCGACGCGTCGCTCATCTAAAGCAAACCAAAAACGGCCGTCCCCGAGATGTGCCTTTGTCCTCTCAAGCCGTTTCGCTATTGGAAGCGTTGCCCAAGAATGAGAGAGTGTTTGGGTTGGAACCTCGCCAGCTCGATGCCTTGTTTCGAAAGACGCGCGATCGAGCTGGTGTGGTTGGGTTGACGTTCCATGACAGCCGGCATGCGGCGATCACGGCATTGGCGAAGAAACTGGAAGTTTTGGAACTTGCCCGAATGGTCGGGCATACCGATCTTAAAATGCTGATGGTCTATTATAATGAGAGTGCGGAATCCTTGGCTAAGCGTCTGGGTTAGCCACTAGCTTGTCCTTGCGTTCCAGAGACCCTTCTCTGATCCAGCGCCGGACGGTCCCTTCGGTTTTTCCAACCCGTTTGGCGTATTCAGCCACAGTGATCCACTTTGGGGGCGGGGTGATGTGCGCTGCATCTAGTTTTTGTTCCAAGCGATCAATCTTGTCATGAAGCCGATCGAGGGCTGCTGCGTCTACTGCGATCATCTGCATGATCGATCTCCCATTTGTGATGCCGCTTCAACTGCAGTGCGTTCGCCCAGGTCGGCGAACCATTTTGTTCGGTAGCGCTGTTTGACCTCGACGAGGGCGCGACGGTCGACTTCGATCGCGCCGGCTTTAACAGCCAAGACGCGTTTGGATTTACAAATGTCAAAATGCGGGTGGCTTTGGGGTTGGAACCATTTTCTATCGATGTCGATCGTGTCTGCCATCGTGAGCAGTTCGGCCATGCTATCGGCCAGCATGTGGCACATGACCATGCGGCCTAGTCGGTGCTGCGGTTTGTCGACATAAACGCTCACAGCGGCCACCATGGGCCAAAGCTGTCGTTGGTTGCGTCCACCCAAACTGTCAATTTCCAGATTGCGTAGGGGAGGGCGATGAAAGTCAGCGCCCCGCTTCCGATCAAGATCGCCAGAGTGAACAACCCGCATAGGCTCAATCTGAACCGGGTCAAAATGAAACCTCCAGCATTGCTAATTGAACATTGCGTAAAGCGGTTTGCTGATGCTTCGCGAGCCGGCGGAAATCTGCGACTAGCAAAGCTTCGTCTTTGTTGAACACGTCCGTGTTGGGCGCAGCGCCGTTTTCAATGCCTTCAAAGAAATAGGCGACGGGTTTCTCCAACGTCGCTGCAATGTCCCAAAGGCGGGATGCGCTGACACGGTTCGCGCCGGTTTCGTATTTCTGAATTTGCTGGAACTTGATGCCAACAGTCTCGGCCAGCTGCTGCTGGGTGATCCCTTTGAGCCAACGCTGGTGGCGGATACGTTTTCCAACATGGATGTCAGCCGGGTGGGTCATTGGTCACCGCACTTCGGACCAGTCGTAGGGAGGGACTGAAAGCCGAACTTCTGGCAAAGGAGATTGCGGCGACTGGAAAGGTGGTGGATCTCAGCCGATCCGGCTCGATCCATTGGTGTGCCGTTGATCATACCCGAAAGCCGGTCCATCCGATCGTGCTGGATGCAAGCCGATGTTCCATCTTCCAATAGCTGTCGTTCTTTTGCTCGTAGCCATGCGTCCTGCATTAGGACACGTGGCGGCAGTGGGCCGGTGGTCGGGGCGATTAGCCAGGGGCGGATGTGTTTCGGAATGTAAGTCGAGGGACGTCCGCTGGGGTGGTGGGGGTGTTGCATGTCGATCTCCCATTTGAACCGCGCAATGCCGAAAGGATTACGGTGCTCAGGTAGAACATTGCGATATTCGCAACTTGTACGCAACCTCAAAATTGCGATAATCGCAATTAATTGCCGCTTCAAACCGCTTGCGTTACTTGAACCCGAAAGTTCTGCGCCGGAAGGGTTGTGTAGACTGCCGGGCATGGAACGGGCGGAGAGCTGCCGTTCGCTGCTTGTTGCACCGAGGACCACAAGGCGGACGAAGCCGCCGTCCACATCCGCAACAGCAATGCCTGCTATCGAACGTATGGTCAAAAAACGGTGGTTCTTTCCCAGTTTCTAAATTCTTTGAACAAAACTACCAGAAGTCATCGAGGGTAGAGAAGATTGCCTTTGTCTGTCAGTGCTCATGATCTGCTGATAACCTTAAACTCGAATAGAGCGTCTTATCAAACCGTTGCTACCCTCTATGACCCGAACTACGCATTTGCTATCAATAAATTATTGAACTGGTTAAGCCCATGACGGCGGTGTGTTTTTTTTGGAGGAACGCGAAGGTGGCAATATCGGATGAGGACAGCGCAAGAGCGTGGCTGAAAACCCAATCGCACCCGGCATCGGTTGCGTTTTCGGCACGTGCAGCGTTGCGGGCTCTTCCAAGGTTGGGTGATGAAAGCGTAAATGAGATTTCCAAGCTTTTGTGGCGTGTTTTCCGGTCTTTAATAATCTCCACCGTTGCAGCGGCGGAGGTTTTGGATGGAGAAGAAGATTTCCTTAATTCCGCCTTCTACTCAACGGCGGCGGATACGTGGTCAGCATTCGCTGACGCCGTATTCTCTGCACATTACTCCGCTCTTGGCGAAAACAACCCGGAAATCGCAGCGGGTGTGTTGAGCTCATCTGTGCTGTTGCGAGCTGCGGGCTACGATGACGACGATGAGGCGGACAAAGAGATGGTGGATTGGAGCGAACTCGCCTACCGCCAAGCAGAATCGGACGCCAGGTTCCTTGAAAATGGTCCTCCCGCACAGTTGTTTCAGCAACCGCTTTGGCTGAGCGCGTCTATGCCGGTAACTTTGGCAACCAGCTACGACAAATTGACAGCGTACCGTTCGAGCCAAAACGAGCAGTGGGGAGATTTCCTTAATTTCTTTCTCGAGTGGTACTCTGGAATGTTGGACGGGCAGCCAATGTCTTGGGATTTGCAGCGGCGGGTGGCTCTAATCGACGACGCAATCTGGGAAATCGGACCCGAGGCCGTAGCCGAGGAAATTGCGAAGATCCGTGCCAAATTCGACCTTGAGAAGCGCGTTGAAGAGCTTGAGGCTGAACTGCGCCGCGCCACTGTCAACCGGCACGGCATTGGTGGCAACATGCCGCCCGAACGCCTTCACGATGGGCCTATCGCGCAGGAACTGGGTATCGTTCGGCAGCCATTGGAAGACCTCAAAGACGAAATCGCCAAAGACGATCCTGACCCAATACGCCTTCAAAAGATCATCGAGGCGCTGGTCATGGCCTTCAAAAAAGGCTTCGCTTGGTGTCTGAAGAAAGGCGATATGATCGTCGATACCGCGATTAAGTGGGCAGTCCCCACGGTCGGAACGGGCTACCTCGCGCTCAACCCAGAGAAACTCGAAGCCGTGATAGAAGCTGTGAAGAGATTGCTTGGTGCCCTTTGATGCCAAACGAACAGAAACCCCAATCACCCGCATTGTCCGCATTCCGGCCATTAACCTCGGGTCAAAACAGCCAGCCATAAACCCTTGGATAAACCCAGTTTGATTTTGTCACCTTTTTTGACCTCGTCCGAAGACTGGACATTCGACATAGAGCGGCGATTTCGTAGGAATGGGCTCTTTCCTGCCGTTATCTAAGTTTCGAGGTCGGTGAGAACCTTCTCGACAGCGTCTTCTATTTGAAACGCATCGCACTCGAGGCCCCAATCCATTTTCACACGAGTAGTCACTTTGGAAACGAGCCGAGGACGCGTTAGATCTTGGTTATTTCGCTCCAATCGGATTTGCATGACGGCCCACCGCACTGTGTCAGAAAGAGATAGGGATTCAGCAACCATTTCGTCTATCTGACGCAGGCAAACACGTAGGAGGTTCATGATCCCAAAGCCAAGCTCCGGTGTAAGGTCGGTGGTTGGGAGGGACTTGAACTCTACCCCGTGGAGGCCGGTCACCCCGTTATCCCAGAAGGAATTCAGCGGTGTGCCATAGGATCTGACATAGGTCTCGAATGCATGAGTAGGTTTATCGTTAACGTGCGCGTAATGGTTTCGCAAATACCGAAAATAGCCCAAAGTGCGAAAATAGTTGATGGCAGGAGGCTTACTTTGCCACCGTTCAATCTTTCGACGCAATTGTTCTTCATCCGCATCTTCGCGAATAGTTTCTCCTTTTTCGGCAACCAGATCTTGACGGAGATCTTGCACGTCCTGGATATAAGCAAGAACATGTTCGACAGATGCAACGACGCCGGTCTGAAGAGCGACTATCTGAGCATCACGCGAAAGCGCGGGAAGTTCCTGAGCTCGTCGATGTATCGCTTTCGCGTAAGGATTGTTGTCGAAAATTTCCGTTGAGAAAATCTCCGGGTGGTCCTTCGCAAAAGTCTCGAGTCGTTTCGCTGAATCCCACTGCTGTAGAGCGGCGAAGCAAATCTGGTCGTTCACGCGAATGAGCTGCTTCGTAAAACGGGCCGCGAGCGGTGTCTTCCTCATCGTGCAATACTCTCAGTTTATGTAGGTCACGTCCCATACCCATGAAAATGCTTCGCAACCAGAGAAACATCGACGTCTGGCTCTTTGTCAGGCTTTCGCCGGGTTTATGGTTTACAAAACGGACATTCACGTATTGCGCAGCATTCAGCACTTTTGGCAGTGGTTTCAACGGGTCGAACCTGACGTTCGCCGCGATTCGCGCGAAGGTCCGGTTTGGGCCGGGCGCGTCGGTGTTGTTGGGCCCTTGGTGCGAGAATGCTACGACCGATCTAATGGCGGCAGTGAGCCGGTTGTGACCGATGCTTCAAATTGCGCGAACAGCAGCTTTGCTAAGTTGTACGTCCGCATGGGATGGATAATGCTAAGTTCGTGATCCTACGGTGGGGGTTAGATGAAGTTTGAACTCATTTTCGAAAATGTCTGCTAAAACCGGAAACCGCTCAGGCAATTGGTAGATATCCGTTTCAAACCTAATTTTTCCTTCGGTCCACCGACACAGATGAAGTGAACCTGTTCTTGCACTGTTGCTTTCCCAATGGTTTTTCATCCGACCGTAGAGATTTCCTCTAACCTTGCCTACATAGAAGACCTCATTCGGGCTGGCGTGCTCGGTGATGCCGGTTAGGTTGTACTTATCCTCCCGACCATCTGTAGCATGGTGGCTATCTCGGAATGTTCTAAACATTTTCAAAGCCTCCACCGGATTACCTTCTACTATCCTAAAGACATAGACTGCGGGTATAGATGACCTTATTTTTCTCGATTCCTCTGGGCCGGAAATCACCAATGGCTTTAGATCCTGACATTTAGCGATATTTTCTTTCATTTCATCCAAGAATTCCCAATTCAATAGTTCATTCTCCAAAATACCCTTTTGACGTCACTCACCATGCACTCCCGCCAGTGTTCTCCGTAACCGCAACAGCTTCAACGTACTATTTGTCCAGAAAGTGGTTTAACGCCGCGCCAAGGACCGCTTATCCTCCCAAAGCGGTCATTATGGCATCCGCAGCGAAAGCTGACTATGTCTGCAGACTGTGAGTTTGACCAAGCTCAAATTTTGCAGACGCGGCGAATGTCAGGAATGCGGGCTGCGACCGCAGCATTGGGGTGACACGGCCAACGGCTGGTTTGGGCCGTTCGCTTCATCGCTTGAAATTGGAAGTTGGCACCCAGTTTCCGAACTCGTCAGTGGCGGCGATCAATGGCGTCAATGTTACTTCCGGCCCAAGGCCGTCATTCCGCGCCCGGTCTGGATTCCGCGACAGCAGTCCGCATTGCAGACATTCGCCGCGCGAGCAAAGTAAACCTCTACGTATTGAAGCGTCGGGTAAACGATCACTTTGAGATCTCGCACCCTTTCCATGTATTACATTGGTCAACATTGGCAGCACCGCAGCATTTTCCGCATCAAGCCACTTATTCCTTCGCAAACGGGGGCTTAGATTTCACCTTCGTGAACGAGTTTAGGACCCGAAACGGTGCGCCCCGCCAAACTAGTTCGTCATCTACCTGCCGAAAGTGGGTCGCTGCGGGCATCAGGTTCTCATCTGGCCATGGAATAAGGGCATTCGGATTGTGATAAACCTCAAGCTCATCTGCCCAGTTTTCCTTGTACTCACCATTCTCAATGTTCAGGTCGAATGGAATTCCTTCAAGAGCTCCGGGCTCAGGATTAGAAAGTGTGCCGGTTCTTCTAACCGCAACTGTTGGGTCTCCAAATCCTGCAAGAGTTCCCATGCGAGTGAACTTTGCTTTTGTACCCGCATTTGAAAAGATCACAGCCGAAACATTCTCGCTACTAGGCTGAGCGAAGAAATTCGCTGGAATTGATTTCTTGCCCTTGATATGCGCTTGAAGCGGTTTCGCCATCGCGACCGGCTGCCCGTCAGGACCCAGGACCTTCTCAACACTGGTTCCGTACAGATAGATTGAAAGCGCAGTATGGGACCAGATCATGGAACCCGGCGCGTGGAAATCGGCAATGGCAAGAGCAAATGGATTGCCCTTCACATGCTCCTTCTCCCAATAAGATTTCTGCATCTTTGAATAGAGCGGCGAACCAAAGATGATCGGCATGTCGTTTTCGATGAACTTCCAGAAATCGTCCGGCCTTGGTGTAGGGCCAGCCGTCAAGTCCACAACCTTTTTGCCACGGGCGTTCGCAGTGACCGCTTCGACAAACAATTTCTGGCCATCTAGTTCCAAAGCAAAGTCGGGAATCGCGACCGCTTGGTCAACTTTCATGTCTAACGCATGAAACACCCTAAATAGGTACAGCTCCCAAAGACGCGCGTCCGTACCGGCTGTTTGAAACTCTCTTACAAAATTACCGTCTCCATCAACGAACCAATGGGCGATCTCCTGGAGCTGTCGTTTCGCTGCCTGCGAATGCTTCGTATCCCTGATGTTGACGAAGACAGGGCTCAATTCTCCGTCATGACTTGTTGTGAAAAGATCGACGCCCGGCTTTCCCTCGCCGGCGGGACAGACCAGATCGGTAGTCCTCTCTTCAATTTCCTTGAGTTTCTGACAAATAGAGGCCTCACCCTCCCGCAAAGTTCGGAACGGGACCAATGGTCCGTAAGGGACAAACCTGTGTTGATCGTTTCGCAGGCACAGCCTCCCTAAGTAACTATCAGCTTTCTCTACATAAAAAAGCGCTGCCAAGGCGTCTGAGCCGTGTGTCGACCAGTATGCGACCTCGCTCCAGTTCTCTTCGGCACCCGAGCCTCTGAATCCAAATGTAAACTCATCAAATCTTTCTTTTGTGATCCGCGTGGGCATTCAATATCTCTTTGATTCAAAAGGAGTTAAGTAACACTACTTATGGTTTTCAAAAGCCGAAGCCTCTTGCCCGTATACAAGATGCTTCTGTGAGCCATCACTTCAGACCAGTAGCTTGCCCTACCCGAGTACATAGATAGATTCCTGTTCGAAGAAGCCCTTTGCTAGAAGCGCCTCACGCATCTGCGCCGTGTCTTCTGCGAAGACGACAACAGCGAGGTCGGACAGTGCGCGCGAGCAGCATACATAGAACAAGCGTCGCGTTCGATCGATGACGCAATCCCTCCCGGCATCGATATGCCCCCGATCCGTTGCCGATATTGGCGCTAAGCCGAAATATTTACCGTAGGAGAAGGTGTTAGTTCGCCCTTCCTGATCATCAACGACGACGATCACCTTGTCGAACTCAGCGCCTTTGATGCCTTGCTGCGTGGCGAACGGAGACATCTTCTCGATGTATTTTCGATATCCCCACAGCTCCGTTGCATCGCACTGCATGAAACGAAGAGCGGCATTTTCGGTGGCTGGCTCGGAAATAGGTTTAGCCGTAACTGCGTAGAGGTCGATAAGCTCGAGGTAGCGCTCATCGAACGCCATCAAGTTATTGTCTCTCATGAAGCGGAGGATATCGCCGATGCGCACGTCGCTTCCCGCTTCCAACATCGCCACCAGTTCGCCGATCTGTCCTTGCAGGCTATTCAGAAGTCCCGCGGTGTCGGCACCGGCCAGCGCATCCGGCTGCAACCGCGGGCAGTGTTTGCGAAGTAGGCGCATAATCTCGAACTCTCGCCCTTTGTGACGCGCAAGCACCGCTGGAAGGACGTACGACAAAAATGGGCGCGCCACCCAGGCAGTCCCGTCAATCAGGCCGCTACTAAGGTCCTCCGGCGATCTGTCATTAAACGCGCTGTAGAGGTTTGGAAAACCAAGACGGGTTGCCGCCATCCTGTGGACCAGTACCAAGAGACGCAACGCTTCCTCGTCTGCTTCCTCCAACCAGCCTTCATCATCGTCCTGTTCTGCCAGCCAGCGACGCGCCTTTTCCAGACGTTCCTGTCGCAGATCATCGGCGGGCAAGATCAATACTCTGGCTGACCCTTCGACGGGAGCGTCTTCCCCGTTCACCACAACGTGGCGTCCGCGCGTTTGCTCAAGCTGGTCGTCTTCTGCCCTGATCCGGTTGATGACGCGAAGGACGGCCTGCGGACACCGGAAATTTTCCGGCTTTTCAAGCGTCTCCCATCCTTCTTCTGATGGAATGGGTCCGGCACCTTGCATGTAAATCTTCTGAACTGGATCGCCGAAAAAGCCGAGACAGAAGCCTAGCGGAACTGCCCGCGCCACTTTGCGGAGCGCATCCACAAACGCCGGGTCGGTGTCCTGACTCTCATCGACAAAGATAACCGGAAAGCGACGTGTCAGAAGGGTCTGCATCAATGCATGTCCAGCGATAAAATCCGGGCCGATCTTCAGAATATCGCTATGGCCGAGAACGCCGTTTGCGTAGTCGCTACCAGTCCCGTACCGGAAGCTCTTCACCGCACCGATTTCCGTAAGTTGACGTTTGTACCGTTCCATATTCTCCGCAGAACGGATCTTCGTCGCTTCTCTCGTTCGCGGCTTGTCTATTTTCTCTTGCTCTTCGGCAATCTTCTCGTGCAACCGGTTTCCTACCCAATCGCGCAAGTCGTTTTGAAAAGGTTTGATGACAGTCCAGAGAAAGCTGTGGATTGTAGAAACATGGAATAGTTCGTCATTTCCGACGTCTCCGCGAATTTCGTCCACGGCTACTTCGGTGTAGGTGACGCAGGCGACTTGTTGCCCGTTGCGGCGCAGGTCGGGCCCTTGGGTGCGTTCGATTTCTGCAAGGGCTTTCACGAGCGAAGTTGTCTTTCCCGAACCTGCTCCCGCGACCATCACGAAATGCCGATTGCCGTCACCCGCAAGCCGATCGTGAAGCGCCGTGTCGGTATCTGTATTGGGCTTACCGATGCGGCTTGTCATGCGGTGTCACCTTCTTGTTGGTCGTTCTCGTCCACTGCTACGCCCAGAGTGGCTTCGAGCCATTCCAAGCCTTCGGCGATGTAGAGAGGAACGTTCCAGGCGTCAGGGTCTTTGGCGAGCAATGCGAGCGCGAAATCCGTTTTCCTGTAGCTTGAGCTGTGCACCTTATTGTGCAGTTTTTCTACGAGGTCTTCCAGATTTTGAGGTGCGCGCACCCGAAGTTTTAACTCGCGATTAACAGCTTGCTGTGTCCAATCCAGATTATCGAAAGCGAAGGCGACTTCGAGCGTACGACCCGCACGCTCGATCTGTTCGCCGTTGTGCTCCAAGGGAACGGTGCCTGGGTAACAGACGCGAATGGCTCCAATCCTCGAAAGATCGGCGGGGAGTTCTTTGCAACAGTCTTCAACCGAAAGTAGTTCATCGATTCTATGCCTGCCGGGCAACCATTGGGCAAGCATCTGGTTCGACGTCACCGCATCCGGAGTTTCGGGCGTGCAAGTGCTGCCTGCCGCGACTGCTTCCTCTTCGTCGTTGCCGTCCACCGGTTCGGCATCATTCTCGTTTTCCTCGTCGGTAGGTCCGTTTACGCTGTCCAGATCGGTGACTACGAGCGTAGTTATCCCGATGTACTCTATAAGTGTCCGGAACAGGTGAGCGTAGGCTCCACCGATTTCGAGAACGCTAAGATAGCAGGAACGCAAACCGGGCGCTGCTTTTGCGATCATCTGAGGCATCACCAGCCGTTCGACATTGCCCTCGACGAGCACAGCCGCGTCGGCAAAGAAAAGGTCACAGTGCGTTAGCTTCAAATAACGTTCCAGAAAATCACGGCTCGGGTTGGCTGTAACACGGTAGAACTCCGACAGGTTCAGTACCTTGGACGCTTGTGCAATGCCTATACCTTCACGCCTGAAATAGCGAATGGGCTGGAAACCGCGCTCGTACAGGATGTGCGGAGAATGCGTCGTCAACGCAAGTTGCGTGTGGAAACCATCTGGCGCGTCATCCTCCGCCGCCAGAATTTCTAACACCTTGTTGACGAAGACTTGCTGCAACTGGGCATGCAAATGGGCTTCCGGCTCTTCGACAAACACCAGATGCAGAGGCGGCCGCTTCTCTTTCGTTGCCAGCCACTGTGCGTGAAGATCAAGAAGTTCGACCACCATATAGATCAGATTTTTGAATCCGAGCCCGTTATATTTGTCAGGGAGTGTCAGACCCTCATTGTTTAGGGCGTAGTGAACATGGGCACCGTCTTGGCTGTTCATCACCGTCGCAGGATTAAGCGCGGACTTAATCATCAGGCGCGGATTAGTCAGCCCCGGATATCCCAACTGAGCTAACCGCTGGAGTGTATCCGCGAAAACCTGTTCAAGATGTTGGTTCAGCAGTGTCTCCGAATCCGCTAGCGCCCTGATCGCATTGTAATCGTCACCGTGGCGTTCAAGATTTCTTTGGTAAAAGCGGCTAAGGTGCCGGGATAGTTCTTCGGCGCGGCTGCCTCCCTCACTATCTGAAAGATGGCGTTGTGCGTGCAGAAAATCGACTTTGATCAGCGAGTTGACGATGTCCTTTCCCGTGCGCCCCTGATCCCGCAGCAGTTCTTGCGGTTCGTAATCTTGGTTTGGCTCAAGCTTTTCGTTGAATTGGGCTTCATCAAGCACGAAATACTTGAATTCATACTCTCGCTGTAGCTCGTCTTCGAGATACTCCCGCAGCGTTCGCGGCGGCGCAACATACGGCTCCTCACTTTCCGGATGCCCTAAGGCGGCCACCGCTTCTTGTGCTTGTACATGTCGCTCCTGAAAGCGCGTCAAAGTCTCAGCTTCGTTGCGCGGAGCGAAGGCGATACGAACGCCGACCATCGTTCCTTGCCATTCAAGATTGGGAAGAAGATCGATGACACGATGTAGGTCTGCTTGCTCGACGCTGAACCACAGATCAAGTGACAAAGCCGGAAGTGCAGAGTCTGCTTGACCGGCTTCGAACAAATCGATGTCGCTCCATCGGCACGCGCTTATGTCATGAAAGCTGACACGGTCACGGGCACCGCCTGTGAAGAAGTGCATTGCGTGTGCAACGGAGGTCTTGCCGCTGTTATTCGCACCAACGAAAATTGAGATTTCGCGGTCGAGATCGATCTTGACGTCTGCGAGGCGACGGTAATTCTTAAGTCTAATCTTGCATAAATGCATTACATGCTCAATCTTTGTTGACTCGACACATTAACAACACTCTAGGTTGAGCTGCAAAGCTTGGAAATACCTTTCGTCTACTTGGGCATGAAATGTTCTTTTTCCCAAATGTCGGCTATAAGGAAACTGAGACTGACATTTCGCACCCGCAGCGAATGACGGCAATCCGTCCTGATCGCAATCTCGGAACGGCATTCAGATGCTAACGGGAGCAGCTAAAGTCCGATATCGCTCAAGGTGGGGCGTTTCCAATGCTGTTGAGTCCTCTGAGTGCTCGCGGTTTTTCCTGACGCCAATTAGCGTCTCCGTTAACCAAGCCATGTGACAAAACAAGCACAAAGACGCCACAAAGAAGCCCAATCGAACGAGTTTCTATCAGTTTAACAAAGTGTTAACAGCGGTCGTCAGGTCAAGAATGACCGCTTGGTTTTGTTCGCGTCGACGGCGGGCTGTTACAAGTTTGGGGGATTCTATGACTGACGATGTGCTTATTCGGAGTCTTCAGGAGGTATTAGAGGCTGAGACTCTCGAGCAGAGATTTGAGCTTTTGCGGCGTTTAGAAGAAACAGACGTTCCGACGGCGTTAGCTTTTGCCATACTGCCTGAAGCTCTGGATCTGTGGTCGCGGTCGTTTCACCAAAAAAGGCGAGAATAGTAGGGATTTCCTGTGCTTGCGGTTTTCTGGTTCCACCAAGCATTTTGGAAATCTTGTCGTTAGACAAGCCTAATGCCTCCGCCAACGCAGCTTTTTGTCCTCGATCAGTTCCCAGTCGAGCCTTAAGCCATTCAGGTGTGATTTCATCCATGGGCGTATATTGCGATTTTCGCACTAAATAGTATATTTCCAAATTCGCAATGTTTGCTGTTGCTATAATTTGCGAATATCGCAATATATGAAGTATGATGGAGCCAGCAAAAACCGTTATCGAAATTTGTGGTGGTATAGATGCCGTCGCAAAAATTTGTGCAAGAGATCGCTCCCGCGTGACCCGCTGGGGTTATCCAAAGGATCGAGGTGGAAGTGATGGAATGATTCCAACTCCGATTGCAAACCGCTTGTTGGAGTTTGCGAGGGAGGAAAAGCTTCCCTTGAGGGCGGAGCACTTTTTCCCTGCAACGCTTGCGAGGGAGGTACAATGAACCGTCATTTGCAAAAGCCATTTCCATCCACTGACAATCACACAACGCAGTCGGAAACTTCTTGTCCAGATCAGCTTCAAAATCACCTGAAACAAGAAACATCTTTCCAAATTGACCGCCTCAGCCTGCAAGATGTCGCGCGGGCCCGGTTTCGCGATTTGCTGAAAGACACCTGGCCGGGAACCGATCGGGAGACCGCACGCCGTGCTGCCAAGTCTCTAAACGTGCATGAAAAGACCGTTCTCAACTGGTTGGCCTGCACGCATTCTGCACCGTTTGAAATCGTCTTTGCGATCGGCTGCTTCACCGGTGTTTACCGCGTCATGGACGTGATGACACGCGGGCAGGGGCGGATGCAGGTGTTGAACCTCTTTGCAAAAGGGGTGCGCCGTGTCCTGGGAAAATGACATTTTCAGTCTGATGTATTCGGACTTTGGCGCAGTTGGCGTCGAGGAACTGACCAGCCAGTTTGGCCTTTGGGTCCGAAACTCGATCATCCACTTGTGGGCCGGTTATGTTGGCTTTCATCAATGGTTTTACCACCCTGATTTGCGCGGGACACTACAGGCGGTTTTGATCGCCTATTGCTTGTTGCAAGTTGTCCAATTGTGGACTCCGGGCGATTTCACCTTGGTCGCACTGGACAGTGCCTGGGACATTGTCGCGGTTGCCATTGGTATCAGTTGGGCTTGGTCGGATGCCATGCGCGGGGTGCCGAAATGAGTTTCATTGAAGCTCTGACCAACTCAATTATTGGCCTTTGCGTGGCGGTTCTGCTGACTTTGTATGCGCTGCCATTTTGGGGATATGAGCCAACGATCGTGGAGTCGTTTGAAATCACGGCGTTGTTCTTTGTTGCCGGGTTCATCCGAAACTGGATCATTCGGGCCGTGTTTCATCGCTATGTAAATCGCGGGGGTCAGGCAAAATGACCGCCCAAATCTTGCAACACAACACCGGTCGCACTCACGGACAAACCGGTCAGGCGCGCAACCTGCGTTGCCGCCAAAGCAGCGGGGTGTCTTCCTCCTCGATCCTCCCGACACCTTGCTGCTTTTTGGATTTTCAGATGTCGTGCCTTTGGCGCGGACGCCTGCGCCGGGCTTCGGCGTGCTCACTCCCTGAGTTGGATACTTGGCCGGTGCTGCGGCATCGGCCGCTTTTTTCCACCAGGGAATGGGGCCCAATTATGCGCCGGGCCATGCGCGCCGCCTTGCCTAAACTGTCCGGATATCCCGGAGCCCAGCCTGCGCCTGCTCGCGCGGCTGGGCGATTTTTTATGAGCGAGGTGGGGTGATGGTCGCGCATCTGCAGGCAGTTGATGAAGAATTGGACGTCTATCCAATCTCGGTGAATGACCGACTGGATTCGCACTACTTCCTGCAATTCAACCACGACCGATATGAGCGCAGTGAGTTTCGCCGCAAGTCATACCGCGACCCTGAGGTTGGGTTTTTCGGGCTGGAATTGTTCTTCAAATCGCACGGGGAAGCACCGCTTGGCACCTTGCCTCAAGACCACGATTCATTGGCCTTTCTGCTTGGATTGCCGCTGGAAAAGTGGATGGGATTGGTCGAGCGCAAGTTTAACCCGCTCTACAATTGGAAGCCGGTCATGTGTGACAACGGTCAAATCCGGTTGGCGCATCCCGTTGTCCAGGAAGTCATGGAAGCTGCGCTGCAGGGGCATCGGGAACACAAGGCGAGCAACGAAGACAAGGCGGTTTGGACCCGGCGCAAGCGGTTGAAAGAGGCGCTGAAATCCTGCGGCTGTAGCGATGATTTATGCAGCGACGATGTGGCCGTTGGCTGGATCGATGACTGGCTGAATGAGCATCACCATGGGCAACGCCGCATGCCGCAGTTCCAAGTTTCGATCGGGCGTGCTTTGAAGGTGGCCGCGCAAGAAGGTGTTTTGAGCCGGACGCGGATGGGCCATTGATATTAATAGATAAATCGAAGCGTTTGTAGACGGAACAGTTCTCCACAGTTCCGGAACAGTTCCGAACAGAATGGAACAGTTCCAGACATAAGAGAGGACACGAAATGAAATAATAACGATAGCCGGCCGCGCCACCAAACGAGCGTAAGGCCAGTGGAAAGCGAAGGGAGCCTAAAGTGCTGAGAAGGGGTTGGAATGCAAAGCGCAGTGGCTTTGACCAAAGAAAAGCCGGAAGCGGGACGGGCGCGGGTGCGTCGGTTACTGATCCGGCGGTTGAATGATGTGGGCTTGCAAAAGCGGCATGGAATGAAGGCGGAAGCGCATTTGGATATGCTGGGCCGGTTGGAGGCCAAGCTGGCCTATATGAGTGAGGTCAACCTGAACGGCTTGGCCGATCTGGTGATTGCCAAGGCTGAAAATGAGCGCTGGCCCAAAGAGGTGACGATCTTGCAGTTTGGCAACCGGCTGCAACTGCCGCCACCGCGCCGGGTTGATTACGCGGTGTCGGTGATGCGCTCGGCGATGGGCAAACAGGCCTTGGCCGGCGGCTATCATGTCGAGTTGCTGGACATCGCGCGGCGTTGGGGCCCGCCACCCTCGAAATATGAAATCAGTCAGCTGCAGGTGCGCTCGATCGAGAATGTGCGCAAACATGATCAGGTCATGGCGCGGGCGCAAAAGAATCTGGCCAGCCGCGATGATCAGCAATGGCTCGCTTGGTATCTCGGTCTCAAAGAAGAATGCGAGGCAATCATGAGTGAAGCGACAGGAGTGGCGTCATGATGCAGATGACAATTGAGGCGGGTGAACATGTGCAACCAGCGACTGGCACAACCAAGAAACCGATTGCGGTCTGGGACTTGCTGCAATGGGCGTTTCGATCGGAATGTGCACAGCTCGACTTTGATGAGATTGGCAGCGAGGCGGGTGGTCGGGTTGGTATCGGCATCGAGTATGTTCTGATGCAGCAAAGCATTCTGGGCTGTCGGCCTGATGGTGGGGGCTCATCTGCCCCACATCATGACGCCGACATCGTGGCCTCGGCTTTGTCGGCACTGCCTGATCATGTCGGCGGGCGCTCGATGGCAATCTCGATTGCTGAGCTGGCGCGGGCCGGGCAGGTGCCTGATTGGATGCCGGATGCCAGGCCCAAAATCGTTCCCATTGAGGTGCAGACAAATCAACATGGGTGGCGGTCCAAAACTGTCGACAGCGCAGAGTTTGGGAGTGAAGGGTGGCCACGCCAGCCGCGCCGCAATCGCAAGGGGGTGGTTGTTCATGACGTGGTCAAATGCTGCCCCGTGGAAATCCGGCCAACGCCGGATCAGATTGGCCGCGCACATCGTGGCTATTTGGCGTGGTGGGGCGCGTTGTTGGACTTGCGCCAGGTGCTGCATCAATCGGCCATGTTGAGCAGGTTTACCGTGACCGATGCCATGCCTCCCTTGCAGCCGTGGAAATAATCCTTGACGAAAACCTGCCCCCGTTGACATAGTGCCGTTGAACCGAAGAGCGCCCGCATGAAACTGCCGGGCGCTTTTTCGTATCCTTTTCCCAAATCTTGGTGGTGCCCATGCTCACGGTGAACGTGAAGATGACCCAATTTGATATCGGCCTGACCGATCGGCTAGCCAAGCAGGCTCCGTTTGCCTTGGCGCAAGCGATGAATGATGTGGTCTATGACGGGCAGGATGCGGTTGAAGACGAAATCGCGGCGAGCTTTGATCGGCCCACGCGCTTTACCAAGAAGGCGTTCCGGGTGCAGCGCGCCAGCAAGAGAGACCTGACTGCTTCGATCTTGCGCAAGGATATGGTGGCGGGTCGGCATTATCTCGAAGTGCAAGAGGAAGGTGGGGCGCGACCACAGACCGGCCTCGAGAAACTACTTGCCCGGCGTCTCAACTACGGTGGCATTGTTCAATCTGTCATTCCGGCCAAAGGCGCGCGGCTGACGGCGGCGGGCAATTGGTCACCGGGCCAACGCAACCAAGTCCTATCGGCCATCAAAGCGCAGCGCGATGAACGCACCAACACAACCAAAGCTTCCAAGGCGCGCAAGACGGGGCAGTCGGGCTACTTTGTGCCGCGTGATGGATCGAAGCTTTCGCCGGGTGTGTATCAGCGCATGGCGCGGGGCAAGGTGAAGAAGATCCTGCACATCACCGATCGTGTCGCGACTTATCAAAAGCGGTTTCACTTCTATGAGCGCGTCTCGATCCGGGTCAATCGCAAGCTGGCCGGTCACTTTGATCGCCGCTTAAAGCAAGCATTGGCGACGGCGCGATGAGCAAAACACCCTTTGGGTCCTTCCTGGCAATGCTGTGCACGGGGGTAATTCGCACCGCGTTTCATGCGGGATTGTTTTGTTTTTTGGGTGTTTGGGTTGGGGTTCTTGTTGTTGATGACGGGGAAAGAGACAGAGATGACTGAGACGATCACACTCATGGATGGGGAGGTTTTGGACTTGTCCCTGTTTCCTCTGCCTGAGGGGATCGAGGATGATGTGTTCAATGTTGACCTGATGGCCAAGGCCATGGGCGTTTCCACTGTCACGCTTGGCAAATGGATCGATCAAGGCATGCCGGTGCAAAAACAGGGCGGCAATGGTCAATCTTATGAGCTGAAGTTCAGCCAGTGTTTTGCCTGGCGCAAATGGAAAGAGAACCAAGACCGATCGGCTAAGCGTTCGATGGAACGGCGCGCCGAGCAAAAGGCGATGTTGTTTTTGGGAGACGACAGTGCCGCCCCGGCCAGCACCCTGTCTGCCAAAGAGATCCGCGAATGGTCTGAGGCTGAGCTGCTGCGCAACAAATTGGCCGAGCAAAAGGGCCAGCTGGTGCGGGTCGCCCCAGTTCAGGACTTGCTGGATGGGTTGATGGTGACGCTATGCAACGGGTTGGCAAACGCGCCGGATTATCTCGAGCAGGAGTTCAGCCTGTCGCCGCCCCAGGTCGTCAAGGCGCAGGTCTATTTCGACAACCTGCTGGCTGAGATCAACAAACAGATCTCGGATGGTAATTTCCGAGCCGCAAGCGTTGTGCCGCTTCAGAAAGTCGAAGAGGCGGGCTGAGGTGACAGAAATGAGTGATCGCGCGCTGGGGCAGGTTTTTGATCTGCCCCCATTGCCTCCCTTTGTTCAAGCACAGGAATTGCTGGCAGATGCTCTGCCTTTGTTGAGCGCGCCCAACCGCATTTTGACCTCAGAGGCGGCAGAGCGTTATGTGCGCGTGGAAACCCGCGGCGTTTGGCAAAACTTCGATCCGGATGTGACGCCCTATATGGTCGAACCGGCGAATACCTCGCAATCGCGGCTCTACAAAGGTGGCGCATTCCTGGGCCCGGCGCAGTCTGGCAAAACCATGTCGCTGATCACTTTGGCCCTGCGGCCAGTGGTCTGTGAACCGTCGCCTGTATTGATCATCCACATGGATCGACCAAGTCGGGATCGTTGGGTCGAGGAATCGCTCAACCCGGTGATTGCCAACAGTCCAGAGATTGCCGATCGTCTGGGAAAATCGCGTGATGACAATACGTTCAGCCGCAAACGGTTTCGCGGAATGCGGCTCAATCTGGGCTATCCAACGCCGCAATGGTTGTCCTCGGCCAAGTACCGGTTGGTCTTGCTGACCGACTTTGACCACTTCCCGCCAGAACTTGGGGTGCGCAAAGATGCGCCAGAGGGATCGGCCTTCACCATGGCGCTGCAGCGGATCAAAACCTATCTATCGCGCGGTTTTGTGTTCGCTGAAAGCACGCCGGCATGGCCAGTTGTTCAGGGCGAAGATGTGCCCGATGCCACCGGTCTGCATGAGATGCCCGCGGTTCGCTATGGGATTGTGCCGCTGTATAATCGGGGCACCCGCGGGCGTTGGTATTGGGAATGTCGTGATTGCGGCGAGCTGTTTGAGCCAACGTTCGACAAGCTGCATTTCAACGAAGACCTGTCGCCCCGCGAGGCTGGCGAAAGTGCAGAAATGGAATGCCCCGCCTGCCATTGTTTGATCGGATCGCAGCACAAAAACGAGTTCAACCGATCGGCTTTGCATGGCACCGGCGGCTGGCTGCACGAAACCGAAGATGGTCAGGACCTGGTGCCTTTGGCTGATAGCAAAGTGCGCGGAACCGAGATCGCCAGCTGGGCGTTGAACGGAGCGGCTGCGACCTTTGCCAATTGGTCGGATTTGGTGGCTCGCAAGATCGATGCCGAGCGGGAATATGACAAACTGGGCGATGATCTCGATCTTGCGCGGTTTTACTACACCGACCTTGGCCAGCCCTACAAACGCGAAGCCCGCGCCAATGATGATGAGCTGAACCTGACGTTCCTCAAGGACCATTTGCAGGAGGCAGAAAAAGGTATCGCGCCAAGCTGGACGCGCTTCATCACAATATCGGTGGATGTGCAGGGCACGTATTTTCCGGTGCAGATCACGGCCTGGGGCGAAGACGGGCAGGCGCAGGTTGTTGATCGCTTTGATTTTACAGTGCCGCCCAAAGACGCGCCGAATGTGCAGGTCGGAGATGAAGGCGAAACCCGCACGCTCGATCCGGCGCGCTACTTTGAGGATTGGCAGGTTCTCGAAGCGCTGGCGCAGCGGGTCATTCCGGTTGCCGGCGCTGGCTATGGGCTGCGAGCGATCCGGGTTGTTGTGGATTTTCAAGGCAAGCCCGGCGTCAGTGACAATGCCGAAAAGTTCATTCGGGCAAGGCGGCGCGCCAATGAGGGTGATCGCTGGCGCACGTCGCGCGGGCAGGGCGGTTGGAAAGTGCCGTTTCGCTACAAATACGATTTCCCCGATCGCGGTCACGGCGGCAAACAGGCCCGCAATATCAAGCTTTTGACCGTTGCCACCGATCGTTTGAAAGACACGCTGGCCGCCAGCTTGAAGAGAGCGCTTGGAGGCGTCGGGGCGTTTTGGTTGCCCAGTTGGATGCGCAAAGATGAGGCGATGCTTGGCGAATATGTTGCCGAGGAACGCCTGTCAGATGGTTGGGACAAAAAGCCCGGCCAAGTGCGCAATGAGGGCACCGATCTCTCGGTTCTTGCCCGTGCAGTGGCGGAAGAAAAAGGTCTGTCGCGCGTCGATTGGGCTGCACCGCCGCGTTGGGCGCTTGGCGGTCCCCAAAACGAGTTTGCCGTTTTGAGCAATGACCAGGGCGACGAGAAACAAAAGCCGCGCGCGAGCCAACCCGCGCGGATCAACTTTTTGAGCTGAGGGGCGCATGGCGTACACGCAAGATCAAATCGACAAAGCCAAAGAGCAATACGCCAAGGGCGCGCTCGAGCTTGAATTAAACGGCGAGCGGGTGAAGTTCGTCAGCGGCAAAGAATTCCGGCGCCGTATCCAAGACATGGAAGATCAGGTTGCCGGTGGCAGTTCCGGCATGTCGGTTTCCTATGCTTCATCGAGCCGAGGTCTTTGACATGAGCTTTCTCGACAAGGCCATTCTTGCGATCAGCCCGGAGCGCGGGCTGCGCAGGGTCAAAGCGCGCTCTGCGGCTCAGACGGTGATGAACTTTGACGCTGCCAGCCGTGGCCGGCGCACGCGGGGGTGGAAAGCGCCGGGCACATCGGCGGATGCTGCTGGAATGGGCAGCCGATCGCGTTTGCGCAACCTGAGCCGCGACATGATCCGCAACCGGGCCTTGGCGGTGCGGGGCCGCGATGTCATCACCGGCAATGTTGTTGGCACCGGCATTTTGCCGTCGGTTCGTATGGACAACCCAAATGACGCCGAAGCCGCGATGGATGTGTTGCGCCAGCATCTTTTGACCGCGGCCATCGATGCCCATGGCACCTGTGATGTTTTGGGATTGCAGCGGGTGGTCATGAACACGGTCTTTTGTGATGGTGAGGTTTTGGTGCGCCGGCGCATGCGTGATCCTCGCCTTGATCCGGACCTCACGCTGCCGTTTCAGATCGAGTTGTTGGAAGCGGATCACCTGGACGAGACGCTGACCAGTCACGGCAAAAACGAGGTGATTGAGGGCATTGAATACGGGCCAACGGGACGCATCGAGGCCTATCATCTCTTTCCCCGTCATCCCGGTGAAATCGGACGCCTTCGCAGCCTTGGCCTGAAAAGTTCGCGGGTGCCGGCCAAACAAATGCTGCACATTCGCCGCGTTGATCGGCCCGGCCAAATGCGCGGCGTGCCTTGGCTTGCGCCGATCATGATGACCCTTGGTGAAATCAGCGACTACCAAGAGGCGCAGATCCTGAAACAGAAGATTGCGGCTTTGCTGGCTTTTTTCATCTCGGCCAGCTCAGACGGGAAAGTCTATGACGGCAAACCCCTGCAAGACTTGCAGCCTGGGGCAATTGTTGGCCTGGAAGAGGGGCAAACCGTTCATCCATCACAGCCACCAACCGTAGATGGCTATCAGGAGTTTATGAACCAGGCGATCCGCACAATCGCCATGGGTTTGGGGCTCAGCTACGAGAGTTTTGGCGATCTGCGCGGCGTGAACTACAGCTCGGGCAAAATGGGCCGTCTGGAAATGGATCGCTTTGTCGAGGTTTGGCAAAAGCAGCTGATGATTGCGCAGTTTTGCACCGGCGTTGGCAATTGGGTTTTGGAGGCTTGGCCATTGGTGCAGCGCCTGCCAGCCGCGCCAAAAGAGATCGCTTGGACGGCTCCCAAACGCCCACTGATTGATCCGCCAAAAGAAATCAAAGCCGCGGCTGAAGAGATCAAATCCGGGATCACCAGCCGCCAGCGCAAGCAACGCGAAATGGGCTACGATCCAGACGTCATTGAGCGCGAGCGCCGAGAAGATGCGGCGCGAGACCAGGCGATGCCTGACGACACCTCCCAATCTGAAAAGGATGAGAACAATGAACGGGACTGACCTGATCCTAAACGATGAAATCATCCTTGAGGGCCATGTGCTTGAACATGATTGGTGCCAGTGGATGGATGGCGGATGCTTCTCGGCCCGGATGGTGCGCGAAGCGCTGGCTGAGTTTTCTGGCGATGTCACTGTGCGGGTCAACTCAGGTGGCGGCGATCCCTTTGAGGGGGAAGCGATCCGGGTCGCCTTGGCGGCTCATACCGGTCAAGTCACTGCGATTGTTGGTGGAGTTGCGGCGAGCGCTGCGTCTTTGCTGATCATGGGCGCGCACCGCATCGAGATTTCTGAGGGGTCATTTATCATGATCCACGACCCATCGACACGTTTGTTTGGCGGAGCAGATGACCTGCGCCAAGAAGCCGATCGGTTGGATACGTTGGCTGCAACATATGCCCAGGTCTATGCCAGCCGATCGGGGCAACCGTCTGAAACCGTCGCGCAAATGATGGCTGTCGAAACCTGGCTTGGCGGCGCTGACGCTGTGAGCCGCGGGTTTGCCGATGGCTTGGCCGGCGCGGAATCCGACGACAGTTCAGAGGCCTTGAGCACGGCGCAATCCATGCACAGCTTGTCGCGCCAAGCCATGCAGCGCTGCCTCACCCATTTCTCCGCTTCAGGCCAAGCGCCTGTGTCGAAACCGTCCGCACCTGCGGCTCACCAACAGGCCAGCATGGCCGCAACTCAGGAGGCACCTATGCCAGAAGAAAACCCGGCGGTTGAAACGCCAACCACCCAGCCGCAACCCGCGGCCGTGACCATGTCAGCAGGTGATACAACCGCAGCTGAACAGCGCGGCGCAACGATGGAACGCACCCGCCAAAACAGCATTCGCGAGATGGCACGCCCCTTCATGGCCGCGGGCCAGTTGAGTGAAGCGCAGGTTGATGTGCTGATCAACGAAGGCACACCCGCGGAAAGCGCTGGCAATCGGTTGATGGCGGTGATGGCCGCGGCAGAACAACCAATTGCACCGGGGTCGGACAGCCCGGCACGCATCACCTGCGATGAGGTCGACACCCGAATGGAAGGTATGATCCAAGCGATGATGCGTGACTTTTCCGGGCCGGGGGAGCAGTTTCGCGGCATGAGCGTGCGCGGTTTGGCCATGGAACTTGGCGGATCCCGCGGCTTTAACATCAACCAGCAGATTGCCACGGGCATGCGCGCGACCTCGATGATGGGCGGTGCGCATGGGGTCAGTGACTTTGCGTATATCACCACCGAAGTCATGAACCGCTCTTTGATTGCGGAATATGATCGTCGCGGCGCAGGTTGGGATGTCGTGACCGGCACACCCTTGTCAGCCAGTGATTTTCGCGAGCTGCACAACGTGCGCTTTGGCGGTGATTTCCAGCTCAAGACCGTCAAAGAAAACGGCGAGTATGAAGAAGCCACTCTGAAAGACGAAGCCGAAGGTCTGACGATCGAGCGCCGCGGCCGCACGATCAGCCTGACTTTTGAGGCCGTGGTCAATGATGACATGGGGGCCTTTGGCCGGATCCCGCGCGAGTTCGCCATGGCGGCGCGGATGATGGAAGCTTCGATGGTTTGGAAGTTGATCCGCTCTAACGCGGCTTTGAAATCCGATGGCACCGCCTTGTTCCATGCTGATCACAAGAACCTCGCCTCGTCGGGCAGTGCTTTGTCGGTGAGTTCGGTTGGAGCCGGGCGCAAATCCATGTGGCGGCAAACGGCCTTTGGCTCCAAAGACGAAGAGGATTTCTTGAATATCACCCCCAATATTCTGCTGGTTCCGGATGCTTTGGAAACCGTCGCGCTGAAGTTCACCTCTGATATCACTCCGGCCAAGGGTGATGATGTGAACCCCTATCGGCGCAGCCTGACGCCTCATGTGGTGCCCAATATCGGTGCGGCTGTGACCGGCGGGTCTGACACGGCGTGGTATTTGATCAGTTCAGACCTGCCACCGATCTCGGTTGCCAATCTCGAAGGCTACGAAGCGCCAACAGTGCGCACGATTGAGGGGATGAACCCAGACAAGGTGACGATGAATGCGCGCCATATCTTTGGGGCGGCGGCAACCGAGCACCGCGGTGTTTACAAGAACCCCGGACAATAATTGGGCCAGTAATCTGACTTGAAAACCAAGGACAAAGGGGCGGCTCGGTGCCGCCCTTTGTCGTTCTAACCCACTGATGTCAGGAGATTTGACATGAAGAACTACATTCAACCGGGGGGACATCTGACCCTGGCTGCCCCCCGCATTTTGAAATCCGGAGAAGGTGCGCTGGTTGGCGACATCTTTGGTGTTGCGCAAGCTGCGGCTCAAAGCGGCGAGGACACGGTCCTCATTCGTCACGGTGTTTTTGAACTGGCTAAATCCAGCGCTCAGGCTTGGACCCGAGGGGCCAAAATCTATTGGGACAACACCAACTTTCGTTGCACCACCGCGGCCAGTGGCAACACACTGATAGGCGCGGCAACCGCGGTTGCAAACAACCCATCTGACACAGGCCGTGTGCTTCTTGATGGGGTGATCCGCTAGGTCATGTCGAGCTTGTTTGAAGGCCTATCCGGATTGCTGAACGATGTGTTTGGCGATCCGGTTCAGATCGAAACTGCAGCATCCGGCGTGGACATCGTTCAGGCGGTGTTTCGGCGTGATCCCGTCAGCGTTGCTGATGATGATGGCCGAGAGTTCCTGATCATTTCACCCACTCTGCGCATGCTCAAACAAGATGCTCAGGCGCTGGCCAAAGATGATCTGGTGCATCCGCCCGGCGCGCAATCTTACGCGGTTGTTGCCAAACATCTGACCAATGGCAACCCGGCCGAGGATGCCTTTGTCTACATCCAGCTCGAAGAGGCTTTCCTATGAGTGGGTTTCAAAAGCAGCTTCGCAGTGATTTGCGTGCGGCAATTTCAACCCATGCTCGGTTCGCGAATTTTGACGACAATATCGGGTTTCCGCGTGATTTTGATGCGGACGGGTTGCCGTTTTTTGTGGTGCGCACTCCGCGCAAACAAAGCAGCCGGGCGGCCTTTGACGTGGTCGATCGCACAACATTGGTGACGATCTCACTGCGCCGCAAAGGGGGCGATGATCTCGAAGATCAATTCGACGATGACGAAGAGGCGATCGAAGCGCTGGTCCTGCCAATTCTGGAAGCGGCCGGGCTTGAGGCGTTTCACGAGCTGACCGAAAGCGAGGTGCTGCGCGCCGGCGGCACCCGATTTGGGCAAGTCGATCTGACATTCCGCGTCATCCACAGCACCGGCTGATCTGGTGTGACTTCAATCTCAAAAGAGGAGGCCAGCATGAAAGTTCGGTTTCACGAAGACCACGATTGGCGGGTGACACCGGCGGTGGTGAAGGCGTTTCGCAAGGGCGCAACCGAAGACCTGCCCAAGGTCAAGGCCTTGGCGCTCATCAAAGATGGCATTGCCGTCGACCCTACAAAACCTTTGAAACAGGAGAGCTGAAATGTCTGGACCAACGTTGAGCAATCACTTGCTGATCCTTCTTGGTGATGGCGCAGCCACCGAAACCTTTGCTTTTCCATGCGGGGCCAATGCCCGCTCGGTCAAGTTCACCAACAATACTGGCGAAGAAGTCACGCTTGATTGCAATGATCCTCTTAATGCGATGGCTGCAGTGCGTCGCTGGGTCGAAAGCCAAGATACCGAAATTAGCATTTCGGGTCGGGTGTCAGTTGAAAGCTTTGAGGCCTACCGAGCGTGGTCAGACGGCGGCGCGACCAAAAATATCCGCGTTGAGATCAACAACACGATCATTCTTGCCGGAGGGTATTACAGCCTGCCTGCCATTCTGCAGGACTTCGAAATCGGGGCCGAAGGCAAGTCGACCATGACGTTTTCCGCAACCATTGTTGGTGCCGATCAACGGATTTGGACACCAGCATCGTGATGGATGTTCTGATTTTGGATTTTGCCGGGGCGGAGCGCGGGTTTCGCCTTCGCCTCGGTGAATTTATCGATCTCGAAGAGGCATGTGGCACTGGAATGGGCGTTTTGTACCAACGCTTTGCCACCACATCTTACTTCGCGTCTGACGTGATGAACGTGTTGCTGCGTGGGCTTGTAGGCGGCGGCATGAAGGCGGTAGACGCCAAACCTTTGGTCGAAAAGCAGATGAATTCCAAACCGTTGATGGAACTCGCGGCTGTGGCGACGGATGTGATTTTGCAAGCGATGTCGGGGATTGCACCCGATGACACCACGCCAGATGGGGACCTAGATCAAACAATCGACAAGGGGGCTTTGTTTCATTCCTTTGCCCAAGTGGGTCTCTCGCCAGATCAGGTGCGCGAGATGCGCTACGCAGATTTTGTGGCACTGATCCGCGCGGCTGGCGGCAAAGACGTGCAGCCTCCCTCCGAGGATGAATTCGCCGACATGCTGCGCGATTGGGAAGATCGGCAGGGGTAGCGGGCATGTCAGCATCACGCGAAAAACTCAGAGTTGATCTTGAGGGCAATTCCTCCAAATTCATCGCCAGCCAACGGCAGGCGCGCAAAGCGGGTCGGGAGACAGCAACCGATCTTAGCCGCTCGTTCAACCGGGCCAATGCGGACATTGCGCAAAATTCGCGCAAGTTTGCCAAGGCCTCGGCAGCGGTCTTTGAAGCTGACATGAAGCGGCGTCGGGCCGGGTATGATCGGCTGATTGGTTCAATGGATCCGGTCCATGCCGCAGGTGTCAAACTGGCCGAGGGGGAGCGTGAGCTGAGCGCCGCGATGCGGTTGGGGGAGATCAGCAGTGCAGAACGCGCTCGAGGTCTGGCTTTGCTTCAGGCGAAATATGATGAG
Organism: Pelagimonas varians; assembly: GCF_003208435.1. Classification (GTDB taxonomy): domain Bacteria; phylum Pseudomonadota; class Alphaproteobacteria; order Rhodobacterales; family Rhodobacteraceae; genus Pelagimonas; species Pelagimonas varians. The sequence goes on along the minus strand of NZ_QKMF01000007.1, from coordinate 136,242 downwards.
GTGGCCAAAAGTGCAGCGGCGGCGGCCAAACCGAAATCGGCACAATCCTCGGCGGATGTCTTCACGGCTGAACTTGACCGCCAGCGTTTGGGATATGAGCGGCTTCGCGCATCCATGGACCCGATGTTTGCCGCAACGCTGCGATTAAAAGAGGGCGAGCGCCAGCTATGTAAGGCCTTCCGGGATGGTGCAATTTCCACCGTGCAACACAAGCAAGCCTTGAAGCTTTTGCGGGCCGAATTTGATGCGGTCAAAATTGCTCAGGGCAATGTCGCCAATAGCGCCCACCGCGCCCAGACCGGCATGGCCGGCGCGATCAATATCAGCCGCCAGGGGCGGTTTGTGTTCCAAAACACCGCAAGCCAGCTCGGTGATATGGCGGTGCAATGGGAAATGGGCACCAATGCGATGCGCATTGCCGGGCAACAAATCCCGCAGGTCTTGGGCGGCTTTGGTGCGCTCGGTGGAGCGCTGGGGGTATTGGGCCCCGCGCTTGGTGTGATTGTGGCCATTGGGGCACCGATGGCGGCGATATTTATGTCGCAAGGCAAGGCCACCAAAAGCCTGCAGGAAAAGGCTGATCAGTTGACCGAGGCGATGAATGCCTATCGCGCAGCAACGGATGGGGCTTTGGTTCCGACGCAAGAACTGGCCGAGAAATATGGCCGTGCCACTGAGGCAGCGCGCGAATTTGCAGAGGCGCTGCGCGTCATCGCAGAAACCGACGCGATCGAAAGTCTGGGTGCCTCGATCGGAGAATTGATTTCCAAAGCCTTTGGCGGGGACCTGAGTTTTGCGGCGCAGTTTGAAAGCCTTGCGCAGTTGGAACAGCGGTACCGTGAGGTTGTTCAAAATATTGCCGAGGAAGCCTCAAAGGTTGGGCGCGATCAACAGCTATTGGGGGACCTCGAAGATGAACGTCTGGGCCTTCTTCGTTTGCAAGAACAGATCAAAGACCTCGCCAAATCTTTGAAGGTTAGTGAGACAGAAGCAGTTGGCCTCACAAGTGCCTTTGCGGCTTTGAAGCAAGCTGATGGCGCTATGGCACAAGCTGATGCTGCGCAGGTTCTTCTGGAGAGGCTCGAAGCCGCATTTGGGGCCTACAAAGACATGACGCCGGCGGCGCGTGCTTTGTACCGCGAAACGCAGCGCATTGGGGATGCCGCCACAGAAATGCAGGTAGAACTTGATCGCTCGCAGATGACGGTTGAGGATTTGCACAACGCCTTTGTTGCGGCCAAAGGTGGCGCAGAGGGCCTGTTGATCATCGCCAATCAGTTGCACGCATCCATGGCTGATGTAGCAACGGCTGCTTGGGATGCGGCCAAAGCGATGGCCGCGCAGCGCGCTGCCAAGATCGCGCGCGGTCCGGATGGGGCTGTTCAAGATACGCGTGAAGAGTTCCTGCCAAATGGCATTCGTCGCGATGATATCGTCTTCAAACGTACCTACAATTCTGGCGCGCGCACTACATCGCGGCGTGGCGGAGGTGGCGGGTCCAAACGCGGTGGTGGTGGTTCCGGCACTGACAAGGCGACGCCGCAAGGTGTTCTTGAAACAGCACAAAAAGAGATCGAGGCCTTGCAGCGTCGGATTGAGCTTTTGGGCAAGACAGATGCCCAAATCGCCGAGCTGACCTTGAAGTATCAGCTGCTCGATGAAGCGAAAGAACATGGTCTTGATTTCGATCAGCGCAGCGCTGCAACCGGTGAAACCCTGCGCGATGCGATCGACAAACAGGCCGCGGCAATGGCCAAGCTCACCGAGGAATATGAGGAGGCAAAAGACCGACAAGAGGCGTTGAATGCGCTGAATGAGCGGTTTGAGGATGCCATTGTTGATGCTTTTGATGGCGGCTCGGATGCGGTCCAGAACTTCCTGAACTGGATGAAAAAAGCCGCCATTCAATACGCGCTCTTTGGTAAAGGACCGCTGGGTGACATCTTTGGTGGCGGCTTCAACGGGATTTTGGGCGGCTTGGGGGGATTGATTGACGGCGCTCGTGCCTCTGGTGGGCCGGTCAAATCGGGTGGTCGTTATGTGGTTGGCGAAAAGGGGCCCGAGCTGTTTGTGCCCAAGGTATCGGGCACCATCATTGCAAATCATCAAATGCAGACGGCGGGCAAAACCGCAGCCGCGCCCGTCAATATCGTGATGAATGTCCAAACGCCGGATGTGCAGGGGTTCCAGCGCAGCCAAGCGCAGATCGCCAGTGATATGTCACGCGCCATGGGTGTTGCGGGGCGTACAAGATGAGCGATTTTCATGATGTGTCTTTGCCTGCCAAGTTCTCTCGCGGTGCGGTTGGTGGGCCAGAGCGGCGCACAACGATTGTTGAGCAGTCAAACGGATATGAGCATCGCAACGCCACGTGGAAAAACAGCCGGCACAAGTTTTCGATCTCGATGGTTGGGCGGGATTTCAATGAGCTGCATGTGTTGAAAGCCTTTTGGGAAGCGCGAGGCGGGGAGCTGTATGGGTTCCGGTTTCGCGATTTGAGTGACTACAAATCTTGCCCGCCTTTGGATCAAATTACTTTTGCGGATCAATCTTTGGGGCAGGGTGATGGGGTGCGTCGGTCCTTTCCATTGTGGAAACGCTACGGCGATCAATGGGCGCATTGGGATCGCCGGATTTCCAAACCTGTGATTGGCTCCATCCTTGTTGGTGTTGATGGCGTCCAGGTCAGCGGCTGGTCGTTTGATGAATCCGAATGTGCCGTCTTGTTTGATGTCGCGCCAGGCGTTGGTGCCGAGATCACCGCGGGCTTTTTGTTTGACGTTCCGGTTCGTTTTGATGTCGCGGGCTTGCCGATGGATTTCTTGTCGATGTCCCGCGGTGCTGTGACCAGCATTCAACTGATCGAGGTGCGTGTTTGATGTCTTTGCCAAATGATCTGCAGCAACACCTCGATGGGCGCGCAACGACAATGTGCGTGTGCTGGCGGGTGGCGCTTCAAAACGGAACCACCTTTGGTTTCACCAATTTCGATGAAGAGATCAGCTTTGATGGTGTCAGCTATGAGCCGCAGTCGGGGTTTGCACCAACCGAGTTGCGCGAGGGCACTGGGCTGGAAGTGGATAGCCACGCGGCTGAAGGGGCGATCAGTTCGGATCGGATCCGTGAAGAGGATATTCGCGCCGGTCTTTGGGATGGGGCCGAAGTTGAGATTTGGCGGGTCAATTGGGCCAATCCGGATCAGCGCTATTTGGCGCGGCTTGGCGCGATTGGAGAGCTGCGCCGTGGCACGCAAAGTTTTGAAGCTGAAATGCGATCGCTGGCACATGAACTGCAGCAGCCGGTTGGCCGGATATTCCAGCCCAAATGTGATGCGGTGTTGGGGGATACGAAGTGCGGCGTGGTTTTGGGCGCACCGGCAGCGGGGCAAGTTGTCATGCGAAATGGGGCGCGCCGGCTCACGATCAGCGGGTTGGATAGCCATAGCGATGGCACTTTCTCCCGAGGCCAATTGACCTGGACCAGCGGGGCCAACTCAGGCCTGATCCGTGATGTGCTGGATCATCGCTCGGGTGAGTTGGTCATGGTCGAAGCGCCAGCGGCAGTGGTTGAGCCGGGCGATGCGTTTGAACTGCAACGCGGTTGTGATGGGTCGATCGACACATGCCACACGGTGTTCAACAATGCCGCGAACTTCCGTGGCTGTCCGCATATTCCGCCGCCAGAAACCCCCTTCATTCGCCCAAGCGAGGGTGGTGCCAATACGGGGAAAGTGCTGTGAGACAGGAAGGGATTGTGCAGGCCGCGCGGGCTTGGATCGGCACGCCTTATCATGACCAGGCTTCACTCAAAGGCGTGGGCTGCGATTGCCTCGGGCTATTGCGCGGCGTGTGGCGTGAATTGATCGGGCCGGAACCTGTGGATATGCGCCCCTATGCCCGCGATGTAGGCGAGGCGGGGGCTGTTGAATTGATCGCCAATCCAGTGCGGGGCTTCATGGATGAGATCGCAGTGTACGATCGGCAGCCCGGCGATGTGCTCTTGTTCCGCATGCCGCATATGAGGTTCGCCAAGCATTGCGCGTTCCAAGCCGGGCCGGGGATGATCATCCATGCCTATGAGCGGCGCGGCGTGGTCGAGATGCGCATGCCGGTGGAATGGCGGGGGCGCATCGCCTTTGTGTTCCGCTTTCCCGACCTCGTGCAAAAAGGGGTAACCTGAGATGGCGACAATCGCATTGGGGGCCATTGGCGGAATGATTGGCGGCTCGATCGGGGGCAGCATCTTGGGCGTCTCGGCCATGGCGATCGGCACAGCTGTTGGCCGAATGGCTGGGTCCTATGTCGACAATTGGGTCGCGGCCAGTCTTGCGCCGGCGCAAAAGGTCGAAGGGCCAAAACTCGAAAACCTGACAGCCACCAGCTCGACCGAAGGCGAGGCAATCCCGCGCATCTATGGCCGGATGAAATGCGGGGTTCAGCTATTATGGGCGACGGATTTTGAGCATGACCGCAACACCAAAACCAGTGGCGGTGGCAAAGGCGGCCCAAAACCGAAAGTCAAAGAAATCACCCATCACTATTGGGCGCATTTTGCGGCGGCGCTGTGTGAGGGCGAGATCACCGGCATTGGTCGAATTTGGATCGAGGGCGAAGAGGTCTCGCGCGATGACTTCACTCTGCGGGTCTATCACGGGAGCGAGACCCAAGAGCCTGATCCGCTGATCGTTGAGAAGACTGATGGTCCGGTGCCAGCCTATCGCGGCATTGCCTATGTGGTGTTTGAGAACTTCCCGATTCACAATTATGGAACGATTCCGCAGATGTCGATCGAGGTGTTCAAAGCTCCGACATCCAGCACCTCGATGGAAGGTCAGCTACAAGCAGTGGCGATGATCCCGGATGGCGAATTTGTCTTTGCCACGCAAAACGTGATGAGCGATCAGACCCCGCAATCGAGTTACTTCAGTGACGCATTTGAGCTCATGGGGTTCGATGGTGATTTGCTCAATCGGGGCCATTCCACGCCAGAGGTCAATCACGCGCGCCGCGATGCCACGGATTTTGAGGTCTCGCTGGAACAGCTGAATGCACATTTTCCGAAGGTGGAAAGCGTCAGCCTGGTGGTGACGTGGTACGGGTCTGATCTTCGGGCTGGGACGTGTCTGGTGCAACCGGGCGTGAACCACGCCACTAAGGTCAGCGAGCCAGTTTGGAGTGTTGGTGGGCTGTTGCGCTCTGAAGCCTATCAGGTCAGCAAAAAACTCGATGGCTCGGCCAACTACGGCGGCACACCGGCGGATTTTGCAGTGATCCAGGGCGTGCGGCACTTGGTGTCGATGGGCAACGCGGTGACGTTTTACCCCTTTGTGATGATGGACATCCCGCAGGGCAACATCCTGCCCGATCCCTACAGCGACAATGCCGCGGCGATTGGTCAGCCCGACATGCCCTGGCGCGGCCGCATCACCTGCAGCCCGTCGATGGGATATGTCGGTAGTGTTGATCAGAGCCAAGCAGCCGCTGATCAAGTCGCGGCTTTCTTTGGCGCGGCGCAGGCGTCTGATTTTGCGATCAGCGGTGACAGCGTCACCTATACCGGCGATCCCAATGATTGGGGATATCGCCGGATGATCCTGCACAATGCGTTTTTGTGCCAAGTAGCGGGCGGTGTTGAAGCCTTTCTGATTGGGTCCGAGCTGCGCGGGCTGACGCAAATCCGTGGGCCGGGGAACAGCTTTCCAGCCGTTACGGCGCTCAAAGTGCTGGCTGTGGATGTCGCGACAATCTTGCCGGGGGTGCAGCTCAGCTACGCCGCTGATTGGTCGGAGTATCACAGCTATCGCCCCGATGACGGCTCGGGCAATGTCTTCTTCCACCTTGATCCTTTGTGGTCTGATGCCAACATCGCCTTTGTTGGCGTGGACAATTACTTGCCGCTCACAGATTGGCGCGATGGCTCGGATCATCTCGATGCCGGCATCGCCAATTCGATCTATGATCTCGACTATCTGCAGACGGGCATTGAGGGCGGTGAATACGCCGATTGGTATTATGCTAGTGCCGCTGATCGCGAAATCCAGAACCGCACGCCGATCACAGATGGGCAAGGCAAGCCATGGGTCTTTGCCAACAAGGATATGCGTAGCTGGTGGTCCAATCCACATATCGATCGCATTGGCGGGGTTGAGATTGCCAGCGCCAGTGATTGGGTGCCGCAATCCAAGCCAATCACCTTCACAGAAATCGGTTGCGCGGCGATCGACAAAGGCACCAATCAACCCAATGTCTTCTACCTCGAAGATGGAGGCTCCGAGAGCTATTTGCCGTACTTCTCACGTGGGTGGCGCAATGAGGCGATCCAACGGCGCTACTTTGAGGCGGTGCTCGGCTATTGGAATGATCCGGCCAACAATCCGGCATCGGCTGTCTACGGCGGGCCGATGATTGATGTCAGCCGCAGCGCTGCCTGGGCCTGGGATGCGCGGCCGTTTCCGTGGTTCCCCGCGCTGTCCGAGGTTTGGTCTGATGGTCCCAATCATGATCGCGGTCATTGGCTCAATGGGCGGGCAGGGGCGATGCCGGTCGCAGACCTGTTGCAGATGCTCTGCGTGCGATCTGGCATGGATTTGGCGCGTATCGATACCTCAGAAATCTGGCAGGTCATTGATGGCTATTATATCGGCTCGATTGAGAGTGCGCGGGCCTCGATCTCGGTGCTGGCGCAGTATTTTGGCATCGATGCGGTGGAGAGTGACGGCAAGATTGTGTTCCGCAGCCGTGATCAGCAGGCGCATCATCCGCTGCACTTGGGGGAACTGGTGCATGGCCGCGAGGATGATCCGTTTGAGATCACCCGCGCCCAAGAAACCGAACTGCCGCGTGCGCTGAAGTGGACGGTGCTCAACAGCCAGGCAGGCTATGAGGCCATGCCGGTTGAGGAGCGCAAAGGGGCTGCGCAAAACGTGCGGGAAAGCGCCACGAGTATGATGCTGGCGACATGGTCGGGCGGGGCAGAACAACGTTGCCGGGTGGCATTTTGGGAGCAGATTGTCGGGCGTGAGGCGATCAACCTGAGCCTGCCGCCAAATCGCCAGGCGCTTCGAGCCGGGGATGTGATCTCTCTGCCTGAGCGCGATGGGTTTGAGCGCTGGCGTATCCAGCGTTTGAACCAGGGCGATGCGTTGAAACTCGAGGCGGTGCGCCATGATCCGGAGCTGCATGACATGCCACCGGGGGCGGCGCGACAAACCAAGATGCGGCCGCGCGCGTTGATAGACGGGCCCCCATTGGTGCGCATTCTCGATCTGCCGCAAATCCATGAGGATGTGCCGGCACATCGCCCCTTTGCTGCGGTTTGGGCTGACCCTTGGGGTGGTGGCTATGACATTCGTAGCAGCACCTCGGTGGATGGCTTCACCTCGATCGCAACGGTAGAAACGCGCGCCTCGATTGGGGTGTCGAAAACCGATCTGCCAGCTGGGCCGCTTTGGCTCTTTGATGAGGCCAATGACATGGAAATTGAGCTGCTGTCGGGCAGTCTGACGGCGGTTTCGGACACAGAGCTATTCGCCGGGGCCAATGCCTTGGCGATCGAGGTTGCGCCTGATCAGTGGGAAATCCTGCAGGCGGGGCAGGTCGAGCTGATTGGGTCGCGGCGTTATCGCCTGTCACATCTGCTGCGCGGCCAACGTGGCACCGAGTGGCTGATGCCAGATGTGATCGCGGCCGGGGCGATGATTGTGCTGCTTGATGAGAACTTGGTGCCTTTGCCGATTTCGATGGCTGACATCGGCGTGCCGACAAATTGGCAAGTCTCGGGCTATTCGGCAGCGGCGAAAGTGACCGAACTCGCTTTCATGTGTGAGGGCACGGGCTTGATCCCATTCGCACCGGCGCATCTCAAAGCAAAGGCCAGCGGTGCTGACATCGAGCTGAGCTGGTTCCGGCGTGATCGATTGTTGTCCTCAGAGAGTTGGGCCCTGAGCGAGGTGCCTGTCTCTGAAAGCAGCGAGCTTTATCAGGTCGAGATTTTGACAGCGGCCGGCACCGTGATCCGGACGGTTCAAACAGATCAGCCGAGCGTCACTTGGACGGCGGCGATGCAGACGGCTGATATCGGAGCTGCGTGGTTCCGCGTCGCGCAGATCGGCGCGCTAGGACCAGGGCGAACAACTGAAGCGGACCTAACAGACATCTAAATCGAGGCTCGTTCAACACGGCTTTGGCCGAGGCGGGCACAACAGCGGCAAAAGGCGTGATGCTGAGCCGCACAGGAGGCGTGTGAACATGGATGACAAGGTTGGTGGGGTGATCTCTTCCACAACATGGAGCGGGGCGGTGATGGCTGTGACGGGCACTTTGACGCTCACCGATTGGATGGCCGTGGTTGGCTGTCTCTGCGCGGTGGGTGGCTACATCTCAAACGTGCTGCACAAGCGCGAAATGCGCCGCTTGGCCCGGCTCGAGATCGAATTGAAATACGGCAACAAAGGATAGACCCATGCAAAAACGTGTTTTGGCTGGAACGGCCGCTGCCATCGCAGCGGCCGTTTCTTTTATTGCGCCTTGGGAAGGTCTGCGCACCAAGGCCTATCCCGACATCGTTGGTGTCTGGACGGTCTGTTATGGTGAAACCCATGGGGTGAAACCCGGTGATCAATACTCCAAAGCGCAGTGTGATCAGATGCTTGGCGATCAGGTTGCCGCCTTTGCCGGGCGTCTGAACACATGCATCGATGACGACATCGAGGCGGTGATGCCTCAGGGCATGAAAGTCGCGCTTTACAGCTGGTCCTACAATGTTGGGACGTTTGCGGCTTGTGGTTCGACCCTGATGCGCAAGGCCAATGCCGGTGACTTGGTCGGGGCTTGCAATGAGCTGCCGCGCTGGAACCGGGCAGGGGGCCGGGCTGTACCCGGTCTGTCAAACCGACGTGCCGCTGAGCAAAAGCTGTGCCTGTCATCGCTGGAAATCACGCAATGATCCGCTGGCTTGTTCTTGGCGCCATCCCGCTGCTGTTGATCGCGATCGGCATGGTGCTTGGCTCCGAACGCGCGGGCAGCAAAGCCGCGCTCGATCAGGCCGACCGCGATCTGCAGCGCACCCAATCCTACATTCAAACTCGCAAAGGGATCGATGATGAAACCTCTGATTTGCCTGTTGTTGCTGATGTCCAGCGTCAGCGGTTGCGTGACCTGGCGCAATGAAACACCGCGCCCGCAAGGCGAGGCTGCCGCCATTTTGGACGCGGCGCAAACACCCGCCAAAGCCCATGCCTCTGCCTTGGCCGATGGCACGTTGCAAGAGGCCCGCGACACCGGGCTTTTACTGATCACCATCCTGTCGTGCCATTGGCGCACCTGCCCGACAAAGGAGCACTAGACATGGCCTTTAAAGGCGACATTCCCGCGCCCGCTGGCGTGCCGGTCCTGATTGCAGGGCCGGTCAGTGGTGCGGTGTTTTTCCAGAACCTCGGGGCCAATGCTTTCCGAGTTATGGCAACGGAAACTGCCACTCCACCAGCCGACTTCGCTGGCGGCTGGCGCTATCGCACTGATGCGCCCGAAAGCCTCGACGTGGCGGCGCTCATGCCCGGCGTTCCTGGCGCGCGATACCTCTGGGTGTTGAGCGAGGGGCAAACCACCCTGACGGTTCAATATGGAGATATTGAGGATGCGTAACACGATGTTTCCACATGCGAAGGCCAGCTCTGGGCCATTGATGCTGTCCAAACATTTGGGCGGCGGTGTTGTTCCTGCCGATCGCGTTGAAGCTTTGATCAGGCGGGCAGGGCGCGAGGGGGTGATCGCCCTGATTGACGATGACATTACCCTTCACGGGGACGTGCTGATCGATCATCCCGTGCATCTGAAAATCGCGCCTGGTGTCACAGTTTTAGTGGTCGACACGCCGACTTGGACGCGCGGTGTGCAGATGACAGATCGCTCGAACTACTATGCCGGCATGTTCACGTTCCGGCCGGGATCAGAGGGGTCGGTGGTTGAAATCTGGGGTGTGTTGGATGGAAATCAAAGCACTGCCGGCACGGTTGAAAGCGCGCCTGTGAGTGTTGGCGGGATTTTGGTGGTCGGGCATGGCTACGATCTCGGGCACCCGTCGTTGACCTACCTTGGCCGACCTCAGTTTGTGAACGTTGCCGAGGCTGGAACTCTAATCAGGACCAGCTTTTGGGGGGCAGGGGAATGGCAGGGAGCAGAGTTCCTCTCACCGCAACTGCCGACCAATTCAGAAGACCCGTTTCCACGCACACCAACGGCGCAGTGGGATGATCCGGACCTGCCGCTGATCGAGGAGGCCTAGCGATGCTTGCCCTATTGGTAAATCCGGATGTCACCACCGCCTGGACCTGGGCTGATCTTTTGGTAAGTGAGCGGATCCCTTGTGAGATCACCCCGTCCGGCGCAGATGCCCTCAGCCATGCGCGGTCTCTGACCTATGATGTCATACTGGCTGCTCCCTGCTTGGGCGACATGTCTGCGATCACGCTTGCAGAGCGCAGCGCGCGTTTGAGCCGCCCAGTACCTCTGGTCATCTGGGGGGATCGCATTGCGCCCGATCTGATCACCAGGGTCTTTGCCAGCGATGTCACGGACTTTTGCAACGGAGCTGCGCATATCGCTGAGGTGGTGGCCCGTTTGCAAATTGCGACCAGCCGGGTGGAAAAGCCAACGACAGACATTCGAATGCTCAAAGTTGGATCAACCATCAACCTAAAAACCGGTGACGTGACCATCGGGGAGAAAACTGGGCGGTTGACCCCAAAGGAAGCGGCCATTTTAGACGCTCTTATTCAGGGCGGGGGGCGCGTTTTGTCCAAGCAGGAGATTTTGAATGCTGCCTATGGGCATCTGGATCAGCCAGAGTTGAAAATCGTCGATGTCTTCGTGAGTAAAATCCGCAAGGCATTGGGTGGTCCTGCGATGATCGAGACGGTCTGGGGACGTGGCTACAGGTTCAACGGGGAATGGGCATGAGAGTGCCCAGCTATCTGCCCGATCCGGTGACGGCATATATCGAGCATGTTGGGTTTGGAAAACCGATGCGCCATCTCGCCCGGAAACGCGACACACATGCCAGCACAATCAAACGTCAGATCGACAGGATCACCAAGATCGAGGCCAGCAGCGCTTTGGTTGCAGCCGCGTTGCAGGAGGCTGATTTGGACTGGGCGCTGTGGGTCGAAAACCTGCCAAGTGCAGATGAGTGGAACAGCACCTGTCAGCTTATTCTGATGGCTTTGGGTAAGCCGGGCACTTTGTTGGCCTGGTCCAGCGGTTTGGACACGGCGGCGGTGATGAAAAGCCAAAGCGGCACGGAGCTTACAGTTTTGGCCCGATGCGCAAGCCGCATTGCGGCGCTGCTTCAAATGGCGGGGTGGATTGTGCCCACCGACGCTAAAGCAAAGGTGTATTGCTTGAAGCTGTCACCAGCCGGCCGCGCCCATTTGATCGCGCACACGGCGGAAATCGAGAACCAACAAACGCCCCAACTCAAAGACGCGCGTCATGGCCCGCAGGAGTATGACCCGCTCGAGACCCTTTGGCAGCGCCGGCATCGGCAGGGCCAATTCAAGATCGATCCCGAACTGCAAAAGGTTGGCCTGTGGATCCGCCAGGACGCAATCCAAACCCGCGCCAAATCTTTGAAAGCTGTGTTGGGGCAGGTGGGACGTGCAAACGCATCAGACGCCATGGCAGCGGCGCGTCTGGCCTCCGTGATCCAAGACCTCGGCCCAGGTGTCATGCCAGAGGTGGTCTGGGCCTATTGCGTCACCAAAGAGCCAATCGAAGAACTCGAAGCCCGATTGGGACTACCAAATCGGAGCGCCAAGGCCCTGTTCCGGGAAGCACTTCGACGGGTCCAAAAAATCTACCTTTTTGCGTTTTCAGAAGAGTGCATTCAGGAGCAAACATTGGCGGACCGAAAAGGTCAGGATGAAGTTCTAAAAATGCTAAAGGTACGGGCCTCTCAAAGGCAATGTATCGAGTGACCAACGTCTCTAAGCTGCCATTACTGGCCTTAGATCGTGGCTGATGCTAGGTGGAAACAACAATGGCAAAGATACGCTGTCAATTTTGAACAGTGGACCCTTTTCCGCGACACGACCTCGCTGATTACGCTTTATCAAATGATCCATTGTGATTTCGCCTTGTGACAGCAAGATCTCAAATTGGGACAAGATCGGCTTTTGGGTGTGCAACACACTTTGAAGTTCAAAGTGCTCTCGGCCATCAACCATTTCCGCAGTCGCGCTGACCCAGAACGTCTCGTTGTGCTTCTCAGCCAAAGCTTTTCGGAGGTCTTCTAAAAACCACGTCGCAAACACTCCAATCTGCTTCTGGTCGGACCGTTCGTTCAGCTTCCCCAGCCTGTCATCGAGTTCAAATGACAGCCCCTGAGAATTTATAGTTTTTGCACTTACGGTGCAGTAAAGCTTGAAGTCTTCTTCCCGTTGGTATCCGAAAGCATCGAGGATTTCTCGACTACTCTTAAACTTGCTTTCTTGCCAGTTGGCGACTTTGGCAAACAGTGTTTTTCGGTTCTGCCGGCTTTGACCAGAAGCCTTGCGAAAGGCTTTTAGTTCGATGCCTTTGTAGTCTGGGTCTTTTCTGGAATTCATTTGAATTCCTAGCGCGGTTTCCAACGTTCTTCCAATTGCAGTATCGGCGCGGTCGGGCATCACAGACATTAGCGGCCCCTTTGCGGCCAACTGTCGAAGTTGACCAAGTAGTTCATCCGAAGTGCTTCGTGCGTCTCCGGACAGGGTCTGCATCCAGGACAACGCAGGACCTTCCAGTCTTTCTTGAAGTATGCTGCCTAAGTCATCGCGAGTGATGTTGAAGCAAATCAGCTGTCGACCGTATGCAACTATTGCCACCAAATCATCTGGTTGGACAAAGTTAGGAAGGCCAGAAAACCATATCCGAGGATCCCCGCCCTTACCTTTGGCTTTAGGTCGATAAAGCGATGTTCGGGACGTGCTTTCAGTTGCTTTGCCAACCAAGAGAGATTCAAGCTCGACCCCGTTGTCGCGCGCACCTGTTCCCTGAAGCTCATAATCATGAAGGCCGTGGCGGCGCAAATAGTTCCGAATTGGAGCCGTAGCATCCAGTATAGATTTTCCCAGTCCAGTTTTTGTTGGTTGGATCAGCGTCGCATCAATTGATTGCGACGTCAGAACTGTCAAATTGTTCTTCTCGAAATCCGAGAACGCTCTTAGGGGCATGAATACTTCTGCTTGGAATTGATTCCTTGCAGAAATATACGCTTTTAGCTTGCGCGTCGACCTTCTGTGATTGCGGCCAGCTCAAGTGCCGACCTTATCGACAACCCAACCGCTCTTGCCATTTTGGGGGGAACAGCGTTTCCGACTTGGGTGTATTGTGGTACTTCAACACGCCGCCGTAAACTACCAGTGGTTTCCTTAGCGCGAAATTCGAAGTTATCTGGGAATGATTGAAACCTCGCCATCTCTCGCACGGTCATTGTACGTGGGATGTCCGGATGAACATAATCGTCAGGCAAGCTGACAACAGTTGGGCTTGGTGAAGTCCATGAAAGCGGCCTTTGACTATGCTTCTTGGTCCCAAGGGACAAGACCAGCTCAATCAACTCCTCGACGGAATGGGCCAGAATTTTACCATCTGGCGCTTTTGCCGGGTACTTGGCATCTTTCAGCGCTTCATGCAGCAGCTGTCTCTTTCCACCGGTAGTAAGGTCTTCGTTTTTAGGGATCGCAATCGTCTTATTGTGAACGCCCTGATCGCGGAAAAACTGGTAGAGCCGAAACCTGTCCTTGATGTGTTCCGCATGTTTTCTCAAGGTATGATTGGGCAACCCCTTATTTCGACGCTTTGAAGCGGCGTCTCCGGCCGGCTCCCAATCGGCTCCCTCGCGCATTTCCTTTGCAAACTCGGAAAGGTTTGAAACGCGACGATACCCACTGTCGTTTAGATCTGCGATCGCATCAGCCACGGTGAGTATGTCGTCACCAAAATGGGTTAGGATAGGGGCGATCTCAGGTTTTTGCGAAAACTCAACGCTTCCCAGCTTTGCAAATTCTGAGCGCCAAGTTTTATCGCTGAACTTAAAACCCGTTGCGTCGGCAACATCTTGTCTCAGGCCCAGCAGCATTACGCGGGGGCGGTGCTGAGGCGCTCCGAAGTGCATAGCGTTCAAGTGAACTGGCTGCACTTGATACCCCACACCAGTTTGGATCAGAGCCTGACGAAGCTGATCAAAAGGTGATTCCTGATTATGCTTTTTGAAATCTTGGCTCATGCCCGAGACGTTTTCAATAATGACAGCTTTAGGGGAAACTGCCTCGACAAACTCAAGGAATTCCCAAGGCAGTTTGTTTCGAATGTCTTCAGGGTTTCTTCGGCCGGCTAGAGAGAAACCCTGACATGGAGGGCCCCCTGCAACGAGATCTATTTCGCGGCTTTTTAGGTCTTGGAGAAGTGGTTTGCAGTCGAGTACGTCGCTAAGCTGTTTGACCACAACGCCTTTTTTTGCCTGCTCTTCGACCGGAGTTGAAGGCGCACTGAAGGACTTCCATTCCTTTTGATCCGAAATCGGCTCAATGAAGTTGTGGAAGAACGTCTCAGCAGCCATGTCAGATTTCTCGACAGCCAACTCGAGTGCAAACCCTGCTTGTTCCAAGCCCAACGAAAGCCCTCCGCAACCAGCGAATAGATCCACATATGTTAGTTTGCCTGGCATTTACGGGCCTCCCTTTCTGGGCGGCATAAACAGATCGAGCTGATTTGTCCAGGGGATGACCCCCAGGAATTCCTACAAGTCATCAAAGTGTCGCCCATAGTACTCTGGGTTGCTCTGGTTCGTTTGTGACTTAGATGTCGACATACCTTGGAGGGAGATTTGGTAAGGTGGAGTTCAATAGTTCCTCTATCAGGCATCCGAAATGCAAGTTCGACGCGAAATTCGAAAGTTTTTTGACAGGTCGATTGTAGGCTGACGCATCACGTAAAAAGCATTACTCGTTCGGCTGAGTAGCTATGCGGAGAGTGTTATGATTCTGGTGACTGGAGCATCGCGCTCCGGAAAAACATCAACTCTGAAACAACTTGTTGCTTTAGAGCCCGGGTGGGAACACGTTGTCGCCAGTCGAGTACTAAGGCAGATCGGCTGCCCCCTTGAAAACCTTTCTCTCGAAGAAGCTGTTAGCAATCAAAAACTACTGATAAGGGAGTTGGCGCTTCGGGGGCAGCTTCGTGAGCCAAACTTACTACTTGATGGGCATGCTGTATTAGAAGTTCAATCTAAGCCGGTTTGTCTAAAGGACGAAGTCTTCGACGCTCTTAACCCTGATGCCGTTGTCGTCATTTACGACAGCATTCAAAGCATTCAGTTCAGACGTCGAAAGGCCGGGCGCGGCGAGCTGTCGTTGCAAGACATTAGCCATTTTCAGAAGTGTGAAATTGAGCATTCAAAGTCTCAATCTGAACGGCTGAATGTGCCCTGCGCGTTGATCGAGTCAGGTGATGTTGCGAAGATGTCTGAATGGATTCAGTGTATTAGGCGTCAATTTTTGTCTTGAGTGTTCCATTGTACACATGTTCAACTCTCCCAGTACCGTAAAGTTCATGAACCGTTTGTTCTAGTTGAAAGCCAAACTTCTTTACAATGGCTTGGAATTCCTGCTTGCGGAAGCTGGGGACAGAAAAAAGAGGCTTTTCTGAATCTAGCCACTCCATAGCATCTTCCATCAGCCTCGTAGCAACCAATTGCCCCCGAAACTGCTCGGGAACCCAGACAGTGCAAATCTTTTTTTCACCTTCGGACTTGGCGATAACAACACCGCTCAAAACACCGTCACATTCGGCAGACAAGATTCTACGATGACCGGTTGTTACTCCCGGTACAACCTTGCCCCAGTACCATGATCCGAAACCTGAGTACGTGGTCTCTAAGTGTTGGAGATTATGCCACACTTTACAGGCATCCACTTGCGAAGTTGGAAGCAGCGTTGGTGAAGAGCAAATCGACGTAAGATTCATATTTGGAACTCGAGTTAGCATGACGGGAGACTACAGCATTTGAAGGTGAGCGGAAAGGGGGCGGTCATTTGCTTTTTCTGTTTTTGCTCAGACAGGCGCAAGCTCTGCTACAGAGTCTTTGCAAAAAGGACGTTGGTCCAGAAATCGCTTTCCAAGCCTTCCAAATGACGCCGGCGGAAATGAGCAAAACAACAAGAATGGATACCCAGCCAGGTACGCGAAACTCTAAGGATGGTACGACTTCAAAGCTCTCAATAAACGGGATAAATTTCCCGAATGGGATATCCGGAATATCTGGCAGAGTGGAGGATGCCCAGCTGGCAAAAATCCCTAAGAAAATGGCCATTACCAAGAATGCCCATAGTCTGTTTATGCCGGTGCGGAAGCTGGCAAAGGCAACAAAGTCGTCAATTGAATCGTCCCCTTTTGCATCGTCCCTCCAGTGGTAGATTACCATTTGATCAGCAATATCTTTGTAGGCTTTCTTTTTTTTAGCACCCTTGTCGCCGTGCAACTTGTCTCCTAGTAAATAGTGAAGCCATAGATTGCCTTCTAATCGTCGTACTTTTCTGAAAGATTTGTGTTGCATTTTTAATTCGTGTCGAAGACTTCGAATCAAAAAGTAGTGTATTTGCCGAACATTAAACTGAGTGTTTTGAGAGAGTTTGGCAATTTTAATTGGAAAACTTCGTCTTTCATTTAGTCGAAATTCGGTGAGTTCAAGTTGTCCAACTCTGGAAGTGTCAAAGTAGTTTCCCATTGTTACTTCTTGACTGAAAAGTTCCGCAGATGGACCTGAAAGGCTCAATCGAAACCTTATGTATGAGTTGACGCAATCTTCAGCTTGTTGCGCTCGGATTCTCTCGCAAAGTTGTTCAGTGAAGATGATCAAAGTTCCCGTACTTCCATCATCATTTCTGAATTCCTCTACTTTTACATCACTGTCCGGTCCGAATTCTACACTGTGAATAGTCGTGAAGTCGCGCCCAAATTCGGATGTCTTAAAGTGTCGGTCTCCTTGTTTTCCAGGCTCGATGACCGAATTAAACACAGCGTCCAGAGTCTGGCCGAATTTTAAGATGTCACTTAAGTCACTCAGTTGTGCGATTGAAATGGGGCGGGGAACGTAAAGGTAGAACTGCTTCACTTGTTCCAGTGGGGTTCGAAAACGCATTCCAATGTCAAGAAAATTTGTTTCTAAAGAGTTTGTAAAATCTCGCCAGAGATTGAAGTGTAGTTCCAGCTCAGGGTGTACTTCACCATTTTGTTCAAGGCCAAGTACACGTTGGGCTTCCCTAGTAACTTTTGTCCCTTGATCACGTTTGTCATACCAAAGTGCGAGAGTTCCGTTCATTTGTTTAGCTCCGAACTTGAAGGTATTGAATTCGGCAGGCTCGCAGACAGTCGGATAACCTTTTTCATTAGCAATGACTTGGAGTTGTCGATACTGTCCGGGTTGGTTTGACGAGACAAAGCACTCTTCTCCTTCCGGTCCAGAAAGTAAGCTATTCTTTCTGCATTTGCGCCGCTCGGGTGTGGGGCACCGGATAGAAAGTGGTCGTCGTTTTCGAGATTGTGATCGGACAGCTCGACCATCGCGTCAGTTACCTTCGGACCCAAAGGTACAATAATCGGCTTTCCAGTAATGTCCTGAATTTCTTCAAAAAGCGTACTTGATGCAAGACACCGCAACCATGGATTAGAGGTCGGGTTTGGGGTGCCGCTGTAGTTTTTTCCACCAAGCAAGACAGGGTTTCGCAATAAAGATGTAAAATGAGCTAGATCATTTGAGGTGTTGAATAGGTCAGAGCAGCTGGAAATTCCTAAATGGTTATGTACGCCGATATAGTCTAATATTCGAACTAAGTTGTTCCGCATTGGACCGCTAAAGCTTGCATATTTTTTCGCAGATTTCAGTGCGGTGTCCCACTCCTTCGTGGCTTTGAAGGACTTCTGCAACGCGTCTAGTGCATTCGCGGCTTGAACTCGACCAGGTGTTATTCCCACTATAACGATTTTGGCGTTCTTGTTGACGAACTCAAACGGCGCATAATAACTGGCAAGCCGGCCGGACGACGTCATTAAAAGTGAACAAGGATCTCCAGAACGAAACTCTTCTGGGTCAGTCTCTATCGCTATTTTTCGCATTGCTTCATTTGGATACATTCGAGACCGTCACCACTCATTATCAATGATGGACACTGATCAGTGCGAGGGGGGGGGGGCAACAATAATAAGTGTTTGAGAACCATCTGGGCCGAAAGCGTTGCGCCAACTCTACACTCTATACTTGTGGCGGACTTGTGCGGGGAGGGGGCGGAGCTCCCGATCCGATAGAGTGAAAAAAACGGGTTTTGGGATCAGGTTTCACCAGTTTTGATCAGGCTGGTGCCAACAGCATAGTCAATTGTGTTTCCTTCATCCATCTTTCCGACCTTTTTCACGCCATTCATGTTGTATTCCACAACTGACAAGAGATGGATGCTGCTTGCACATCTTTCAAAGCATCAAGCGGCGCGGGACAAGATGCTGTCCGTTCATTGGGATCAACAAAATCTCTTTCGACACATCGGAAAGGGTTCCCTGTTTGAAATGGGTTTCGATCATCGACTTCTTGAAAGTAAAGATGCGCTTTTTTCTTTCCGTGAGGATGACGAGAAGAAACTCATTGTTGAACTGGTAAATGAGCTCCCCCGTCGAGTTGTGAACAGTATGGATCAAGGGGTACTTTCAGTTACCGAGCTATTGTCACAGATCGGAAATCTAACAACCGCCCAAAACGAAATGATTTTTGGAGTTCCTCAAGAACTGGCATGTGAGGGGGAGTTGGAGATAGAAAAGAAGGATGGAGGGCGTAAGAAAACCAGCACGCGAATCCAAGTTTCAGACAAACTGGTACGGCCAGCTCAGCCTCTTTTGTTCTCAAAGTTTGGTCAGAGGTGAATTCTATAAAGGGTACCTACTTTTCCGAAGTGCTTTTGGAGAGTGATTGAATGCTCCTTGATACTCAGTTTTTAAGCTTCGAATGAAATCTTGGAGTAAATTGGTGCTTTAAACCTTTAGTTCCAAGGCAGTAGTGTGCGATCTTAGCTGCCTCTCGACCGCACCATTTTTAAGGCGTTCCATTCAAGTACCGCAAGGCGCTGAATGGATGGACAGTTTTTCTTGTCAAAACGTTCTGTTTTTGGACGCAACCAGACGGGCGGATTAAACCGGTCCGATAACGGTCCTCTTCGTCTCCAAGTCCATTTCTACATACCTCTTACCTGCCGCGAAGGCGGCGCAGGAGGTGTTGAAGGCCTATTGCGTCACGGAACAAAACATCGAGACGTTAGAGTGCCGGCTGTCGCAGCCAGTTAGACTTGGAAGGCTGTTGTTTCGCAAAGCCCGAGTGCAAGCCCCCCTTATTTATCATGTGAAGTACGCTCTGGAAGCCGGGCGGTCCAACGTCAGTATTTACTAGTGCCGCTCCGTGCTCGTGAAACATAGGAGTAAGCATTGCGTTCCGCAGGCTTGCTGCTGAAACTAACCAATGAGCTGAAGCTGGTCTATGACCCAACACGGTCCCAAATTATCGTGGTTCCATCACAGGCGTTTTGATATCCGATTCCGCCAGTAATCTTCTTCTTGCGACTTCGATCCATGCCCGCAGTCACCTTGACAAGTGGGCCAATGATTTTTGAAGGCCCATGCGGTCCTGCCGCAGAATAATGCCGCTCCTTTGATGGCATTTACTGCAACACAGGAGACAGGCCATGGAACCGAAACGGAGGGTCGACCGCCAAGACGCGGTGCGGAGGTAGGCGGTCGCCGTTCTGGCAGGCTGATACGCCAATCCTGAAGCGGGCAGGCGATATCAGGGGGCAGAAGCGTCAGGGCCGTCTGTATCTAGTGCGCGGTAACACATGCTTTTGCATGTGAGAGAGCGAGGCCTGTCAATCCGGGCAATGAAGATGGCCATCTTTGAATAACCCAAGTGTTTCGACCCACCGCAACGGCGACATTCCACCCCGGGCTGGAAAAGCCACGTCGCAATCGACCGGAAACTGGCCCAAGACGGGCATGGCCGTCGGAGCGGTCGGCAAAGGCACGCCAATCGCATGTCAATAACCACTCCCTCATCTGCAAGTTTGGGAGCTGTCAAAAGAGGCGGCGGATTTAGCCTATGATATCTGGCCAAGATCCGGGCGAGAAATGTATTTAAACCAACTCAAAGGCAACTTAGGTCCGGCCTCCGCCCGATTGCGTGGAACGAGCATCTCAGAAAGGGCGCGGAGTGGTGCCGTGTTCGAATTTGGAAAGCTCCACGCCAACGCAGCTAAGTGCATTGATTGCCTGCGCTTGGCATTGTTTTCCCCTTCCGGGGGAGGGACCCACCGGGGAAATTCAGCCTGATCGTTGGCCTGGGGTGCAACAAAACGTTCGCTATTAAGCACGGCACAAGGCCGCCAAAGTCCCGACTTTGGATGCGGAACGTGCAGATATCAAAGCACAGGGTGACTTTGCCGTTGGCTTTTCACTCAATTCGCGGCATTGTATCCAAGTGGATACAATAATGGATGCGGCATGGCACAAACTGAAATACAAGATATGTCCCAAGGCGAAGCTGCTTACCAAAAACTGCATCAGGCCATTCGCGCCGGTGTCTTCAAACCCGGTGATAGACTGCGCGAGATCGATGTGGCCGACCGGCTTTCCTTGTCGCGCACACCGGTTCGCGAAGCGCTTCGCAAGTTGGAGAACGAGGGGATTGTTGAACATCGTGCACGCATTGGTGCTGTGATCCGCACCTTGTCCCAAACCGAAGTTGTCGAACTCTATGAGATGCGGGTGGTGTTGGAACGCACGGCCGCCGAAATGGCTGCAAAACATATTAGCCCTGCTGAAATCGACTTTCTCGAATACCTGAACACACAGATTCACAAGGCCCGAGGCGAGGCACCGGCGGCGGCAGCGATCAATCACGACTTCCATCGATGCATTTATGAGGCAACACGCAACCGGTTCTTGCAAGAGGCCGCCCGCGGTTTGAACAACGCCTTGTTGTTGCTTGGCCCAACGACGCTGGCCGATGACGCGCGGATCGAAATCGTCTGCAAACAGCACGCTACAATCATCACGGCAATCCGGGGTGGCGATTCAGACGCTGCGGGAGATGCCGCTGAAACCCATTTGCAAACCTCGCTGCGCCATAGACTTAAGGTGATGAACGGATGAAAAACACTCTGTATCCGATCGTGATTTCAGTGCTCGGTGTAGCGGTATTCCAAACGACGGGCTTGCCGCTGCCTTTTTTGCTTGGACCAATCGTCGCCTGTTTGATCGCGGCCTTGGTCGGTGTGCCGATGCGCGGCAATGCGCTGCTGAACGATGGGATGCGCACGATACTGGGTGTCGCTGTCGGTGCGACATTTACGATGCCCTTGCTGCTGTCGATGACTTCGATGTGGCCCACTTTACTGCTGATACCGGTGATGATTGCGGCGATCGGAGCGATCGGCGTTCCGTATTTTCAACGCCTCTGGGGGTATGACTTTGCCACAAGCTATTACGCGTCGATGCCGGGCGGTTTTCAAGATATGGTGCTGTTCGGAGAAGACGCCGGTGCAGATGTGCGGGTTCTGTCGCTGATACACGCAACCCGCGTCATGGTGATTGTCATCGCGTTGCCCTTCATTTTGCGGTGGGCGTGGAACGCTGATTTAAGCACCCCGCCGGGCGACCCCGCCGCGACCATCGCGCCGTCTCAGCTGGCACTGATGGTGTTTTGCGGCATCGCAGGCTGGCGACTTGCCTTGCGTTTGGGCATGTTTGGCGCGTCCATTTTGGGGCCTCTCATTCTTGCGGCCAGTCTTGCGCTGACGGGTGTTTTGCAACACCGTCCACCTGCCGAAGCGATCTGGGCGGCCCAGTTTTTCATCGGCATGGGGGTCGGCGCAAAATATGCCGGCGTGACCATGACCGAAGTGCGCACCTCTGTTACCGCAGCCATCGGATTTTGTGTGATACTGCTGATATTGACCATATGTTTTGCCGAGTTCATTCATTTGCTTGATTTGGCTCCGGCGATGGAAACGATCCTGGCCTTCGCACCGGGAGGGCAGGCGGAGCTGACCGTCTTGGCGCTGATTGTTGGAGCCGACATGGCGTTTGTGATTGCCCACCATGTGTTGCGGATTTTTGTGGTCATTATGGGGGCTCCTTTGTTTGCGCGATTGTTCCGGACTGATACGCCTGATTAAAAGGGGGTTGCGTATGACTGTCTTCAAAGAGTTGCAGAAACGGTACCCATGGGCTGTGATCAATGCAGGCACGCGCGTAGCGGTTTGAACGCCCGGCGGCAGTGACGCAGACAGTAACAAAACCAACCCGATCACCCCAAACCCATTGCTGTTGAATTTACCGGGGGCTGCCGCGAAGCAGGCCCAAATGGCAAAACGCTTGTTTGAACCAGCTTGGGCACCAAAGACGGATTTCGCGGTTTGGTAGATGATGCGCCTGATCTCAAAGCTCGATGTATGAGCAATTTTCCGCGACTTTTTCCAAAAAACAAATTCCAGTACTGCAATGTATTAACCTGCGCATGTTAGGTCGGCACAAGGAGCCGCGAAAACTGTGAATTGAGGAAAGCAAAATGAAATACATCCAGACATGGGCATTGGCGACAAGCTTGGTTTTGGGCTGCACCCATTTGGCGCAGGCCAGCCATGCGAACCCATGGGCGACGGCTGATGATACTGTACTGTCCAAATACCACGACGAGAATCAGGCCCGCAGCGTTGACACTCCCGGAGAAGATGAAATGCGCGGGGGCATGGAACGTGCGGCCAATGGCAAGACCAGCGGCGTCGCCAGCGACAACAGCGGCGGCAAATCAGAAGGCGGCAAAGGCAGAAAAGGCCGGTCGAGATAACTCTCAAATCTTGAATATCGGCAGGGGTTGATTCGCGCCTGCCACTCATCGAATCCGCTGCCGGAACGTGCCGGGTTCGATACCCCCTAAGGAGACATGGCAAAACGGAGCTTTTTGGCGGATCTGGATCAAGGTATCAGATGGTGCCAAAAAATTTCTAAAAATATTTTTTTCCGAGGCTGCAGCGTCAAACCGCTCGGCAAGAAATCGGCCTGCACCCGATTAAGGCGACATTCACCGGAAATGCTTCGTTCACATTTGATAAACAGAATGTCTTATTTTCCAAGGTGATGTACCCGCGGTGCATCTTTGCCCTTGCTCTGTTGTAACCATGCGAATGAGAGATGATCGTCCCTGTTTTTGAAGAGGAAGAACGATGTTTTTCAGCTCGTTTTTCCCGTTTCAAAAGCTCATTTGTGGTCGATGATCGTTCAAACGCGGATACGGATTGATGTAGATCAATAACATTCTGCAAGTCGAATGTTTAGATGCACTCATTGTAGGGGCACCTTACCAATCACAGGGGCATCGAACTGATATCCTGTTGATTGTTTGTGCCTTTCTGGGTTCTAACTGGGGAGAAAACCACATGGCCACTTTGATTGATCCCGCATCCGCACAAGATGTAGACCAACCACTCAACACCAATCCCGACTACTCGGTAACGCATGTTTTCAGCACAAGCGATGTGACGGGGACCTATGACGGGCTGACGCAAGGTGATGTATTGCCGGGTGAGATGCCCGTTGTTGATTTTTCGGCCGATCCATCGATTACCAAAGAAGGCGTCGCTCTTTATCCGGTAAACAGCGAGTTCGGCTTTATCTCCACAGATTTTGTCGGAGCTGTCGAAAAGGAATTTGAAGACGGCATTTACGGTGAAGGTTGGGTTGGTGATCTGACCGGCCCCGCTGGCGAGCAGCTTGGTATTGTCGTGTCCAACGTAGAGACCGATACGTTCAAAACGCCGGCGTTGCTTGGAACATGGTTGTCAGGTCTGGGGGGGAACACTGTCAAAGCCTCGACCGAGCATTACAACGTAATGCAAGAAATTTTGTCAGATCAGGCATTTCCTGATGATCCGGATGCTGTCTACCCGCTGGACAACAACCTGATCGTTATTGGTGGCGATTATGACGGGCAATCGATTTCGGAACTGTTGGCGGGAACTGCCGTTGATGGCGATGGAAACCCGATCACCATCACGGATGGAAACTTGGACGGTGTCGTCGATATTAAAGACATCCTAAATCCAAACGAAAGCTCGATTGAATACGATATTGCGGCCTCATCCGATTATTCGGTGACCGTGAAAGACGATGGCAAACTGCTGTACCGTTGGGGCAATACCATCAAGCGGCCAAACGACATTCGCCTTGAGGGCGAATTGGAACTGCCTGACGAATGGAGCGAAGTTGCGGCAGAAGGGGACCTGCAGCCCTTGTTCAAGATCACTGCGGCAGAGCTTGTGGTGCATCACACGATCACCAACAACCCCAATGACCAAATCCGTCCCGAAGATCTGGAAAACGAAGCTGCGATCGGCACGCTACCGACGTATCAAGTGATTTCTGACTATAACGAAGACGGCCAAGGGGCGCGTGAGGTCTGGGTTACAACCGACGCATATTATTCAGGCAACGGCACGCTCTACGAAGCCGGTACCATTTTGAAAGACGCCTTGCTTGCGGCCAGTTGGGCGGCAAGTGATCTTGCGGCCATGGGGGCTGCGGACGGTGCCGAGGGCTTTACCAATGCATGGTACACAACCATGGATCGCGAACCGTTCGAACCTGTGTTGAATGAAGATGGCACGGAATATGTCGGGTCCGGCCCACGCTGGCGTCTTCAGCCTGACAAATACGGTCAGGACTTGCCCAGCGTTGATATTCCCACCGATCCCAGCTTGGCACCACCGCCAACCAAAGACGAGCTGAAGTACGAAACTGGTGCTGAAACCCAGACCGTAATCAACTTGCTCGATTGGGAAACCGACTATTCGCCGATGTCTGTAAGCTCGGGCTGGCAGAACCAGGCAGGTACGGTGTCTGAAAATGGCGTCAACATGTCCGAAAACTTTGATTTCGCGGTCTATATCAAAGGCGATATCAAACCGGCAACAGTCTACAGCGCCGAACTGGTCATGAGCTACGAAGAGATCGAAATCTTTGACGCAGGTGTGGCCATCACTGGCGGTGAAGATGATGACATCCTTGCGGGGCAGGGCAACAACCGCTTTGTCGGCGGTGCGGGCAGCGACATGTTCATCGTGTCCTACGGTGCCAGAAGCGCCGCGCAAATTGTTGCTGGTTCTGTTATCGCAGACTTCACCGCTGGCGAAGATGTGCTGAGCTTGATTGGAATGGGGGCTGACGTCGTTACTCTGGACACAGCCATGGCAACAACCAACATCACACAAACTGTGATTGGAGGAGACCTGTCCGTATCCGTTGATGGCGTCGAAGTTGCATTGCTTGAAGGCGTGACTGAAGAACTGGGAGCTGAAAGTTTCTATACTTCAACTCAAAGCTCAAAAGTTGCTGAATCTACCACCATCACCGGAACCCCTGGTCCCGACAATATCGTGGGGGATGACGACAACAACATCATTTACGCTTTGGCGGGTGACGATACCGTCGAGGGCGGCCT
Organism: Pelagimonas varians; assembly: GCF_003208435.1. GTDB lineage: Bacteria > Pseudomonadota > Alphaproteobacteria > Rhodobacterales > Rhodobacteraceae > Pelagimonas > Pelagimonas varians. Next base: position 110,679 of record NZ_QKMF01000007.1, on the reverse strand, counting down.
TGGCGATGATCGTGCCTTCCTTTCCGATGGTGACGATATCTATCGATCCACTGCCGACGATGCGTCGGATGGCGATGACATGATCGCTGGCGAGCTTGGCGATGACATTGTCTACGGCGGCGGCGGCGACGATTCCATCTGGGGTGGTGACGGCAATGACTTGCTGTACGGCTCGGCTGGCAATGACAAGATGGGCGGCGACGCTGGCAACGACACCATTTTCGGCGGAGCTGACAATGACACTGTCTGGGGGGGCACAGGTCTTGACCGGATCTACCTCGAAGACGGCAACGATGTTTTCTACGACGACGTGGAAACTGGCGTAAATGCCAGTGACATGGTCGCAGGCGGTGCCGGCAACGACAGCATCTATGGTGCCGGAGGCGATGACCGCCTTTGGGGTGAGAGCGGCTCTGACTACATCGAAGGCGGTGAAGGCAACGACCTTATCGGCGGCGGTACTTGGGCCGACACCTTGGACGGCGGAACCGGGAATGACACGATCATTGGCGGTGCGGGCAATGACCGGACGCTTGGTGGAACCGGAAATGATCGATACGAGTTCTCTTTTGGCGCTGACGGACGTGATGTTATCTCGGAAGTCGGTGGTAGCGGGACGGACACCCTTGCCATTCTCGACAGTGACTTGTCTGAACTTGGAATACGACGTTCAGGAACGTCCGTGGTGATCGAGGATGTTGAGGGAGTGAACCGCGTTGTTGTCGAGGGTCATTTCTCCGGGATCGCAACCAACCGACTTGACATGATCGATGCAAACGACGGTCTTCGCTACTTCAAGACGGATTTGGTTGGAACAGCGTCGTCCGATCTTGTGGTCGGAACATCTGCGGCGGAGATCATCTCTGGCGGCGGCGGCAACGATATTGTTGTCGGTGGCGGGTCAAAGGACAGCTTGGATGGCGGGGCAGGCGCGGATGTTTTCATCTACTCCCAACTTTCCGACAGTGCCGCAACCGCACCCGGTCGCGACACTATTTATGACTTCAATCAGGCTGAAGGCGACAAAATCGGGCTGGCAGCGCTGGATGCCAATACCGGACTTGCGGGCGACGATAGTTTCACATTTACGGGCTTTGGTCCCACCTCTGGTGCCGGCACATTGTCCTACACCTATGGCGTTCAAAATACGATCATCTGGGCGGATGTCGATGGTGGTGGAGCTGACTTCTCGATCCTCTTGGCGGGAACGCACACCTTGGTCGCGGATGACTTCATACTGTAATTGAAACCAAGACGGGGCGAGAAATCGCCCCGTCTGTTTTTGATCAGGTTGATTTGGACGGGCGCGCCATGCGCTCGTTCATTTTTTTCAACTGCCTTCGCATCATATTCATATAGATCCCAAACGGCAGGTATCGCTTTTGAAGCCAGCTGCGGCGCGCTGTGTCATGGGTCAAAATTAGCGGTTTGTCGGCCGCCAGTCCTGCAAGGATCGCTGTCGCGATCTGGTCTGCGCCCAGCCTCGATCGTTCCACCAATCGTTTTGTCACGCGTTCGGTTTCCGGATCAGTAGACCTCATGTTGCGCGCCAGATCAGTGCGGAAAAAAGCGGGGCAGGCGACGTGGATGGATATTCCTTTTGGTTCCCATTCCAACATCAAGGTTTCGGAAATTGCCAAAACTGCCGATTTGGCGGCATTGTAGGCTGCTGAATTTGGCAGATACAGCATAGCCGCCATCGATGCGATATTGAGCACCCGTGCGCCGGGTTCCATGATAGGTGACAATGCCTGACACCCGCGGACAATCCCGAAGACATTGATATCCATAATCCATTGCCAATCAGAAATGGGCGTTTTGACCAAGGGGCCCATTTGCGCAACACCGGCATTGTTGATCAAAAGATCGACACCGCCCCAAGTGTCGCGCAGCCATTTCGCTGCGGCATGAAAATCCTCTTCGCTTCGCACATCGCATTTGATTGCATAAGCTCCGATCTGCGCTGCGGTGTCTTCGGCCGCTGCAACATCGACGTCGCCGATCAAAACCAGTGCACCCTCATCCGCAAGTTGCCGGGCCAATTCGCGGCCCAGACCTGCTCCGCCGCCGGTGATAAAGACCCGGCGTTTTCCGGTGTGCGAAATACCTTGCATGATTTTTCCTTAGCTTGGCCTCAGGCCTCTTGTTGACGCGCGGCACGCAGCAGTGCTTTTTTTGTGGCCGAAACAGTACCATCCGAAAAAGAACTACGGTTCAGCGCTAGAAAAACATCTTCGATGCCATTCTTGGGGCGGGCATTTTGAACGCCGCCAATTGCCAATAGGCTGCGGGTTTCGGGATTAAGGCCCGCCAGATCGAAAACCACCGTTGCCGGGCCCTCTGGCGCGGATTTGCTGTCTTCCAAAGCGGCCGAATGCACCTTGCCGAACGACAAGGCCTGCTGGGTTTGCGTAACAATGCTTTGTAAGTCAGCCGCTTCGCTGAAAAGCGCGCTATGCGCCTTCAAATCCAGATCAATCCGCCGGCTGCGTAGATTTTGCCACCACAAACTGGCCAGCCAACTGTCGCGCTGTCTGGTCGACAACAAGATATCAAGCTCAATCATGCCTTCAAAAACGCCGGCCACCACCCGCTCGATTTCGGCCATGAGATCTGGCACCGCACCATAAGTTTTGACGCCGCCCCGACCGGGCATCAAACCGGAAAGATCCTCGGCAGAGATGACAATCGGTCGGGGGTCAGATTGGTCCATACCTTCAAAAAACAGATGGCAGTGTTTGCCAAAACTCTTCAAATCCGTCGCCGCCCTGCTTTGGCTGAATTGCCGTGCGTGGGGGATCAATTTACGGACATCGGATCGCAGAAAACAGCGAAGATAGGGGGCCAGAAGTGACGCGTTTTCTTCCAAAGCGAGTTGCACGCTTTTGGTGCCAGTCTTGTGAAACCCGGCATGCACGATGATTTTGGGCGTTCGGGTCATAGTGTCACTGTGCTTGTTGTGGGGGCCATGCATATGGCTGTCGAAGATATTTAGCCTCATCCAGAGCGGTTTGGCCATTCAAGAATTCGCCATGATGTCCTCTAAGGCGCATACCCGAACAGAGCGGTAATTTCCGGTGATACGGTAGCCAAAGACCGAATTTGAGGGAGCAAGAGCCACCATTTTGGCAGTGAAATTCTGGGCTTAGCTTGCGTTCTTTGTGGTTTTCCGGTCTAGTTCCTCAGACGGGATAGATTCCCGGGGGGAAAGTAATGAAGAGCGACCTCACCGTCAGGCTCGCCGACCGTCTGTCGCGGTTGCGCGCCGACAAGGGTTGGACCTTGGACCAGTTGGCTGGCGCAAGTGGCGTTAGCCGTGCCGCACTGTCGCGGTTGGAAAATGCCGAAGTCAGCCCATCTGCCGATGTGCTGGATAAACTGGCAGCCGCCCATTCCATGAGCCTGTCGCGCCTGCTGGCGATGACAGAACAAAGCTTTCCAGTGCATATCAGACGTGATGATCAGGCGATGTGGCGCGACGAGGACAGTGGATTTGCCCGTCGGATTGTCTCGCCGGGGGCGGCGGCCCTTGCCGGAGAGATCGAGGAATGCAGGCTGCCACCGGGCACTGAAATTATCCAAGAAGGTCAAGATCTTGAGGGGCTTGAGGTGCATGTGGTTGTTGTGTCTGGTTACATGCACGCAGAGCTGGGCTCTGCAGTGTATGAGGTCGGACCGGGGGATTCCTTGCGGTTTCGCCAGTCCGGAGCGTTGCGCCTGACCACTGCCAAGGGGCAGGGGTGTAAATTCATTATCTGCCGCTTGTCAGGGTGACCAAAAGGTTCGAGTGGTCAACAGTTTGGAACATTGACCGCCAACCCGCCCAGTGATGTTTCTTTGTATTTCTCATGCATATCCTGGCCGGTCTGGCGCATGGTTTCGATGACAGAATCCAAAGGCACCAAGTGCTGACCATCGCCGCGCATCGCCAAAGATGCGGCTGAAACAGCCTTGATCGCGCCCAGCCCGTTGCGTTCGATGCAAGGCACTTGAACCAGCCCCTTGACCGGATCGCAGGTCATGCCCAGATGGTGTTCAAGGGCGATTTCAGCGGCATTCTCGATTTGCTCTGCGGTGCCTCCCAACACAGCGCATAGCCCGGCCGCCGCCATCGCGCTGGCACTGCCGACTTCTGCCTGACACCCTGCCTCGGCCCCGCTGATCGAAGCGTTATACTTCACCAGCCCGCCAATGGCCGCAGCGGTCAGCAAAAAGTCCGGAATCTTTGAGGCTGTTGCACCGGGTACAAAATCCAGCCAGTAGCGGATAACAGCAGGCACAACACCGGCTGCACCATTGGTCGGCGCGGTGACCACTTGGCCGCCATTTGCGTTCTCTTCGTTGACCGCCATGGCAAACGTGCTCATCCAGTCGTTGATGGTATGAGGAGCGGCCCAGTTTAATCCGCGCTCGGCTTCTAATTGTTCGTGGATGTTTTTCGCCCTCCGCCGGACATTCAACCCTCCGGGCAAGATGCCGTCCTGTGCCAACCCGCGTTCGATACAGCTGTTCATCACATCCCAGATCCGGGCCAAACCGGTGTCCAGACTGTCTTTGCAGCCACGTGATATCTCATTGGCACGCTTCATGTCCGCAATGCTGAGGCCCGACGCCTGCGCCATGGTCAACATTTGTGCGGCGGTGTGAAACGGAAACGGGATGCTGGGCCCCTGATCAACATCTTCGCCCGAAGACAGCTCTGCCTCGGTGAGAACAAAACCGCCGCCTATCGAATAATAGACCTCCTGCAAAATCACATCACCCTGAGCGTCGGTCGCCATCAAAATCATGCCGTTGGCATGGCCCGCTAGGGCAGGGCCAAAGTCGAATTTCAAATCGGTCTTGGGATCAAATTGCAAAGGGCCCAAACCGTGCGGTGAAACTTGCTTGGTTGCATGAATTTCGGACAGGGTCGCTTCGGCTTGGTCATGGTCATACTCTGCGGGCATAAAGCCTGCCAATCCCAGAACCGTGGCACGGTCGGTTGCATGGCCGACGCCGGTAAAGGCCAATGACCCGTGCAACGACGCGCGCAAGCCGTGGGCTTGAAACGGGGCGGCGCGCAATGCGTCCAGAAACAATCCACCCGCCACCATGGGGCCCATGGTGTGTGAAGAAGACGGGCCAACGCCGATTTTGAACATATCAAAGACCGAAAGGAACATGGGAACCTCATGTGAGTGTTGTGTCACATCTATCGAAACCATCTGCTACAAACGCAACAAATGCGACACTTTACGGATGAAATTTCCGTTGGTCGGAAAAAGCGCCAGATCAGCAATTCTGCGGATGTCCATGGCGCATGACAGGGCCCTTCTGGGTTTGCTGCCCTGATCGGAGACGGTTGAGGCTTGGGAAATGCTCGCGCGAATGTGCTCAGGTGTTTCTTGCCACTGACTGACTGTGCCGCGCATGGTGTATCAAACGGAGGATTTGCAATGAAACGACGTACCTTTTTGACAAGCGCGATGGCAGCATTCACTTGCAGTCCGGCCTTTGCTGCGGGCTACGAGGTGACACGTAGTGACGCGCAATGGCGGGCTATGCTCAGCAAGCAAGAATACAATGTAATGCGCCAAGAGGGGACAGAGCGGGCGTTTACGTCGCCTTTGAATGACGAAAAACGCAATGGTGTTTTTGCCTGTCGCGGCTGCGATCTGCCGCTGTATGATGCGAAAGACAAGTTTGACAGCGGTACAGGCTGGCCGTCCTTTGTGCGGGCTATGCCCAATGCGATTGGAACCAAGAAAGACCGGAAACTGTTTTTGAGCCGCACGGAGTGCCACTGCAGCCGCTGCGGATCTCACCTTGGACATATTTTTGATGATGGACCGGCCCCGACAGGTAAGCGCCATTGCATCAATGGTGTCAGTCTCAAGTTCAATGCCGCTTAAACGGTAAACGGGTTCTTGTTCAATAAACAAGAACCCGTTTACCGTGAGTGTGGTGTCGTTTGGGAGGAGAAGGATATGTCCTGTCCTCAGTGTGACACAACCCTTGCGTGTAAGTCTATACTTGATTTCGCATTAAGTAGGGTCAGTCCGCCCATGGCTGGTGAAAAGCCCCATTCCCACGACCATCTGCACATAGAAAAGCCGGCTCTGAGACAGAGCCGGCAAAACTTTTTGGATTTGGCAGGAACAGCTATTTAAAACTGCGGCTGTCTTTGATTTGTTCCCAAGCCCAGACAACTTCTTGCAACTGGTCTTCTTGGCTGCGATCGCCGCCATTGATATCCGGGTGCAGGACTTTGATCAGCTTTTTATAGGCAGCACGGATTTCCGCCTTGGTCATGTTATCCTTGGCTTCCAGGATTTCAATCGCCTTGCGTTCTGTTGGAGGCAACTTGCGACCTGCACCGCCGCCCTTGCCGGGATTGCGCGTGGCATTGTCACCCAGAACCTGATGGGGATCTTCAATACCCAAACGTGCCCAAGCCTTTGCCTCCGGATCACGGAAATCCTTTGTCTTGCGCTCCCAGACTTTGTCAGAGCTTTCTTGCGCATTCATCTCGGCTTCGGTCTTGCCGTCGAAAAAGCTCCATTTGGCGTTATATTCACGCACATGGTCCTTACAGAACCAGAAAAAGTCATCCAAAACATCCGGCGCTTTGGGCGCGCGGAATTTGCCTGGCTCTTCGCAACCTTCATGTTCGCAAGCACGAGTAGACGTAACTTGTTCACCTGTCATGCCCTTACGCCCGCGCGGGTTCTTCTTCTTCGCGGACTTAATCGACATGTCGAAACCAAAAGGATCATTCCTGCTCATCGTGCACCTCTTCTCGACTCGGACGCCAGAGTTTAGACTAATCTCAGCAACATTACAGGGGGCGAATCGGGAAAATGTCGAAGTCGGCGGAAATTCACAAAAGGTTGAGCGATGCGCTAGCTCCTACAACCATAGATGTGCGCAATGACAGCAGCCGCCACAGCGGTCACTCGGGCGATGATGGCAGTGGCGAAAGCCATTTCCATGTCATGCTGCGCAGTCCGGCCTTTGAGGGCAAAACGCGCATTGCGCGTCACAGGATGGTACATCAAGCCATGGGTGCTGAACTGGTGACCTCGATCCACGCGTTGTCGCTGGATCTTGATGTCTAAGAAAAAGAGCGAGCCATAAATTGGCTCGCCCTCTACTTGATACAAAAACACATAATCCCAAATCGGGGTACTTGGTTAAAATTACTGGTCTTAACGTCCCCGCTGAATACCGGGTCAGCACCGGGATACAGGCTCCCGTTAACAGTTTTTTAACACTTTCCGGCTTTTTCCGTCAGTCAGGGATTCCTTACCTAAAGGAAACCTAGAATAAGTGGCACGGGAATTCGGGCCGTTTTTGCCGGTTATAATCGCAACAACCGGCGTTTCATCCGTTCGGCCATTCGCCGCAATCGTATCAAGCGGGGGTGAGGCAACAAAGGTAGAGCCTCTGGCGGCGCGAGCCGAAGCCCCAATTCTGCCTGAACCTTGTCCCGCATGGCCGAATATGCGCGAATGTCATTTGGTCTAAGGGCCGCGGCGCGGTATTTCTCACCGGGCAAGGCCATCAAGCGGGCGACCTGCTGTGGATCACGGTCGGCGTGACCGGTTGGAAAGTCCCGATTGTAAACCATGAGAGCCGAAACGGCCGGGCCGGATACAGCAGTGTTTGCGATCTGCTCGGTGCAGCCGATTTCGGTCAGCGTTGGTAGGTTGAAATGCCCGAGGAAAGTATCCGCCACCCCTTCGCGGATCAAATCTTCGAATCGCAAGAAGGTGCTGTTTTCTCGTCCGAAAACCTGCGCCACCTTGAGAGGAAAGTCACCCACACGCTTCAAGCCGGTCGCAAAGGAGGTTCCACGGGAGGACAGTCCTGCCTTAACCATTTGTTGCGTGTTGGACCCAAGCCAACTGTGCAGCTCGCGATAGACATACACTGCGTGAACCTGCCCATGCGGCGAAAGGAAGTCGCGCAGGGCGGTCATTTGTTCGGGCGGCAGCATGGCAAGATATTCGTTGGATAAGATGATTGTCTTGCCGCGATTGCGGTCCAAAGCTGCTGCAAGTTCGTTCATGGCTTTGCGATCCCGATCGCGGATTTGATCCACCGTTAAACCGGAAAGCCGGTTCCATGGAAAAATCATGGGATCCGTCAGGAACGCAGAATAGAGATGCGGGTAGGAATTGCCGGGGCCCAAAAAGACCACGTCCCGTGACCGCAAAGCCTGCCGTGCAGCGGCGAAGCTCTGCTGTAGGGTCGTGGTCCCTGTCTTATGGGTGCCCAAATGAAGCAAGATAGTGGTGTCTTGCACCACGTCTCAGTCCTTCAGTTTTTGTGCCACAATCTGGTTTACGGCTTTTGGATTGGCTTTACCGCCCGTCGCCTTCATGACTTGCCCTACAAACCAGCCTGCCAGCTTTGGATTTGCCTTGGCTTTTTCGACCTGCGCAGGGTTGGCTGCGATGATTTCATCCACAGCGGCTTCGATCGCGCCGGTATCGGTGACCTGCTTCATACCGCGCGCTTCGACGATGGCATCAGGGTCGCCACCTTCGGTATAGACGATTTCGAACAGGTCTTTAGCGATCTTGCCAGAAATGGTGTCGGATTTGATCAATTTGATGATGCCCGCCAGCTGAGCGGGCGATACCGGGCTATCTTCAATCGAATGGTCTTCTTTCTTGAGACGGCCAAACAATTCGTTGATCACCCAGTTGGCGGCCAGTTTGCCGTCGCCGGCCGTGCTTGCGACCTTTTCAAAGAAATCAGCGCTGATCACTTCGGCCGTCAGAACCGAGGCGTCATATTCTGACAATCCGTAGTCGCCCACAAACCGCGCCTTCTTCTCATCAGGCAGCTCTGGCAGGGTCTTGGCAATGTCATCGACCCATTCTTGTTCGATTTCCAACGGCAGCAGATCAGGGCATGGGAAATAGCGGTAGTCATGCGCTTCTTCTTTTGAGCGCATGGACCGTGTTTCGCCCTTGTCGGGATCATACAGGCGGGTTTCCTGATGCACTTCGCCGCCGGCTTCGACAATGGCGATCTGGCGGCGGGCTTCTACGTCAATGGCTTGCTGGATAAAGCGCATGGAGTTCATGTTCTTGATCTCGCAGCGCGTCCCGAGATGCGAGAAATCCTGCGTTTCCATGTATTTTTCATACTGGCCAGCCCGGCAGATCGAGACGTTCACATCTGCGCGCAGGTTGCCGTTTTGCATGTTGCCATCGCAGGTGCCCAAATAGCGCAGAATCTGGCGGATCTTGGCGATATAGGCCGCCGCTTCTTCGGGGCCGCGAATGTCAGGGCACGATACGATTTCCATGAGCGCGACGCCGGTCCGGTTCAGGTCCACAAAGGACATGTTCGGATCCATGTCGTGGATCGATTTACCAGCGTCTTGTTCAATGTGGATACGTTCAATACGGACGCGGCGGGCAATGCCGGGCTCCATGTCGACGATCACTTCGCCTTCGCCCACGATGGGGTGGTAAAGCTGGGAAATCTGGTAACCCTGAGGCAAATCAGGGTAGAAATAGTTCTTGCGGTCAAAGGCAGATTTCAGGTGAATTTCCGCCTTCAGGCCAAGGCCCGTACGGACCGCTTGTTCGACGCAAAATTCGTTGATGACGGGCAACATGCCGGGCATCGCTGCGTCCACAAAGGCCACGTTGGAATTTGGCTCTGCGCCGAATTTCGTCGATGCACCCGAGAACAGTTTTGCCTTGCTGGCAACCTGTGCATGCACCTCCATACCGATGACCAGTTCCCAGTCATACTTGGCCCCGGCGATTGTTTTGGGCGTTGGGGTGTCAAATGTCAGGTCCAGCATGGCGTTCCTCGGCTCTCATGGAATGGGCCACCAAATACGCCAGAGGCGGGCAGGGGGCAAGAGGCCAAGGTGGCCTTTCCCCTCCTCCGTCATGGCTAATCACCTTTTCGCAGCTGTAATCCGTCCGGGGTAAAGACCAAACGCCGTCCCGCATCCAAAGCGGGGGCAAAATGCTGTGCAATTGTACCGATGGCGCGGGTGCGGCCCAGTTCGGTAAGATAGGCGGTGTCCCCTTGTTCGATCTCCGGCTTGCCTGGGACAGGGGCTGCGGCCCAAATCAGCGGATGCAATTCACGCATGTGATCTTGCAAGATCCAGTTGAAACACTCCATCAATCGGGCGCGGGCGCTTCCGGCTTCGCAGGGCGCGGCAATGGTGAGGCCGGTAAACGCTGCCAGCCGGTTGGCCATGTCTTGGGACGGGTAACGGCCCAGAATGTCATGCAGCCCTTCGACAAATAATTCAGGATCAATACGGCGCAGCGCAGCGGGGTCGGACTGCAAGGCACCGATATAGACCCATGTATAGGCCCCTGTTCCCCATACATCGTTCAATTGCGAAACTTTGCGGCGGGCTTGGTCATCAAGGGTTTCCAACATCCCAAAGCGGCGCGGCAGCAAATCACGGCCCAAAGCCATCAGATGTGTCGGGTTTTGTGGATCAAGGTCGATCAAATCCTCATAATCATCGGAAACGCGCTGCGCCGGATGGGGGTCCCCGTCCAAAACTGCGCATCGGACCTGTGCCCATAACGGTGAGCTGAGTTCAAACGGGTCAAACTGGTCTGCCAGCGCCGTGGCCGCGCGCAACTGGCTGTCAAAAGCTTCGCGGCGCTGCGGCGCAAGGTCGCGTGCCTGTGAGGCTCCGCGCCATAATTGCGCGACATCTACGTGGGCCATCGCCATGATATATCCCATCGCGGGGCTATCGGGCATGTCTTCCAGATTGGCTGCGAAGGCAGACAAGGATGCATTCACGTTTTTGGGTTGGCCTTTGGCGATGGCAATGCGGGCGGCATGGGTCATGTCCGACCGCGCGCCTTTTGCCAAAATCTGCGCAACGGAGGCCAAACCAGGGGTCAATTCCCGCGCGGCTTCGGCCTTGTTCATCTCCTCGGTCAGCTCTTCCCAACAGTCCTGACGGGCAAGGAATTGCCCGCGACAAAAGGCTTTTTCGCGCGCCTGTGCATCCGGTGCCCGATCGCAGATCGGGATTTCCACCCGTGGCCGCAAGGGGGCAACCTCGGACGGGTCTTGTGGTGCGGCTTTCTTGCTATCCTCCGTTTTGGCCGGAGCAGCAAAGCCCTGACCGGCCCGGAAGGCGGCAAATCTATCGGTGAAATTACGCATGGTTGGCAGCATGTCGATCCTCGTGATAGCCTTCAATTTGCCAGTGATTTGCGGCCAAATATGGGCGTCAAAACGTTGTTTGGCAGGCTATCCGCCGCTGTTTCATAGGCACTAAGGCCAATTCGCGAACACAGTGTTGCCAAGTCGAGAACAACCACAAGTCTTGCGCGAATCTCTAACTTGCTGCACCTGTCTAGCCCATGTTGCGTGCTGCCATTTTCCTCATGTTTCTCTCGGCGCAAGCCTCTGCCAATTCCGGCCCTGCTCCATTGGGATCTGCCCCGATGAACAGTGCTGAGGCAGATACGCCGACCGAGCAAGCCGTCACTGCCTCTTTGCGCCCTGTGGCGCGGCGGGGTGCTTTGCCACGTGCCCGATGGGGTGCAAAAAATGGACGGTCCAGTTGGACACGCGCCATTTTAACGGGCCTGCGCAGCCATGCGTCAGAGCTGCCCGAAATTGTTCCCAAGGACATTGCTGCTTATTGCCCGGCCTATCCAACCGCCACACTTGCTCAGCGAGAGGCCTTTTGGGTCGGGTTGATATCATCGCTGGCATGGCATGAAAGCACCCATCGGCCGACGGCTGTGGGCGGCAGCGGGCGCTGGTATGGTTTGGTGCAGATTTATCCCCCCACAGCGAAGCATTATAAATGCAAGGCACGCTCGGGCGCGGCACTTAAGGATCCAGAGGACAATCTGTCTTGCGCCTTGCGGATCATGGCGGTGACAGTGCCGCGTGACCAAGTGGTCAGCAAAGGCATGCGCGGTGTTGCAGCTGATTGGGGTCCGTTTCATTCGTCGCGCAAGCGCAATGACATCATGGAGTGGACCCGCAGCCAGCCGTATTGCCACGGTTTGACACGGTCCTTGCGCCCTGTGGCGCGCCCTGACGGGTTGGGGCCAGAGTTTATCGGACCCATGAGCCCGATACACGACCCGAACCTAGAGGCTGTGATTGACCAGCCTGAGGCTATCAGCGAAGGCTGACACCGGCTTTTAACGCCAACTGGGTCGCCGGGTGGTATCCCACATAGAGACAGACGGGGCGGCGCGGCCGCCAAGCTCCAACGTCGCCTTACGCAAAAGGGCGATGCTGTCTTCGGATTTGGCGGGCAGGGCAGCTGCGGAAATCGGCTCTCCGACACTGATTTGAAACGGTTGACCCGCTTTGTTCAATGTCTCGTGAAACAACGTAATGTCGCGAAGGGTCGGGTGGATGCGGTCAAACAGATAGAAGAGCGCCGAATTGCGGGCCCGAATGTTCACCGGAATTACAGGCAAATCAAACTTGCGCGCGATCATCGCGGCCGAGGCCATCCACGGTCTCTCATGCAGGCGCAAACCCCGCCGTTTTGCCAAACGGCCCGAGGGAAAGATCACCCCAAGCCGGCCGTCCGACACCGCTTGGCGGGTATAGGCCATCGTCGCACGGGTTTTGCTGTGGCTGCGCTGCTCCATGCGCCATTCCACAGGGGCTATCATGTCGGCCATTTGCGGCAACACCCGTAAGATATCGTGGTTGGCAAAATAGAACACATCCGGGCGCACTTGGCGCAACACGTGATGCAATATGATGCCGTCGGCAATGCCGGTCGGATGATTGGCGACAATCAAGGCCGGGCCATATCCGGGAAGGTGGCGCAGGCCCGATGTTTCGACCTTGCGCGCCAGCAGTGAGCCCATTTCCACCATGATCTGATCGGCGGGCATGTCGCGCATCGCTTCGGCAATGGCGACAGTGCGGTCATAGCCCAACATCTGGTTCAAAAGGCGTCGAATGTTTTGCGTGCCGGGGCGGTCTTGAAACAGCCAGGGGGCACGGGTTTGGATGAGCGGATCAATACGGTGTTTCATACCTGCCAAAAAACAGGATTCGGTGACAGGGATATGACAGAAGTGCCCTAGCCAATCGTGAAGTGATGCCGCGATGTTGAGACCCCAAGCGCCTGTAGTGCGGTTTCAAGCTCCTGATGCGGCGGCACGCAATCATGGGGTAGGACAATCCGCTTGCCCGGCACCAGAATTTTCACCCGCACCGACCAATCAAGCCGCGTTTCCAAACGCACGGATGTTATCTTGGCCACTGCGATTTCTCCTTCGGAACGGCCTGATTGCCACGTCAAAGTGGTTGGGGTCAGACAAAAGCTGGCCTGTTTGGCTGTCATGAATTCCCAAGCCGCTGGCAGGGTGGCCAGCAGCAAAAGTGCGACGATCCAAGGGGCCGCCGACAAAAACACCCACATGCAGATCAACCCACCCCAAAGAGCGATCAAAATGATTGCGGCCTTGGTGGAACGGCCATTGCTTGAATGGGTCAGAATAACCGGCCCATCTTGGGCGTTCTGATCCGGCTTGGCGGGGTTATCGTCCACCAGTCACGTCCAAGATGGTGCGCGTGACATAGCTGGCGCGCTCTGACAGCAGCCACAGGATGGCCTCGGCCACCTCATCTGTGGTGCCGGGGCGGCCCATGGGCGGCGTATGTCCGATTTTGGCCAAACGATCCGGTGCCTGACCTTTGGCGTGAATGCCGGTTTCAATCAATCCCGGGCGGACGCCGTTGACGCGAATGCCCTCTTTGGCAACCTCATCCGCGAGGCCCAGCGTCATTGTTTCAATCGCCCCCTTTGAAGCAGCATAATCCACATACATATGCGGCGATCCCAGCCGTGCCGAGGCCGAAGAGACATTGACCATCGCGCCGCCTTTGCCCCAGTTGCGCATTAACACCAAGGTTTGTCTGGCCACTTCGATGGCCCCAAAGACATTGACGGAAAACACCTGCGCCACACGATCCGGTGTCAGGTCTTCAAAGCTGGCGGTGGGGGCGGTGATGCCTGCATTATTGACCAACCCGATCCGGCCTGGTTTCAGACCGGCGATTTTGCCGAACATCTTTTCAATGGCTTTGGGCTTGCTGACATCAGCCTGAAGCAAATAGGCCTGTGCCCCCATGCTTTCGACCATGGCTGCGGTTTCTTCGGCTCCGGCTTGATCGCTGCCATAATGTACGACAACGCGGCTCCAGCCGTTAAAGCCCGCCATTCGGGCCGTGGCTGCGCCTATTCCGGCGCTTGCTCCGGTGACAATCAACAAATCACTCATGAGACGTGCCCCTTTTATTGGGTGAAAATAGCGCCTGTGCCCATGTTGCCGCCACATTGGCGCAGCGGCAACACAGCGACACGCTGTTAGCTGGCCAAGATCCGGCTGACCATTTCATTGGTATCAGGGCTTAGGTTTGGCTTGGCCATGATGCGCTGCAATTGGGCCTCGATCAAGGTTTGGCGGTCGGCATCATAGCGCCGCCATGTCTGAAACGCGCTGCACATGCGGGCCGTGGTTTGCGGGTTCTTGTCATCGAGCTTGATCAACCAGTCGGTCAGTAGGGCATAAGCCCGTCCGGACACATGGTGGAACGCGGCATGATGCATCGACAAAGCCCCAAAAACCGCCCTGAACCGGTTCGGGTTTTGCCAATCAAAGGCTTCGTGCTGAACCAGGGCTTCGGCCCGGTCAATGGCGTCTTTGGGGGCTGAGGCGCTGACCTGCAAGCCGAACCACTTGTCCATGACCAGACGGTCGTCTTTCCATTGGCCATAGAACGCAGAAAGGGCCGCGTCGCCAACACCAGCGCGCAACAAATTGCCCAAGGCGACCAATTGCAAAGTCATATTGTCGGCGGTTTCAAATTGCGCTAGCGCCGCCGCGCCGCCATCCAAACGCCGTGTCAGGGCCAGAACCGCGCCGCCGAGAAACCGTTTTCCGGCTTGTTCCGCGTCAGGTTTATACGCTGCGGTGACTTTGGTCTGCTCTGCCAGTTCAGGCAAAAAACCGGCCCAGCGATCAGCCATGGCCTGAGCCAAAGTATCCATTGCGTCCCAAATGGCCTGCGGATCAGGGATCACTCCGTTTTCATGCAGCACTTGCGCCATTTCTGCTGCGCTAGGCGCTTCGAGCATCAATGCACGATACGCCGGATCAAGCGTGTCATCGCGCAGCACTTTTTCCAATCCGTCCAGCCAAGCTGCATCGGGTGCAGCCCCGTCCCGGATCATCGCGAGCAGGCAGTCGCGCGCCAATCCGCGCGATGCTTCCCAACGGTTAAACGGATCGCTGTCATGGGCCAACAAAAAGGCGCGGTCGACATCATGGGTTAACACAACCGGCGCAGAGAAACCGCGCAAGACAGAGGCCACAGGTCGCGCCGCCAAACCGGAAAAATCAAAGCTTTGCTCGGCGTCAGCCAGCTCAAGGATCTGCGTTTCCAGAACCTCATTGCCATTCGGGCCGATCAAGCCAACCGCAACAGGGATCACATAGGGCTTTTTGACGTCCTGCCCGGGGGATGGCGGAGTATGCTGGCGCAGCGTCAGGGTAAAGGTTCCGTCTTCCCAAGCCTCTTCAACGGTCACAAAGGGCGTGCCAGCCTGCGCATACCAGCGCTTGAACTGCGTCAAATCGCGGCCCGTGCTGTCTTCGAAAACCTTAAGCCAGTCTTCAATCGTCGCCGCATCTCCGTCGTGCCGATCAAAATACAGGTCAACCGCCTTGGCATAGGCGTCATCCCCGACCAGCGTCTTAAGCATGCCGATCACCTCGGCCCCTTTTTCATAGATGGTTGCGGTGTAAAAGTTGTTGATTTCCTGAAAGCTTTCGGGCCGTACCGGATGGGCCAGCGGTCCTTGATCCTCGGGGAACTGGCGGGCACGCAGCTGGATCACATCCTCGATCCGTTTGACCGGAGCCGAGCGTACATCAGATGTGAACTGGCCATCGCGGAAGACCGTTAGCCCCTCTTTCAAACACAGCTGAAACCAGTCGCGGCAGGTGATGCGGTTGCCGGTCCAATTGTGGAAATACTCATGTGCGATGATCGCTTCGATGCGCTCGAAATTACTGTCGGTCGAAGTCTCGGGCGAAGCCAGAACGCAAGAGGAGTTAAAGACGTTCAGCCCTTTGTTTTCCATCGCGCCCATGTTGAAATCATCCACCGCGACGATGTTGAATATCTCAAGATCATATTCGCGGCCATAAACCTCTTCGTCCCATTTCATCGAGGCAATCAGCGCCTCCATCCCAAAGGCGCATTTGCCTTCGTCGCCGGGCCGCACCCAGATGTTAAGCGCCACATCCTTGCCTGACATGGTTTTGAACGCACCGGGAAAATTGACCAAATCGCCTGCGACCAATGCAAACAGATAGGCCGGTTTTGGCCATGGATCGTGCCACTCGGCCCAGCCATCGCCATTGCCTTTCAGGTTGCCGTTGGACAGCAATACCGGCATGTCGCCCTCGACCCGAACGGTGAATACGGCCATCACATCCGGGCGGTCAGGATAATAGGTGATTTTGCGAAACCCTTCGGCCTCACATTGAGTGCAATACATGCCGCCGGACATATACAGCCCCTCAAGGGCTGTGTTGGAATCCGGTGCGATTTCCACTTCGGATTCCCACAAAAACGGCCCGCTAGGCACGTCGCAGGTCAGGCCTTGTTCGCTTAACTCAGGCGAAACAGCGTTTCCGTCAATAGAGGCACGGATCAGCTTTAGCTGTTCACCATGTAAGAAAAAGGCTTGCTCGGGCGCATCGGGGTTCGGGGCGAAATGGATGCGCGACACAACACGAGTGGCACCGCCGGACAAATGAAACGTCAGATGCACATCTTCTATCCGCCATCCAAAGGCTGCGTAATCTTTCAGAAAAATTGTCTGGGGGCTTGCGTCTTTCATGACATCCTCACGGGCAAAACATTTCCTCGGACGTTAGGCCCCCAGCCCGGTGACCGCAACCGTAGGGCAGGCGGCAAATCCCTTCTTCTGTCTAAAAGTATCCCGGGGAGTCCGAGGGGCTGGCCCCTCGGTCCCAACAATCAACAAAGGCAAAAGCCGGACTTATTCCGCGGCTCTCAAAGTAATCGGATCTGCGGGCTCTGGATCATCGCCCCATTGGATCTCTGGCAGCTTGGCCCGTTTCGCCTGACGTGCCAGCGCCCAATCGCGCGCCGCGCGGCTGCCACGGCCAGACCCGAGACGCGCCAGAAGCCGAGCAAACCAATTGATGTAGGTCCAGAACCAGACCCGGATCGCCAACATGGATGGGGTAAAGACCAGCGTTAGAACGGTCGACACCCCAAGGCCAAAGACCACCGCCGTGGCAAGGTTGATCCACCATAGCGCGGTGGGGGAATTCACCGAATACCCGCCGCCAAAAAAGTCGAGCGATAGGCCAAACATCATTGGCGCAAGGCCCGCCATCGTGGTGATGGTGGTCAATAGAACCGGCCGGATACGATCCTCGGCGGTGCGAATGATCGCTTCGATCCGTGGCATCACGCGCGAATATTCTTGATAGGTATCGATCAGAACAATGTTGTTGTTCACCACAATTCCGGCCAAGGCGACGATCCCGGTGCCCGTCATAATAACGCTGAAATACTGCCCCATCACGATCATCCCGATCAGCACACCAGTGGTCGACAAGACCACTGCCAGCAAAACCAGAGATGCATTGTAGAAAGAGTTGAACTGCGCCAGCAAGATGATGAACATCAACCCTAAGGCCGCCCCAAAGGCCGACCCAAGGAAGGCCTGACTTTCAGCTTGGTCTTCTTGATCGCCAGTCCATTCGAAGGTGATCCCATTGGGCAGGGGGTTGTTTTCCAGCCAGCTGGTCAGATGCGCAATCCGCTCGTTGGCTGTGATCGGAACGATGGAAGCCCCTTGATCAAGGCGTTTGGCCAGATCATCCACCTGCGATGACAAAATAGAAAAATTTGCACCGGTTGGCCCCGTGACATCAAACGCGCCATCCGGAGTTGAGAGCTTCAAAGTGCCCAGCGTCTCTCCGTTTGATAAAACCTTGTATAAGCCGGGTTCAACATCGGCCTTGATGTCGAAATAGCGTTGCTGGTCAATCCGGTTAATCTCGGCCAGCTTTTCAACCGGTTTGCGGGTGATGAAGTTGGACAGCGGAATCAACCCGTCGACAGTGCGCACCTTGAGGGTATCAAGGGTGCTCAGTACACGGTCCTCTTCGGGCAGACGTACGCGAATCTCGATCTCTTCGTCCGACCCGATGGGGGTATAGGTGTCGAGCAAGATACCGCGTGTCACCAGTTGCACCATTGCACCGACGATGGCGACGTCGCCGCCATAACGGCCAGCTTTTTCAACATCCACATCGATCTGCCAGTCAATGCCGGGCAAAGGGCGGGTGTCTTCGATCAAAGTCAGGCCGGGGGTGGCATCATACTGCGCGCGTGCGGTCTCAGTCGCATTCAGCAAGTTTTGCCAATCGTCGCCCTTGATCCGCAGATGCACAGGCTTGCCCGATGCAGGCCCGCGCGCTTGTGCCAGAATTTCAATCTGGATTCCGGGGATCTGGCTGAGTTTTGCCGTCAGATCCTCGATGATGACATCCCCGTCGAGCCGCGCCAAATCAACGCCGAACTCTTCGGCATAGGCAGGGCGGTCTTCCCACGGATAGGTTTCCAGCTGGACCTGACCGATGGTGTCTTTGGGGGCTATTGCCCCGCCGGTGTTGTTGTCCAACCCGCCATCACCGGCAAACGCAAAGGCGTTCAGGATGCCGGGGTGTTCAAGGACCATGACCTCGGCCCGTTTGACCAAAGCGTCTTTCTCGGCCAGCGACAGGTTTCCGCGGGCCCGAACATAGACAATCGCCTGTTCCGGTTCGCTTTCGACAAAAAATTCAACACCGTTGTTGTTCTCACCAAAGTAGCCAAAAACGCTGATCACAAAAAAGATCACCGCCGCCACCGACACCAAAGGCATAATCGGATTGCCGGTGATGAATTTGATAAACAGGCCGAAGGGCGTTCGGCGGTAGGCACTGTCAATCCGGGTCCGCTTGCGGCGGTATTCAGCGGCATCCATCAATACAGACGCGACAACAGCTGAGACAATCAAAACCACTGCGCCGGGAAGGCGGGCCATGAAGCCGGTGCTTTGGGAGTCAAACAGATAATCCGGGTTCAGCACCATCATCGCGCCAACAAAGACGCCAAACAGACCAACAGGCACCAAAGCCACCCGAACGTACCATGGCAGGCGTGCGCGCAGGGCATTGCCCGCAACGTGGATCTGACGCGAAAAGCGCCCTGACACGCCGCCCATGACAGGCAGGTAAATCAGCGCCACAATAAGCGAGGCCGACAATACAAAAATCAAGGTCACCGGCAACATGCCCATGAATTGCCCCGGAACCCCCGGCCAAAACAACATCGGCAAAAAGGCACAAAGCGTCGTGGCGGTTGATGAGACAACAGGCCAGAACATCCGGTGCGCCGCTTCGACATAAGCGTGCATTGGGCCTGTGCCTTCGGCAATACGCTTGTCGGCATATTCAACCACAACAATCGCGCCGTCCACCAACATGCCCACGGCCAAGATCAATCCGAACATCACGATGTTCGAAATGGTTACGCCCATAATCGCCAGCGTCAAAAAGCACAGCAAGAACGATGTCGGGATCGCAAATCCAACCAAAAGGGCAGGGCGCAAACCCAGCGACGCCAGAACCACAATCATCACCAGCGCAATCGCCGTCAGAACAGAGCCTTCGAGCTGGCTGACCATACTGTCGACCTGACGGCTTTGATCATTCGATGTCCCGACCTCAAGCACTGCCTTCAACTCATCGGGCCAATCCTGGCGGGCCTGTTCCAGAACGGCGCGCACCTCGTTTGAGGTATCGATGATGTTAAAGCCTTTGCGCTTGACCACTTGCAGCGCCACAGTGTTTTCACCGTTATAACGCGCGGTTCCCTCGCGATCTTCGAAGGTCAGGTTGATCGTCGCCAAATCGCCCAGCGTCACAGACCGGTTGCCATTGGTCTTCACCGGAAGATTATAGACATCTTGCGCTTCGTTGAAATTGGACGGAATCTTGACGGCAAAACTGCCCTGATCGGTGCGTACTTCGCCAGCTGCAATCAACTGGTTGTTATTGCGAACAACATTGATCAACTCGACTGCGGTTACATTATAACTTTCAAGGCGCAGCGGGTCGATCACCACTTCCAGCATCTCGTCGCGATCACCGGCGATTCCGGCTTCTAGGACTGCGTCCAGTGCCTCGATCCTGTCTTGCAGGTCTTTGGCGATCTTGTTCATCGTCCGTTCGGGAATCGGGCCTGTGAGGTTGACGATCAGGATCGGAAATTCGGAAAAGTTGATCTCGTTGATGGAATACTGCTCAGCGCCTTCGGGAAATTCGCCCTGAACATTGGACATGCCATCGCGGACATCGGCCATGATCTTGGTTTTGTTCCAGCCAAATTCGAATTCCAATGCCAGACCGGCATAGCCTTCGGAGGCTGTGGCCGACATGGATTTCAACCCGTCAAGGTCAGCCAATTCGGTTTCCATCGGCTTGACCAGCAAGATTTCGGCGTCTGCAGCGCTGATCCCCGGAAATGGCACGGAAACAAACAAGGCCGGAATTTCGATGTCCGGTTCGCCTTCTTTGGGCAGTGAAACATATGCAAAACCGCCGATCACCAATGATAAAACGATAAAGGCGATGACCATTCGGGCCCGTTCAGCGGCCCAATCGATGATCTTGGTCATTGGATCACATCCTCAAAACTGGGGGCCACTGGCACACCATCGGTTACATACTCTTGACCAACAGTGATGATATCCACTGTGTCCGGCAGACCTGCGACCCAAACGCCATCGATCGTGTCGCGCAGCAGGCGGACCGGTAAAAACTTGGCAGTGGTTTCTGCGCTTACCGTACGAATCCCCATCTTACCGTCGTTGTCCAAAGTTAGTGAACTTTGGGGAATCAAATGCGCCAGATCCCCCTCGGCCTCGATGGCAATATCGGCGGTTTGGCCGTCGCGAATACTCATGTCCGGGTTCGGCAGGGTGATTTCGACGCGGAAGGTGCGGGTCAGTTGATCGGCACTGCGCGACACAAAGGAGACAGTGCCAACCACTTCGCGGCCGTCTACCAACCGGGCCCCAGCAGGAGCCCCCAGATTGACGCGGGTCACTTGAGTTTCGGGGACGAACCCGATGATCTTGATCGGATCAAGCTGGATGACGGTGGCACAGGCCGCACCGGGCTGCATCAAAGCCCCCAGCTCGGCTGTGTCGGTTTCCAGAAGGCCAGCAAAGGGCGCATGGATGCCCAGTCGGGTGATGTCCATTTCTGCGCCGGCGATACCCGCTTGGGCTGCTTGGATCAAAGTGCGCGCGGTCTCTTCGCCTGTGCGGGCGGATTGGACACCAGCAAGCGCCCCTTCGAGCTGCGATTCAGCCAAGATGACGGCGGCCTTGGCCCCTTCGACAGCGCTGATGGCGGATTCGACAGCGGCGCGTGATCCTTCGATTTGGCTGGTCGCCGTCTGGATTCCGGCCTTGGCGTTCTGGATCTGGCTTTGAGCGGATTGAATTCCGGCCTTGGCGTTGATGATCTGACTGGTTGCGGCCTGAACACCGGCGCGGGCTGATTCGACTTGGCTTTTTGCGGTTTGGACACCGGCCATGGCACCAGACAGACGGCTGCGGGCGCTTTCGATGCCGCTGTCAGCGGCTTTGAGACCGGCCAGTGCGCTTTGAACACCGGCTTTGGCCGCTTCAAACGCGGCTTCTGAACTGGCCAGACGGGTTTTGGCGGCAAACCCACCCTTTTCGAGCTTCTGGGCTGCGTTCAGGTTGATTTCAGCTTCTTTGACGCGAGATTCCGCTTCGGCCAATCGAGCCTCGGCTTCCGGCACCCGTGTGAGCGCTTCGGCAAGCGAGGCCTTTGCAGCAGGTACAGCGGCTTCGGCTTCCAGCTCTCTGGCTTCGGCTTCGGGGACACGCGCTTGTGCTTCGGCCAGACGGGCTTCTGTTTCGGGAATGCGTGACTGGGCTTCGACAAGGCGGGCTTCGGCCTCTGGCACGCGGGCCATTGCCTCGGCCAAACGGGCTTCGGCGGCGGGAATACCTGCGCGTGCCTCCAGCAAGCTGGCCTCGGCGGCGGGCACGGCTGCTTTGGCTTCGGCGATCCGTGCCTGAGAGGCGGGGACTTGCGCTTGCGCTTCGGCCAAACGCGCGGCCGCTTCGGGCAGGCGCGCTTTGGCTTCGGCCAGACGGGCCAGTGTTTCGCGCAGGCTGATATCGCTGGTGCCGGGATCAATGTCACACATCAGCTGGCCTTCTTCGACCATCACACCTTTGCGCAACGGAGCAGATACGATTTTTCCGCTGGTTTCCGAACGCACTTCGACCTGCCGCATGGCCTCGGTCTCACCGCGCAAGAAAACTGCGCTGTCGATCTCTTGGGCTATGGAGTGCTGGGCGATAACCCGCACTGTACCCGCAGGGAGAACAGAGGAGGCATCCACATCAAGGTCACCGGTGTCGGGATCAATCAACTGACCGGAATCAGTATCGCCAGCATTGGCGTCCACTTCCGCTTTGACACCTGAAAACTCAAGCAAACGGTCCCGTTCAAACACAATGCCATATAACGCCGCTGCAACGACCAAGGCGGTAATCAAAGAGATAAGGCGCATCGGGTACCCACTGTCCATTTATAATTATGCGCAACACGCGCGGATCTTTTGTCGTGGCCACTGCGCCAAAGCGCAGGGCCCATTATTTCTAAACCAACTGGTTCAGTTTTAGGGTCCAGCATAGTCACCTTCAACCTCTCCACTGTCATTTCTTGTCATTAAATACGCCACAAAGGCATTTTTTCGACATGACGGTGCCAAAAATGAGCAGTCTTGATGCCTTGGCAGCGCTCATGTGGCGGGGTAAGAGGGGCAAAAGCCAAATGTGGCCAAGGGGGCAGGCGTGAGCAATTCCGAAAGTTTCATCGAAGAAGTCACAGAAGAGGTCCGCCGCGACCGCTTGTTTAATTTTATGAAGCGTTGGGGCTGGGTGCCCGTACTCGGTGTGGTGCTGATCGTTGGCGGCACAGCGTGGCGCGAGTATCAAAACGCAGCTGAAACATCAGCGGCACAAGCGTTTGGCGATGGTATCCTGACCGCGTTGGAAAACGAAGACAGTGCGGCGCGCGTTACTGCGTTGGACGATTTGGCTGCACCGGGCGCGGATGCGCAGGCTGTTTTGCAGATGTTGATTGCCGCCGAAGAGGGCAGCAATGGGGATGATGCAGCAGCTGTAGAACGTCTGCAAGCGGTCGCAAACAATACCGACGTGCCGCAGATTTACCGCCAGATTGCCAGCTACAAGGCCATGGCCCGCGGCGCTGACGTTCTGCCTGTGGATGAACGCCGCAGCGGATTCGAAGCACTGGCGGTTCCCGGTCAGCCCTTGCGGCTTTTGGCCGAGGAGCAATTGGCATTGATCGAAATAGAAACCGGCGACAAAGACGCGGCTTTGACCCGTCTGCAAGCGCTCGTGGTTGATTCCGAAGTCACGTCAGGCTTGCGCAGGCGCGCAAGTCAGTTGATTGTTGCACTGGGCGGTTCGATCGAACAAAGCTAAGCCAGATGACTGGTAGGAAGGGGCAAAACATGTCGCGCAGGACAAAAATGCTTGGATTCGTTGGTGTTGTTGTTGGGGCTTTGGCCCTGTCAGGGTGCAACACCAAGCAAGAAGTTTTGGCCGGTGAACGTGTAAACGTCCGCGATGTTTTGCAAGAGCAAGGGACTGACGGTGCGGCATTGACCGAAACCGGTTCCCGCGCAATTTCGCTTCCTGCAGCACAGTCAAATACATCTTGGAGCCAAAGCCCGGTATCCCCCCATGTTCGGACCTCCCATGCGGCTTTGGCCAGCACGCTTTCACCGCTTTGGTCCGTTGATATTGGGGCCGGTGACAGCCGCCGCAAACGGTTGAACGCCACTCCAGTTATGGGTGATGGCCGGATTTATGTGATGGATGCCGAACATGTGGTCCGGGCTGTTTCGACCTCGGGCACCGTGCTGTGGAGCCGGGATTTGACGCCACTTCGTGAAAAATCACACGAAGGACAGGGCGGCGGTTTGGCCTTTGCCGAAGGCAAATTGTTCGTAACTTCTGGCTTTGGTGTGATGGTTGCGCTTGATCCAGCGTCGGGGAATGAAATCTGGAACCAGCGTTTGGGCGGCACCGCATCCGGCGCGCCAACAATTCGCGACGGTGTTGCCTATGTTGTGGCAGGTGATCAGGTCGCTTGGGCAATCGAGGCGGATTCCGGCCGGATGCGCTGGCAGATCGAGGGCAACGGTGACGTCAACAATCTGGCTGGTCCCGGCGCGCCTGCAGTGGACGACAAATATGTCGTCTTTTCCTACGGCAATTCTTCTATTCAAGCAGCCTTTCGCAAGGGTGGCTTCCGCGTTTGGAACGCAGATATTTTGGGACGCCGAAACGGGATTTCCCTGACCACCGTGGATGGCATCACCGGTGTTCCGACGATCGTCGGGGACACTGTCTATGCGGCCAACCATTCTGGCCGTATGGTGGCTTTGTCCCTCTATGATGGTGCCCGGGTGTGGACCGCGCAACAAGGCGCGCTTGGTCCGGTTTGGGCGGCGGGTGGATCGCTGTTCTTTGTGTCAGACCAGAACAAACTTGTTCGGCTGGACGCGGCAACCGGCGAAGAAATCTGGCTAAAGGACCTTCCGGGCTGGGTGACACGGCGCAATCCCAACAAAAAGCGGGATCGTAGTTATGCCAATTTGGGGCCAATTCTGGCGGGTGGTCGCTTGATCGTTGCTGGAAGTGATGGCCAGATTCGCAGCTTTGCGCCGGAAGACGGCTCGCTGGTCTCCTCTGTTGAGATCAAAGGCGGTGCAACGACGAGACCGATTGTGGCGGGCAACACGCTGTATGTAGTATCTGGCGACGGGGTGCTGCACGCTTACCGATAGGCACGGCGCCGAAAACTCTTACAAGAGTTTTGAAAATTCCGTCTACGGAATTTGGCGTTGCGTTTGTGTCAAAGCCAATGCCAGATTATCTGGGGTTTCAAGTCGTCTGGAAATAGTCTAAGCGAACCACTTGATCCCGGAGACCCCTGCATGAGTTTTACGCTTGCCATTGTCGGCCGCCCCAATGTGGGTAAGTCGACGCTGTTTAATCGCCTAGTCGGAAAACGCCTCGCGTTGGTCGATGACCAACCGGGTGTAACGCGTGATTTACGTGAAGGGGATGCCAGAGTTGGCGATATCCGCTTTACGGTGATCGACACCGCGGGCCTTGAAAACGCCAATGACGAATCGCTGCCTGCCCGCATGCGCCGCCTGACAGAGCGCGCTGTGGATATGGCCGACGTCTGCCTGTTTCTTGTCGACGCCCGCGCCGGTATTCTGGCCGATGATATTGTGTTTGCGGAAATCTTGCGCAGGCGGGCCGGAAAGGTGATTTTGGCCGCCAACAAGGCAGAGGGTGCCGCTGCCGACGCCGGCGTGATCGAGGCCTACAGCCTTGGCCTTGGTGAACCGATCCGCCTTTCTGCCGAACATGGCGAAGGGTTGAATGATCTGTATTCCTTTTTGTTGCCGATAGAAGAAGAATTCAAAGCCCGCGCTGACGCGAACGCCCCAGATATCGAAGTCGAAGTCGGAGATGATGATCCGGACGCGCCGCGTCCGATCACGGCGGACAGGCCTTTGCAAATTGCCGTTGTTGGCCGTCCGAATGCCGGCAAGTCGACACTGATCAACCAGATCATCGGCGAAGAACGCCTTCTGACCGGCCCCGAAGCCGGGATCACCCGAGATGCCATTTCCGTTCAAAAGGAATGGGATGGGGTGCACATGCGGATCTTTGACACTGCCGGTATGCGCAAGCGCGCCAAAGTGCAAAAGAAGTTGGAAAAACTATCGGTTTCCGATGGCATCCGCGCGATCAAATTTGCCGAAGTTGTCGTGGTCTTGCTAGACGCCGAAATCCCTTTCGAGGTCCAAGACCTGAAAATCGCCGATTTGGCTGAACGTGAAGGCCGCGCCGTGGTTATCGCGGTCAACAAATGGGACATTGAAGACGAAAAGCAAGAAAAGCTGCGCAATATGCGAGAGGCCTTTGAACGTCTCCTGCCGCAGCTGCGCGGCGCGCCTTTGGTTACCGTCTCTGCCCGTACCGGCAAGGGACTTGATCGCCTACAGGCGGCCATTATGAAGGCGCATACCGTTTGGAACCGCCGCGTTTCCACCGGAGAATTGAACCGCTGGCTGTCCGATATGATCGAACGGCACCCGCCGCCCGCACCGCAGGGCAAGCGGATCAAGTTGCGGTATATTACACAGGCCAAAACCCGTCCGCCGGGCTTTGTTGTCATGTGTTCGCACCCTGACAAGCTGCCAACAAGCTATTCGCGCTATTTGGTCAACGGCATGCGCGAAGATTTTGACATGCCAGGCACGCCGATCCGCTTGGTTATGCGCGGCCAAAGCGATCAGAACCCGTTCAAGGGACGGCGTAAAAAGAACGCTGGCGCGCTTAAAAAGCACTTGGGCAGCTTGCCAAAAGCTAAAGACTAGCGCCCCTCATCGGCAGATCAGCTGGATGTAATCAGGTACAATAAAAAAGGCGCGCCCAGAATTGGACGCGCCTTTTTGTATTGTAACGGGCGTGGTTTAGGCCAGCACGCCATCCGCTGTCAGCGTGGTTTTGCCGCGCAAATAGGGAACCAGTGCAGCGGGCAGCGTGACTGAGCCATCCGCCTGCTGACCGTTTTCCAAAACCGCAATCAAACACCGCCCAACCGCAAGACCCGACCCGTTCAGCGTGTGCAAAAACTCGGGCTTGCCACCGTCGGCGGGGCGGAACCGTGCATTCATCCGGCGTGCCTGAAAATCACCTGTGGTCGAAACCGAACTGATCTCGCGGTAGGTGTTCTGACCGGGCAACCAGGCTTCGATGTCAAAGGTGCGGCGTGCGCCAAATCCGGTGTCCCCGGTGCATAATTCAACTGTGCGATATGGAATGTCGAGCCGTTCCAGGATCCCCTGTGCACAGCCCAACATCCGTTGCTGCTCAGCGTCCGATTGCGACGGATGGGTGATCGAAACCATCTCGACTTTTTCAAACTGGTGCTGACGCAACATGCCAGACGTGTCTTTGCCAGCACTGCCCGCTTCGGAGCGGAAACACAGCGTGTGCGCAGCCATGCGGATCGGCAGGGTGCTTTCGTCCAGAATGTCGCCTGCAACGGTATAGGTCAGAGGCACTTCGGAGGTCGGAACCAGCCACCAGCCGTTTGTTGTCTGGTAGCTGTCTTCGCCGAATTTCGGCAGCTTGTCGGTGCCATACATCGCTTCGTCGCGCACCAGCACCGGCGAATTCATCTCGGTCAGACCGTTTTCATCAA
Source organism: Pelagimonas varians (assembly GCF_003208435.1). Classification (GTDB taxonomy): domain Bacteria; phylum Pseudomonadota; class Alphaproteobacteria; order Rhodobacterales; family Rhodobacteraceae; genus Pelagimonas; species Pelagimonas varians. The sequence goes on along the minus strand of NZ_QKMF01000007.1, from coordinate 83,230 downwards.
CATGCGTGTCGATCATGAATTGCGCCAGCGCACGGTGGATGCGGGCAACAGCGCCCTTTAGCATGACAAATCGCGCGCCGGAAATCTTGGCGGCCAGCTCGAAGTCCATGCTTGCGGCAACGCCCGCCAATTCAAAATGCTCTTTGGCCTCAAAATCGAGCGTTGCCGGTGTGCCCCATGTGCGAACTTCGACGTTGTCGTCTTCGTCTGCACCGTCCGGTACATCGTCATAGGGCAGGTTCGGAATCACCGACAGTTCATACTGCAGTTTTTCGTCCAGCTCCTTGGCGCGGGTCTGCATATCGGCCACTTCGGCCTTTTTCTCGGACACAAGCGCACGCAGCCGTTCGAATTCGGCGTCATCGCCCTTGGCTTTGGCGGCACCGACTTCCTTGGCGGCTTTCTTTTGATCGCTTTGCGCGGTTTCGGCAGCCAAGATCGCAGCACGGCGTTCCGCGTCCAGTTTCAGCAGCGGAGATGATGCATTTTCGATCCCACGGCGCGAAAGAGCCGCATCAAAGGCAGCGGGGTTGTCACGGATGGCGCGGATGTCATGCATCGGTCTCTCCTAAAGGCATATTGAGTCGTGACGGGCTTATGCCTCAGAATATGCGACGAGGGTAGGGGGAGCCTGTTATTCGGGAATGTCGATGTCTATTGTCATTGTCCATTTGCGCCACTGGACTTCGAAGTCGCCAAAACTTAGTTCTTCCTGCGGCCAATGGTTTAGCTTTGAAACACCGTTTGGAAGTCGTGTAGTGTCGTCTCCAAATACAGTGTCCAAGTGATCCGCAATATGTTGGAGCTGGCCAAAGTCCGATCCTTTAACGGCTGAACCTTGCAAGTTGGCCATCGTTAGGTCGGCATCTTCGCAAATGACAATACCTCTCAAGTGAACCATTCTTATATCTGCGGCTGCGAAACTAGTTGATTTCATGATTGCCCCTGTGAGGTGGGCTTGTGTCAGATCACATCCTTGGAGCTTTGCTCTGTTGAGCTTTGCCCCTGTAAAATCTGCTTTGGTGAAGGTTGAAAAGTCAAGAACCGCGCTTTGCATTATCGTTCCGGTAAAAAAAGCAAAGGAAGCACTTATTTTGTACAAGACGGCATTTTTCATATCTGCATGGCAAAAGCTGGCGTTTTCTAAGGATGAATGACTTAGCAAGGCACCCTGCATCTGTGCGTGATCGAAATTTGCACTTGGATAGCTGAGGCGCTTGAGATCCATTGCTTGCAAGTTTGCCCTGCGCAAATCGATTTCTAGATTTTGCGAATAAACCCCGTTGATATCTGCCAACCGACCAAGCATTTGAACGGCGTTTTCTATGTCTGAGCGGGCAATCTTCAAGGCCTTTGCCCAGTCTTTGAGCTTTTTGATATCGTCGGTGTCCGGGGTCTTTTGTGCTGGATATTCCTTGGACAACTCCCGCACATAAACACTCAACAAACGTGACACCCGGCCCGCCTCTGCCGGTTCTTCGCGCACCAACCCTTCGAGCCGATCAATGGCAGCGTTGCGCCTGACTATGTCGTCTTCCCAAACCGTTTCCCATTTGTTTTTACCAACTTTCTTTGACACTTGACGCGTGGCGTGTAGATCGGCGGCGGCTTCGGTGATTTTACTGTTGAACAGCGCTGCTTTGGCGGTGGCGGTTTGCTCCATGGTCAGGCGCACTTTGTTCAATGTAATCGGCAATGCAATGACGCCGCCAAGGACCGTGGTCAGCGCGGTGAGTTGCACCAACCGGAAACGCCAATCCCATACACCGTTAGAATCGGTGCGGTTAGGCAGTTCGTGCCACAGCACATCCCAAATCAAACCAAACAAGCCACAAACCAAAATTGCGAACAATCCGAGCCATAGCAGAGCCAGCAGCAAGAAAAGACCGGGGTTCATACCATCCAGACCATAGATTTTCAGCTGCCGTTCAATCGGGGCGGGCCCTGTTCGGTCCATCGCGGACAATGCCCCAAAGACTACAAGGATCGCTATTGCGATGCCACCTAGGCCAAGCAGCCCCCCAAAACAATTGCGCGGAGATCGGGAGCGTCACTGATTCAGTCATCTTATGCCTCTGAATTCGAATGTGGTTCATCTTATTGGGGTGCAGGAAATAGATCTACCCGTTGGTTTTCCGTCGATGCGGATCGGTTGGGTCAGCCACATTCTTTGTACGGCCCGAGATCAGGAAAGTTTTAGACTTTTAATTCCGTATTTTGAGACAGCATTAAACTTATTGGGAAATGAAAGAGGGTGACGGTCAGAACGGGCCGCTTTGATGAAATTCAAAAAGGAGTGACGGTGCTCAAAGAGGCACCCAACAGTCATATGTCCAGCATTCTAACGAACAACGGTGCCATGGTGGCACTGCAAACACTCAAAACGGTCAATGCCAGCATGGCAGAAACCCAGTCCCAAATTTCGACCGGCAAATCCGTGGCCAACGCCAAGGACAATTCGGCGATCTGGGCGATCTCGGCTGTCATGACCTCGGACGTGGCCAGCTTTAAAGGGATTTCCGACAGTCTCAACCTTGCGCAATCCACTGTTGCGGTTGCCCGGCAAGCTTCGGAAACTGTCACCGATCTGTTGACGGATATCAAAGGCAAGATCGTCGCCTCGCAAGAGGAAAACGTTGACCGCGCGAAAATCCAGACAGACATCGTGGCCCTGCGTGAACAAATCGGGGCCGTGGTTGGCGCGGCGCAGTTTAATGGCCTCAACCTGTTGCAAAACAATACCATTGACGCTGAGAGTGTGAACGTATTGGCATCGCTTGACCGCACTGGCACTGGGGTCGCAGCATCCAAGATTTCTGTCGCACGGCAGGACCTTAATTCGAACGAAGCGACCGCGGGCACGATGGGGACGAACATTGGTAGCACCAACGCAATTGCGGATGGAGCAACCACTGACGCCTTTACGCTCACCGGTACGCCAGAGCCGGGGATGTCATATGAGATGACGGCAGGCGGCGGCGTGGCCTTTACATCTGATGTGGCCTACGTGGCGCGGGATGGCGATACATTGCAAGATGTGACCGACGCCTTGATCGCCAAACTGAACTTTCAGGCGACCGTTGACGGGCTTGACGTCACCTTTGAGGAAAACGCCACAACTGCCGGTCAGGTCGATATGACCAACAACTCGGGCGCATCAATCACAGTTGCGGCAGCAGATGTCGCCCAGTCTACGGATAACACTGAAAACGACGGCACGATTGGCGGCAGTCTGGAAATGGTCGATGACTTTGACGTGACCACAGGGGCCGGGGCGGATGCTGCGCTGGTCGCGATTGAATCCATGCTGCAAATTGCAATCGAATCCGCCGCCAACTTTGGTTCTGTTCAGGGCCGGATTGAAACCCAATCCAATTTCATTTCGGGGCTGACCGATGCGCTGAAATCCGGAATCGGATCACTGGTAGATGCCGATATGGAAGAGGCTTCGGCGCGATTGCAGGCCATTCAGGTGCAGCAACAATTGGGGGTTCAGGCGCTTTCGATCGCCAATCAGGCTCCGCAACAGCTGTTGTCGCTCTTCAAATAACCTGAGGCTGAAATCCACAGCCATACACCATGGCGCAAGGCGGGCTTTCGGGTCCGCCTTGGCAATTTGATGCTGTAGTTTTGACCCAGCTTGCGAAAAGACAGCCTTGAGAAGCTGGACTTGGCTTTCAGGCCCGGTTGTCATCTTGCATCCCCCCCATGCAAAGCATAGGTTCCGCCCGACGTTCGCGGGGGCATGCCCCCGCTTCTTGCATAGGAGTATCCCATGGATCAGCAGACCATATCTTCTTTTGTCATGATGGGTTTGATTTTCGCCATCATGTACTTTCTTCTTATTCGCCCTCAGCAGAAGAAGATGAAGGAACACAAAGCCATGGTCGAAGGCCTGCGCCGCGGTGACCAAGTGATCACCCAAGGTGGGCTGATCGGCAAAGTTGTGAAAGTCAAAGACAGCAACGAAGTCGAAGTTGAAATCGCCGACGGTGTCAAAGTACGTGTTGTACAATCGACCATCGCTCAGGTGACATCAAAAACCGAACCTGCCGAAGGCTAATCCAACATGCTACAGATTGATCTCTGGAAGCGGATTGTGATCTGGGGGACGGTTGTTATTGGGCTGGCGCTTGCGCTGCCCAATGCCTTCTACACCAAGGTCGAAACCGCAAATGACGCCGCCGCCGCGATTGAGCTGGGGGTGGACACCACGGAAAACCGTGAAATCGCGGGCACTTGGCCTTCGTTCCTGCCATCCGGTCTGGTCAATCTGGGGCTTGATTTGCGCGGTGGTGCGCATCTTTTGGCCGAGGTTAAGGTCAACGATGTGTACGAAGCACGTATGACCGCGCTTTGGCCGGATGTCCGTGATGCGCTGCGCGGCGAACGTGCCACCATTGGTACCATTCGCTGGAATTCCGAAGCCGTGAAAAACGGCGAACTTCGTGTGCAAATTTCCAAGCCCGAAGGTATGGCGCAAGCGCTGACCATCGTGCGCGGATTGGCGCGACCCGTTGTTTCGCTGACCGGCGCAGGGGCCACGGACCTTCAAGTCAGCGGCGATGGCAACGAGATTGTTGTCACCCTGTCCGAGGCTGAACAACAAGCCACCGATGAACGCACGCTGCGCCAGTCGTTGGAAATCATCCGCCGCCGGATCGACGAGGTTGGCACGCGCGAACCGACAATCCAGCGCCAAGGTGTTGACAGGATTTTGATTCAGGTGCCGGGCATTGGCTCCGCGCAAGAGCTTAAAGATCTGATTGGTACAACCGCACAGCTGACGTTTCAGCCTGTTGTTGGCCGTGCTGGTTCTGCGGATGGTCAAGCCGGTGTCGGCAACGAAATTTTGCCTTCGGTTGACGAAGAGGGTGTTTTCTACATCCTTGAAAAGACCGCGGTGGTGACGGGCGAAGAACTGACCAACGCCCAACCGACTTTTGATCAAGGCGGTCGCCCTGCGGTGAACTTTACCTTCAATCCAACCGGCGCGCGCAAATTTGGCAACTATACTGCCGAAAACATAGGCTCGCCTTTTGCGATTGTTTTGGACGGCGAGGTCATCAGTGCCCCCGTAATCCAAAGCCACATTCCGGGTGGATCAGGTATCATCACGGGCCGCTTCTCGGTCGAAGAAAGCACGAACCTCGCGGTTTTGCTGCGTGCAGGTGCGCTTCCGGCGCAGTTGGAATTCCTTGAAGAACGCACAATCGGGCCGGAACTGGGACAAGACAGCATTGACGCGGGCAAGATCGCCACAAGTGTCGCCTTTGCTGCGGTTTTGATCTTTATGGCGCTTAGTTATGGCCGTTTCGGGATCTATGCCAATATTGCACTGACCATCAACGTTGGTTTGATTTTTGGTGTCCTTAGCCTGATTGGAGCCACGTTGACGCTTCCCGGTATCGCCGGAATCGTTTTGACGGTTGGTATGGCTGTGGACGCAAATGTGCTGGTGTTTGAACGTATCCGAGAGGAACTGAAAACAGCCAAAGGCCCGGCGCGTGCGATCGAACTGGGCTATGAAAAAGCGCTTTCAGCGATTATCGATGCCAATATCACCACCTTTATCACGGCGGTTATCTTGTATGTCATGGGCTCAGGTCCGGTGCGCGGCTTTGCCATCACCCTTGGCCTTGGTATTTTGACATCCGTCTTCACCGCGATTTTCGTCACACGGCTTTTGATTGTCATGTGGTTCGAAAAACGCCGTCCCAAAAAGATTGAGGTGTAACATGCGACTAAGATTAGTTCCTGAAAACACGTCTTGGGATTTCTTCGCCCGTTCAACAGTCTGGCTCGGTATTTCCGGCCTGATGATGGTTGCGGCAATGGTCAGCTTCTTTTGGCAAGGTCTGAATTACGGCATCGATTTTCGCGGCGGTACCACTATCCGTACCGAAAGCAGTCAGGCAATTGACGTGGCCGCCTATCGGGCCGCTCTGGCCGAATTGAACTTTGGCGATGTTGTTATCTCCGAAGTCTTTGACGTGAACTTTGCAGAAGACCAGCATGTTGCCATGGTACGGATTCAAGCCCAAGACGGGCAGGAGTCGGTCAAAGGCGATGTGATCGACGGGGCCCGCACGGCCTTGAAGACGGTTGCCCCTGATATCCGGTTTGTATCCGTCGAATCTGTTGGCCCCAAGGTATCGGGTGAGCTGATCAAAACGGCGGCCACAGCGGTTGCTTTGGCGATCGCCGCTGTTTTGTTCTACATCTGGCTGCGGTTTGAATGGCAGTTTGCTTTGGGCGCGGTTGCGGCCCTTGTGCATGACGTCGTTCTGACAATCGGTGTCTTTTCCGAGCTGCAAATCCGGTTTGATCTGGCGATCATCGCGGCACTGCTGACCATTGTGGGCTATTCATTGAACGACACTGTAGTGGTGTTTGACCGGGTGCGTGAAAACCTGATCAAATTCAAATCCAAGGACCTCAAAGAGGTTTTGAACCTGTCGATCAATGAAACATTGAGCCGGACGTTTATGACATCTGTGACCACTTTGCTGGCATTGATTTCGCTCTATGTGCTTGGCGGTGACGTGATCCGAGGCTTTGTTTTTGCAATGATCTGGGGCGTGATTGTCGGGACTTATAGCTCGATTTTTGTGGCTTCGGCCATTTTGCTGCGCCTTGGCGTCAAGCGGGATTGGTCCAAGCCTACAGACACCACCGGCAACCAGTTCGGCGACGTGGATGCCTGATTTTATATCCAGCCTGGCTTCAACTTCGGGGCTGGGCTGGATTATCTTGGCCGCATTCATGAGCGGCCTGACACGCGGTTTTACCGGCTTTGGAACAGCGCTTGTGTTCTTGCCTGTGGCTGCCCAATATCTTCCCCCCATTGCAGCGATTTTAACGCTTACCTTCATGGATGTCCTCAGCCCGTTGCCCTTGTTGCGCCGGGCTTGGGGGGATGCTGCAAGGGTCGATCTGCGGCGGTTGCTGATTGGAACCGTGTTGCTGTTGCCTGTTGGACTTTGGATATTGGGGCAGGTGCCTCAGGACATTTTCCGGTTCGGTGTAAGCGGTCTGGCAATCGGTATGCTTGTGGTTTTGATCCTTGGGCTGCGCTATCGCGGCGAGGTGCGGGCAGGCATGGTCTACGCGATTGGTGCCGCCGCCGGTTTTTTGGGCGGGACAGCAGGATTGCCCGGTCCTCCAGTGATTTTGTTCTATATGGCCCGACCTTTGCCAACTCAGGTGATCCGCGCCAACACGCTGCTGTATCTGTTTGGTTATGACATTTTGCTGATGATCGGGATCGCCGGATTTGGCCGGATGGAGCTGAAATGGGCTGTGCTGGGCGTTTTTCTGGCGGTTCCGGGGATGCTTGGCAGCTGGATAGGCGGAAGGCTGTTTCGCCCCGGATATGAGCGTATATATAGAGCTGCAGCCTATGCGGTCATCGCCGCTTCTGCGCTGTCAGGCCTACCGATCTGGAGTTGAGGATACACTATGGAAGTCAATGAAATGTCATTCAACGATGCGGTGCCCGTCGATGGCTATGGTCCGGGGTTCTTTCGGGTCGCCAATCAGGTGTTCAATGGCCCGCTTTTGTTGACCTCGACCGGTGTGTTGCCATGGCGCGGGATGGATGATCCGGACGCCTTACTGGCGCTGGTTGGCCAGATCGACGTGTTGTTTGTCGGCACCGGTGCCGAAATTGCCCATATACCCGCCGATTTGCGCAGCACCCTTGAAGAAGCCGGTCTTGGGGTTGAGGCCATGAGTTCGCCTTCTGCCTGCCGTACGTTCAATGTCTTGCTGTCCGAAGGTCGCCGCGTCGCAGTGGCTGCGTTGCCTGTCTAGGACATTGGCAAGGCGCTTGATAAGGGTCAATGCGCTTTGCCGCTTTGCGCATTACGAACCCTTCGGGTAAGGGGAAGCCATGGAACTGCAAGTCAAAAATCTGGCCGTGGCGCGGGGCGGAGTTCCCGTTCTCGAAGGGCTGTCGTTTTCACTGACCGCCGGTCGGGCCTTGGTGCTGCGTGGGCCAAACGGGTCCGGTAAAACCACATTGCTGCGCACCATCGCCGGACTGCAACCGGCGCTTGAGGGCGACATCACCGGCGCGGGTGAACGTATCGCCTATGCGGCCCATGCGGATGGTTTGAAAACGGCGCTAACAGTGACCGAAAACCTAACGTTCTGGGCGCAGGTCTTTGGCAATACCGATATTTCACAGGCTTTGGCCGGATTTGACTTGCTAGGTTTGGCAGAGCGTCCAGCCGGATCTCTGTCGGCGGGACAAAAACGCCGCCTTGGCTTGGCACGGCTTATGGTCACTGGCCGCCCTGTTTGGGTGCTGGACGAGCCAACCGTGTCACTGGACGCAGCGTCTGTGGCCCTGTTCGCCGAAGCTGTACGCGGGCATTTGGCGACGGGCGGGTCGGCTTTGATGGCCACCCATATCGATTTGGGGCTGGACGAGGCGGATGTTTTTGATGTCGCGCCCTACCGCGCCGTTCCAAGGGTTTCAGCCGTCGATGAGGCCTTTCTATGATTGCGCTGTTAACACGGGATTTGCGCCTTGCTGTGCGGGCGGGCGGCGGTTTCGGCCTTGGGTTGGCTTTCTTTTTGATCGTTACGGTTCTGGTTCCGTTGGGCGTTGGCCCCGAAACCGCGTTGCTATCAAAAATTGCCCCCGGCATTTTGTGGATCGGTGCCTTGCTGGCCTGTCTGTTGTCGCTAGACCGGATTTTTGCGTTGGATTTTGAAGATGGCAGCATCGATTTGCTTGCCACAGCCCCCTTGCCGATGGAGGGGATCGTCACCGTCAAAGCCCTTGCGCACTGGTTAACCACTGGTTTGCCGTTGGTTTTAGCCGCGCCCGCTTTGGGTGTGCTGCTCAGTCTTCCGCAGGGTGGTTACTTCTGGGTTGTGGTGTCGCTTGCGGTGGGGACACCGGCGCTGTCGGTGATTGGAACATTTGGGGCGGCGCTGACCGTCGGTTTGAAACGGGGCGGTCTGTTGATGTCGCTGCTGGTGCTACCGCTCTACGTGCCGACTTTGGTCTTCGGGGCCGAGGTTGCGCGGCGCGGCGGCGAAGGGCTGACCGTGCAAACACCGCTTTTGATGCTGGCTGGAATCAGCTTTGGGGCTGTGGCATTGCTGCCCTTTGCCAGCGCCGCTGTTTTGCGTATTAACCTGCGTTAAATCAAGGACCACCCGCAGCCTGATATTGCACAAAGACCTCAACTCTCGCAGGGCAGGGCCCATAGAGAAAAAGTGATCACGGGCCAGCTTGCACCTTTGCGGAATATGAGGTGTAAATTGTGCCGCGCAACAAGGAAACAGCACACCCATGTCGATCTGGGAATACGCCAATCCGGTGAAATTCATCCGTACCACAGACCGTTTGATGCCCTATTTGGCCGTCGGTGCTGTGATTTGTCTGGTCTCTGGCTTGGTCTGGGGCTTCTTCTTCACCCCTGACGATTATCGGCAAGGCTCGACCGTTAAAATCATTTACCTGCACGTGCCGGCGGCACTGATGGCGATCAACGCATGGATCATGATGCTGGTCGCATCTTTGGTCTGGATCGTGCGACGTCACCATGTCTCGGCGCTTGCGGCGCGGGCAGCGGCCCCTGTGGGCGCGGTTATGACTGTGATCGCACTGGCCACCGGTGCGATCTGGGGCCAACCGATGTGGGGCACATGGTGGGTCTGGGATCCGCGGCTGACGTCCTTTTTGATCCTGTTTCTGTTCTATTTGGGCTACATCGCGCTTTGGGAAGCGATCGAGGATGACGACACCGCAGCTGACCTGACCTCGATTTTGTGTCTTGTCGGATCGGTCTTTGCGATTTTGTCACGGTATGCAGTGCTATTTTGGAATCAAGGATTGCACCAAGGTGCGTCTTTGTCGCTCGATAAAGAAGAGCATGTCGCGGACGTCTATTCCAATCCGCTCTATGTGAGCATCGCCGGTTTTGTGTTGTTGTTCATTGCGTTGGTATTCTTGCGCACGCAAACCGAAATCCGGGCCCGCCGCGCGCGCGCCCTTATCGCACGGGAGCGTTTGACATGATGCCTGAGCTGGGAAAATACGCGGATGCGGTGCTGTCGTCTTACGCAGTGTCGATTGCGCTGATCGTGGTCTTGGTCGCGCTGTCGATCCGCCGGTCGCGCAAATTAAAAGTCGAACTGGCTGCCATTGAGGAGCGCGTCAAACATGGCTGAGCAAAAGAAAAGCGGCCTGTCGCCGTTGATGATGCTACCGCCGATCATTTTCATGGGTTTTGCCGTGATGGTCTATTTCGGCATGCAGCGCGGCAATACGCGTGAATTGCCGTCGACCTTTATCGGTCAACCTGCGCCCGAGATCACAAATGTTGCCCTTGACGGCTATGACGGTATCACCCGCGAGATGCTGACATCTGGTGACGTCACCATGGTCAACTTTTGGGCCAGCTGGTGCCCGCCTTGCCGCGTAGAACATCCGAACCTGATGAAGATGCAGGCCGATGGGTTGCGTATTGTTGGTGTGAATTTCAAGGATAAAACTGGACAGGCGCAGCAGTTTTTGAACAGCGGCGGCAATCCGTTTATGGCCGTCGGCTTTGATGCTCCGGGCCGGACTGCAATTGATTGGGGGGTCACTGCGCCGCCCGAAACTTTCATTCTGGACGGGAAGGGGACGGTTTTGTTTCGCTACACTGGACCGCTGATCGGATCAGACTACGAACAGCGCTTTTTGCCGGAACTGAACAGGGCATTGGATCAGGCGGGCAGCTAAAGCCGGGTTCCCAAAGTTCGGCCTCTATAGTTCGCAATAGGCGGCGTGTTCAACATCTGCGCATCCGCCCTTTGCCACCACATCGGCATTGGCATGACCGGCCGTATAGGCCCCCATCAGCGCAAGGATCAGCAGGGCCGCAGCTTGGATCAATGTGATGGTTTTCATGGGGATCGCCTTTTGTTGTCTTCCTAGCAACATGGGGCATGTGGGTGAAAATGGTAGGGGGGAATTCCTGACCCTTTGATGCAAACCTATTGTTATGACGCCGAAATACGCGGTTTCTTGCGTGATCAATCAGTTTTTGTGCAGTTTGTTGCCGATTGAGTCAGCGCCCGCGCCACATCAAGAACAAGCCTGACGCAACAACAACCGCGCAGCCGATCAACGTCTGCCCATCCAATTGTTCGCCAAACAGAGTGACACCCAGACCAAGCCCGAACAAGAGCCGCGTGTAACGGAACGGAGTGACTGTGGCGACTTCTCCGGTGCGCATGGCCTGCATCAAGGCGCTATAGCCCATCACACCGGCCCCGACAGCCAAAGCCATCAAACCGCATTGCCGCAAGTCCATAGCGACAAAATTTGGACCATCCCAAATTGTGAAAGCACCGCCCGCAAAAACAATTGCAGCGAAGCCAAAGACGCCAAGCGCTGCGGTGCTCAGGGATTTTGGTGCGGCGCGGCTGGCCAGATCCCGCCCGGCAAATCCGAGCATGCCCAAGACGGCAAAAATCGACAACGGTGAGAAACTGCTGGGGGTGGGTTTCAGGATCAGCAAAACCCCGAGCAGACCAATCACAACCGCACTCCAACGGCGCCAACCAACATTTTCACCAAAGAAAATCGCGGCCCCGAGAACGACAACAATCGGCGTGGCCTGCATGATGGCTGTGGCGGAACTGAGCGGAGTGAGGGTCAGCGCCAGGACGTAGAACAGGCGAGCGCAAATTTCGAACACCGCGCGGATACGCATGGGTTTTGACAGGACATCGCGCGTAAAGACCGGCTGTGCGCGATAGGCGGCCCATGCGCCGAAAACGGCCATTCCGCCAAAGCCAAAGATCAACAAAACCTGCGCCACGGGCATCGCCTGCGCAGCCCCTTTGATGGACGCATCCTCAAGGGCAAATCCCGCCATAGCAAGGATCATCCACAGGCTGCCGATCAGATTATCGCGCGAATGGGGCATTGGGGGGCACCTGCATGGGGTTTCTTTGCCCCCGTGTATCGGCGACACCAGCAAAGAAAAAGGCCCCGCAGTTACCTGCGAGGCCGCTTTGGTCACATTCGTGATCCCTTATGACTTGGCGAGGTTGCGAAGCACGTAATGCAGCACGCCGCCATGTTCGATATATTCGATTTCAATCGCTGTATCGATCCGGCATTTGATCATGATATTGTGCACGGTCCCGTCCGCCATGGTTATCGTGCAAGGTACCTCTTGCAGGGGCTGGATCGTGTCCAGGCCTGCAATCGACACGGTTTCATGGCCGGTCAGGCCCAGTTTTTTGCGACTGTCCCCATTGGTGAATTCGAACGGGATAACCCCCATGCCGACCAGATTTGAACGGTGAATGCGCTCAAAGCTCTCGGCGATCACAGCCTTGACGCCAAGCAAGCTGGTGCCCTTCGCGGCCCAGTCGCGCGATGATCCGGCCCCGTATTGTTCGCCGCCAAAGATCACCAGCGGTGTACCGGCCTCTTGATAGGCCATCGATGCCTCATAAACCGACGTCTGTTTGCCATCTGGCCCAAGAGTATAGCCGCCCTCTACACCATCCAGCATTTCGTTCTTGATGCGGATGTTGGCAAAGGTGCCCCGCATCATGATCTCGTGGTTGCCGCGGCGGGATCCGTAGGAGTTGAACTCACGCGGTGCTACCTGCCGCTCCATCAAGTATTGTCCTGCGGGGCTGGATTGCGCAAAAGACCCTGCGGGCGAGATGTGGTCCGTGGTGATCATATCGCCGAGCACCATCAGCACCTTGGCGTCATTGATATTGGTAATAACCCCCGGCTCTGATCCCATCCCGCGAAAGTATGGCGGGTTTTGAATGTAGGTGGAAACCGCAGGCCAGTCATAGGTTTCCGCATCGGTGGTTTCCACGGACCGCCATTTTTCGTCGCCCTTAAAGACGTCGGCGTATTTCGACAAAAACGCCTCGCGCGTTACAGTTTGTTCAACCAATTCTGCGATTTCTTGGGTCGAGGGCCAGATGTCTTTCAAGAAGACGTCATTGCCGTCTTTGTCTTGTCCGATCACATCCTTCGCTAGGTTGATGTCCAGCGTTCCGGCGATGGCATAGGCCACAACAAGCGGCGGCGACGCCAGATAGTTGGCGCGCACATCGGGTGAAATACGGCCCTCAAAGTTGCGATTACCGGACAGAACCGATGTCGCAACCAAATCACCCTCGGCGATGGCATCGCTAATTTCTTGCTGGATCGGGCCAGAGTTGCCGATGCAGGTTGTGCAGCCATAGCCAACAAGGTTGAAGCCAAGCGCATCAAGGTCTTTTTGCAGATCGGCGGCCTCAAGATAAGCCGAAACCACCTGCGATCCCGGTGCAAGCGATGTCTTGACCCATGGTTTGCGGTTCAAACCCAGCGCGGCCGCTTTACGCGCCACAAGGCCCGCGCCGATCATCACATAGGGGTTGGAGGTGTTGGTGCACGACGTGATCGAAGCGATAACAACCTTGCCCGATTCCATCGTGTAGTCTTCGCCTTTGACGGCGATCTGCTTGCCCATGGGACGTTTGAATGTGGTTTCCATTTCCTTGGCAAAGGCTTGGTCAGCACCGTCCAGTGCGACATAGTCTTGCGGGCGTTTGGGCCCTGAAATTGCGGGAACAATGGTGCCCATATCAAGCGAAAGGGTGGCGGTGTAGATCGGGCTGTAATCCGCATCACGCCAGAACCCGTTTTCCTTGGCATAGGCTTCGACCAGTTGCACACGGGCCTCATCGCGGCCAGTGTTGCGTAGGTAGCGTAGGGTTTCGCCATCGATTGGAAAGAAGCCGCAGGTCGCGCCATATTCGGGGGCCATGTTGGCAATTGTTGCACGGTCAGCCAGTGGCAGGCTGTCGAGCCCGCTGCCGTAGAATTCGACGAATTTGCCAACCACACCCATTTCGCGCAGCATTTCCACAACTTTCAACACAAGGTCCGTGCCAGTGGTGCCTTCGACCATCGCGCCGGTCAGCTCAAATCCGACAACCTCGGGAATGAGCATCGAGATCGGCTGGCCCAGCATTGCGGCTTCGGCTTCTATCCCGCCGACACCCCAGCCCAAAACGGCCACGCCGTTGACCATGGTGGTGTGGCTGTCGGTGCCGACCAAAGTGTCAGGATAGGCCACTTGGTCACCATTTTGGTCCGTGTCCGTCCAAACCGTTTGGGCCAGATATTCCAAATTCACCTGATGGCAGATGCCGGTTCCGGGGGGCACAACACGGAAATTGTCAAACGCGGACTGGCCCCATTTGAGAAATGTGTAGCGTTCCATATTGCGTTCGTATTCGCGGTCTACGTTCATCTGGAACGCCCGCGGGTTGCCGAATTCGTCAATCATAACCGAATGGTCGATGACCAGATCCACAGGCACCAACGGGTTGATTTTGGCGGCAGAGCCCTTGAGGCTTACAATTCCGTCGCGCATCGCCGCAAGGTCAACAACCGCCGGAACACCGGTAAAATCCTGCATCAGCACCCGTGCCGGGCGATAGGCGATTTCGCGCGGGTTCTTGCCGCCATTGGCCCCCCATTCGGCAAAGGCTTTGATATCATCGACGGAAACGGTCTTGCCGTCCTCAAATCGCAGCATGTTTTCCAACACTACTTTTAGTGCGGCGGGCAGTTTGGAAAAATCGCCAAGGCCGGCTTTTTGGGCGGCGGGGATCGAGTAATAGGAAACGGACTGATCACCAACTGTGATCGTCTTGCGCGCCTTTGCGCTGTCTTGGCCTACGGTGATGGGCATGATGGATACCTCCGATGGGAATACGACAAGTATGGAAACCTGCCTTTGTAGTGCCTCAAGTGGGGAATTCGATCAAGGCGGGTGACCACTTGTATGCCAAGGTATGCCGTCAACTTCGTTTTTGAAGGCCAGCTTGGCAAACTTTTGTTACAGGCGGGTCACGGTTCAGTCGCAAATGAGTGATTGGCATGACCGGCCGCAGTCTTTTAAACCAGTGAGGCAAGATCGGAGACAATAACAGACATGCGCAAGCTCATCCCCCAACTTTCCGCGATGTCGATTGTCGCTTGGACAGCCTTTTCCGGCGCACTTTGGGCCCAAGAAAATCAAGTTGTGGTCGAGCTATATACCTCTCAAGGATGCTCCTCTTGTCCGCCTGCCGACGCATTGCTGCATGAACTGGCGGGGCGCGATGACGTGATTCCTCTGGCCTTGCATGTCGATTATTGGGACTACATTGGCTGGAAAGACAGCTTTGCGCAGGCAAAGTTTACCAAGCGCCAAAAGGGCTATGCCCGTGCCGGAGGGTGGCGAACCATCTACACCCCTCAAATGGTGATCAATGGGGCAGAAGACGTTGTTGGCTCGCGGCCAATGAAAGTGACGGACTTGATCCGCAAACACGCGAAACGCGCGCCGCGTGTGGATCTGGATGTATCGCGTTCTGGCAATACCCTGCGGATCAATGCCAAATCCCTGGCGGGTTCTGAGCCCTGTGATATTCACATCGTGCGCTATGAACCGACCGAAGAGGTCAAGATCACCCGCGGTGAAAACTCGGGCCGCTCTTTGACGTATAGCCATATTGTTAAGGATTGGCAGCGGGTTGAACAGTGGAACGGCCAAGGAACCTACTCAGCGAAGTTCTCGTTGAAAGGGCTGGGCCCCGTTGTTGTCATCCTGCAAGAGCCCAATCACGGTGCCATTGTTGCGGCTGCGCGTTTGCGCTGAAGTCGCTTTTGGCGTTCGGGTTTCCAACGCCGGTGCAACCACAGCCACTGACCCGGGTCCTTGCGGATCTGCTCTTCAAGACGGTGCGTGGCTTCGCGCATCATCTCTATCGGCGTGCTGTGTTCAATCGGTTCTTGAAAAACCGCTTCAAACCCATATCGGTCGGCGTGCCGGATGCCAAAATAGGGTATCATCAGGGCATTGGTGCGCAGCGCAATATCCGCAGTTGATGTCAGAGTTGGAGCAGGTTTCCCAAGAAAATCAATCGGTTCTCCGGCGCTGTCAAAAACGTCAAACAAGAGTATCGCCATACCGCCTTGCTTCACATGTTTGATCAAGCCCATTGTGCCACGGCGGCCTTGCTCAAAGACGGGCTCACAAATGTCGCGCATATTCTTGACGTAATGGGCGTTGAAAAAGGGGTTCGACATGGGGCGGATCAGCCCGCCAACTTGATACCCGCGTGCAACCAATGCGCAACGGGCACATTCCCCGCTGCCGTAGTGACCGGATACAAGTAGCACCGGCCGCCCTTCGGCGCGGGCGCGTTCGATATGAGCCAATCCGGGGCCTGAAATGTTGAATTTCGCGCCGCGGGCCAACATTTCCGGTACGTCGTAGTTTTCGATAAAGGCACGGCCAACATTGTCGAGAACCTCTTCAATGATCCTCGTGCGATCGGCCTCCGGCAGATCTGGCCAGACATAGTCCAGATTGCTGCCAATTCGTTTTTTCCAGCCAGCCAGCGGGCCAACACAACACCGCACCAACCAACTGATTAATTTCAATCGGGTTCTGACCGGGAATATCAATGCAATCCAGATCAGCCCGCGAATCGCAATATCGGCCAGCCGGTCTTCCCATCCGCCATGGCTGCGGGCTTTCTTTTTAGATTTTGCCACAGCAGTCCCCAATCCAAGATCAGGTCTTTTTACGCCCAGCTGCGGCGGTCGGCAAGATGTGAGCTTAGTCGTCGTCGTCCGGGTTCAGCAGTTCAATTTCACCGACATTCACCAGATCGCGGATGGCGCTGACCACTTCGTTCATGGCTTTTTCACCGATCTTGGGTTTGACGGTGCCCTTGGCCTCAGCTTCTTCACGGATGTTGTCGGCCATGCGTTTTGACATGTTATCCAATAAGAAATTGGCTCCATTTTGTTCCTCTTCGGTACCGCCGGTGGCCGCGGCAATTGCGGTCGCCAAAGTGTCCGGCTTCACATCTCGGGTGATTTTCGGCACATCGATCGCATTCAGACGCTCGGGAATATTCGCGAAGGTAAAGATTGCCCTACGAACGGCATCGGCAAAGACCTGATCCTCCTTTTCGAGATCGCCCAAAAGCTCATCGCGGATTGCGGAATTCGAATAATTCAGGATGGAGCCAAGGCGTTCTTCGGGTTTGGCGGTAAAGGCCCGCAGGGGTTCAGCATCCAATTGGGCAGCCAGCGCCAGACCAATGCGGTCAACCGCGTCAGGGGTGACCCCGGTGGTCATCGAAACGGCATAGGAAATACGCCTTGCCTTGTCGCCCGGTAGCTTTGACAAAACCTGTGCGGCCTTGCTGACATCAATCTTTGACATCATCACAGCGGCAATTTCGGTGGCTTCTGACAAAACAAGACGTTCAATGCGGTCAATATCGAGTGCGTTGATGCGTTGCCAAGGATCGCCGGTCTGGCGGACCCCTGCCTCCTTGCGTAACCGCATCGCGGTCCGCGGGCTGATCTTGCCGTCAAGCGCGCTGAGCGCTCCGGCCATGTCGCCGGGAAAGGATAGACCGATCTGCTCCAACTCGTTGGAGAATTCATCAATTACAGTGTTTAGTGTATCGCGGTCCACATAGCGCATATTGCCCATCAGCATGGTCAGTTCGGCCTGCTGATCCTCTGGCAGGTCGGCCAAGGGGATATCGGTTTTTTCGTTCAGCAAGAACTGCACGACAATGGCGGCCTTGGTCTTACGCGATAGTATCGCAGGGCCGACAGATGTCGGGCCGGGCAGGGCAAGGGCGGTCATGGCAGCAGGTCTCCGCTAAGGGTCGGTCTGCATCCAGAACTAAAGCGCCAAGGTTTCCCGTCCGTTAAGCTTGCCGTGAAAATTCATCAGAAAGCCAAAAGAAAAAGCGCCCCCAAGGGGACGCTTTTACAAGTGCATTGAAACGCGAAATTAATCTTCGCCGAAAACGCGGGCAAAAATCGTATCGACATGTTTGGTGTGATATCCAAGGTCGAATTTTTCGTTGATCTCGTCTTCGGAAAGCGCCGCGCGGACTTCTTCATCAGCGAGCAGCTCTTCGCGGAAATCGGTGCGGTGATCCCAGACTTTCATCGCGTTGCGTTGTACCAGACGGTAGGCGTCTTCGCGGGACACTCCGGCTTGGGTCAGGGCCAGCAAAACGCGCTGGGACATCACCAAACCCGGAAATTTATTCATGTTGTCCAACATGTTCTGCGGATACACCAGCAGCTTGTCGATCACGCTTGTCAGGCGCGACAAGGCAAAATCAAGCGTGATGGTGGTGTCGGGGCCGATATTGCGTTCAACCGAGCTGTGCGAGATGTCACGCTCGTGCCATAGGGCGACGTTTTCCATCGCTGGAACCACGGCCATACGCACCAAACGTGCCAAGCCGGTCAGGTTTTCGGTCAGAACCGGATTTTTCTTATGCGGCATCGCCGATGAGCCCTTTTGACCCATCGAGAAGAATTCAGCGGCCTCAAGAACTTCGGTGCGCTGCATGTGGCGAATCTCTGTCGAGATGTTTTCGATCGAAGAACCGATGACGCCCAGTGTCGCAAAGAAAGCGGCGTGGCGGTCGCGCGGAATAACCTGTGTGCTGATCGGTTCGGGCACCAGACCCATTTGATCGCAGACATGCTCTTCGACTGCAGGATCGATATTGGCGAATGTCCCCACCGCACCGGACACGGCACCAGTGGCGATTTCGGCACGCGCATCGCGCATCCGCGACAGGTTGCGGTCCATTTCGGCGTAGAAACGGGCAAAAGTCAGGCCCATTGTTGTGGGTTCGGCATGGATACCGTGGCTGCGGCCAATGCGAATAGTGTCTTTATGTTCGATTGCGCGGCGCTTGAGCGCGGCCAACAGACCTTCGATACCGGTGATCAACAGATCAGAGGCGCCGACCAGTTGAACGTTGAAACAGGTGTCCAAGACGTCAGAAGAGGTCATGCCCTGATGCACAAAACGGGCCTCATCGTTGCCGATGATTTCGGCCAGATGGGTCAGGAACGCGATAACGTCATGCTTGGTAACGGCTTCGATTTCGTCAATCCGTGCGACATCAAAATCAACGTCTTTTGCTTTCCAAACCGCATCGGCGTTGGCCTGCGGGATCACACCCAGTTTGGCTTGCGCGTCACAGGCATGTGCCTCGATCTCGTACCAGATGCGGAATTTGGTTTCGGGGGACCAGATGGCAACCATATCGGGGCGGGAATAACGCGGGATCATCGGCAAACCTTTATGTGAGTTGTGAGCAGAGGGCGAGGGCGTCATAAACCGACGCTGCAAATGTCACAAGGGCAAGCGGCGGTGACCGATTGCCCTGATGACACTTTGCGCGTCTTTTCAGTCTTTCCTGAACCTGTTTGTCCCAATCCATTTGGATATTGGCGGGGGGCCTGCCTCGCGCGAGGTAATTGAAGGGATGGGTCGACAGTTAGAGAGAGGCGGCGAAATGCATTGGTTCCAATATCCAATTGGCTTGGGCCTGAGCTTCGGGGCCCAAAGGCGTTTCTGGCACCTGCGGGTGGTTGGATGCGGTCAACATCCAGATCGACATGAAAAACAGACTGCGGCAAATGAGGGAGAACATTGGGTTTTACCTTCTAAAATGAACACATTTGGATTGCACCGATTCAGTGCATAATTGCTTGGGCTGCCCGGGTTATTGCGTAGCACGGGGGCGTAAATGTGATTTTTTTGGGGTCATTGTGGCAAAACTGTAAACAAATCTTTAAGAGGTTTTTGATGCCTTTGATGAGCGGAGCCCCTTTCATTCTATGACCTCGTGCCAACAAAAAAAATCCTTGCAGGACTTTATCGGTGATTGGCTGATTGAACGGGATATACGGCCTGTTGACGGACCTCAGGCGCATTTCACTGGCCGTGCGACATGGCAGCCCGAGGTGGGGGGCGCGCTTTATACTGAAATCGGTCAGTTGCATATGCCGGGGCAGGGCACGTTTGAGGCTGAGAGAAAATACCGCTGGGACAATGACCTACGGGTGTTTTTTCAAGACGGACGTTTCTTCCATGTCGTGCCTTCACGGGGCGGTGATAGTGCCCATTGGTGTGATCCCGATCAATACGATGCGTCGTATGACTTTGAGAATTGGCCGCTGTGGTCGTGCAGGTGGCGGGTCAAGGGACCGCGCAAGAATTACGAGATGATCAGCCGTTATCGTCCGGCAGTGCAGGCATAAGACGGGCTGCTTTGAACGGTGATGTGCAAGGTTCGGTATACAATTGTATTCTTGTAAGATGTTGAAATGAAACGAATTACATCTTTACAAAGATGTGTGCTCTGCGCATGTTCGCCCGAACCCAGAGGATGTCCCCATGCCCCCGATCCAAGATCATCCATTACGCTACAAACTGGCTAACGAGCTGCATGCCCGACCTTTTCCATCGCTGACGGCCCCATGCCGCGCGATCTATTTGGCGCTGAAACAACCTAGCGAAGCGGCGTCTCGGGACCGCGGGCAAGACCTTGTGCACCTGATGGCCTTGCTGGATCGCTATGGCGCGGCCCACCCGCAGCCGGGGGCCACACATTATTCGGGGCAGATCGGTCAGCATACGCTGAAGTGGGAGCAACACACTGAATTTGTGACCTATACTGTGTTTTTGCCGGGCTTGGGTGACAAGCCGTTTGACCCAACTGATTTTGACGTCTTCCCCAGCGATTGGTTAGAAGAAGCACCGGGCGTGCGGGTGACATCGGCGATGCTTCGGATCATGCAGCGACCCGAAGACGGGGTGGTGGACACCGCCCTGACCGACTGGTTTGTGCCTGAAAGCCTGGCGGTGAGCACTGTGCTTGACGATGACGCCGTTGTTGCAGGGGATTTTCGCATTGATCCATCGGGGCATCAACGCTTTGCCGTGTTTGTGCGGGAGCATGTAGGAGAGCGCCGTGCCGGGCGCATTGCGCAGCGTTTGTGCGAGATCGAGACTTACAAAGCCATGTCGATGCTTGGCTTTACCCGTGTGCACCAAGTTGGCCCGCGTTTGGGCGAGATCGACAGCGAGCTGACCGGCTTGATGGATCTTATGGTGACGCAAAACGGTCAAGAGGAAACAATACTGCGGGCATTGTTGCGGGTCTCGACGGAGTTAGAGAGCCTGTCAGCGCGAATGTCGTTTCGAATGGGGGCCACAGGGGCCTATGAGGCGATTGTGAACCAGAGGGTCGAAGTTCTCCGCGAAGAGCGGTATCAGGGACGGCAGATTTTTGCAGAGTTTATGATGCGGCGCTACGATCCGGCGATGCGGACCGTTAAAAGCGCGCAAATCCGGTTGGACAGTATGGTTCAGCGGGCCACACGGGCAGCAGATTTACTGCGCACGCAAGTAGAAGTGGGGCGTTCTGCGCAAAACCAGCAGCTGCTCCATAGCATGAACCAGCGGGCTGAGTTGCAGTTGCGGTTGCAAGAAACGGTCGAGGGGCTGTCAGTGGTGGCGATCAGTTACTACGCCGTGTCCTTGGTTGGGTACCTTTTGTATCCGCTTGCCGGAACGGTCGGCTTGTCCAAAGGGATGATGACAGCACTGATCGTTTTGCCGGTCGTCGCTGTTGTCTGGTGGTTGATACGGCGGATCAAGCACAAGGTCGAGCAAGGCGGGCTGGATTTATAACGCGCCCCTGAGGGCACTTGCCTAAAGGGCGTGTTTTCCGGAAGCGGGTAGGGGGCTGTCTGCCCCCTCGCCAGCCTTTCGGCTGGCTCACCCCCGTGGATATTTTCGGACAGAAGAAATTTGCGGGATCATTCCGCCGGGCTAAGGGCGCGGGCTGCCGCCGGACGCATTAGGATATTGGTTGTTAGGGCGGATAGGGTGATGACCAACAGCGTTAGCAAAGCTGCAACGGACAAGGTCGGGATGCCCGATAGACCCGCACCGATGGTACAGCCGCCAGCTAGAACGCCGCCGATGCCCATCATCACCGCGCCCGAAATGTAGCGTAGGGTCTCAGGGGCGGATGTGAAGCTTTGCCATTGCAGGCGGCGGGCAGCGGCGGCTGAGACAAAGCTGCCCAGAAGAGTGCCACCAATCAAACCCAGACCGAAGTTGGCGGGGATTGACGAGGCCGCCACGGTCCAGAACAAGGTGTCCGTCCAAGGCGAGGTGAAGGCGAGGCTTTCCATCGCGACCGGATCAAAATCATCATACAGAATAAAGCCGGTGCCGACCCATCCCAAGGGGACCAAGGCCCCGATCAATGCCGCTGCTAGCAACATGGACGGGCGGTTGCCCGAACGTAGGCCAACGGCCAAGGCGGCGATGGCCAGCACGCCGGTCCAAAACAATGCGCCGCCCGGCAGGGACGCTAGGCTGATTGCGTCACCCATTGGTAGGGTGATTGCACCCAAGCTGCTGCGCAATGGGGCCAGCGCGCCTTTGAGGATCGCATGGGCCGAGATGGCAAAGACAAGTAAAACAGTGACAGCCCGCAGGTTGCCGGTGGCGGACAAGATCGTCAGGCGGGACGCACAGCCACGTGTTAGAACCATGCCCGCTCCAAACAAGGTACCGCCCACCAAAATAGCTGCGATCGGCAAGTCAGATGTCAAAAAGCGGTGGTCATCAAAACTGATGAGCTCATAGCCAACGGCAAGTTGGGTGCCAATCACCGCCACGGCCAATGCAGTGAGCCAGACGCCCAGTGCCTGACGACGATCTTCCCCGACCAAACCACGGCGAAAGCAAAATTTCGTACGTTCAGCCAGCGCGCCAAACAGCGCGCCAAGGATCAATGCGAAGTAGACTGCGACTTGGGGCGCGGTCAGGTCTTCAAAGCCTAGCGATTCGAACATGGATGCCTCCGGTTTTGGAACAGTGTTCCGTTTGGAGTGTGAAAACCTGTCTGGCAAGGGTTTTGCATGCACAAATTCGCATGAGTAATGGGACGCTGTTCCAAAACCGGCGTGTGGATAGTTGCTTTGTCCCCGAAGGCGACCAATTGCGGAACTTTGGCTTTGGCCATGGGGTGCTGCGCGTGACGATGTTCTTAGTTTTCTATGTTTGGCAGAACCGGATTCATTGCCGGAAAATGCACAAAAGGCGGCCCGATGGACCGCCTTTTGAAAACTTTTTGCCAAATTTGGATTAACGGCCGCGGATACGGGGGTCCAAAGCGTCGCGAAGCCCATCGCCCAGATAGTTCACCGACAAAACCGTCAATGAAATGGCGATACCGGGTAACAAGACGCGTTCGGGATATTCTTCCATCCGGACCACCGCATCAGCCAACATTTTGCCCCATGTCGGGAAGTCGGACGGGAAGCCGACTCCAAGAAAGCTGAGCGCGCTTTCGGTGATGATCGCCGTAGCAAGGCCCAAAGCGGCAGACACTAGAATGGGGGACAGCACGTTTGGCAGCAAGTGGCGGCCAATGATCTTGCCGGGCAGGGTGCCGATCGACCGCGCCGCCAGCACAAACTCGCGCTCTTTGATGGCGAGCACATCGCCGCGCACAATCCGCGCTGTTGGCATCCATGACGTCACCGAGATGATGGACACAATCAGAATGAACATGCCCCCCTCGGGTCCAAAGGCAGTGGTAAGCGGTTGCCTGAACAAGGTCACCGCCAACAGCAATAGCGGCAGCACCGGCAGAGCCAGAAACAGATCGGTTGTCCGCATCAGCAATCCATCGAGCTTTTTGTAGTAACCGGCGGCAACTCCAATCGCTGTCCCGATCAACAGGCTAAGCACCATCGCCGCCCAACCCACGGCCATGGAGGCGCGGCCGCCAGACAGGATTTGCGCCAGCTGATCGCGGCCCAGTTGGTCAGAGCCAAGAGGTTTTTCCCAGCCAACTTTGGCATCGGCATCCCAAATGGCCGTATAGATCGGGCGCATGTTCTTGTTCCGGATGTCGATCTTTTGCGGCTCAACGCTCCACAGCAGCGGACCGATCAGAACAGCAAGGGTGATAAAAATCAAAAACCCGAGGCCGAACATAGCGCCTTTGTGTTTGGTGAACTGATCCCATACGTCTTTCCAGCGTGACCGTGGTGGTTTGTCCGGACCTTTGTCCTTGAGGGCTTCGATGGGGGCAATGGTCTCAGTCATAGCGAATCCTCGGGTCGAGCAGGCCGTAGAGGATATCTGCAATCAAGTTGAACATCACGATAAGCACCGCAAAGATAAAGGTCAGGGTCATGACACCGGGGAGGTCGTTGGCAAACAGCCATGTCAGCAAAAGCTGGCCAATGCCGTTCACTTTGAACACGTTCTCGGTGATGATTGCGCCGCCAAAGATTGACGGAATCCCCAGCGCAATAACTGTGACCACGGGGATCATTGAATTGCGCAGGACATGGACAAGAACCACAACGCTTTCGCTGAGTCCTTTGGCACGGGCGGTGCGTACATAATCCTGACCGAGGTTATCGAGCATGGAGGCGCGCATGTAGCGGCTGAGCATCGCCGTGATCTGAAGCGCCAGCACCATGACCGGCATAATCATTTGCTGTAATTGCTCTTTTAAGCTTGCCCAGTCGTTGACCACATGTGTGGTGTCATAAATCGACGGGAACCAACCCAACCACACCGAAAACACAACAATCAGCAGCGGTCCAGTAAAGAACGGCGGGATCGAAAAACCGATCATAGTGACAAAAGTTCCGGCCTGATCAAAGACTGAATACTGGCGATAGGCGGAATAGATGCCGATGGGCAGGGCGATCAAGATGCCGACAACGTAAGCCACACCAACAACCCACAGGGTCTGGGGAATGCGCTGGATGACGATATCCATCACCGGTGATCGGGTTTGCCAGCTGATCACGCGTTGTTTGCCTTCGGAAAAACTGGTTCCGAACATGGCGTCGATCGCCACCTGCGGTTCGATCCAAAAGACTTGGACCAGCCATTTCCAATATTGCACCAGTGCAGGTTCACCTACACCCAGCGCTTCACGCATCTTTTGTTTAACTTCAGGTGGGACAGTCAAAGGCACTTGGGCCATTGGGTCGCCCGGTGCCAGCTGAAGCAACATGAAGATGACGAAACTGATGAACAGAAGCGTCGGAATCGAAAGAAGCAGTCGCCTGATTGCATATGTTAGCATGCGGCGCCTCGGTTCATTAGGTTCATGGGGTTTTAAGTCCTTTTGAGAAGGGCCGGATTTACGCGCCCATCACAATAAATAAAAACGGGTGCAGCACATCAATGCTGCACCCGAAGTCGCATTACTTCATGCGGTACCAGTCGGCAACGTTCCAAAGTTCGCTATCCCAAACGTTCAGGATAACACCACCAAGGGTGTTGGAATGTGCGGACAGGCGGCCACGGTGAACCAGCGGGATCATCGCACCTTCTTCGAAGGCCATCAGGCTCAGCTGTTTACCGATGCGCGAACGCTCGGCCATATCGGCGGTTGCCGACAGTTCAGCATGCAGTGCGTCAAACTCTTCGGAGCAGAAGCGCGAGATGTTTTCACCCTGCCACTGTGTTTCCGGACGCGGAGCTTTGTCGCACAGACCGTTACCCAGATACGCCTGAGGATCGGTGCCGTTGAAGGTGTTGGCGTACATTTCTACGTCTGCGTAGAACTTCTGGAAGGTGTCAGGCGAACCTGCGTCACCACCAAAGAAGACAGAGCCGTCAACATTGCGCAGTTCGACTTCCATGCCGATCTGTTCCCACCAGTCTTTGATCAGCGCTTGGAAATCCTGACGGACAGCGTTGGTCGAGGTCTGATAGAGAATGGAGAGAGGCACACCGTCTTTTTCGCGAACGCCGTCGCCGTCGGTGTCAACGATGCCAGCATCGTCGAGCATCTTCTTGGCACCGTCCAGATCCTGAACATCACAGCCTTCTACGTCGACTGCAAATGCGTCAGGGGCCGGAACCCAAGAGCAAGACACACGGCCAGCTTGACCATAGCCAACTTCAACCAGCAGTGGGCGGTCGATGGCCATGGACATGGCTTTGTAGACCGCAGGATCGCTCAGGAACGGGTGAGGACGGATAACCGAACGCTCTTCCGGACCCAGTTCGGCGCTGGGGTTGGTGTTGTTCAGCATGATGCGCTCTAGCAGCGGGCCAAAGCCTGCGACTGGTTTGCCTTTGCCGGCTTTTTCCATTTTGGCAATCACGTCGGGTGCCAACTGAAGGTTCCAACCGTAGTCGAATTCGCCTGTTTCCATCACAGCTGTGCCGGATGCTGCCGCGCTGCCGCCACCTTTGAAGGTTACTTTGGCAAATGCGGGTTTGGCCGGATCGCGGTAGTTGTCATTTGCAGACATGACGATCACGTCGTTCGGCTTAAATTCGTCAACCACAAAGGGGCCGGTGCCGATCGGGTTAAAGTTTTGCTCGGTGCAGGTGGATGCAGCAGCGCCAAGGCAGCTTGAGAACTGGGCCTTTTGCAGGATGGGGCTTTCACCGCCAACAAACGGGCCATAGGGGTTTGGCGTCGCGCTGGCAAACTTGATGATAACCGTGGTGTCGTCAGGTGTTTCGACTGCGGTGACACCTTCGAATTTGGTCAGCTGTGCACAACCGCCTTCGGGATGGGTGCAATACTCATAGGTGAAAGCAACATCTGCCGATGTCAGAGCAGATCCGTCGGACCATTTCAGGCCGGGTGTCAGTTTCCACGTGATCGACATCAGGTCTTCGCTGACGCCGCCATTGGCGACTGTGGGCACTTCGTTGACCAGCCAAGGCACCAGTTCGCCTTTTTCGTTATAGCGGGCTAGCGGCTCGATGATCATCGAAGCTGATTCGACGTCCTTGGTGCCACCGGACAGGAACGGGTTCAGGATCGAAGGGGCCTGCCAATAAATGATTTTGACTTCGCCGTCGCTGCCGCGATCAGCAAAAGCAGCGGGGGCCAGCGCGAAAGACGCCGCGGCCCCAAGCATCAAAGACTTGAGTTTCATGTCACTCTCCATGTTGGTTGGGCAGGGGTCTTTGCCCCCGTCCATTATTGATCTGAGTGGCATCGAGATTGGGACAATCAAAGGCCAACTGGAAGAGCTGCCCCGAGACAATACACAAAACCGAAAACCACACTGCAGGTATCGAAGACTTTCGCACAACAAATTGCAAGGGCTGCGTTCCTTAATTTTCGCGCTGACCCAGAGTTAACTTTCGCGCAAGGGGTTTACACTGCGCAGAGGCTGGCACTAGCCTTGGCGCTGAAAATGGATTTGGAGCGCTAACAATGCTTGATGCGGCCCCGACAGAGAAAAACACTGGTCCTGTAGCCAAAATTGAAAAGCTGCGGGTAGAATTTCAGACAAAAGATGGCCCGGTGATCGGTGTCGAGGACGTCTCGTTCGAAGTTGGCGCTGGTGAAACCGTCTGTGTTGTCGGAGAATCAGGGTCCGGGAAATCGGTCTCTTCCCTGTCTTTGATGCGCCTTGTCGAATATGGCGGTGGTGAAATTTCAGGCGGTCGCCTGCTTTTTGATCGCCGCAATGGCGAGCAGATTGATCTGACAACCGTTGACCAAAATAAAATGCGCGGGATTCGCGGCGACGAGATCGGGATGATCTTTCAAGAGCCGATGACTGCCCTGAACCCCGTGTTCACCGTTGGCCGCCAACTGACCGAGGGGCTCCGGGTGCATTTGGGTCTCAATAAGGATGATGCAAAAGAACGTGCGTTGGACCTTCTGCGCCAAGTGCGCATTCCGGAGCCAGAGCGCCGGTTGGATCAATACCCGCATGAATTGTCCGGCGGTATGCGCCAGCGTGTTGTGATCGCCATGGCTTTGGCCTGTAAACCGCGCCTTTTGATTGCGGATGAGCCGACAACAGCCTTGGATGTGACCATCCAAGCAGAAATTCTGGCGTTGATGGATCGTTTGAAACGCGAAACCGGCACGGCTGTGATGTTCATCACCCATGACATGGCGGTTGTGGCACAGATGGCGGACCGCGTTGTTGTCATGTTCCGTGGCAACAAGGTCGAAGAGGGGACAGTCGAAGAAATCTTCGAGAACCCGCAGCATCCCTATACTCAGGCGCTGTTGGCCGCGGTTCCCAAACTGGGCGAAATGACAGGCAAGGATCTGCCAGAACCCATGCGTCTGGTCGGGCAAGAGGACCATGTTCCTCAGCCCATCGTCGGTACCAATGAAACCTTGCTGAAAGTATCAAACCTGACCACACGCTTCGCGGTCAAGGGGGGCTTTTTCCGCCGCACCGTCGCCAATGTGCATGCGGTCGAGGATTTGTCATTTACCATCAACAAGGGCCAAACCCTAAGTCTGGTTGGCGAATCCGGCTGCGGAAAGTCCACGGCTGGCCGCTCGATTTTGCGTCTGGTTGAACCGCAGTCCGGTCAGGTTGAATTTGACTGCTGTGATGTGATGTCTTTGGACAACAAGGCCCTGCACAAAGTCCGTCAGGATATGCAGATGATCTTTCAAGATCCGTTTGCCTCGCTGAACCCGCAGATGTCACTGATTGATCAGGTTTCCGAACCGATGCTGAATTATGGCACCGCTTCGGGCAGTGAATTGCACGACCGCGTTGCCAATCTGTTTGACCGGGTGGAACTGCCGCGCAGCTTTATGCGCCGGTATCCGCATGAATTGTCCGGCGGGCAGCGTCAGCGGATCGCCATTGCGCGCGCCCTTGCCCTGAACCCGAAACTGATTGTCGCCGACGAAGCCGTGTCCGCTCTGGATGTTTCGGTGCAGGCTCAAGTCATTAATTTGATGATGGAATTGCAGGCGGAACTGGGGCTTGGCTATTTGTTTATCAGCCACGATATGGCGGTTGTTGAACGGGTCAGCCACCATGTTGGAGTGATGTATCTTGGCCGTATTGTCGAACTCGGACCGCGCCGCGCCGTGTTCGAAAATCCGCAACACGCTTATACCAAAGCTTTGATGAGCGCGGTTCCCATTGCAGATCCGCGCAAGCGGAAATCGGAAAAAGATCTGAATTTCAAACCGATTCCGTCCCCCATTCATCCGGTTGGCTATCAGGCCGGACCGTCTGAATACAAAGAGGTCAGTCCGGGGCACAAAGTCTTGATTTCGGATAGCGGATATTGAATATATTTCCGTGATCTAGTCACGGGGCATGACCAAATGCGCATTTTTCAAAAAGTCAGGGGGGCAATGACCTACCTGACCTTTTGTTTTGTACTCGCTAGTTGTGCGTCCTTGTCACCGCCACCGCAGGGCCCTTTGGTGCCCGATCGGGTGGCAGACAGTCTTCGGCTCGCATCGCACAACGTGCATTTCATCCGGTCGGATCGTGACAATGGTGCATGGTCGCTTGCGGATTGGGACCGCCGCAAAGAGGCGCTGGATGCGACGTTCAAGGCCATGGATGCGGATATCGTCGCCTTTCAAGAGATGGTCAGCATGGGGGCCACCGAAGACCGGTCTGTCAATCTGGCGCAAGAGTTTTTGCAAACGCGCAATTCTGACTATGCCATTGCTGCCACCGGTGACTGGCAGGTCTTTCCAACACGTCAGCCGATTTTCTATCGCAAAGACCGGTTGACGCTGCTGGATCAGGGGTGGTTCTATTTCGATGACCCGTCTGAGATCGCGCAGGAAACTGCGTCGCCCGCTTTTTGGATATACTATTGTTCATGGGCCAAGTTTTCGGACCGACAGAGGCGAAATTTCTACGTCTATAATCTTCATTTTCACTATCACGACTCAGACAAACGCCAAACTGCGGCGCATGCCCTTGCGCAGCGGATTGCGCCCGCCTTGGAACGCGGCGATCCGGTGTTCGCCATGGGCGATACCAATGCGCTGAGCGATGGTGTTGCTGTTCATATTCTGCGCAGGGCTGGTCTGAAAATAAGCGAAGCGGTTGGGGCAACCTTTCACTTTAATGCCGGTCTTGGCCTGTATGGTGCGATTGACCGGATCGGCAGCGCCCCGCAGATCGAACAAATTGGCGGACCGTGGGTGGTGCGCCAAAAATTTGAGGGGGACTGGCCCTCGGATCACTATCCAATTGTTGCGGATTTCCGGCTGCCTTAGGTTTTGCCCCCCCTTTGCGTGACACCGGCCTGCAAAGGCGTAAGGTGCGACCACAATGCGAATAAGGATTCCCATGACCGACACTTTGACACCGCGTGCGATTTTGGAGCGGTTGGTTGCTTTTCCAACGGTCAGCAGCGACAGCAACCTTGATCTGATTGACTGGGTTGAAACCTATCTGACTTCGCACGACATCATCTGTCATCGCCATTGGAATGACACGGGTGACAAGGCGGCGCTGTTTGCCCATGTCGGGCCAGAAATCGAGGGTGGGGTAGTTTTGTCAGGCCACACGGACGTGGTTCCGGTCGCAGGGCAAAACTGGTCCAGCGATCCGTTCACTTTGGTCGAGCGCGATGGCAGGCTGTTCGGGCGCGGATCGACTGATATGAAAGGGTTTGACGCCCACGCGATCTGGGCCATGGTCGAGGCGCAAAAGCGCGGCATCAACCGCCCATTGCAAATCGCGCTTAGCTTTGACGAAGAAATCGGCTGCACCGGCGCCGAAGGTCTGGCCAAAGCCATGCAGATATTGCCCAAGGCCAGCGACGTGATTGTCGGCGAACCGACAGAGCTGCGCACCGTTCTGGGACACAAGGGTTTTGTCAATTTTGAAGTGCATATCCAAGGGTTTGAGGTTCACAGCTCGATCCTTGCCACCGGTGTCAGCGCCATCATGTATGGTGCGAAATTGATCGAATGGTGCAATCAGGTGAACGAAACCCAAGCCGCAGCGGTGCCGCAGGGCATGGCCGCCCAGTTTGACCCGCCTTACACCAATGTTCATGTCGGAATGATCAGCGGCGGCACAGCCCATAACATCACGGCCAAAGATTGCCGGTTCGGTGTTGGCTTTCGCGTTGTCCCCGGTGAAACGCTTGATCAGTGGCGTGATGCCTTTGAAAAAGCCCGCCGGTCGCTTGAGATAACGATGCAGGCCGTGCGCCCTGAAACCGCGATTGTCGCCACCGAGACCTTTGGACTGCCTCCCTTTGCACCGGAACAAGACAACAGCGCAGAGCAATTGGTGCGTCAGTTAACGGGTGATAATTCTGATGGTTTTGTCAGCTATGGAACCGAGGCCAGTCACTTTCAAAACGCAGGCTACAATGTGGTGGTCTGCGGGCCGGGCAACATAGACGTGGCCCATCAACCAGATGAATTCATCACCCTTGCCCAGTTCACCGAAGGGCACCGGTTTATGGAACGGTTGTTAGATAGGTTGACCTAAGGTTAGGCATTGTTGCCGTTTAAAAATTGGGCACTGGGCGGGCGCGGGGGGCCGGGTTTTCAACGCAGGGGTAGACCACTTGCGTTGTTAAGAACAGGGTGTCACAGTGCATCCACCGGTCCCCGAGGGGGTCGTGGGCGCCGCTGGCGCAAACCCACCCGAATTCATGGAGCACTTCATGCCCGTTAAGAACCGTTTTGCCGAGTTGCAGGATGAAATTACCCTATGGCGCCGCGACCTGCACGAGAACCCCGAGATCTTGTTCGACACGCACCGTACATCGGCGCTGGTCGCTCAAAAGCTACAAGAGTTTGGCTGTGACGAGGTCGTCACCGGCATTGGCCGCACCGGCGTTGTTGGTGTGATCAAGGGGCGCGAAACCGGATCTGGCAAGGTTATTGGCTTGCGGGCGGATATGGACGCGCTGCCAATCTTGGAAGCAACTGGCCTGGACTATGCGTCGAAAACACCGGGCGCGATGCATGCGTGCGGTCACGATGGCCACACGGCCATGTTGCTGGGGGCTGCGAAATACCTGTCCGAAACCCGCAATTTTGACGGCACTATTGTTGTAATCTTCCAACCCGCCGAAGAAGGCGGCGGCGGCGGCAAGGAAATGTGCGACGACGGCATGATGGATCGCTGGAACATCCAAGAGGTCTATGGCATGCACAATTGGCCGGGGCACCCTTTGGGCAGTTTTGCGATCCGTCCCGGGTCCTTTTTTGCTGCAACAGACACCTATAGCATCACCTTCGAGGGCAAGGGCGGCCACGCGGCCAAACCGCATGAGACAATTGATACCACAGTGATGTCGGCGCACGCTGTATTGGCGTTGCAAACCATTGCGTCGCGCAATGCCGATCCGGTGGATCAAGTCGTGGTTTCCGTGACCTCGTTCGAGACCTCCTCCAAGGCATTCAATGTGATTCCGCAATCGGTTGAGCTGAAGGGCACGGTTCGCACCATGTCCAAGGAGATGCGCGAACTGGCTGAAAAGCGGATCAATGAGGTCTGCCAAGGCATCGCGACCACTTTTGGCGGCACGGCTGAAGTGACCTACAACCGGGGCTATCCGGTGATGGTCAATCACGAGGCGCAAACCGAATTTGCAGCAGATGTGGCCCGTTCGATCTCGGGGCAATGTGATGAGGCACCTCTGGTCATGGGCGGCGAAGACTTTGCCTTTATGCTCGAAGAGCGGCCCGGTGCCTATATTCTGGTCGGCAATGGCGACACTGCAGCTGTTCACCATCCTGAATACAATTTCAATGACGACGCGATTCCCGCTGGCTGCAGCTGGTGGGCTGAAATCGCCGAGAAGCGTATGCCAATCAGTTGATCAGACATTGAAGCGGGCGCACCTTTTGTGAAACTGGCGCGCCCCGAAGTTACAAAGACAAAAGGCGGCCCAATCAAAGGCCGCCTTTTGCATGTTCAATAGTCTGGGGTGTTACCGGCCCTTGCGCTTTTTCGCGCCGGTCATGGTTTTTTTCACCATTTTCGAGAACGCTTTGCCCCGAGCCCGCTGCCGCGCCACGCTTTCGGTGTTGATCGCATCCTCGCGCAGCAATTTGCGCCAGCGTTCCAAACGGTCCGTTTCCAACTCTCCGGCTTCGATGGCGGTGCGCACGGCGCAGCCCGGTTCCGATTCATGGTCGCAATTGTTGAACTTGCACTGGATTGCCAACTGTTCGATGTCATCGAAAACGGCACTGATGCCGTCCTCCATCCCTGCCAATTGCAATTCGCGCATGCCGGGGGTGTCGATCAGCCAACCGCCATAAGGCGTCGGAACCAAGGAGCGATGTGTGGTTGTATGACGTCCGCGCGCATCGTCTTCGCGAATGTCTTGGGTGATGGCGTTTTCGCCCGTGAGCGAGTTGCGCAATGTGGTTTTGCCAACCCCCGAAGATCCGATCAACGCAAGTGTTTGGCCGCCGCGGCACCAAGGGATCAACTGCGCCACGTCCTCCACATCTGTGGCATTCAGCGCAATCGCTGTCACCAGTGGTGAAATGCGTTCAGCTTGCCGTTGATAATCGCGGGCATCTTCTACGCGGTCGGCTTTGGTAAGTAATACCAAGGGCATAGCGCCAGCACTGCTGACCATGGCCAGATATCGCTCAAGCCGGGGCACGTTGAAATCGGCGTTGCAGCTAGTAACAATGGCGATGGTGTCGATATTGGCAGCGATGCGCTGTTGATACGACACATGGCCCGCCGCCTTGCGAGTCAGATTGGAAAACGGTTCAAGCCGGTGAAGTGCTTTGACACCATCGTTCAAAACCCAATCCCCGACGGCATATTCACCTGCGGATTCGGTTGGGATCAGCGATTTTTGGCCGTCTTCGGTCAGAACCAACAGCAGGTCACGTTGGACTTCGTAGATGCGGGCAGGGTGCAAATCTTTGGTATCTTCGCCGATTTGCCGTGCGAATTGATCCGACCAGCCAAGGTCGGAAAGAGTAAAATTGGTCAATGTTCTAGTCCCGTAAAGGCATGCATAAACCCTCCGCCGGATTGGCGGTCGGGCAGGCTTGCTCGGGCGGCACGATCAGTGATGTGCGGCCCGGAGGATGGATACAATCTCCAAAAAACCTCCCATTTGGCGGGTTGCGTTGAACGTGAGGTAGCCATTTGCATCGCTTCAAGCAAGGGGTTCTGGCAAATTGCCGCGCCTGTTGTTATGGCAAAGCCACGCATTCAAAACCGCCGAGGCAGCAGATGAGCGATCCAGTCAATATCATGTGCATCAAATGGGGCACACTGTTTGGGCCCGAGTACGTCAATCGGC
Organism: Pelagimonas varians; assembly: GCF_003208435.1. Classification (GTDB taxonomy): domain Bacteria; phylum Pseudomonadota; class Alphaproteobacteria; order Rhodobacterales; family Rhodobacteraceae; genus Pelagimonas; species Pelagimonas varians. The sequence continues at coordinate 49,298 of NZ_QKMF01000007.1, read as the reverse complement.
TCTATTCGGGGGTGCGCCGGAATATGTCGCGACCCGTGCGGTTTTTCTGCATGACCGAGGAAACCGACGGGTTGCATCCCGACATCGAGGTGTTGCCGCTGCCGATCGAGCCCTTTCTAGAGCCGATGAATGCGGCCTTGGCAGTTGCCAACCGGCAAGGGGCGATGCGCAAGGTGTCCTTGTTCAAACCGGATTTGGTGCCCGATTTGAAGGGGCCGGTTCTGGGTTTTGATCTGGATGTGGTGATTACGGGGTCGTTGGACGAGATCCATGATCTCAAACCGGGAACAATTGCGATGCGCCATGATTGGGTCGAAGCCCGCAAAGGACGGCCCACGGGACACGGTTCGGTGTTTCGCTTCGATCCTCAGGCGCACCCGTTTTTGTACAATGATCTGGCGGCAAACCCCTATGATGAGGTCGAAAAGGCCCGCGGGTCCGAGCAGCGGTACACATCGCACAAGGCGATGGATAACAATGTGTTCACTTATATTCCCGGCGATTGGGTGGTTTCCTTCAAATATGATTGCAACCCTTTTCCGATGAATTACCTGCGTCCCGCGTCGTTGCCAGCGGCCGCGAAAGTGGTTTGTTTCCATGGCCGGCCCAAGATGCCAGAAGCCATAGAGGGATATAGCGGATCATTCATTCGCCGTGCAAAACCCTGCGATTGGCTGCAAGATCACTGGGTCGATCGGGCCCGCGCGGATTTGGGTCCGGACTGGGCCTAAGCTGCTTTCGCTTTGCCATCGTCCGGGCTGCGATTTTTCGACGAAAAATCGATCAGCGGTAGGGATCGACCCTGTGCTATTTGTCGGGCCGTAGATGTTTCCACAGTCGCTAAATCGGGCAGCAAACTGCCAGCAAACACAGCTCACCCTTGCCCCGCATCCGCAGGACAGGCTAAGAGCTACGCAAGATACATTGAGGAAAGGACGTTCATATGGCGCGTCGTGTAGTTGTCACAGGACTTGGACTGGTTACCCCGTTGGCTGATGGGGTTGAAGAAAGCTGGTCGCGGCTGCTCGATGGGCAGTCCGGCGCAGGCACAATCCAAAAGTTTGATGCAAACCATTTGGCGACCAATTACGCCTGCGAAGTGCCATATGGCGATGGATCTGACGGGACATTTGATCCCAATGCCTATCTGACGGGTAAAGAGCAAAAGAAGATCGACGAGTTTATTTTGTTTGGCATGGCTGCCGCGATTCAGGCCGTTAAGGATTCCGGATGGGAACCCGAAGACGAAGAGGCGCGCTATCGCACCGGTGTAATGATCGGCTCTGGTATCGGCGGGCTGAATTCCATCGCGGAAACCGCTGTTTTGATCAAGGAACGCGGCCCACGCCGTGTCTCGCCGTTCTTTATTCCGGGCGCTTTGATCAACCTGATATCGGGCAATGTGTCGATCAAGTTCGGCTTCAAAGGCCCCAACCATGCGGTTGTGACGGCCTGTTCAACCGGGGCCCATGCCATTGGCGACGCAGCCCGTTTGATTAAATACGGTGATGCGGACGTTATGGTTGCCGGCGGCGCGGAAGCGGCCATCGGAGAGATCGGCATCGCAGGTTTCAACGCCTGCAAGGCGCTGAGCACAAAACGTGCTGATGATCCCAAGGCCGCCTCGCGGCCCTATGATGCGGACCGCGACGGCTTTGTTATGGGCGAGGGAGCCGGTGTTCTGGTTCTCGAAGAATATGAACACGCCAAAGCGCGCGGTGCGAAAATTTACGCCGAGGTCTGCGGTTACGGTCTGTCAGGCGATGCCTATCACATCACTGCACCGTCATCCGACGGCGAGGGCGGCGAACGGTCTATGCGCGCAGCGCTCAAGGATGCGGGCATTGAACCCTCGGCGATTGACTATATCAACGCCCATGGCACATCGACCATGGCTGATACCATCGAGTTGGGCGCTGTCGAACGGATGATGGGCGATGCCGCGGCCAAAGCGACAATGTCATCGACCAAATCTGCAACCGGCCACCTTTTGGGCGCGGCTGGCGCAATCGAAGCGGTCTTTTCGATCCTTGCGATCCGCGATCAGGTTGCCCCGCCAACATTGAACCTTGAAAATCCAGCGGTGGAAACGCCGCTTAATCTGGCCCCCTTGGTGAAACAAGAACGCTCGATCAACTACGCATTGTCCAACAGCTTTGGCTTTGGCGGCACCAATGCCAGCGTTGTCTTCGGTAAGGTGGAGTAACCTCAGATGTGGCGCAGCCTTGCTTCGAACGCGTTGACCTTTTTGGTCGTCGCGATCTTCGTCCTTGCCGGCGTATTGATCTGGGGGCAAAACCAGTACAGCGCAGATGGCCCTTTGAGTCAGGCGATTTGTGTTGAGGTGCCGCGCGGCACCACAATGCGCAAAGTTTCGCTGGATCTGGAGGACCAAGGCGCGATCAGCAGCGGGGCCTTGTTCCGTATTGGTGCCGATTACACCAAGAAAACCCAAGCCCTAAAGGCGGGGAGCTATCTTGTTCCCGAAGGGGCCTCGATGTCAAAGATCACCGATGTCATCACGCGGGGCGGGGCCTCAACCTGCGGTACCGAAGTGGTGTTTCGTATCGGGGTGACCCGCTCGCTTGTGCAGGTGCGCGAAATTGATCCAACTTCTGGCCGGTATGAAGAAAAAGCGAATTTCAATCCGGCAGAGGGGGATGCGCCTGCAGCCTACACTGCGGTTTTGGACAAATCCGACACCCGCTATCGAATTGCTTTGGCCGAGGGTGTGACCAGCTGGCAGGTGCTTGATGCGCTCAAAAGCGTGGATTTGCTGAAAGGCGATGCCGACCTGCCTCCGGAAGGGGCTTTGGCCCCCGACAGCTATGAGTTTTCGCCGGGCGACACTCGTGCCAGCGTGCTTGGACGTATGCAAGATGCACAAGAGCTGATCTTGGCACAGGCATGGGGGGACCGGGCTGATGGTCTTCCTTATAAAACGCCTGAAGAGGCCTTGGTGATGGCGTCTATCGTGGAAAAGGAAACCGGCGGCGACGAAGAACGCGAACTGGTTGCCAGTGTGTTCGTCAACCGTCTGGATCGCGGTATGCGCCTGCAAACCGACCCGACGGTCATCTATGGCATCACCAAAGGCGTAGGCGTGTTGGGGCGTGGATTGCGGCAGTCAGAATTGCGCAAGGCCACGGCCTATAACACCTATGTCATTCCGGCTTTGCCACCGACGCCAATTGCAAATCCCGGCCGCGCAAGCATTGAAGCGGCGCTCAATCCTGTGGATAGCGACTTCATCTTCTTTGTGGCTAAAACGCTTGATCCTCGCGATGGGCATAATTTTGCAGAAACACTCGAAGATCATAACCGCAATGTCGCGGCGTATCGGGCGCTTGAGCGGGCAAACTAACAGCAACGGGCGACGTGTCAGCGCGTCGCCCGACCTACATGACCGGAGTGTGCAAATTTCATTTGTGAAATTTGGGATCCGGCGAATCTCAGTCGTTTTGAATAGCTGATAAAACATGCCGCAGAGTTCCAAAGTGCCCGGCGGTATCCAATACTTCCAGCTGTGCGTCGGGTAGGGCGCTTTTAAATGCATGGGCCATGGCCAGCGGGGCCCACGTGTCCTGTTGACCATGTATGAGATGTACCGGACACTGAACGTAGGGCAGATGGTTGGCCCATGGTCTGACATAGGCGGGCAATTCACGTAGGTATGTACCTTTGTGTTTGGTCAGGCCTTCATGCATGGCTCGGTAAACTGGCGCACTGGTGATCAACGCCGCTTCTCGCGGAGAACATCCGCGCGCGAGCATGCGAGCCATCAAGCCGGATGACAACCGGCTTAGAGTGGATTGAACCGACGTGAGGGCGGACAGTTGGCTGTGTGAACGCGCGGCGCGAAACACCGAAGCCCCGGCCATATCAGGCAAAAAATCACCCAGCTCAAGCGGTGCAGCGGCCGAAATCAAAGTCAGTTTTGCGACCTTATCCGGAGAGAGGGCTGCCAACCGCAAGGCGCAGGCAGCCCCCAATGAAAACCCGATCAAATGTAAAGGGCCAGACGGCAGGCCTAGGGCCATTTGCGCAAAGCTGGGGGCGCTGCGGTCCAACACACTCCAATCGCACCCACCAAGGGCCAGTTCCGCCGCCGAACCTGGCAATCCGTGCAGGTAGAGCGGTGTCATTGCCCGGAAATCTTAAGCTGCTTTTTCTTGGTCAGCCCAGAAAAGATGATCTTGTAAGAGGTTTCTATCCGGTCCCTAAGTTCATCTTCGGGCACCTGTGTCCAATCCAGTCGCAGCCAGCTGCGGTGAAAATATGGGGCTCTGACGCCGCGCCCCAAGTCGATCAGCAGTTGCGCATCTTCGACCGAGGGGGTTTTGACTGAAACGCCATCATTTTTCACGCCGATACTGGCGAACATCTTGTCGCCGACTTTCCACGCATCGTGCCCGCCGCCCCACGGATCGGAATTCACCGCGCCGGGCAATGCGCTGCAAATTTCATTCACAAGGTCCCGGTTCATTTTTCCACTCCTGCGTTGCCGTCCAAATTGTCTTGGATCACCAGACGCGGGCCGGTGCCGGTTTTTGCCGCGCGGTCGTCGTTGTTATACAGGTGGCAGCTGTCCAGCGACAGGCATCCGCATCCGATACACCCATCCAGACGGTTGCGCAGCCGCTGCATCATGGCAAGGCGCTGATCAATCACCCGTGCAAACCGCCGCGACATTCGCGTCCAATCCGATTTGTTCGGACCGCGTGTTTTGGGCAGCGGGGCCAGCTGTTCGCGGATTTCGGATAGGGTAAAGCCCATTTGCTGCGCGATCAGGATAAACGACAGACGCCGGATGTCTGTCCGCACAAACCGGCGCTGGCCACTATCTGTCCGGTAGGGATGCACCAAGCCTTCGGATTCGTAGTGTCGAATTGCCGACGGGGCCAGTCCTGTTCGGTCGGCCACATCACCAATTGTTAAATCCCGCGCCTTCATCATATTGTTTCCAAACGTTTCTTATAGTTTGCCCTCAAGTGTACTTGAGCCATTAGATTAAAGCCATCACACATTAGGAGAAAACAGATGCAAGCCAAACTCGAACATATCAATTTTACCGTTCCCGATGCCAAAGCCACCGCTCAATTCTTGCAAACCTTGTTTGGTTGGAAGACCCGCTGGGAGGGCAAGGCGCTCAATGACGGGTACACCGTGCATGTTGGCGGCGACGACAGCTATTTGGCTCTGTATAGCCCCAAACCCGCGCTGAAAGGGCGTGCGCCGCGCTATGACCACGAAGGTGCGATGAACCACATCGGTCTTGTGGTTGATGATCTGGACGGGGCAGAAAAAAGCGTTGTTGCCTTGGGGTATGTCCCGCACAATCATGGCGATTATGAACCGGGACGGCGGTTCTATTTTGATGGCCCTGATGGGGTTGAATACGAATTGGTCGAATACGACCGCGCCTCATAAGGGGCTTGTGGTCAGAGGTGCAGATGTGAGACCTCTGACCACATGTTTGCGATAACAGTTTCCGAGTTTCACAAGGGTATCGGGCTGCGGCTGCTGGCTGCGTTCCTGATGACGGTCATGTCTGCGGCTGTGCATGGCGCTGCCCAACACGCGCCGGTTGGTCAGATCATCTTTTGGCGCTCGGCTTTGGCCTTGGTCCCAATCGTGGTCTATATGGCGTGGCTGGGGGATTTTCCGCAGGGGCTGCGCAGCAAGCGCCCCGGACTGCATATCACCCGCAGCCTTCTGGGTGCGTTTTCCATGGCGATGTCCTTCTTGTCACTGGCCTACCTGCCGGTCGCCAATGCGCAGGCGCTGGCCTATCTGGCACCGGTTTTGTCCTTGCCCTTGGCGGCGTTGATGTTGGGCGAAAAGTTGACCCGAGCCATAGTCTTGGCCGTTGGTCTTGGATTTGCGGGGGTGATTGCACTGCTGTGGGACGCGCTGGGTCTGGCCGGAGACGGGACACTGATCGGAATCGGGGCAGGGCTGGCCTATGCGCTGACCATGGGTTTTGTCAGGGTGCATACCAAACGCATGACTGTGACCGAAAGCAGCACGACTATTGCGTTCTATTTCGCCGTCGTTTCTGCCGCCGTTGGGGCCGCAAGCCTGCCGTTTGGCTGGGCCCCTTTATCTGGGGGCACCATGGGCTGGCTGATCTTGGCGGGTCTGGCTGGAGGGATCGGCCATATCGCCGCCAATGAGGCAACGGCGCGGGCACCGGTTAGTGCCTTGGCTCCGTTTGATTTTACCGGACTGGTTTGGGCGCTTGGCTTTGATGTTGTGATTTTTGCAGCAGTGCCCGGGCCTTTGGGGCTGCTTGGGGCATTGGCGATCACCTGCGCTGCGGTTTTGGTCAGCTTTCGTCCTGCGCGGCCTTGACCGGCGCGCGCGCCTGCGCCACACTCACCTAATGAAGCAAACAGCCATTCAGACCTGCTGTATTATCACCTGACATCGTCGGGCACCCTTCCGCTGGATGGGCCCGATTTTGGCGGGCCGGCAATCTTGGTGCGAAGCTTCTATTCCAAATCCGAGCCGAAGTTGGTAAGCCCGCCGCGACCCCTGTTAAGGACGTGAGCCATGGACACTCAGAACCCGATTTTTCTGACCAACAGCAAGACACGCAAAAAGGAACGCTTTGTTCCGATTGATCCGAAAAATGTGCGGCTCTATTTGTGTGGACCGACGGTCTATGACCGTGCGCATTTGGGCAATGCCCGTCCGGTTCTGGTCTTTGATGTTTTGCAACGTCTGCTGCGCCACGTCTATGGCGCGGATCATGTGACCTATGTGCGCAATTTCACCGATGTGGACGACAAAATCAACGCAACGGCGATGGCGCGGAAAGAGGCAGGCGCGCAAGGCACACTCGAAGAACTGGTGCATGAACGTTCAAGCGAGACCATTGACTGGTATCATCAGGATATGGATGCACTAGGGGCGGCGCGCCCGGACCATGAACCGCGTGCTACCGAATATATCGATCAGATGGTTACAATGATTGCCGACCTCATCGCCAAGGGGCATGCCTATGAGGCAAAGGGCCATGTTCTGTTCCGCGTCCGGTCTTACAAGGATTATGGTCAGCTGTCAGGCCGGTCTGTTGATGACATGATTGCTGGCGCGCGGGTCGAAGTGGCCCCGTTCAAGGAAGACCCGATGGATTTTGTGCTATGGAAGCCGTCCACGGATGACCTGCCGGGCTGGCCGTCCCCTTGGGGCAGGGGCCGCCCGGGTTGGCATATCGAATGTTCCGCTATGGCGGATGATTTGCTTTGGAAAAAACCGTTGAAGCAGGGCCGCTTGTCTGATGCCGCCTTGGCCCGGCCACATGAATTTGACATTCATGGCGGTGGCAATGATCTGACTTTTCCTCACCATGAAAATGAAATTGCCCAAAGCTGCTGCGCCCACAGCGACAACGCGAACGAAGTTGGTTTCGCCAATGTCTGGCTGCACAACGAGATGTTGCAGGTCGAGGGCAAGAAGATGTCCAAGTCGCTGGGCAACTTCTTTACCGTCCGCGATTTGTTGGATCAGGGCATTCCGGGCGAAGTGATCCGCTTTGTGATGCTGTCGACGCACTACCGCAAACCGATGGATTGGACTGAGAAAAAGGCTCAGCATGCTAATAGCACTTTGGACAGTTTTGTAAGCCAAACAGTTAACATGGAACCTGCAAAAGACATTCCTGTCGAATTTTTAGAAGCCCTAGCTGATGATCTAAACACCTCCAAAGCAATTACCGTTTTGTACAGTTTGGCCAAGGCAAAGAGATTTGATGAATTGCTCGCGTCACTTTTGTTCTTAGGGTTTGATTTTTCAACCTTGGACGGTGGTTGGGTTGGAAACAATACGAGCCGCGCCTTGGAAGAACTGGTATTTGAATTGGAGAAGCTTAGAGCCGAAGCCATGGAAACCAAGGATTTCTCCCAAGTCGACCGGTTGAAAACCGCCTTGATTGACGCAGGGGTCGAAGTACGGATGTCCAAAGCCGGCGTAGAGCTGGTGTCGGGTCCAAATTTCGATGCGGCCAAGTTGGAGGGGCTGTAATGGGGGCGTTCTGGAATGTAAGACAGGGCTTGGCTGCGGGTGGGCAAGAAGCGCCCGCCCATGGGGGCGGTCGGGCGCTGCCCGGCGGTGCCGCCGGGCGAACCAGTTCCGGTGGGCAGGAGAAAAATCATGACACGTGAAAAGCTCTACCTCTACGACACCACCCTACGCGATGGCCAGCAAACCCAAGGTGTGCAATTCTCGACCGAAGAAAAGCTGCGGATCGCCGCTGCGCTGGACGATTTGGGCGTAGATTATATCGAAGGCGGCTGGCCGGGGGCGAACCCCACCGACAGCGCCTTTTTTGACGATGTGCCCAAGACCCGCGCGCAGATGACGGCCTTTGGCATGACCAAACGCGCCGGACGCTCTGCTGAAAATGATGACGTGCTGGCAGCTGTGTTGAATGCGGGCACTGCAGCGGTCTGTCTGGTTGGCAAAAGCCATGATTTTCACGTCACCACGGCGCTGGGCATCACGCTTGAAGAAAATCTTGAAAACATCCGCGCCTCGATTGCCCATATCGTATCTCAGGGCCGCGAGGCGCTGTATGACGCCGAGCATTTCTTTGACGGCTACAAGGGCAACCCGGACTATGCAATTCAAGCGCTTAGGGCGGCGCTGGATGCAGGTGCACGCTGGATTGTGCTGTGTGACACCAATGGCGGGACTTTGCCGCATGAAGTTGGTGAAATCACCCGCGCCGTGATCACAGCGGGCATTCCGGGGTCGAAACTGGGTATTCACACCCATAATGATACCGAAAACGCCGTGGCATGTAGCCTTGCCGCTGTTGATGCCGGTGCGCGCCAGATCCAAGGCACCCTGAACGGGCTGGGTGAGCGCTGCGGCAACGCCAATCTGACCACGTTGATCCCGACCTTGCTGCTCAAGGAACCCTATGCGTCGCGTTATGATATCGGTGTGAAACGCGAGACGCTGGAAAGCCTGACGCGGGTCAGCCGAATGCTGGATGAAATCCTCAATCGGGTGCCGATGAAACAGGCAGCCTATGTCGGGGCATCGGCCTTTGCCCATAAGGCCGGACTGCATGCCAGTGCCATTTTGAAAAACCCGACCACTTATGAACATATTGACCCTCGTATCGTTGGCAATCGCCGCATTGTGCCGATGTCAAATCAGGCAGGGCAGTCCAACCTGCGCAAACGTCTGGCCGAGGCAGGCCTTGAGGTTCCAAAAGACCATCCGGGCCTCAGCCTGATTTTGGATAAGGTCAAAGAGCGCGAGGCCATGGGGTATTCCTATGACACCGCACAGGCGTCGTTTGAGCTTTTGGCACGTGAAGTTCTGGGCCGGATGCCGGATCTGTTCGAGGTCAAACGCTACCGCGTCACGATTGAACGCCGCAAGAACAAGTACAACCAGATGGTATCGCTGTCCGAAGCGGTTGTTGTGGTCAAAATCGGCGACGAGAAAAAGCTGTCCGTCAGCGAAAGCATGGATGAATTCGGGTCGGACCGCGGTCCGGTGAACGCTTTGGCGCGGGCACTGGCCAAGGATCTTGGTCCCTACCAAGAGATGATCAATGACCTGCGCTTGGTCGATTTCAAAGTGCGCATCACCCAAGGTGGCACAGAGGCGGTGACCCGTGTCATTATCGATAGCGAAGACAAAAACGGCCAGCGATGGTCAACGGTGGGCGTCAGTGCCAACATCGTAGATGCCTCGTTCGAGGCGCTGCTGGATGCGGTCCGGTGGAAGCTGATCCGCGACGGGGCCTGCTGATGGCGGCCTCTCCGTTCTTTACATTGCACCGCGATTTGCCGCGCGAAGGGCCGGGAAATCGGGCTGAGCTGGATGCCGCTTTGGCGCAAGTCACCTTGCCCGATGCACCGCGTATCCTGGACGCCGGATGCGGGCCGGGGGCAGATATCGAAGGTCTGCTGGATCATGCCCCAGACGCGCAGTTGACGGCGATCGATGGCCAAGAACATTTCATCGCACAGGTTCGGGCGCGGTGGGGCGATGATCCGCGCGTGACCGCCTTGTTCGGTAACATGCTGGACGCTGAAGGACCGTTTGATCTGATCTGGTCGGCTGGGGCCTTGTATTTCCTCGGGATCGAGACAGCGCTTGCAGAAATGCACAAGCGGCTTGCCCCCGGCGGGGCATTGATTTTTTCCGAGCTGGTGTTTCTGACACAAGATCCCGATCCGGAGCTACACAAACAATGCCTGATCGACTATGCGGCGATTGCCCATGTCTGTGAGCTTGAGGACAAGGTCCGCGCAGCCGGTTATAGGCTGGTGTCTTGCTCTGCGGTGTCTGATGCTGCGTGGGAGGCTTATTACACCCCGATGGACGCGCGAGTGAAACTCTTGCGCCTTGATGCCGGAGCAGAGCTGACCAAAGTGCTGGATGAGGCCGAAGCGGAATCTGCGCTTTGGCGCAAATACAAACGGCAATTCGGCTATGCGCAGATTGTGGCAGTGAGAGAAACATGAGCGATCCCTTTACCGACAACCCCGATCTGGTGGCCTGCGCGTCGCTGGTGCAAAAAGGCGATGCGGACCGGTTTGCCGCTGCGATGGCCGTGCCGGTTTCTGCCCGCGCAGTGCTGTTCCCGATTTATGCGTTTAACATCGAAGTGTCCCGCGCCGCATGGGCCAGCAAAGAGCCGATCATCGCCCAGATGCGGCTGCAATGGTGGCTGGACACTTTGGATGAGATCGAAGCTGGCGGCATGGTGCGCCGCCACGAAGTGGTGACGCCATTGGCCTTGGTCTTGCAGGGGCAAGATTTGCGCCGCCTTAGGGATTTGACCCGCGCCCGTGAATTGGATCTTGAAAAAGCCCCTTTTGCGGATGCGGATGCGTTGGACAGCTATCTGGACCAGACCGCCGGATTTCTAGCTGTTCAAGCTGCCGATGCCTTGGGTGCGCCGAAAGCGGTGTTTCCAGAAATCATGTATTGGGGACGTGCGGCCGGATTTGTGCGCTACTTGCAAGCTGTACCGGAACTTGAAACACGCGGGAAACTGCCTTTGCCAGATGGCCGGCCCGAAGCATTGGTGGCGATGGCAACTGCGCAACTGGACAGTTTGGCCAAACACCGGTCCTTGCGGCGCTTAAAGCGCGCTATGGGGCCGGCAGGGGCGGCAGTGCAAGAGTTTTGGCAGGCAAAACCCTTGCTGCAGCAGATTGTTCGTGACCCCAATTGTGTTGCCGAAGGTCGCTTGCAACTTAGCGAATTTTCCAGACATTGGCGATTGTTAGCGACCTAAGACTTGTGATCCAAAGGCGCGCGATGAGGCCTTAGGCCTCGTTCAAATCCTTAGGGCGCAAGACCAGCCAGATCAGCGCAGCCCCGGCCAAGGCCAAAAACGGCACCATGGCGATATTGACAGCAGCCCAGCCTTGCTGGGCAGATCCGCCGGAGCAATTCATCAATCCGCCTGAGCTGAGCGAGGCAAAGGTCACGCCGCCAAAGACGATAAGATCGTTCATACCTTGCAGGCGGCCACGTTCTTCTGGCGCATGCGATCCTGCCAACATGGCCGTGGCCCCGATAAAGCCGAAGTTCCAGCCAATTCCTAGCAGGACCAGTGCGATAAAGAAGTTTTCCAGCTCAACCCCTTGCAAGGCGACCAGACCGGCCGCGCCCAAGATGACCAAACCTGCCGCAATCACTTTTTCGACGCCGAATTTGGCGATCAAATGACCGGTAAAGAAACTAGGGGCAAACATGGCCAACACGTGGGCGGTGACAACATAACCGGCGATGAATTGGAACTGTTCGCGCAATGTGCCTGCGGGGACCAGATTGCTGATATAGTCTGGCACTTCGGTGTCGCCAGACAATCCACATCCCACGACCGCCAAAGGCGTTGAGGTCATCACAAGGTTCATCAACGCGTAGGACACCATAGCTGCAATGATCGCCACAGCGATACGCGGCGTGCGCAGCATTTCCATCCGCGTCCGGCCTTTTGGCGAATCCGCAGTTGGCGCGGGCGGCTTGGGGATATCGAGAAAGAAGAACAACCCGGCCCCGACGGTGTTGAGGATAGCAACCATCAGGTAGGTGCCAAAAAACGGGATCGGGCCAAAGGCCAGTGATGAAAAGTTACCAAGCTGCGGCCCGATCACAGCCGCCAGCAAGCCGCCCGCCATCACATAGGAAATCGCTTTTGGGCGAAATTCGTCCGAGGCGGTGTCCGCAGCCGCAAAGCGGTAAAAGCCCTGCGCCGACATATAGACACCTGTGACCAAGCTGCCCATCAAGAAGATGGCGAAATTGGCTTGGTAGAGACCAAAGGCGGCGATGGCAGCCCCCAAAGCGCCCATAAAGGCCCCAAGCAAGAATCCGGCTTTGCGTCCGTGGCTTTGCATAAAGCTGGAAACCGGCGTGGCCGCCAGCATAGAGCCAAGCACAATCAACGAGATTGGCAGCGTGGCAAAACAGGGGTTCGGGGCCAGCTGCAAACCGGCCAAACCGCCGATGGTAAAAATCATCGGCATTTGCGCACCCAAAATGGCCTGAGCCAATACGAGAACGGTTACATTGCGGCGGGCGCGGGTATCATCAACTTGGGTCATTCGGGAATGGGTAAGGGGATGTGACGTTCATCACAAGACCTGAATATATGTTTCAAAGGGATGTGATTGCCGCGGAGGGGGATCGGCGCAAAGCACCGGCTTGGGTTTTGCGCGGGGCATGGCTATCAAGGGCGCATGCACACAGTATTCATCATAGGTGGGTCGGCTGAAGCGTGGCGGTTGGCGCGGGCCTTGCCCGAGGCCGTGGTTTGGCTTCCCGAAGCCGAGCGGGTTCCGCGTGCCTGGCCCTGTCCGGTTCAAACGGGCGACATTCAGGTTCCAGCGGCGGCGGCAGCGGTTGTTGTGGCCCCGCATCCATGTGATGCGCGCGCGGCCTGCCTCGGGGTTGCCGCGGCGCGGCGGGCAGGGGTGCCATGTCTGCAGGTGCAGCGCCGGGGTTGGAGCGCGGGCCGAAATGACCGCTGGACGTTTTTACGCCTGGAGGCCGACGCGGCGCAGGTGATTGAGCCCGGCGCGCGGGTTTTGACGACCTTGGGGCGGGGTGGCTTGCCCAAACTGGCGGCGCTGAACGCGCATGTTCTGGCACGCCGATTGCGTCCAGATGATGGGAATTTTCCGCTGAAATACGGACGGTTCATTGATGCACGGGGGCCTTTTCATCGGGCGCAAGAACAGCGTTTTTTGCGCAAGGAACGGATTGATTGGCTGTTGCTGCGCAATGCAGGTGGGCCGGGCGGGCGCCCCAAACTGGATGCAGCACGCGATCTGGGGTTGCGCGTGGCCATGGTGGCACGCAGCCCGTGGCCCGGCGGCGCTCGGGTTGGAACCATACAGGAGGCACTCAGATGGCTGGACCAGATATAGGGCGGATCATCACGTCGGACGCCTGCGTATCCGAGGGCGCGGCTTGGCTGGCGGCTCAAGATCCACGGTTTGCACAGGCCTTGGCAGCGACAGGCCCCTTGCCGTTGCGGCTGCGCGAAGACGGGTTCGGGCAATTGCTCAGCGCGATCATCAGCCAGCAGGTCAGTGTGGCCTCGGCGCGGGCGATCTGGGGGCGGCTTGAGGCTGCCGGTATGGTGACCCCCGAAGCTGTGGCATCGCAATCCGAAGAAAGCCTGCGCACCTTGGGCCTGTCGCGGCAAAAGGCGACTTATGCCTTGGCTTTGGCCGACGCGCAGATCGACTATGCCGCGCTGCGCAAGATGCCCGACGCGGAAATCATCAAGACCTTGGTGGCCGTCAAGGGCATCGGCGTTTGGACCGCGGAAATCTATTGCATGTTCAGCTTGGGCCGCGCGGATGTCTTTGCGCCCGGTGATCTTGCCTTGCAAGAAGCGGCGCGTGTTCTGTTTGATCTGCCCGAGCGTCCCAAAGAACGCGCCCTGCGCCAAATGGCCGAAGCCTGGAGCCCGTGGAGAGCGGTTGCGGCCCGCACTCTCTTTGCCTACTACCATGTTGCAAAGGATCGAGAGGGCATTACATGACACGAGTTCTAAAAGCAGAGCGCCGCGCGCCAGTATCGGGCGAGACACGCTCTTGTGTCGTGTTTCTGCACGGCTACGGGGCCAATGGCGCAGACCTGCTGGGGCTGGCCGATCCGTTGGGTGAACACCTGCCGGACACGATGTTTATGGCACCTGATGCGCCCGAAGATTGCGCCGGTGCACCCATGGGGTTTCAGTGGTTCCCGATCCCATGGATCGATGGATCATCCGAAGAAGAAAGCATGGCCGGCATGAACCGCGCGGTTGAAGACGTGAACGCGTTTTTGGATGCCTTGATGGTTGACGAAGATCTGCTGCCCGAACAGGTTGCGATCTTTGGCTTTAGCCAAGGCACAATGATGGCGCTGCATGTCGCCCCGCGCCGTGAAGACCCGGTTGCCGGACTTGTCGCCTTTTCCGGTCGTTTGTTGCAACCCGAAACCCTTGCTGATGAAGTGGTTAGCAAAATGCCGGTTTTGTTGGTGCATGGCGATCAAGATGACGTGGTGCCGGTGCAATCGCTGCCCGAAGCCGCCGAAGGTCTGCAAAACGCTGGTTTCAAAGAGGTGTTTGCGCACATTCAAGAAGGCACGGCCCATGGCATTGCCCAAGATGGTCTGTCTGTTTCGCTGGCCTTCTTGCGCGACAAATGTGGCTTCTAAAGCGGTTTAAACACTTGTAAGTTATGAAAACGCCGCGCCGAAGAGTGCGGCGTTTTTTATTCCGCCAGCTCTATTCGCTCAACCTGCTTTGGGGCTCTCTGGACAAACCGGTCACAGGTCTGGTCTGTCTGCCCAAGCTTTGGGCAGGGCCAGACGTAAACGGCAGGCTTTGACGGATAGTGCGCGAATTCCCGAGATAAAGTCACACAGCTGTCACCTCAGAGTGTAACCTTGGGTGCGACCACTTCATATTGCGGGACTTGCCCTAAGGCAAACACGAGATATAGTGGTTTTCAAGGTTGGGGCGGCGCTCCCGTCCCGGTCGCTTTTAGCAAGCTGACACGGCGAGGGAAGAGTCCCAAATGGACGGTGATTTTAAGGCAGAGTTTGTAAGAGAACCGGGCGCGCTTCGGCACAATCCGGCACTGGTGTTGAACGCGGATTACAGGCCCTTGTCCTATTATCCGCTCAGTCTTTGGTCATGGCAGGATGCTGTTAAGGCTGCATTTTTGGACCGGGTAGACATTGTCGCCGAATATGACCAAGTGGTCCGAAGTCCCAGTATGACGCTTAAAATTCCCAGCGTTGTTGTTCTCAAAGACTATATCAAACCTAGAAAGCGCGTGGCCTTCACGCGCTTTAATCTTTTTTTGCGGGATGAATTCAGGTGTCAGTACTGTGGATCCAAAGGTGATTTGACCTTTGATCACGTGGTGCCGCGCGCCGCTGGGGGGGTGACCAGTTGGGAAAACGTTGTGGCGGCCTGTTCACCGTGCAACCTGAGAAAGGGCTGCAAAAGCCTGCGCGACACCAATTTGGCCCTACGCAAAATCCCGCGCCAACCAGCAGCAGGCGAGTTGATGAACATGGGCCGGAGGTTTCCACCCAACCATCTGCATGAAAGCTGGGTAGATTTTTTGTATTGGGACGCGGAACTGGACGCCTGAGGTTTAGACCTTTGGGGCGCTGGGGGTGGTTTTCAAATGACCGCGTTTGATCCAGACTTTGGCCCCATCCGGACCTGCTTGGGCTGTGCTACATGCGTCTTGCGGGAGCCGCAGCCAGCTTTGCGGGGCAAAGGTTTCGCCGCCTTCGTTAAAATCACCGTCCAGTACCAGAACCTCTAACCCGTCTGGCGCATCCAGCGTGACCTGTGCGCCGGGGGCCCAGCGTTCCATCACCACGTCTTCGTGGTCATCATGGAAGAGCGGCAGGGTTTCAACACCCTTTGCTGTCTGTGTGTAAGCGCCATCGGTTGTTTCGGTGCGTACATGGGTGCGATCCGCCAAATCAAATTGCCAGAGTTTGACAAAGATCGTACAGCCCGGTGCGCTTGCGGGCGTATGAGAGGATTGCGGCGGGTTGCGGATATAACTGCCGACGGGGAAATCCCCGTGCTCATCCTGAAAGACGCCCTCCAGCACCAAAAACTCTTCTCCGCCGGTGTGGACATGTGGGGAAAATGCGCTGCCGGGCGCAAAACGGACAATGGTGGTGGCGCGGGCCACTTCGCCGCCGATCCGGTCTAACATGCGCCGGTCAACCCCTGCCATAGGTGAGGCCACCCAAGGTGTGTCCGCTGCATGCGCCGAGGCGCGTTTGTCGAAGTCTGCGTTTATATTCATATCCGTTATCCCAATGCTGCAACCGATGGCCGCTGCGCCATGCGGTCTTGCCAGTTTCTTAAATTAGCACAGGAGTCGGGAACGCCAAGCTGTGCAAACCCCGCAAAGATCAATCCGGCAAAAGCGGTGATGTCAGCCATCGAGAAATCGTCGCCAGCCAGCCAAGGTTGATTTTCCAATACGCCATCCAGATACCGCATTCCGGTCAAGGCGGTTTCTTTTTGATGGTTGCCCCAGTCCGGGCATTGATACCCTTCGACATCCGGTCCCAAACCCGGTGTCGCGTGATGGAAGTAGGTGGCGACGGCATCCAGCAGGCCGGCTTCGGCGCGTCGCTGCATCATGTGAATTCGGGCGCGTTGTCTGGGTGTCGATCCGGTCAGGGTTGGCGAACCATCAAGATGGTCGAGATATTCGGTGATCGCGGTGCATTCGGAAATGCAGGTACCATCTTCAAGTTCAAGCATCGGGACTGTGGCAGACGGGTTCTTGGCGCGAAAGGCGTCTGATTGGTGCTCTCCGTCCGGTACATTTACCGAAATAAACTCTGCCTGATCCAGCATATCCTTTTCGGCCAAAGCAATGCGGATGCGGGCAGGGTTGGGAAAGCCTCGGAATTCGTAAATCTTCATGGTGTGCCTCTCAAGCCTATCTAGTGGTAGGTAGATTGATAGGCGTTGCTATTTGCCAAAGTCAAGCTATCTATCGACAGGTCAAAAATTCGTGAGACAGGCATGGACACCAAAACGCAAATTCTGGATTCGGCGGAACGCGCCATGCGAGTGCGTGGATATCACGCTGTCAGCTTTCGCGATTTGGCCGATGAACTGGGCATTAAATCCGCAAGCATCCATTACCATTTTCGCCACAAACATGACTTGGGTTCGGCGGTGGTGCAGCGCTATTCCGATCGCGTGGCGGCTGCGGTTGGGGATGCGCGGGGACATGATTGGCCCAGCGGTGTCGCAGTGTTTTGCGAAGTTTATGTCAACGCGATCAAGGGGGAAGGGCTGCAATGCCTGTGCAGCATGCTATCCGCCGAAAGTCGCGGCTTGCCGGACGAAGTCGCCGTGCCGGTGGCCGAGTTTTTCGAAGCAAATCTGGCATGGCTGCGCGCCGCTGGCGGCAGCGAAATACAGGCTCTGCGGGTGCAAGCCGAGGTGCAAGGTGCAATGACCTTGGCTGTTAGTCTACAAAATGAACATGTGCTGGAGCGTCTGGCGGCGCAAATCTGCGCCGATGCAGAAACACCGAAGGCTTAGTAGTGCCTGAACCAGACCAGCGGCCCCCACAGTCAAATTACACTATGCAGGCTTGGGCAGCTTGAATTCTGTCGCTTCTGACTTGCTCAACTGTTCACCTTGCTTGCGTTTCATCAGTATCTCGCGGGCTTTGGCATATTGATCGTCTTGCCAAAAGATCAAACAGCCGTTGCACCCTTTGCCGCAACAGCCTTCGACACCAACACGATTGGTTTTGAACCGGCGGTCCGTGCCGCCTTCGCCAATCTCTTCGACAAGGGTGTCGCGGCGTTTCTCATAGGCTTTGTCATTGCGTTGGCCCTTCATCTCCAAACCTTGGGTTAGTTTGTCAAACCGGATACGGGCCCATTGTTCTTCGGTCAGGGGCCGCTCTTTGCGCATCACTGAATAGACGGGGAACCGTGCTTTCAGGTCTTCGACGTCTTCGTGATCAAACAAGGCAAAGGGCAGGCGGATTGTGGTTTTGGTTCCGCCATGCACCACGTTCAAACGCTTGCCATTGTCCGCGCGTTCAAAGTCATAGACTCGCAACAGGACTGTTTCACGTGATGAAGGGGACACGAACTCCATGACGTCCCCCGCTTCAAGCTTGTTTTTTGCCTCGATAAGGAAAGCGTCTTCCGTCACTTCGGTTACAACACCGGCGTATTCCCATTGGGCAATAGGGGCGGTGTGTTCGTAGTCATGGGCGTAGTTGGTCAAACGGCCTTCGTGAAACGCCAATGTGTAGCCGCGATTTCCAACTGATTCCAATTCGCGCATATAGGGTTTGGGATCCCAGTTTTCGGGATCGGCAAAGTAGTCGTCAATCGCCATCCGGTAGGCCCGTGCGACGACGGCAGCGTAATATTCGGACTTGCCGCGGCCTTCGACCTTGAGGCTGTCGACACCGATTTTCAGGTATTCGTCCAGTTTAGGCATGATGCACAGATCGCGTGAATTCAAAATGTAGGACCCGCGATCATCTTCTTCGATCGTCATCAGGTCACCGGGGCGGCAGCCCTCTTCAAGCAGGAATTCGAACAGGTCCGCATTGTCTTCGGTGATGGTCAGCTCCTCGCGTGTCCCGTCCTTAAGACGCAGTTTTAGGCTATAGTTCCACCGGCATGAATTGGCGCAATTTCCTTGGTTTGAGCCGCGTTCAGCCATGAAGTTCGACAGCAAGCAGCGCCCCGAATAGGTC
Source organism: Pelagimonas varians (assembly GCF_003208435.1). Taxonomy (GTDB): domain Bacteria; phylum Pseudomonadota; class Alphaproteobacteria; order Rhodobacterales; family Rhodobacteraceae; genus Pelagimonas; species Pelagimonas varians. The sequence continues at coordinate 30,531 of NZ_QKMF01000007.1, read as the reverse complement.
ATGCACATGGCACCATGTACAAAGGCTTCTAGTTTGATATCAGGGCATTTTTCGCGGATTTCCACCAGTTCGGGGTATGACACTTCGCGGGCCAGAACCACCAATTCGGCCCCTTGGTCTTTCCAAAAATCCACCGAAAGCCACGAACAGATATTGGCCTGTGTCGAGATGTGCAAAGGCAATTCAGGTGCGCGGGTCTTCACGTATTGAAAAACACCGGGGTCTGCGATGATCAACCCATCCGGTTTTACCTTGCGGACTGTGTCGATGTATTCATCCAGCTTCGGGATGTCTTTGTTGTGACTAAACAGGTTCAACGTCAGATAGGCGCGTTTGCCGTGGGCGTGGCAAAATTCTACGCCTTCAATGACCTCTTCGAGGCTGAATTCAGACTTGGTGCGCAAGGACATATCGGGCGTACCCAGATAGACCGCATCCGCACCATACAAGATTGCCACCTTAAGTTTGCGCAGATTGCCCGCAGGCATCAGCAGTTCGGATCGATGTTGGGTCATTTGGGCACCAAAGCGTTGAACAAGGCTGCGGTTTACGGGATTTTACCGGACTTGTGAACCGGTTGGACGCCATGTCGCAGACATTGTACGTAGATGACAATCCCGGTGTTATGCGATTTAACTGGGGATCAGAACGGGGTTATTTCGGGGGCAGTCATGGCGAAACCAATTACATCTATCACCATTGTTGGCGGCGGTACGGCAGGGTGGCTGGCAGCGACGTTTTTGCGCAGCAAATGCAGCAAAAAGATCGACATTACCCTGATTGAAAGCCCCAATGTCCCGACAGTTGGCGTCGGCGAGGCAACAGTGCCCAATATGTCCGCCACCCTGCGTGAGTTGGGTATCAACGATCAGCAGTTTTTTCAGCGGTGCAATGCCTCGATCAAGATGGGGGTGATGTTTCGCCAGTGGAATGTTAATCATCGCGGTGATTTTTTCGACTATATGAACCCTTTCATCACGCCACCCAGTCTGGACAAGATGGAAATGGGCTATTTCTACCATGCCTACGGTGCCGGAAAACGCGATTTCATCCAAAGCTTTTCACCCTTGATGGAGCTGCTTGAGGCTGGAAAATGCCCGTTGTCGTTTGGCGGTAAAGAAGATCCGATGCCGCGTGTTGGCTATGCCTATCACCTTGATGCTGTGAAATTTGCCGGCTTGCTGGCAGAGGTCGGGACAGAGCGCGGCGTGACCCATATTCTGGATGATGTCGAAGACGTCGAGCTGGACAATCGCGGCCATGTCGCGGCATTGCAATTGAAAGAACACGGACGCCACGAAGTTGAATTCGTCATTGATTGTAGCGGTTTCCAAGGGCTGATCACTCAAAAGGCTTTGGGTGAACCCTTTGAAAGCTATGGCGACTATCTGGCAAATGACCGGGCGATGGCCCTGCAAATTCCGCATTCGGAAACGACATCTATTCCTGCCGCAACCAGCTCAACCGCGCTTGGGGCAGGGTGGAGCTGGTCTGTGCCGCTGTTTAACCGGACAGGCACTGGTTATGTGTTTTCCAGTGCCCACCGGACAGACGAACAGGCACGCGATGAATTCATGGCACATCTGGGCGATCGGGCCCCCAAAGGGGCCGAACCACGGGTGATCCCGATGAATGTTGGCAGGACGCAACGGGCTTGGGTCAAGAACTGCCTGTCCTTGGGGTTGTCAGGCGGGTTTATCGAGCCGCTTGAAAGCACAGCGATCCATATGGTGGACATGGGCCTGCGCTGGCTGTTGATGTGTTTCCCGACGCAGGACTTTGATGATGCGACGCGCAACCGGTACAACCAAACGGTCGATGCGATGTATAACGAAGTGCGCGACTTTATCTGCCTGCATTACCGTCTGGGGAATCGCACCGATGACCAATATTGGATTGATGCGCGCACACAGCTAAAGGTGCCGGACCGGTTGGCCGAAAATCTTGAACTGTGGAAACACAGATTGCCCAGCCCACTTGATTTGCAGACCCAGTTTTTGTTCACCCACCACACCTACCAAGCGGTGTTGTTGGGCAAACAAGTTTACCGCAATGGGTATGGCGATGGTAGCTTTAGCCGACCCTACGCGATGAGCGAGAAAAACTGGAAAGAATATCTGCGCAAATCCGCAGCCCATACCCGTGCCACAGTCGCGTTCAAGGCGGATCACCGTCAGATGTTGTTGGCTTTGCGCGGCGAACTTGGACCAGGCGGCGTGCAAATCAAAAAGCTAGGGACAGTAGAGCCTGACGATTCCACAATGGCGTTGTTCTAGCTCGGGTACTCGGGCAGGGCGGCGAGCGCGCTTGCTCTGCCCCCGCATTCAAATTGGCAACATCATGCAAAACGGGCACCACGATCTCTCGGGTGCCCGTTCAAACCAAATGCTAATCAGAGGTGTTACTCTTGGGCAGGGGCCTTGGGGGCTGCTGCGGCTGCAGCTGCGGCGCGGGCTTTGCCACCGTTCAAAGGATCGTCCTGACGCTGAACCGACCCTTCAAAATGGGCACCGGATTCAATCGCGATTGTCTTGTGGATAATGTCGCCTTCGACGCGCGCTGTTGCGGTCAAACGAACCTTCAGACCACGGACACGGCCAACAATACGGCCATTGATCACAACATCGTCAGCGATGACTTCGCCTTTGATCGTAGCGCTTTCGCCGATAGTCAGCAGATGGGCGCGAATGTCACCTTCGATAGTGCCTTCGACCTGAATATCACCTGTGGTCTTAATATTGCCAGTGATGTGCAGATCCGGGCTTAGGATCGACGCGGCCGGCTTGGCCTTGGGCGTAGAGGGTTTGAAATCACCAGATGGCGCACGGGGCGCGTCAAGAGTCGCGGGCTTGGCCGCGCTTGGTGCATCTTCGGGTTTTTGACCCGGTTCATTGATTTTGCTTTTAGAAAACATCGTTTGCAGCCTTGATATAGATCATCGGGTTGACGGGTTTGCCGCCGACGCGGACTTCGTAATGCAAATGGGTCCCGGTCGACCTTCCAGTGTTCCCCATATCACCGATCCGTTGCCCGCGCGAGACCCTTTGGCCGACCTTTACGCGAATCTTGGATTGGTGTGCGTATCGTGTTTCGATTCCGAACTCATGCTGGATCTTAACCAATCGGCCATAGCCCGAAGACCAGCCGGCATGAGTGACGACGCCATCAGCCGTTGCGTAGATGGCGGTGCCATGCGGCGCTGCGAAATCAGTGCCAGCGTGCAGGCGGCCCCACCGATAGCCAAAGCCCGACGTGAAACGGAACTTGTCTTTGAGCGGGCTGGCGAAGGGGGCCTTTTCTGCCGCGATCCGGTACAGGTTCAAGCGGTCCATCTGGCTGAGAATTGAATTTGCACGTTTGGTGTCTTCGGCCGGAGCACCGCTGCCGCTGGTCGAAAAGGACAGTGGGGTCAACGGGCCGCCTTGGCCAGAATATCCCTTGCGAACCTGGTTCAGAATGTTGTCCGGGTTCATACCGGCTGCCTTGAACATCTTGTCCAAAGGCGCGACAGAAACGGTCATGGCTTCTTCGAGCTGACGGAAGATGCGATCGTTTTTGTCTTCCATGGCTTCGATAGAAGCCTGCATTTCGGCCGCACGTATAAGCGCGTCTTGGGCGTCGGCTACAACCTGATCGCGTTCTTGAGCCGTGCGGGCCAAAGCGTCGGACAGAATATCAAGCGTTCCATCGGATCCGGTGTTTGTCGAGGCGACGGCAACGCCGCCTTCGATCTCACCCTCAAGCGCGGCAAGCCGGTCTCCGACCAATTCGCGCTCTTTCATCGTATTGCGCAAGGTCTCTTGAATGACATCGATGCCGGTTTCCAGCTCGCGGCGGTGGGTTTCGCTGTCCAGAAGTTCCGATTGCATCACCGAAATCTGACGCAGAGCCGCGTTAAAGCGCTCTTGAGCAGCAACAGATTCGCCTGCGCGCATGTCCCGTTCAGAGGAAAGCGCATTCAAACGTTGTTGATAGGTTGTTTGTTCGCGCCGGGCCTGTTCACGGAAATTGCCGGACCCGATTGAATCCATAAGCAAGATGGCAGTGGCGATAATCGTCCAGGAAACGATGCAGCCGGCACCAACAAAGGCGATGGCCTGCGTGCCGGACTTTAACCGTATAAAACGTGTGTCACTATCCGAGCGCAGAAATAACCGCCGCTCCGGAAAAAAGCGCTCTAGCAGCGCGTGTGTTTTTATCGCCAGACGTGTTCTCACCTGTCTGTCCTTATGTGACCCATCCCAAAATGGCACCCGGTAGTCCCCCGCGGGCGCCAACGCGACAGGCTTAGCGGGGGGGGGGCACATTCGCAAGAATTTTAGGCACGTGATTCGCTCCTATTGGCGGGCTGTGGCTCAAATGGCAAAAATCCGCCGATTCAACGGGTTCTTGCAGGCTTTTGATCTGCCAATGGCCAGTAAAAGTCGGGTGGAAGCCCGGCATCGGCGCGCTTTTCCTCATTGAACGGAGGTTTCAAGGCTCCGTGGAAATATTGTCGAACAAGAGTGTGAAAGGTGTCTTTCGGGTCATGGTTGTGGCGTCCGCACAGGAAATTGAACCACTTCGAGCCATACGCGACATGGCCGACTTCCTCTGAGTAGATCACTTCGAGCGATTCAACCGCTTTGTCTGCGTTTGCGCGGCGGAAGATTTCAATCATGCCCGGTGTCACGTCTAGACCGCGTGCTTCCAGAACCATTGGAACCACGGCCAAACGGCCCATCAGGTCATCAACAGTATCTTCGGCCGCTTTCCACATGCCAGCATGGGCAGGCAGAGCCCCGTAAAAACTGTCCAGCTCCTTAAGGCAATCGCATATCAGGTTGAAATGTTTGGATTCTTCGTCGGCAGCTTTTACCCAGTCATCATAGTAACCAAGCGGCATGTCTATGTGCGCAAACCGCGGGATAATGTCCCAATGCAGATCAACGGCATTCAATTCGATGTGGGCGACTGCGTGCAAAAGGGCGATGCGCCCTTGCGGACTGCCAGGTTTGCGCTTGGGTACGTCGCGCGGGCTCAACAGCTCCGGCTTTTCGGGGCGTGACGGCCGCAGCGGCGGCACGGAGCGACCTACATCAATAGGCGCTCCGGCCTCGCGGGCAGCAAACCAAGCGGCGGCATAGGTGCGGGATTTCGCGGTTTTTTCAAAACCATCGGCTGTGGTCAAAACATCCACGGCCATTTCACAAAGGGTCAAATCAGGCATAGCAAGCGGTTTGCCACGAAGCGCCGCCCAAGCCAAGTGCCCCGATTTTTCGACGAAAAATCGCCGCTAGACTTCAAAGGTTGCGCAGCGCCTCCAGTACCTCTTGAGCATGGCCCTTGACCTTTACCTTCCGCCAGGTCCGGGCGATGTGTCCGTTTGCATCTATCAAAAACGTTGCGCGTTCGATCCCCATAAAGACTTTGCCATACATCTTTTTCTCGACCCAAACGCCAAAATCTTCACAGGTTTGGCCATGTTCGTCGGACAAAAGCGGCACTGACAGCGCCTTTTTGCTGATAAACTTTTCGTGGCTGGCAAGGCTGTCTTTGGACAGGCCGAAAACAGCACACCCCAAAGAAGAAAAATCAGGGTAGAGGGCTGTAAAGTCAAGGTTTTCGGTCGTACATCCTGGCGTGTTGTCCCGAGGATAGAAAAACAGCACAACCGGATTTCCGCGCAATTGGGACAAGGTCACATCCGAGCCTGCGCTAGAGGGCACGGTAAAATCGGGGGCCAATTGCATTGGGGTTTCAGACATCTATGTCTCCTGCGTGGGAATGCTTTATAGTGGCCCAAACGACCAGTTCATGGACAATAATAGAATGAAAAATCCGGGCAGCAAGTGAGCGACGACAAAGACCTTAGAAAGCCCCAAAAGGCCCTGCGTCGTGGCGGCCTGATTGTGCTTGCCGCATTGCTTTTGATCCTCACAACAGCCGCTGTCGGTGCTTTCTTCATGGCGGGTCGTCCTGTGGATGCTCCGCCTTGGTTGCGGGCCAAAATTGAAGAACGCATCGCGCAAACAATTCCCGGCATAGACGTGCAGTTTGGCCGGATGAGTCTGTTGGTACAACGCACCGGTCTGGCGCGGATAATCCTGTGGGATGTCAATATCTTGAATGAAAGGGGCGGGCAAATCGCTGCCCTGTCCGATATTGAGGCTGGTCTTTCGCCTGCGGCTTTGTTGCGCGGCAGGTTCGAGCTGCGCGAGGCGCAAGTGTCGGGTGCCTTTGTGACCTTGCAGCGCGATGAAGATGGCCGTGTCGGTTTGGCGCTTGGGGATGTCTTTTCAAGCAATACCAGTTTTCCGGGCATTCCGCAGATTTTGGCGCAGGTTGACCGGGCACTGATGGATCCGCGTCTAGCGCATCTCAAACTGTTTGAAGCCGACGCTTTAACCTTGCGATTTGAGGATATGCGGGCCCGGCAAGGGTGGACCGCGGATGGCGGCCGCTTGCGGCTGGAACGCAGGGACGGCAATCTGAGCCTTACGGCCGATGTGGCGCTCTTGGGCGGCGGCGACGGAGTGGCAACGGTCGAATTAAATGCCCAAAGCAGGATCGGAGCCAATGATCTAAGCTTTGGCTTGCTGCTTAGTGATCTCGACGCCGCCGATATCGCAACCCAAAGCCCGGCCTTGGCTTGGCTTGTGGAATTGCAGGCCCCGATTTCCGGCCAGTTGCGATCCCAGATGCTGGACGATGGGACATTGGGGCCGCTCTCTGCCTCGCTTGAAATTGGCAAAGGCGTCTTGCAGCCCAACTCTGCCACCCGGGCTGTGCCATTTGATGGCGCGCGCACATCCTTTACCTATCTGCCGCAGCAAGCGATGCTTAGCTTTGATGAGATTTCAGTTCGCTCCAAGCTGGGGCGGATCAAGGCAGAGGGCACTGCGCAGCTGCAAGGGGTAGACGCGGGATGGCCATCGGCGCTGATCGGGCAATTCCGATTGTCGGATATCGCGCTGGCCAAGGGGACGCTGTTTGAGCGCGCGCTTGATGTGTCGGGCGCTGACATGGCCTTTAAGTTGCGGCTCAAACCGTTCCGACTCTCATTGGGGCAATTGCAGGTGACGGACCCGGATTTTCCGCTGTCCGCCAGCGGTGAGTTGGTGGCGCGCCCAAACGGCTGGGCGATCTCACTGGATGCTTTGGCGGACCGTACAGATGTGCAACAGGTCATGTCTTTCTGGCCGAAAAATTTCCGCGAAAAACCACGCAAATGGGTGAGTGAAAACGTCAAGGCAGGGACGTTGCGAGATGCGGTATTTGCGCTGCGCGCGGAACCTCAGGAAAAACCCGGAACTTATGTCGATTTCCGGTTTGAAGACGGCCATTCCACCTATAACCGCGCTCTGGCCCCGATCACCGGCGCAGAGGGGCGCATATCGATATACGAAGGGCGGCTCAGCACGCGGCTGGATGGCGGCGCAATCGATATGGGGGCACATGGCGTTCTGCAATTGGCGGGATCGGAATTTGTCATCCCGAATGTAAAACAAAAACCGGCAACGGGTGTGCTTGACCTGCAAGCGTCGGGTCCTGTCAAAGCGGCTTTTGCCTATATCGACAATGATACTTGGCAGGTCCTACGCAAGGCTGGCAGGTCGATTGAAGTGGCCACGGGGCAGGCCGAAGTCACAGGCCAAGTTGTCTTGCCGCTTGTCAAAGGCACAAAGTTCAAGGACGTCTCACTGGACCTGACCGGCGTGGTCCGGGATGTCAAAAGCGATCGGTTGGTTCCCGATTTGGTTTTGGAAGCGGACCGTTTGGCACTGCAGCTTGATAGCCGCTCGGTGTCTCTTGAGGGACCGGTCCAACTGGCTGGCGTAGAGGCCACTGCGCGTTGGGAGCAATCACTGCAAGGCGGTGGCGGATCGGTTGATGCAACCGTCACCATAACAAATGATGCGCTGAAGCGATTGAAAATCACCTTGCCTGACGGGATGGTGACAGGGCAAGGACCGGCGCAGCTCACTATGGCGCTGACCAAAGGCAAGCCGCCAGAATTCGCGGTGACCAGTTCGCTTGACGGTATTGGGCTGGCACTGCCGTCTTTGGGATGGAGCCTACCCCTTGAAGGCCGAGGAGCCTTTGAAATCACCGGCCGGTTCGACAAGCCTGTTGAGATTGATGCACTCTCTCTCCAAGCTGCAGGGTTGGACATGCAGGCCGGTTTGAAACTTGCCGCGACGGGAGGATTTGAACGTCTGACATTTGCCGCTTTGACGCTGGATTCATGGTTGGATGTTGCTGGGGTCTTGCGCAGTCGGGGTGCGGGAAAAGCCCCCGCCATAGAGGTGACATCCGGTTCTGCGGACCTGCGACAAGCCGCGTTTGGCGGCGGAGGCAGTCAGTCAGGATCAGGGTCGGGAGGCGTGAAAGGTGGCCCGCTGGCGGTTACACTTGAAAAATTGCAGATCACGGACACGATCGTGTTGCAGAAATTTCGTGGAAATTTCGATTTGGCCAACGGGCTAGAGGGCCGTTTTGATGCCAGCCTTGGTGACGGGGCCGACATTCAGGGCCGAGTGGTGCCGCAAAATGGTCGCAGCGCGTTTCGCATCTCCGGCGAAGATGCGGGAGATATTCTAAGGCAGGCAGGTTTTTTGAAGACAGTGTCGGATGGCACTTTTAATCTGGATATGGTGCCAGTCAAAGGCACCACCGGAAGTTATGATGGCAAATTGGTCATCAAAGAAACCCGCCTGCGCCAAGCGCCTGCTATTGGGGCCCTGATTGACGCCATCAGTATTGTCGGGATTTTGGATCAATTGAACGGGCAGGGGATTTTCTTTTCCGATGTCGAAGCCAACTTTCGTCTAACCCCAAGTCAGGTAATCTTGCGCGATGCCAGTGCCGTTGGCCCGTCGATGGGGATTTCCATGGATGGGTTTTATGATCTAGGGTCTGGAAAAATGGATATGCAAGGGGTGCTGTCTCCGATCTATTTCGTCAACGGGATCGGACGTTTGATTTCGCGTCGGGGCGAAGGGTTGATTGGGTTCAACTTTAATCTCAATGGCTTGATCCAAAACCCACAGGTTGCTGTCAATCCGCTTTCGGTCTTCACCCCGGGGATGTTCCGTGACATTTTCCGCAGGCCGCCGCCACAGGTGTCGCAATAACCCTTTAATCCGCATGGACCTCCGATGAACCTTAGCGATTTTGATTTCGACCTTCCCGAATCCCTGATTGCGACGCGGCCCGCCAAGCCGCGCTCGTCGGCGCGCTTGTTGGTGGCCAAGGGCGGGCAGGTCACCGACGGTGTGGTCACGGATCTGGTCAATTGGCTGCAGCCGGGTGACCGACTGGTATTGAACGACACCAAGGTAATCCCGGCCCGTTTGAGCGGAATTCGCAAACGCACGTCGGCGCAGGGCGATACCGAGGCCAAGATCGAAGTCACCTTGCTGGAGCCGCGCGCGGACGGGTGTTGGTCGGCCTTGGTTAAGCCTTTGAAAAAGCTAAAAGAGGGAGAAGAGGTTCGCTTTTCCGACGATTTGGCCGCCGTTCTTGAGGCTAAGGAAGACGGGCAGGGCCACCTGCGTTTCAATCTGATCGGTGATGATTTTGATGCGGCGTTGAATGCCGCAGGGGCGATGCCCTTGCCACCCTATATCGCCGCAAAACGGGCGGCGGATGCCCAAGATCACGAAGATTACCAAACGGTGTGGGCCGCCAACACCGGCGCTGTCGCTGCGCCCACCGCATCGTTGCATTTTGACGAACCTTTGTTGGCACAGCTGCGGGACATGGGCGTGCAGTTTTCGCATGTGACGCTGCACGTCGGCGCGGGAACGTTTCTGCCGGTCAAGGTCGACGACATCACCACACATAAAATGCATGGGGAATGGGGCTCAGTTTCGGCCCAAGCCGTCGAAGAGATCGAAGCCACCAAAGCGGCAGGGGGGCGGGTGATTCCGGTCGGCACCACAGCACTGCGGTTGATTGAAAGCGCGGCGCGCGGTGGCCAGATTGCCCAGTTTGAAGGCGTCACGGATATTTTCATCTATCCGGGCTTTGATTTTCATGTTGCCGATGCATTGATGACCAATTTCCATTTGCCAAAATCAACTTTGATGATGTTGGTGGCAGCACTGGTTGGGCATGACCGCATTTTAGGCATCTATGATCACGCCATCCGCGAAAACTATCGCTTCTTCTCCTACGGAGACGCCTCCTTGCTCTTTCCGGGCTAACCAGTCTCGGGGCGATATTGACCAACGGGATGTCGCTTGTGGATCAGAACCGAGCGCGGCGGCCCCCTAGATCAAGGGCTTCTTGGTAAGAGAGTGAGGGCGACATGCTACACGTTTTGAAAAATTCCTGGCCTTTGTTGCTGGGCATGTTGTTGTTGATGCTTGGCAATGGGTTGCAAGGCTCCTTGCTTGGGGTGCGCGGTCCTCAGGCCGGGTTTTCGACAGGCATGATGGCGATCGTCATGTCGGGCTATTTTGCCGGTTTCCTCTTTGCCAGCCGTATGACGCCGGGGATGATCCGGCGGGTGGGGCATGTTCGGGTCTTTGCGGCGCTGGGGTCCTTGGTCTCTGCCGTTTTGATCTTGTTCCCGGCGGTTGTTGATCCAATCGCTTGGACAATTGGCCGTGTCATCATCGGGTTTTGTTTTTGCGGGGTCTATGTGACGGCGGAAAGCTGGCTCAACGACAGTGCGACCAACGAGACACGCGGACAGACGCTTTCGGCCTACATGATTGTGCAAATGGCAGGTGTTATCGCGGCGCAAGGACTGCTTTTGGTGCCTGATAGTAGCGGTTTCTTGCTGTTTGTGATCCCGTCGGTGCTGGTGAGTGTGGCTTTTGCGCCGATTTTACTATCGATTTCGCCGACTCCGGCCTTTGAATCCACCAAACCAATGACCCTTCGTGAGCTATACAGCCATTCGCCCTTGGGCGTTGTTGGCATGTTTTTGCTAGGAGGCGTTTTTGCGGCACAATTTGGTATGGCAGCGGTTTATGCCGCTGAAATCAACATGAGCCTTGGAAAAATCTCCTTCTTCATTGCGTCGTTTTATATTGGGGCTCTGGTGCTTCAATACCCTTTGGGGTGGTTGTCTGACCGTATGGATCGCCGGTTTCTTGTCTTTGTCGGGGCGGCCACGGGCGCGGCGGCTGCGCTGGTCGCAATGGTGTTTGGCAGTAATTACGTGGTCTTGGTTGCAGCCGCATTTATGATCGGAGGTTCAGCTAACCCGTTGTATTCACTTCTTATTGCCCATGCGAACGACCAGCTTGAAGCAGCGGACATGGCCAGTGCATCAGCGGGGATGCTGTTTGTAAATGGGCTGGGTGCCATTGCCGGTCCTCTGGTGATTGGTTGGGTGATGGGAATGGTCGGGCCGCCAGGGTTTTTTCTACTTATCCTTGTCTTGCTGTCTCTGATGGCGGCCTATGCGCTGTTCCGCATGTCCCAAAGCGAAGCAATCGAAGACACGGGCCTCTATACAGCCTTGTCCCCAAATGCGACGCCGGTCGCGGTTGAGGTTGCGCAAGAATACGCCATCGACGTTGCAGAGGAGTTGGAAGAAGAGGCCAGCAATCCCTAAGTGAGATGGAGTTCTGTCAGAAAGTGACAGAATTCGTGACTTGGATTGTAGATTCATTGCGCGTTAACGTTTTTGTAACGCAAAAATGTTGCGCGGTGTGAGTGCAGGAGGAAGAGATATGTCATCGCCCGAAGAAGTTTTGGCATTTTGGCTCGACGAAGTTGAACCAAAAGCATGGTACGTTCAGGACGAGGCGCTGGATCAGGAAATTCGTGACCGGTTTTTGGACACTTGGCAGCAGGCGATGGACGGAAAATTTGCGCTTTGGCTGACCTATCCGAGCGGTGCGCTGGCCTATGTTATTCTGCTCGACCAGTTTTCGCGCAATATGTTCCGTGGCTCAGGCAAGGCGTTTGCGGCTGATCGGGTGGCCTTGGCCGCGGCAAAGCAGGCGATCAAACGCGGTTGGGATCTGAAGATAGACGAGCCGGCGCGGCAGTTCTTTTATCTGCCATTGATGCATTCCGAAAACCTGTGCGATCAGGACCGCTGCGTGCGGTTGATGAAAGAGCGGATGCCGAAGGCGGGTGATGGCAACCTGTTACACGCGCAGGTGCACCGCGAAGTGATCCGCAAGTTTGGCCGCTTTCCTTATCGCAACGATGCGTTGGAGCGGCGTTTCACTGAAGCAGAGCGTGGCTATGTTGACGCGGGCGGCTACGGCCAGACTTTGCGTGCAGTCCAAGAGGCCCTTGCTGCCTGAACATGAGGAGGGCTGCCCCCGCTTTGGGGAACGCCCACCCACCCACCCCGTCCCCCAAAGCGGGGGCGATCAGCCCCTGAGGCGCATCCGTATTGCTCCCGGACAAAGGCTGCGTTAGCGTTCTAAGGGAATGCCAATGCAGGAGGGGCCCATGGGCGCGCAACAATTTGATATGATTGTCATCGGGGCGGGACCGGGCGGCTATGTGGCTGCGATCCGAGGCGCGCAATTGGGCCTGAAGGTGGCGGTGGTTGAACGCGAGCATCTGGGCGGTATTTGTCTGAATTGGGGCTGCATCCCGACCAAGGCCTTGTTACGGTCTGCCGAAGTTTTTCATCTGATGCACCGCGCCAAAGAATTTGGGCTAAAGGCCGAAGGGCTGGGCTATGATCTGGACGCGGTTGTGAAACGATCGCGCGGCATCGCCAAGCAGTTGGCGGGCGGTGTTGGACACTTGTTGAAAAAGAACAAGGTCACTGTGATTATGGGCGAAGCCTCGATCCCCTCAAAGGGTCTGGTATCGGTCAAGACGGACAAGGGGACTGATCAACTCTCCTCGCAGAATATCGTATTGGCGACAGGTGCACGGGCACGAGAATTGCCGGGCCTTGAGGCGGATGGCGATCTGGTTTGGGCCTACAAGCATGCGCTGAACCCGCCGCGGATGCCCAAAAAGCTGCTGGTCATTGGATCTGGCGCGATTGGGATCGAATTTGCGAGTTTTTTCAATACGCTGGGGTCTGCTGTGACCGTAGTTGAGGTGATGGACCGTGTTTTGCCGGTGGAAGACGGGGAGATCAGTGCTTTTGCTAAAAAACAATTCGTCAAACAGGGGATGGATATCCGCGAGAAGGCCATGGTTAAAAAATTGGACCGTGGCCCGGGGAAAGTGACCGCTCATATCGAGCAAGGTGGTAAAACCACAACTCATACCTTTGATACTGTCATTTCTGCTGTCGGAATTGTTGGAAATGTCGAAGGGTTGGGGTTGGAAGCCTTGGGCGTCCGCGTCGAAAAGACCCATGTAGTGACTGATCCATATTGCCGGACGGGCGTTGACGGGGTGTTTGCGATTGGCGATGTGGCCGGTGCACCATGGCTGGCGCATAAGGCCAGTCACGAGGGGGTTATGGTGGCCGAATTAATCGCGGGCGGCGCGCCGCATGCGGTAGATCCAGACAGTATCGCCGGGTGCACCTATTGCTTCCCCCAAGTTGCCAGTGTTGGCCTGACCGAGGCGCAAGCCAAGGAAAAGGGATATACGATCAAAGTTGGTCGTTTTCCCTTTATTGGCAACGGCAAGGCCATTGCACTTGGAGAATCCGAGGGGCTGGTGAAAACGGTGTTTGATGCCCAAACCGGAGCACTTCTGGGTGCGCATATGGTTGGGGCGGAGGTGACCGAACTGATCCAGGGCTATGTGGTCGGCCGCCAGCTTGAGACCACGGAAGAGGATTTGATGAACACGGTGTTCCCGCATCCGACACTGAGTGAAATGATGCATGAAAGTGTTCTGGATGCCTTTGGCAAGGCGATCCATTTCTAACCCGATTGAGTGCGTTATGGCTGAAAACAAAACACAAGCGACCAACGCGTCGGTGTCTGCGTATCTCGCGCAGGTCTTGCCGGATCGCAGGCGCAAGGATGCTGTTGTGCTGGATACTTTGTTCCAGAAAGTCACAGGCTGGCAGCCACGCATGTGGGGGACAAGTATCATCGGCTATGGACAGTACCATTACCATTATGAAAGCGGCCGCAGCGGAGATTTTCTGGCAACCGGATTTGCGCCGCGCAAAGCGAACATGGTTTTGTATATCATGCCCGGCTATGCTGATTTTTCGGACATCCTGTCGCGGATTGGCCCGCACAAACTGGGGAAATCCTGTCTGTATTTAGGGGCGCTGGACCGCGTTAATCTAGATGCGGTCCAAGAGCTGATCCAAGCCGGTTTGCACGATTTGGGCGCGAAATGGCCTGTTCAACCAAGCTAGCGCCCTGTCTTAAGACACATTCAATCGATCTAAAAACGCCTTGGCGCGCGGTGCGATCCAAGCCCAAAGGCCGGGGGCACCATTATCGATCTTGTGGCCAACGCGGCTTGCGAACCTGTCCCAATCGACGCCGTAGTCAATCCAAGACCCACCGCCAGAGTGCAGGTTTTGAACCGGTGCAACCATGCGGTCCAAGGATTTTGCATATTGCGCTTCGGGCGATTGGTTGGCTTCGAACTCGTCCCAGATGGCACGGAATCGCGCGGCTTGCTCGGTGGGTAAAAGGCCGAAAATCCGGTCTGCTGCGAGCTTTTCAGCAGCCTCAATGGCTTGATGATCATGGTCGCCGAACACAGGAGCATCTCCAGCATCGATTTCGACCAGATCATGCAGCAATAACATTTGAATAACGCGGTTTACATCGCAGCCTTCGGGCGCTTGGTCGGCCAAAGTCATTGCATAAAGCGCTGCGTGCCAGCTGTGTTCGGCACTGTTTTCCGGCCGGGATCCATCGCACAGCGTTGTGGCGCGGTTTACCGATTTAAGCCGGTCCGCCTCAACCAAAAAGGTCATCTGTGCGTCTAAGTTACAGTCACTCATATCCCGTCCTTAAGTCGTCGGGCGGGGGCTGATGTCCCCAGCCTAGAGGTGTTCGTTATCAGTTCCGGGCGCGATCGCTTTGGGAATAGCTTCGCCTTGTTTTCTGGCGGCGAGCGCGGTCTTGACATGTTCGTTCAGGAAGTTACGAGCGCGGCGCTCTGCCAGCCGAATGCGGACTGCGGCGCGAAAAATGTCTTCGGAACTGGGGGAAGAAGCCCCAAGCACATTCGCGACCTGTTCGGGCAATTGTTCATCCCCAAGGGCGTCCATTGCCTTGATCACATCTTGCGCAAGCTTATCCGCGAGGTCGTCAACAACAGACATGAGGGGGCCTTTCTGATCGTCATCTGGGCCGCGTTAAGTTCGCGGCCCAAGTGTTTGTACTAGCGGGTGTTTTCGGTCAGGCGACGTTTGACATAGCCAGAGACGCTGTCAATCATTGTGTCCATGTGCGGCTCTTCAAAAAAGTGGCCGGACCCTTCGACTTCTTGGTGGGTGACAGTGATGCCTTTTTGTTCGTGCAGCTTGTTCACCAGCGCGGTTGTGTCCACGGGCGGGGCGACGCGGTCTGCTTTGCCGTTGATGATCAGGCCAGAAGCCGGACAAGGGGCCAGAAACGAAAAGTCGTACATATTCGCTGGCGGCGAGACCGAGACGAAACCGGTGATTTCAGGCCGGCGCATCAGCAGTTGCATGCCGATCCAAGCGCCAAAGCTGAATCCTGCGACCCAGCAATGCTTGGAGTTGTTGTTCATCGATTGTAAATAATCGAGCGCCGACGCAGCATCCGACAGTTCACCGACGCCTTGGTCATATTCACCTTGGCTACGGCCAACGCCGCGGAAATTGAACCGCAACACGGTGAAACCCATGTTGTAGAAAGCGTAGTGCAGATTATACACAACTTTGTTGTTCATGGTGCCGCCAAATTGCGGATGCGGATGCAACACAATGGCAATGGGGGCATCACGGTCTTTTTGCGGATGATAGCGGCCTTCAAGGCGGCCTTCGGGTCCGGGAAAGATGACCTCGGGCATGGGGCTGTTACGTGCTCCTGTTAGGGTGCAGTTGAATTCTTGACGAATTCGCTTGGGCACCTTAGAACTATTCTAAACCGGCTTGTGCCGGCTTCGGGCTAGAGTGCAGATAGGCAATTGCTGCGCCAAGGTCAATTGTTAGCGCGGTTTGGGTCTCAAATGATCAGGGAACTGTGGGAAAAAGGTGGGATTGGTATGAAGCTAAGTACAAAAGGCCGCTACGCGATGGTCGCTTTGACCGATATTGCGCTGCAGCCGGATGATCAGTTGGTGACTTTGGGAGATATTTCAAAGCGTCAGGACGTGTCGTTGCCCTATCTTGAGCAACTTTTTGTCAAGCTGCGCCGTGCCGGATTGGTCGAATCGGTGCGCGGGCCCGGCGGCGGATACCGTTTGGCGCGGGTGCCGTCGGACATTCGTGTGTCCGAGATTTTGGCGGCCGTAGACGAGACTGTGGATGCCATGCACAAGGGGGCCGGGGCATCGGGGGCTTTGTCCGGAAGCCGTGCGCAATCCTTGACCAACCGTTTGTGGGAAGGATTGAGTGCGCATGTCTATGTGTTTTTGCATCAGACGCGACTGTCGGATGTGGTGAAAAATGATTTGGCCCCTTGCCCTGCAGTTCCGAACCTGTTTGCGGTAGTGGACGATGAAAAGCTGTAAGGGGGCGCTGCCCCCAGCCGCAAAATGCGGCTTCCCCCGGGATATTTTTGGACAGAAGAAACCATGAGCCGTGTCTACCTAGATTGGAATGCCACCGCGCCTGTGCGCGATGAGGCGAGAACGGCAATGATTGCCGCTCTGGATGTGGTCGGGAACCCGTCTTCTGTGCACGGGGAAGGGCGGGCGGCGAAGTCTTTGGTCGAGAAGGCGCGCGGGCAGGTGGCTGCGGCCTTCGGGGCTGATGGAGCGGATGTTATTTTTGTGTCGAGTGCGACGGAAGCTGCGGCTTTGGCCTTGGCGGGGCGCGGGTTTGTCGGGGCGGAAGTTGAGCATGATGCGGTTGGGGCTTGGGCTGATCCAGTTCTAGCCGTTGATTGTAACGGGGCTGTGACGGTGACGGATCCTGCGCGTACGGCGCTGCAACTTGCGAACTCGGAAACCGGAGTTGTGCAGGTTTTGCCGCAGGGCCTTGCTGTGGTGGATGCCACACAGGCCTTTGGCAAGATCCCCGTGGCTTTCAACTGGCTTGAATGTGAGATGGCGTTGATTTCGGCACATAAGCTGGGCGGTCCCAAGGGGATTGGCGCACTGGTTTTAAAACGGGGCACTGAACTGGCGGCGCAGCTCAAGGGCGGCGGTCAGGAAATGGGACGTCGTGCCGGAACGGAAAACGTTCCCGGCATCGCAGGCTTTGGCGCAGCGGCCACTGCTGCGGCGGCTGAATTGGACCGCGGCGACTGGGCGCGGGTTGAAGAAATTAGAAACATTCTAGAATCAACTATTGCGGCCAGCGCGAAAGAGACTATTTTTGTCGGGAAAGCCGCTACGCGGCTGCCAAATACGTCCTGTTTTGCCGTTCCGGGCTGGAAGGGTGAGACACAGGTGATGCAGATGGATCTTGCGGGATTCGCCATCAGTGCAGGCAGTGCCTGTTCAAGCGGAAAGGTGCGGGCCAGCAAGGTGCTGACCGCAATGGGATATGACGAGGCGATTGCGCAATGCGCAATCCGGGTGAGCATCGGGCCCACCACCTCGGTTGAAGATGTGACGCGTTTCGCAGAAGCGTGGCTAAAGGCATACAAGCGGCATTGCGAACGGGCCGCATGAGAAAAGGAAATGAGATGACAGCTAAAGAAGAAGTGGTCGTCAAGGACGGCGTCGATCAGGAAACGGTTGACGCGGTTGCGGCTGTCAGCACCTACAAATACGGCTGGGACACCGAGATCGAGATGGAATACGCCCCAAAAGGCGTGAACCCCGATATCGTGCGTTTGATTTCCGAAAAGAACGAAGAGCCGGAGTGGATGACCGAATGGCGTCTGCAAGCGTTTTCGCGTTGGGAAAAGCTGGTCGAGCCGGACTGGGCGATGGTGGAGTATCCTGACATCAACTTTCAGGATCTGTATTACTACGCGCGTCCCAAGAGCATGGTTGAAAAGCCCAAGTCATTGGATGAGGTCGATCCGAAGCTTTTGGATACCTATAAAAAGCTAGGCATTCCGCTGAAGGAACAGATGATCCTTGCGGGTGTTGAAGGTGCTGAGGATATCCCCGCCGAGGGCCGCAAAGTCGCGGTTGATGCCGTATTCGATTCCGTCTCGGTCGGGACAACGTTCCAAGCCGAGTTGAAGAAGGCCGGCGTGATCTTTTGTTCGATCTCCGAGGCGATCCGCGAATACCCTGATCTGGTGAAAAAATATCTGGGAACGGTGGTTCCGGTATCTGACAATTTCTACGCAACGTTGAACAGTGCTGTGTTTTCGGATGGTTCGTTTGTTTATGTGCCGCCCGGTGTGCGCTGCCCGATGGAACTGTCGACCTATTTCCGCATCAATGCCGAAAACACCGGCCAGTTTGAGCGTACGTTGATCATTGCCGACAAGGGCAGCTATGTCAGTTACCTTGAAGGTTGTACCGCGCCGAAGCGGGATGTGGCGCAGCTGCACGCAGCGGTGGTCGAGATCATCATCGAAGAAGATGCCGAAGTGAAATATTCGACGGTTCAGAACTGGTATCCAGGGGATGAAAACGGCGTTGGCGGCATCTATAACTTTGTCACCAAGCGGGCTGATTGTCGTGGTGATCGTGCCAAGATTATGTGGACGCAGGTGGAAACCGGTTCGGCTGTGACGTGGAAGTACCCAAGCTGCATCTTGCGCGGCAATGAAAGCCAGGGCGAATTCTATTCGATCGCGATTGCCAACAACCATCAGCAAGCCGACACCGGTACCAAAATGGTTCATCTCGGTCGCAACACAAAATCGCGGATCGTCTCCAAAGGTATCTCGGCGGGTGTGGCGCAAAACACCTATCGCGGCTTGGTATCGATGCACCCCAAGGCCAAGGAATCGCGCAATTATACGCAGTGCGACAGCTTGTTGATTGGCGACAAATGTGGGGCGCACACTGTGCCTTATATCGAGGTCAAGAATAACTCGTCTCGGGTAGAGCACGAAGCCACGACCTCCAAGGTGGATGACGAGCAGCTGTTTTACTGCCGTCAGCGCGGCATGAACGAAGAAGACGCAGTGGCGCTGGTGGTCAACGGGTTCTGTAAGGAAGTGCTACAAGCCTTGCCAATGGAATTCGCGATGGAAGCACAGCAGCTGGTTGCAATTTCTCTCGAAGGGTCCGTTGGCTGATATTTGAAAACTGCGTTGAGCTTTGCGATCCGAATGGCACATGTCTGTTCACAGGGATCGCATAGCCGGCGCGATTGGAACGTGTGTTGAATGAAATCCGGTATGGGAAGCTCTTTGCTGATTACGGCCATTATGACCGGCGTTTTTTGCGCAGGGTTTTCCGTCGTTGTCAGTCAAGTCGCTGTTCAACTGTCGATGACTGCGGTGATTGCAGTGTCCTTCGTGTCCGGCTTTTTGGGCAGTACAGTGGCGCAACTGGTCCAGAAATGGCGCGGCGATGAATAAGGTAGGGGAGCGATATGTCTGACTACAACAAAGGCGGAATTTGGGATTTCCTGCCTTACGGTCTACCGGTTCTCGGGGGCGCGATTGGCATGTTTTATGTCCGATACGGCACCGACCACGGCAATCCGGTGTTTTGGGTCGCTGGTGGCGTGATCGCGGGGCTTTTGCTCGCGCGGGGATTGACCCATCTGGCAGACCGTTTCGGTTGGCGCGAGTAAGGAACGACATGCTCGGCTCATTCGACATATTGGCACCGCAGGCCGGGAGTCAGCAGGCATGACCGCTGTGCAGCGCCCTGAGCTGACTTTTCCATCGGCCGAGGCCGCGCTTTTGGCGCGGGCGTATCAAGGGGCGGATGTCATTCTTGAATACGGCTCTGGCGGATCCACCGTGATGGCGTCCGAATTGTCTAACACGCGTGTCATTGCGATCGAATCCGACCCGGATTGGGCAAAGATGATGCAAGGCTGGCTGGCGGAAAACCCACCCGCAGCGGGCACATCTGTCGATGTGATCTGGGCTGACATTGGCCCGACCAAAGACTGGGGCCACCCTGTTGATGACCAAAACTGGCGCGGCTATGCCGATTATGCGCTTCGGATCTGGCGGCAAGACGGGTTTGCGGCACCGGACGTGGTTCTGGTGGATGGCCGGTTTCGGCAGGCCTGCGCGCTGGCCACTGCGTTTTTGACCAAGAAGCCGGTCGATCTGTTCTTTGACGATTACAAAGACCGAAAGTTTTACCACAAGGTCGAGGACTACCTTGGCCAACCCGAAATCACTGGGCGCATGGCGCATTTTCATGTGACCCCAACCCCCATTCCACCGGAAAAACTGTTCCAGGTGGTCAAGTTTTTGCAGCACCCCTAGCGCTGCCGAGGAAGGAATAAACATGCTGGAAATCAAAAACCTGCAAGTGAAACTGGAAGAAGAGGACAAGCAAATCCTCAAAGGTGTCGATCTGACTGTTGAGGCTGGCAAAGTACACGCGATCATGGGGCCCAATGGCTCTGGCAAGTCGACTTTGTCTTACGTGCTTTCGGGTAAGGGTGGCTACGAAGTAACCGGCGGCGAAGCCACGCTGGCAGGCGAAGATCTGCTTGATATGGAAGCGGAAGAGCGCGCAGCAGCGGGCCTGTTCTTGGCATTCCAATACCCCGTCGAAATCCCTGGTGTTGGCAACATGACGTTCTTGCGGACAGCCGTGAATTCGCAGCGCAAAGCGCGCGGCGAAGAGGAAATGTCCGCCGCCGATTTCCTTAAGCTGGTGCGGGCCAAAGCCAAAGATCTGAAGATCGATGCCGACATGCTAAAGCGTCCGGTCAATGTCGGTTTCTCCGGCGGAGAAAAGAAACGTAACGAGATCCTTCAAATGGCAATGCTTGAGCCAAAGATGTGCATCTTGGACGAAACAGATTCCGGTCTGGACGTTGATGCGATGAAGCTGGTTGCGGACGGTGTGAACGCCCTGCGTGATGAAGGCCGCGGCTTCCTTGTGATCACCCACTACCAGCGTTTGTTGGACCACATCAAACCGGACGTGGTGCACATCATGGCGGCTGGCCGCATCGTCAAAACCGGCGGGCCCGAGCTGGCGCTGGAAGTCGAGAAGAACGGCTATTCCGACATCTTGGCGGAGATCGCATAATGGCGGCTCCTCAGGTGAAACAGGGACCAACGCAGGCGCGGGTTGACGCGCTTGAGTTGCCCACCGGCGGCTGGTCAACACCGGCGCGGCAAGATGCTTTGGCACGCGTTCAGGCGATGGGCCTTCCACATGCGCGCGACGAGTATTGGAAATACACCAAGCCCGCGTCATTGGTTGATGCTGCGGTGATCCTTGCGGCGGTGTATAGCACCGATGAGACGCCGATGTTTGGTGACATGGACCGCTTGAAAGTTGTCTTTGTTGACGGTGTGTTCGACGCCGATGCATCAGATGATCTGGCGCTGGAAGGTATCAGCATCGACCGGTTGGCCGATGTTAAAGATATCCATTGGGCCAAGGACTTGTACGGCGTTCTTGAAGCGCGTGGTCAGGATCCGGTGGAACGTCCTTTGGCAACGCTGAACACGGCTTTTGCAACAGACGGCGTGTTGATCCATGTGACCGGAACACCGAGCAAGCCGGTCAATCTAATCTATCGTCACGACTCCGAAACCTCGGATGCGATGCTGCATCATGTGATCAAAGTCGACAGTGGCGCAGTTTTGACATTGTTGGAAAACGGTCCGGCAGCGGCACGGTTCAACAAGTGTCTTGAGGCGGATATTGCAGATGGCGGCACTTTGCATCATGTGCGGACCCAAGGGCGTGATCATGAACGCCGCGCGGCGACGCATATCTTTGCTCGCCTGGGTGCTCAAAGCACATTCAAAAGCTTTACCTTGACAGTCAATGGCGTGATGACGCGCAACGAATGCGTGATTGAGCTGACTGGTGATGATGCCTTTGCGCATGTCGCAGGGGCCTGCATGGGCGATGGCGATTTCCATCACGATGACACGATCTTTGTTACCCATGACGCGGTGAATTGCGAAAGCCGTCAGGTGTTCAAAAAGGTGCTGCGCAACGGGGCGACTGGCGTGTTTCAGGGCAAAATTCTGGTCAAGCCGGATGCTCAGAAAACCGATGGCTACCAGATTTCACAGTCTTTGCTTTTGGATGAGGACAGCCAGTTCCTTGCCAAGCCAGAGCTTGAAATCTACGCCGACGATGTGGCCTGTTCGCATGGCTCAACATCGGGGGCCATTGACGATGATGCATTGTTCTATCTGCAATCGCGCGGTATTCCGCATTCGATTGCGCAGGACTTGTTGGTTCTGAGCTTTATCGCAGAAGCGGTGGACGAGATCGAAGCCGAGGCGCTGCGCGAGGAAATCCTGTCGCGGTCCGAGGCGTGGTTGTCGCGTCATCGCAACGACTGATGTAGCGGGAAACCTATGGCACTGAGCAGCGATATAGTGGCCACATACCGTCGGCCGGGCAAAGTGGTTGCCCGGTTGATGGAGATGGGCACGCGAGAAGACCGTGCCTTGGTCTTTGTGATGGGCGCGGCATTTGTCATGTTCATCGCACAATGGCCGGGTCTTGCAAGAGAAGCGCATTTGGCAGGCACGCCTTTGTCGATCTCAATCGGCAAAGCCTTTGTCATTGTGGTCTTTGGGCTGCCATTGGCGCTGTATTTTGTCGGGTTTGTCACCCATTGGATTGCGCGTGCTCTTGGCGGAAAAGGCACGGCATTCGGATCGCGGCTTGCGCTGTTCTGGGCCTTTTTGGCGATGAGCCCGCTGTTGCTTTTCTATGGTTTGGTGGCCGGTTTTGTTGGGCCGGGCACACAGGCCGAACTGGTCAAACTTTTGTGTTGGTTGGTGTTTTTGTGGTTCTGGATCGCGGGACTTCGCACGGTTCATCGTGCAGATCAAACAGGGCAGGGCGTATGAATCAGATAGCAGTGACGTTGGTCCTTCGAAGCCTGACCGAGCCGCGGAAAGTGGCGCGTTGGTTGATTGATCTTCACCTCAGCCGCGAAGCATTGCTGACCAGCTTTGCGCTGGTTGTGGTGCTGAACACGGTGTTGTTTTCGCTGTCCATGTTGCTTTTGGACGGGGCAATGCCGGGGCTTTTGGGGCGTCCTTCGATTTTTGCCCTTATGCAAGTGGCTTCGGTCGGGATTACGATTGTAACCTTTCAATGGGCTGGCCGGCTCATTGGCGGCAAGGGGCGGATGGCCGATATGGCTGTGCTGGTGATTTGGATGCAAGCGCTTCAAGTGCTGGTGCAGGCTTTGCTTTTGGTCTTGATGCCTGTCTCGAGTTTTCTGGGCGGCACGCTAGTCACCTTGACCACGGTCATCGGACTGTGGATTTTGGTGAATTTTATCGACGAGGCGCACGGGTTTGGCAGTTTGCTCAAATCTGCGGCGGCAGTGATTTTCGGAGTGATGGGAATGTCCTTTGTCCTGTCGCTTTTGTTGGCCCTGATCGGGGTCAATGCTACAGGGATAAACGGATATGTATGACGTCACCAAAATTCGCGCGGATTTTCCTATTCTTACCCGCGAGGTGAATGGCAAGCCATTGGTATATCTGGACAATGGGGCCAGCGCGCAAAAACCGCAGGTTGTGATTGATGCGGTTACTCGCGGCTATGCCGAAGAATACGCCAACGTGCATCGCGGGTTGCACTACCTTAGCAATCTGGCGACCGAAAAATACGAAGGCGTCCGCGGGATCATTGCCCGCTTCCTTGGCGTCTCGGACCCGGATGAGATAGTGTATACCACTGGCACTACCATGGGGATCAATTTGGTCGCTTATGGCTGGGCTATGCCGAACCTGCAGGCTGGCGACGAAATTGTTCTGTCGGTGATGGAGCATCACGCGAACATCGTGCCCTGGCATTTTTTGCGCGAACGTCAGGGCGTTGTGATCAAGTGGGTGGATGTTGATGACCAAGGCGTTTTGGACCCGCAAAAGGTGATTGACGCGATTGGCCCGAAAACCAAACTTGTTGCCATCACGCAGATGTCGAATGTTTTGGGCACAGAAGTGGATGTGAAAACGATCTGCTCTGCGGCGCGTGAAAAAGGCGTGCCGGTGTTGGTGGACGGGTCCCAAGGGTCAGTACACATGCCGGTCAATGTTGAGGACATCGGCTGCGATTTTTATGCGATCACCGGCCACAAGCTATATGGCCCCTCGGCATCCGGTGCGATCTACATGAAACGTGCCCGTATGGACGAGATGCGCCCGTTTATGGGCGGCGGCGACATGATCCGAGAAGTGCACAAAGAGACGGTTTGCTACAATGATCCGCCCATGAAATTCGAAGCGGGAACACCGGGCATTGTTCAGCAGATCGGATTAGGCGTGGCGCTGGAGTATATGATGCATGTTGGGATGAGTAATATCGCAGCGCATGAGGCGGATTTGCGTGACTATACGAGCTCACGCCTCGAGGGAATCAACTGGTTGCAGGTGCAAGGCAAAGCGCCGGGCAAGGGCGCGATCTTTTCGTTCACATTGGATGGGGCAGGGCATGCTCATGATATCTCGACCATTTTGGACAAAAAGGGCGTGGCTGTGCGCGCAGGCCATCACTGTGCGGGGCCGTTGATGGACCACCTTGGTGTCAGCGCGACCTGTCGGGCATCCTTTGCGATGTATAACACGCGCGAAGAGGTGGATATACTTGTCGAAGCGCTTGAACTCGCGCATGATTTGTTGGGTTGAATGCTGGCTCGGCGCTGTTTCCGCTGGAAATGCGCCCCGCCCACCATCCCTTTTGGATCGCACAAAAAAACTTGCGTTTGGGCTGTTACCCGCGTTGCACTGGCTGAACAGCCAGCCTATAACCCCGGAAGAATGCACCTGTAGCTCAGCTGGATAGAGCGCTGCCCTCCGAAGGCAGAGGCCAGAGGTTCGAATCCTCTCAGGTGCACCATTTTGCATTTCGATGTTTCTAGAAACCGTAACACCTTGAATGGAAAGGTGGTTTCGGGGGTTCGAATACCCTGATTTTTGCAAAACGCCAGCGGCTTTGCAAATACTAGTCGAAGTACGGTTCTTTGAAGGGGTAGGTCTGCTTTTGTCCAGATGTTATAAGGGCTTGCCAAAAACTGCATGCAGAGTTCGAACACTTCGTCGAAGTTTTTGTGTGGGTACGAGGTTTTCGATGCTTGCTCTCGGAACAAGGTGCTCTCACTCTGTAAACTGCTGATCTTCTGCTCGTATTTGTCTATGACAGAGTCATTGTCTGATCTGACAATACGCACTAGGTACTTCTCAATCTCTCTGTCGGTGCTTTCAGCACGACGCAACATTTGCTTTGAAGCCTTTTCGCCTTCTGCTCTTCGCTTATTCCAAGCATCGCTGAACATCCTATCTGCTAATTTGAGTGTACCCTCTGCTGGTTCCATGGATCTTAGAAGGGCTTCGAACTGCTCATGTACCCGATCTCGCCTAGTGGATTTTCCGTAAAACTGACAACCCTTCTTCCGACAGTGATAGTATGGATACTTCACGCCGGTATGGCTCGTGGACCAACAAGCTGTTAGCGCGATTCCGCACCGATCACACACAAGGAAACCGCGTAAAGGGAAGTCTCGGTCTATGTCCTTTCGGTCTGGTGCATGGCCGGTTTCTTGCAAACGCCTTTGTATTTTTAAGTGTGTTTCATAGCTGATTAGCGCTGAATGATTGCCTTTTGTCAGCGGCACGTCCCATTTTTTGTGCTCTAGGTATCCAGAGTAAACCAGTCTTGTCAGGATGTCGTTCACAGCTTGATTACGCACGGTTTTGCTTGGCATCGCCAGAACGTAGTCGGGACGTGACATCAAAAAGCGTCTTACTTCTGCTTGAGTCTGAAAGCGACCATCTGCAAACCCCTCCAGGGCTTCTTGAACAACTTGGGCCATTGGTTCATCGCGAACTAGTATTCTTCCACCCTGCTTTTGCTTCTCATACCGGTAGCCAACAGGGGCAGAAAAAACCCAATAACCGTTCATCAACCTCGCACGCGTTCGATTATGACATTGTTCACGGTTCTTTCTTCGCTGGTGGTCTGAAACAGATGCAAGAAGGTTTTCTACCAGCACAGAATCCGAGTCTTCGCCAAATTCCATTGAAGGACTCACCAATTTGCCTCCCGCAACGTGTATTCTCGTGCGTAGTTGTAGGTGGTTTGCCAAATCGCGGGCCAGACGTGAAATGATCATCGATCACAACTGCATGCTCGTGTGCATCATTGCTCTGGAGGAACAGCAGCATTGCCTTCATCCCGGGACGTTCCAAAGTGCTACCAGAGATTACGTCCGAAAATACTTCGAGCACGTCATAATTTCGTGAAGCTGCGTATTCTCGGCACCGTGTCTCTTGGCTGGCCAAGCCGTCTCCATCATTTACCTGCTTGAGAGACGAAACTCGACAATAAATTACGGCGTTCTGGACTGGTGGTGTTTTGTTTTCCGGAGTCATTTTTTCTCCCATTCGGATTTAGAGTGGGCAATTCCCGTTTTGGCCAAGTCAGGCTGACCGCAATGCTTTCATGATCAGTGGAAAGTCGGTTTGATGGGGTCGACTGGATGAACGTCGTAATTCAAGTTGATTAGCGCCCAAATCACCGCATGCAATGATCGGAGGAATTCGCGCTTTTGGACTTCGTTGAGTTCGTTTCCCTCAAAAATATCATTGTAGACGCCGACTTCAATTTCAATGGTCTCGACTGCTGGAACCTGTGTGCGGCAGCCCTGACTTTGCCCGCTTTTTGCTTGTACTGTTTCTGAGAACTCCATGTTCGAACCTTCCTTTCATTTAGCGATGATGACCTGAAAAGTGATCTCGTGATCAACCGTAACAGTAGGGTTCTAACTTGGTCAAGTTGCTGAAATTAATAAATAATGCCTCGATATGTGGCGCCCATTTTTGCCCAAATATTCTGCAAAAATCTAACCGTACAAGGGTGATGCAAACGGTGGTTTCGAATCTATCACAAGAGAAATTTTTGCTAGGCAAATATATGTGGCAGGACGCTGAAATGAAATCAGGGCAAATTCTGCGAATCAGTTTCCTGAGGTTCAGTGTTGTAAGAATAGTAAACTTGCACCTGCATGGAGCGACCTCAGGGGAGCGGCAAAAGTTTGAAACACACGCACGCTTAACTTGCTAAGTACTTCTGGGCAATCGGATGTCAGCGCCATTGTGGCCTATACTGGAGTGTTTCTAAATCAGCTCGCCATTGGTGAATAGGCAACGAGTTCGATTAGCATACCTATTTGACGGTTGGGTATGCCTTTTGGTTTGAGGTGTCCTTGATCCATCATTATCCATAGTTGCACAGGATTGGCCTGCTCAACATTAGTTCCTTGGAAGAAAACACTGGCTGTCGACCCACAACTCGTGGTTTAACGATCCCAACTACCATCGAGAGCGATTGAATTGGCTAAACCTACCGCTGGTCTACAACGCAGACTTAAAACAGAAGTATATAAGCGGGCAGCGCAAGTGGCTGAAATCGACTTTGTCGTGTTTCTTGCTGGTCCTTATATTGAGCCTGAGGATAAGTCAAAATCGAGCCAATCGGTGGCGTCTGTATTGAGGTTTGAGTTGTTTCACTCGCTCTCAAAAGAAGGCTACACGGTTAGCCTCGGTGAATACCATGAGTTGATTGACTCTTACAAAGAGGAGCTTGGCCCCCACCACAACGCGGCGGCTGCCGAGCTAGATCACGCCCAAGAAGTTGCATCTCTAGTTATAATGATACCTGACAGCCCGGGTTCTTTCGCTGAGATCGGTGCTTTCAGTATGAAGGAAGACATTTGCAAGAAGATGATAATTCTTTCTGACGTCACTCATGAGAAAAGCGATGGGTACCTAAATACTGGGCCTGTCAAATGTGCGGAATCTCTGGGGTCTGAAGTTGTATATGTAGACTACAAAGAAGTTGCAGACTGCTTCAGTATCGTGAAGAAATTTTCGGATAGAGTTAAATCCAAACTCATTCTTAAGTTGAGGCTGAAAACATGAGCGTCTTGGACCCACTGTTCTCATATCTTACGGTACTTTCTGTAATTCAGCCGGGCCGCGTCCAAGACGTGGAGCGATTTGCACCTGACATTCTTCCGCAGGGTACAGCAGAGGAGCTTATTGAAACGGGTGCGTTTAGAGAAGCCCACTATTTTGCAAGGGTTCACGGGCATATTAGTCCAGTTCGCAGGGGTACATTTTTCCTGACAGCTAAAGGTCGTGAGGTGGTTCGACGTGATGGTCTACATAAAGAACTGGATAATCTCAGATTGTTCTTGATGAAAGGGCAGCGGGGGAAGTACAAATGAAAGGCGGGTTGGCTGCAAAATCAGATTGTTCGCCGTTGCGGCGAGCAGGTAAACAGGTCAACTATATAAGGGCTCGTGGATTGAAAGGAAGCTCCGGATTTCCGGATCTTTCCGGAGATCCGGAGCTTCCTTTCAATCCACATGCTCAAGGCAGTCTTCTGGACTGGAATTTCTGAGATGCCAACCCGCTCCTATTTTTTCCCGCCAGACTTTCAACATATAGAAGCGATTCTTAGGTCTGATGATCCGATGGCAGATGAACTCCAATTTGAGAAATTTCGAGAGAGGGGCGTTGCACCGCTGTTGACCGAGTTTGACATAGCAACTGTTTTGGGTATTGGACCAAAACTGATTGTTTCGATGTTAAAAAAGCCAAACAGGCACTATCGAACGTTTCCCCTAACGAAAAAAGATGGAAGCGAACGTCAGATTTCTGCACCAAGAACGTATCTAAAAGTTGCCCAATGGTGGATTTTGGACAACATCGTAAGTCGGGTTCCAGCATCTGAAAATGTATTTGGTTTCTGTAGAGGCAGATCGATACAGGACAATGCTAGGTATCATCTTGGATCGACACACATTTTGAATGTTGACATCAAGTCATTTTTTGACAGTGTCACTTTCTCACAAGTTCTTCTTGTTTTCAAAGAGCTTGGATATTCACAACCGGCTGCTAAAACCCTTGCTGGCCTATGCACCTTGAACGGCAAACTTCCTCAAGGTGCACCGACAAGTCCCAATATTGCAAACATGGTATTGTCTAAAGTAGATCGAGAACTTGAGGCATTGGCCTCAAGCGTTGGGTCGAAATACTCAAGGTATGCTGACGATATAACCTTTAGCGCTGACGATTACATTTCAGAGCAGTTCCAAGTGCGGGTGGAAGATGTGGTTAAATCCGCTGGGTTTGAGTTGAAGGCGTCTAAAACAAGATATGCGGGCACTGGCAGTCGTAGGGAAGTTACGGGGTTGATTTGTGGGACCTTTGTTCAGCCACCTATCGAATGGCGCAAACTGAACCGTGCTCGACTACATAATTTGGGTAAGAAACCGGTGCTCGAAAAATCTGATATTGCATACTTGCTTGGACTACGGGGGTACTCGATGCAGTTCCCCGATGCGGTGCAAATGCAAGCGCTCTTAGCAGGGGCGGACAAGCTTCTTTTGTCGACCAAGAAGCCGGTGCCTGAGACATAAATTTGGGCTACATATGTTTGCGTTTCATCGAATGAATTTTCATGGAATTGGCGAAAATCTAGGCTCGAACTCTCGGATTTTGAAATTCCTGTAGCGCTTTTTCGCTGTCGTCACGCAAGGTAGTTACCAAGTTGATTGAGCGAGCCACTGATCAAACTCTTCAAAAAGAAGGTTCGAACTTTCTCTTCTCAGGTGCACCACTCCATTTAGATAGACGGAAAGAAACTGTAGCGCCTTGCAAGGCAAAGTCGTTTCTGCGGTCGAGGTCCTCGCTTTCGGTCAAACCGCAACCTGGTCGGGCAAACCAACCTCAGCACAGTTTTCTTCGCAGTCAAGTTCCCCTTTTTCCAGATTTCATAAGGGTTTGAGAGAAAACGCATTGCCAGTTCGAACATCTCGTCGAATTCTCTATGAGGTTTGGACAGCTTTTGGGCTTCCTCTTCAAAAAGAGCCATTTCGGACTGCAGTTCGGATATACGGTTTTCATAGGCTGCAACGGTTACATCATTGCTAGTTCGAACTATCCGGTCGAGCATAGCTTCAATCTCTTGCCCTTTTTGATCTGCGCGCTTTCGGAGACGCCTGGCCTCTGATCCGACTGTCGCTGCCCTTTGTTCCCAAGCATCTTTGAACATACGGGCAGCCAGCGCGTGTGTGTTACGGCTAGGTACTAAAGACTTGAGTTGGTTCTCGAACTGCTTCTCAACTTCCTCGCGCCTTGTAGATTTTCGATGTTCTGGGCAACCTTTGTGATGACAAAAGTAGTATGGATATTTACGTTTTGTACCGCTTGTCGACCAGCAAGAAGTTATACCGTAGCCACAACTTTCACATTCAAGAGTACCTCGCAGGGGCTTTGTTGCACAAATCGGCTGCGGGGATTCATGTCGCGAATCCAGTATGATAGCAGGCGGTCATGAGCAGCTGGAGCCCGACGAAGTACAAGACCACAAACTGGTCGTCTTACAATGACAGCTTGAAGCAGCGCGGATCGTTGTCGATCTGGTTTGATCCGGAGATGGCTT
>NZ_QKMF01000006.1 GCF_003208435.1 Pelagimonas varians | reverse complement strand
CTTGGTAAAAAATGGCAATAAGTGCGTCCGTCTAAAAGGCCGAATAATGACGATCTCATCGGTCTCAGAGAGACCGTGAACTTGGAAAACGTTCTTGGCCAGATCAAGACAAATTGGGGTAACATGCATGGGCTGGCACCTGCTGAAAGCAGATATGGACATCTGAACCCGGACGCAGCGCAAGGCCGATTGGAGAATGAGCCATCCACCCCATCAGCAACCCGCCCTTCTAGCCCAAGTGGGGCCAATGTTGCGCTTTACACGAATGACTTGGAAGGGCCGTGATTCGATTTCGGCGCAATCTGCTGCTCCACCGATGCAAGGCAGTTGTGAACCCAAACCTATCACGCGTATCAAGTTGCGATACCCTACCGTTCGCTTTATGTTCTAAGTGGTAAAGCAGATTGTTGAGGCTGAAATCGATATGCGACCCACCTTGAGAACCAGAGCCGTTGCAGTTTGCAATGAGAAGATTGCGAAGAAGGGAGAAACCGTAGGCCTTTCTTTCTACGCATTTTTCGCGAACAAGAACGACGATCCGGACCTGCTCATGGAAGCTGCTGAATGGTGGATCAAGACACACAAACTGGATCACTTCGAAAAGGCTGTGAAAATACGGGACATGATCGGTTCAGGTGTTTGAACAATTGTCAGTTCTGTCCGCTTTGCATAACTTGGGCAATCCGAAGTGCTGCGTAAAGTGTCGAGCGGCGGCTTTTGCGGAAGCTGCATTGCGGCATTTGGTGGATCGATGATAGGCTGCTCTGGGCCGTAAAGTTCCAATTGGTAAGTTGTCGTATTGGCGTGTAGCGCCAATCGCGGCCTGTGCTGCAAGGCAGGAAGGCCCTAATCTGCAGGCCCTCACCAATGCTGGCTATGATCGTGGACGCCTTCATAGCGCCAACGCCTGGGATGGTGCGCAACAGCCTCAGCCGCGCGTCTTCCTTTGCGACCAGTGTCAGGCGGTCTTCTCAACAGAGGACCCGAGCATGCAATGCCAATAGTCGTTCGCAGAGGTTGTGGATCACCTCGTTCGCAATATCAGGCAGGACCAGAACTTCGCCAGCCAGTATGTCCTCGGCAGAGCCGGTGTTCAAAGGTGAAATTCATTCATATAGGAACCCGACTTGTTAAGTTCGACCACACACAAACATTGCATCATCTTGTTAGATATTAAACAATCATTGGTGTGCTTGCACCGAACGGCAACTGGGTCTGTCTAAGCAGCATCGACCTAACCCAACAAATGACGACGCCCTAGTCACGCGCAATGTTATCGCGCCCACCGCGTTGGTGAGCGCAATTGAGTTCACGGCATTGGAAACTGGTTTGAGGTCACACCGGCATCAGCGCCCAGTAGTCGAGATCAAGCAAGACATCTTTGTTATATTTGCCGTCTTCACCGCGCAGTTCAAACGGATCGCCGCCTTTGGTGGCGACAAGACGCAGGCGGATGGCACCAACGCCGGGTGCCGAGGTGGGTTGTTTGTCCAGAACTTCCGACCACGCTTTGATTGTCAGGCCGGAGAAACACGGATTGGCATGTGCACCACCGTTTAAGCCAACGATCATTTGCGCATTGGCCAAACCGTTGAAGGACAGTGCTCGCGCCATCGAGATGACATGCCCGCCATAAATCAACCGGCCTTCGGGACGGAAAGTAAGATCAAAATGCACCTTGGCCGTGTTTTGCCACAGGCGCGTTGCGATCATATGCTCGGCCTCTTCGATCGTCACACCATCCACATGATCGATGGTTTCGCCGATCTCGTAGTCGCCCCAACGATGCGGCTCGCCCGCAAGATTGAAATCGTAATCAGAAAAGTCGAGCCCTTCGGGGATGACCAGATCATCCACCGACAGCACTTGTTTCAAGTCAGGCACAACCGTTTCCGGTGCCGGAGCATCCACGTCGCGTTTACGCACCATAACCCAACGCACATAATCAAGGACGGCTTTGCCGACCTGATTGATACCGCGTGTGCGCACCCAAACGACGCCTGTTTTGCCATTTGAGTTCTGCTTCAACCCGATCACTTCGGACACAGAGCGCAGTGTATCCCCCGCAAATACCGGCTGCAGCCAGCGACCTTCGGCATATCCCAGATTGGCGACAGCGTTCAGGGAGACATCCGGCACTGTCTTGCCAAACACGACGTGAAAGGCTGCCAGATCATCAATCGGGCTTTCCGGTAGGCCGCAATCACGCGCGAATTCGTCCGACGAATATAGCGCATGACGGGCTGGATAGAGCGCATGATAGAGTGCGCGCTCCCCCTCGCCCACCGTCCGGGGCACAGCATGGGCAATCACTTGCCCGATTTTATAGTCTTCGAAAAAGTGCCCCGAATTGGTTTTTTGCATTGTTAGTGCTCTCCTAGTTTGGTGTCCGGCGTATACGTACCGGGGGCCTCTTTGATCACAGCCTGACCGCAGCGCATGACACCATTGGCGGCATCAAAGGCATAGGTCGGATCACCATGCAGCTCCCAGCCCTTGTTCAGCGCGTCTGTCACTTTGTGGCAAAAGGCCGATGTGTCGTCGGCAGTGAGTAGTCGGTAAAGTTTCATGTCCGCTCCAATCAACCAAATGCCGCCGGGCCAATCAGGCCGTGGATAAAGCCGATCACGACCAACAAAAGGACCGAAATCGCGGCGAACATGATGTCCTTTTTGATCACGCCTTTTGCAGGTGGTGTCCAATTTGGTTCAGACTTGTTGATGATCGCCATCTCGGCCAAAGACCAGACCAGCAAGCCACCAAACAGAACAAACGACGGTACATCGCCATTGACCAACAGATGCGCGCCCGCCCACAGTGCGAAACCGAATAGCATTGGATGGCGCATTTTGTAAAAGATTGCGCCCTTGGTTGGTCCGGGGCTGGTGAAGTACAGCGCCGCAATCATGATCAGGTTATTGATCCCCACTGTGGCTGGATGGCGCCCCCAAAAGACAGCACCGTCAGCCATACGGTAGCCAATCACCATCAGAACGATAGATGCAACAATCGCGATCGCAACGATGCCCTTGCCCTTGTCGCCCAGCGCAGCGCGCTGTTCCGGCATCAGACGTTTAAAGAAATGTGCGCCTACCCAAAGCAGGACCCCTAGTATCAACAATAGCATGGCATGACTCCCGTTCGCTTTGCTTGGCGCACAATCCTCTTATTCGGCTAGCGCCGCAATGGCCTCGGCCTTGGCGAGCGTCTTTTTTGCAGTTTCGACGTGCAGGTTCTCTACAATCTTGCCGTCAACAACCGCAACGCCTTTGCCCTCCGCCTCGGCTTCGATGAAGGCATCGATCTGGCGGCGGGCCAAATCTATTTCCGCGTCAGATGGGGCAAATGCGATGTTTGCGACGTCGACCTGTGCGGGGTGGATCAAGGTTTTCCCGTCCATCCCCATATCCCGTCCCTGATCGCATTCAACTTTTAGGCCATCCGCATCCTTGAAGGCATTATAGACGCCATCAACGATCACACAGTTGGTTGCTTTGGCAGCCAACAGGCAGAGCCCAAGACCCGGCATCATAGGCAGCCGGTCAGCACGAAACCGGCTGTTCAACTCTTTAGCCAGGTCGTTGGTCCCCATAACCATGCCAACCATTTTGGGGTGACCGCCGATTTCAGCAGCATTCAGCATACCGCGCGGCGTTTCCATCATCGACCAAATCGGTTTGTCACATAGGGCTGCAAGGGAATCGAGCTGTGCGGCGCTTTCCACTTTCGGCAGCAGAATGGCATCACAGTCCATTTCATTAACAGCGCGCGCATCATCTGCGCCCCACTCCGTATCCAGCCCGTTGATCCGAACAATGCGTGTTCGATTGCCGTAAGAAGACGCCAGCGCCGTTTTTAATGTCTCGCGCGCTGCCACTTTTTCGCCCGGTGCCACCGCATCTTCGAGATCAAAGATGATCGCATCAATTGGCAGTGTACGGGCTTTTTCCAATGCCCGTTCTTTTGAACCGGGAATGTAAAGAACCGAACGATAGGGGCGCGCAAGCATGTCCATGAGAATCTCTCCTAGAAAGCCCGAAATAGCCGCGGGCGTAATTTTATTGCGTGCAAATGGCCCGTTTTGGCGGAAAACTTCAAGGGAAAATGTGCCGCAGCGCAGAAAAGTAGCATTCAATAGGTCTCCGTTGGCTGGATTTGCATTGCATTTGAGGCAACGCACGGCGCGTTAACCTATTTTAAGCGGCTGACGATGAAAGTTAGAGATGTGCCGCACAAACCGGCAAAGGCGGAGCCGCAATAGGACCGCCGCCTCGGAATGAGGGGACTTCATCCGGTCACCTGGCGGCGCCAAAGATGCGTCGACCCGGGGCCTAGCCGAAAGGTGAGACTATGACGGAGAAATTTGCAAAAGTAGCGATGCTGACCGCAGGCATGATTGTTGGTGCGGCATCCTTAGTCGAAGCACAGGCTGCACAAAACTGTGCCCCGCGTGACAAAGTGGTCGAAAGATTGGCAGTCAAATATGGCGAGACCCGTCAAAGTATGGGTTTGGGCAGCAACAACGCAATGATGGAAGTCTTCGCATCACCAGCGTCAGGATCTTGGACCATCACTGTGACAATGGCGAATGGTGTTACTTGCCTTGTGGCCAGCGGACAGGCCTTTGAGGAACTTGCCGAAGCGCTGCCGCCCTTGGGTGATCCTGCATAATGTTCAGCCTCGCTACATAGCGGGGCGAACCGTAGTTTTGTCCCACTCGAAAGGCCGAAGCCAAACTGCATCATCAGGCCCGGTGATCAAGTCAGGGCATCCCAGACCAATTTGCCCCCGGTTGCCGTCAAAGCCACGTAAGTGATGGCAAAAAAGCCCCGGTCCGAAACATAGTTATGTGCACGAACGCCAAGCCACGTTCCGAGCAATGCAAACGGAACCAAGACAAGATCCATCAGCAAGGACTCTTGGGTGAAAATTCCCATTCCAGCGTAAAAACCGAATTTGAAAACATTCAGTGTCCAGAACAGCAAGACCGTGGTCGCCTGATAGGTCAGCTTTGGCAAGCCTTGCCCAAGTAAAAACACGGCGGCAACAGGCCCACCAGCGTGGCTTACAAAGCTGGTAAAGCCCATCACCATTCCCGATAGCAGACCGGATTTTGCCCCAAAGTGTATTGCTCCGATCCTTAACAACCCGACTTTTTGCGCGCCCTGCCATGCAACAAAAACCAAAGCCACCATGCCGATGACCAAGCGAATTGCATCGGGGTTGGCTATGGAAAAGAAATACGCCCCGGCTAAGGTGCCCGGCACAGCACCAATCAACAAAACCCGCGCCGCACCCCAATCCCACTTGCGCCAATAGGCTGGCAGGGAGGCGACATCGATCACCATCAGCAGCGGCAACATCAACCCGATTGCCACCATCGGGTCCAAAACCAAGACCAGAATCGATAGGCTGGCAAAGGCAACACCAGAGCCAAATCCGCCCTTTGAGATGCCAGCAAAGACAACAGCCGGAATTGTTACCGCAAAAACCGACAGGCTGAACAAATCCACATCAATCCCTTCTAACTTGTGTAATTACATATGCTTAACCTGCATTCCATGGCATGCAAAGCCTGCAGTTTCGAGGGCCGCGCGCACGCGCCGCAGCGCAGCACCCTTGCGCGAAGCCTCTGAAAGGCCTACCCACACGGCCAAATTCACGTAGGACCGGAGACTATCCATGGCCAGACCCAAGATTGCCCTTATCGGCGCAGGTCAAATCGGTGGCACACTTGCCCACCTAGCTGCAATGAAAGAACTGGGAGACGTCGTTTTGTTCGATATCGCCCAAGGCACCCCTGAGGGCAAAGCGCTCGACATCGCCGAATCCGGCCCGTCAGAAGGCTTTGACGCAAGCCTTCGCGGCACGCAAGATTACGCCGACATCGCCGATGCAGACGTCTGCATCGTGACCGCAGGTGTACCTCGCAAGCCCGGCATGAGCCGCGATGACCTGTTGGGCATCAACCTAAAGGTTATGAAATCCGTTGGCGAAGGCATCCGCGACAACTGCCCGAACGCCTTTGTGATCTGCATCACCAACCCGCTGGACGCTATGGTTTGGGCGCTTCGCGAATTCTCAGGCCTGCCCCATGCCAAAGTTTGCGGTATGGCCGGTGTTCTGGACAGCGCACGCTACCGTCACTTCCTCGCCGAAGAGTTCGGCGTATCGATGAAAGACGTCACTGCTTTCGTTCTGGGCGGTCACGGCGACACAATGGTTCCTTCGGTTCGGTATTCGACCGTTGGCGGCATCCCACTGCCTGATCTGGTATCGATGGGTTGGACAACTCAGGAAAAGATGGACGCGATCGTTCAGCGCACCCGTGATGGCGGCGCAGAGATTGTTGGCCTGCTGAAGACTGGTTCGGCGTTCTACGCACCAGCCACGTCGGCGATTGAAATGGCCGAAGCCTTCCTCAAAGACCAAAAGCGCGTTCTGCCATGTGCCGCTTATTGTGACGGCGATCTTGGCGTTTCAGGTATGTACGTCGGTGTGCCAACCGTAATTGGCGCTGGCGGTGTTGAAAAAATCATCAACATCAAGCTGAACAAAGAAGAGCAAGACATGTTTGACACCTCCGTCAACGCCGTCAAAGGCTTGGTCGAAGCGTGCAAAGGCATCGACAGCTCGCTGGCATAACCTGCTTTTGAAGACAGTCTAAGGAACCCGGATACCGAACAGGTGTCCGGGTTTTTTGTTTTTGCCAGGCCGCTGGTTGGCGATAGCTGTACGAAACGCACAAATGCCGACAATTTGGGAGCGTTTCCCAAACAAAGTCCAAAGCAAACCAAGCTCCCCACCAAAACCCATCACGCGAATCAGGCGTGAACATCACTCTTTCGACGGTCTTTTTGCTGGACCACGCCTGCAGAACGCAAAATTATCCACAGGCTGAAATAGCTGTGATTCTTTGCTACACGCTAACACTTTATCAACCTGTGATCACACTTCTGAAAAGTGTGATCACAAATGTGGAAAACATGCCCTAAATAGCCACCTGCGGCAATATTTCGTTTAACACTGCGTGTCAGACCAGCCTACACCGGTTCAAACCGCAGCAAAACGGGGGATACCTTCCCATGAACATCCACGAATACCAGGCCAAGGCGCTCTTGCGCAGCTACGGGGCTCCGGTCTCTGATGGCCGTATTGTCCTAAAGGCTGAAGACGCCAAAACCGCAGCAGGCGAAATGGACGGCCCTCTTTGGGTTGTCAAAGCCCAGATCCACGCAGGTGGTCGCGGCAAGGGTTCCTTTAAGGAAGCTGACGCAGGCGAAAAGGGCGGCGTACGCCTGGCCTTCTCGGTTGAAGAAGCCGCAGCAGAAGCCAAAAAGATGTTGGGCCGCACGCTTGTGACTCACCAGACTGGCCCCGCCGGTAAGCAGGTTAACCGCATCTATATCGAAGATGGTTCGGACATTGAGCGTGAGCTGTATTTGGCTCTTCTCGTTGATCGTCAGACATCTCGCGTGTCTTTCGTTTGCTCGACCGAAGGCGGCATGGACATCGAAGAGGTTGCAGCAAGCACCCCTGAGAAAATCGTGTCCTTCTCTGTTGATCCGGCCACCGGGTATCAGCCATTCCATGGTCGCCGAGTTGCGTTCTCCTTGGGCCTTAAAGGCGCACAGGTCAAAGAATGCGTAAAGCTAATGGGCATTCTCTACAAAGCCTTCATTGAAAAAGACATGGAGCAGCTAGAGATCAACCCGCTGATCGTTATGGACAACGGCTCGCTCAAAGTTCTCGACGCCAAGGTTGGTTTTGACGGCAACGCCGTATACCGCCACCCCGACATCGCCGAGTTGCGCGACGAAACCGAAGAAGACAGCAAAGAGTTGGAAGCGTCCAAGTACGACCTCAACTACATCGCGCTCGACGGTGAAATCGGCTGCATGGTGAACGGTGCCGGTCTGGCGATGGCCACAATGGACATCATCAAACTCTACGGTGCCGAGCCTGCGAACTTCCTCGACGTTGGCGGCGGTGCCACCAAAGAGAAAGTGACCGAAGCGTTCAAAATCATCACCTCCGACCCACAGGTCAAGGGCATCTTGGTCAACATCTTTGGCGGTATCATGCGCTGCGATGTGATCGCCGAAGGTGTAGTGGCTGCGGTCAAAGAAGTCGGCCTGCAGGTTCCGCTGGTTGTACGTCTGGAAGGCACCAATGTTGACGAAGGCAAAGCCATCATCAACGGGTCCGGCCTGAACGTCATCGCCGCCGACAACCTGTCGGACGGTGCCGAGAAAATCGTTAAAGCTGTGAAGGGCTAAGACACATGGCAATCCTTGTAGACGAAAACACAAAAGTCATCTGTCAGGGCCTCACCGGCTCGCAGGGCACCTTCCACTCCGAACAGGCCATCGCCTATGGCACCAAGATGGTCGGCGGCGTAACGCCCGGCAAAGGTGGCAGCTCCCATTTGGGTCTGCCGGTCTTTGACAGCGTGCACGAAGCCAAAGCCACAACCGAAGCCAACGCCTCGGTCATCTATGTGCCTCCTCCCTTCGCGGCGGATTCAATCCTTGAGGCGATCGACGCCGAAATGGAACTGATCATCTGCATCACCGAAGGTATCCCGGTGCTGGACATGATGCGTGTGAAACGCGCTTTGGAAAACTCTTCCTCGCGTTTGATCGGCCCGAACTGCCCCGGCATCATCACGCCTGATGCGTGCAAAATCGGCATCATGCCCGGCCACATCCACAAGCGCGGCAGCGTTGGTGTTGTGTCCCGTTCCGGCACCCTGACATACGAAGCGGTCAAGCAGACAGCTGATATTGGACTGGGCCAGTCGACAGCGGTTGGCATCGGCGGTGACCCCATCAAGGGCACGGAGCACATCGACATTCTGGACATGTTCCTGGACGACGATGAAACTCAGTCGATGATCATGATCGGTGAAATCGGGGGCTCCGCAGAAGAAGAAGCCGCTGAATTCCTTGCAGATCAGCGCAAAAAAGGTCGTTGGAAGCCAACAGCGGGCTTTATCGCGGGTCGCACGGCCCCTCCCGGCCGCCGCATGGGTCACGCTGGCGCGATCGTCGCTGGCGGCAAAGGTGGCGCAGAAGACAAGATCGAAGCGATGAAATCCGCTGGTATCGTTGTTGCTGACAGCCCCGCCACTCTGGGCGAAGCTGTGCTGAAGGCAATCGGCTAAATGACTTGCAACGGGCCGGATATTCTGGCCCGTTGCAACTGACGACTTTCAAGAGACTCTAAATGACTTTGGCCCAAAATCTTGTAATCATTCTGGTTTTGGCCGCCACCCTTGGCGGGGCTTACCTCTATTGGCAATCGCGCGGCCCAAATGGCCCCGTTGCTGGTATGATGGCGCTCTGCTCTGAAATTCCAGATCCAAAAACTGCCGAAGCCGAAATGGCTGAAATGGGCTGGTCGCCTTTGGCATCCGGCCGCATCGATGCCCTTTTGGATATGACCGCTTTGTTTCATGTCGCTCTTCGTCGGACCAGTCCCGACCTTGTTTTTGATAGCGCAAAAGAACGCGGCGTTTTTGACAGCCGCCGCGCTGACGCAGCACAGGATCTGAACCGGCCTGACACCCGCAGCTTTGGCCGCGACGACAGCAACGCCATGGCCGTGATCAGAGGCATCAAAGGATCGCCCGCCACAACCGGATGCGACGTCTTTTTGCCCCGCGGCGCATCCGACGACTGGTTTCGCGCGATGACTGACGGGATCCAGCGTATGGGCCGCAGCCGCGCATGGGCTGACGGGCTCCAAACCGCCGGTCAAGGTCCACGCCCAGGGCTATGGGCGGCCAATATGGTTCGTCTTGAAACTGCCCCTGAACTTACCAACTTCCTAAGCTATGATCCCGAACATGGCCTGTTGTCGCGCAACTCCTTTCGCGGCCCGCTGAACCAATGATCCTAAGGTCCTAACCCCAAAAGAGGCCCCATGATGACCGACCAAAGCCCAAACGACCTCTTCCAAGCCTCCAGCTTTATGCAAGGGCACAATGCGGAATATCTCGAGCAGATGTATGCCCGATATGCCAGTGACCCAAATGCGGTTGATCAGGCGTGGCAAGAATTCTTCCGCCAGCTTGGCGATGCCGATCTGGATGTCAAAGCCGAGGCCCAAGGCCCAAGCTGGGCCCGCAATGACTGGCCGCAGCAGCCCAGCGACGAGCTGACAAGCGCGCTGACCGGTGAATGGGCCCCTGCCCCCGCAGAAACCAAAGGGGCTGGTAAAAAGATCAAGGCTCAGGCCGAAGCCAAAGGTGTTACGCTGACCGACGATCAGGTCCAGCGCGCCGTTTTGGACAGTATTCGCGCGTTGATGCTCATCCGCGCCTATCGGATCCGGGGCCATTTGGCTGCCGACCTTGACCCACTGGGACTGCATGGTCGGGAACCACACCCGGAACTTGATCCAAAAAGCTACGGCTTCACCGATGCCGACATGGATCGCCCGATCTTTATCGACAATGTTCTGGGTCTACAAATCGCGTCGATGCGCCAGATCGTTGAGATCGTGAAGCGCACCTATTGCGGCACATTTGCCCTGCAGTACATGCACATCTCCGATCCCGAACAAGCTGCATGGCTCAAGGAACGGATCGAAGGATTTGGGAAAGAGATCGCCTTCACCCGCGAAGGCCGCAAAGCCATCTTGAACAAGATGGTTGAAGCCGAAGGTTTTGAAAAATTCCTGCACGTCAAATACATGGGCACCAAGCGTTTCGGCCTTGATGGCGGTGAAAGCCTTATCCCAGCGATGGAGCAGATCATCAAGCGCGGCGGTAACTTGGGCGTGCGCGATATCGTAATCGGCATGCCGCACCGCGGCCGCTTGTCGGTGCTCGCCAACGTAATGGCCAAGCCATACAAAGCGATCTTCAACGAATTCCAAGGCGGCAGCTCAAAGCCCGAAGACGTTGATGGCTCCGGCGATGTGAAATATCACCTCGGCGCATCCAGCGACCGCGAATTCGATGGCAACAGTGTTCACTTGTCCCTGACGGCAAACCCCTCTCACCTTGAGGCGGTTAATCCAGTGGTTTTGGGCAAGGTCCGCGCCAAGCAAGACCAGCTGAACGACGATGACCGCATGTCGGTCATGCCGATCTTGCTGCACGGCGATGCGGCATTTGCCGGTCAAGGCGTTGTTGCGGAATGTTTCGCGCTATCCGGTCTGCGTGGCCACAAGACTGGCGGCACAATGCATATCGTTGTGAACAACCAGATCGGTTTCACAACCGCGCCGCACTTCAGCCGCTCCTCTCCTTACCCCACAGACAACGCGCTGGTGGTTGAGGCCCCGATTTTCCACGTGAATGGCGACGATCCCGAAGCTGTGGTTCATGCCGCTAAGGTTGCGACAGAATATCGCCAGAAGTTCCACCGCGACGTGGTCATCGACATCTTCTGCTACCGCCGGTTTGGTCACAACGAGGGCGACGAGCCCATGTTCACCAACCCGATCATGTACAAGCAGATCAAAAGCCACAAAACCACCTTGTCGCTTTACACTGAACGCCTTGTCAAAGACGGCTTGATCCCCGAAGGCGAGATCGAGGACATGAAGGCCGCGTTCCAGGCGCATCTGAACGAAGAGTTCGAGGCCGGAAAAGCCTACAAGCCAAACAAAGCCGATTGGCTGGATGGCCGCTGGTCGCATCTTGATCGCCAACAGCAAGGCAAATACCAGCGCGGCAAAACAGCCATTGCCTCGGAAGCTGCCAAAGACATTGGAACCGCGCTCACCCGTGTTCCCGAAGGGTTTCCGCTGCACAAAACTGTTGGCCGTCTTGTCGATACGCGTGCGAAAATGTTCGAAACCGGCAAAGGTTTTGACTGGGCTACCGGCGAAGCGCTGGCCTTTGGGTCGTTGCAGCTTGAAGGCTATCCAATCCGTCTGGCCGGTCAGGACAGTACACGCGGGACGTTCTCGCAACGCCATTCCGGGTTTGTGAACCAAGAGACCGAAGAGCGGTACTACCCGCTCAACAACATCCGCGAAGGTCAGGCCCGCTACGAGGTGATCGATTCAGCACTGTCTGAATATGCGGTTTTGGGGTTTGAATATGGCTATTCGCTGGCAGAACCGAATGCACTGACCCTTTGGGAAGCGCAGTTCGGCGATTTTGCCAACGGCGCGCAGATCATGTTCGACCAGTTCGTGTCCTCTGGCGAAAGCAAATGGCTGCGGATGTCCGGTCTTGTCTGCCTGCTCCCACATGGTTTCGAAGGTCAGGGACCTGAGCACAGCTCGGCACGCTTGGAGCGTTTCTTGCAGATGTGCGGTCAGGACAACTGGATTGTCGCCAATTGCTCGACCCCTGCGAACTACTTCCACATCCTGCGCCGCCAGCTGCACCGCTCTTTCCGCAAACCGTTGATCATGGTCACTCCTAAGTCACTGTTGCGCCACAAATTGTGTAC
Source organism: Pelagimonas varians (assembly GCF_003208435.1). Taxonomy (GTDB): domain Bacteria; phylum Pseudomonadota; class Alphaproteobacteria; order Rhodobacterales; family Rhodobacteraceae; genus Pelagimonas; species Pelagimonas varians. The sequence continues at coordinate 268,783 of NZ_QKMF01000006.1, read as the reverse complement.
CTCGGCAATCGAAGATTTCACCGAAGGTTCCTCCTTCCACCGCGTGTTGTGGGACGATGCCGAAAAGGGTCAGTCCGACACAGTCTTGAAGGCCGATGACAAAATCAAGCGCGTCGTCATGTGCTCGGGCAAGGTCTATTATGACCTGCTCGAAGAACGTGATGCCCGTGGGATTGACGACATCTATCTGCTGCGTGTCGAACAGTTCTATCCGTTCCCGGCCTTGGCGCTGGTTAAGGAACTGGAACGCTTCCCCGGCGCAGAAATGGTTTGGTGTCAGGAAGAGCCAAAGAACCAAGGCGCTTGGACCTTTATCGAACCCAATATCGAATGGGTTCTGGGCCGGATCAAAGCCACACATCAGCGTCCCGTTTACGTGGGCCGCGCGACATCTGCGTCCCCGGCAACGGGCCTCGCATCCATCCATAAAGCACAGCAAGCCGCTCTCGTGAACGAAGCGCTGACCATCGAAGGAAACTAAGATATGACCGAAGTCCGCGTCCCCACCTTAGGCGAATCCGTAACCGAAGCCACGGTTGCCACATGGTTCAAGAAACCCGGCGATGCCGTCGCCGTTGACGAAATGCTCTGCGAGCTGGAAACCGACAAAGTCACCGTCGAAGTCCCGTCGCCCGTCGCTGGCACATTGGGCGATATCGTTGCTGCCGAAGGCGAAACAGTGGGTGTTGATGCCCTACTGGCCAACATCACCGAAGGCGCAAGCGCGGCGGCCCCTGCTGCTGCAGCGGCTCCGGCTGCTGCGGCCCCTGCGGCGGCTGCAAATGTTGACGTAATGGTGCCGACCCTTGGCGAATCCGTGACTGAAGCAACGGTTTCGACATGGTTCAAAAAAGTCGGCGACACCGTTGCCCAAGACGAAATGCTATGTGAGTTGGAAACCGACAAGGTGTCGGTCGAAGTGCCCGCGCCTGCTGCCGGTGTTTTGGCTGAAATCATTGCCGCCGAAGGCGCAACTGTTGATGCCACTGCCAAACTGGCCGTGATCTCTGGTGGTGCCGGCGCATCTGCCCCAGCCGCAGCAACTGCCGCGCCTGCCGCTGCTGCTCCTGCCGGTGCTCAGGATATCAAAGATGGTCCTGCTGCTGAAAAAGCCATGGCAGAAGCCGGGATTTCCCGCGACGCCGTTACAGGTACAGGCCGCGATGGCCGCGCCACCAAGGCCGATGTCGCCGCTGCCGTTGCGGCAGTAACCGCTGCGCCAAAACCAGCGGCTTCTGCACCACGCGCACCTGTCTCAGCGGACGATGCCGCCCGCGAAGAGCGTGTGAAAATGACCCGTCTGCGCCAGACCATCGCCAAGCGTCTGAAAGACAGCCAGAACAACGCGGCCATGCTGACCACCTACAACGAAGTCGACATGACCGAGGTAATGGCGCTGCGCAAACAGTACAAAGACGAGTTTGAGAAAAAGCACGGCGCGCGTTTGGGCTTTATGTCCTTCTTCACCAAAGCCTGCTGTCATGCCCTGAAGGAAGTACCTGAGGTCAACGCCGAGATTGATGGCACCGACATCGTGTACAAAAACTTCGTTCACATGGGTGTGGCCGCTGGTACGCCAACGGGTCTGGTTGTTCCGGTTATCCGCGACGCAGATGCCATGGGTTTTGCAGATATCGAAAAAGCAATTGCTGAAAAGGGCAGACGCGCCCGCGACGGCAAATTGTCGATGGCAGAAATGCAGGGCGGCACGTTCACCATTTCCAACGGCGGCGTGTACGGCTCACTCATGTCTTCGCCAATCTTGAACCCGCCACAGTCTGGCATCCTTGGCATGCACAAGATCCAGGACCGCCCGATGGCGATCAATGGTCAGGTTGTTATCCGCCCAATGATGTATCTGGCGCTGTCCTACGATCACCGTATCGTTGACGGCAAAGGCGCGGTGACCTTCCTTGTTCGGGTCAAAGAAGCGCTCGAAGATCCCCGCCGTCTGCTGATGGATCTGTAAACAGCCTTGGCCTACCTGAAGCCTACCCGCCTGACATGCCGCACCTGTGGTTTGTCAGGTGAGGTTGTCAAAATAATCGGGGTCGGGCCAAATTCGAAAAACGGGGAAGGCCCGGCCTATGTCCGCTTTCAGCGGAGCGGGCCTTTCTTAAAAGAAAATGACGGGTTGCGCCAAATTCTCAGATGTCCTGATTGCGCGGACTTGGTGGGGGAAAGCCTTTGACCAACACATGGTTCACCAAATGCGGTCCTAGTGCCAGCTATGCATCCGGGTCAGTGGTCAGCTCCGCGATGTCTCATCCCGATATCTTTCTGTGCATGGCACCTTATGACAGCTGAGCTCACATACCTGACCTTGGCCACATTGTGGCAAGTGGTGCATTTCGGCTTTTACGCCCTTTCGGCCAACCTACAAGTCGGGCCGCGTTACACAATGGGCGCACGAGACGAGCCGCGGCAGCTGTCCGGCAAGGCAGGGCGCTTGCAACGCGCCATGAACAACCATTTTGAGGCGCTTGTCCTCTTTTCGATCGCGGTTTTCGTGATCACCTATGCAGACAAAGCCACTACTTGGACAGGTCTTTGGGCTTTGCTGTTTTTGATATCCCGCGTGGCCTATCTGCCCGCCTACTATTGGGGCTTGTCCCCTTGGCGGACGTTGATTTGGTTTGTGGGTTTCGGTGCAACAGTGGCAATTTTAATATTGGCACTTATTTGAATTTCGACTGGATGGGCCACAGCGGCCTGACCATCGGCCAAACTAGGAGAGTGAAATGGCCAATTATGATGTGATCGTAATCGGTGCGGGCCCTGGCGGCTATGTAGCAGCCATTCGCTGCGCGCAATTGGGACTGAAAACAGCTTGTGTCGAAGGGCGTGACACCCTTGGCGGCACTTGCCTGAATGTGGGCTGCATTCCCTCCAAAGCGCTGCTGCACGCGACGCACCAGCTGCACGAAGCCGAACATAACTTTGCCACCATGGGCCTGAAAGGCAAATCGCCTTCGGTCGATTGGGACCAGATGAAGGCCTATAAATCCGACGTGGTTGGCCAGAACACCAAAGGCATCGAATTCTTGTTCAAAAAGAACAAGATCGACTGGCTCAAAGGCTGGGGTTCCATCCCGGAAGCCGGCAAGGTCAAAGTCGGAGATGAGGTCCATGAGGCCAAAAACATCATCGTGGCCTCTGGCTCAGAACCGTCCAGCATCCCCGGCGTTGAGATCGACGAAAACATCGTCGTCAGCTCGACCGGTGCGCTTGAGCTCAAAAAGATTCCAAAGAAACTGGCCGTAATCGGTGCTGGTGTAATTGGCTTGGAACTTGGGTCGGTTTACGCCCGTTTGGGTTCCGAAGTTCAGGTCATTGAATTCTTGGATGTCATCACCCCCGGCATGGATGCCGAAGTGCAGCGCAACTTCCAAAAACTGCTGAAAAAGCAGGGCATTGAGTTCACCATGGGTGCGGCGGTTCAAAAAGTTGAAACCACCAAAACCAAGGCAAAGCTGACCTACAAACTGCGCAAGGATGACAGCGAACACACCATCGATGCGGATACTGTTTTGGTTGCAACCGGACGTAAGCCATTCACCGATGGACTGGGGCTCGAAGCCTTGGGTGTCGAGATCAGCCCACGCGGCCAGATCAAGACAGACAACCAGTGGCGCACCAACGTTCCGGGAATCTTTGCCATCGGCGATGCGATCGACGGTCCGATGTTGGCGCACAAAGCCGAAGACGAAGGCATGGCAGCCGCCGAAGTCATCGCTGGCAAACATGGCCACGTGAACTACGACGTGATCCCCGGCGTGATCTACACCGCACCCGAAGTCGCGTCTGTCGGAAAGACCGAAGATCAACTGAAAGAAGAAGGCCGCGCCTATAAGGTTGGCAAGTTTTCCTTCATGGGCAATGCCCGCGCCAAAGCCGTGTTCCAAGGCGACGGTTTCGTAAAATTGCTGGCCGACAAAGACACCGACCGTGTTCTTGGCTGCCACATTATTGGCCCCGGTGCCGGCGATCTGATCCATGAAATCTGTGTTGCCATGGAATTCGGAGCCTCGGCCGAGGATGTGGCACTAACTTGTCACGCCCACCCGACCTTCTCGGAAGCTGTCCGCGAAGCGGCCTTGGCCTGCGGAAGCGGTGCGATTCACGCGTAAGCGCTTGCGCTTTTCAACAGCAAACTAAAAAGCGCCCGGATTTGATCCGGGCGCTTTTAAATTTCAACTGTCTAAATTGCCGCTCACCACATGCGCGGCTTGGCATTTTCTACATAGCTAGCGTCGTAGGGTTTGGCCTCGACATCGCCATTGGTCATGTCTTCCAATATTTCACCCACTGTCGGCACTGTCTCGGCGTCATCGCGGCTCCATAGACCTGAACGCATCAGAGCCTTTGCGCACTGTGTGAAAACTTCATCGACCTCAATCACGATCACCGTTGCCGGAAGCATCGTTTTGCGGGCAAAGCTGCGGCGCAAAGGTTCGTCGTCGGTTAGAAAAGCGCGTCCGTTTACCCGTACTGTTGTTTTGGACCCTGGCACCAGAAACAACAGCGCAACCCGCCCGTCATGCACAATATCACGAAGCGCATCCAGACGGTTGTTACCGCGCCAATCGGGCATATGAATTGTCTTCTCATCGGCGATCCGAACAACCGGTCCATCGTCGCCGCGCGGCGTTCCATGCACGCCATTCGGCCCCACGGTGGACAAAACGCAAAACCGTGCGCCTTCGATCCAACGTTGATAGAGTGGCGTTAGCTGGCGCGCGACCTTGCGGATTGCAAGCTCCACCGGAGCCTCATAAAGCGCATCAAGTGCCGCTTGCGATGTGACTTTGCGCATCAAACCCCAGCTCCTGCATAAGCTCATTAGATTTGGCTTCGACTTGCGTTTCAAGCTGGGCCATGAAGGCTGATTTTTCGACACCCGGTGGAATAGGATCTAAAAACTCGACCACAGCCAAGCCGGGTTTTCGCAAAATGCCTTTGCGGGGCCAAAGCAAACCGACATTGGTTGCAGCTGGGACACATGGAAAACCGGTTTCCTTGTAAATAGCCGCGGTGCCGATTTTATAGGGTTTGTAATCGCCCGGAGCGACCCGCGTCCCCTGAGAATAGATCACCAATTGGCCGGGTTCCGCAGCGCCTTTTTTAACATCTGCCAACATCTTGGCGATGGCCTGCCCTCGCTTGCCACGATTCACGGGAACGCAGCCCAGACGCCAAGCATATTGGCCAATGAACGGTGTATAGATCAGTTCGCGCTTCATGATAAATTTGGCGCTGGGGACCGCGTTGTAAATTATCATGATGTCGAGGAAGCTTTGGTGCTTGGCCGCAATCACCACCTGACCAGTTGGGGCGGTGCCGCGCACCTCCGAACGGATCCCCAAGGTCACTCGGGCCATCCACAAAACATGGGCCGCATAACGCCCACACGTCCACCGCGCCCCCTTCGGATGCAGCAACAACGGGAAACACAAGATTCCCCAAACCGCCATAAAGGCATAGATATAGATCACAAAGATCAGCGACTTGAGCCATTGCATCAGGCCAATTCCCCCAATACGCGCCGTGCGGCGCCCTGTGTTGCTGCGAAGGCCACCACTGCGGCCAATGGCGGCACAAACGCCGGCCAGAACCAGTGCCAGCCCTCAAACCGCAAACCCGTCAAAAAACCGCCTGCATCGTTGCTGCCGGGCATAAGCAATATCGCCAAAAGCCCAGCAACCGTGCCAACTGCCGCCCCGGTCAAAACCCGCACTGTATAGCGCCGCACAAATGCTGACGCGATATATCCGTCGGTCGCACCTACCAAGCGCAAGACTTCGATCACCTGCGCATTGGCCGCCAGCGACGCATTCGCAGCCAAGGTTACCATTGCCGCCGTTGTTGCTGTGATTAGCAAGATCGACACCCAGCCCAGCAGTTTAAGCCGCCCCGCTGCTGCAACCAAGGGGCGCCGCCACCGGTTGTGTTCATCCAAAACAGCGCCGGGTGCCTCGGCCTGAAGGCGCAGGCGTAGACCGTCAGAATCAAACCCTTCAGAGGTTTCGGCCACATCAATCAACTGCGGCACCGGCAGGCTTTCAATTGGCAACCCCGGACCAAACCAGGGTTCCAACAGTGCTTTTTGTTCTTCTGTGGTCAAAGCACGGGCAGACTCCACACCGGGTGTTTGCGTCAATACTTTCAACGCCGCCTCGGTCTGGGCCGCCATCTGGCCAGCTGGTGCAGAAATGCGGATGGTCGATGACCGCGCAAGGTCATCCCCCCAAGTCTGCGCCAAACGCCCCGATGCCAACGACAAAGCCAATGCAAAAACCGTCAAGAACGCCATAGCTGCCGCAGTGAAAACTGTCAGGCGCACCGTAAACCCGGATGGCGGCACCACACGGTCCGCGCCCGCATCAACCCGCAGCAACGGTGACAGGAACTCTAAAAACCGTTTCACAGATCCACCCCCGCAGATTGCAACGCGTTGTTCGAAATCCGTAGAACCCGCGCCGACACCTGCGCTTTGGCCGCGCGGATCAAGGCTAGATCATGGGTCGCAATCATCACTGTTTTGCCCATTTTATTGAGCTCAATCAGCAGCCGCAAAAGGCGCTGCGACATTTCCCAATCGACATTGCCGGTCGGCTCATCCGCCAAAATCACATCGGGCGACATAATCAAAGCCCGCGCCAGCGCTGCGCGCTGCCTCTCACCGCCGGACAATTCAGGCGGCAAAGCATCGCCTTTACCGGTCAGCCCCACCCAGGACATCAACTCGTTCAAGTTGGCAACCTGATCAGGCGTCGCTTGCCCCGAAACGGTCAGCGGCAAGGCGATGTTCTCGTCCAAAGGAAGATGATCGAGAAACTTACAGTCTTGATGAACAACTCCGATCCGCCGCCGCGCATAGGCCACAGCGTCACGGCCCATATCCTTGGCCGAATGGTCGAAAATGCGGATATCGCCTTCGGTCGGCAGCAAGGCCCCGTAGCATAACTTCAAAAAGGTTGTTTTGCCCGATCCTGACGGGCCGGTCAGAAAATGAAAAGACCCAGGGGCTAGGCTGAACGTAATGTCATTCAACAGGGCGTCACCGCCATAGCTATAGGCCACGTTGTTCAGCTCGATCACGCCAAGACTGCCTTTTGACTACCGCAATTGCCCTGTTTTGACGTAGCTGAGACAAGGTTGCAACGTCGCCAGTTAACAATTGGACTTTTACCGCCGATCCATGCAACCTATTGTCGCGAAAAGAGCCCCAGTTTCAGTAAGGTGACAGAACGTGAGAAGGATGCGGTTGATCTGCCCGAACTGCGGGGCACAATACGAAGTACCGGTGGACGTGGTCCCCGAAGCGGGCCGGGACGTGCAATGTTCCAATTGTGGTCACACGTGGTTTCAAGGCCACCCTGACCATGAACAAAGCCCGGCAGAGGATTTGAACCAGCCGGTTCCAGAGACCGAATGGGCGACCGAACCGCCTGCCCCCCCTTCTGACCCGCAAGCCGCCGAAGCACAGCCCGCTGAAACGCCGCCTGTTCAGGCAAAACCGCGCCGTATCGACCCCGATATGGCCGAGCTGTTTCGCGAAGAGCGCGATTTTGAGGCCAACCTGCGCGCAGGCGATTCCCTTGAAAGCCAGCCGGATCTTGGCCTCCAGGCCCCCGCTGACAATGAACAAGCCCGCCGGTCCCGAGAATCTCGAGAGCAAATGGCGCGCATGCGGGGCGAAGACGCCGCCGCTCCGTCGGCCCCCGTGAATGAACCCGCCGCAGCACAAGGCCATGCGCTGGCACAGGCCACGGCAGCAGCGGCGGCGGCCGGATCGCGCCGCGATCTATTGCCGGATGTCGAAGAGATCAACCAAACTTTGCGTTCAAGCTCTGAGCCGAGAGTGATCGACACCGCGAAAGGCCAAGAATTCCCCACAAAACCTTCCAAGGGGAGTTCAGGTTTTGGCAAAGGCTTTTTCACCATGGTGATTTTGGCGGGGGTGGCGATCGGGGTCTATGCTTATGCTCCGCAGATTTCGCAAAAACTGCCGCAAGCGCAGCCCGTGTTAGAAACCTATGTGATCAAGGTTGATGCCGCGCGGGCATGGCTGGATGGGCAAGTAACCCATTTGATGACAACGCTGGATGGCATGAGTTCGGAGGCGGACACCGCCCCGCCCGCCAGCGAATAGCCAAATACAAAAAGGGCGGGGAATTTCCCCGCCCCGTTTATATGCCTGAACGCTAAGTTCAGATTTTGCCTTTCCATGGCACCAATGCTTTTTCAGCAAAGCGCATCAAGATATCGATGCCGAAACCGATGATGCCGATCAGAATGATCCCCATCAAAACGATGTCAGTCAGCTGAAACTTGGACGCCACCATGATCATCATGCCAGCACCTTGTTCAGCAGCGACCAGTTCGGCGGCCACAACAGTACCCCAACAAACACCCATCGCCACACGGGCCCCGGTGAAGATTTCAGGTAGAGAGTTGGGAACAATAACATGGCGCATGATCTGCGCCTTGCTGGCCCCAAGGCTATAGGCTGCGTGAACTTTTGAAATCGCGACACCAGACACACCGGCCCGCGCCGCAATCGCCATGATCCACAAGGCCGCGAGGAACAAGAGGATGACTTTGCCTGTCTCACCGATTCCCGCCCAAATGATCACCAAAGGGATCAAGGCAAGTGGCGGTACAGGCCGCATGAATTCGACAATCGGGTCAAACCAACCGCGGAACCAATCGCTTAGCCCCATCGCATAGCCCAATGGAATGCCGACCAATGCGCCAAACACAAAGCCCAAGATCACACGTTGCAGCGAAATCCCCAGATGCGCCCAAAGCGAGCTACCGCGATACCCGTTCGCTGCGATATCGCCGAAACGTGCAACCACAGCCTCAGGGGAAGGTAGCCAGATCGGCTCCATTTGCCACCCCTTCGAGGGTTCAAAGTTCAGCGTCCCTTTGGCACTCATGCCGACGCGGCCATAATCGGTTTCAACAGAATCACCCGGTTTGATCGGGTTACCGTTCACCGCCGTGATGGTGTGCCCGTCATCACGGCCATACTCATCGTTCTTATCGACACGCACCAACCCAGAACGCCACGCGCCAACGGTATCAGCATCGTTTTTGGCCCATCCCTCGCCCAGATCGACAATCGGAACTTCGACGTCCGTACCGACTTCGAAGACGCGGATTGTCACCTCAGCATCGTCAGGTTGCTGACCATTCGCTGTTGCTGTGTAGGTAAAGGTTGCGTCGCCCATAAACGGACCCGGCGCATGAAGGAAACCGGGAATCCAACTGGAGCCGGTGAAAGCCCCCCAGAGCAAGAAGATCGTTCCAATCGATACAAAACTGGCGATACGATTGGGCCGCACTGCGCTTTCATCACCGAAAGTGACAGTTTTTAGGGATGTGTAATCCGTCGTGGTCTTTTGAACCACGAGCTTCACAATGTAGAAAGAGGCGACAAAGATCGCAGCGTATAGCAGAAAAACAATCATTCTGAATCCTCCGAACGGCCCATGATTTCTTCTTCCATGTCCCAGATCATCCCTAAGATCTCTTCGCGTTTTTCAGCAAATTCCGGATGCTTTTTGACATCGCGCAAGTCTTGGCCAACGCCAAGATCGGCAAATGGCAATCGGTATTCACGGTGAATACGGCCTGGGCGCGGAGCCATAACAACAAGCCGTTCCCCCAACAAAAGCGCTTCTTCGACCGAATGCGTGATGAGAATGATGGTCTTGCCGGTTTCTTTCCAAAGCTTCAGCACAAGGCTTTGCATCTTTTCGCGGGTCAACGCATCAAGCGCGCCCAGCGGTTCATCCATCAAAATAACGTCTGGATGATTGGCAAGACAACGGGCCAAAGCAACACGCTGCTGCATCCCGCCCGATAGTTCATAAATTGCCTTCTCTTTGAAATCTCTCAGCCCGACGACCTCAAGAAGATGGTCCACCTCGGCACCATATTGGGCTTCGCGCTGGCCCGCCATGCGTGGGCCGAAACTCACGTTTTCACGGACGCTCATCCATTCAAACAAAGCGCCTTTTTGAAAGACCATACCGCGTTCAGCGTCGGGGCCATGAACTTCGTGCCCGTTCAACCGAATGACCCCGGAGGTCGGGGCTAAAAAGCCCGCGGCAATATTAAGTAAAGTGGTTTTGCCGCACCCCGAGGGGCCGAGCACGCTAAGCAATTCGCCTTCGGCGAGTTGTAGCGAAACGTCCTGAAGCGCTTGGACAGACGTGCCGTTTGGCAAATCAAAGCGCATGGACAGATTTTCAATGGATAGTCCGCTCATTCAAGCTGGCCTTTTGCTAAAAGAGGACGGGGACAAAAGTCATGCATGACTTTTACAAAAAATCTAACAAGATTTTGTGTCCCGAGGGCCGCTAAATCGCGCCCCCCGGGGAACGAAATTACATGCCTTTGGCAGCTGCCAGAGGACCAACGTTCACATTGTCTTCGTAGCTGTCAAGCGCACCATCGATTGCACCGGCTTGCACGAAAACGTCCGCGACGCCCTTCATGAATTCCTGTGCTCCGCCGCCAAACCACTTTGCACCCAACTGTTCGTCCACAGATGGGAACGTGAAGGTCGACAAGGACGCCATGGCTGCGTCTTCATCCATACCAGCATCTTTTGCAATGATAGGCAGCATTTCAGCAGTGTGATCGCCAGAATTCCACATGGCATTTGCTTTGGCAGTCACTTCCAAGAAGCTCGCGGCAGTTTCAGAGTTTTCTGCAACCCAGCCAGAAGGCGCTGATGTCACGTCGAATACGAGAATGCCCAGCTCTTCTTTTTCCGCACCTGTCAGCAAAACGTTGCCGTGGTCCAGCATACGGCGCAAACCGCCGCCCCAACCACACGACATGTCAACAGAGCCTTGAGACAATGCAGCCGCGCCATCCGCAGGGGCCATGTCAACGATTTCCATGCTCGATAGGTCTACACCGAAGTGGTTCATCTGCTTCAAGAAGTTGTAATGCGCAGCTGTGCCAAGAGGAACCGCCGCCTTTTTGCCAGCCAATTCGCCAGCCGAAGTTTTGTCGATTTCCAGTCCTTCAGCAACAACGCAGTTGTCATTGTCGGAATAGCTGACGGCGACATCAAGGATCTGAAGATCCTGACCAGCGCTTGTTGCGACGACAAATGGGGGCAGGCCTTGGCTTACGGAAATCTGTACATCGCCAGATGCCATAGCTGCGGACATCGCAGTACCGGTGTCAAAGCTGACCCATTTCACTTCCATGCCCATCGCTTCGTCATACATGCCAGTAGCTTTGGCGTATTCGAACGGCATCGGCCATTCCAAGAAGTAGCCTACGGTGATCGAGTGGCCGTCAGCAAACGCGGCTTGAGTTCCGGCAAGAACAGCCAAACCAGCTGCAGCACCTTTCAAAGTATTCTTAAGTGTCATGTATTTTCTCCCTAGTGTCACCAAGGCCTGTGCCCCGATGAATTTGTGGATCCAGGCTGTTGTCCCTGGCTAGCTTGCGGCACCGTTTTTGGCACTCTTCGCAATCGGAGCGGAAAACTGCGACCGGATCAATGTTTTTTCGGCCCGCTCAAACAAATATGAGCGACAAACCCCGTCATCACACAACAAATTAAAGTGCCTATCCAATTGAATTAAATGTGTATTCCAAAAATTGAAAATCACAATTTGCCGATTAATGAGACAAATTGGCCTTACGTTAGCGCCAAATTTGGCCCTATCGATTGCCGATCTTTCAGGCTCTTGTGGAATTGTCCGGCGTAGTCCGATCAATTTCCCCGAATTCAGGAGGCCCCCTCAATGGACGGAAACTATTCCCAAAACGATCTGAGCCACGTTGTAGAGGCCGATAAGGCCCACGTTTGGCATCATCTAACCCAGCATAAACAGTTCGAATCAAAAGACCCCAACATCATTGTCGAAGGCAAAGGTATGCGGGTATGGAACCAACACGGCAAAGAGCATCTTGATGCGGTGTCGGGCGGTGTTTGGACCGTCAATGTCGGTTATGGTCGTGAAAGCATCGTCAAAGCTGTCGCCGATCAGCTGATAAAACTGCCCTATTTTGCGGGCTCTGCCGGGTCCATCCCCGGTGCGCTTTATGCGGAAAAACTGATCTCGAAAATGCCGGGCCAGACCCGCGTCTATTATTGCAACTCTGGTTCCGAAGCGAACGAGAAAGCCTTTAAAATGGTGCGCCAGATTGCATACAAACGCTACGGCGGCAAAAAGCACAAAATCTTGTACCGCGACCGCGACTACCACGGCACGACGATTGCCTGCCTGTCCGCAGGCGGTCAGGATGAGCGCGGCGCACAATACGGCCCTTACACCCCTGGATTTGTCCGTGTTCCACATTGTCTGGAATACCGCGCTGGCGATCAGGGCGCGCCTGTCGACAACTACGGCGAATGGGCCGCCAATCAGATCGAAGAAGTTATCTTGCGCGAAGGCCCCGACACTGTTGGTGCTCTTTGCCTTGAGCCAGTGACAGCAGGCGGTGGTGTCATCACCCCACCGATCGGATATTGGCAGCGTGTTCAGGAAATCTGCAAGAAATACGATATCTTGCTGCATATCGACGAAGTTGTCTGCGGCGTTGGCCGGACTGGTGAATGGTTCGGATATCAGCAGTACGGTATCGAACCGGACATGGTGACGATGGCCAAGGGCGTTGCGTCGGGCTATGCGGCAATTGCCTGCCTGACGACCTCCGAAGCGGTCTTTGACCTGTTCAAAGACGATTCTGATGACCCGATGAACTATTTCCGCGACATTTCAACCTTTGGCGGCTGCACAGCAGGCCCAGCGGCGGCAATGGAAAACATGCGGATCATCGAAGAGGAAAACCTGCTGCAAAACTGCACGGATATGGGCGCTTACATGCTCGATCAACTGTCGGTTCTGCAAGACAAACACAAAGTCATCGGCGATGTGCGCGGCAAGGGCCTCTTCTTGGGGGCAGAGCTGGTTTCAGATCGCGATACCCGCGCGCCAATGGACGAAAAGCAAGTTCAGGCCGTGGTTGGGGACTGCATGGGGCAAGGCGTGATTATCGGCGCAACCAACCGGTCAGTGCCCGGCTTTAACAATACGCTGTGTTTCTCTCCCGCTTTGATCGCATCAAAGGATGATATCGACGAAATCATCACAGCCGTCGACGGAGCCTTGGGCCGTGTCTTTGGCTAACCTCTCTCCCACCGGGCAACCGGTGGGCCACAAGGTGGAAGGGGTCTTTCCCCGCCCCATTCCTCCCCACCTCCCCCTCAAGGGGACCTTCGGCCAGCTTGTCCCGCTGGCCGAAAACCATTCCGGCGGGCTGTTCACGGCCTTTGCACAAGATGCAACAGGCGGCGGCTGGACCTATCTGCCGATTGATCCTTGGGTAGATGAAGATGCGGCGAAAGAATGGTGCGCGCATGCATCGCAAAGCAAAGATCCTCAGTTTTACACGATTCTGGACACAGATGACATTCCGGTTGGGTTCTGCTCGCTTTTGCGAATCGATCCAGATGTCGGCTGCGTCGAAGTTGGCTACATCCACTTTTCACCGTCGATGCAAAAGCGTCCGATCGCGACTGAAGTCATGTATTTGATGATGAAGCATATTTTTGATCTGGGGTATCGTCGATACGAATGGAAATGTGACGATCTGAACGCTGGCTCACGCAGTGCAGCGGCACGCTTGGGCTTTACCTATGAAGGTACATTCCGTCAGGCAAGGGTCTACAAGGGCCGCAATCGCGACACCGCATGGTTTTCGTTGCTCGACAGCGAATGGCCTGCGCGCCGGGCCAAATTCGAGCGCTGGCTCGACGCTTCCAATTTCGATGCCGCAGGCCTGCAAATTCAGTCCCTAAAAGACGTTTAATCCGGCGCAACGTGTTGGGACGGCGGGCGGGGCGACGTCAGAGCGAGCTTGCCTCGCGTCTGACCAGCGTCGTCCAGCCGGCCAAGCAAAAAGGGCCACCCCAAGGCGACCCTTTCACAATCCGAAACATCGGAGATGAACTTAGGCGTTCACACTGTCTTTCAGCGCCTTCGCGATGGTCACTTTGACCTGCTTGTCCGCTTCTTTTTGAAACTGTTCGCCAGTGGCGGGGTTACGCACCATACGCTCGGGACGTTCACGGCAATAGATTTTGCCAACGCCCGGAAGCGTCACTGCACCACCTTCGGAAACTTCCGATGTGATGATCTCTACAACAGCATCCAAAGCCGCGCCGGCGGTCTTTTTATCTGCGTCCATTTTTTCAGCCAGTGCAGCAACCAGCTGAGTTTTTGTCATGGGTTTGTTCGCCATTTCATGGTCTCCTTCACTGCCCAACCGTTTGGGCCCCTGAGGCCGGAATAAACAGGATGTAGCGGGGAAACACAATCATTCGGCGCGCGAAAACCCTTAAAACATGGCGATTCTTGTCACTTTCCCCAGCGTCAAAGAAACGCCGTCTCTTCAAAACTACGCAACTTCCGGCTGTGGATGCGTTCAAGTGGCATCTCGCGCAGTTTTTCCATCGCGCGAATCCCTATCATGAGATGACGCGCCACCTGCGTTTTATAAAAATCAGACGCCATACCGGGCAATTTCAGCTCCCCGTGCAAAGGCTTGTCAGACACACAAAGCAAGGTTCCATAAGGCACCCGAAAGCGGAAACCGTTGGCTGCAATCGTTGCGCTTTCCATATCAAGGGCAATCGCTCTGGATTGGCTTAGCCGCTGTACCGGTCCGCTGTGTTCTCGCAATTCCCAATTGCGGTTGTCCACGGTCGCCACGGTTCCGGTCCGCATCACCCGTTTTAGGTCATACCCTTCCAGCCGCGTCTCTTGTGCCACAGCTTCTTCCAACGCAATCTGGATTTCCGCCAATGCAGGGATCGGCACCCAGACCGGCAGATCGTCGTCCAGCACTTTGTCCTCGCGCAAATAGGCATGTGCCAAGACAAAATCTCCAAGACTTTGGGAATTGCGCAGCCCCGCGCAATGCCCGACCATCAACCATGCATGGGGTCGCAGCACCGCAATATGATCTGTGGCGGTTTTGGCGTTTGACGGCCCGACACCAATATTGACCAAAGTAATCCCGCCGCCGCCTTCTCTCTTCAAATGATAAGTGGGCATCTGAGGCATACGCGGCGCATCGGGCAACGCCTGATCAGCCGCTGTAATCTCGGCGTTTCCGGTACTTACAAAACTGGTGTAGCCGCTGGCCGGATCTGCCAATTGTTCGCGCGCATAGGCTTCGAATTCGGATACATAAAACTGGTAGTTGGTGAACAGGACATGGTTCTGGAAATGCTCCGGATCTGTCGCCGTATAGTGCGCCAAACGGGCCAGTGAATAGTCCACGCGCTGCGCAGTAAACGGGGCTAAGGGCGCAGGATCACCGGGCGCAGAAACTGCGACACCGTTAACAATGTCATCATTGGTTGTTTCCAAATCTGGCACGTCGAAAACGTCGCGCAAAACAAAGGCCCCTGCCCCTTCTTGCGGCACGTTGATATCGGGAAAATTGGCCACAGCGAAATGAACCGGCATCGGCGTATCCGATATGCTGATTTGAACTTTGACGCCGTGGTTGTGGAACAAAAGCCCGATTTGTTGTTCAAGATAATGCCGGAACATCCGGGGCCGCGTCACTGTTGCGGCGTAACAGCCCGGCGAGGTCACATGGCCAAAGCTGAGCCGGCTATCGACCTTGGCAAAGCTGGTCGTGGTGATCCGGATTTCAGGATAATAGGCCCGATAGCGCACGCCCGGATGGCCCTGTGCCATGGCGGACATAAAATGATCACGCAAAAAGACAGACGCAGAATCGTAGAGTTCAACCAAGCGATCAACTGCGGCACTTGGATCCTCAAAGCTTTCGGCCATCGGGGCCTGAGGAGAGACGATTTGAAGTTCTGCGGCTTTATCCTGCATGTTTTTTCCTTTTGTTTTTAATTGACCGAACCTGACAGGTTGCCGCGGCAGGATCAAGCCAATCCAGCCATGTGATACATGAAGGTTTGACAACAGTCCGAGGGGCGCGTTCAAATTGGGCACACTCAAAACCGGAGACCACCATGACCTCTTGGCACCAAGCCGCGAATATCGAACACTGGCCCGAACGGGTTGATATGGCCGCCGCCTTTCGCTGGACCGAGCGGCTCAACATGCACGAGGGTGTTGCCAACCATTTCAGCCTTGCAATTGACGATTCCGGCACCCGTTTTTTAATGAACCCGAACCAGATGCATTTCGCGCGCGTTCGCGCCTCGGATCTGATTGTCGTTGATGCCAATGATCCCGAAACGCTCAACGGTCCGAACGCGCCAGATCCAACGGCCTGGGGGTTGCACGGCGGCATTCATCGCCACTGCCCGCACGCGCGCTGCGCCATGCATGTGCATTCGATTCACGCGACTGTTTTGGCCTGCCTCAAGGACAAGCGCCTGCCGCCAATTGACCAAAATTGCGCAACCTTCTTTGATCGCGTTGTGATCGATGAACACTATGGCGGCTTGGCATTCGAAGAGGAAGGCGAAAGGTGCGCGGGCTTGCTCACCGATCCCAAACAAAAGGTCATGATCATGGGCAATCACGGGGTTATGGTGATTGGCGCAACCGTGGCAGAAACATTCAATCGGCTGTATTATTTTGAACGCGCAGCGGAAACCTATATCCGTGCTTTGCAAACCGGTGCCGAATTGGCGGTCCTTAGCGATGAGATCGCCGAGAAAACCGCCCGCGAATTGGAAGAATACCCCGAACAGGACACCCGCCATCTGGCCGAATTGAAGGCCATTTTGGACAGCGAGGACAGCAACTACGCAACTTAGCCGGGGCGTAGGCCTGTTTCGACCAACAGGTTTTGGCGCTTGGCCTCATAATAATAGCCTCTGGCGTACCACTTGATGGCGGCATCCGGGTCGCCATCGGCCAGTAAATATGCGCCTTTCAGATACTTAAGCGCAAATTCCAGATTGGCCTCTGCATCCAACAATCCTTCGGGAGATCCTTTGTACCCCATCGAACGGGCGGTCGCCGGCAAGATTTGAAACAACCCGTAATACGGGCCGTTTCGGGCCCATGGGCGATGCGTGCTTTCACGAATCGCAAGCCTGTGCACCAAACTGCGCGGCAATTCGTAGTGATCGGCCCACCTATTGATCTGCGCCCTCAATTCGGGCGTTTCATTGGGATAGAGGGGCGGGTCAAACGCTTTTGGCTGCGGTTCAACCGCAGGCTTAGGCGATATATTGGCACATCCCGCGACAGCGCAGGCACCAAGAATGAAGGAACGACGATACATGGCCCCATGTTTAGGCCATGTATCTTGCTCTCGCAGCCAGCAAATTTTCGCTGGGCCATTGTCTGCCGACAAGATGGTCAGGCGGCGTCGAAGTCCAAAACCAGCTTTTCCGACGTGGGTCGCGCCTGACAAGCGAGGGTAAAGCCTGCGTCCAGCTCCCACGGTTCAAGCGAATAATTGGTGGCCATTTCAGCCGCGCCTTCGACCACTTTGCAGCGGCAAGTACAGCACATCCCGCCTTTGCAGGAAAACGGCAGTTCCAATCCCTGACGCGCCGCTGCCGCAACAACGTCATCATCTTGCGCTTCGACTTGGAAAGACCGGCGTGCGCCATCCAAGACAACCTCGACTGTGACACCTGCTTCAGCTGCCGCCGCGGCGGCGGCGGAACGCTCGGGTCGCGGGCCTTCCTCGGTGTAAAACAATTCGAAGTGGACTTTGTCTTTGGGCACCATCGGGGCGATGGCCGCCGTAACATCTTCGATCATTCCGCCCGGACCGCATAGGAACACGGCCTCGGTACCGGCCAAGTCAACCGCGCCCGCATTGGCCAAAGCAACAACTTTCTCACCCGTGATGCGCCCGTTCAACAGTGCCACATCCTGTGGTTCGCGGCTCAGGACGTGGATCAGGGTGAACCGATCCACATAGCGATCCTTTAAATCGTCCAAAGCATCACGGAACATAATCGTCCCGCTATCGCGGTTCCCGTAGATCAAGGCAACCTCTGCCCCCTGCTCCAACGCTTGCGCAGCGATGGAAACCATGGGCGTGATGCCAGATCCGGCAGCAATCAGAATAACCCGGGCCTCGCCCTTGTAGGTGAAACGGCCTTCGGGCGGCATTACCTGCAACGTATCACCGGGTTTCAGCCCTTGAGCAAAGCTGGAAAACACACCGCCTTCGACTTGTTTGATTCCAACCGTCAGCGGCGCACCGGGGGCCGATGCAATGGAATAACTGCGGCGGGTGTCATTGCCTTCGACCTCTGCGCGCAGTGTCAAATACTGGCCGGGGGTAAAGCCGAACGCCTCTTGGTCCGCGCCCGAAACTTCGAAAGACATCGCAACAGCGCCGACACCTTCTGGGCGAATGGCGGAAATAGTCAGTTCATGAAACATGCATCTCTCCTCAGATACATTTGAAATAGTCGAATGGCTCTGCGCAGGCTTTGCATTGGTAATGCGCCTTGCAGGCCGTCGATCCGAATTCGCTGATCCGTTGCGTGTTGTCGCTGCCGCAACGGGGACAGACAACCTCAGGACAACCGAACAACGCAGCCTTGCCCATGCCGGTTTGCGGCGGGGCGATGCCAAAGGCACGCAGCTTGTCGCGGCCGACTTCGGTGATCCAATCCGTGGTCCACGCGGGGGATAGAACCCGTTCGATCCGTGCCTCAAACCCTGCATCGCGCAAGGCGGTCTCGATCGCCAGCTCAATCGCCAAGGTGGCCGGACAGCCCGAATAAGTTGGCGTGACCTGCGCCACAGCAATCCCATTCACCAGTTGTACTTTGCGCAAGATGCCCAATTCGGCCACCGTGACACAGGGCACCTCAGGGTCTGGTACGGCTGCTGCGGCGTCCCATGCCGCCTCCTTGGTTCCCGCCTCCGCGATCACCAGACTGCGCCTGGATGTTCGCGGTGCAAGACCTGCATTTCTGCCAACATATGCCCCAAGGCTTCGCCGTGAATGCCGCTACGTCCTCCAGTCTGGGGAAAGGCGTCCTTAGGCACTTCCAAGCCCGCCTGCGCAAACACAGCGGACACGGTTGCGTCCCAAACAGGCCGAACAGCCGCCCGAGATGGCAAGGCATCCACCCCCTCTGCTGCACCCTCCTCGAACAGCTCAGCAGTATAAGGGTGCAGGTCCAAAACAGCGTCGCGCATCCGCTCCGCACTTTGCTCTGTCCCGTCGCCCAAGCGGACAACCCATTCACCCGCATGGCGAATGTGATACGCCATCTCTTTGACAGCTTTGCCGGCAACACCCGCAATCACCGGATCACTGCTGCCCAATGCGGATTGCCAATACGGCTCCATAAAGGCGGCGAAATAAAACTGGCGCAACATGGTGACAGCGAAATCACCGTTTTCACGCTCAACCAACAGGCAATTGCGATAATCGCGTTCGCCGCGAAGATAGGCCAAGGCGTCTTCGTCCCGGCCAGAGCCTTCCAACTTGCCCGCATGGTCATACAAAACGCGGGCCGAACCGATCAAATCCAACGCCATATTCGGCATGGCCAGATCTTCTTCTAACATTGGCGCATGGCCGCACCATTCTGACAACCGGTGCCCCAACACAAGATGATCATCGGCCAGCTCTAACACCGCATCAAAAAGTGCCATTACATGTGCCCCACTTCTTCGGGAATGTCGTAGAAAGTCGGGTGGCGGTAGATTTTGTCACCGGTTGGTTCAAAGTTTTCTTCGGATTGATCCGGATCACTGGCGACAATCTGCGATGAGCGCACGACCCAAATCGACGTTCCTTCACTGCGCCGCGTATAGACATCGCGGGCGGCATTCAGGGCCAATACCTCATCCGCCGCATGCAATGACCCCACATGCTTGTGGCTAAGGCCGTTGCGCGGACGAATGAATACTTCCCAAAGTGGCGTCTCGTTTGCCATGATCTTTGTCCTCTTCCCAAATTCTATACTGTCAAGCTACGGGATGGCGGGTGGGGCGTCGTGCTTGCACGCGCGTCCGCCCTGCCAATCCCGATTTACTCAGCGGCTTGTTTGCGCGCTTCGCGTTTCTCGGCATGGGCCAATGCGGCCTCACGCACCCACGCGCCATCATCCCAGGCCTTTTTCCGTGCCTTGATCCGGTCACGGTTCATCACACCGTGGCCTTTGACCACGCGCCAGAACTCATCCCAATCAATTTCACCATGATCATATCCGCCCTTTTCAGCGTTCCATTTCAGATCTGGATCGGGCAGCGTCAGCCCCAAAAACTCCGCCTGCGGAACCGTCGCATCGATAAATTTCTGACGTAGGGCATCGTTGGAAAACCGCTTGATCTTCCATTCCATAGATTGCTCCGAATGGGCGCTGTCCGCGTCGTGCGGGCCAAACATCATCAGCGACGGCCACCACCAACGGTTCAATGCATCTTGCACCATTTCGCGCTGCGCATCCGTGCCGCGCGCCAAAAACATAACGATCTCATAGCCCTGACGCTGGTGAAAGCTCTCTTCCTTGCACACACGAATCATAGCCCGTGCATAGGGCCCATAGGAACACCGGCACAGCGGGATCTGGTTCATGATCGCAGCACCGTCAACCAGCCAGCCGACGATCCCCATATCCGCCCAACTCAACGTCGGGTAATTGAAAATCGACGAATATTTGGCTTTGCCGCTCAGCAACTCCTCGGTCATTTCTTCCCGGCTTACACCCAGTGTTTCGGCCGCCGAATACAGATAGAGCCCATGACCGCCCTCATCTTGAACCTTCGCCAGTAGCGCGGCCTTGCGTCGCAGCGAAGGTGCGCGGGTGATCCAGTTGCCTTCAGGCAGCATGCCGACAATTTCGGAATGTGCGTGCTGGCCGATCTGGCGCACCAAAGTCCGCCGATACCCTTCCGGCATATCATCGTTGGGTTCAATTTTCTCTTCCGCATCAATGCGTTTCTGGAATGCATCCAGAAAGTCCTGTGTCTCTTCGGTGCGTCCATCGGCACCGATCAATCCCTGGGAGTACATGCGCCTCTCCTCCAAAAGCCTCGGATCAAACATATGTTACGAAAACTCATTCTGAAAGAGTTTTTTGTAACACTTGCAACGAAATCTCTTTCGCGCCACCTATGTACAATGACCAAAACACTTTTTTCCTTGGGCCACGGCTACACAGCCAGCGCCCTTGCCCGCCGCATGATCCCGCAAGGCTGGCGTGTGATCGGCACAATCCGCGACGAAGCCAAAACTGATTCTTTGCGTGCACAAGGCGTAGAGCCGGTATTATGGGAACCTGAAGCACTGGCCAAAGCCCTGACCCAAGCCAGTCATCTTTTGATTTCGGCTGGCGCGAATGATGACGGTGATCCAACGTTGAACGCAATTGGCCCGCAGATCATGGCGCGTGCCGCGGCGCTCGACTGGGTTGGCTATCTTTCAACCACTGGCGTTTACGGAGACCACGATGGCGCATGGGTGGATGAAACGGCCCCGCTGACACCGTCGACACATCGCGGTGAAATAAGAGTCGCGGCTGAAACCGCATGGCAAACTATCCCCAATCTGCCTTTGCATATTTTCCGGCTCGCTGGCATCTATGGACCCGGGCGCGGTCCGTTTGCCAAAGTCCGCGCGGGCACAGCCCAGCGGATTATCAAAACGGGGCAAGTGTTTTCACGCATTCATGTCGATGACATCGCCCAAATCCTCGCGGCGTCGATCGCCGCTCCATCCTCTGGCGCGGTCTACAATGTCTGCGACGATGTTCCGGCCCCACCGCAAGACGTGATCGCCTATGCCGCCCAGTTGCTGGATGTAGAATTGCCACCCGAGGTAGAATTCGAAACAGCCAAACTGTCCCCCATGGCGCGCAGTTTCTACGCTGAGAACAAGAAAGTTTCGAACACCCGCATCAAAGATGAGCTTGGGATCAAACTGATTTATCCAGACTACAAAACCGGTTTGGACGCCTTGCTAAAGGCCGAAACTGCTTAAGTTACGCGCGCTGGTCCAGCACCTGAACCCCGAGCACATCGAGCACTTTTGCTTCAATGTGCTGTGCATTCATCGCAGCAACATCATACATCGCCTTTGGGCTGGCTTGGTCGATAAACACATCAGGCAAAACCATAGACCGGTATTTCAAACCGCGATCAAACACTCCTTCATCTGCCAAAAGCTGCGCGACATGGCTGCCAAAGCCTCCGACTGCACCCTCTTCTATGGTGATCAAGGCCTCGTGCTCGCGGGCCAATTGCAAGATCATTCCCCGGTCCAGAGGTTTGGCAAAACGGGCATCGGCCACAGTCGGTTTGATACCCCGCGCTTCAAGCGCTTCACAGGCTTTTAGCGTCTCGCCAAGACGGGTTCCAAAGCTGAGCAGAGCAACACGCGCGCCTTCGCGGATCATTCGGCCCTTGCCGATTTCCAACACCTCGCCACGTTCGGGCATCTCGACGCCCTCACCTTCTCCGCGTGGATAACGAAAGGCAATCGGGCCATCGTCATGCACGGCGGCGGTGGCGATCATATGGCACAGCTCGGCTTCGTCTGCTGCGGCCATGACCACAAATCCCGGTAGGTTGGCCAGATAGGCCACGTCATATGAACCTGCGTGTGTCGCACCATCAGCTCCGACCAAGCCGGCGCGATCTATCGCAAACCGGACAGGCAGACGTTGAATTGCCACGTCATGTACAACCTGATCGTAGCCGCGCTGCAAAAAGGTCGAATACATTGCGCAAAAGGGTTTCATCCCGCCTGCGGCCAAGGCAGCACAAAACGTTACGCCGTGTTGTTCGGCAATACCGACATCAAAACACCGGCTGGGATAGCGTTCCGCAAACAGGTCAAGTCCGGTTCCGTCCGGCATTGCCGCCGTGATCGCGCAGATACGCGGATCATCGGCTGCTTGCTTGATCAGTTGTTCGGCAAAAACTTTGGTGTAGCTGGGCGCGTTTGAAGGGGCCTTGTGCTGCTTGCCCGACACCACATCGAATTTTGCACGGGCGTGGCCTTTGTCCGGTGCATGTTCAGCGTGGGCATAGCCCTTGCCCTTTTTGGTCACCACATGCAGCAAAATGGGCCCGGTGGCGCGGTCGTGCAAGGTCCGCAAAATCGGCAGCAGCTGGTCCATATCGTGGCCATCAATCGGACCGACATAGCTAAACCCCAGTTCTTCAAACAAGGTTCCACCCAGTGCCATGCCCTTAAGCATCTCTTTTGCGCGCTTTGCCCCTTCGCGGAAGGGTTCGGGCAGCAGGCTCACAGCCCCTTTTGCAGCGGCTTTGAAATCTTGCAATGGCGCTTCGGTATACAAGCGGTTGAGGTAAGAGGACAACGCGCCAGTGGGTTGGCCAATCGACATTTCATTGTCGTTGAGCACCACAAACATACGCTTTTTCAGATGACCGGCATTGTTCATCGCCTCAAACGCCATACCGCCAGTCATCGCGCCGTCGCCAATCACTGCAATCGCGTCGCCATGGCCCGTCGGACTATGGCCACCCAAATCAGCTGCAACCTTGAATCCCAAAGCCGCACTGATCGAGGTCGAGCTATGCGCCGCACCAAATGGGTCGTAAGGGCTTTCGGATCGCTTGGTGAACCCGGAAATCCCATCTTGTTGACGGATTGTGCCCATGCGTTCACGGCGCCCTGTCAGGATTTTATGCGGGTAACACTGATGGGATACATCCCAAATGATCTTGTCCTGCGGCGTGTCGAACACGGCATGCAGTGCAACAGTAAGCTCCACCACCCCAAGGCCCGCGCCCAAATGACCGCCTGTTTGAGAAACCGTCGAAATCGTTTCGGCACGCAATTCCTGCGCAAGTCGCGTCAATTCGGCATCGGAGAACAGCTTCAGATCGGCGGGCGATTGCACGCGGTCTAAAAGAGGGGTTTCTGGCCTATACGACATGGGGTTCTCCGGGGCAGTCAGCTACGTCGCGAGATAACGAAACGCGCCGCGTCTCGCAAGCAATCGGCACTTTCACCGTAAACAGATAGCGCATCACAGGCCCCGGACACCAGTTCATTTGCGCGGCGTTTCGCCCCGTCCAGACCAAGATGCGAGACAAAAGTCGCCTTGCCGCGCCCAGCATCTTTGCCGACAGCCTTGCCCATGGTTTCGGCATCACCTTCGACATCCAGAACATCATCCCAGATTTGAAAGGCCAGTCCAAGAGCGTCTCCGTAGGCTTTGAGCGCACCAATATCAGCGCCTGCCATGCGGGCACCAGCGCAGGCGGACCACGTAATCAGCGCTCCGGTTTTTCCCGCTTGCAGGTCAATAATTTCTTGTAAACTCAGGGGGGCGGGGGCAGTTTCCGCCGCAATATCAAGTGCCTGACCACCAACCATACCGGCTATGCCCGCAGCTTGAGACAAGCTAAGCACAAGATCAACTTTAGCGGGATCAGCGCATTCAGCCCCTGCCACCAATTCAAACGCCAAAGCCTGAAGAGCGTCACCAGCCAAAACGGCCGTCGCTTCATCCCATTTCACATGAACGGTCGGCAAACCGCGCCGCATCGCGTCGTCATCCATGCACGGCAGATCGTCGTGAACCAGACTATAGGTGTGCAAGCATTCGATAGCCGCAGCAACATCAATCGCCGCGGGTTGGGAAATCCCGTGCAGATGCGCCCCTTGCACAACCAAAAATCCACGCAGCCCCTTACCACCAACAGCAGCGTAGGACATCGCTTGCCGGATGGGGCCGGCACCTGCCTTAACCGACCGCGATATGCGAGCGTCAACAAGCACGCGATTTTGCGTCAGCGTGTCTTTGAAAGTTTCAGAACTCATATAGACTTAGCCAGCATCCAGCGGTTTGGTTCCAGCCGGATTTCCGTCGCCATCCAACGTGATTGCAGCCACTTTTTCTTCGGCGTCTTTCAACTTGGCTTCGCAATGGGCGCGCAGTTTTGCGCCTCGGTCATACAAGTCGATCGACGCTTCTAACGCCACATCTCCGCGTTCCAGCTGACCCACAACCTGTTCCAACTCGGCCATTGCCTGTTCGAATGTCATCGCTTCGATGGGTGTTGTTTCGCTCATTTGCCCGCCTCCAAAAGTTCTTCAACATGCGCCTTAGTCGACACCGCGAGCGCTTGCAAATCATACCCACCTTCCAGAGTCGAGACCACGCGCCCGCCGCAGGTTTCCGCAGCAATTTGGCAGAGCTTTGCAGTCAGCTTGCGAAAATCATCTGTGGTCCAGTTCAGCTGTGCCAATGGATCATCCTGATGCGCATCAAACCCCGCCGAAATGATCAAGAGTTCAGGTTCAAAATCCCGCAGTTTCGGAAAAACCCGGGCCTCGTAAGCCGCCCACATCTCTGCGCCGGTGCTTTCTGGTGGCAATGGGATGTTGATAATCTGACCATGTTTGCCCCGCTCGCTTTTGTCTCCGGTTCCGGGCCACAAGGGCATTTGCTGGCTGGTAACCACCAGCGCACGTTCATCGTCCCATAGCAAATCTTGTGTGCCATTGCCGTGATGAACATCGAAATCAACCACAGCCACACGGCTTAGCCCATGATGGTCCAGCGCATGTTTCGCCGCCACAGCCGCGTTTCCAAACAAACAAAAGCCCATCGGCGTTTGCGTTTCTGCATGATGTCCTGGCGGGCGAATGGCGCAAAACGCGTTCTGCACTTCACCGGAAAGCACCATATCGACCGCCTTCACCACCGCGCCTGCGGCACGATAGGCCGCCGTGACCGAGCCGGGCGACAGCCACGTGTCCGCATCAAGCTGGTGTTGTCCAGACTTGGGAACTGCCGATTTGATCCTGTCCAGATGCGCCTGCGGATGCACCCGCAAGATGGGCTCATCCTCTGCCAAGGGGGCCGACACACGCCGGAGATCCAAGCTGGCTAAGGCATGCAAGACATGTTCCAGACGGGCAACTTGCTCCGGGTGCCCCTCCGGAGTGACATGATCCAGACAATCGGCATGGCTAATCAATGCAGTCGTCATTTAGCGTCCTATGCAATGAAAAAGTGAGTCGGCCCGGATCAGTCCGGTGCCAACATATATCCCGCACCGCGCACAGTTTGCAGATAGCGTGGTTGTTTGGGATCGGATTCCAATTTGCGGCGCAGTCGGGTGATTTGAACATCAACGGCGCGTTCTTGCGCTTGCCCCTTGTCGCGGCCCAACTCTTCGACCAGATCAGACCGGCTGACCGGTTCGCCCGGACGGCCCGAGAAAATCCGCATCAATTGGCTTTCAGTGGCGGTCAGGCGGATCAACTCTTCGCCTCGCCACATCTCGCCTCTGTCAATATCGTACCGGATATCCCCGAGTGTGAGCAATTTGGGGGCCGCATCGTCCGTCCCAGCGTCCGGCATCCGGCGCAAAATCGCATTGATCCGCAAAAGCAGTTCTTTGGGCTCAAACGGTTTGGCGAGATAGTCATCCGCGCCCGCTTCCAATCCTTTGATCCGGTCATCGGTTTCGGCGCGCGCCGTTAACAGCAAAATTGGCGTTCCCGACGTTTCACGAATGCCGCGTGTCAGGCTGACGCCGTCTTCGCCTGGCATCATCACGTCCAAAACAATCAAATCAAAGTCCAACCCCGCCAAAATTCTTCTCGCATGCGCGGCGTCTCGGGCTGCGCTGACCAAAAAGCCATTTCGGATCAAGAACTTTTGCAGCAACGTGCGAATCCGCTCGTCGTCGTCAACAATCAATAAATGTGCATCAGGTTCGCTCATCCGCGGCCCTCCCTGAGGCGTTGATACTGCCTGCGCATCTCCGGGTCCATCATCGACTCGAGGACTTTTCTAAAACCTGCCACGGCTTCGGGGCCTGCTTGCTTGTAGGCAGCGCGCATTCGGGCGCGTTGGGCATTGGACAATTGACGTTCCAGCGTGTCCCCGGCTTCTGTGAGATGCAAGTGACGTTCGCGGCGGTCGTTGCGGCCGACTCGGCTTTCGACCAATCCATCTTCCACCATTGTCCGCAAAACACGGTTCAAAGATTGCTTCGTCACCCCAAGTGTATTGAGCAGATTATTCACCGTCGTGCCGGGGGCCGCGTGAATAAAGTGCAGCGCCCGGTGATGTGCACGGCCATAACTAAGCCCTGCCAAAATCCGGTCGGGATCAGCAGTAAACCCGCGATAAGCAAAGAACATTGCCTCGGCCCCTTGCCGAAGTTGCTCGTCAGTCAAAAAAAGCAGCGTCTCGCCGCTGCTACCTTGGGGATCTGTCATTTGGGCCTCACAGCTGCCATTCGCATTCAGTTTAAGTCAGCCTTGTTGACATTCCAAGGTGGAACTGGTAGCAAATCTCAGTTTTTGAGCAACTTTATGTCCGAAACGGACGCGGATTGCGCAATTTTCGTAAATTTGATCGCTAGGAGAGACGCGATGGCTGATGGAGCATATGACGACCGTGATGGTAAAATCTGGCTGGATGGCCAGCTGGTGGACTGGCGTGCGGCCAACGTCCATATCCTGACCCATGGCTTGCACTATGCCAGCTCGGTCTTTGAAGGAGAGCGCGCGTACAACGGAAAAATCTTCCTATCACGCGAACATTCAGAGCGTTTGCATTTTTCAGCCGGTGAGCTGGATTTCAAAATCCCCTTTTCGGTGGATGAAATCGAAGCCGCAAAAGCCGAAGTTTTGGCAGCCAATGGTTTGACCGACGCTTACGTTCGGGCCGTTGCCTGGCGCGGCGCAGGCGAAGACATGGGTGTCGCGTCTGCACGCAATCCGGTTCGCATTGCAATTGCGGCATGGGAATGGGGCAACTATTATGGCGACGCCAAATTCAAAGGTGCAAAGCTGGATATCGCCAAGTGGAAACGGCCCAGCCCGGAAACCATTCCGGTGCACGCAAAAGCTGCGGGTCTTTACATGATCTGCACGATTTCCAAACATGCGGCTGAGGCAAAAGGCTGTTCCGACGCATTGTTCATGGATTTCCGCGGCTATGTCGCCGAAGCAACCGGTGCCAACATATTTTTTGTGAAAGACGGCGAGGTGCATACCCCCAAGGCAGATGTCTTCTTGAACGGATTGACCCGCCAAACTGTCATCAAGATGCTCAAGGAAAAGCAGGTCACGGTTCACGAACGTCACATCATGCCCGAAGAGCTGGAAAGCTTTGAGCAGTGCTGGCTAACCGGCACCGCGGCGGAAGTTACGCCCGTAGGGCAAATTGGCGACTACACGTTTGAGGTTGGCGACCTGACAAAAGATATCGTTGCTAGCTATGAAAAACTGGTTCGCAGCTGACGACCTAGCGACATAGACTGATGATTAAAAAGGCAGGGGTTTCCCTGCCTTTTTATTGCCTGCTTGATTATATCAACGAGCGCAACATCGAGGTGTTGCCTTGGATGACCGAATTCAATTCGACAATCCGCGCCAAGCGTTGCTCAATCTCATTTTGGCACGCATCAAGTTGATCAACGATACCCGACAGCGCAGTGCCAGAGTTGGACAAAGACGCACTTTCGATTTTGCACATCATCCGCGTCGAACTTAGCCCCGTCACATAACGTTTCATGTCCAACACACTGCGGCCGAACCGTTTTGCTTCGTTTTCAACGCTACTCAACGCATCACCTGTTTGATCAAGGTACTTGGCCCGCATGCTATCCAAATTCTTGGCCTCTTCATCCAGATCAATGTTCTCCGGGTAGGTTCCACCTTGGCTTTTGAACAGCTCAATCATTTCTTGCTCAAGCGCCATAGCAAAACCCAAAAACTGCCCTTGCAAAATGGCTTCTCGGATGCGGGCAAAAACACATGCCTCACCATCTACAAACGTCGATACCCAAGCGGACATTTCCTCAAGCATTTGACTGTAGTTCACTGAAATGGCACTGATTGGACCACCTGCGTTTTCAAGCCGAGACGCGATGATCCGCATATTCATCGGGACCGTCCGAATAGCTTTGAACGCTTCGGTCATTTCAGTCGTTTCGGTTTGCACCTGCTCAATCGCGCGCGACATATCGGTGAAGCGTTTTTGCAACTGGTCCAATGGACGTCCAAGATTTCGGGACCGAGCTTCGTATTCTGCGGCAATTGCCGTGGCTTGAAATGCGGAATAATTCATGTATCCAAGCCCGATCAGCTTTTTGTGCATAAACTCTGCACTTGCCTTGGGCGACATACCTTTGTGTTCTTCGGCCAGCATCTCTTGATAAATGCCTGTGATCGTTTTCAAAAGCTCCGAGCTTGGCTTCATCCGCGTCGAAATATAACCATCGCTGGTTTTGGACACCAGAGCAAAGACCCAGTAGAACCGTCCATCCTTGCGCCGATTCTTTACATACGCACCAACTGTGTGCCCAGCCTTCAGCTGACCCCACATAAATTCAAACAGCCCTTTGGGCATGTCGGGATTGCGCACAATTTTGTGCGGAGCACCAAGCAATTCATCCCACTCAAAACCGGAGACGCGCTGGAAAATGTTGTTCCCCGATTGAATGACACCGCGATCATCCGTCCGCGAATAGAACAATTCGGACACCTGAAACAATGCCTCCGATGACGTGGCTTTTGCTTCGGCTGTGAATTGCGGGTTGAGTTCGGTCATTTGAATTTCCTCGGACGCGGGTTTCGGTCAACAATCCGCCCCAAGCCTTGAGAAAAAATGAAAGCCGCAGACCCATTCAAGGTTCCGCGGCTTACTATTTGTAGAAAATTTGATCGGAATTGAGCGAATTATCCCGGGCTCATCCCACGCAAACGCTCGGACCGGCGGCGCAGCAATTCAACCGTTGTCAGCAAACAAATCGAGATCGCCACAAGAATGGTCGCAACAGCCAAAATCGTCGGGCTAATCTGTTCGCGCAGGCCAATATACATCTGCCAAGGCAGAGTTTGTTGCTTGGCAGAGCCAACAAAAATAACCACCACAACTTCGTCGAACGACGTGATAAAGGCGAACAAACCGCCTGAAATCACACCGGGCAAAATCAACGGCATCTGAACCTTGAAAAAGGTGGTGACAGGATCCGCGCCCATATTCGCCGCGGCCCGCGTCAAAGAGCGGTCAAACCCCACCAACGTCGCCGTAACTGTAATGATCACAAAGGGAATTCCCAGCGCAGCATGCGCCAGAACAACCCCCAGATACGTCCCTTGCAAACCGATACGGCTGTAGAAGAAATACATGCCCGCCGCCGAAATAATCAGCGGTACAATCATCGGTGAAATCAAGATTGCCATGATCGCACGCCGAAACGGAACATGTGGTTGGCTCAGGCCGATCGCGGCCAAAGTTCCGAACCCGACAGACAAAATCGTCGCCATAGGCGCGATCTTGAGCGAGTTCCAAAGCGCGGACTGCCAATCGTCCGATGTGAAGAAATCTTCGTAGTGCTTCAGGCTGTAGCCCGCCGGATCAAACCGCAGCATTTCCGGCGTGAAGGTAAAGAAATCCTGCGCGTTGAAACTCAGTGGAATCACGATCAAGACCGGTGTGATCAAGAAAGCAAAGATCAGGCCACAAATCACCCGAAATGTATAATACCAAACCCGTTGGGGCATCGTGGCATAAGGAGGAATTCCGCTCATATCATTTACCCCAGTTTTACGTTGTCGATGCCGACGATCTTGTCATAGGCCCAGTAGAGAAGAAGCACGACCACCAGCAAGATTGCTCCAAGAGCAGCCGCAAGGCCCCAATTGAGCGAGCTTGATATGTGAAAGGCGATCCTGTTGGAAATAAAGGTGCCTTTGGTTCCACCGACCAGCGCCGGTGTGATGTAGTAACCAATCGCAAGAATGAACACGAGGATCGACCCCGCGCCAATCCCCGGCACAGATTGTGGGAAATACACCCGCCAAAAGGCCGTCCAGTTCGTTGCGCCCAGACTTTTGGCCGCCCGAAGATAGGTCGGGGGAATGGTCTGCATTACGGAATACATTGGCAAAATCATGAACGGCAGCAAGATATGGGTCATAGCAATCACCGTGCCGAACTGGTTGTTGATCATCACCAAACGCGCATCGTCAGCAACCAATCCGATCCATACCAAGACATCGTTGATCACACCTTGTTGTTGCAACATGACCTTCCATGCAGAGGTACGCACCAGAAGCGAAGTCCAAAATGGCAATAACACCAAGATCATAAGCATATTGGCCTTGCGCGTTGGAAGGTTCGCCAGCAGCCATGCAACAGGATACCCAAGCAAAACGCAGCTTAGGGTAATCATCAGTGACAGCTTAAGTGTGCGGCCAAACAGCAGCATATAAATACGTTCATTTTCAGGGCGCATCTCCGGCCCGTCGGGGCCGACTCTCATGTCAGCGGCATTCAGATAATACCCGCTGGTCAAAGGCGGAGAATACGTCTGAATAGTGCGCCAAACAGCGGTGTCACCCCAACCTTTGTGCAGTTCGATCAACTGGTCTTTCCACGGGCCATCGGCCGCCGGTTCCCACTTTTTGGCCGCCCGGCCTGATTTGCGGAACAGCGATGAAATACCGGGGTTTTCGTAGTTCAACCGGACACCGACTTTGGTGTGCGTTTTGGCCAAAGAGGCCTCATGCAAGTCTGCCGCCATAGCAGCATAGACAGGTTCGTCAGGCAGCTCTCCGGAATTGGCATCCCAATCCTTGAGCGCCACAACCGTGCGCGGCAGTGTTTCAGAGACAATGCCGTTTTTTACCGACCAATAAAGCATGTCGCCAACCGGCAAAATAAACGCCAAAAGGATGAACAAGAGCAGCGGAGCAATCAGCATCAACGCCCGCATCTTTTGACGACGCAGCGCCCGTCCCAGTGACTTTTTCAGCGGTGTTCCATCAGCGGCTAGCATGGGGCCTGTGTCTGCTACATCGCTCATTCTACACCCTCCACAACCAAAATCGTGCTTTGCGCCGTCCGATGGCGAATCTTAGCAACGTCTTGATATTCAGGGTCATTATAGGCTGTCAAAGCAGCTTCATAACTTGGGAATTCAATGACAACGTGGCGCGCATACGCCTCGCCCTCAACAATCTGGGACTGCCCGCCACGAATGATGAACGTGCCGCCCAACCGTTTCAGGATTGGTGTGTCTCGCTCAACATATTCTTTGTAAGCTTCGGGATCATTCACTGTTACGTGTCCGATAATGTAGCCCTTGGGCATGGCGCGCCTCCGTCTTCAGGGTTGTCCGGCGGGCACGGCCGCCGGACAATTAGATGTGTGGCAGGGACGATGCCCCCACCTCCTGTTTCACAGGTTAGCGTGCCAACCATGCCTGGAATTTTGCATCCAGATCGTCACGGTTGTCTGCCCACCATTCGTAGTCATAGATGTGAACGTTGGTCGCGTTTGCCGGATCGGTTGGCATATGCGGTGCCATGTCGATACCCAGATCGGCGTGTTTGCCAACCAAAGGTGCAGACGACTTACGCGCAGGACCGTAAGAAATGTAGGCGGCCTGATCTGCCAGACGCTGGGTGTCGGTGGCGAACTTCAGGAAGTCCATCGCACGCGCCTGGCGGTCTGCTGGCAAGTTGGCAGGAACGATCCAGCCATCAAGGTCAAAGGACTGCATGTCCCACAGCATACCAATCGGCTGGTTCTGCTCGGCAATCGCCGAGAACAGACGACCGTTGTAAGTCGACCCCATGACAACTTCGCCATCGGCCAGAAGCTGAGGTGTTTCCGCACCAGCAGTCCACCAAACAACTTGGTCTTTAATGGTGTCGAGTTTGGCCAGCGCCTGATCTACACCTTCGGGAGTGCCCAGCGTGTCGTAGATGGCCGATTTTTCGACGCCATCGCAGTACAAGGCCCATTCCATGTTGTCGATCGGACGCTTTTGCAGCGCGCGTTTGCCAGGATATGCATCCAGGTCAAAAATCGAGCAAACATCCGTAGGCGCAGTGTCACCAACGAGGTCGGTGCGATAGCCGAAGGTTGTCGAATAGACGATCTGTGGTGCGTAGCAGTCAGAAACCAACAGGTCGCCGAAATCTTCGCTGGCCGAGGTGCCATCAGGGGCGGCAGCCAGATCTGCATCTGCGTCCAGCTCAACTGCCAGACCTTCGTCGCACAAACGCATCGCATCGGAGGCTACAACGTCAACGAGATCCCAAGTCACGTTGCCGGTTTCGTCCATAGCGCGCAGTTTGGCGACCGCTTCGCTTGAGCTTTCGTCCCAAGTGACCGTCAAGCCGGGGTTAGCTTCAAGGTAAGGCTGAACATAGGCTTTGTCTTGGCTGGTCTGATAAGCGCCGCCCCATGACACAAGTGTCATTTCCATTGCCATGTCTTCAGCGACAGCAGCACCTGCAGCCACGGTCAATGCCGTCGTCGCCATAAGTGTCTTAGTGAGTTTCATTAGTTACTCCCGTAGTTGCCCGTTTGAGTGAGTGGAGGTGGAACACGGGCTACAGGCCCACCCCCTTACAAGACCCCGCAGCGAGTGCACCGCGGGGCAATTGGATAGGTGATTTAAGTTGCGTCCAGCGCCCGGCAGTCTTCTGGCAGCCAGCCGATATCAATCATTGTGCCCGGAACAAGTTTTTCCTGATCAGGCGCATTTCGTGTTTTGATCACGAACTCATCATTGCCAGCGACCCGCAAACGGGTGCGGAAAATGTCACCCATATAGATGAATTCAAGCACTTCTGCTTTGAGCGTATGCGCGCCGTCTTGCAGGCGCTCTTTGTTGATTTCAACACGTTCAGGGCGGATCGACACGCGGGTGCGCTCGCCAACCTTGGTCACGTTCACCGGCGTTGCATCCAGCATTTCACCGCCATCAAGGCGCACAATACAGGTGTCGCCCTTGATCTCGGTAACCACACCATCAAGCGTGTTGTTTTCACCAATGAACTGCGCGACAAAGCTGTTTTGCGGTTTTTCATACAGGGTGTCGGGCGGATCAAGCTGCTGAATACGGCCATCGTTGAACACGGCAACCCGGTCTGACATTGTCAGCGCTTCGGTTTGGTCGTGCGTCACGTAAACTGTTGTAATTCCAAGCTGATGGGCCAAGTGCGTGATTTCGAACTGCATCTTTTCGCGTAGCTGCTTGTCGAGCGCGCCCAGCGGTTCATCCATCAAAACCAGTTCAGGTTCGAACACCAAGGCCCGCGCCAAAGCAACACGCTGCTGCTGGCCGCCAGACAATTGCGCCGGACGGCGACCGCCAAAGTCGCCCATCTCAACCATGTCCAAGGCGCGCTTGATCTTCTCTTCGCGCAGTGACTTGCCCATCTTGCGAACCTCAAGCGGAAAGCTCAGGTTTTCTGCAATCGTCATATGCGGGAACAAAGCGTAGTTTTGGAAAACCATGCCAATGCCGCGCTTGTGTGGGGGAATATTGTTGATGCTGACGCCGTCCAAAAGGATGTCGCCATGCGTCGCTGTCTCAAACCCGGCAAGCATCATGAGGCAGGTGGTTTTGCCAGATCCCGATGGCCCAAGCATTGTCAAAAACTCGCCCTTGGGCATCGACAGGTTGAGATCTTTGACGACTAAAATCTCGCCATCATAGCTCTTTTGCACGCGTTCAAATGCGACAAAAGCGTCGCTGTTTCCCGAATCGGCCAAAGGCACACTCCCTGATATATCCGCGGATTTTCTCCGCTGTCTTGACGTAAAATAAACCTTGTAAGGCCCAGCGTTGCAACAGGTTCGGTAATAATCTCTGAAAAATTCGCGAATTTCAGGCGATGCGCGCAGTTTTGCGACGCTTCCCAGACCAAAACGCCTTCTGGCTGGGCCAAACATGAACATTGTCCCGATGCGTTTTATGGGTATTTGGTTTTTGGGGGCTCGTTTCTTGCAGAGTTTCTGAGATTTGGGGATACGATCAATCGCGTTCCGGGGGCAGCTTTTCTCACAATCTGTTGCAAATGATCCGGTCGAAAGCCGACGCAGCCTTCGGTTGGAAAACCCGGCCTGCGCCAACGGTGCAAAAAGATTGCGGATCCACGCCCCGGTTCGGCGTTCGGCCAATTCCAATCGGTCAGCAAAATCAGATCATACAAGGGATCCGCCCGGCGCAAATTTTCATGACTGGGAGCATAGGGGACCCGCACCAGCTGATTGTAA
Organism: Pelagimonas varians; assembly: GCF_003208435.1. Lineage (GTDB taxonomy): Bacteria > Pseudomonadota > Alphaproteobacteria > Rhodobacterales > Rhodobacteraceae > Pelagimonas > Pelagimonas varians. Next base: position 233,787 of record NZ_QKMF01000006.1, on the reverse strand, counting down.
CCCGCGTCTTTCGCATCGTCCGACCACAAGTCACCGGGCCGGATCGGCAGGGCCCATGGGGCCGGACGCGCCATCCGGTCAGGACGATACAGCAGCCCGACAATCCGGTGGCTGCCAACAGGTGTCGCCCCGTCTCCTTCGCGTTTATCGGCCCGCACTCCGCCCCTGCCAATGGTGCAGGGCCACATGCGCCCGCGAAACCGCAGGCCTTGACGGGTCAAAACCATATCCGACATACTTGACCCCTACAGCAAATGCCCTGACTTCGCGGCCTTAACCGCGAGGTATTTTTCATTCTCGGGTGTTTGGCCAACTTGCAATGGCACGCGCTCGGCGACGGTCACACCGCAGCGCTCCATCATTGCGATCTTTTTGGGGTTATTGGTGAGCAAACGCACACTGTCGAACCCCATCTTCTGCAAAATTTGCGCCCCGAGCCGAAAGTCTCGCTCATCATCCTCGAACCCGAGACGGTGATTGGCCTCAACCGTGTCAAAACCTTGATCTTGAAGCGCATAGGCCCGCATTTTATTGGCCAACCCAATGCCGCGCCCTTCTTGGTTCAGGTATAACAGAACCCCTGCTCCATTCGCCCCCATCGCCGCCAAAGCCGCATTTAACTGCGGGCCGCAATCACACTTTAACGATCCTAGAACATCACCGGTAAAACAGGCTGAATGCAGCCGCGCCAACACCGGCTTGCTGCGGTCCGGGCGACCTATTTCAATCGCATAGTGTTCTTCACCGCCATCCTCAGGCCGAAAAATATGCAACCGACCCTCTTGGGCTGCCTGCATCGGCACTCGCGCGGCAACAACATTATCGAGTGTCGCCAGCTCCATCACATGCGGAGTTGCAACTTCGCCCGGTATCAAAGTCAGATTTTCCCGCGCCGCCAAAGGCAGGGCTTCGCGGGTATCTTGGACCAAAACCGCTGGCAACAAACGCGCCGATTTCACCAAAGTGATTGCCAAACGATGCAAATCACAATTTCCATCGCGGCGTGTATTTAGCGGGCCTTTCATTGGAACCCGAAGATCATCCGCCGGATCAGCCAGTGCCTGCACCCAGTTCAAAGTTGCGTCGCCGGGCAAGACAACCCGCGCGACATCGCCATCATAAGCGCGGGCCTTGAGCGTTTCAGCACGGCGGCCGGTCAAAACCAGATCCACGGTCCCTTGGGCGCGCATCAGAGCAAAGCGCGCTGCACCAGCGGTTTCCGCCGCCATGACAATCAACGCTTGTCCATGCCCTGTCAGCACCACAGGCACGCCCATCCGCAGATCAGCCCGCGCACGCGCCAGAATATCGTTCAGCTCCGGTCCCAACCCCAAGGCCCTGTCTCCTTGTAACAATTCGGCCCAAATCCTGAAACATTCGCACGCATCAGACACGACCGCGTGATGTGAATGCAGCAATCCTTGCCGAATGGCCAAAATGGTCACATCTGCGGTAAAAGGCAACACGGGAGCCCGCAAATGGCACAGCTAAAAAACATCCTTTTGGTCGATGATGACGATGACCTGCGAGAGGCCTTGGCCGAACAGTTGATCATGACCGAGGATTTCGAAGTCTTCGAAGCAGACAACGGTGTCAACGCAATGGCGCGGGCTAAGGAACAGATATACGATCTGATCATATTGGATGTTGGACTGCCCGACACAGATGGCCGCGAGCTGTGCCGATTGATGCGCAAACAAGGCGTAAAGGCACCAATCCTGATGCTGACCGGCCATGACACAGACGCTGACACAATCTTGGGTCTGGATGCCGGTGCCAATGACTATGTCACAAAACCGTTCAAGTTTCCCGTGCTTCTGGCCCGTATCCGCGCCCAGCTGCGCCAGCATGAACAATCCGAAGATGCTGTCTTTACCGTCGGGCCATATACGTTCAAACCATCGATGAAACTGCTGGTAACAGAAGATGACCGCAAGATCCGCTTGACCGAAAAAGAGACGAACATTCTCAAATTCCTGTATCGCTCGTCCGAAGGTGTGGTTCCGCGCGACACGCTCTTGCACGAAGTTTGGGGGTATAATGCCGGTGTCACCACTCACACACTTGAAACACATATCTATCGCCTGCGTCAAAAAATTGAGCCAGACCCATCCAACGCCCGACTTTTAGTAACAGAATCAGGTGGTTACCGACTGGTAGCGTAATATTAACCATTTCGACCTAAAGTTAAGGAAGTTGACCGAGATCAAAGAGGTGTTTGACGCGCATCTTTATCAAGGTCCCCGACAGTTCCCGTTGCATGTGCGGGTTATCACATGCACCTCCCTGTTGGACTAAGCCGGGCCTTGTGCCCGGCATTTTTTTTGCCCGTCAGCTGCCGCTGTTTTCCAGAAACATCCGGACAGCCTCTTGGACATGGCGGAACCGGTCACCGCCCAAATGCTTGCCGCCATACCAACGTGTGACCACGATAACGGTGTTGCGCGCCTCTTCGCGTTCCAGCATTCGCAAAATCACCATGCCCGCCCCGCTTTCGCCATCATCACTTTTAAGCGGCCCATCGTCTGTTAGACAGGCCCATGTGTTGTGCGTCGCTTTCGCGAATTTTTTCCGGCGCTTTAGCTCTTTGAGAAAGGCCTTGGCCTCCGTCTCATTTTGGCATGGGCCACCGGACACCGCATAGCGTGATCCACGGTCAGAAATGATGTTTTCAAGAACCTTCATAACACGGGCGTACCCAGCGACATTCCGGCGTGCAAGCCCAGTTTGAAGGAATTGGGGCTTTGGCATCCCCGCCAAAGCCCCGCGACGCATCCCGTGAGTGTAATAGTGGAACCGCGATCGGCCATTTCATTTACACACATTAAAATGCCTCATAACGGGTAAACCAAACGTTAACTTCCCCGTTCCTATGCTTCAGGATAGGCGCAGCTATACTGTATGCAGCTGATACGCAAAAAGGGCACCTCGCAAGGTGCCCTTTCCACAACTGGCCTGTGAGGGGCAGCAACGACCGCCCGACTCACTAAAAGCTTAGTCTTCTTTTGCTTCAGGCGCGGCTTCTTCACCGGTGGCCTGATCAACCATTTTCATGGCCAAACGCACTTTGCCGCGATCGTCAAAGCCTAGCAGCTTAACGAACACTTCCTGACCTTCTTTCAGAACGTCCGAAGGGTGGTTCAGGCGGCGGTTTTCGATCTGGGACACGTGCACCAAACCGTCGCGCTTGCCAAAGAAGTTCACGAAAGCGCCGAAATCGACGATCTTCACAACTTTACCTTTGTAGATTGCGCCTTCTTCTGGCTCAGCGACGATCGAGTGGATCATCTCATAGGCTTTCTTGATCGACTCGCCGTCAGGCGACGCAATCTTGATGACACCATCGTCGTTGATGTCGACCTTGGCACCGGAGAGTTCAACGATCTCACGGATCACCTTGCCGCCGGATCCGATAACTTCACGGATCTTGTCGGTTGGGATGTTCATGGTTTCGATGCGCGGCGCGTGAACCGAGAAGGATCCCGCTTCGGTCAGTGCATTCGCCATTTCACCAAGGATGTGCAAACGGCCGGCTTTGGCCTGAGCCAAGGCTTTGGACATGATGTCAGGCGTGATGCCTGCAACCTTGATGTCCATTTGCAGCGATGTGATGCCGTTTTCGGTACCAGCCACTTTGAAGTCCATGTCACCGAGGTGATCCTCGTCGCCCAAGATGTCGGACAGGATCGCGTAATCGCCGTCGTCTTCCAGAACCAGACCCATCGCAACACCAGCAACCGGCGCTTTGAGAGGCACACCAGCGTCCATCATGGACAGCGAACCGCCACAAACGGATGCCATTGAAGATGAACCGTTGGATTCAGTGATCTCGGACACCAAGCGGATGGTGTAAGGGAAATCAGTTGCCGCAGGCAGAACCGCCTGAAGCGCACGCCAAGCCAGCTTGCCGTGACCGATTTCGCGGCGGCCGGGGCCGGACACGCGACCAACTTCACCAACCGAATAGGGAGGGAAGTTATAGTGCAGCAGGAAGTTGGATTTAAAGTTGCCGTGCAGCGCGTCGATGAATTGCTCATCGTCACCGGTGCCCAGTGTGGTCACAACCAGACCTTGGGTTTCGCCGCGTGTGAACAGGGCAGAACCGTGGGTCCGAGGCAACAAGCCAGTTTCCGACACGATCGGACGGATCTGATCCAGCGCACGGCCATCAATCCGGCGACCGTTTTTAACAACGTCACCGCGCAGAACAACCGATTCCAGCTTTTTGATCGCAGAACCAAGGTTCGCATCAGCAAGCTGCTCTTCGGTCAGACCGGCAAGGATTGCGTCCTTGGCTGCGGACACTGCAGCAACGCGTTCTTGCTTGTCTGTGTTGGCATAAGCGGCGCGCATGCCTTCTTCGCCAGCGGCTTTGACAACGTCGTACAGGTCGGCATAGTCAGGCGCTTCGAATTCGAACGGCTCTTTGGCGCAATCTTCGGCCAGATCAACGATCAGGTCGATAACCGGCTGGATCTGCTCGTGGGCGAATACGACCGCACCCAGCATTTCTTCTTCGCTCAGCTCATAAGCTTCGGATTCAACCATCATCACGGCGTCTTTGGTGCCGGCAACAACAAGGTCAAGACGCTGCTCAGGATTGTTGCGCAGCTGATCCATATCCTCGACGGTTGGGTTCAAAACGTATTCGCCACCTTCGTAGCCAACACGGGCACAGGCGATTGGGCCACGGAATGGTGCGCCAGAGATGGTCAGTGCAGCAGAGGCAGCAATCATTGCAACAACGTCAGGGTCGTTGACCAGATCGTGGCTCAGCACGGTACACATCACCAGAACTTCGTTTTTGAAGCCGGGAACAAACAGCGGGCGGATCGGACGGTCGATCAAACGCGCAGTCAGTGTTTCTTTTTCAGTCGGACGCGCTTCGCGCTTGAAAAAGCCGCCTGGGATCTTGCCGGCAGCATAGTATTTTTCTTGGTAGTGCACGGTCAGAGGAAAGAAATCCTGACCCGGCTTTTGTTTGCGGGCAAAAGTCACGTTCGCCATTACGCTGGTTTCACCCAGAGTCGCGATTACGGAACCGTCTGCCTGACGGGCAACCTTGCCTGTTTCCAGTGTCAGCGTTTCTTCGCCCCACTGCATACTCTTCTTCGTTTCTTTGAACATCATCGTATCCTATATGGGAGCGCAGCCGACCCCTGCCGGGGCTCCCGTTTGCATGACGGCCGCATTGCCGCCGACCCCTTTCATCTTACGTCGCTGCGCGGGGGCCTGCGCGCTGCGTTACAGATGTGGCTGCGCCATACATGTTTTAAGGGAGATTGGGAAGGGAATAACGCGCCGGTGCCGTTATCCGGCTGTTAACCGCACCTAGGGTTTTCTGGGGAAATGCTAGTCAAATCCCCAAACCATGCCCGAGAATGGATTGATCAGGTCTTTGCCGCCAAATCCGTTGCCAGAGGTGGAATTGTCCGGCGCTCTGTCGCTTGGGTTGAACATGAAATTGGCCGCGGCCGGTTTATCCAAGAGGTCGAAGCACGCGGTTTTCATCTGTTGGAATGTGGCGGCCAATTCATTGTGATCTGCAATCGAAGACCGATTCGCAATCTGGTCTAAACGAGCGCCAATCGAATTTTCGTCGAAAATTCGCCGTCCGGCCGCAGGGGACAAGGCGAAATTCACGCTACCAATACCCAAACAGCATGATAACAGGACTTGAAATTCAGCCTTTCGGGATTGTTATGAATATTTTGCAGATTGCATCTTTGTTGATTGTTTTGGCCGGGGTCTTTGGCAGCATAAACTACCTTTTCCTAAAACTGCCTGCCGCAATTGGGATCTTGGTGGTCGCCCTACTTGCCTCAATGTCGATCATGGCCTTTGATCTCGCCATTCCCAGCTGGGGCATTTCGGATCAAATCCGGCATGTCGTCGTTGGCATCGATTTCTCCGAAGCCCTTCTCGAAGGCATGTTAGGCCTTCTCCTGTTTGCCGGGGCGTTGCATGTCAAACTGTCTGATTTGCGGGCGGTCTGGCCAACTGTATTGCTCATGGCCACCATCGGAGTTGGCCTATCAACTGCTGTTATCGGGTTTGGCTTCAGCTGGTTGACTGGCATGCCGATTTTGGTTGCGCTGGTTTTTGGCGCGCTGATTACACCCACGGATCCTGTGGCGGTGCTTGGGGTGTTGCGTGAGGCAAACCTAAGCAAATCGCTGGAAACCCAAATCGCCGGTGAGAGCCTGTTTAACGATGGTGTCGGCTATGTCGTATTTTTGGTTCTAGTCGGCCTCGCCTTTCCAAGTGATCTGCATCACGCCTCTGGAACAATCGGTGCCCTGAAACTGTTTGCACAAGAAGCTTTCGGCGGAGCAATCCTTGGGATCACACTCGGCTGGCTGGTCTTTCGGGTCATGCGGTTGATTGACGACTATGCGCTTGAAGTGTTGCTGACACTGGGGCTTGCCTTTGGCGGATATGAACTGGCAATTTGGCTGCATGTCTCGGCACCAATCGCGGCTGTTTGCGCCGGATTGCTGATCGGAGATATAGGAGCAAAACACGGCATGTCAGCCAAGACACGTGAATATGTGGATGCGTTTTGGGTGTTGATCGATGAAATTCTCAACGCTGTTTTGTTCCTGCTGATCGGCTTCGAAGTCTTTGCCGTCCAACTTGAGCAAAGCTTTTTGATCACAGGTGTTATGTCAATCGCGCTGGCTTTGGTCGGCCGTTTGGTTGCGGTGGCCGTGCCTGTTTTGATGCTCAAGCCGTTTCGGAAATTTGGGCCGGGTGTTATCCAGATCATGACTTGGGGTGGGCTGAAAGGCGGGATATCGGTCGCCCTTGCCCTGTCGTTGCCAGACAGTGAATGGAAGCCGCTCATTTTGACCACAACCTATGTGATCGTTGTCTTCTCAATCATCGTTCAGGGTTTGACCGTGGCCAAACTGGCCAACAAAGTCGGCAGAGAGCCGGATTTGGTCTAACCCCCTGCGGCCTGCAATCAGCACCCCAAGTAGGTTCCTGACAGTTTCTGGCAGTGCCTACGGGTAGAGATGCGGCACTTACTTTGAAAGGACCACAATGCTTACCCTTTTCCATGCGCCCATGTCGCGCTCAACGCGGCTTGTTACCCTCATTGATGAACTTGGCGCGCGTGATGCAGTTCAAATCCGTTTGGTTACTGTCCAACGGCAGGACGGAGCCGGTGCTCCCGATCCTGAAAATCCGCATCCAGAGAAAAAAGTACCCGCTCTGAAACACGATGGCACCGTCATCACGGAAAGCATCGCCATTGCGATTCACCTATGTGATCTGTTCCCCAAGGCCGGGCTATTGCCCCCTGTCGGCACCCCGGAACGCGGGCGGTGTCTCCAGTGGCTGGCCTGGAATGCCGGCGTCGTCGAACCTGTGCTTGTGGCCAAACTGTCAGGGGTGGAACATCCCGCCTTTCAAGCTTCCTTTCGCGGGTGGGATGAGGTGATCACCAGACTTGAAGCCGCGCTCGAAACTTCCCCTTGGTTGATGGGCGATGAGATGACTGTGGCCGACATTATCGTACATTCGTCATTTTCCTGGATGCCCGATCTGCTGCCCGACCATCCCGGTTTGCAAGATTGGAACAAACGAATGATGACCCGCCCCGCCACACAGCGCGTTTGGCAAGAAGAGCAAGCCGCAATGGCGAGCCCAGCCTGATCGCCCGAACCCAATAGTCCGGAACAAAAAAGGCGCCCGCTCCAAATTGGAACGGGCGTTTCTATGTCTACCAGTTGGGCGAACCCAGCTTGGGTTTAGCGACGGATGCCGAGGCGTTTGATGAGGTCTTGGTAACGGGCCACATCTTTGGCTTTGGTGTAATCCAGAAGCTTACGACGCAGAGCAACCAACTTCAAAAGACCACGACGCGAGTGGTTGTCTTTTTTGTGGGTTTTGAAATGCTCGGTCAGGGTCGAGATACGCGAGGTGAGGATGGCAACCTGTACTTCGGGCGAACCAGTGTCGCCTTCTTTGGTGCCGAATTCTTTCATCAAGCGTGTTTTTTCTTCAGGTGTAATCGACATCGGGGTCTCCTTTCGGAAGATAAGGGTTATGGCACAAGCCGGGATGTCGTCCAGCAGGGCCCGTGGAGATATCCGCACACAGCGGATGAGCGCACATACGCGATTCCATTCAGAATTGAAAGGGGGGAGTAAGCCGGTTGCTTAAACTCGGTCTAGGCAATGTAGCCCGCAATGATGTCAGGCCATTTCCAATTCCGACGCGGTGCTTTCCCCGACCAGAACCACAGCGTCCAAAACCGGCGCGTCTTCCGTCGGCATCGTCGCCAAAACCACCCCGCCAACGACAATCTCGGTTGTGTTTTCGTCGTTAGCAGACTGGCGCATTTCCAGCTCAGGGCTTTCGTCACCGGAGCTGTCATCGTAGACCACCATCAACTGGTCCTCTGCGCCGTTGAAATCCGTGAACTGAGCGACATTTTCATCGCCACGATCAAAGGAAGCGTCCTGCGTGGTTCCGCCTATGGCACCGGCATCGTCTTCCAGATCGGCTGCATCGTCATTGAAAACAGTATCCGTCGAGCCATTCGGCAGCCCCATTTGTTCAAAAAGGGATGTCGAAGCATCGCCACGTCCATCAAATGCATCTTCGGTTTCGGGTTGAATGTCGTCTTCTGGCACATCGTCATCATCCGAGGATGTGCTGACCATCACCACAGACCCGAGAGCCATCATCCCCAACAAACCTGCCAAAAAAAACATTGCTCAAAACCTCACACGGAGCCGAATCCAACATCCCAGATTCAGCCCCCGCAATCAATGTAAAACAAGGTTAATGGTTAACATTCGGACCTAATTTTCGACCTTAATTTCGTTGATGACCTGACTGGCAAGTTCACCGATTATGGGCACAAATTCGATATGGCTGAGCAGTAAAACCGCCACTGAAACCAAGGCCGTAGCCCCAAGGGCAGACCCCAACCCAAAAGCCAGACCGCGCAGCAATTGGAACCCGACCATACGCAGCAGCGAATTATGAATCCGGACAAAGCGGTGGCTGTTCAAAAGCGCAACCTCGTCGGAAAGGCGCTGCAAGTCTTTGTGCAATTTTACTTCAAGGGCGTTGGACATACCGGTCTTCCTTTGGCCAAACTTGTGGCATCATCGAATAAGAAACATACAGCGGATGGCGCGGATGACCTTCTTTGGTCAACCCCAAATGCCGCACATCCCCCTCCAAGTAGGGGGCAATGCCCACCCCTTGACCTAAAAATGCGCCATGAGTGCCCCAACCAGCAATTGTCATCCCAGCCGCGCCTGACCAGCGGGACAATAGCGCTGCGTTTTCAGGTCCTTCAGGGTCTTCGGCCTGCCTCAAATCCTTGGGGTGGGTGGCGCGATAGGCGAACAGGTTCGCAATTCGCACCGCTCCGAAGCCCAGTAGTTTTGCACGCCTTTGGCACCGCTCGATCGTGGCGTCGTTCTTTTCTTCGGTCGCGGTGGACGGGTTCAACATGATATAAAGCAGTTCCGGCCCGTCAGACCAAATACGTTGCAATCCATAGCGATACGCGCCGCACGGCGAATACAGTGCAATACTGTGCTGGCCGTCTTGCTCCGCCCGTTTTTCAATCATGCCGTCCAACCACGTCTCTGTCCGTTCTGCGCAAGCTGCCTTGGCATGGACCAGTGTGCAAGAGGCGTTGACAGGCGCACAATGCTGGTGCCCTTTGATCGCTGATAGTGTGCCTCAGGATTTAAAAACGATGAACATAGACATGATCACCGCCGCCGCCGCGCGGCTCAAAGGGCATGCGCGGCTCACCCCGATGCTGTCCTCTCCTGCTCTCGACAAAATTGCGGGCAAACGTGTTCTGGTCAAAGCCGAATGCCTGCAGCACACGGGCAGCTTCAAGTTTCGTGGCGGTTGGTCGGCGGTATCCGCGCTGGACGACACCACCCGAAAGAACGGCGTAATCGCCTTTTCATCCGGAAATCATGCGCAAGGTGTTGCAGCTGCGGCCCGCGCTTTTGGTGTCCCTGCCGTGATCATCATGCCCGCCGATGCACCTATCTTAAAAATCGAAGGCACGCGGGATTTGGGCGGGGAAGTTGTCCTGTATGACCGCGCCAGTGGCGAAAACCGCGAACAGATCGGGGCCGATTTGGCCATGCAGCGCGGATTGACATTGATCAAACCCTTTGACGAGCCGCAAGTCATTGCCGGACAAGGCACCTGCGGCCTCGAAATCGCGCAGCAAGCTGCTGACGCGGGCGTTTCAAACGCAGATGTGTTGGTGTGTTGCGGCGGCGGCGGTCTGACTGCGGGCATTGCATTGGCACTCGAGGCCAAAGCCCCCCGCCTATGTGTGCATCCTGCCGAACCTGAAGGCTATGACGATGTTGCGCGATCCTTGATCAGCGGCCAACGGGAACGCAACGCAGTCGAGGCAGGTGGCCTGTGTGACGCCATTCTGACGCCCAGCCCCGGAGAGATCACTTTTCCGATCCTTGCCCGCCTTTGCGGCCCCGGCATTGTCGCCAGCGAGGATGAAGCCCTGCGCGCAATGGCGCTGGCCTTTCGGCACCTAAAGGTCGTGGCAGAACCCGGCGGGGCCATTGCACTGGCCTGTGCATTGTTTCATTCCGACAAGATCGAAAGCGACACAATTATCGCGACGATATCTGGCGGTAATGTTGACCCCAAGGTTTTTGAGGCAGCCCTAAAAACTCTATAAAATCAATCGAGCTGCCGAGCCTCATCCACCAGCATAACAGGAATACCATCGCGGATCGGAAAGGCCAGTTTTGCGGCTCGGCTGATTAACTCCTGTTTCTCGGCATCATAGTCCAAGCCGCCTTGGGTCACGGGGCAGATCAACGCCTCAAGCATACGGCGGTCAATGATTGTGTTCTGGCTCATTGTATCAAATCCTCATTGGGGCCGCGCAGGGCATATTCTATCAGTGTCACCAGCGTCTCGCGGCGGGTGCTCAGCGAAGGAGCCTCAAGCAAGGCTTGTTTGTCCTCGGGGCCCAAGTCCAGCAGCATCGACAACGAATTGATCAACAATTCATCATCCGCCTCTTTGAGTGTTGGCCAATCAACCGACAGCTCTTCGGCATCGAAGTAGCGTTCAAGCAAGTCCATAAATCCGGGCCGGTAAAACCCCCTGTCAGCCTCGACACCATCAAGGTCACGGTCAAATCCGCCCCAAGACACACGGCAGCGGCGATAGGGTTGAAACCCCTCAACCTCTTCGACAATCCGGAAACGCGAGATGCCGGTCAGGGTGATCATATACCGCCCGTCTTCGGTTTCCGAAAACTGCGTCACCCGTCCGGCACAGCCGATGCGCTGAAGGCCCGGCCCTTCACGACCCGGCACTTCGCAAGGCTGAATCAGGCCAATCAGCCGCCCCTCTTGCTTGAGCGCATCTTCCAGCATCGCCAAATACCGTGGTTCAAATACATGCAAGGGCAGCCGCGCCCGAGGCAACATAAGCGCGCCGGGCAACGGAAAGATCGGTAAGATCTGAGGCAAGTCATTGGTCTTTGTCATACGATGCAACCTAGTGCGGGCCGCGCCTTAGGCAAAGATCATTGAGCTTAGTTTGCGCCGACCGTTCAACACAACCGGATCATTTGGCTTTAGCGCTTCGAAAATTGTGAACATCTGCGTTTTGGCAGCACCCTCGTTCCATTCACGATCCCGTCGGAAAAGCTCCAACAATTGCGCAACGGCGTTTTCGGCGTCGTCATTGGCAAGCAGGGCTTGCGCCAGATCGAACCGCGCTTGGTGATTGTCCGGATCAGCCTCAACCGCAGCTGTAAGCTCCGCAACAGGCCCGGCATTGGCCGCCTGTTTGGCAAGCTCGATCTGTGCATGAGCGGCTTCCAGCTCAGGTGAATTCGAAATCTCGGCCGGGGCACCATTTAGAATGGCTTCGGCCTGTTCCAGATCATCCTGAGCCAAATGCGCCGACACCATGCCCGCATAGGCACGCGCGTTGTTTTCATCTTCGCCCAAAACAGCCGCATAGGTCTGAGCGGCGTCATCAAACGCGCCAGCCTCTAGCATCTCATCGGCGGCATCCAGTGCACCGTCCAAGCCGCCCGACGCATCGCCGCCGCCCGCTTCGACCACTCGGGCAACAAAGGCTTTTATTTCGGATTCAGGTACTGCGCCCTGAAACCCGTCAACCGGCTGTCCTTGCCAAAATGCATAGACCGTGGGGATCGACTGGATCTGCAACTGACCCGCAATACCCTGCGCCTGATCGACGTTGACCTTGGCCATCTTGACCGCACCATTTGCTTCGGTCACCGCCGCCTCAAGCTGCGGGCCCAAGGTTTTGCAAGGCCCACACCACGGGGCCCAAAAGTCCACGATCACAGGCGTCTGCATCGAAGCCTCGATGACCTCTGCCATAAAATCCTGTTCCGCGACGTCTTTAATCAAATCGGCTGCCGGTGCAGCTCCACCCAGTTCCAGCATGGCGCAAGTCCCTTTATAAATAGTTGGCCCTTATATGGCCCCGCCTTGCCTAGGTCACAAGGGGCAACGCTGCTACGGTGGGGCGGCTCATCAAGTCAAAGATCGAACGTCGCAAACACAGGTGCATGGTCAGAGGGTTGTTCCCACCCACGGACGTGGCGCAAAACCCGGCTGGAATGTCCGGCTTGCGCAATATCAGGCGTTGCCCATAGGTGATCGAGCCTGCGCCCTTTGTCTGCCGCATCCCAGTCTTTGGCGCGGTAAGACCACCAGCTATACAACAGACCTTCGGGGATATCCTTGCGGGTGATATCTACCCAGTCACCGGCATCTTGAACCTGCGCCAAATGCTCGATCTCGATCGGAGTATGCGAGACAATCTTGACCATCTTTTTGTGAGACCAGACGTCGTCGTCGCGCGGGGCGATGTTCAAATCCCCCACCAAGATGGACTTTTCGGGCTTGTTGGTATGGAACCAATCGCGCATCTCGGTCAGGTAGTCGAGCTTTTGCCCGAACTTAACGTTCACTTCACGATCTGGCTTGTCCCCACCCGCTGGTACATAAAAGTTGTGAACCGTCACACCATTTTCAAGCCGCCCCGCAATGTGGCGGGCGTGGCCCAGATCAGCGAAATCTTCGCGCGCGACCTCTTCGATCGGCAATTTCGACAAGATTGCGACGCCGTTGTAGCCCTTTTGACCATTTGCCACCATGTGGGTGTATCCAAGCTCGGCGAAAACTTCGTGCGGGATCTTGTCGACCGGGGATTTGCATTCTTGCAGACACAAGACATCCGGCGCTTCTTGGGTCATCAACTGCGCAACCAACCCCTGACGAAGGCGAACCGAGTTGATGTTCCAAGTGGCAAGGGTAAAAGGCATTTTGCGGGTCTCCTGTTATCGCGGCCCGACAGTGCCAAGGCCCAAACAAAAGGGCAACCCGAAGGCTGCCCTTTTAAGATCTGGAAACGGTCAAGGCATGAAGTAACCGATTTTTCGTCGAAAAATCGCCGCCTAGCCTTTACGGTCAAGACACTCGGCAAAGAGAGTATCCACCCGTCTTTTTTACTTCGGCAGTTTCGCCATACGAAGATAAGGGAGGACCTTGTTAATCTCACCATATTTGGCAATCGCATCTTCGTCCGACACCGACATCGGCACCACGACATCCTGACCTACCGTCCAGTTTGCCGGCGTTGCAATCGTTTCGCGCGCTGCGGTTTGCAAGGCATCCAATGCGCGCAAAACTTCGGCGAAATTCCGGCCAACGTTCATTGGGTAAGTCATTGACAGTTTCAACTGCTTGTCAGGGCCCACGATGAATACAACGCGCACGGTTGCGCTGTCGGCAGGGGTACGTCCATCGGGCAGAACTGCCTCGGCGGGCAACATATCAAAAGCTTTTGCAACGGTCAGATCTTCGTCGGCGATGATGGGAAACCCGGCCGGTGTGCCTGCCGTCTTTTCGATATCGACCTTCCAGCCCTTGTGCTCTTCGACACCATCGACGGAAATACCCATCACTTTGGTGCCGCGTTTGGCCCATTCGTCCGCCAATTGTGCAACCGCACCAAATTCTGTGGTGCAAACGGGGGTGAAATCCTTTGGGTGAGAGAACAAGATCGCCCAGCTGTCGCCAATCCAGTCGTGCAGGGATAATTCACCTTGATCTGTGGTGACTGTAAGGTTCGGAATTTCGTCGTTGATTCGCAGACCCATGTCGCGTCCTTTCGAAAAAAATGTCGCGGCCAGACACTGGCCACTGCAAATACATATTTTCGCCACGCCAGATGTAAACCCCTGTCTTGCGCGGACTTGGACAGGATGACACAGTGCGGGGGAATCCCGCCGTTTGCGCGGTAGACATTATGGATCTGGAGACTCAGATGATCGAGAAAAAGCAGTTTTATATCAATGGTCAATGGGTCGATCCAATTGACGGCCGCGACTACAATGTCATCAATCCTACAACCGAAGACCCCTGCGCGGTAATTTCGCTGGGCGGTCAGGCGGATACTGACGCCGCCGTCGCAGCCGCCAAGGCAGCCCTTCCCGGTTGGATGGCTACACCCGTTGCCGATCGTATTTTGCTGCTGGAAAACCTGTTGGCTGTTTACATGGACCGCGGCGAAGACCTTGCCCAAGCCATGAGCATTGAAATGGGTGCCCCAATCGACATGGCCCGTGCCAGTCAAGTTGGTGCCGGCTCATACCACATCAAGAATTTTATCCGGGCCGCCAAAGCCTATGATTGGGAAAGCCCCTTTGATGAGCGCACAGAAGGCGCGCGTATCATCCACGAAGCCGTTGGCGTATGTGCGCTGATTACGCCTTGGAACTGGCCCATGAACCAAGTCACACTCAAAGTCGCTGCGGCGGCTGTGGCCGGCAATACAATGGTGTTGAAGCCATCCGAAGAAAGCCCGCTGGATGCAATCGTCTTTGCCGAACTGATGGACGAGGCCGGCTTTCCACCCGGTGTCTTTAACCTTGTGAACGGTGATGGCGTGGGCGTCGGCAGCCAGCTAACCGCACATCCTGATGTTGATATGGTCAGCTTTACCGGCTCGACTCGCGCGGGCAAACTGATCTCGAAATCAGCGGCTGATACGCTAAAACGCGTGCATCTGGAATTGGGCGGCAAAGGCGCGAATTTGATCTTTGCCGACGCCGACGAAAAAGCTGTCAAACGCGGCGTCCTACATATGATGGAAAACTCCGGCCAAAGCTGTAACGCACCGTCGCGGATGATAGTTGAAGCCAGCGCTTACGACCGCGTGGTTGAAGAAGCTGCAGCCATGGCTCAAAAGATCTCCGTGGGCCCCGCCGACAAAGAAGGGCGCCACATTGGCCCCGTGGTGAATGAAACGCAATGGACCAAGATCCAAGGGCTGATCCAGACCGGTATCGACGAAGGCGCACGTGTTGTTGCGGGCGGTGTCGGACGGCCGGACGGGCTGAACAAAGGCTTTTATGTCCGCCCGACTGTGTTTGCGGATGTAACTCCCGATATGACCATCGCAAACGAAGAAATCTTTGGTCCGGTGCTGTCGATCATGAAGTTTGATGACGAAGACGAAGCCGTCCGCATCGCCAATGACACGCCGTATGGTCTAACGAACTATGTCCAAAGCGCAGATCCGGCCCGCCGCAACCGTCTTGCGCGTCAACTGCGTTCTGGCATGGTTGAAATGAACGGCATGTCGCGCGGCACAGGCGCACCTTTTGGCGGCATGAAAATGTCAGGCAACGGCCGCGAAGGTGGCAGCTATGGCATCCATGATTTCGTCGAGGTTAAATCCGTTTCGGGCTGGACCGAAAACTAAAAACAATGCGGCGCGCAGAACATACCTGCGCGCCGCATCATCATCTTTATCGGTGATCGATTTTTCGTCGAAAAATCGCAGTCCCTTTAGAAAGGGGCCTTTGCCCGCAGGCGAATGCCTTTGCCGCTTTCCGGGTGACTGACCCGCAGCTCCTCGGCATGAAGCATCATGCGATCAAAACCCTCTGATGTTTCCGGCGCATAGAGCGGATCGCCCAAAATCGGGTGGCCCAGTGACAACATGTGTACCCGCAATTGATGGGTCCGGCCCGTTTGTGGAAACAATCGCACGCGGGTTTCCACTTCAGAACTCCGAATGACTTTCCACTCGGTCACTGACGGTTTGCCGGTTTCATGGCAGACCATCTGACGGGGGCGATTGGGCCAATCCACAGTCAAAGGCAAATCCACCTCGCCCTCTTTGTCGTCCATTTGACCCGCGACACGCGCGACATACGTTTTTTTAGTCGTACGCTTTTCAAACTGCTGACCAAGGTGCCTCTGTGCAAATGCCGTCAGGCCAAACACCATCACACCAGATGTGTCACGGTCCAGCCGATGAACCAACCGCGCAGTCGGAAACGCGATCTCGACCCGCTCCAAAAGACAATCGGAAAGATCTTCCGACTTGCCGGGCACAGACAATAGGCCAGCCGGCTTGTTCACCGCCAGAATTTCGTAATCTTCATAGAGAACCTCAATCGGGTCCATCGGCGGATTGTAGACGTCGTTTTGCTGCACGGCAGGCCCCTTGGCGATTACGCCCGGCGCATCTGCCGGATCAAAGGCACGGAATAGATCACCAAGGCCACCCAGATCAATGGGAAAGCCACCATACGGGCCGGATCGACCTTTTCGTCAAAAACAAAGACCCCGGTCAAAAAAATCATCGTTGGCGCGATATACTGCAAAATCGCGATGGACGACAGGCGCAACAGTTTGGTCCCATTGGCATAAAGCAGCAATGGCACCGCGGTCACGATTCCGCAGCCCAGCAGCAGCCATGTGTCCGCCGCAGAGGCCATGAAATACCCATCACCGCCAAGCCAGATCACATAAAGCAACGCCGGACCTGCCAAAATTAGAACTTCCAGCAAAAATCCTTGGTTCGGCCCGATGGGGAGTGATTTCTTGAAATAGGCGTAAAACCCAAAGCTGACTGTCAAGGACAGACCGAGCCATGGTGGACGGGCTGCCGAAACAAACAAGATCAGCACCGCCACCGCAGCCAGCCCCAGCGCCATAACTTGCGTCCGCGTCAGGCGCTCTCCTAGCAGCACCGCGCCAAGAAAGACACTAAACAAGGGATTGATATAGTAACCCAAAGCAGCGTCCACCGTGCGATCCACAGAAATCGCCCAGACATATATGCCCCAATTGATCGAAATCAGCGCCGCAGTCACACAGGCCATTCCCAGCATTTTCGGGTTGCGCAGCGCATCCCGTAAATCAGCCGTACGGCCAAGCCAAATCAAAAGCGCCCCTGCAACCGGCACCGACCACAAAACGCGATGGGCCACGACCTCAACTGCCGGGATATCTTCGACCAGCTTCAGGTACAGTGGTAAAAACCCCCAAAGCAGAAAAGCGGCGATAGCAAAAGCAAGCCCGCGCGGGCTGTCCGTGTCTTGTGGCGATGTCATGGAAGGTCTCCTTGACTCAAACTCTAACCACGGAGGTTCCCCTTTCGAAACCCTGCCAGCCACGACTTTTCTTGATGGGGCATCACAGATTTTGATTGGTCGCAGAGGCACACAAGCAAAAGCCCCCGGAGATCGCTCCGAGGGCTATTAAACAACTGGCGTTGCGCGATTAAACCTTCACGCGTTCCGATTTAGGGTCATACATCGGCTTGAGCGATGCTTCGGCTTTTACCCGTGTTCCCATGACGTCAATCTCGTAGCTGGACGCCAAGACATCCGCCGCTTTTTCACCGGCGCAAGGCACATAGCCAAGGCCCATAGCCCCACCCAAAGTGTGTCCATAGTTGCCCGAAGACAGATAGCCGACGATCTCTCCGTCGCGCAGCACCGGTTCGTTATGGTACAGCATGGGTTCAGGGTCGGTCAGGCGAAATTGAACCAACCGGTTTTGCGGACCGGTTTCTTTGCGAGCAATCACCGCCTCGCGGCCAATGAAATCGCTTCCCTTGTCGACTTTGACCGCAAAGCCAAGTCCGGCGTCCACAACGTGATCTTCGCAGGTGATATCATGGCCAAAGTGGCGAAAGCCTTTTTCCATGCGAGCGCTGTCCATCATGTGCATCCCGCACAGTTTCAGCCCCATATCCTGTCCCGCTTCATGCAGTGTTTCAAACACATGCCCCGCCATGTCCGAGGAAACATACAGCTCCCACCCCAATTCACCCACATAAGTCACGCGGTGTGCCCGTGCGAGGCCCATGCCGATCTCGATATTCTGCGCCGTGCCAAAGGGGTTCACATCATTGGTGAAGGTGGCGGGTGACACCGCTTGCAGCAACTTGCGCGCATTGGGGCCCATCACGGCCAACACGCCCTCGCCTGCCGTGACATCGGTGATGACGACGTTGAAATTGCCTTTTTGGCGCATCATCCAGGTCTGATCCGCCAGTCGCGTTGCCGCTGGCGTGACCACCAGATAAGCCGTTTCGGACAGGCGGGTGACGGTGACATCCGCCTCTATCCCGCCGGTGCGGTTCAAAAATTGGGTGTAGACAATCTTGCCCGCATCCACAGCATAATCGCCGCCGCCAATATAGTTCATAAAGGCTTGTGCATCTGGCCCTTCGACGCGGATTTTACCAAAAGACGACATATCGTACATGCCGACGTTTTCGCGAATAGCGCGATGTTCTGCGGCGCTATTTTCAAACCAGTTCTGACGCTTCCAAGTGTATTCATATGCGGGGTCCTGCCCCTCATTGGCGAACCAGTTGGCACGTTCCCAACCGGCCAACTCGCCCATCACTGCACCTTGATCCAGCAGATGTTGATGGAAAGGGGTCCGTCGCACGCCCCGTGCAGTGGCCTTTTGCCGGTACGGGAAATGATCCGCATAAAGCAGGCCAAGCGTTTCCTTGGAGCGTTCAATCAGGTATTGCTTGTTGCCTTGGAACGGCTGCATCCGGCTGATATCAACGTCGCCCAGATCAAAGGGCTTTTCGCCGCTGTCCATCCAGTCCGCCAGCGCCATACCCGCACCGCCTGCCGACTGAATCCCGATCGAATTGAAACCTGCTGCGACCCAGACATTGTCCATTTCGGGCGCAAGACCAAGGTGATAGGCATCGTCAGGCGTGAAGCTTTCGGGACCATTAAAGAAGGTATGAATACCGGCTTCTGCCAGCAGGGGAACCCGCTCGACCGCCTTTTCAAGGATCGGTTCAAAATGGTCAAAGTCTTCTTGTAGCTGGTCAAACTCAAAGCTGTCCGGAATGCCCTCCATCGCCCAAGGCTTCGACTCGGGCTCAAAGGCCCCTAGCAGGATTTTCCCTGCGTCTTCCTTGTAGTAGGCGTATTCATCCGGTACCCGAAGCACCGGCAGTTGGGTCATGCCCTGGATGTTTTCGGTCACGATGTAGAAGTGTTCGCAGGCCTGCAAGGGCACGTTCACACCTGCCATTTTGCCGACTTCATGGCCCCACATTCCCGCGCAGTTCACAACCATATCGCATGCGATATGACCGGTTTCGCTGCCGTCATCAGAGGCCCAATTCACACCTGTAACTGTTCGGCCATCCTTGACGATTTCGGTGACCTTGATACGCTCCCTGACCAAGGCACCGCGTTGCCGTGCACCTTTGGCCAAGGCATGGGCGATATTGCCAGGATCGCCCTGCCCGTCCAGCGGCAGATACACTGCCCCCTTGATGCCATCGAGGTTGATATGCGGATACAATTCTTGCACGCGTTCGTTGCTGATTTCTTCGACTTCAACGCCAAAAGATCGGGCCATGGCCGCCTGGCGGTAGATCTCTTCGCGGCGCTCTTCGGTCAATGCAACCGTGATTGATCCCACCCGTTTGAACCCCGTGGCGACGCCGGTTTCTTCTTCAAGTGTGCCGTACAGCTCTTGGCTATACTTCGCGAGTTTGGTCATATTCTTGGTGGCGCGCAGTTGCGCGATCAAACCGGCGGCGTGCCATGTGGTGCCCGAAGTCAGTTGCTTGCGTTCCAGCAGCACCACGTCGTTCCAGCCTTTTTTTGTCAAATGGTAAGCCACCGAACAGCCGATCACACCACCACCGATTATGACCACACGGGCCTTTGAAGGAAGATTGCTCATGCGCACACAGTCTCCGAGAAGTGTCATTGATTTGATAAACAGTGGCACGAAAGCCAAGTTCTAAATGTATGGAATCCGTCACTTTTCATCGGATTCTTGAGAGTCTTGCCCCTTGCCGGATTGATTGCGGCGTTCCTTGCGGAGCGCAAATGGGGTGATTCCAAAAAAGCTCTTGTAGAGACCGGAAAACCCGCTGGGGAACCCGCAGGCAAGACCAACTTCGCGCACACTCATATTGGTGTTGAGCAGCAAATTATTCGCACGGGCCAACCGCAATTCGCGATAATAGGTGTTAGGTGTGGTGTTCAAATGGGCGTGAAACTTGCGTTCCAGCGACCGGCTTGAAATGCCCAAGGCAGTGACCAATTCGGAAATCGGCACAGGGTCTTCGATATTGGCCTGCATGATTTGCAAACTCTGATCCAATTCCCGATCGCCAGAACCGGAACTGCGCGCCCCGCCCAAAGGTTGTCTGGTGGCGAAATCGCGAATTTTCTCATGCAGCAGAACGTCGGACACCGTGGCAAGGTTGGGCGCGGAAATGTGGCGGCGCAACACGGCCAGCATCACGTCAACCGTGACCCCCATTCCAGCGCAAGTTACAACCAGCCCGTCTTCTGTGGCAATGGCATGGTCCGCTTCGAACATGCTGGACCGCTCACGCAAGATATCCGAGTTTTCCCAGTGGGTTGACATACGAACCCCGTCGGAGCGCCTTTCTTTGATATAGCGGCTTGCGGCTTCGGATAGCAAAAAGACCTGACATCCCCGAAAAGTATACTTGTCGATCTGCGGTCCCATCGACAGCGCGCGGCAATCCGCATCGACATTTCCCAATACAAACGCGTAATTGGCGTCCGGCTTTTCGACAAAAGGTTCCGCCTCGATCGAAACTTCGGGGCTGCTACCTATAACTTTGCGGTTTGCCGACCGGTACGTCCAAGTAAACGGCGGAAAGGCTGCAACCCGATTTGCAACGCGCATCGCATCTACAATGCCTGCCAGTTCGGTCAGAACAAAACCATCAGCGACCAGAATATCGACATGCCAAGTTTTCCGGTGGTCAGATACAGTCATACGATTTCATACCCTTTGGCGCGAAGGCGGCGTGCGATTTCGGCAATATGCGCCGGACCGGTTTCACAACATCCGCCAACAATAGTCGCGCCCATTTCGACCCAAGCCATAACGTGATCGGCATAGGCATCGGGGCCCATATCCTGACGGGCTGATAGGGAATCGACGGTTGGGCTGTCTTCTAAAAAGTCTTGGGAAATCATGGTAAAGCCATTGGCATAGGCCCCAAATGGCAACCCAGAGAGAGCAAGCTGCTCCAAAGCGGCGGGCATCGCCTCAGGGGCCGAGCAATTGGCCAGAACGGCATCAGCTCCGTCCAGCAAAGGTATCGCATCCGCCAGTTTTTCACCGGACCGCAACAAGCTGCCATCTGTGTCATCCACAGAAACCGCAATCCAAACGGGTTTTCCAGCGGTCAAGGCTCCGGCTAAAACCGATTTGACATGCGCCAATGACACCACGGTTTCACACAAAATCACATCAACATGCGGTGCAAGAATTTGAGCGATTTCGGCATAAAGCGGAACTGCTTGCGCCGGATCGGGGTGCAAATCGGGCCGGTAGCTGGCCCCCAAAGGGCCGATTGCCCCTGCGATCCGCCCTGTTCCGTGGGCGTCTCGGGCTTGTTCAGCCTCTGAAAGTGCCAATTGATGCAGGGCTTCGAATTGGGCTTCCAGACCGGCAGCAACCAAACGATCACGCAAAATGGCATAGGTGTTGGTGGTCGCAACAGTGGCTCCGGCTTCGAAATAATCACTATGCACAGCGCGCACCAAACCAGGATGATCTTGCATTACCTGCGTCGACCAAAGCGGCGTCGGGCGATCGCCGGCCCTGTGCACCAATTCCTGGCCCATTCCGCCATCCAAAAGTGTGATCTGTGTCATTTCAAAGCCCTCGCTTTGTTGGGGTTGCAAGGCCGGATACCCAGCCTTGCTTGGTCTTTACGCCCGCAGAGTTTAAGCACGCAACCTTTCGTTTTCAGGATCCCAAAGCGGCTTGTCTTCTTGAACAACCGCGCGGCACATTTTGCCGAAAATGTCGATTTCCAGCTCGGTGCCGGGAACCGCCAATTCGGTGCGGATCACCCCCAAAGCGATTGAAGCATTCACCCGATAACCATAGTTTCCCGACGTGGTTTCCCCAACAACTTTGCCGTCGTGCCAAACTGTTGACATATACGGCGCGTCGGCCTCTGGGGCGTCCACGATCATGGTCACAAAGGTCTTTTTGGGGCCTGTCTGCGCCTCAACCTGCAAGGCCGCCTTGCCAGGGAAGTCTTGCGCTTTGTTCAGACGGACAAAGCGGCCAAGACCACCTTCGAACATGGTGTAATCGGTGGATAGATCACCTTTCCACGTCCGGTAGCCTTTTTCGATTCGCATACTGTCGAGCGCAAACATACCGAATGGCGTGGCACCGGCATCGCGAATGGCCGTATAGACCTCTGCCGCATTGGCGGTCGGAACGTGAACTTCCCAACCCAATTCACCGGCAAACGAAACCCGCGTTAATGCCGCCTCATGACCGGCCACAACAGCCGTTTGAAGACTAAGCCAGCCAGCGGCCAGATCAGCATCGGACATGCCAGCCAAAAGATCACGCGATTGGGGGCCGGTGACCAACAAGGTTGTAAAATCACGCGAGATGTCTGCGAGTTCAAGACCATCAGGCAGGTTGCGCCACAGCAGTTCAAAGTCATGCCATTGCGCCACAGAAGCCGTCATAAGCGTGAAATCATCTTCACCATGACGGATACAGGACATTTCGGTCACGATCCGCCCGCGATTGTCGGAAAAGTAAATCAGGTTCATCCGGCCCGCCTTGGGCAGTGCGCCTGCAACTTGGGTCCGCAACCATTCTGCCGCGCCCTCGCCTTTCAGGGTAAAGCGAGAAAAGCCGCACATGTCGATGACGCCCACACCATCGCGAACGGCTTCGACTTCGTCTTTGACCCGCGCTGTCCATGACCCATCGCGCGACCATGTTTCGGTGCCCGCCTCAGAGGTATCGTCGCCGTCTTTGGCAAACCAGCATGCCCGTTCCCAACCGTTGAACGCGCCCATTTGGCCACCGTCTGCAATCAATCGATCATGGTTCGGGGACAGCTTTTTGTTTCGTCCGGCAGGCCATTGGTGGTGCGGGAAATGCATGGCGTATTCGTGGCCATAGGTTTCCATTGCCTTCGCATAGCAAAACTCAAAATCCGCATGTTCAGTGTAGCGGCGGGCATCAACCGCCCACATGTCCCATTCGGTTTCACCCGTGGTGATCCATTCCGCCATCACCTTGCCAGCGCCGCCCGCCTGCACGATGCCGAAGGTAAAGCTGTGCGCCTCAAACGCGTTTTTGACGCCCGGCATGGGGCCCATCAATGGCAGACCGTCAGGGGCATAAGGGATCGGGCCGTTGATATTGCGCCCGACACCTGCGGTGCCCAGAACCGGCACGCGTTCCATCGCATCTTCGATATACCATTCCAGACGTTCCAGATCATCCGGATACAGCTGAAAGCTGAAGTCATGCGGCATCGGATCGTCTTCGGTGACCCAATGCGCCTTACAGTTCCGCTCATACGGGCCGAGGTTCAAACCGTTTTTATCTTGTCGTAGATAATAAGAGCTGTCGACGTCGCGGATCATCGGCAGCTTTTTACCATTCTCCTTGGTCCAAGCTTCAATCTCGGGGATTTCTTCAGTCAAGAAGTACTGGTGAGACATGACCACCATGGGCACGTCGCGACCCCCGAATGGTTTGAACCACTCGCCGATCCGGGCTGCATAATAACCGCCGCAGTTGACGACATAGTCACAGGCGATGTCGCCCTTTTCGGTGTGTACAATCCATGTGTCATCTTCGTTCTGGGTCACACCGGTTGCGGGGCAGAACCGCTGGATACTAGCCCCCAAATCGCGAGCGCCTTTGGCCATGGCTTGGGTCAATTGCGCCGGATCAATATCACCGTCCAGCGGATCCCAAAGACCGCCCGCCAAATCATGGGTTTCCAAGAAGGGATAGTATTCCTTAAGCTGCTCAGGCGTGAGCATATCCAGCTGGAGCCCTTGATAACGGCCCATTGATGCCACACGCTCGAATTCTTGCATACGTTCTTTGGTATGCCCCAGACGCAGCGCACCTGTGACGTGATAGTTCATCGGGTAATCAACATCTTCTGCCAGCGTCCGATACATTTCCAGCGAATAACGCTGCATGTTCATGATCGCCCAAGACCCCGAAAAGTTCGGACAGTTGCCCGCTGCGTGCCATGTGGAGCCCGCCGTCAATTCGTTCTTTTCCAGCAGGACACAATCGGCCCACCCAGCCTTGGCCAGATGAAACAGGGTCGACACGCCCACAGCGCCGCCGCCAATAATGACCACACGGGCCTTTGTTGGGAAATCACTCATTTCGGTCCTTCCTTAGTCCCTTTGTTTAAGGGCGTCTGAGATGTCGTAATAGTCGCCCTTTGAGGCAACAAAGATGTGTTTTTCCAGATGGATGCCGGTCGGAGCGTCAACAGCCCCCAAGGCAAAACTAACCGTGTCTTCCGCCGGTGCATGCCAGAACAAAAAGCTGCCGCAGGTTGGGCAAAACCCGCGTTTCGCGGTTTCGCTGGCTTCGAACCATGTGACTTTGCCGGTGATGGTCAGTTCGGTCTTGGGCACATAGGCCGATGCCCACAGATGGCCAGATTGCCGCCGGCATTGGCCGCAATGGCAGACGCTGGCCCCTTTCGGCGGGGCTTCGGTTTCAAATGTGACCGATCCGCAAAGACAGCGTCCTGTGAGCATGTGTTTCTCCTTTGCCATCGGGTTTAGTAAACAGGCGGGGCAATCACCCAAACGGCGAGTGCGGTGGCCTTATAGGGATTGGCCCAGCGAAACGGTTCGCCCTTGATGCGAAAACTGTCACCGGGTTGCAGGGTAAACAAATGGCCACCGATCTCGATGTCCAGCTGACCAGCGATCAGATAGCCGACTTCCTGCGTCGGGCGGGTGACGGTTTCCGGCAAGGAAGCCCCTGGCAAAAAGGTCGAATGCACCATCTCGAAGTCATCGGTCAGATCCGGCGACAGCAGTTCTTCGCGCAGCCCGACGTCGCCGGGACCGATCGGCCGACGCGCCTCAGACCGGACAATGCGCCCGGCTTCGTGGGCCGGAGATGGGGCGTTTGAAAACAGAGTGGAGATCGAGACATCCAGCGTTTTCGCCAACGCCCGAAGGTCATCAATCCCCGGTTCGGACAGATCCCGCTCGACCTGGCTAAGCCATCCGACTGACCGGCCAAGCGCATCCGCCAACTGCTGAAGCGTAAGCCCGCGCGCGCGCCGCAGGGCACGTATGTCAACGCCAAGGGTGGTGCTGTGTCTGTGTGTCTGATCCATGTCCCGAGCCGTGAAAAAATTCCGTCAAATTTCACGGTGACACGAATGAATGAAATTTCAAAGCATTTTTTCACGGAACTCGCATTTTGCACTCTGAACGGTATGGCACATTTGAACCAGCGAAAGCGGGCGTAGAAAAACCGCCCCCGATCAAAGTCAGGGGCGGCGACGGCAAATTGTAAAAAAGGGCTTAGATTTTAGCTGCGTTCGATGGCAATCGCAGTGCCTTCACCACCACCGATGCAAATCGCGGCCACACCACGTTTCAGCCCGCGTGTTTCCAAAGCGTTCAGCAGCGTCACCATGATTCGCGCACCCGACGCTCCGATGGGATGACCCAATGCACAGGCCCCGCCATTCACATTCACCTTGTCATGGCTGATTCCCATTTCATGCATGAAGGCCATCGGCACAACAGCGAAGGCCTCGTTCACTTCCCACAAATCAACGTCCTCCACAGCCCAACCCAAACGGTCCAACAACTTTTTTGCAGCCGGAACGGGGGCGGTCGGAAATAGGTTCGGGGCATGTGCATGGCTCGCATGGCCTAAAACACGGGCGCGCACTGCCGAGCCATTGGCCTGAGCCGCCGCAGCAGTGGTCATCACCAAGGCTGCAGCCCCGTCCGAGATCGAAGAAGAGTTGGCCGCAGTAACGGTGCCTTCCTTGCGAAAGGCAGGTTTCAGCTGCGGGATTTTATCTGGTCGGGCTTTTCCGGGCTGCTCATCCTCGGCCACAACCACATCACCTTTGCGGGTCTTGAGTGTGACAGCCGCGATTTCTGCTTTAAATGCGCCCGAATTTTGTGCCTCAAGCGCCCTCGATAGCGACGCCAAAGCATAGTCATCTTGAGCTTCGCGGGTGAATTGAAACGCCTCGGCACAATCTTCGGCAAAGGTGCCCATCAAACGGCCTTTGTCATAGGCATCTTCCAGACCATCGAGAAACATGTGGTCGATCACCTGACTGTGGCCAATCCGGGCACCATCGCGCATTTTAGGCAATAAATACGGTGCGTTGGTCATCGATTCCATACCGCCAGCCACAATGGTATCAGCGTGGCCCAATGCCAAACGGTCAAACGCAAACATTGCGGCCCGCATACCAGATCCACACATCTTATTGAGCGTCGTAGCAGGGACTTCTTCGCCCAAACCCGCCGCAAAACCGGCTTGGCGCGCTGGTGCCTGACCTTGGCCGGCCGGCAAAACACAGCCCATCAGAACCTCATCCACCTGGGGATTCGCCGCCTGGTCTAACGCTGCTTTGATTGCGCTCCCCCCCAGCTTGGCCGCTTCTTCGCCCGAAAAAGCCCCTTGAAACCCGCCCATTGGCGTACGGGCTGCTCCGGTGATGACGACGTCTTGCATTTCGATTCCTCCAATTGTCAGCACCTGCATACCGAATGGTAAGGAATGCCGTCTAGTCTTTGACGGAGTTCACCTAAGAGGCTGGTATGGAATTTACGATTCAAGAAGACGGTAACCTGAGCGTTGTCACGGTTGATGCAGAGCGGATTGATGCTGCCATTGCGATTTCCTTCAAGGATAAAATGCGCGAACAAATGGCAAATTTCAGTGGCCGCATGGTGTTGGATCTACACAAAGTTGATTTCATTGACTCAAGCGGCCTTGGATCCATCGTTGCCGCAATGAAATTAATGCCAGCCGATGGGAAACTGGAATTGGCTGGTCTAACCCCTACCGTCGACAAAGTTTTCCGTATGACGCGAATGGACTCGATTTTCACTATTCACGATTCAGCACAGTCCGCTCAGGCGCAAAGTGCTTGATGCATTAGTCCGGCTCGGAGATCGTTGGATGGCAATAAACTCAGGCGAACAAGGCGCTACGACGCTCCGGTATGTGCTTTTTAGCACTCCGGAAAACGTGCGCAATACGCTCACATCCTTAAGGTCCGACCTTAACGAGAACGGTCTTCACATATGTCCCGGTGACATGTGGGAACTGGTCGTTGCAGAAGTGCTCAACAATATTGTTGAGCACGCCTATGGCGACAGTCCGGACGGCGAAATCAAGTTGAACTTGCATTTCAGTGACCTCCATCTGACCGCCAAGTTCATTGATTCAGGTGCGGCTATGCCAGATGGCGCACTGCCCGCAGGCAACCCCGCCAATCTGGACGTAGAGACACAATTGCTGCCTGAAGGCGGATTTGGCTGGAACTTGATTCATAGCCTAAGCGATCGTCTTGTCTATGAGCGCCGGGGCACGGAGAACCACCTTGATCTTGAGATGCCTATCCAAATTCTTCCGAAGGGCTGACGGAGCTATTGGATGGTTCGAATACTCGTCTGGCAAAAGTGTCCTCCGCGAACCGCTGAAAACAGGCGTTCGACTTAAAAGTAACCGGCAAAACGCGATCTGCGCCGTAAAAACACCTGACCTGCGTCACAATGCAGGCAGATTTCAAGGGCACACTGATCTTGTAGCTGCATATAGCTTCCCTCGGCGTGGCGCGTTATAGCCCCCACCCAGTGCGCTACGCCGAGGACTACCACATAATTGAACCGCATAATTAAACCGCTCCTGAACAGGGGCGGTGTTTTTGTTGGTACCACAGCCTGTCAGGTAAAATGCTTGGTTCAAAGAACCGCAAAGAAGCCCGAAGCTGGACACATTCTCGCCTTGGCCCCCTGTCACAAGCGTATTTGTAGCTGCATAAGCTTCTCTCGGTGCTGCGTAGTACAGCCCCCGCCCAGTGCGCAGCACCGAGACAAATGCAGTTTGTTCCCCCAAATACTGGCTGCGCAGCTGGATTCACTGGCCGCCCAAAAGTCTTCAATTTTAATAAACGTTTTACTGCCCGAAACTTACCCCGCGCACGTCACATTCCGACCGCAATGCACCGCCATATCAAGTATTGTAGCTGCATAGGCTTCCCTCGGGACCGCGTGTTACAGCCCCCACCCAGTGCGCGGTGCCGAGGACTATGCAGCCGATTTTACCAACATCGTTGACCTTGGCCTTTCGGCTCTTATTGTTCGGTTCGAACGAACCAAACGAAGGTTTCAATGCGCGATTTTCAATGCCCCGGCCGATCTGCGGTCTATGCCACAAACGGTATGTGTGCCACCTCCCACCCGCTTGCAGCCCAAGTAGCGGTTGATATTCTGAAACAAGGCGGAAACGCCATGGACGCGGCCATTGCGGGGGCGGTTTTGCTTGGCGTCGCGGAACCGCAAATGACCGGGATTGGCGGCGACTGTTTTGCTTTGATTGCCCCGAGCAGCAGCGCCGAGGTTGTTGCTGTAAATGGATCAGGCCGCGCGCCAGCAGGGGCCAGTGCGCGCGCACTCCGCGAAGCGGGACATTCGATGATGCCCGTTCACAGCGCCCATGCCGTTACCATCCCCGGTGCAATCGACGCGTTTTGCACCATGTCGGACAAGTGGGGTAAACTGGGTCTAGCAGACAGTTTGGCCCCCGCCATCCATTATATGGAGCATGGGGTTCCAGTTGCACCGCGGGTCGCCTTTGATTGGGGGCCGGGTTCGGCAAAGTTGCAAGGCACCGCCTGCGTGGATTTTTTGCAAGGTGGATTATGCCCTCAAATCGGGGATCTTTTCGCTCTGCCGAAACAAGCCCAATTGCTGCGAAACATCGCCAAAGACGGGCGCGACGCCTTTTATTCCGGTGAAGCGGCAGAAGATATGCTGGCGGCGCTCAACGCAGCAGGCGGTTTGCACTGCGCCGAAGACTTTGCCAATACCGCTTGCAGCATAAGCACTCCGATCTGCGGCCTCTACAAAGGCCGCGATCTATTGGAACATCCGCCAAATGGCCAAGGCATCATTGCCCATTTGATGCTGAATATCCTCAGCCATTTTGATCTGCCCAGCCTTGACCCATTGGGAGCGATGCGTGTGCATATTGAAGCCGAGGCCGCCAAACTGGCATATGATGCGCGAAACCGGTTTCTGGCTGATCCCGATTGGATGCCTCGGCTAGATCATCTTTTGTCCGCTCAAACAGCGGCAAGTTTGGCCGCATTGATTGATCCGAACCGGGCCTTGCCCAATGCGCCAGCCACCAGCGAAGCGGTTCACAAAGACACGATTTACATCACCGTCGTAGATCGCGACCGCATGGCCGTCTCGTTGATCTATTCGATCTTTCACGGATTCGGTTCTGGCATCGCCTCCGAGAAGTTTTCCGTCCTGTTTCAGAACCGAGGTGCCGGTTTTTCATTAACGGAAGGACACCCTAACGAACTAAAAGGCGGCAAGCGACCGATGCATACTATCATCCCGGCGATGCTGCGCGACCACGGACGCGTGACCATGCCTTTCGGCGTTATGGGCGGACAGTACCAGCCAAACGGTCATGCTCGCTTTGTCACCAATCTGACAGATTACAGCATGGATTTGCAAACAGCCGTGGATGCACCGCGCAGTTTCTTCGACAATGGATACCTCAAACTGGAGCGTGGTTACGGCGATACAGTGCGGGCCGAACTCACCGCCAAAGGCCACGACGTCATAACGCCAGACAGCCCGCTCGGTGGGGGGCAAGCAATCCATATCCGCGACAATGGGGTGTTAGAAGGTGCCTCTGATCCACGCAAAGACGGCTGTGCTTTGGGCTACTAAATCAAAAAGGCCCCAACAACTTGGGGCCTTTGAAATATCCAGTTTTCTATCGAAGCGCATTCAGAAAAACCCGGCAGCGGTGTTTAGTAAGAATACTCACCATAAATCTTGGTCAAGTCGCCGTTCCAATCACCATGGTAATGCTCAAGAAGCTCATCCGCCGGAACCTGACCAGATTCGAGAGATTCCTTCAGCGCATTCAGGAAATGTGTCTCATCAGGGACCAATCCACCAGCACCGGGCATTGCCCGTGCTTTTAAACCGCTGTCGGCAATGGCCACAACTTCGCGTGCCAAATCATGCATTTTGATACCGTTGACTTCGGCCTGAAGCCCATGAACCGACGCGGCCACACGCAACTCTTCGCGGGTTTCGGCATCCCAGCCTTTGGCCAAATCCCAAGCAGCATCCAAAGCAGATTGATCATAGGTCAAACCAACCCAGAAAGCAGGAAGCGCACATAGCCGCCGCCAAGGTCCACCGTCCGCGCCGCGCATTTCGATGAACTTCTTCACCCGCGCCTCGGGAAACACTGTGGTCAGGTGATCTGCCCAATCGCTTAGCGTGGGTGTTTCACCCGGCAACGCGGGCAATTGCCCCTTCATGAAATCGCGAAAGGATTGGCCCAGCGCATCAATGTACTGCCCGTCGCGATAGACAAAATACATCGGCACATCGAGCATATATTCAACCCAGGCATCAAACCCGAAACCTTCGTCAAATACAAAGGGGATCATGCCGGTCCGCGAGGCATCCAGATCGCGCCAAATCCGCGAGCGCCAGCTTTTGTGACCGTTTGGTTTGCCCTCAAAGAAGGGCGAATTGGCAAACAACGCCGTGGCGACCGGCTGCAAAGCCAGCGCAACCCGCATCTTTTGCACCATGTCAGCTTCGCTTGAGAAATCGAGGTTCACCTGCACGGTACAGGTCCGGTACATCATGGATTTCCCCATGGTTCCGACCTTGTCCATATAAGAGTTCATCAACCGGTAACGCCCCTTGGGCATCATCGGCATTTCATCGTGCGTCCAAATCGGGGCAGCCCCAAGACCGATAAAGCTTACGCCCAGTTTATCGGCAATATCCTTAACATCCGTCAGATGCGAATTCACTTCGTCGCAGGTCTGGTGAATTGTCTCAAGCGGTGCGCCAGACAGTTCCAATTGGCCGCCCGGTTCCAGCGAAATATTCGCGCCGTCTTTTTCGAGACCGATAATATTGCCACCCTCGGCAATCGGGGTCCATCCATGCGCGTCACGCAGCGCGTCCAGAACCCCTTTGATTGACCGCTTGCCCTCATACGGCAGTGGTTTCAGCGTATCGCGGCAATACCCGAATTTCTCGTGCTCGGTGCCGATACGCCAGTCTTCTTTGGGCTTGCAGCCAGAAGACAGATATTCAGCAAGTTGTTCGTGACGTTCGATCGGACCGCCGCCGGATTGGGGAATGGACATGGGCTCTCCGCATGTTTGGTTGCCGCGTGGTCCCAAGGCATGGGCGCAAAAATGCACCGTGTCAATGCAACCGAACAGTGCTGGAGCGCACAGATGGCTTGCGCCAGATGACGGTTGCGTGATCGCCGGGGCTTTGCATTTGTCGCAACATGCGCTCGGTCTGCAAATCCGGCAGATGGGCAAAGGCGTCAAACAACAGATCGGCACCTTCGGCGTCCAAAGGAATCGTCAATGGCGGCAAACCCGTTTGTTCAAGGCACCAATGCGGTGGATTTGCGCTGCGAATGATCGATAACTGACTGAGATCATTGAGATCAATCGCGCCGCCGCCAATTGGACCGTAGTATGTCACACGCCCCTCGACCAAGGACACTACGCCCTGCCCGCCGCCGCCAACCCGAAATCGCCCACGTTGCAATCCGGTCACCAACAAGATCGTACCACAAATAGCCACCCCGTAACCGATCCAGTGCAAAAGACCCCCACCGGTAAACAGCCCCCAATACAGACCCACAATCAGAACCAAAGCCCCGATGAAGGCCTCATGCCAACGGGCAAAAATTTGGATGGCTTCTGGTCGGATCAGGCTCATGGCGGCGCTCCGGTGCTGTTGGGCGAAAAACTGTCTCTCTTGCATATCGGGGCGATGGGAAATTCTGCAACCCTTGCTGTCGCAAAGCCGATACCGGCTTGGGCTTCTCGGCTGCGAAACACCGATGAACGTCGATGGCCGCCCCGCCTACGTCCAGTCTCCAAATTGCATTTGCCAAAGCGTCAGCGCTGCGACAGCCGCCGTTTCGGCCCGCAGGATGCGCGGCCCAAGGCTCAGGGTTTGGGTATTGGGAAGGTTCTGCAATTTGGCGCGTTCATCGGGGGAAAAACCGCCTTCCGGGCCGATTAGGATGCTCCACGGATCTGCTTCGGACACCCTGGCTTTTTCGAAACCGCGCGCCTCGCCAGCCTCGGCTTCATCACAAAACAACAGGTGCCGATCCTTCATCGTGGCCAAAAGGGCATCAAATCGCACCAACGGGGCCACCTGCGGCACATAGGTTGCCCCGCACTGCTCTGCTGCTTCGATGGCGTGGGCCTGCAAACGTTCAGGCCGGATGCGCTCAGAATTGGTGTATTCGGTCATCATGGGCACGATCCGCCGAACGCCCATTTCCACGGCTTTTTCGACAATATATTGGATACGTGCCTTTTTGATCGGCGCAAAGCACAGCCATACATCCGGCGGCATCCGCAAAGGCGCGCTTTGCTGACCACAAAACACTTCGCCACCGCGTTTGCCGGCTTGGGTAATATCGGCCAGCCATTCGCCGTCCGTTCCGTTGAACATGGCGATTTGACTGCCCACAGTTAACCGCATCACCCCGAAAAGGTAATGCGCTTGTTCGCGCGTCAGCGTGACGGCTTGTCCATCCCCCAACGGGTGATCTACATACAGGCGTATCTTAGACTTCATAGGGCACAGCATATGACCGGCAGTGAGCAGACACCAGAGGCCGATGGTCAGGTTTCCGACGCAGTCACAGGCAATTGGGTTGATTCCAAAGCCCCCGCCTTTTTGCGCCCCTACCTGCGGCTCAGCCGCGCGGATCGCCCGATTGGATCATGGCTGTTGCTGCTGCCTTGTTGGTGGAGCGTCCTGCTGGCCATGGTGCATGACGGTGAAATGCGGTTGTTTGATCTGTGGATTATAGTTGGCTGCGGTATCGGCGCAGTCTTGATGCGCGGTGCAGGTTGTACGTGGAACGACATCACAGACCGCGATTTCGACGGCAAGGTGGAACGCACGGCATCGCGCCCGATCCCATCGGGGCAAGTCACAGTAAAGCAAGCGCTGGCTTGGGCCGTTCTTCAATGCCTTGTCAGTTTCGGGATATTGCTGACCTTTCCGCCTATGGCGATTTTCCTCGGGGTTATCGCGCTGGTTCCCGTTGCGATCTACCCCTTTGCCAAGCGGTTCACTTGGTGGCCCCAAGTGTTTTTGGGGATTGCCTTCAATTGGGGGGCCTTGCTGGCATGGACCGCCCATACCGGCAGCCTGTCTTTGCCCCCCTTGCTTTTGTATTTGGCCGGAATGGCTTGGACGCTGTTTTATGACACAATCTATGCCCACCAAGACACCGAAGATGATGCGCTGATCGGTGTGAAATCCACTGCCCGTCTGTTCGGGGACAATACCCCGCGGTGGCTGGCATGGTTTATGGTCGCAACCGTAGCCTTGATGGGAATGGCCGTTATTGCCGCCGCGCCGGATGGTGAAATCTTGCAAATGGCAGTGCTACTGGTCGGGCCATGGGCCATGGGATGGCATTTGATGTGGCAATTGCGACGCCTAAAAGTAGACGATAACGCGAGATTACTAGAATTGTTTCGCGCTAACCGTGAAGCAGGCCTCATTCCTGTGCTGTTTTTCGCCGCTGCCCTATTCGCTTGATTGCGGAATGTGTTTACCTTGCGTATCAACGCGCAACACCTAATCAGGAACCGGAGCGCCCATGCGCCTTTCCTCTATCTTTACCCTTGGCGGGACCTTTGCCGTGGCTGGCGCTGTCAGCCTCGTCAGTGCGTATTTTTCAGCTGGCATCATAGAAACCGCATCCAAGACCGAAGTCTTAGGCAAGCTGGACCTCGAAGGTTTGACTTGGGCCGAAGTCGACACCAACGGATTGCAAGTCTTCTTGATCGGCACCGCCCCCGATGAGGCGTCCCGCTTCAAAGCACTCAGCACCGCCGGAAGCGTTGTCGAAGCCACGCGGGTGATCGATCAGATGCTGGTTGAAGAACCAGATGATCTGGCACCACCTGATTTCTCGATCGAAATTTTGCGCAACGATGCAGGCGTATCGGCCATCGGCTTGATCCCGAAATCAACCAGTCGCGACGATCTCATCGAGGGATTTGAGACACTTACCGGCACCGGAGAAGTGTCTGATTTGCTGGGCTTTGTTGATTATGATGCGCCCGAAGGCTGGGATCTTGCACTAAAGTTCGCCCTGACAGCCTTGCGCGACCTGCCGCGTTCGCAAATCTCGGTGCGCCCGAATCTGGTCGCGATCAAGGCGATGGCCGAATCCGACGAACATCGCCGCCGGATCGAAAGTGGTCTGGCGCGCCGCAAACCCGACGGGTTGACGCTCGAACTTGATTTGTCCGCTCCGCGCCCGGTGATTTCGCCCTTTACGTTGCGGTTCATCATCGACGACAGCGGCCCGCATTTTGACACCTGTTCAGCCGATACCGAAGTGGCACGAGACCGCATCCTGAGTGCCGCATCCGAGGCCGGTTTGACGGCAAAGACATCCTGCACCTTGGGCCTTGGCGTTCCGTCGCGCCGCTGGGCCGATGCCGCCGTTCTGGCAATTTCCAAACTTGCGGAACTGAAGGGGACCTCGGTTACGTTTTCTAACGCAGATATCACGCTGGTGGCCCCCGAGGGCACCAGCCAAGCCGCCTTTGACCGTGTCGTCGGCGAACTTGAAACCGCTCTGCCAAGCGTTTTTGCCCTGCGTGCCATATTACCGAAAGCCCCCGAACAATCCGCCGAGGGCCCGCCCGAATTTACTGCAACGCTAAGCCCCGAAGGCAAAGTCCAGTTGCGCGGCAGGCTTTCCAGCGAAATTGCACGCCAGACCATGGACAGCTTTGCCCGCGCACGATTTGGTTCCGATGATGTTTACACCGCAGCACGCGTTGCCGAAGGCCTGCCCGGAGATTGGCAGATGCGCACACTCGCCGCGCTTGAGGTTCTCTCGACGCTGGTCAATGGCAGCGTAACTGTCACGCCGGATAATGTCGCAATCGCTGGCAAAACGGGAAACCAAGACGCCCGCGCCGAAATCGCCCAAGTACTGGCCGCAAAACTTGGCGACGCAGCCGAGTTTGAAATCAACGTTGAGTACGTGAAACGACTTGATCCTTTGCTGGGCATTCCAACCCCCGAAGAATGCGAAGCCCAAATCGTCGAGATCATCGGCAGCCGGAAGATTTCGTTTGAACCCGGCTCTGCGACACTGGACGCGTCAGCCAAGGACATTCTCGACGAGCTGGCCGAACTGTTGAAGAAATGCGGTGACATCCCCTTGGAAGTTGGCGGTCATACAGATAGCCAAGGCCGCGAATCGATGAACCAAAAGCTTAGTCAGGATCGCGCGCAATCCGTATTGGACGCATTGCGCGGGCGCCTTGTCCCAGTTAAATCCTACACTGTGACCGGACATGGTGAAGCCACTCCTATCGCCGATAATGGTACAGAAGAAGGCCGCGAAGCCAACCGCCGGATCACCTTTACCCTTCTGAAACCCGAAGGTGAGGCAGATCAGGACGCCGCCGCAGAGCCAGCACAAGGCCCTGTCGCAGACGGTCCGGAAAACGAAGACCCAGCCGCCGAAGAAGCGGCTGAGGATATAAAAGAAGAAGATGCCGTAGCAGATCCGGCAGAGGGGACAGACGATGGATAGAACACAGTTCATCATGGTAACGGCCGGAATTCTATTTGTGGCTTTCTGTCTGGGATGGTTCGCCCATTGGCTTGTCCATCGCTTTACCCGCGTCAGCCAGGCAGATATGGATCAGCTGGAACGCATGAGCCAGGAACTACATGAAGCGGAAGAAACCCGCGATCAGGCAATCACCTACTTGCAACAGCGCGAAGCAGAGCTGACCAACCAGCTGACCCAAACCGAGGCAGAGCTCTCCGCAGCCATGGACGGGCTGCGCGAAGCCCGCCAAGAAGCCGAAGAAATGCGTGTTTACGTCGAGCGTATTCAGCAACAAGGCTAATACTACCAGCGCGCCCCTTTCCAGACGGGGCGCGATATGGGATGACCAAAGCACCTGTTCCTTAGCGGTGATCCCGATATCATGACCCAAATCATTTCTGCACTGTCCGAAATTTCCGAACGCTACGAAGCGCTTTTCGTCGATCTGTGGGGCTGTGTCCACAATGGCATGACGGCTTATCCCGAAGCGGTCGCCGCCTTGCAAGCGTACCGCGCAAAGGGCGGTATTGTCGTGCTCGTCACCAATGCCCCGCGGTCCCGCAGCGAAGTTGCCAAGCAGCTAACGCGCTTCAACGTCCCCGAAGATGCCTATGACGATATCGCCACCTCTGGTGACAGTGGGCGCGCAGCCATGTTCCAAGGAGCCGTCGGATCAAAGGTCTGGTTCATTGGACAACCGCATGACCAACCTTTCTTTGATCCTTTGGCTCTGATCGAAAACCCCATCAAAATTGAGCAGGTCGCCTTGGAAGAGGCCGAAGGAATCATTTGCTGCGGCCCTTTCGACCCCCTAGCCGACCCTTCGGACATGCGTCCGCAGTTCTTGTATGCAAAACAAAAGGGCCTCAAGCTGCTCTGCGCCAACCCCGACCTTGTCGTAGATCGCGGCGAAACCCGAGAATGGTGCGCGGGGGCTCTAGCGCAGCTTTATACCGAAATGGGTGGTGAAAGCCTGTATTTTGGCAAACCTCATCCGCCGATCTATGATCTTGCCCGCCGCCGTTTGGCCGCACTCAAACCGGATATCCCGGATATCGCAATTCTCGCAATTGGCGACGGTCCGCACACAGACATCTTAGGGGCCATGGGCGAAGACATTGATTCTTTGTTTATCACCGGTGGATTGGCCAAAACTGAAACAAAAACCAACGACGATCCAGAGCCGGCAGCGCTAACGAGTTATATCGCCAAGGAAAACATCAACCCGCAGTTCAGCATCGGGATGCTGCGCTAAGACAATTCCCCCTTGATTTTTCTGCAGCTGCAAAGTAATTTAATTTCAAAGCGAAGCACAAGATCGCCCATTTGTTACTTTGCAGCGGGTGGGCGGATCATCAAGGAGGATGAGATGTTGGACAACTTGCCCCGTGGCACGATCTGCATCGAAGACATCGAAATGGGTATGTCGCGATACTTGCGCAAGCAGGTAACGGACCGCGATATTGAGATGTTCGCTGAGGTGTCGACCGACCACAATCCAGTGCATATGGACGATGACTATGCGCAAGACACGATCTTTGAAGGCCGCATTGCGCACGGCATGCTCACCGCCGGATTGATTTCAGCTGTGATTGGCGAACAATTGCCCGGACATGGCACGGTCTACATGGGTCAAACGCTCAAGTTTCTTGCGCCTGTGCGGCCCGGTGACATGGTCTACGCCGAGGTGAAGGTGGTCGATATTGACCACGGAAAACGCCGCGTGACATTGGAATGTCACTGCTCGGTTGATGGCAAAAAGGTGCTGATCGGAGAGGCCAAAGTGCTGGCCCCGTCGCGCAAATTCGACTGACCCCAAACAAGCCCAATATCCAAGGCCGGATCGCTCGACGTTCCGGCCTTTCTTGTGCGCCACATATCGCGGGATGGTGGGCGGGGCGAGGGCGCAGCCCAGCGTCCGTCCCCATTACCGCTTGAAACAGGCCTCAAAGCCAAAGCCGGATGGAATAGTATCAATCCCGTCCAACACCAAATCGGCCATTACCTCCCCCACTTTGGGGGCCATGCCAAAGCCGATCTTGAACCCGCCATTGGCCACAAAATGCCCATCGCGACCCGGCCAAGCCCCTAGCAACGGGGCCCGTGACCGCGCCCTTGGCCGCACTCCGGCCCATCTCCCGATCACCTCCGCCCCTGCAAGCACAGGCAAAGCCGCATACGCACGGGCAATCAACGTTTCACACTGTGCATCAACCGACGACGGGTCATCAAATTCTCGCTCCGACGTCGATCCAATCGCAACCGTCCCATCTGCGTGCGGAATAATATGCAAACCACCGACAAACACCTGCGCCGCCTCCGAAGCGTCAAATCGAAAATGAGCCGACTGCCCCTTTACACCGCCCCCAACCGGGCGCCCTAAATGCTCTGACAAGTCTTCCAAACCGCGCCAACCGGTTGCCCAAACCACGGCTCCCATATCCTCCGCCGTTTCGACAATCTCAACCCCGTGTGCGGTTAACGCCGCAACCAAGGCCGCCGCTGCCCGACGTGGGGCCATCCGTGCGGTCAATGTATCGTGGATCAACCAGCCGCTGGGGCTTTCGGGCGCAAACTCCCCCGCATCCCGTACCCGCACCAGCTGCCAAACCGCGCGCCCTTGCCAAAGCTCTTGCGCCCCGCGTCCACGCACCTGCGCCAATGCCAACGCGGCCTCATCCGCAACGGGTTGCAAACGTCCAGTCCTGCCATAACCTGCCGAAACGCCACCCACAGCTTCGATCTGCGCCCAATACGCGCCCGCCATCAGCAAGCTATCGAGCTGAAAGGCCTTTTTCTCGTTCCAGTTCTCGGGCACATGCGGGGCAAGCGCGCCAACCAGCCCGCCAGAAGACCCCGCGGCCGGACCATAAGGGTCAACCACCCGCACCGTTGCTCCGCGCAGAACGCAGGCCCAAGCCACCGATAAGCCAAAGATCCCTGCCCCTCGAACGGTTACATCCACACTTGTCATTTTTGGACCTCGCTGTATTCGTGCCTTTCGTGTGTAAGGACAAAGCCGATGACAGACCACAGCAGCCTCGAATGGCGCGGCGAAACGCCCGTCTCCACCCGCTTTGACGACCCCTATTTCTCGCTTGAGAATGGGTTGGATGAAACGCGGCATGTGTTCTTGCAAGGAAATGATCTGCCCGACCGGTTCTGCGACGGCTTCCATATTGCCGAGCTCGGGTTTGGAACGGGCCTTAACCTGTTGGCAGCCTTGCAACTTTGGCGCCATGCTGGTGTTCTTGGAAAATTGCATTTCACCACTTTCGAAGCCTTCCCGTTAACACCCTTAGAAATGATACGTGCCCAAGCCGGGTTTCCTGAGCTGGCCGATTTGGCAACCGAATTGGCCCCGCACTGGGGTGAAACACGGTTTGAGCTGTCCGACTTACGTTTTGAAATGGTGACGGGTGATGCCCGCGAGACCCTGCCCACTTGGGAAAAACACGCCGATGCATGGTTCTTGGACGGATTCTCTCCGGCTAAAAACCCTGAACTGTGGTCCCCCGAATTGATGGCTGAAGTCGCCGCTCATTTGGCCCCCGGTGGCAGTGCAGCCACGTATACAGCTGCGGGTCATGTGCGACGCGGGCTTGTCGCTGCCGGGCTCGACGTCACGCGCCTACCCGGCTACGGCCGTAAGAGACACATGACACGGGCGACCAAGGCCCTCTAGAAAAGGCCCGACATGGCACAGCAAAATCTGACTTTGGGCATTTGGCTGATGATCGCCACGATGTTCATCTTTGCTGTTCAGGACAGCATCTCGCGCCATTTGGCGGACAGCTACAATGTGATGATGGTGGTCATGGTCCGCTATTGGTTCTTTGCCGCTTTTGTTATTGCTTTCGCGGCCCGTCAAACGGGCGGCTTGCGTGCAGCCGCCCAAAGCAAACGACCATGGCTTCAGGGGTTTCGCAGTGCTCTTTTGGTGTTGGAAATCTGTGTTACCGTTTTGTCCTTTGTCTATTTGGGGTTGGTCGAAAGTCACGCGATCTTTATCTGCTATCCCCTGATCATTGCCGGATTGTCCGGCCCCGTTTTAGGCGAAAAGGTCGGATGGCGGCGCTGGCTGGCAATCGGTGTCGGCTTTGTCGGAGTTCTCATTGTTTTGCAGCCGTCAGACGGCATCTTTTCCCCCTACGCCATCATACCCTTGATCGGGGCTTTGCTGTTTGCACTATACGGGCTTTTGACCCGCTATGTTGCGCGTTTCGACGACGCTATGACGTCGTTTTTCTGGACCGGCACCATTGGCGCAGTGGTCGCAACTCTTGCCGGACTGGCGTTTTGGGAACCTATGACAGCGACGGATTGGGGCTGGATGACCGCTCTCAGTTGTGCAGGCATCTTGGGGCATTTTCTGCTTATAAAATGCTATGAGGTCGCCGAAGCCAGCGCCCTGCAACCCTTTGCTTATCTGCAATTGGCCTTTGCCAGCGCGTTTGGTGTTGCGATTTACGCCGAGGTTATCCGCCCGAATGTTGCGGTCGGATCTGCAGTGATCATCGCGGCCGGTCTATTCACCTTTTGGCGTGAGCACCGGCAGCGTTGACCCGATCAGCTCTTGTGAAAAGGGCACCGGATGCGGATTCTGGCCAAGGCGCGCTCGGTACACCGGAAGGCTCTCGGTGACCCGCATGACGTAGTTGCGCGTCTCGTCAAAGGGAATGAATTCGATGAAATCGATCACGTCCACTTCGCCGGCACGTGGATCACCATAAAGCTTCATCCAACGGTCTGGCCGCGACGGGCCTGCGTTATACCCCGCGGCCATCATGACCGCATTCGCTCCAAACCTCTTGGACAAGGTCGCCAGATAGGCCGAGCCCAGCGTCGCATTGTATGCCGGATCACTGAGCAATTTATCTTTGCTATAGACTAACCCCAGCTGCGACGACACCTCTTTGGCGGTGCCCGGCATCAGCTGCATATACCCGCGCGCTCC
The DNA here is from genome assembly GCF_003208435.1 of Pelagimonas varians. Taxonomy (GTDB): domain Bacteria; phylum Pseudomonadota; class Alphaproteobacteria; order Rhodobacterales; family Rhodobacteraceae; genus Pelagimonas; species Pelagimonas varians. The sequence continues at coordinate 192,759 of NZ_QKMF01000006.1, read as the reverse complement.
GGCTCCGGAAATGACAACCGGATCAAATTCGGACTCTCGCCGCGAAATCGCCAGTACCAATTCCTTGGGCACCGGGAATTCTGCCTTCGATATTTGATCGGGAACCGCGTAATAGGGTGCGGCCAGTTGATGTCCAAACTGCGCAGCCCGCTTGCCCAGCATCACTTGCAAGTGCGGACGCCGCATATCACCCAGCATTTGGCCAATCTGTGCCATGCCTGTCTTGTCTAGAGATTCCGCGAGATGTGTCAAATACCGCTCGGCAAGATTTGCCTCGCCCGCGACCAAAAGCAAAATCCCTGCATTGAAAACGGATGACTTGGTGAACTCTGCCGCGCGCCAATCCGGCAACGTTGCCGATCCGTCCAGTGTTTTATCAAATGGCAATCCGCCGCGTTCAGCCGCCAGAAGGCCGTAAAACGAAGTCTGGTACTGCGCGCCCAAGGAATAGGCTTCTTGCGCGGCGGCAGTGTCCCCCATCTCTTCAAATGCCCGGCCCAACCAATAGCCCGCACGGCCAACGGAAATTGGCGACCAAACCGCCCGCCGGAAATTGCTGAAGTGCTGCATGGCCACCTTGGGCTGATTCAACAATCGCAAAGCGATAAAGCCTGACAACCATTCCAAATCAGCAAAATCACTGCCTTCGACCAAATAATGGTTGGACGCGATTTGATATGCCTGCGCGGCATCCCCCGCCCGCATCCGTTCCCGCGCCAAATTGCGGCGGGCGCGGGCCCACGCCCAAGGCTCGCCCAGTGCTTCCGCGCTTTTGGACCGCTCTAAGAGCAGCTCGATTGCGTCGGCGCTGCGCCGTTTGCGGACCCGCCACAAGAACCGCTCATAGGCCAAACCCGCGTGATCTTGCAGCGACGCGGGCACTTTTTCAATCAGGCTATCAACACCGCCAGAGGTATTGCGCAACGCAATCCGCGCTTCCGCCAAGGCTTGCCAGCCGTCATCCACCAGCGGAACCATTGCGCCGGCGTTGCTGCTCCAGCCTTTCCAAAGGGCATAATCCAAGCGGGCAACATGATGATCCCGCAGCACTTCGCCCCAGTTCTCCCGAAATGCTTTTCGTTCATCACCCGACATCGACAAAGTTCGCCATGCCAAGACGATTTCCGCTTGCGCTGCGCCTTCATCTCCGGCTGCCAACCAAGCTTTGGCCAGGGACAATGCCCCCGCACCGGTACGCGGTGTATACTCGCTGTAAAAAGCGCGGATATCCGCATTAGATGCGGCAGTCATCGCCTGTTCGGATTTTTCGCGCAAATAGGGCAACCCCGGCCAATCGGGATTGCGGGCCAAAAAATCTTGCACTTCGACGGCGTCGCCGCGACCAGATCGCAAGGCATGCCATAAAATCACATCCAGCGAAGCCTGCCCGTCGCCGCGCGCTTCGATTCGGGCCGCAGCCCAATTGCCATCACGCATTGCCTTCATCGCACGCGCCAAAGAATCCCCCGCGTCCTGCGCATAGGCAGCTGTGCTGGTGAGTAAAAGAAACAGTGTCAGGAAACCTGAGACAAGAACACGCGACATCGGCTTGCATTTTCCGGCATGAGAAGGAATAGACGCTTGTATAGGAAGATATAGCGTGCGGACAGGCCTTCAACTGACAATCCTGTCAGCCAGCGGATTTCTTCCTGAACCCAAAGTACGAACAGAAAATAGGAGCGTGAAATGTTCAAGGGATCAATGCCAGCCCTGGTCACGCCGTTCAAGGACGGCGCAGTGGATTTCACCACGCTCAAACACTTGGTCGATTGGCAAGTCGATCAAGGTAGCCATGGCTTGGTACCGGTTGGAACCACGGGCGAAAGTCCGACCCTGACCCACGAAGAGCACGAAGCTGTGATCGAAACCGTTGTTGCGCAGGCCGCAGGCCGCGTGCCGGTTATTGCTGGAGCCGGATCAAACAACACGGCAGAAACCATCCGTTTTGTGCAGCATGCCGCCAAGGTCGGCGCGCAGGGTGCGCTGATCGTGACGCCCTACTACAACAAACCAACACAAGCTGGCTTGATTGCGCATTTCAAAGCGGCCCATGACAGTGCCGATTTGCCGATCGTGATCTATAATATTCCCGGCCGGTCAGTTGTTGATATGCTGCCTGACACTATGGGCGAGTTGGCAAAACTGAAAAACATCGTAGGTGTGAAAGACGCAACTGGCGATCTGGCCCGCGTATGCCAGCAACGCATCACATGCGGCACCGGTTTCGCCCAGATTTCTGGCGAAGACGCCACTGCCCACGGGTTTAACGCGCAAGGTGGCACCGGCTGTATTTCGGTAACTGCCAATGTGGCCCCCGCGCTGCTGGCGCAAATGCAAACGGCTTGCCTTGCAGGTGACTACGCCAAAGCGCTGGAAATTCAGGACAAACTGATGCCTCTGCATCAGGCAATCTTTGCGGAACCCGGCGTGTGTGGTGCCAAATATGGCATGGCCAAACTGGGCCTGTGTAGCGAAGAAGTTCGCCTGCCCCTTTTGCCAATCTCGGATGCAACCCGCGCCAAGATTGACGCAGCATTGGCCTACGCAGGTCTGTTGTAAGCAACAACGATTTTAAAGCATCAAAGGGCGGGGTTCATCACCCCGCCCTTTTTCTATGTGCAATCGTGTGAAACGATCAAAGCCCGTCGGGCTGCCCCACAACCACAAAATGCAGGGCTTCGGGGTTCAACAGTTCGGATGCGACGCGTTTTACATCGTCCAATGTCACGGCTTCGATTTTGGCGTTGCGGGTCACCACATAATCGGGGCTGAGCCCGTCCATTTGCATCCCAACCAAAATCTTGGCGATTGGACCATTGCCGTCAAACCGCAATGGGTAGGCACCAGTTAGATAGGTTTTGGCACGGTCAAGTTCGTCCTGTGTGACCCCCTCCGCCGACAATTTGGCCCACTCGTCTTGGATCACCGACACTGCCTCGGCGATCCGGTTATTGGCGGATGCAACGCGTCCCAAGTACAGTTCCGCGTGGTCCTTGGGCACCAAATACGAAAAAACGCCATAGGTCAGGCCACGCTTTTCGCGCACTTCGGTCATCAACCGCGCCTCAAATCCGCCCCCACCCAGAACGACGTTCATCACGTAGGCCGCAAAGAAATCCGGATCATCGCGCTTCATGCCCTTGTGGCCAAAAATAGCGACCGACTGTGGCGTTGCAAAAGGAACTACGGTCACGCCCGCCTCGGTTTGCACATCGACTTGCTCGGGCAGCGCGGTGCCAACCTCTGGCAATTCGGACAGCAAAGTGTCGATCAGAACGCCAAGTTCCTCTGCGGAAATGTCACCCGCTGCGGCGACATAGACCCGATCTTTGGTCATTATTCCTTGATGTGCTGCCAAAAGATCATCACGGGTCAGCGCAGTCACGCTGTCAATTGTTCCATTGAAATCAGAGCCGTATGGGTGGTCGCCAAACACCATTGCATCCCAGGCCCGGTTGGAAATGCTGTCAGGGTCTTTCTCGTCCGAGCGCAAACCGGACAAAACCTGTTGCCGTACACGGTCAATAGCATCTTGATCAAAGCGTGGCGCAATCAGCGACTGACGTAACAGCTCCATCGCCTCATCTTGGGTTTCTGTCAAAAAACGGGCTGAAATGCTGAGCGCGTCATCACCAATATCATAGTTGAACTGGGCCGCGATGCTTTCCGTGCTTGTCGCAAAGGCGCGGGCATCCATGTCGCCTGCCCCTTCCTCCAGCAACGAAACCATCAGATTCGAGGCCCCGCGCTTGCCCTCTGCATCCAAAGAGGCCCCGCCTTGGAACCGCAACTCCAGTGCCACAAAGGGGATCGAGGGTTCTTCGACCAACCACGCCTTAAAGCCATTCGGTGTTTCCACCTCCTGGATGTTCGTGGCGGCTTGGGCAGTGACTGCGGTGAAAATCAGGCCAATGGCCAATGCAAAATGTTTCATTGTGCAACCTTCTGCGTTTCTTCGCCCATCAAATACCCTGTCACCGATTTCTTCAGGTTAAACACCTCGTGCGCGGCGGCGATCACGTCTTCGGGGGTTACCGACTGCAAAATTTCGGGCCATGCCTGCACATCTGCGACCGTTAAGCCCGAAGTCAAAGCGCCACCATAGCGGCGTGCCAATTGGTTGGTATTGTCCCGTGCATAGATTTGCTGTGCTTTCATCTGGAACTTGATGCGGGCCAATTGTTCTTCGTCGACACCTTCTTCGAGGAACTCGGACACGGCAGCATCAAGGGCGGCTTCGCCTTCCTCAAGGCTCACGCCTTGAGCGGGCACAATGATCAGTCCAAAGGTCGTATCATCCAACGACGTACCGCTGTAGAAAGCACTGCTGTAAACTGCCTGTTGGGTTTCAAATTGCAGTTTACGGGTCAATACACTTGTTTGCCCACCTGCCAAAAGTTCCGCCAAGATGGTCAAAGCAGCTGCTTTTTCCTGCGCCCCGCTGTCACGCTCGGGCGCGAGGTAAGTCCGCATAACGTAAGGTTGCGCAACACGGGCGTCGCGAAAGATCATCCGGCGCTCTGCCATGTGACGCGGCTCTGACGGGCGCACGCGATCCTTTAGATCGGGATTGGCGGGAACCGGACCGTAGTGTTCTTTGGCCAAAGCCAGAACCTCTTCGGGCTCCACATCACCGGCCACAATCAAGATCGCATTGTTCGGAGCATAATACTGGCGGTAGTAGCCCATTGCGTCTTCAAGGCTCAATTCTTCCATCTCATGGCGCCATCCGATGATCGGCGTGCCGTATGGATGGTTGAGGTACATCGCCGCCTGCCGTTGTTCGCGAAGCAGCGATCCGGGATCATTTTCGGTGCGCTGGTTGCGCTCTTCGATGATCACTTCGCGCTCAGTCAGAATATCGTCTTCGGTCAGGCGGATATTGACCATCCTGTCCGCTTCCATTTCCATCATCAGGGGCAGTCTGTCTGCTGCGACGCGCTGGAAATACCCCGTGTAATCATAGCTGGTAAACGCATTGTCACTGCCGCCATTCGCAGCAACAACCTTGGAGAATTCGCCAGATTCAAGTTTATCCGTCGCTTTGAACAACAAGTGTTCCAGGAAATGCGCAATGCCTGATGTTCCACGCGGTTCATCCGCCGATCCGGCCCGATACCACAACATATGCACAACCGCAGATGATCGATGATCTTCGATCACCACAACCTCTAACCCGTTTTCCAAGGCGTAGGTTGTTACCTGATCCTGAGAACCACCCTGAGAGGCAAAAGCCGCTGGCGGTATCAAAGCCATGGCGCAAAAAGCCATGGTTGATAGGAAAGGCGATTTGGGCATATGCGCTCCTCATTCTGATGCAATCAAAATGAATCTACGCTACCGGCAGGTAACTTCAAGCAGCCATGACGGCACTGTGATCGTTATTGGGTGTTTGGCGGTGCTGCGGGTGTGCGGGCACCGGCGGCCCGATAACGATTCAACCAGCTATAGGGTTCAAGGGCCTGCTTTTTGTACACTTGGAAATAGTCATCTTTGGGCACAATAGACCATGTAAAGCGCGACTTGTTCTTGCGCCACTCCAGATCCTCGGCCGCAAGCGTTTGCCGAATGGCAGCATCGCGGCCATAACGACTGGCCCGGGCAACCAAAGCTGTATCACTAGAAGGAATACCGCCACCAGCATTCAGGCGTTCCGGATTACCGCCCAGCGCGGCAACAAGATCAGCCTTGGGGTTCTGGTCGGTCCGGTTGGCACCACCCGGTGTCGGACTTGGCAATTCCGCATAGGATTCGGGTTGAACCAGCGGTCTTGCCGGTGCAATCGAGAACTCTTCTGGTTGACCACTATAGGACTTAAGGTCGTGAAGGGGTTTAGGCCCGTCACGTCCGCTGCAAGCCGCCAAACCAACTAGCGCCACAATTCCCAATAGATGCGCAATCCGCATCGCTACCCTCCGGTCTTTCTTCTGGTGCCAGCTTTAACCCATCTACAAGGCGGCGTCACGTGGCCTTTTTCTTACCGGGGAACAGAACAAGCCCCAAAGCCCCGGCAAAAATCGCAATATCCGCCACATTGAAGGCAAAAGGGTTGTCGAAACCGCAGCACGACATATTGAGGAAGTCCGCAACAGCGCCATAGGCCACACGGTCAACGACATTCCCAAGCGCGCCACCAATCAAAAGACCAGCGGAAATCAGCCCAAGACGGCCCGGCGGGTCGCGGCGCATCCAGACAAGAACAAACACGATGATTCCCAAAGCAACGGAAATCAGCACCCAACGTGTGGCGTCTTGCTGCCCCGAGAACAGGCCAAAGTTGATGCCGTAGTTCCACGCCATACGAAAATTCAAATAGGGCGGCAGCACGTCGATATTGAGCTGGGTTGCCAGATCCATCACGTGGACCACCCAGATTTTGGTCAGTTGGTCCAAAACAAAGATGATCCCCGCGACGGTCCAAACCAGTCGCAACATCCCCACTTGGCGCTGTTTTTCAACGCGTTCCATCCAGCCTCGCAGTTTTCATTCTTTGGCCCGTCGTCATATCGGCGTTTCTGCCCAATTGAACAAGACACATCTTTAAGCAGATATGTGTCAGGTCCGGATCAAAAGGCCGTTCAAAGCAATTCGTGTGCTGGAAATACATAGATCGCTAAAACTGCGCGGCCAGCCCTTACGAGCCCGCCGCGCAATTCTTTTAGTGGCGGAAGTGGCGCATACCGGTAAAGACCATGGCCAATCCCGCTTCATCAGCGGCTGCAATCACTTCGTTATCGCGCATCGAACCACCTGGCTGGATCACACAGGTCGCGCCAGCAGCGGCAGCTTCCATCAAACCGTCGGGGAATGGAAAGAACGCATCAGACGCCACAGCAGAGCCTTTGGTCAGCGGCTCGGGCAGACCCAAGGCTTCGGCCATACGCTCGGCCTTTTTTGCCGCGATCAAGGCACTGTCGACACGGCTCATCTGGCCTGCACCAACGCCAACTGTTGCGCCATCTTTGACATAGACAATCGCGTTTGATTTCACATGCTTGGCGACCTTCCATGCAAACAGAAGATCGTGCATTTGGACATCTGTCGGGGCCAGCTTGGTCACGACCTTTAGATCGTCCATGCCAACAAAACCCACATCCTTGTCCTGCATCAGGAACCCGCCTGCAACTTGGCGCAGGGTTTGCCCCCCTACGCGTACATCCGGCAAGCCGCCAGTTGTCAACAATCGCAGATTTTTCTTTGCGGCAAAGACTTCTTTCGCTTCGTCCGTTGCGTCTGGGGCAATCACCACTTCGGTAAAGATACCAGTGATTTCACGGGCTGTTTCGGCATCCAAGGTGCCGTTCAGAGCGACAATACCGCCAAAGGCACTGGTGCGGTCGCAATCAAACGCGGCCTTATAGGCTTCAAGCAAGGTTGCGCCGCGCGCCACACCGCAAGGGTTGGCGTGTTTGATAATCGCACAGGCCGCAGTTTCGGCTGGATCAAACTCTGCAACCAGTTCGAACGCAGCGTCAGTGTCATTGATATTGTTGTAAGACAGCTCTTTGCCCTGATGCTGCTGGGCTGTTGCCACACCGATACGGCCAGTGCCGTCTGTGTAGAACGCCGCTTTTTGATGTGGGTTTTCACCGTAGCGCAATGTCTGGGCCAATGTGCCCGCCTTGGCACGGCGGTAAGGCGCGTCCAGATCAATCGCATCCGCCATCCAGTTCGAAACGGCAGCATCATAGGCCGCAGTACGCGCATAGGCTTTTTGCGACAGCTTGCGGCGGAACTTGGGGCACGTTGCGCCCCCATGCTGGTCCATGTCGCCAAGCAAGGTGTCATAATCTTCGACGTCAACAACCACAGACACAAAGGCGTGGTTCTTGGATGCAGCGCGGATCATCGCTGGGCCGCCAATATCGATGTTTTCAATGCATTCGTCCCATTCCGCGCCTTTGGCGACGGTTTCTTCGAACGGATACAGGTTGACCACCAACAGATCGATGGCACCGATGCCATGCTCTTCCATTGCGGCGACATGGGTGTCGTTGTCACGCAAGGCCAACAGCCCGCCGTGGACCATAGGATGCAGTGTTTTTACACGGCCATCCATCATTTCGGGAAAGCCGGTAATTTCGGCCACATCTTTGACAGCAACACCCGCGTCGCGCATGGCTTTGGCAGAGCCGCCGGTCGATAGTATTTCGACCCCGCGCGCTGCAAGCGCTTTGGCCAGGTCAATAAGACCGGTCTTGTCAGATACAGAAATCAGCGCGCGGCGGATGGGTTGATCGGTCATTCAGGCGGTCCCCAGAGCTATTATGTCTCGATGTCCGCCTCGTCTAAGGCCAGATCGCGAATCGCAACAGCCGTTTCTTGGGCCTTGGCAAAAGACCAGCGGACGCGCGTCGCATACTCCATTGCGCGGCCGGATAAAACGATCTGTTTCGTCGCGCGGGGCTGTAAACGGCCTTTTTCGAGATAAACCGACGGTTCCAGCTCCATTTCGATGTCACCTTCGGGGCGAAACACCCAGATTTCCCCCGACCTAAGCGCCATGGACACCGCCTGCCCGTTCAAATCCAGCGCAACATCGACATCCGGATGCAAATGGAAACGCACATCGAAGGGCACGCCAGCCAGCCGCATTTTGTCCATGGTCTTGTCGAACCGTTTCTTCGCCGGCGAATCAAGCGCGACAAGATAGTCTTCGCCGCGCAAGCTGCGTCCGTCGAAAGACAATTCCAGACTGCGGGCATGCGTTAGTCCGTGCAGCCCAACATAACCGTCCATGCCGCCTTCAAACCGGAAGCTTTCAGGCAAATGTGTCATTTGAACTGGCACATGGGTGGGAATATCTTCCAGAAGCTCGCGTTTTGCGGCCCCGATCCAACGCGGCGCGGCAAGACGCGCGCTGGAATAGCCCTGAAGCGACAAAGTGGAGTGTGACAAGGTTGCGCGTCCGGCCCGGCGCCATTCTTCGCCAAAGCCCCCGCCGGATCCGCAGCTGACAATCAACGGGCGCCGCCCTGACGTCATCTCGAACGCTAAGGTAGAAGCATGAGCATGGGCCGACGCGCTGCCAGACGGTGGCGGTGCCGCATCAACAATAACCGACGTGCGCCCCGACGAGAGCCGCGCAAACCCCATCGCCAATCCGTCAGCCTGACGCCTTTTGTTGCCAGACGATGCCAATGCTTGGTCCAAGCGCCCCTCAAGCCCTCTGCCACCACCGTGAAACCGCGCTAAGCCACCGTCTGAATGGCGCAAGGTCCGCAATGTCGGAGCGATGCAGGAAATCGCCCGCAGATGTGCCCCTGTCGGCCGCTTGTCTGCCTCATCCAAAGCAGATTGCGCCCACGTCAAAAGGGTGAAAACCTCAAGCAGCTCTTCCGGATTGCGTGTTGGAATGCCACCCTGATCTGTGATCTGGCGCGCACATTCCTCGCCGATGGCCACCCGCGCCGGTTCAACGTGATGCTCCATCCCCTCAAGCGACAGGCCAGCATAAAGCAATCCGGTCAAGGCTTCGAACCGCGGCAAACCCGGGGCAGCTGTCTGCCATCGCCGTCCCAAAAATCGGGTTTGCGCTGCCAAAGATCGATAAAAGGCGTCGGCCCCGTCCGGCTGGCCGCGCAAAACAAACAGCGCATGGTGGACCCAGCGAATGATCCGCCGTCCCGTCAGTTCGGGTGTCCATCCGGGACCATGCCCTTTGCCATAGCGTTCAATCCAGCCCCACAGCCAGCTTTGCGCCAGCTCTCTGGCCTTCCCATCACCCACGGCAGCCAGATCGTCCATCCATGCAAAACCTTGGGTTTCCTCGGCAAAAGCTGCGTCAGGCGGCGTCAAATCCCAAAGAATTTCCCCTTTGGATTCAATCAAATGCCCAGCAAACATCAGATTTCCCGCCAGCATCTGCCGGCCACGCGCGAAAAAGCCCACGGTGCGTGGTTCAGGAGTGGATACAAATGCTGTCGCCGCGCGTGTCCGCGCCGCCATGCGCGCATGCACACGGTTCATCGCACGTGCCCGCGCGGTTCGCCAGCTTTGCCGTTTGGCCATCTGCACTGCCTCTTGTCGCCCGCATTGGGGCCGCCCATTTTTGGGCCGTTCATTGAGGCAAAGCATATCGCAGCCAGACATCAAAGTCACGACAGGTTTATCCTGCCGTCACTCAGAATTGGATATGCGATTAGGTCTTTTGCAAAATCGCCATATAAAAGCCGTCCATACCGCCCTTGTCTGCCCAAAAATCAGGCCGAAGACGCAAACCGCCCTCTTCCGAGCGCCAGCTTTCTTCGAGGCCCGGGATGTCCGGAGCGACAATTGCAACATCGTCGCGGCGCTCAAGCACCTCTTCGACCTGACATTCACCTTCGTCCGGGATCAAGCTACACGTGGCGAAAACCAGCCGACCGTCAGGTTTGAGCATATCCAACGCATGGTCCAGAAGCGCAGCTTGCAAACCGATCAGGTCAGCGATTCGCTCCCCCTCATGGGCATGGGGTAGATCGGGGTGACGGCGAATTGTGCCGGTCGCAGAACAGGGCGCATCCAGCAAAATCGCGTCGTACAGGCCCTCGTGCTCCAAAGCATCGCCCTCGACCAAAGCTGCCTCCAATCGGGCGCGGCGCAGGTTGTCGCGCACCCGCCCCAAACGTTTGGCTGAAAGATCCAGTGCCGTCACCTCGGCCCCGGCCGCAGCCAGTTGCAAGGTTTTCCCCCCCGGCGCCGCACATAGATCAAGCACCTGCTTGCCTGCGACATCGCCCAGCAACTTGGCTGGCAAGGCAGCGGCGGCGTCTTGCACCCACCAATCACCGTCCTCGAATCCCGGCAGGGCCGTCACTTGCCCCGCATCTGCAAGGCGCACAGACCCCGTCGGCAAAAGCACACCTCCGATGACCTCCGCCAATGCTGCCGGATCGCCTTTTGCCGTTAAATCCAGTGGTGCGCCGTTGAAATGCGCGGTTTCCATGGCCGGAACGATTTCCGCCCCCCAAGCTTCGAGCAACGGACCACGCAGCCATTTCGGCATACGCGGCACGCGCAAATCGCCCCAACTGTCCGGTCCTTTAGCTGCAATTTTGCGCAAAACCGCATTGACCAACCCTTTGGCCCCTTGGGTGTGATGCCCGACCGCGGCAACGTTCACACAATCACTCACAACCCCGTGGGCCGCGCCGCCTGTGCACAACTCATAGGTGCCAAGACGCAAAATATTCATCACCCGTGTCGTTGGTTTCTTGCGCAAGTGGTGCTGCAACAACCGGTCCGCTCGCTCCATATTGCGTAAGACATCCGCCGCAAGGCGCTGCGCTGCTGCGCGATCCGATGGACCCAGTTTTTCCAGAACAGCGACGTTTTCAGACAAAGGACGTCCCTCGTCCAAAACTTGATCTAAAAGGTCGACGGCGGCTTTGCGGGCCGGGCTGGGCTGTTGCGGCATGTGCTCTCCAATGGACTGCGCTTTCGGGCCACCTTGCCCCTGCGCTGTCGCGGCGTATATCAAGGGCACAAAGCCGAGGAAAGCCCATGCCCGATACACCCAACGATCTGCCGCCCGCAGCACAGCGCGCCCTAGCCGAAGCCGCGGAACGCCGCGCGGTCCAATTGGCCAAAGAAAAGGCAACCCCAAAAGAGCTGGGTGGCCGCGACGGCCCCGATCCCGCCCGCTACGGCGATTGGGAAAAGAAGGGCATCGCCATTGATTTCTAAAACCCGCCCCACCTCCCCGGCGCTTTGATCGAAGCGCGAGGGCGGGTGGGTGGGGAGCGTTTCGATCAAAGCGCCGGGGAGGTTCCTAGCCCTTCAAACCAAGAACATCCAACATGTCATACTCACCCGGGGCCTTGTCTTGCCCCCAAAGCGCCGCGCGCAGGGCTCCGCGTGCGAACAAAGCCCGGTCCGATGCGATATGCTTGAGCGTGATACGCTCGCCGGCTGCTGCGAATATCACTTCGTGTTCGCCCACCACATCGCCGCCGCGAACCGCATGAAATCCGATATCGCCCTGCTTACGTGCGCCCGTGATCCCGTCGCGGCCTCGATCGGAAACCTCGTCCAGATCAACACCGCGTCCTTCGGCGGCGGCCTCGCCCAGCATCAAGGCTGTGCCGGATGGCGCATCAACTTTGCGGTTGTGGTGCGCTTCGATAATCTCGATGTCCCAGTCAATATCCAATGCTTCTGCAACCTGTTTGGTCACTTGTGTCAGCAAATTCACCCCGAGGCTCATATTGCCAGCCCGCACAATAACGGCGTGGCGTGCCGCAATATGGATCTTTTGCAAATCCTCATCCGACATGCCGGTGGTGCCAATAACATGCACGGCACGAGCCTGAGCAGCCAAACCGGCAAACTCGACCGTTGCTGCGGGGGCGGTGAAATCGATCACCGCTTGCGCCTTGGCAAAGGTTTCCAGAGCATCATCGCTGACCGTCACACCCAATTCAGCACCGCCCATCGCAGTTCCCAAATCTCGGCCCACCCAGTCGTGGCCCGCGCGCTCCAACGCCCCGGCCAGCCGCAATTTGTCATGCGCCAGAATCTCGCGCACCAACATTTGGCCCATCCGGCCTGAAACGCCTGTCACCACTACGCCCGGGGCTTCGGTCATCGTTTTTTCTCCATTCGCTGTTATTCGCCTGCATACCTGCCTTGGACCGCTTGGCAAAGGGGGGCCAAGCGCTTAAGTCTGACCTCATGGCAAAAAACAGATCCAATGAACAATCCGGCCCCCGTCAACGGCAGTTGCGCGTCGCCGAACTAATCCGGCGCAAGCTGTCCGAGATTCTATTGCGCGGTGAAATCCACGACCCTGACCTGAACCGGCTGAACCTGACAGTCGGCGAAGTCCGTGTGTCGCCGGACCTGCGTATCGCAACCGTCTATGTTGTCCCTTTGGGCGGCAAAGGCGAAGACGAGATGAACGCGATCTTGCGTCGCAACAAGGGCGAGATCCGCCATCAAGTCGTGCATGGCTTAAAGCTGAAATTCGCCCCCGAACTGCGTTTCCGGTTTGACGACACATTTGACCGCATGGATGAAACCCGCCGCCTGTTTGAAAATGAAGACGTGCGCCGCGATCTGGACGAATAAACCCATGTCTTTGCGCGCCCTCCTTTCCGGTCTGGCACTGGCCCTGTTGACCCCGCAGATTGCCGGGGCAGTCGACTGCGCGCGCATGACATTCAAAGACAACCGATACACGGCCTGCACCGTAGCGCCCGAGACCGAAAACCTTGCGCTTTATCTGAACGACGGCAACGGCCAGCCTTTGGGATCGTTTGAAACCGTACAACTGACCCAACGCGCCTTGGGCCGTCGGTTGGTCTTTGCGATGAACGCCGGGATGTACCACGAAGACCGCAGCCCAGTTGGGTACTATGTGGAAAACGGACAACAGCAAATGCGGGTGGTTCCAAATGCCGGACCCGGTAATTTTGGTCTCTTGCCCAACGGTATTTTATGCATCAAAGACCGCCGCGCCAATGTGATCGAAACCCGCGCTTTTCTGGCGTCGAAACCGGACTGTAAATTCGCCACCCAGTCTGGGCCGATGCTTGTCATTGATGGCGCTCTGCACCCGCGGTTTTTACCCGACAGCACCTCGCGCTATATTCGCAATGGTGTCGGCACTTCAGAGGATGGGAAACGCGCCGTGTTCGTTATCTCCGATAACGCCGTCACTTTTTACGAATTCGCAGAATTTTTTCGTGACACTCTGGGCACCCCGAATGCCCTTTTTTTGGATGGCAATGTCTCGCGAATGTATGCGCCGGACCTCAGCCGCGTGGACAGCGGGCGCCGTATGGGCCCCATTGTCGGCGTCACCGTCCCATCCAGCCAATAACCCTATTTAGGAGAGCTTATGCCCCCCTCGCCTTTGGACCTGACCCAAGCGCTTTTGCAGGCGGCCAAAACAGCTGGCGCTGACAGCGCGGATGCCATCGCCCTATCCGGCACATCGCTTAGTATTGATGTGCGCAGCGGTAAATTGGAACAGGCTGAGCGGGCCGAGGGGCGCGACATTGGCTTGCGGGTCTTTGTCGGGCATCGCAGCGCCATTGTTTCCGCCTCGGACACCCGTCCTGAAACCATGCAAACTATGGCCGCGCGGGCCGTCGCCATGGCAAAAGAGGCCCCCGAAGACCCCCATTCCGGTATCGCCGACCCATCGCAATTGGCAAAAGGTTGGGACATTGAGGCACTGGAATTGCATGATCCAAGCCCCGAGCCAGCCCCCGAAGCCTTGCAAGACGACGCCAAACGCGCCGAAGCTGCCGCCCAAGCGCATGAAGGCATTTCGCAAGTTCAATCCGCCTCTGCCGGCTACAGCGCGACCGAAGTTGCATTGGCCGCCAGCAACGGGTTTTCAGGCAGCTACCGCCGCACATCGCGCTCGGTGTCTTGTGTTGCCATCGCAGGCAGCGGCCTATCCATGGAACGCGATTACGACGGCGATGGCCGGGTCTTTCAGTCGGAACTGCGCAGCCCCGAAGACATCGGCAACACCGCCGCGACACGCGCTTTGGCGCGGACGAACCCGCAGCGGCCTAAAACCGGCGCTTATCCTGTGTTGTTCGACGAACGCATTTCATCATCTTTGGTTGGACATTTGCTTGGTGCCGCCAATGGCGCGGCCATTGCAAGGGGCAGTTCATGGCTGCTTCAGGACCTCGGCGGTCAAATTCTGCCCAAGGGAATGGATTTGGTCGAAAACCCGCATCGCCCGCGTAAATCAGCCTCGCGTCCCTTTGATGCCGAAGGTCTGCCCACACAGGTTCGCCGCGTAATCAATGACGGCGTTTTGACTGGCTGGACGCTGGATTTGGCAAATGCGCGCAAACTAGGAATGACTTCAACCGCGAATGCTGCGCGCAGTGTCACGGGCGGTGTGTCCCCTGCCACGTGGAACCTTGAATTGACCCAAGGCACATCCACACAGGCCGAATTGATGGCCCAAATGGGCACCGGCCTTTTGGTCACCTCGATGATTGGCGCAACGATCAACCCCAACACCGGCGACTATTCCCGAGGGGCAGCTGGCATCTGGATTGAAAACGGCGAACCGGCTTATCCGGTTTCGGGCGTTACAATCGCCGGAAATTTGCGTCAAATGCTGGGGTCCATGATCCCCGCCAATGACGCGCGCACTTGGCTGACCTATGTCGTCCCATCGCTATTGGTCGAAGGAATGACCCTTGCCGGCGAGTGATCTGACCTTATTGATTGAGACCGCATTGCAAGCAGGCGAACTGGCTCGCGGCTTTGTCGGTGGTGCGCTGGATGTGCAAGACAAACCCGATGGAGCCGGGCCGGTCACAGCTGCCGATCTGGCCGTCAATGATATGTTCGAAGACGTGTTGCGCACTGCCCGTCCCGACTATGGATGGCTGTCTGAAGAAAGCACCGATTCAGCGGATCGCCTGACGGCGAAACGGGTGTTTGTCATTGACCCGATCGATGGCACAAGGTCTTTTATCGAAGGCGGCAAAACATGGTCGCATTCGATGGCGGTGGTAGAAGACGGGATACCGGTTGCTGCCGTGGTCTACCTGCCGATGTTGAACAAGGTCTACAGCGCGTCATTGGGCAATGGCGCGCGGATCAACAGCAGCCCGATGTCTGTTGGACATCAGCAAAGCCCTGACAACGCAAATGTCCTGGCCACCAAGCCAAGCGTCGATCCGCGATTTTGGCCCCGAGGTGTACCGGGAATGACGCGGTATCACCGACCGTCTTTGGCGTATCGCCTGAGCCTTGTCGCTGAAGGGCGCTTTGACGCAATGTTTACCTTTCGGCCCAGCTGGGAATGGGACATCGCTGCTGGCGCTTTGATCTTGTCCGAAGCTGGCGCACGTGTGACCGATCGGCGCGGCGCTGCGTTAAAGTTCAACAACAAAATACCGCAAACCGATGGGGTTTTGGGCGCCAATCCAGTGCTGCACGCGGCATTTTTGGATAAACTGGGTTAAACGGATGCAGCCCCGCCCAACAGCTTGACCCCACGGGTCCGATGATTAGGCTTGCTGCAACCGCGAACACCCGCCACAAACCGGCCCATCACTGGACCAGTCTTAACGCTTAGGAAGGATTTCCATGCAACGGCTCCACCTCGTCTTTGGCGGCGAACTCACCGATCCGTCGACCACACAGTTCCGCAATATCGATGACATCGACATTGTCGGGATTTTTCCGAATTACGAAGCGGCATTTAATGCATGGAAAGCAGCTGCGCAGCGCACTGTAGACAATGCCCATATGCGTTATTTCATCGCCCACCTGCACCGCCTGCGCGATGAAGAACAATCCGCTTCTTCGACCGAGGAATTGAGCTAAAACCATGTCTCGCCGCGCGCTATCGCTTTCGGCCTATCTGGCCTATACGCGCGGCGGCGCAATGGGCCATTCGGCCAAGCTCGACTCTGATTTACCTATCCCGAAACCCGACGCGCCGACTGTATGGGTGTATGCAGAAACCCATGAGCAAGGGCGCGCTCTGTCCAGTCTATGCGCAAGGCTCCTTGGCCTGCGACCCGAAGTGCAGTTCTTTGCCTCTGGCGCAGTGCCAGACGGGACCGGCATTACCAGATGTGACCTTCCATCTGAAAACGCTTCGGATTGCGCTAGTTTTATTCAGGCCCTGCGCCCACAAATCGTGCTATGGGCGGGGTCCAAGCTGCGCCCGACGCTGCTGGATGCCTTGGCGCGCCAAGGTAGTTATTTGATCGCACTGGACGCACGCGACCAGCTTTGGACCACTCCAGCCCCGCGTTGGATGCCAGACCCCGGCCCGCCGACACTGACACTGTTTGACAGCTTTTATACGGTTGATGCGCGTGCCAACCGCCGTCTGCGCCGCTTGGGTGTGGATCGGGATCGCTTGTTAAAAAAGGGGCCGCTGATCGATACTGATCCGCCCCCCAATTGCGATGAACAGACCCATCTTGAACTAACAGCGCGCCTTGCTGGACGTCCCATTTGGCTGGCCTCGGGGCTGCAAGCCGACGAGGCCAGCGATGTTCTGCGCGCCCACCGCATGACTTCGCGTCTGGCACACCGGTTGCTGTTGATACTGGTCCCAGCCCGCGAAGAAGACGCACCGCGCATGATCGCCGAAGCCGATGCACTGCAAATGCGCCTGTGCAATTGGGACCAAGGCGAAACACCGGGCGAGCATACTCAGGTTCTGATCACCGAAGGGGTTGAGGACATCGGCCTTTGGTATCGGCTTGCACCTCTGGTCTTTCTGGGGGGATCGCTGACGCATGGCCATGGAGGGCAAAATCCCTATGTCGCGGCGGCCTTGGGGTCAGCGATATTATACGGGCCAAATGTCGGACATCATGTGGATTCCTATTCGCGATTGGTTGATGCCGGGGCTGCGCGGATTGTCCGTGATACTGACAGTCTGGCTGCGGCCGTGTCCCATTTGATCGCACCGGATCAAGCGGCAGCCATGGCTCATGCCGGATGGGATCTGGTGTCTTCAGGGGCCGCCCTTGTCGACGCGGTCTTGTCCGAGATCTGCGCACATCTTGATGACACAGGAGAGCCGTGATGCGCCCCCCCCGTTTTTGGCAAACGCCACCCGCCGCCCCGGCAATAATAGCCCGACTTCTGTCCCCATTGGCCCGATTGACCGCCCAAGCAACGGCGCGCAGAGTTGCAAAACCTGCGCAGCTTCACGCGGATATTCCGGTGATCTGTGTGGGCAACATCAATGCAGGGGGCACCGGAAAAACACCGACAGTTATTGCGCTGGTACAAATGCTGATCGAACGCGGGCTCACGGTTCACGTAGTGTCGCGCGGCTATGGCGGTTCTCTGGCAGGTCCGGTGCAAGTAGATCCGCTCCGCCATACGGCGGATGAAACCGGCGACGAGCCGCTGCTGATTGCCGCTTTCACCCCCGCATGGGTGTCTCGCGACCGCGCAGCTGGCGTCGCCGCAGCGCAAGTGGCGGGCGCGCAGGTGGTTGTATTGGACGATGGGATGCAAAACCCGTCGGTTCACAAAGATCTGACCCTTGTGACAGTTGATGCGGTGGCCGGATTTGGCAATGGCAGATGCCTGCCTGCCGGTCCGCTGCGTGAGCCGGTAGCGAGCGGTATGCTCCGCGCCGATCTTGTCTTGTCTATTGGCTCCAAGACCGCTCAAACCCGTTTTACCGCAATCTGGGGGAATGCGATCACTGTACCGCACATGACAGGCAATCTGGAACCGCTGCAGACGGGGATGGATTGGCAAGACCTGCCGGCGCTGGCCTTTGCAGGGATCGGACATCCCGAGAAGTTCTTTGCAACTTTGCGCGGCCTCGGAGCTGACCTCAAACGGGCCGAAGCATTGTCAGACCACCAACCCTTGACCCCCGCGTTGCTAACACGGCTGGAGGCAGACGCCAAACTACACGGCGCGCAGCTGGTCACCACGGAAAAAGACGCGGTGCGCCTGCCCCAAGATTTCCGAACCAAAGTGCTGGTTGTTCCGGTGCGACTGCAAATTGCTGATCCCGCGCCCCTGAACGCAGCCTTAGACAGGATATTGCAATAAGCAGCTATTCTGCGGCCAGCGCCCTGGATGGCCTTTGTCCGATCACAACCAGATCTGCAATAACGCCACGCAACAGCTTGCAAAACGGCTTGAAATTGCTGTTGGGACGCACAGATGCCTCGTCCATATAAATTGACCGGTCAATCTCGATTTGAATGGCGTGCTGGGATTGCGACGGACGTCCATATTGCTGCGTCGTGTATGCTCCGGCAAAAGGCGCATTTCGGGCAACCCGCAGGCCCGCGCGCTCAAAGGCTGCTTCGACTTGTTCCACAACCTCTGGCGCGGCGGATGCACCGAACCGGTCCCCGATTACAATTTGCGGCGGTGCGCCTTTGTGGCGGGTGTGCCTGACAGCCTCGTGCGGCATTGAATGGCAGTCCAGCAGAATCGAGCTGCCAAATTGCTCACGAGAGTGGTCCAGCAAAGCTGCAAGCCGGTCATGGTAGGGCTTCCAAATTCGGTCGATTCGCATATCCGCCTCGTTGCGCGAAATCTTTCCGTGATAAATTGCCCGACCATGCGCAACCACCCGCGGCACAACCCCAAGGCCAGAGGCCACACGCGGGTTGTTTCCCGCCTTTCGAACCCCTTCGATCAAGGCAGGATCCAGTTCATCACAGGCGCGATTCAGATCGATGTACGCGCGCGGGGCCCCTGCCTCTAAAAAGGCCGCCCCAAATTGTGGAACACAGTCAAAAAGCCTGTCTACAAACGCATCCTCTGAAGATCGAATCGTCAGCGCATCCAGAACGGTGCTACGCAAAAACGTCCACGGATAGTCACTGCCACTGTGCGGCGAGGCGAATACAACGCAGGATGTAGCAACATCTGGCAAATGCATGTGATAAGAGGTGCTGGGCATCGAGTTTCCTTTGTCCCAAACATAGCCTGAAAAATTCCTTTATCAAAAGCCCTTGATACTTACACCGACTCCTTTTATAGACCCCGAACCGGCGTATTGGTAAGCGTCCCGAAACATTGTCGGGGCAAAGATTTTTACGCAGGCCATATGGGTGATTAGCTCAGCGGTAGAGCACTTCGTTGACATCGAAGGGGTCACTGGTTCGATCCCAGTATCGCCCACCATGGATTTCACCGCCTTTTGGTTCGTAGCGGACCACTGGGCAGCAACAACACTGGCGCTCGCGCGCCGCGATAGAGGAGAGACCATCATGAAGGTCGCTAACTCGCTCCGTTCGCTCAAGAATCGCCACCGCGACTGCCGCGTTGTGCGCCGTAAGGGCCGCGTATACGTCATCAACAAGACGCAGCGCCGGTTCAAAGCCCGCCAAGGTTAATTTGGTCGGTTGATCGGACATCCCATCTGATGGGAAGCTTTAAAAAACCGCAGACTTCGTGTCTGCGGTTTTTTTGTGCGCGGGACCAATGCATAAATGATGGGGCTTAGCGCCCCAACAATGTTCCTGCCAGCAATTGCACCACGGTTTGTTCGTCCAAGAACCCCGACACCCGCAAGCCATGCGCTTGCTGGTAGCGGCGGATGGCATTGCGCGTCTGCTTGTCGAAAACGCCGTCCACTTTTCCAGGATTCATATTCAACTTGGCCAGACGCGCCTCGGCCAATTGCCGCGCGACAGGATTCAAACCCAATGCCTGCTCTTCCGAAAGAGCCTGTTCGCGAATGTGTTCTTCTTTCGAGAGTCGTTGCAAGTCATCGATTCGGGCCTGCGCTTCGGCCGCAAAAGCCCCTTCGGGACGCGTTTCCATATAGCCCCGCAGGGCAGCCACAGTGTCCGCATTCCGTGCCTCGCTCCATGCGCGCTGATCGGCGGCGGCGGCACGGCCCCCACGCTGCTTTTCGATCGCACGCAGCAATTTGCGTGCCTCATTGGCATGTTGCCCGTCCGGGTATTGCGCCAGATAGTTGCGAATCGACACTTCGGATCCCTGCGCCTCAACCTCGGCCCAAAGCGCATGGTCTGCTTTAACCTGATTGGCACGGCGCTGTTCAGCTTCTTGTTCCAACTCATTGGCCCGTTTTTCCGCCGCCTGAGCAAGTTTCCCAATCTGCGTGCCGGTCAGATAAGTTGTCGATGCTTCGCCAATGGACCCTTGCCACTGACCAATCGCCTTGCGTGACCCTGGCCCAAAAATCCCGTCAATCCCACGGGGGTCATGGCCCAGAATGGTCAGATCGCGCTGAATCTTTCGTCGGGCATCGCGGCCCAAGGCCAGTGCCTCTTCTGCGCGGCGCTGTGCATAATGTGGCTCTGTCTTGATGGCGGTTAAACGCTGCCGCGCCGCAGAGGCAAATGCCCCCTCCTCAAACCCCTCCAAATACGTTTGGTATCCTTCGGCATCATCTGCTTTTTGCGCCAATGACCATGCCGCTTCGTCTGCTTTTGGGTCAACTTTCGGCAGCGGAGCCACGTCGCGCAGCACCACTTCGTCCGAACGCAACACAACATGGTCGCGCGGTGCATATCCTTGCACTTCGAGACCGTATTCACTGGCTGATCGCACCACCAACCGGTCTTCGTTTGTCAGCTCTTGCGTCGCAAAATGCACGATGTCTGTGGCAGGGCCGCGAATGACCGTTACGCCAGTGGGCACATCAAAACTGCCAGCGCCGGGCTTCAGAAACGCCCCCAGCTCCAGATCAACCGGTGTTTCCCCCAGAACCAAAAAGCCGCGTCCCGGATAGCGTTCCAGCACCGTCAAAGCGGCATCCAGAGGGAATGCCCGCGTCAGGACCTGCGCCGCACCCGCTGTGTCTTGATCGCCGACCGGCAACAAATACGCCCCGCCAGAACCGTGAACAAATGCACCAGCCAGTAGAACAACAACCGGGCTATCGGTGTCTTCCAATTCTTCAAGAAAATCAGCAAAGCCAAGGCGCATTTCGTCTGAAGATGCGTCTTGAATTTCAGTCACATCCAAACCTTTGTTGCGCAGCGCCTCGGCGGCAACATTCATTCGGGCAGCCCCAAAAAAAGTCTGGATGGCATCGTATTGGCTGTTGCCGATGACAAGGGCGTCACCGGCCGCAAAAGCGCCGTTTGAAATGAGCGCGGCGATCATGGAAATGATGGAAATACGCATAAAATTCCTCCCGTTCCCAAAGCCTAACCAGCGTTAGACCTCGGGCAAGGGGGAATATCAGTCGTAGGTGCGCGTGTCTTCGATAACCAGCCCATCGCGCGGCAATCCGCCGATTTCGACCAGCTCGACCTTGCCTTTAAGCTTGAGCAACTCGGACACCGACTTTTCGAAAACGGCTGCATTGCCCGCTGCTGTTTCGATTCGGACGGTCATCACGTCCATTTCGCCTTCGCGAGACGCGACGACGCGGGCGCGGGCGATGTCATCGTGCTTCGCAACCAATTGCGCCACTTGCTCGGGCCGAACAAACATGCCTTTGATCTTGGTGGTTTGATCGGCACGGCCCATCCACCCCTTGATACGCATGTTGGTGCGGCCGCACGGGCTAGAGCCCTCAAGAACGGCACTTAGATCGCCAGTGGCAAACCGGATCAGCGGGTAGTCCGGGTTGAGCGTTGTCACCACAACTTCACCTACTTCGCCAGGAGCCACAGGATCGCCGGTGCCCGGTGTGACGATTTCAACGATGACGTTTTCATCAACAATCATCCCCTCCATCGACGGGCTTTCATAGGCGATATTGCCGAGATCGGCGGTGGCATAACACTGCAAACAGTCGATCCCGCGATCGGCATAATACTGTCTGAGCGACGGGAAGAGAGCGCCACCGCCAACGGCTGCGCGGGTAATTTTCAGCTCAAGGCCCAGCTCATCGGCTTTCTCAAGGATGATCTTGAGATAGTCAGGCGTGCCAGCATAGGCTGTAATCCCCACATCATGGGCAGCGCGCGCCTGCAGTTCGGTTTGCCCGATACCAGCAGGTAAAACAGCGGCCCCCACCGCGCGCGCGCCGCTTTCGAAAATCATTCCTGCGGGCGTCAGATGATAGCCAAAACAGTTTTGAACGATGTCGTTTTTGCCGATGCCACAGGCGTGCAAAAACCGCCCCATACGCCACCAGTCATGGCTGATCCCACCGGGTTCATAGATCGGGCCGGGGCTTTGGAATACATGGGCCAGATTGGACACTGGCAAGCCACCAAAAGGCGGGTTTTCGGCCTGACGTGCCACAAGGTCCGCCTTGCGCAACACGGGCAACCCAGAGAGTTGAGACAGAGCGTCAACTGGCTCCATCCCGTTACGGGCCAACTGTGCGTTTAAAGCCGACAGCTGCGCGGTTTCGCGTTCATCTTGGCTGCGGGTTTCTAAAGCGTCAAAATAGGTGCTCATGCCACCCTCCATTTATCACTTGGGGTCTGTCGGTTCAGGGACGGAAGTGCTGTTTCTTGAGCGGTCCGGTATTCTACCAAGCCACCATTTGTCTTACGCAAGACCGCCATCGCAAACCGTTTTCCGGTGCGTATCTCGCAAGCAAGACCGCCCTCTTGGGCAAAGCAGTTTTGAAAGCGTTTAAACACGCTTGGCCTCCTCAAAAGGTTGCAATGGCATCAAGTTTAGAATTGGTTTGGATTGCGAAAGGTTACGCCAGCCACCGCTTGCGGCGGCGATAACTACGCACATCGCGAAAGCTTTTGCGCCCCTCATCGGACACACCCAGATAGAATTCCTTTACATCCGGGTTTTCGCGCAATTCGGAGGCAGGACCGTCCATAACAACGCGTCCGTTTTCCAAGATATAGCCAAAGTGGGCATATTTCAGGGCAACGTTGGTGTTCTGTTCGGCCAATAAAAAGGACACGCCTTCTTTCTCGTTTACCGATTTCACGATTTCAAAAATCTGTTCCACCAGTTGAGGAGCCAAACCCATAGAAGGTTCATCCAGCAAGACCGTATCAGGTCGGGACATCAAGGCACGGCCAATCGCAACCATCTGCTGTTCACCGCCAGAGGTATAGCCAGCCTGCGATTTGCGTCGTTCTTTGAGGCGTGGGAAATAGTCATAGACCATTTGCAAATCCGCATCGATTTCACCCTTGCTGGCCTTGCGGGTATAAGCACCGGTCAGCAGGTTTTCTTCGACGGTGAGGTGCTCAAAGCAATGGCGACCTTCCATGACCTGAATGACACCCCTTTTCACCAAAGTGGCGGGATCCAGATCCTGAACGCGTTCGCCCTTGTAGATGATCGATCCTTTGGTGACTTCGCCCCGTTCGGAATGAAGCAGGTTCGAAATCGCCTTCAGCGTCGTGGTTTTGCCAGCGCCATTGCCGCCCAGCAAGGCGGTGATGCCGCCCTTTTTCACATTCAGGCTTACGCCCTTCAGGACGAGGATCACATGGTTGTAGATCACCTCGATATTATTGACCTCAAGCAGGGTCTCGTCGGTCTTTGCGGCGTCTAGCATAGCGGTTTCTTCTCTTGCAAAAATCGCGGGTTCCAGCGGCGACGGGAAACGCCGCCGCTGGGGTGAAACGGCTGGTTAGCCGCCACACTCTTCGTTTACAGGCCATGGAGCGTTTGCTGTGGCGTAGTCAGCAGCGCTTTTCATCGCGATGTCGGAATAGCTGGCAGTGTTCGGTGTCAGGTGATCAGACACTTTGACGAACTTTGCGCCGTCCCATTCCAGCATCCAGCCACCGGAGTGACCTGTGTGGTTTGCACATGATGTGGCGAAAGGAGGAACCATACCCGACATGCCCAGCTCGGCCAGACGCTCTTCGGTGACGTTCAGGTTTTCCAAACCCCAGCGCAGCTGCTCTGCGTTGATGTTGGCTTCGCCAAAGTGGTCCTGAGCAACTTTGATGCCTTCGGCCAGGATCATCGACATAACAACACCGCGACCATAGAAGACGCCCGACATTTCAGTCTCGTTTGACTCGGTCATACCGGCGTCAACAACGTGCTTCTTGATGTCTGCCATAACGCCTGCATCCACATCAGGGAACGACCAGCTGATCGACTTGTAGCCCTTGCCTTTGTCACCAACGATTGCCAGATCGGCATCGTGGCCGGACCACCAGATACCCAGCATCTTGGACATGTCAAACTTGGTCTTGACCGCTTCGGTGATGGCACCGGCGTTCATCGCGCCCCAGCCCCACATGACGACATAGTCAGGACGCTCGCGGCGGATCTGCAACCACTGTGCGGATTGGTTCTGCATTTCTTTCAGACCAACAGGGATCGGCAGCAATTCAAAGCCTTTTTCAGCAGCGGCCGCTTCCAGAACGGGCAGAGGTTCTTTGCCGAAGGGGTGGTCAAGGTGCAAGAATGCAACTTTTTTACCTTCAAGCGACCCTTCGCTTTCGATGAACTGAACGATCATGTCCGCGCCATCCCAGTAACCGGATGGTGCGTTAAACGCCCACTGAAAGGTTTTACCGTCCATCATCGGCGAGAAACCATAGCCGGGGGCCAGAATTGGGATCATGTCGATATTGGTTTTGGGCAGAACCTGAAGAGTGATGCCTGTCGACCAAGGCTGGGTCACAATCGCTTTGCCTTTGGTTTTCTCGTAGCACTCAACGCCTTTTTCAGTTGAATAGCCGGTTTCGCATTCTTCGAAGGCGATTTCTACGCCGCCAACGCCGCCATCACGGGCATTCAGCATGGACATATAGTCTTTTTGGCCATTCATCAGCGGGATACCTGTCGCGGCAAATGGGCCAGTCCGGTAGCTGAGGTTCGGTGTATAGAGGCTCTCGGCCATGGCCGCCCCTGCTACAACGGACGCCACGACGGCGGCTGCTGCCAGTTTTGCAAAATTCTTCATCTTGTCTCCTCCCATGGATATTGATGTCGATTATTGAAATTAAACAGATCGTTAGGTAGTGGGCCAGCCCCGCTTAGTGCGGGAAGGGCCAGATAATGAGTTTTTCGCGGATCAGTTTCCACAGCTGAGCCAAACCATGTGGTTCGACGATCAAGAAGAAGATGATCAAGCTGCCGATACACATGATATTAAGGTGCTCAACCGTGGCCGAGCTGATCGGAATACCCAAGGCGGCGGGCAGTAGATTGAGAACAACCGGTAGGCCAACAATCAAGATCGCGCCGAGGAAATTGCCCATGACCGAGCCAAGCCCACCGATGATCGCGATGAACAACACCCGAAAGCTAAGCGGAATGTCGAACAGGTTCGGCTCCGCCGCACCGCGCCACATAAAGACGAACAATGCACCGGCCACACCCACAATATACGAAGACACAGCAAAGGCCGTCAGCTTCGATTTCATCAAGTTGATGCCGATCAGTTCCGCAGCGATGTCCATATCGCGTGTTGCTTTCCAAGTCCGGCCCAGATTGCCACGGGTCAGGTTGATGCACACCATTGTCAGCAAGCTGACGATAAATAGCACCACGAAGTATTGCACAACAGAACTGGCCTGCGGACCGGCGATATACACACCGAACATTTTCAGGTTCGGAACCTGAATCGCGCCAGACGCGTTGTAGTTATACAGCCAAGCCCATTTTTCGAATAACCAGACCAAAAAGAACTGCGCGGCCAGCGTTGCAATCGCAAGGTAAAAGCCTTTGATCCGCAGACTGGGAATGCCAAAGGCAACCCCGACACCCGCACTGAATACACCCGAGAACAAGATCGCGACGATCGGGTTCATCCATGGCATCAGCGTGACCATCTTATAGCAAGCGTAGGCACCCACCCCCATAAACGCAGCGGTCCCAAGGCTCAGCTGTCCGGCAAAACCGGTCAGAATGTTCAAACCCAGAGCAGCCAGAGAATAGATCATGATAGGGATCAAGATCGTCTGGAACGTGAATTCACTCGCGGTTAGCGGAAAAATCACCAAGGCGAACAGTAGGATAACGCCCAGCAAAAACGCGTCTTGTTTGATCGGGAACAGGGCCTGATCAGAATTGTAGCTGGTCTTGAACTGGCCAGCGGTACGGTAAAGCATCAGACCATCTCCTCATCGGTCTTAACAACGCGGTTGGCGGGTTTGACATATCCGATCTTCTCGGAATGCCGTGCCAGCCAAAGCCAGGCCCAAAGTCCAATCGCGGCCCCCCCTGCTGCAAGCAGCATCGCTATGGTTGACTGGTTCGGATCTTCGGTGCCCGCAGTCAATGCGAGGTAACCAAAAGACCAAAAGCCAGACCATGCCACGACGTTCAGGATTGCGATCAGTTTAGCCATGTCTTCCACGTCCTAATCTTGTGTATCGGGTTGGGTGTGGCGCTCCCTCGCCCCACCCATTGTTTGGTGTTGTGCAGCGCGCCCCGCGCTGCGCTAGACCCGTTCGATTATCTTTTCACCAAACAGACCTTGCGGACGGAACAGCAGAACAAAGAGCGCGAGGACAAAGGCAAACCATGTCTCTGTATTCCCGCCCAGCAAGGGCTGGCCCCAATAGATCTCGAACAGTTTTTCAAGAATACCAATCAGCAGACCACCGATAATGGCCCCTGTGATCGATTCCAAACCGCCCAGCATCAGAACCGGCAAGGCTTTGTACGCGATCACTTCCAGAGCGAAACTGACCCCGGCCCGTGCGCCCCAGGCAATGCCTGTCACCAGCGCGATAATGCCCGCAATGAACCACACCAAAACCCAAACAGTCTGCAGCGAAATACCAACTGACAAAGCCGCCTGATGATCGTCGCCCAAAGCCCGGATCGCCCGGCCCATCTGCGTGTAGTTGAGGAAGGCCAGCAAGGCCGCAACCAGTGCCGATGCAACCAAAACAACGGTGATATCAAGGTGCTGCAAGATCAGCAGACCGCCCCAAGGCTCCAACACAGTGTCGCCGGTTGGAATGCCCAGCTCTTCTGTGATCATGACCTTGTTTTCACCGCCAAAGATGATTTCTCCGCCGCCGATCAGGAACAGCGTGATACCGATTGATGCCATGAACAAGATGATGTCGGGCTGACCGACCAACGGGCGCAATACGATACGCTCAATACTGACGGCTAATATGAACATCACACCCAAGGTCAGTGCGACACTGATCCAGGCCGGTATGCCCATAGCGTGCAAGCCAACCAAGGTCAGAGCGGCAAAGACCACCATGATACCCTGGGCAAAGTTGAAGATCCGGCTTGAACGGAAGATCAAGACAAAGCCGAGCGCGATCAGCGCGTAGAGAATGCCGGATACCAGGCCTTCCCATAGCACTTGAAGCAGGAAATCCGGTGCCGCAATCATGTCGGCAAACGGCGCGATAAAGATGTCGTTTAACATGTTTGCCCCCTGTTAACTTGGAACGCCGAGATAGGCGTCGATTACATCTTGGTTGTTGCGCACCTCGTCGGGTGGGCCGTCACCGATCTTTTTGCCGTAGTCCATAACAACAACGCGGTCCGACAAATCCATAACCACGCCCATATCGTGTTCGATCAGGCAAATCGTGGTGCCGAACTCATCATTCACGTCCAGAATAAAGCGGCTCATGTCCTCTTTTTCCTCAACGTTCATACCGGCCATAGGCTCATCAAGCAGCAAAATGCTGGGTTCAGCCGCCAAGGCCCGCGCCAGCTCCACGCGTTTTTTCAACCCGTACGGCAATCGGCCAACCGGCGTCTTGCGGATGCTTTGAATTTCGAGGAAATCGATGACTTTCTCGACGATTTCACGGTTCGCAATTTCTTCGGCGCGGGCCTTGCCATACCACAGCGCCTGCGCAGCAACGCCTGCGTGCATATGGGTTAACCGGCCGGTCATGACATTGTCCAAAACGGTCATGCCTTCGAACAAAGCAATGTTCTGAAACGTGCGGGCGACGCCCATTCGAGCGATTTCATAGGGCCGCATCTGAGGGCGTTTTTCGCCTTTGTACCAAAGCTCACCAATTGTTGGCGTGTAAAACCCCGAGATGATGTTGAGCATTGACGATTTACCGGCCCCGTTCGGACCAATAATCGCGCGAATTTCACCCTCGTGGATGTCAAATGAGATGTCACTGATCGCTGTCACCCCGCCGAATTTCAGCGTGATGTTGTTCAGTTCCATCAGCACGCCGCCAATCTGACGACCGTCGGCTGTGACGTATCCTTCAGTATCTTTCATGCTTGGGTCTCTTTTCTAGTTTCACGGGATGGTGGGCGGGGCGATGTGCGCAGCACGAGCGGCCCCATCATTCCGCAGCCAGTTTCGCGGCAACCGGTTGCACCTTGGTGTCCCGAATTTTCAACGTCGCGGTGATCTTACCTTTGCGACCGTCTTCATAGGTGACTTCCGTTTCGGTATAAATTTCGTCGGACCCGTCATAGAGAGCCGTAACCAAATCATCGAACTTCTCACCAACAATCTTACGTCGCACTTTGCGTGTCCGGGTCATTTCCCCATCATCCGCATCTAGTTCCTTGTGAAGGATCAAGAAGCGGTGAATCTGGCAGCCCGCCAGCATCTCATCTTGCGCGATCGAAATGTTGGTCTCTTCGATATGGCTTTGAATTGTATCCAAAACCTCGGGATGACCTGCCAACTCCTGATAAGAGGCATAGGCGATGTTGTTGCGCTCTGCCCAGTTGCCGACCGCCGTCAGATCGATATTCACGAAGGCTGTGCACCGATCACGACCAGCGCCAAACACGACAACTTCCAGAATATTGGGATAGAACTTTAGCTTGTTCTCAACATACTTAGGCGCAAACATCCCGCCATCGGACATCTTTCCCACGTCCTTAATGCGGTCGATGATCCGCAGGTGACCACTTTCTTTCTCAAAGAAGCCAGCATCTCCGGTCGCAACCCAACCTTCAGCGTCTTTGGTATCTGCTGTCGATTCAGGGTTGTTGTAATATTCAACAAACGTGCCCGCAGAGCGGTAAAAAACTTCTCCGGTATCTGCAATTTTGATTTCGACTCCGGGGCTTGGAACGCCAACTGTATCGGATCGAACTTCGCCGTCTGGTTGCTGAGTGATGAAAACAGTGGCTTCGGTCTGGCCATACAGCTGCTTAAGGTTGATCCCTAGCGAACGGTAGAAATCAAACAGCTCCGGCCCGATCGCTTCACCAGCGGTATAGCCGATGCGGACATTCGAAAACCCAAGCGCGTTTTTCAGCGGCCCATAGGTGGTGAACTCACCCAATGCGTATTTCACCCGGTCAAACAGACTAACCGGTTCGCCTTCCAACAACCGCGGGCCAACCTTGCGGGCATGGGCCATAAAGTAATGGAACATCTTGCGCTTGAATGCGCCAGCATCTTCCATGCGGATCATGATTTGCGTCAACTGGCCTTCAAACACCGCAGGCGGCGCGAAATAATAGGACGGTGCGATTTCGCGCAAATCCGTCTTCATCGTTTCTGCGCTCTCCGGGCAGTTCACGCAAAACCCGGTCCAATATGCTTGGCCCAGCGAAAAGATGAAATCCCCGACCCATGCCATCGGCAGGTAAGCCAGAATTTCTTCCCCCTCAGTCAGGCTATCGAATTGAGAACTCGCTTTGGCAGTCTCAACGATATTACGGTTCGACAAAACCACACCCTTGGGTTTGCCCGTGGTGCCGGATGTATACAGCATCACGCAGGTATCATCGTATGTCAGTGAATTGCGGCGCGCATTCAGATCTTCGATAAACTCATCATAGGCGGCACGGCCCTGATTTTGCACATGGCTAAACTCATGCAACGTGCGGTGGTCGTATTTCCGCATGCCGCGTGGATCAAGGTACAGCATGTGCTCGAACTGATGCAGATGCTCTTGAATATCGATGACTTTGTCGACCTGCTCTTGGTCCGCCGCAATGACAAACCGTGCGCCACAATGTGACAACACGTATTCCATCTCTTCGGCAACAGCATCGGCATAGAGAGGCACAGGAACGGCCCCGACCATCTGCGCGGCCACCATGGACCAGTACAAATAGGGACGATTGCGACCGATGATGGCAACATGATCTCCCTTGTTCACACCAAGGTTCAGCAATCCCAAGGCCAGCGCTTCGATTTCGTCTGACGTTTCTTTCCAGGTCCAGCTCTGCCAGATCCCGTATTCCTTCTCGCGATAAGCGGGACGGTCGCCGAATTTCTCGGCGTTGCGTTGCAATAATGCAGGTACCGAGCACAGACCATCTGCGCTCTCAGCCAACTTAGCCACGTTTTGTCCTCCCTAAATGCCAGCTCCTCAACTGACACCCACCAGCGGCCCCCGGTAATGGGGCCAGATCGCTTATGCGATTCTGCCGCCTATTTGGTCAGGCTCTAATCTGTCGGTCAACTTTTTCCTGAACATTTCCTGAATCTTACGAATTGTAACAAGGCGGTTTTTACCCTTGGCCCCCGCCTTAGCTGCACGCTACGCTGGGCAAGCAACACAGATGACAATGCTCTGTTTGCCGCTCTTCAGTGATTGCGCAAAAAATTCGCGACGCGCTGCGGGATGGTGGGTGGGGCGACGTCCGCAGGACAAGCGACCCGACATCCCTATGATCAACCAAGCGCTCACCCAAGCCGGCCTCAACCTGATCCAGCAGGCCCTGTCGATCTATGACAGCGACCTACGGCTCGCGGTCTGCAACGCGCCCTTTGCGGAAATGTTCAACCTCCCCTCCCGGCTGACAACACCCGGTGCCAGTTTTGAAGAAACCATTCGCCATCTGGTCACACGCGGCGAATACGGCGAGGTCGATGACCCTGAAACCTTTATCCGTGACCGCGTTGACACCGCGCGGGCTTTTCAGTCGCACTATGTCGAACGCACCCGCGCCAATGGTCGCACCGTCTCCATCGAAGGCGGCCCTTTGCCCCAAGGTGGCTGGGTGACCGTCTATACAGACATCACCGAAACACGCGCTCAGGAACAACTGCTGCGTACACATTCCGAACAACTCTCCGAAGAAGTCCTTAAACGGTCAGAGGAACTCTCGGCCACCAACCGCGCCCTTGCCGCCACCAACAAAGCCTTGATGGAAGCGCGCCGCGAATTGACGGAAATGGAAGCGCGCACACGCCTGACCACCGAAATGATGCCTGCGCATATTGCCCGTGTTGACGAAAACGGCCTCTACACATTTTCCAACAAACGTCTGCATTTGGTCATGCCAGGGCGTCCGACAAGCATCCTTGGCACCCATATTTCCGATGCGCTGGGGGCCCAAGCCTTCGCCAAGGTTCAGCCCTATTTCGAGGCCGCACAAGACGGGCAACAAAGCACATTTGAATTCACCCACGAGGCATCGTCCCGGCGCATTCGCGTCGTCTTCACCCCGGATCCGCTGGAACCGGGGGTCTACATCTTGTCTCAGGACGTGACCGAAGAAACCCAGACGCGAACGGCCTTGCAGCAAACGCGGCGCCGTGAAATGGCCGCTCAGTTGACCAGCGGTCTGGCACATGATTTTTCCAATCTGCTCACGATCATTCTTGGCATGCAGTCCAAGCTCGACCGGATGGCACTTGGAACCCATGCGGAACCTCTGATCCACGCAACCTTGCAAGCCGCGCGCCGCGGAGGCACCCTTTTGAACCGGATCGCGGACATAACTGCCCATCGCGCATGGCAAGCCGCGCCCCTGTCACTTGGGCCCTTCTTGAAAGACTTGCAAACCCTTGCCACGCCATCTTTGCCGGACGGTATCAGCCTGCAGGTTTGTGACGAAACCCAGCACCAGCTGCTCATCGACGAAGGCATGTTGCAAGATGCGCTGCTGAATCTGATCCTCAATGCCCGCGACGCTTGCGGCAAAACCGGGTCAATCCGGATCGTCGCCCAAGAACACCAAAAAACATGGCTGCAAATTTCCGTTTCCGATACCGGATCGGGATTTTCCGAGCAGGCCCTGGATCACGCACTCGATCCCTTCTTCACCACCAAAGGCGGCGAAGGGTCCGGCCTCGGGCTTGCTATGGTCTACGACATGACCAAACTGGCGGGCGGCGATCTGCGCCTGTCCAATACTACAACCGGCGCTGACATCCGGTTGCGCTTGCCTTTAAGGCGCGCAGATGCCGTGCCAGAGGCCAGCCTGATCCTTTTGGTCGAAGACAGTCCGGACATTCGGGCGTCGGTGCGTGAAATGCTGACTGACATGAAATTTACCGTGGTCGAAGCCGCGTCGGTTTACGAGGCCTGCGCGCTCGCCGAAGGGCTTCCCGATATCGCCCTGATACTCTCGGACATTTCACTTGAAGGGCATGAAACAGGCGTAGATCTTGTTCAGAAACTGCCCGATTTGCCATTGCGTCTGATGACCTCATTGCCGATAGATCACCCCTTGCATGAAAAAGCCCGCGCACTGGTGCCGGTTTTGGCAAAACCCTTTGATGCGGACGATCTGGCCCGCTTCCTTGGCCATGGAAAGGAGCAAAAATGAGCGCTCTCGTCACCATTCTAGATGATGAACCCGCCATCCGCGATATGCTGTCAGAAGCCTTGACCGAAGCCGGATTTCGCACGCTGACTTTTGCCCGCGCCACTGAATTTGAGGCCGCACTGCGCCGCACGACGCCGGACGTCTGCCTAGTCGATCTTGGCCTACCCGACCGTGATGGCCTGACAGTTGTTCACCGGCTGGCCCTTGAACAAGGCGCAACCATCATCATCATTTCCGGACGCGCGCAGGTCCAGGACAAAATCACCGGTCTGGAACTGGGGGCCGATGATTATATCATCAAACCCTTTGACCCCGCCGAAGTCGTTGCCCGCGTTCGCGCACGCTTGCGCGGCCCCAAGGCCGCGGCCGCCCAAGGCGATACAGCCCGTTTCAACGGTTGGACCGCACATTTTGACCGCTATACGCTGGTCGATTCAGCCGGCGAAGAAACCCCCTTCAGCCACGCCGAAGGTGAAGTGCTACGCCTGTTCCTCGAAAGCCCGAAACGCCTGATTTCCCGTGCCCATATGCAAGAAACCCTTGGCGGAGCCGCAGGCGAAAGCTTTGATCGGGCGATGGATGTGCGTATCTCGCGGCTGCGCACCAAATTGCGCGAAGACCCGAAAAACCCGCGCCTGATCAAAACGATCTACGGTGCGGGCTACATTTTTCTGGGTGATGTCGACTGGGGCTGACCCCTAAGGCGACACAGCGCTGTAACTTTCCGCGACGCCCAGCATCACTTTTAAATGCGGAAGCAATGCCACAGCTAGGACCCCAACTCCGGCCCCAATTCCGAGCCGGATGGGGGCTGTGCCAAGCTTGGGCCCTACAAGGCCAAGCAAACCGCAAACACTTGCATAAAAACCGATCGATACCGGGTCCATAATAACCTCCTGAGCTATACCGCATCATTGAAATGACACCAGTATAGCCCAAAAATCCGAATATCTAAATCGCTGCGGGATGGCGGGTGGGGCGATGTGCCAAAGGCACGAGCGTCCCCGTTATTGCGCAGCCATCTCTTCTACCGCTTCAACCCGCACCGCTGAAAACTTGAACTCCGGAATCTTGCCGTAGGGGTCGATCGCAGGATTGGTCAACACATTGGCAGCCGCTTCGACATAGGCAAAGGGCACAAACACCATGTCTTCAGCAATCGCCCGATCCGCCCGCGCCATAATCTCAATCGATCCGCGCCGCGTTGTCAGGCGGATCATCCCGCCGGGTTCAACGCCAAGTGCACGCAACGTCTTGGGGTGCAGCGAACAATTTGCCTCAGGCTCGACCGCATCCAGAACTTTTGATCGCCGTGTCATAGACCCGGTGTGCCAATGCTCCAACTGCCGGCCAGTGGTCATGATCATCGGATACTCTGTATCGGGGGCTTCGTCCGGTGCAATCACCGACGCAGGGGTAAACCGCGCGCGCCCGTCGGGCCTCGGGAAACCATCTCCAAACACAATCGCCTGACCGGGGTCTGTTTCATGCAACGACGGATAGGTGATCGTTTCGGTCTTCAACCGGTCCCACGTAATGTTGTTCAACGACTTCATGTTCAGCTTCATTTCCGCAAAAACTTCACTGACATCCGAATAGACCCACGGCAACCCGCAGCGCTGCGCCAGTTCGACCGTCACAGCCCAATCTTCGCGGGCCTCACCGGGGGGCGGCACCGCTGGACGAACCCGCTGCACCTGCCGGTTGGTGTTCGAAACCGTCCCGTTTTTCTCATACAGGGCAGAAGCAGGCAAAATTACATCCGCATAATTCGCCGTTTCCGTCAGGAAAATGTCCTGCACGACCATCATTTCAAGTTTGGCAAAGGCATCACGGGCATGTTCAACATCCGGGTCAGACATAGCCGGATTTTCACCCTGAATATACATCCCCTTGATATTGCCCGCATACACTTCGTCCACGATCTCGGTGACTGTCAGACCTTTTTCATTGCTGAAATCATCGCTGTCCCAAACATCGGTAAAGGCCTTGCGGATACCGTCATCCATAACCGATTGATAGTCGGGCAAGAACATCGGAATCAAACCAGCGTCTGATGCCCCTTGTACATTGTTTTGTCCGCGCAGAGGATGCAGCCCAGCACCGGGTTTGCCCACATTCCCAGTCATCAAAGCAAGCGAGATCAGGCAACGCGAATTGTCTGTTCCATGGATGTGTTGCGACACCCCCATCCCCCAGAAAATCAAACCGGCTTCGGCCCCGGCATAGATCCGCGCCACACGGCGGATTTGTTCGGGATCAATGCCGCAAATGCCGGACATCGCTTCGGGGCTGAAATCCGCCAGATGGGCCTTTTCCGCCTCCCAGTTCTCGGTGAACTTTTCGATATAAGCGCTGTCGTATAATTCTTCTTCGACAATCACATGCATAATGGCGTTCAACATCGAAACATCTGCACCAGGGCGGAATTGCAGCATTTCATCTGCAAAGCGCCGCATTCCGACGCCGCGCGGATCCATGACGATCAGCTTGCCACCACGTTTGGTGAATTGTTTGAAATAGGTTGCCGCAACGGGGTGGTTCTCAATCGGGTTTGCCCCGATGATGATCGCCACATCGGCATTTTCAATCTCGTTGAAGGTGGCGGTGACCGCGCCGGAGCCGACGTTTTCAATCAGGGCCGATACCGACGACGCATGGCAAAGCCGTGTGCAGTGATCGACGTTGTTGTGCTTGAAGCCCTGCCGGATAAACTTTTGGAACAGATACGCCTCTTCATTGGTGCATTTCGCACTGCCAAAGCCTGCAACCGCACGGCCACCGTGGGCATCACGCAAACCGGTCAGACCGTTGGCCGCTACGTCCAGCGCTTCATCCCAAGTGGCTTCGCGAAAATGAGTCGAAAGGTTGCCGGGATCGACATTCAGCCCCTTGGCCGGCGCATCAGCGCGGCGGATCAACGGCTTCGTCAGCCGGTGCGGATGATGAATATAGTCAAAACCAAAGCGTCCTTTGACACAAAGCCGTCCTTCGTTCGCGGGGCCGTTGATACCTTCGACATATTTGACTTTGCCGTCTTTGACCTTGAGCGAAACTTTGCAGCCCACGCCGCAAAACGGGCAAACGCTTTCGGTTTCGGAATCGAAATCTTTGCTGTCGCCCACTTCAGCCGCATCAACCACCGTCGCAGGCATCAGCGCACCAGTTGGACAGGCTTGAACGCATTCGCCGCACGCAACGCAAGATGATGCGCCCATCGGGTCCGCCATATCAAATGTAGGATAGGCATCATGGCCGCGCCCGGCCATGCCGATCACATCATTGACCTGCACTTCGCGGCAGGCCCGCACACATAAACCGCATTGGATACAGGCGTCCAAGTTGACCCGCATCGCCACATGAGTGTCGTCCAACAGCGGAATCCGCTCCGGTTCGATGGTCGGGAAACGGCTATCGGACAGGCCGGTCGCCTCTGCCATATCCCAAAGATGGCTGGATTTATCATGGGCCACGTCGCGCTCGGGCTGGTCCGCCAACAACAGCTCAACGACCATTTTACGGGCATTGGTTGCGCGGGCGTTGTTGGTGGTCACCACCATGCCTTGGCGCGGTTCGCGAATACAAGATGCCGCCAAGGTGCGTTCGCCCTCGATCTCGACCATACAGGCGCGGCAATTGCCATCCGGGCGATACCCCGGTGCAGGTTTGTGGCACAGATGCGGGATTTTCAGGCCCCGGCCATTGGCCACTTCCCAAATGGTCATTCCCTGCTGCGCCTCAACTTCGGTGCCATCGAGGGTGAATTTAATCTTATCGGACATGCGCGTTTTCCTTTGGGCTTGGGCGCAGTCTAGACCATGACACCCCCCCTCTGCGTGAGCCAATCCCGACACCTTCACAGCGATTTGCGCCGAAACGGTTTCCGATCGGCACCGGGCGCCACCCAAAGCCTCCGCGGCGTTCGTGTTCCGAGACCTCTGGACCTTCGCGCATGCCGCGCCTAGCTTGCCCTCAAACAAGAGGACCCCAAATGGCAATCGGCAAACATATCCGCACTTACTTTAACGGCGCATGGCAGGATGGCGATGCCATGATTATGCGCGCCGCAGATCACGGTAGCTGGCTGGGCACGACCGTGTTTGACGGAGCACGCATGGTCAACGGGCTGACCCCGGACTTGGAACCGCATTGCGCGCGGGTCAACCGGTCAGCCGAAGCGCTCATGTTGAAACCCACAGTGGCGACGTCGGACATGGTGCAGATCGTTCGCGAAGGTTTAACCGCATTCGCGCCCGGCGCGGCAGTCTACATCCGGCCGATGTATTGGGGCATTCACGGTGACCCCACCGCAATTGTGCCATCCCCTGATGAAACCGGATTCGCCATCTGCCTTGAGGAAATCCCAATGGCCCCTGACACGGCCAGTATCACATTGGGCTACACCCGTTTTCGCCGCCCCGTGATGGAAAGCGCTGTGGTGAATGCCAAGGCAGGGTGCCTTTACCCCAATAATGCCCGCATGTTGGCCGAAGTCCGCGCCCGCGGATTCAACAATGCTTTGGCCGCCGACGCTATGGGCAATGTCGCCGAATCCGCGACGGCAAATGTCTTTATGGTCAAAGATGGCGAAGTCTTTACCCCCATCCCCAACGGGACCTTTTTGGCAGGCATTACTCGGGCCCGCCACATTGTGAACCTGCGGGCAGACGGCATCAAGGTGAACGAAACGGTCTTGTCCTTTGACGATTTCAAGGGCGCAGACGAGGTGTTTTTGTCTGGCAACATGAGCAAGGTCACCGCCGTAACCGGAATCGAAGACGACAATTATCAGGTCGGTCCGATCAGCCGCCGTGTACGGGAAATGTATTGGGACTGGGCTGCGTCAGAAAAATAGACCTGATAAGCAATCTAGCGGCGGGCGCTTGCCAGCTGCCCGCTGCACAGGCATGATCGCCGCGATAGGGAGTGTACAATGCGCAAGTTTCTTGTTGTCCTGGATGACAGCCGTGAATGCCTGAACGCCATGCGTTTTGCGGCGATGCGGGCCTCAAAGTCCGGCGGCGGTGTGGCGATTTTGTCGGTGATTCCACCTGACGAATTCAACCACTGGATTGGCGTTGGCGCGGTTATGCGCGAAGAGGCCCGTGAACGCATCCACGCCCATTTTGAAGTATTTGCCAAATGGATGCGCGACAAACAAAACGTCGATCCAGAATTGGTCATTCGCGAAGGCGAAGCTGTCCCGGAAATCATTGCCCATGTCCAGTCCGACTCTGACGTCGGCCTTTTGGTTTTGGGGGCCGCTGATGACAAAAAGGGCCCCGGCCCTATTATCTCTCAGCTGATGCGCAACAGTGCGGGCCTGCCGATTCCCATCACGGTTGTTCCGGGGAATATGTCCAAAGAGCGGCTTGAAGCGGTCACCTAAACGCGTTTCACGGCCAACAGACACAGATCAAAGTCTTCCTTCCGCATCCTGATATGCTGGGCAAAAAGGAACACGTCTAATGCCTGCGGCCACATCTAAGACCGACTTGCACGCCATATGCGTGGCGGAATTTACCAAGCTCGAAACCGTGCTCGACAAGGTGCCCCCGTCCGCCCGGCTCGTTCCAGATTCGGATTCTGGCGGGGCAAGCATCAAGGACATTGTCGGCCACCGTGCGTATTGGATTTCGCTATTTCTAGGCTGGTATCGTGATGGACAACTGGGCAAAGACGTCGCGCTGCCGGCTCGGGGATACAAGTGGAACGAATTGAAACGCTTTAACGCCGACCTTCGAGCAGCCCAAGTAGATTTGGACTGGGAGCCGGCGCGCGCCATGCTGCGCAGCAACCATGCGCTTTTGCTGGATTTTGTCGACGGCGGCAGTGAAGCCGACCTTTACGGTGCGCCCATGCAAGGCGGTAACAATCACTGGACGCCCGGACGCTGGGCCGAAGCTGCTGGCCCATCCCATTACAGATCCGCAGCAAAATACATCAGGGCTCGGTTAAAGAGCCTTTCTGCCAGCCATCCGGTTTAGAACCACTCTAAACCTTGACCTTCGGGCTGGCTGCGCCCATATTTCGCAAAGACCAGAAAAGGCGCATCTGCGATGTTCATTCAGACCGAATCCACTCCGAACCCTGCCACGTTGAAGTTTCTTCCGGGCCTGACTGTGCTTGAAATGGGCACGGCGGATTTCCCAAGTTCTGACGCTGCGGGATCATCCCCATTGGCCCAGCGCCTGTTTTCGGTTTCCGGCGTGACTGGCGTTTTCTTCGGCAATGACTTTGTAACAGTCACCAAAGAAGAAGCCGTCGATTGGGACCACCTAAAACCCGCGATCCTTGGCGCAATCATGGAACACTTCCAAAGCGGTCAACCTGTCATCTCCGACGGCGCGGTGCAGGCTGGTGGCCATGCGGACCACGATGGCGAAGACGGTGAAATAGTCATTCAAATCAAAGAGCTACTGGACAGTCGCGTACGTCCGGCCGTGGCCCAAGATGGTGGCGACATCACGTTCCACGGCTTTGACCGCGGGGTTGTTTACCTGCACATGCAAGGGGCCTGCGCAGGCTGCCCCTCCTCGACTTTGACGCTGAAAATGGGCATTGAAAATCTGCTGCGTCACTACATTCCCGAAGTGACAGAAGTGCGCCCTGTTGCCGTCTGACCTCAAAGGTCAATCAGCACGGCTCAGTGGCCGCTGCTACTGCGGGCAAACCAGTTTTACTGCCGATGGGCCACCTTTGACGGTGGCCTATTGTCATTGTATCGATTGTCGCCGTTGGACAGGGGCCCCGCTACCAGCGTTTGCAGCTATCCAGCATCAAAGCATCCAGTTTTCGCACACCGTCGAGTGGCGCAGTCATGTCAAAGGCGTTGAACGGGTCAATTGCCCCGACTGCGGATCGCCAATGGCGGCACGTTTTGATTATCTACCTGACCAAATCTATCTGCCCGTCGGCGTACTGGATCAGGCAGCGCTGTATCCATCGCAATCGCATTGCCACACCGATGCGCGCCTTTCGTGGCTGCATATTAACGATGAATTGCCGACATCAGCCGCATCAGGGCGTGCGCGGCTCTTGTCATCAGAGCCTGTCGACGGCACATAGAGGCCATGACAAAACTGCCTTTGACCCTTGGATTTGACACCTCCGGTGCCTATTGCGCCGCCGCATTGCTACGTGGAACCGAGGTTATCGCCTCTGCCAACGAAGACATGGCGCGCGGCCAAGCCGAACGCATCATGCCCCTTATCGAAGAAGTCCTGACCGCAGGCGGGGCAACATGGCAGGACCTGTCTGCAATCGGGGTTGGAATCGGCCCCGGCAATTTCACCGGCATTCGCATATCCGTCGCAGCTGCGCGCGGGCTGGGTCTTGCCCTGCGTATCCCTATTGTCGGCGTCTCTCATTTCGAAGCCTTGGCGCTGGGATATGACGCGCCAGTGGTGTGTACCGTCGCTGCGCCCCGCGCAAAACTCTATGCGCAAACCATGAATGACGGCACCGCAGCCAAAGCCGTTTTGTGCGATTTGGACAGTCTTTCGCTACCGGATCCGACGCTCAAGGCCGCCGGGCTTGGCAGCCATGCGGAACAGATCGCCGACCTTACAGGGGGGCCAGTTGTTGCCCCGCAATATTCTGTTGAAGAAGCAATCGCACGCCAAGCCATGCTGCGTATGCACGACATTGATTTGCAGCCCCCTGCACCCATGTATCTACGCCCTGCCGATGCCGCGCCATCGCGCCATGCCGCGCCGGTGATTTTGGCTGAAACGCAGCAATGACACCCGATGAAATGACGGCGATATATGCGCGCTGTTTTCCCGATCGACCATGGAGCTTGAAAGAAGTCACATCCCTGCTAAACAGACGCGATGTTTTGCCAATCTGTGCCCCTAACGGGTTTGTCATGGCCAGCTGCTTTTGCCCCGAAGCAGAGATTCTTACGATTGCTGTCGCGCCGGAACATCGGCGCAAACGTATTGGCGCGGATTTGCTCAAGGAGCTTTGCGTACAATTGCCAACCCGCGACATCGACACGGTTTTTCTTGAGGTTGCTGCCGGCAATCTAGCGGCCATCGGACTCTACAAAGGTTTTGACTTCCAAGAGGTTGGCCGCCGCAAGGCCTACTACAGCCGCAAGGACGCACCCGCCGAGGATGCATTGGTTATGCGACGGGCATTGACCTAGCGGAAATCGGGCTAAACCCCTTTGATACAAAGATTCTGGTTGACCCTTGCACGCGCCTTGCGTCTTTATTGCCTATCATAAACGAAACGGCGACTCTGTCCGTCGTTCACACCTGGGAGCAACACATGACTTTCATGAAGACAATTCTCGGCACAGCCGCTGCACTGGCGCTGTCCGCAGGCGCAGCTTTGGCTGATCCGGCTCTGATCTACGATCTTGGCGGCAAATTCGACAAATCCTTTAACGAAGCAGCCTTTGGTGGCGCCGAGCGTTGGGCACAGGAAACTGGCGGAACGTACAAAGACATCGAAATCCAGTCCGAAGCGCAGCGCGAGCAGGCCCTGCGCCGTTTCGCCGAAGCCGGTTTTAACCCAGTTGTAACCACTGGCTTTGCGATCGCTGGTTCCATCGACGCGGTTGCCGCAGACTACCCCGACACCAAGTTCGTGACCATCGACGGCTGGGTTGACCCTGACAAGCACAGCAACGTTGTGTCGATCCTGTTCTCCGAGCATGAAGGATCCTACCTTGTTGGCATGATGGCCGGCATGGCATCCGAATCGAACACCGTTGGATTTATCGGCGGCATGGACATCCCGCTGATCCGCAAATTCGCTTGCGGCTACGCACAGGGTGTTGTCGCAGCAAACCCCGACGCCAAGGTTGTATCCAACATGACCGGCACCACGCCAGCAGCTTGGAACGACCCTGTAAAAGGTTCTGAGCTGGCGCGCGCGCAAATCAGCCAGGGCGCGGACGTGATCTATGCAGCGGCAGGCGGCACCGGTATCGGTGTTTTGCAGACCGCAGCCAAAGAAAACATCTTGTCTATTGGCGTCGACAGCAACCAAAACCACATGCACCCCGGTCAGGTTTTGACATCGATGCTGAAGCGCGTTGATGTAGCCGTATTTGATTCGATGACAGCAGGCGCTGATCTTGAAACCGGCACAGTCAAAGTATTTGGCCTAGCCGAAGAAGGTGTTGGTTATGCTCTGGACGAAAACAACGCACCACTGGTGTCCGATGAGATGAAAGCAGCCGTTGACGCAGCGCGCGAACAGATCATCGCAGGCGATCTGAAAGTCCACGACTATTCGTCGGATGACAGCTGCCCTGTGTTGAAGTTCTAATCCAACTGGACTGAAGGCCCTCAAAGGCCGCGCCGGCTCTGGCGCGGCCTTTTTGTTTCCGAAAGGCGCATAGTGAAAGCGGCGCGATTGGCCACAGTGCCAATGATTAAGGATTCATTGCGAAATCCTGAAGTTTCCGTCGCACTTGGCCTTGACTCAGATGCCGCAAAGCAAAACAAATATGCTTTGAGCAAAAAATACGCTCCTGTGCCATTGGCCCCTGTAGGCGACAACAAAGACTTGCTCTCGTGGAGGACGGATGACCGAAACCGCAGCCATCGAACTTAAAGGTGTCTCCAAGGCCTTTGGCCCTGTGCAGGCCAACAAAGACATTTCGATACGGGTGATGCCCGGAACGATTCATGGGATTATCGGGGAAAACGGCGCGGGGAAATCGACACTGATGTCGATCCTCTACGGCTTTTATAAAGCAGACAGCGGCGAGATCCTGATCAACGGCAAGCCAACCGAAATTCCCGACAGTCAGGCCGCGATTGCCGCTGGGATCGGCATGGTCTTCCAGCACTTCAAGCTGGTGCAGAATTTTAGCGTGTTGGAAAATGTCATCCTTGGCGCAGAAGATGGCCCCATGTTACAGCCCAGCCTGCGAAAAGCCCGCGGTGTGCTAAAACATCTTGCCGAAGAATACGAACTGCAAGTTGATCCAGACGCGCTGATTGAAGATCTGTCTGTGGGCCACCAACAGCGGGTCGAAATTCTCAAAGCACTCTATCGCGAAGCCGACATCTTGATCTTGGACGAACCGACCGGTGTCTTGACCCCGGCCGAGGCGGACCACCTTTTCCGGATCCTCAAGGGGCTGCGCGAAGAGGGCAAAACGATCATCCTGATCACCCACAAACTGCGTGAGATCATGGAAATCACCGATACAGTTTCGGTCATGCGGCGCGGCGAAATGACGGCGACGGTCAAAACCTCCGAGACCAGCCCCGAAGAGCTTGCCGAACTGATGGTCGGCCGCAAGGTCTTGCTGCGCGTTGACAAAGCGCCTGCCAACCCCGGAAAACCGGTGCTTGAGGTCGAGAACCTGCACCACATAGACGAAGCCGGAGTCGAGCGGCTAAAAGGCATTTCCTTGAACGTGCGTGCCGGTGAAATCGTCGGCATTGCGGGTGTGTCCGGCAATGGGCAGTCAGAACTGATGCGCGTTTTGGGCGGCTATGGCCATGCCACCGGATCAATCCGGGTAAATGGCGAAGAGCTGGATCTGACTGGCAAGCATTCTGACGGCCAGTCGCGGCGCGCACGCGGCATCGGCCACGTGCCCGAGGACCGCCACCACGAAGGGCTGATTCTGGACTATTCCGCATGGGAAAACATGGTGTTCGGATATCATCGCGGCCCGGAAACCGGCAGCGGCGTTTTGATGGACAACAAAGCGATCAAAGCCGAAGCGCAGGCCAAAATGGACCGCTTTGACGTGCGGCCGCCCAATCCTTGGCTCTCTGCCAAAAACTTCTCTGGCGGCAACCAACAAAAAATCGTTCTGGCGCGTGAGATCGAGCGCAATCCCGATTTGCTGTTAATTGGTCAGCCAACGCGCGGCGTCGACATCGGGGCAATCGAATTTATCCACCAACAGATTGTGCAACTGCGTGACGCAGGCAAAGCGATCTTGCTGGTCTCGGTTGAACTGGACGAAATCATGTCACTGTCGGATCGCATTGCGGTGATGTTTGACGGCGAAATCATGGGCGAACGCCTGCCTGCCGAAACCAACCAGACAGAACTGGGCCTGTTGATGGCCGGTGTCACTGACACAAACGTCGCGCAAACGAAGGAGCAGACCAATGGATAAGATGCCCGCCTGGGCCGATGCGGTCCTTGTTCCCCTCATCTCGATCTTGCTGGCGGCTGGAATTTCAGCGTTGGTTATTCTGGCTATCGGCGAGAACCCGGTCGAAGCCTTCATGATCATGGTCAAAGAAGCGCTGAGCACATCGCGCGGCATTGGCTACACCCTGTATTATGCGACCAACTTTATCTTTACCGGCCTCGCGGTGTCCGTGGCCTTTCACGCCCGCATGTTCAACATCGGCGGCGAAGGTCAGGCAATGATGGGCGGTCTTGGTGTGGCGCTGGTTTGCTTATACGTGCCATGGCCACATTGGACGCTTGCCCTGTTTGGCGCTGCGGCTATTTCTGCACTGTTTGGGGCCGCTTGGGCCTATATCCCAGCATATTTGCAGGCTAAACGCGGCAGCCACATCGTTATTACTACGATTATGTTCAACTTTATCGCTTTTTCGGTGCTGAACTACATCTTGGTCAACGTTCTGCGCCCGCAAGGCTCAATGGATCCGGCCACGGCCAAGTTCCCCGAGGCGACGTTTCTGCCAACCTTCCAAAGCATGTTTTCGACCGCGGACAATGTGATGTTTCGTAACGCACCGGCAAATGTGACCTTCTTTGTGGCGCTTGCTGCCTGTGTTGCGGTGTATTTCCTGATATGGCGCACCCGGTTGGGCTATGAAATCCGCGCCTTTGGTCATTCGGAAACTGGCGCGCGTTATGCTGGTATCTCACCGGTTAAGATTACCATCGTATCAATGCTGATCTCTGGCGGTCTGGCGGGCATGATGGCCCTGAACACCACAATGGGTGAGGCCGAGCGTCTGGTTTTGAACGCAACCGAAGGGGCTGGTTTCATCGGCATTGCGGTTGCCTTGATGGGCCGCTCGCACCCCTTTGGTATTTTGCTGGCCGCGCTTTTGTTCGGTTTTATGTATCAAGGCGGCTCAGAATTGGCGTTTTGGACAAATATCCCCCAACAACTGATCATTGTGATTCAGGCACTGGTGATCCTCTTCACCGGCGCGCTCGACAATATGGTGCGGATGCCGCTTGAAAAACTGTTCTTGAGCATCCGTAAGGGAGACGCATGATGGATCTCAATACGATCAT
This sequence comes from Pelagimonas varians, assembly GCF_003208435.1. GTDB lineage: Bacteria > Pseudomonadota > Alphaproteobacteria > Rhodobacterales > Rhodobacteraceae > Pelagimonas > Pelagimonas varians. The sequence goes on along the minus strand of NZ_QKMF01000006.1, from coordinate 147,789 downwards.
TCAGGTTCTGGACAGCTCTATCCGGCTTTCAACACCGTTGCTTTTGGCCTGCCTTGCCGGATTGTTCAGTGAACGCGCGGGCATTTTCGATATCGGGCTTGAGGGCAAGATGCTGATAGCCGCGTTCTTTTCGGCTGCCATTACCTTTACGTCGGGCAATGTCTGGCTCGGGCTTTTGGCGGGTATCGGGGCGTCCTTGGCGCTCTCGGCGATCCACGGCCTTGCTTCGATCACCTTTCGCGGCAATCAGTTGATCTCGGGTGTGGCTTTGAATTTTCTGGCCTCGGGCCTGACGGTTTTGATTGCTCAGAACTGGTTTAAACAAGGCGGGCGGACACCGACCATTCCAGAGGAACAAAGGTTTCAGGAAATCACCCTGCCCTTTGCGGATGCGCTACGTGATATTCCCCTACTGGGCCCGATCTATTCGGATCTACTATCGGGCCATTCGGCGCTGGCCTATATTGCTTTTGCGATGGTTCCCCTAACCTGGTGGGTGCTGTTTCGCACTCGGTTCGGCCTGCGCCTGCGGGCGGTGGGCGAAGCGCCTGATGCAGTTGACACGGCTGGTGTGTCGGTTGTCGGTCTACGCTTTGCCGCGGTCGCCATTTGCGGCGTATTGTGTGGGGTGGCAGGGGCCTATCTTGCAACGTCGCTCCAGGCGGGTTTTGTCAAAGAAATGACTGCGGGGCGCGGCTATATCGCTTTGGCGGCCCTGATTTTCGCAAAATGGCGGCCATGGTATGCCTTGATCGCGTGCCTGTTATTCGGCTTTCTGCAGGCTGTGGCATTGCGGTTTCAGAACATCGACCTTGGCGGTATCGTCATTCCCGTTCAAGCAATGGAAGCCCTGCCCTATATCTTGACGGTTGTCATTCTGGCGGGTTTTGTCGGCAAAGCCATCCCTCCACGGGCGGGCGGCGAGCCTTATGTCAAAGAGCGGTAGGACCCGCCCAAAAATAAGACCAGATTTGACTCTTCGATAACCCCAATCCGCTATCCCGGTCACAGTGCTTGAAAAAGCAACTGGGATAGCGCTAGGAATGTACATGCAGGTCTATCTTCCTATTGCCGAAGTATCGGTTAATGCCTTTCTCCTTTTGGGGCTAGGCGGTCTCGTGGGTGTGCTTTCGGGCATGTTTGGCGTTGGTGGCGGGTTCTTGATGACCCCGCTTTTGTTCTTTATCGGCATTCCTCCTGCGGTTGCCGTCGCAACAGAAGCAAACCAGATTGTTGCATCGTCTTTTTCTGGCGTCCTCGCCCACTTCAGACGAAAGACGGTGGATCTCCGAATGGGCACTGTCTTGCTCGTCGGAGGGCTGTTTGGTGCAGCCCTGGGCGTTGTTGTTTTCAACTACCTCAAAAGCGTTGGCCAAGTCGATTTGCTGGTCAAACTATGCTATGTTGTCTTTCTTGGCATCATCGGCGGTATGATGTTCTTCGAAAGCCTGAATGCCATGCGCAAATCGCGTGCAGGCGTGGTGCCTAAGCGGAAGAAACACAACTGGATCCATGGACTTCCGTTCAAAATGCGGTTTCGCACATCGGGGCTCTATATCTCGGTCATTCCGCCTTTGATCGTCGGTGTAGCCGTAGGTATTTTGGCGGCGATCATGGGGGTTGGCGGCGGCTTCATCATGGTTCCGGCCATGATCTACCTGCTGGGTATGCCGACCAAAGTTGTTGTCGGCACCTCGCTGTTTCAGATCATCTTTGTGACAGCTTTCACTACGATGCTGCACGCGACAACAAACTTTACCGTGGACATCGTTCTGGCCGTTTTACTGCTTGTCGGTGGTGTCATCGGGGCCCAGTTCGGGGCAGTCCTCGGGGCCAAACTCAAAGCCGAGCAATTGCGTATTTTGCTGGCGCTCATGGTCCTTGGTGTTTGCGGCAAGCTCGCCTTTGACCTGTTGGTCATGCCATCTGAGCTGTTCAGCCTTGGCACGGCGGGGGGGCATTGATGCGACTATTGCTAGCCTTACTCATGGTCCTTGCCACACCTTTGATGGCCGAAGAAGTCGTGCTGGGCCTCTCCAAAGACGAAATCGCAATTTCGGCGGACTTCGACGGGTCCGAAATCCTGATCTATGGCGCAGTGAAACGTGAAACAACGATCCCGGACGAACCTTTACAGGTGATCATCACTGTCTCGGGACCGTCGCATCAAGTTACCGTGCGCAAAAAAGACCGCCGGTTCGGCATCTGGATCAACACGGAATCCGCAGAGATCGACGAGGCTCCGAGTTTTTATGCCGTTGCCACATCTGATGAATGGTCCAAGGTCATCAGCGAAACCGAAGACCTGCGCCATCAAATTTCAGTTGAGCGGGCCATTCGCGCCGTCGGCATCAACGCAGATGACCCACAGCGCTTCTCAAAGGCGTTGATCCGCATTCTGAGTTCCGAGAACAAGTACCAACAGCGCGACTTCGAAGTAAATCTGCGTGAACAAACCTTGTTCGACACCTCGATTGCCATGCCTGCCAACTTGACCGAAGGGTCTCATAAAATTCGGGTTTTCTTGACCCGGAACCAAGAGGTTGTCTCGATCTATGCAACCGAAATTGACGTGCGCAAAGTTGGGCTTGAACGTTGGTTATTTACCCTGTCCCGGCAACAGCCGGTGATCTACGGTCTTATGTCGCTAGCGATTGCCATTATTGCAGGTTGGGGTGCCTCTGCGGCCTTCCAGATTTTGCGCCGCGGATGAGCCGCCCACTCCCCTCCGTTCGACACGCTTATCGCGACTTCATACCGATGCAAACACGTTGGGCTGACAATGATGAATACGGCCACATGAATAACGCGACCTATATGTCGCTCTTTGATACGGCGATCAGCACTTGGCAGATGCACAATGGCCTCGATATCCGCGGCCCCAAAGCGCTCCGCTTCCTGGTTGTGGAATCTGGCTGCCGGTATTTTTCAGAAACCGGATTTCCAGATGCCTTGCACGCAGGCATCCGCTTGGGTCATCTTGGCAATAGCTCCTGCCGCTTCGAAATCGGCTTGTTTTGCAACGACCAACCAACAGCCTGCGCCGAAGGTTTCTTTACGCAGGTGCTAGTTGGTGACCGCTCGAACCCGACACCGATCCCTGTACGTGTCCGTGAAACCCTTTCGCGGCTGCTCCCTGCCAGTTAGAACCATCAGATCGCGTATTGCTCCGAGGAGGAGGCCGTTTTAGGCCGACAGACGAGACCCCAAGCATGCCGCAAGGCATTCCTTTGACCAGCGATCAGCCCTTTTCATGGAAATAGTCATAAATCTTTTCTGCAAGGGCCTCACTGACCCCTTCTACGGCCTTCAAATCCACCAAATTGGCGCGTGTGACCGCCTTGGCAGAGCCAAAATGCGCCAGCAGCGCCCGTTTGCGGGCGGCCCCCACTCCGGGCACCTCATCCAGTGGGTTCGCCATCTGTGACTTCGCCCGTTTAGCCCTATGCGTGCCGATCGCAAACCTATGCGCTTCATCGCGCATACGTTGGATGAAATACAGCACCGGATCATTGTGGCGTAGCGCAAAGACCCGCTGGCCAACACGGTGGAACTCTTCTTTCCCGTGATCCCGGTCCACCCCTTTGGCGACTCCGACCATAGGCACTTCCTCGACACTATATTCGCGCATGATCTCGGCCACAGCAGACACCTGCCCTGCGCCGCCATCAATCAGCAAAAGGTCAGGCCATAGCCCTTTGCTTCGATCCGGATCTTCCTTTTGCAACCTTGTAAACCGGCGCGACAGGACTTCTTTCATCATGCCAAAATCGTCTCCCGGCACCAAGTCCTCGCCCTTGATGTTGTACTTGCGATACTGATTTTTCATAAACCCGTCTGGACCGGCGACAATCATACCGCCCACAGCGTTGGTGCCTTGAATGTGGCTGTTGTCGTAGACTTCGATCCGCTTGGGCGGGCCCTCCAGGCCAAAAGCCTCGGCTACACCACGCAGCAGTTTGGCCTGGGTTGCGGTTTCAGACATCTTGCGAGCCAGACTTTCGCGCGCGTTGCGGGCCGCGCCATCAACCAGTTCAGCCTTTTCGCCGCGAAGAGGCACCGCGATCTCAACTTTGCGCCCCAATTTTTCCGATAGAGCCTGTGTCATCAGATCATCATTCTCGATCCCATGATTCAAAAGGATCAATTTCGCCGGGTCTTTTTGATCGTAGAATTGCCCCATAAAGGCCTCTAACACTTCGGCAGCATCCACATCCTCACCCACACGCGGATAAAAATCCTTGTTCCCCCAGTTTTGGTTCGCCCGAATGAAAAACACCTGAACGCAGGCTTGGCCATTCTCCAAATGCAGTGCGATCACATCGGCCTCAGGCACCGTACGCGGATTGATACCTTGTGCAGTTTGCACCTGCGTCAGCGCTTTGATCCGGTCCCGCAGAGCCGCAGCGCGCTCGAACTCCATCGCATCTGAGGCGTCCTGCATTTGTTCGGCCAGCATCACCTGTATTTCGGTGGACTTGCCTTGCAAGAACCGCGTCGAATCCACAACACTAGCGTGATATTCCTCAGGCGAAATTTTCCCGACGCAGGGTGCCGTGCAGCGCTTGATTTGATACTGCAAACAGGGTCGTGTGCGACTGGCAAACATCGCATCGTTGCAGTTTCGGAGCTGAAATCCGCGCTGCAACTGGTTCAGCGTCCGGTTAACAGCACCGGCGCTGGCGAAGGGCCCAAAGTACTGGCCCCCTTCTTTTTTCGCGCCGCGATGCTTTTTGATCATCGGGTATTCGTGATCCGTAACGACAATATTTGGGAATGACTTATCGTCGCGCAGAAGAACGTTGTATTTCGGCTTCAGCTGCTTGATCAGGTTTTGTTCTAGCAGCAACGCCTCGGTTTCAGTCCGAGTGGTCAGAAACATCATCGTCTTGGTGTCTGCAATCATTCGAGAAATGCGCCCCGAATGTCCTGTTGGACGAGCATAGCTCGAAACCCGCGCCCTCAGGTTGCGCGCCTTCCCTACATACAGCACTCTGCTCTGCTCATCCAACATCCGATACACCCCCGGCGAGCTGTCCAGAGTCTTTAGATAGGATTGAATAATGTCGTGTCCGTGCTGCATGTTAAGCACTCAGTCCCCGATGATTTTGCCGACAGATCAAAGCTGTATGATTCCATCTCACGGCTGCAATGCAAAGCGCTTTGATACAAGTGGTATTACATCCACCGTTTCTGTGGATAACTCTGTAGGCAAAATCTGTGTATACAACAATTTTCCTTGTTTTTATGCCACTTCCGGTAATTGCCTAATTTTTAGGCGATTAGCTAACACGCTGAAAGTTAAATGAAAAATTATAAACACTGAGCAAGTCATTGACTACATTAAGAAAATTGTAACACTTTCTTAACATTCAGATCACCGGTGCAAAACCTATATTTCAGTGGCGTCATTCGACCCCCAAAACGTCTGGTGTTTGCCAACCAAGATGCTGACCTCCATCCGTGCAAATAAGCTGTCCCGTCACCCCCGGAGCATCCAGAAAATACCCCAACGCTGCCGTGATATCAGAAGGGTTTGACCCGCGTTGTAGAACCGTGTTGCGACGTTGATTTGTAAAATGTTCAGAGCTTTGACGCGCGCCCTGTAGGGTCGGCCCTGGACCTATTGCATTGACCCGTACTCGCGGGGCCAGCCCCTGTGCAGCGGTCTGGGTCAAGGCCCACAACCCCATCTTGGCCAGGGTATAGCTTGAGAACTCAGGAGTCAGCTTTCGCACCCGTTGGTCAAGCATATTAACCACCAACCCCTGCGCTACCGGCTCTCCCATGTCATCCGTCATAGGTGCTGGTACTTGATGCTGAAATGCTTGGGTTAACACGAAAGGGGCACGCAAATTGCTTTCAAAGTGGCGGTCCCAGCTGTTCCGCGTTGCCGTATGCAAGTTATCGTATTCAAACACCGATGCATTGTTCACCAAAACCGTCAAAGGCCCGCCAAGCGCCTCGATCGCACGTGGCACCAGACCTTGCATTTGATCTTCGTTCAAAAGGTCCGCCTGAAGCGCCACCGCCTGCCGGCCCAATGCTTCGATCCGGTTAACGGTATCAATTGCATCAGCCTCCGAGCCTGAATAGTGCACAGCGACATCGTAGCCCCGCTGCGCGAGGTAGAGCGCCATAGATCGCCCAAGGCGCCGTGCAGCGCCTGTTACCAATGCCTGCATACTGTGCGTGCCTCCTTAGACTAGGACAACGCCAATGTAAGTCACGTATAGCCCTGTCAAAACAACACCCCATACCCGCCCCAAATCAAACTTCATTAGAACGAAGGGGATCAACAATGCGGATGTAGCCAGCATCACCCAGATGTCAAATCGCAAGAACGCCGGATCAACAGGCATCGGTGCAATCAAGGATGCAACGCCAATGACCGCCAGCAAGTTGAACATGTTCGACCCGATCACATTGCCTATGGCCACATCAGCCTGTTTCCGGATCGCTGCCATCACAGTGGTTGCCAGTTCCGGCATCGACGTCCCCACCGCCACCAGCGTCAATCCAATCACCGTGTCCGGCACACCAAACATCACCGCAATCTCGGTCGCGCTATCCACCAACATGTCCGCGCCAAGAGGTAAGCCAATCATACCGAGCAGCAAAAACAAAAAGATCTTCCACCAAGGCATGTCCGGGTCGGCCCCTTCAGGCTCTTCGAGATCTTCGATCCCTTGACCTACTTTGCGGTGGGCGAGCGCGTCCTGCATCGTAGCGAACAGAATGTAGGCTAGGACCGTCAGCAAGACCACGCCAGCCACCCAGTCAAACACCCCTCGAAAGGCCAATGCAATGAACAAAGCCGTGGCCATCATCATCTGATAATAGCTTTTGGACGTGTCGCATTGGCTGGTGTGCATCACAGTGATCATGGCCGGAACGCCCAAAACCAACAGCACATTGGCGGTGTTTGATCCAATCACATTGCCCAACGCGATGCCGGGTACACCGCTAAGTGCAGCCTTGATAGAAATCAGCAATTCAGGTGCCGAGGTGCCAAAGGCAACAATGGTCAAACTGACGATCAGCGCAGGAATACCCACACGAAGGCTGAGATTAACCGCCCCCTTGACCAAAGCATCACCAGCCAAAAGCAGGATCAAAAGACCCAAAACCGCTAAGACAAAGACCATTTCAGCCCTTTCGTTTGCCGCAGTCGCATGGACCCCGGCCAATCTTGTAGCGCCCGCACTTGGGGCATTTAGCTGAATTCAACCGGGCTTGGCCGGGAAATCGCAAACGTCCGAACATCGCAAGAACAGCTATAAACACCAAAAAGATTGAGACAATCTTGACCAGCATTCAAAGACCAAATCGCGCAAATTCAGCGCGTTCCTCAATCTCGCCCAGCGCTCCTTGCATGGCCTGAATGCCAATTCGAGGTAAAAACGGCTTTTTCTGTTCCAAACGATGGAACTTCACCTTGTCGCCAAATCGATCTTTCATCGCAGGAACCAGATGGCCGATGCCGTCCGCTAGCCCTTCGTCCACCGCCGATTGGCCAATCCAAACTTCGCCAGTGAACAGATCGGGGTTGTTCGTCAACTTGTCGCCGCGCCGCGTGCGGACATGGGCAATGAACTGATCATGTAACTGTTCCAACAAGCGATTCAGACGCGCGACGTCTTCCTCGTTCTCGGGGCGGAACGGATCCAGCATGCTTTTGGATTTCCCCGCAGTGTGAACCCGCCGCTCAATCCCTTGCCTTTGCAAGAAAACATGCGCACCGAACCCGGCGGATATCACGCCGATAGATCCAAGGATCGAACAACTGTCGGCAATGATTTCATCCGCGGCTGAAGCCAACCAATACCCACCAGAGGCCGCAACATCCTCTACAAAGGCATAGACAGGCACATCGTTTTCATCCGCCAGGCGTCTGATACGCGCACCGATGAGGGCGCTTTGCACCGGAGAGCCCCCCGGAGAATTAATCTCAAGCGCCACCGCATCAGGTTTACGCTTGAATGCTTTTTCCAGAATACTGGCCACGGACCGATCACTCAGGCTACCGCGCCCAGAGGCACCAATCGCCCCTTGCAGCCGAACAACGGCAACTTGGGGATGGGATTTCAAAAAAGGGATCCATCTTCTCATGAAGTTGATGTAGAGCCGCCCTGTCAGACAAACAAGATACAGTCATCATTTCACAGCCTCTTGTGACCAATACGCCCTGATGCCTCAATCACGATGCTTTGGTCCGAAGACGGGGTTTGGGGGTTCGCCCCCAAGGCCTGCGTGGCCTGAACGCAATCTGTAGTGTGCGGGGCATGGCCCGCGCCAGCAGCGAAACTCTGCGTCAAAAGAAATTTTGCGGATCAATGTCGATCGACATGCGCAAGTCGCCCTTTAGTTGAACTTGCGCCGCCCACTCCGCCAAGGCCCTTTGCAACATCACGTCTTTCGGAGCTTTAACAAGCAACCTGACCCGATGGCGTCCACGCACCCGCGCAATCGGTGCAGGAGCCGGGCCAAACACTGTCGCCCCTACCCGCCGCAACGGTGTATCATTTCGCGCCAGATGATTGCCCAAATCAAAGACCTTCCCAACGTCCTCCCCCGACAGAACGACCCCCGCCAAACGCCCGAAAGGCGGCATGGCGGCTGCACGGCGCTCATCCAACTCGGCCTTCCAGAACGCCTCCTCGTCGCCTGCCAAGATCGCACGGATCACCGGATGTTCGGGCTGAAACGTTTGCAACATTGCTGTTCCCGGCTTTTCCGCCCGCCCTGCACGCCCGGCCACCTGCCGCATCAGTTGAAACGTCCGTTCGGCGGCCCGCAAATCCGATCCTTGCAGCCCCAAATCCGAATCGATTACTCCAACCAGTGTGAGCAAAGGAAAGTTGTGCCCCTTGGCCACCAACTGCGTGCCAATGATGATGTCTGCTGCGCCTTCGGCAATCGCTTCGATCTGGCCTTTCAGTTCGCGTGCCGTCCCGTACAAATCCGATGATAGAACGGCAATTCGGGCGTCTGGGAACAGCTCCTTTGCCTCTTCTGCCAACCGCTCCACCCCCGGACCAACTGGAGCAAGCTTGTCCACGGCTTCACATGATGGGCAAACTTCGGGCATCGGTTTGCTTTCACCGCATTGGTGACACACCAACCGCTTGAGGAACCTGTGTTCAACCATGCGGGCGTCGCAATCATCACAGGCAATCTGTTGCCCACAGGCTCGGCACAGCGTCACCGGCGCATAGCCACGTCTGTTCAAGAACAACAAAGCCTGCTCGCCCTGCCCGACCCGGGCCTGGACTGCTCGCCTCAGGGTCGGCGAAATCCAGCGGTTCGACGGCAAGGTTTCCGCCCGCATGTCGATCGTTTTCATCTTGGGCAAAATCGCAGGCCCGTAGCGCGAATTCAAAATGACACGGCTATATTTTCCTGTTTCCGCGTTATTCCAGCTTTCCAGCGAAGGTGTTGCGGATGCCAAAACCACCTGTGCCCCAAGGATCGAAGCCCGTAGAACAGCCATATCGCGGGCATTGTAAAGCACACCATCATCTTGCTTGTAGGAGGTGTCATGTTCCTCATCGACAACAATCAGTCCCAAGCGCTGGAAGGGTAAGAACAGCGCCGATCTGGCCCCAACGACCATCTGCGCCTGCCCCTGAGCGACCATCTTCCACACCCGGCGGCGTTCCGTCATCGTCACACCAGAATGCCACTCCGCCGGTTTGGCTCCAAAGCGTGCTTCGACCCGTGTCAGGAATTCACCGGTCAGGGCGATTTCAGGTAACAGCACCAAGGCTTGCCGCCCTTGCCGCAAGCATTCTGCGACGGCTTCCAAATAGACCTCGGTCTTTCCCGATCCGGTCACGCCTTTCAAAAGTACGGTATTATATTCAAGCGAGGCTTGTCCCGCCCGCAGCATCGACGCCGCTTCTTCTTGATCTTCTGTCAGGTCTTTGCCGCCGTGATCCGGATCAAGCATAGCAAAGGCAGTGTCGCGCGGGCTTTGCTCTTCGCGCACCGCGCCGGTCTTCACCAAACCTTTGACCACAGAAGTCGTAACACCTGCCGATTCGGCCAACTCCTTGAGCGTCAAAGACAGCCCGCCCATGTCATGGCAGGCCTCAAGCACCCGCCGGCGGGCATCCGTCATGCGCGGCGGTTCGCCCTCGCCCAAGCGGTATATTTTTTGCATCGACGGCGGATCGCCCAAGCCGGGCGCACGGGTACCCAAGCGCAGCATCGCGTTCATCTGCGTCAAGGTGTAGGCACCGCAGCGTTCCAAAAAGCTTCGCATTTCATCACGCATCGGCGCAACATCAAGCACCCGGATAACCTGTCTTATCTTGGAATAGTCAAAGTCGCCGCGTCCCGCCCCCCAAACAACGCCGATCACCTTGCGCGGCCCAAGTGGCACCTCAACAAAAGCGCCAAGGTGACAGCCGCCTTCTGGCGCACGGTAATCCAGCAACCGGTCAAGAGGCTGCGTTGTCTGTACCGCTACCAGCGCGTTTTCGTCAAAGAACCCCTGCATCACACCTCTGCTCAACGTTAGCGCCAACAATACTCTGACAATGAGGCTTCCTGTAGCGCCCTTCCTGAGGTAAGACACCGGCGATCAATTGCCAAGCTTCGCCTGGAGGGCCAACCGCTATGAAATTCTTTGTAGACACTGCCGATATCGCTGCAATCGCCGAACTCAACGACCTTGGCATGGTCGACGGCGTCACAACCAACCCATCAATCATCGCCAAATCCGGCCGTGACATTCTGGAAGTTACCAAAGAGATCTGTGATCTGGTTGAAGGTCCTGTTTCTGCCGAAGTTGTTGCCCTAGACGCCGATTCGATGATCACCGAAGGCCGCAAACTGGCCGAGATTGCCGAAAACATTGCCGTAAAAGTGCCATTGACATGGGACGGGCTGAAAGCCTGTAAAGTATTGTCAGGCGAAGGAAAAATGGTAAACGTCACCCTGTGTTTCTCGGCCAATCAGGCGCTGCTGGCAGCAAAAGCCGGTGCGACATTCATTTCGCCCTTCATTGGCCGTTTGGACGACATCAATCTGGATGGGTTGGAACTGATTTCCGACATTCGCGATATCTATGACAACTACGGATTTGACACTCAAATTCTGGCGGCTTCTATCCGCAATGCCAACCACATGAGCGATTGTGCGAAAATCGGTGCTGATGTGGCGACCGCCCCTCCCGCCGTTATCAAAGCAATGGCAAACCACGTTTTGACTGACAAAGGTCTGGCCGGTTTTATGGCTGATATCGCAAAAGCAGGTATCAAAATCGTCTAATTTGGACGCTAGGGTGGATGCGAGGGGCCAGCCCCTCGCGCTCCCCGGGATATTTTTGGACAGAAGAAAAGGCGGGGCTTAGGTCTCGCCTTTTTCTTTGAGATTCGGCTCCCCCTGAAGACCCAGAAGTTTTCGGAAACCCGTCCAGTAGCCCGGTAAGCGGGGCGGTTCTTGCATGCCGGCCAAGGCCTCATCCAGCCACGGCTGCATCCGGCGCTGCGCAAAATCGCGGCCCCAACTTAGATAGGCTTGCGCATCATCGGGGCGCAACCGGCACGCCGACCCCACAAGACCAACAAGGGTTTCGGGAGGGGAATACCATTCGTCCTGAATGCCTGTGACCTTGTTTTGAAAGAGAGGACCAACGACTCGCATCAGCCGCTTGTCCGAAAAGGTCAAAAGCATCTTGCCCATTTCATCGCGGGAATAATGGATGAGCGGCGGAAATGTATCGAAGAAAACCGCACGCCCATCCACATAGGCAAAATTCCGGATAGACGGGTGGAAGCCGATACGGGTGTCGATGTCCTGCGCCCAATGCCAGAAGGTCGAGATAACTTCGCCTGCGGCCTCCATCATCTCGAGCGTTTCATCCACGGGTCGAGACAGCATCAGCGGTCGCATCATACTATCAGAAGGGAGCGCTTCTTGGACAATAACGGGGATACGGGTGCCGTCCATGTCCAACAGGTAGAAGTCTGTCTGAGGCAATCCGACTTTGGAATCGTACATTGCCTGAACGTAGTCATCATGGCAGGTTTTGAGCCTATCGAGAGCTGAAGCATCGGACAAGCCGCGGTAGACTTTGATCACCTTGTCTGCAAAAGGCCCGGATGCGGGACGGAACGGTGCGCAGAAATATCCAAGCTTGGACACAGGTTGACCCTGCGTCTTGGAGTCGGCGCGGATCAGTTGGGCCAGTTCGGCAAGATCAGTCATTCAAGCTCTCCTTTGGCAGGGTCTTTAGCCTGTTGCCAGACGCTCCGCCACCTCTGCCATAAGGGAAAGCACTTCATCGCTTGCGGCTGTCTTGCGGCCGTCCAGTACGCCAAGTCCCTGCCCCATGGTTTCTGCATATCCAACGCGGTGCGCCAAGGCCGACTTTGCGACATCAGCGCCAAGTTGCAAAGCCGCTTGGGCCACCTCGGCCCCAAGGCGGGTGCCTTGGCGGGTACGGTTCATCACCAAAAGCGTGTCGCGGTTTTCACGGTTCGCCAAGTCTAGCACCCCCTCCGTGGCCCAAAGGTCCACGTGGCTGGCAGATACGGGCACAACAACCAGATCGGCGACGCGCAGCGCCGGGCGCAAATCACTATCAGCCTTGGGCGGGGTATCAATGATGACCAAGTCGTTGTTTGCGGTCAGTTTTCGGCATTCCAACGAAATCCCCCACGCTGAAGAAGTGGTGAAATCCAGATCGTCACACAGGCTTGGATCACGTTCGATCCGCGTCATATACCAACGCCCGAGGCTGCCTTGAGGATCCAGATCAACCAGAGCAACGCGCTTGCCTTGCTGCCGAAACCCGAGCGCCAAATGCGCAGCCAGCGTGGTTTTACCACTGCCACCTTTTTGCTGTGCAACAGTAATGACATGTCCCGGCATAAGGCGCTCCTGATTGCTAGTTGGGCATCACCTTGCACGCGGGGTCAGCCAAAGGCCAGCCCCCCTTAACTTACGCTTAACTTACTATTAACTAAGTTTAAGGCATTCTTTTCGGCAACTAGGGGCAAAATTATCCATGTTGCGTGGCACGCTTGCTTTGTTGGTCATGAGTTTAAGCGCCGGAATGGGGCACGCAGGCGCTTGGCCACGTGAAAAAGGGTCGGGGTTTGCCAGCGTGTCTGTCCGCCTCGGGTGGCCACAAAATCTGGAAGAATGGGCCTCATCTGACCCAACCAGCGAATATCGCACAGCTTATCTCGAATACGGATTAACCGATCGGTTTATGATTGGTATCGATTTTGGAAATTCGGTTTCCGGCGACACCAAAGCTATCGCATTTTTGCAATATCCCTTACGCGACCAAGACGACGGGCCAAAAATAGCGGTTCAGTTCGGGTTTGGAGAAATCTCGAAAGAGCGCGTGGTGCGGCCCGGTCTGGCTGCCGGTTGGGGGTTGGAAAAAGGCTGGCTCAGCATCGAAAGTTTTATGGAGCTGCGCCCCGATTCTGGCAAAGCTGACTACAAAGTCGATTTGACTTGGGGGCGCAATCTGGCCATGGATCGCAAGTTCATCGTCCAGTTGCAAACAGGCGTCCCTGACGGGGATCCTCCCTTTGCGCGCATTGCGCCTTCGGTCGTTTTCCCGATCACCCAGCACTACATGCTCGAAACCGGAGCCACTTGGGGCGTGCACAGTGATTCATCCATGGGAATGAAAGTTGAGCTTTGGGCAGAATTCTAATGGCCGTTCACACCTTGCCCTTCTAAACTACCGAGATGACAAATCCAATTCGTCCCACTGATGATGAAGCCAGGCTTTTGGCCCAAAAACTGCTGCAGGAAGCCCGGTTCGCCGCTTTGGGTTTCACCGATCCAAATAGCAATTCCCCGATGGTGACCCGCATTTCATGTGTCCCGTGCCCCTCAGGGGGACCGCTTTCATTGGTGTCAGACCTCAGCGCACACACCCAAGCGCTGCGCCGCAACCCAGCTTGCGCGTTTCTCATCGGAGAACCAAAAGACAAGGGGGACCCGCTGACCCATCCGAGGCTCAGTCTTCAAGGAACAGCCGAATTCATCAACCACTCTGACGCGGATTATCAGAGCCTCGCCCCCCACTATTTGGGGCTGTATCCCAAAGCGAAACTCTACATCGGTTTTACTGATTTTTCATTCTTACGCCTGAAGGTCAGGCGGGGCTTCTTGAATGGAGGGTTTGGAAAGGCGTTTGAATTGACCCCTCAGGATCTAGCGCCAAACAGACAGGCCTAAGACGTTACCGGCACCAGAGAAGCGAATCCGAAAGTTTGCGGGATGGTGGGCGGGGCGACGTGCTTGCACAAGCGGCGTCCAGCCCGCAAACAAAAAGGCTGCCCCAACCGAGGCAGCCTTCATCTGTAACTTAAATGCGTTAGCCCAAGTCGCCGGCCAAGCCTTTTTCAATCAAAGACACTGTCTCAAGCACACCGTAAAGTGCGATGAACCCGCCAAAGCGTGGGCCTTGGCTTTGGCCCAAAAGCACTTCGTATAGCGCTTTGAACCACTCTCGCAGCGGGTCAAACCCGTGCTCTTTGCCAACTGCAAACACGATGGTTTGCAGCGCTTCATCAGTCACCTCTTCGCCAAAATCACGCAAACGCTGGGCCAAATCTTCCATGGCGCTACGTTCTTGATCATTCGGAGCCCGGAACACTTTGCTCGGTTTGACAAAGTCCTCGTAATATTTGACCGCAAAACCTGCCGCCGCATCCAAATCGGGGTGCGTGTCCGGTGTCGCATCCGGCGCATAGCGGCGGATAAAGCCCCACATCGCATCTTTGTCGTCCGCACCCGCCGCAGACGCCAGATTCAGCAACATCGAAAATGGCACAACCATTTTCGATTCCGGCACGTCCCCATTGTGGATATGCCAAACCGGATTGTTGACCTGCGCTTTGACGTCTTGGTTCGGATAGGCCCGCAACTGCTGATGGTATTCATCCATCGCCTTGGGAATCACATCGAAATACATGCGCTTGGCCGTTTTCGGCTTTTGGTACATGAAGTAGCTCAGGCTTTCAGAGGACGCATACCGCAGCCACTCGTCAATCGAGATACCGTTACCAGACGTCTTCGAGATCTTTTGACCTTTGTCGTCCAAGAACAATTCGTAGGTGAAATGTTCGGGCGGTTTGACACCCAAAACGCGGCAAATCCCGTCATAGATCGGCGTATTGGTGCTGTGATCTTTGCCGTACATCTCGAAATCGACGCCCAAAGCCGCCCAACGTGCGCCAAAATCAGGTTTCCACTGCAATTTCACATTGCCGCCCGTCACCGGAAGCGTCCATTCCTTGCCCTCTTCATCGTCAAAGGTGATTTCCCCTTTCACGGCATCAACATTCTTCATCGGAACATACAAAACCCGGCCCGTTTCGGGATGGATTGGCAAGAAGATCGAATAGGTCGCGGCCCGCTCGTCGCGCAATGACTTGAGCATGATTTTCATCACGTCATCGTATTTTTCACAGGCGCGCAGCAAGATGTCATCGAACTTGCCGTCCTTGTAGAATTCGGTCGCCGAGATGAATTCATACTCGAAGCCAAAGGTATCAAGGAAACGGCGCAACATGGCGTTGTTGTGATGGCCAAAGCTGTCATGGGTACCGAATGGGTCCGGCACGGTTGTCAGCGGCATTTGTAGGTGCTCTTGAAGCATTTCCTGGTTGGGCAGGTTGCCCGGAACTTTGCGCATTCCGTCCATATCATCTGAAAAACAAATCAAACGGGTCGGAATATCGCTGATCACTTCAAAGGCCTGACGGATCATTGTCGTCCGCGCCACCTCACCAAAGGTGCCGATATGGGGCAAACCCGAGGGGCCGTAGCCGGTCTCGAACAGTACATACCCCTTTTCAGGCGGCGTCTTTTCGTACCGTTTGAGCAAACGGCGGGCTTCTTCAAAGGGCCATGCCTTAGTGCTCATCGCCGCGTCGCGCAGATCGGACATCAGATTCTCCTGAATGATGGGTTGCGGTCCGCTTCCTATTGCCCCAGCGCGCATAGGTCAATAAATTGCGCCGCGACGCCGCATTTTTGAAAGGTCCGGTTATGACAGACGCCCCACACCCGCTCAGCCCACAAGATTGCCTTGTGGCACTGATGATTGCCGTCTCTGCTTCGGATGAAAATGTCCGCACCGCCGAACTGGTCAAAATCGATTCGGCCGTCAACAATTTGCCAGTTTTTGGCAATTACGACGCAGATCGCGTCCGCGACATGTCCGTTTTAGTGTTTGAACTCTTCAGCCAGGAAGACGGACTCGATGCTCTTTTCGGGTTGATCCGCAACGATTTGCCCGAAAAATTGTTCGAAACAGCCTATGCTTTGGCCTGCGATGTTGCGGCAGCTGATGGCACCTTGAAAGAATCTGAACTGCGTTTGCTCGAAGAGATTCGCTATGAGTTGAGCATCGACAGATTGCATGCAGCCGCGATTGAACGTGGTTCTCGGGCACGGCACATGTCGCTTTGACCTAGCCCTTCATCGGTTTTGCCGGTTTTTTCCCGGGTCAGGTATCCCTGACTGACCTGGGCTTAACTCTTTTGTATAGTTCTGGTGGGCATTGTTGCCACGCTGCTTTTACTGGAGGGATACTATGAACCGGATTTTCGCAACCATTTTGGGTGTCACTTTAATTTGCCTTATGCCGGCAATCAGCTCTGCTGCTGCTCTGGTCGCCAAGGTGGATGTGTCTTCTCAGACCATGACGGTTATCCACAATGGGCAGGTAGCCTATCAGTGGCCGGTTTCCACAGCGCGCAAAGGCAAATACACACCGCGCGGATCTTGGTCAGCCAAGTGGCTGTCAAAGAACCACAAATCCAGCTTATACAACAACGCGCCCATGCCGCACTCGATTTTCTTTAATGGCAATTATGCTATTCACGGCACCAACCAAATCAGCCGCCTTGGACGGCCGGCATCTGCTGGCTGCGTTCGCTTGCATCCTGATCACGCAGCACGGTTGTTTGAGCTGACGCGCAGTGTCGGAAAATCGAACATGCAGGTTGTGATTCAAAACTGAGAACGCCACCAGGCAATCAGCTGCTATAAACGATTCCCCAGCGTTCGATCAAAGACTGTTGCAGAGACTTCGCCCGGCGGTTCCACTCTCGCCCACCCGGCGGACGTTCTCTTTCTGATTTTGTTAGCGCCGCGCGGCGATCAAGGTTTGCTGCAAAAATAGCAAATACCAACTCGGTGCCATCGGGAAGGTCAACATATCCAGCCAAACCGCTGACAAAGTTCAGCGTCCCGGTCTTTGCGTGCACGGATAGCGGGTGGTCCTTAATCAAGTTTCGGTTCTCGTCCAACATCCGGAATGATTTGAGAAGCGGCTTCAATTCATTGGACTTTCGTAGAGCCAACAATGCGTGCATCATATCGCCCGCACTGATGCGGCTACTTTCCCCCAGCCCGGAATGATCGACCAATGCGGCCGATTGCACACCCAGCGTTTCCTTGGCCCAAGCGTTCAACTCTTTGGCAGAGTTTTCCAAACTGCTTGGCCGGTTTCCAGTACGCACATAGGTCGCAGTAAGCCCCACCACTTCGGCCGTTAGATTGGTTGACCACTTCAACATGTCTTTCAAGATCTTGTGCAGGGGCTCACTGCTGTACGCAGTCACTGTTTCCCCTTCAGGCACATCCCCCTGCAACACAATTGGCGCAGACAGTTTGATGCCCTGCGCACCAGCAAAGGTTTGGAAAACTTCGCCTGCGTAGACTTCGGGCTTTCGAACAGGTAGCCAACGGGCGCCGCCATTCCCCAAAGCCCCTTTTGCAACTGTCCAAGTGTCAATCCCTGCGTGATCTGCATATGTGTAAACAGGCGCACTTCGGGCAATGATCTGCATGCTTGCCATTTTGACCGAAGGACGGTGCCGCTCGGTACGGGCTTGCATGGTCACGTTGTAACTGCCGCTTGCTTGCCGCCATTCAAAATGCACGCGATTGTAGTTCACATTCAAACCGGAGACGGAGGGATTATAACCGACATGATCCGGCTGGCCTGAATCAATATCCCGAAGCATCGGCAGTGCGCCCCCCCAGACTATAAAATCGCCCTTGACTGCTGTAATCCCTGCCGTTTTGAGCTGGCCAGCCAAGCTGGCCAACCCGTCTGTACTCAACGTTGGATCACCGCCGCCTGCCAGGATCAAATCACCCTGAACCACCCCATTCAACAGGCCACCCGTTGCGATCAAACGTGTCTTAAAACGATAATCATGACCCAAGACGTCAAGGCCGTAGGCCGCGGTCAACGCTTTGGCGACACTGGCGGGCGGTTGTCCCAAGTCCGGGTTGCGCTGCTCCAGCCGTTTTCCGGTTGCAACGTTCGCAACCGCAAACCCGACCCGCCCGCCCAAGCGCGCCGCATCAACCAAAGCTTCTGCCGGTTTTTGAAGTTCACGCAACATGTCAGTGCCGCGCGCAACAGGTCTTAGCGACTTTTCAGGGGCATTCGCCCAGCTTGGGTGTGCAAATCCAGTCGCGCCAAACGCCGCCACACTCCCTAAAAATAACCGTCTTGAAATCATTTTCGTCATTTCTTGATCTAAGCCCAGCCCGACCGAATGGGCAACAGGACAAACGTTGAACTCTTATTCACTTAGTCGCGCATTCCCGCTTGCCCAGGCACCAGAAGCCCGGATCTGGGAAGAACTAATACCCGTCATCGGCATATTCACAAAACACCATTGCGGCGCGGCTTTTCGGCCCAAAAGACGCGAATTGCGCCCGTTCAAGCGTGCACTGCGAAAAATCCGGGACGCCACCGAGGTCCTCGCGTCGATCCGCAAACCCGGGCGAGCCAGCACTCCTACGGGCACAGTGCGCATGATGCCGCGCCAGTTTTCCCAACGATGAAACTGGGACAGATTGTCAGCCCCCATCAACCATATGAAATTCACGCCGTCCCATGTATGTTGAAGTTTTTTAAGCGTTTCGTAGGTGTAGCGCGATTGATGCCGGGCCTCGAAATCGCTTATCAAAATGCGCGGATGCGACACGAGCTTCTGCGCGGCCTCCAGCCGTCGTGGCAAGGGAGCCGGAGCTGAGGCTTTAAGCGGATTACCTGGACTGATCAGCCAAAGCACACGATCAAGGTCAAAGCGTTTCATTGCCTCTAAGGACAGATGCAAATGCCCGGTGTGTGGCGGATCAAACGACCCTCCTAAAACGCCAACCCGCAATCCACGCGTCAACAACACACCTTCAGAACTTTTTGTCACACTTGCTCCGTGCAAAGCCGAACAATTTCTTTAGAGGGATAGGGGCAACGCCATTTGACTGCAAGGAGACAGAACTTACATGGCTGACATACGGCCACCGCGACTGTTGTTTGAAATCCCTCTATGAACCCCATGGGGATGGAAAGATTTCAACGGGTTGGTTTTGGTCACTTCCAACCTCGCAACTATGGACTGCAGCCCGGAAATCTGTTGCTGCAACGATCGCCCACTTTGTGCGCACTGTACCACCAAAGATGTCTCTTGCTGCGTGTGAGACTGCCATGAAGAAAGTCTGGTATCGACCCCGGATATTTCGATTGCCTGTTTTGATGCACGACCAGCGATCCCTTGCACACTTTCGGCGATCTGCGTGGCCTCTTGTGAAATGGCTTCGACCACGATCCCCATTTGCCCGACCAGTTGGGCTGCGCAGGCGACTTTTTCATTCGACGTTTCGATCAGCTCGTGAATTGCGGATGCGCTGTCAGAAGACCGTTTCGCCAAGGAGCGCACTTCGGATGCAACAACGGAAAAGCCTAACCCCGCACTCCCCGCACGGGCCGCCTCAACGCTTGCGTTCAATGATAAAAGGCTGGTTTGAAACGCTATGTCATCTATGTCCTCAATAGCCTGCCCAATTTGCTTGGTCATCTTCTGGATTTCATGCATCGCCTCAACGGTCTTTGCGTTCAGGTCTTTTCCTCTCTCGGCTTGCGCTTTGGTTTGCGCAAAGCACTGCTCCGTTTGCACTGCATCATCGGCTGTCGCGAAAAACACCTTACTCATCCGCTCAAACGCGCTTGTCTTTTGCGTCATCAGAGCGTTCTGACGTGTAACGCGGCACGACAGCCCTTCTGCCAAATTGATCAAGTCACAGGCGCCTTGGTTTGTCAGTGTCACGCGGGTGCCCATTTCATGAATGAACCGCCCAAGTTTCCCAACCAACTGGTTGAATTCTTCGCAAACGACTTTGTGTTCGTCATCTACATGCTGGGTGATGTGGCACGTCAGATCACCGGCGCTGAGCCTGCCCAGTGCCACGCGTATTGTCTCAAGGCCAGAGGCCATGTCAACCATCCGGATTTCTGCTTTGGATGCCTTTGCGTTTAGCGTTTCCAGGCTTTTCTTGAGCGCAAGGTAGACATCCGAGAATGCTGCATCCGCAAGACCCTGATACTCTCCATGGCTTCGCAACACCTGTGCCATATCTGCGATCAAAGCTCTGCGTTGATCCATCAGCCTGCCAGACAGAACCAAACACGACACACAAACACTCAGCAACGCAATCAACGGAATGCCGATCAAGAAGACTGAGAGATTGCGCCAGAGAAACTCAGCCGGAATTTGCCCACTGGCCAAGGCGTGAACATCCCTGTCCAACACCCAAAACCCTGCGCAAACAAGAACAACCGTCAAACCCAAGGCAGGAACAAGGGCAACACCCAGAACCTGCCATTTGCTCAGGAAAGCCCCTGTCAGTTGGGTTTGGCGGGCTTGTTCAGCAACCAACATCCAATTTCTCCGTTTGCACCACGGCCCCCTTTTTGACGCCCCACGTAATGGCCATAAAGACTGGCGAAACCTTTAGATCCAATTAATGGTTAATACCTGCGTGTGATCCAAAGGAACGCGCATTGAAACACCCTGATTGCGCCTGCCAGCGCAAAGCGTTACTTGGGCGGTCAACACAAAAAACTCAGCGGAGCGATGACCCATGGCTGCTTATCAATATGTCTATCACATGGATGGCGTGTCCAAGACCTATCCCGGTGGTAAAAAGTGCTTTGAAAACATCCGGCTGAGCTTTCTTCCCGGTGTGAAAATCGGTGTCGTTGGCGTCAACGGCGCAGGTAAGTCGACCCTGATGAAAATCATGGCGGGAATCGACAAAGATTTCGGTGGTGAAGCATGGGCGGCAGAAGGTGCCAAAGTGGGCTATCTGCCTCAGGAGCCGCATTTGGACGAAAGCCTTGATGTGCGTGGCAACGTGATGTTGGGGGTGAAGTCTAAAAAGGACATCCTTGATCGCTACAACGAGCTGGCGATGAACTACAGCGACGAAACCGCTGACGAGATGGCCCAACTGCAAGACGAGATCGACGCGCAGAACCTGTGGGATCTTGATAGCCAGATTGATGTCGCGATGGAGGCCCTGCGCTGTCCTGCCGACGACGCCAACGTTGCAAACCTGTCCGGCGGTGAAAAACGCCGTGTAGCCCTGTGCAAACTGCTGCTCGAAGCGCCTGACATGCTGCTGCTCGACGAACCAACCAACCACCTGGATGCGGAAACCATTGCATGGTTGCAAAACCATCTGGTCGAATACAAAGGCACAATCCTTATCATCACTCACGACCGCTATTTCCTGGATGACATCACGGGTTGGATTTTGGAACTGGATCGTGGTCGCGGCATTCCCTACGAAGGCAACTATTCCGCGTGGCTGGAGCAAAAGGCAAAACGCCTGTCGCAAGAAGCCCGCGAGGACAAATCCAAGCAAAAGACGCTGGA
This sequence comes from Pelagimonas varians, assembly GCF_003208435.1. Classification (GTDB taxonomy): domain Bacteria; phylum Pseudomonadota; class Alphaproteobacteria; order Rhodobacterales; family Rhodobacteraceae; genus Pelagimonas; species Pelagimonas varians. Next base: position 126,061 of record NZ_QKMF01000006.1, on the reverse strand, counting down.
ACGCGAATTGGAATGGATGCAACAGGGGGCCAAAGCCCGCCAAGCCAAATCCAAAGCCCGTATTGCCGCCTATGAAGAGATGGCAGGCCAGTCAGAGCGTGAAAAAGTTGGTCGCGCTCAGATCATTATCCCGAATGGTCAACGTCTTGGCTCTAAGGTGATCGAAGTTGAGAACCTGACCAAAGCAATGGGCGACAAGCTTTTGATCGAAAACCTGTCTTTTAGCCTGCCACCCGGCGGCATTGTCGGCGTGATCGGGCCAAACGGTGCGGGTAAGTCGACCCTGTTCAAAATGTTGACCGACGGGGAACAGCCCGATGGCGGCACAATTGAACTTGGGGATACCGTTCAACTTTCCTACGTCGATCAGTCACGTGATGATCTGGCCGATGGCGAAACTGTCTGGCAGGCCATCACTGGCGGTGCCGAAATAATCAAGCTAGGCGACGCGGAAATCAACAGCCGCGCCTATTGCTCGTCCTTTAACTTCAAGGGCGGCGATCAACAAAAGCCGGTCAACAAACTGTCGGGCGGGGAACGCAACCGCGTCCACATGGCGCGCTTGTTGAAATCAGGTGGCAATGTCTTGCTGCTCGATGAACCAACCAACGATTTGGACGTCGAAACGCTGCGGGCGCTCGAAGACGCACTGACGGATTTCGCGGGTTGTGCTGTTGTGATTTCACACGATCGCTTTTTCCTCGACCGGATTTGCACGCACATCCTTGCCTTCGAGGGGGAGGCGCATGTGGAATGGTTTGAAGGTAACTTCGAAGACTACGAAGAAGACAAAAAGCGCCGCCTTGGTGAAAACGCGCTGGAACCCACACGTGTGAAGTTCAAGAAGTTCGTGCGTTAATCAGCGCATAAAACTGAAATTGGGGGGAAGCGATAGCAATGTCGTTTCCCTTTAGCGTTTCCGCTTTACAGGCCTATGCCACAATTACGGCTTAGGTAGTGATGCATACCGACCCAAACCCTATCTTAATTGGTAGGAAGAAAGATCCATGCCTAGCCATCATCGCCAACCTCAAGCGCCCAACGTCTGATTTTGCCGGGCCACTACGCCCCTAAATCATTTGATTGCAAAGACTGGGCCGCATTATTAAGCCTCTACTGGGCTGAACCGCCCGGGACAATGGCCGGTGCCAATTGCATATATTTTCATTCGATTTCAATACATTTCGATGCGCTCTCACCTAGCATAGATACCCATCGTTAAGACCTGCATCATAGTTTGCAGACATGAATACCGTTGGTCATATCATTGCTACGCTTTGTGCATCCGGTCTGCTCAGTCTTTCTGCGCTGGCGCTGGTTGTGTCAGGGTCTTCGCTTGAAGATGCGGATTTGGTGTTGGTCGTTTCGTATCCTTGGGGCTCTCAAGCCTCTCGGATCATCCAAAAATCAGGCCTCAAGGAAACCTATCCTGTGCGTGCACCGCTTGGCAGCATGACCGTTGTCAGCGGTCCGAATGACATAACCAACCTCAAGAAAAACGGCGCTTGGCTTTTGCTGGATGGAAAAAAGGTTGCGACCCTATGCTCACCTCAGGTGTAAAGAACGTCTCTGACACTCAGGATTTCAAGCTGCAGATTTATGCCAGCCTTGCTCTGTCACCTTGGCCCATGCTTGTGGCCCTGTATGTCAACCCGGCCATGCCTTGGATTTTGTTAGGGGCAGCCAGTCTGGCTATTACTGTACTCACCTTTATTTCACGGCGCTTGCCACAGGGTATCGGGCCCTATGTCATTTCCTTTGCCTTGGTTGCGCATTGCGTATTGCTGACGGTGTCTTTCATTGGTCACCCATGGCAAACCGATTCACACATGCTGTATTTCGTGGCAATTGCAGTGTCGTCGACACTCAACAATGCCCGTGTCCTGTTTTTTACAGCGGCGATTATTGCGGTCCACCATTTAGCCTTCACTTTGCTGATCCCATCTTTGGTCTACCCAGATGGCACGACCCTTTCCAACGTTGGCCGCACCATTATGCACGCCGCAATTGTTGTTATGGAAACCTCCGTCTTGTTGGTCAGTATTTTGCAGAAAAAGGCGATCGACGCCGAAGCGCTCAGTCAAAGACAAGAAGCTTTGAAACAAGCAGAAATCGCCAAAGACGCAGAAATGCTGGCGCAAAGCAGCCAAGAACAATCTGATCGCATCGTGTCCGTTCTGACCGAAAACCTTGCTTTGCTAGCAGACGGGGATTTGACATGTGAAATCACAGACGATTTCCCGCCCTCGCATGCAAAATTGAGGGACGATTTCAATCGGACGATCGAAACCTTAAACCAAACAATGGAACGTATCTTCGAAGTTGCCACCGGTATTCGCAACGGTTCCGCCAATGTGGCCCGCGCCTCTGACAACCTATCGACCAGAACGGAGTCACAAGCAGCCACACTTGAAGAAGCCGCCGCTGCGCTCGAAGAATTGACCAATAGCGTCGGATCGGCTGCGCAAAGCACTCAGAATGTCGAAAGTAGCATTTTCGAGGCAAAACAAGGCGCGGAAAATAGTGGCCATGTGGTTCAAAACGCCGTTGAAGCAATGAATGAGATTGAAACCAGTGCCAGCCACATTTCCCAGATAATTGGTGTTATCGACAATATTGCGTTCCAAACCAACCTTTTGGCGCTGAACGCTGGTGTCGAAGCTGCCCGCGCTGGTGAAGCCGGAAACGGGTTTGCGGTTGTCGCTTCCGAGGTTCGGGCATTGGCGCAACGGTCCGCTGAATCTGCAAAAGAAATCAAAGTGCTTATCGGGAACAGCTCGGAACAAGTCGATCGCGGCGTTGAACTTGTTGGACGCGCAGGGAAAGCCCTGACGGAAATTGTCGCGCAAGTCAGTGAAATCTCTCGGCAGGTGTCCGCGATCACTCAAGGCACTCTACAACAATCTGCAGCCTTGGCAGAAATCAATACCGGGGTGACCCAGCTGGATCAGGTCACACAAGAAAATGCTGCAATGGTGCACGAATCGACCTCGGCCAGCCACAAGTTGGACGCAGATGCACGCTCCCTCGCGGACATGGTCGCACAGTTTACAATCCAGCAACCACAGAGACGCGAGATTGCATGACGATTTGCGTCCGCCCTGCCAAGACAGAGCCCCCGAATGCAGCATAGGTTCCGGAGGTCTATGGATGACTGGGCGCTTGCCACCCGCGCGGCTTCGCGGTAACGCTCGACCCGGAACTCTGGAGGCCCCCGATGGACGATCTGCGCGACAAGTATCTGACCCTAATAAATGACGCTGGCGACGAAGCCGCGCTCGAAGAGCTGCGTGTGCAGGCCGTCGGTAAGAAGGGCGAGATTAGCCTGCAAATGCGGTCTTTAGGGAAAATGTCCCCTGAGGAACGTCAAGTTGCGGGCCCGGCGTTGAATGCACTCAAAGATGAAATCAACGCTGCCTTGGCCGCCAAAAAATCTGCGCTTGCGGACGCTGCCCTTGACGCCCGTCTGGCCACAGAATGGCTGGACGTAACACTGCCTGCACGGCCACAGCGCCAAGGGTCAATCCATCCGATCAGTCAGGTGACCGAAGAGGTCTCGGCCATCTTTGCCGACATGGGATTTGCAGTTGCCGAAGGTCCTCAGATCGACACAGACTGGTATGTGTTTGATGCACTGAACATCCCAAGCCATCATCCGGCCCGCGCCGAGATGGACACCTTCTATATGAGCCGCGCGGAAGGTGACGACCGCGCACCTCATATATTGCGGACCCACACATCCCCGGTGCAAATTCGGTCGATGGAAAAGCAAGGGGCACCAATCCGCATCATCGCACCCGGCCGTGTCTATCGCGCCGATTATGACCAGACGCACACGCCAATGTTTCATCAAGTCGAAGGTCTATGCATTGGCAAAGACGTTTCAATGGCAAACCTGAAATGGTGCCTCGAAGAATTCGTGAAAGCGTTCTTCGAAGTCGACCATGTGGAACTACGTTTTCGCGCATCACATTTTCCTTTCACGGAACCCTCGGCTGAGGTCGACATTCAGTGCAGTTGGGAAAATGGCGTTCTGAAGGTTGGCGAAGGCGACGATTGGATGGAAATCCTCGGCTCTGGCATGGTGCATCCAAAGGTTTTGGAGAATGCAGGTGTTGACCCCAAAGAATACCAAGGGTTCGCCTTTGGGATCGGGATTGACCGGTTGGCAATGCTCAAATACGGCATTCCAGATTTGCGGGCATTCTTCGATTCAGACCTGCGCTGGTTGAAGCACTACGGGTTCACACCACTCGATGTCCCGACATTGCACGGCGGTCTCAGCAAATAACGGCGTAGGCCCGATAAATTCTGTATTGGGTGTTTGAACGGCTCGTCAAAATCTACGAAATCCGGTATTTCGGTTTTCGTTGGACCGAGCGTATACAATGGCTGGTGACTTGTATCCCGATGAATCCGGAGACACCACTTCAGCTCTACGCGATCACCAAGAAACTCCGGGATGTTCGAGATCGATTGGGCGACAAACCTTGGTCCGAAACATGGGAACGTGGCCCCAAAGATGCTACCAAAGTTTTGCTCTTGGACTGTCAACACGGCTTCAGAAAACATAACGATCGAAACTTGTCGTCTTCGATGTTCCTTGGCTGCCAACCGATGAACATCTAAATCGGGGCGAAATCCCACGAAGCCATTCAAAAGACTGCAAAAAAACCGCCGAAGAGGGCTGTCAATCCGGTGCAATTTGAAGATATCAGTCTGAATTTTGCGATTTAAAAGCGAGTTTTCACCTACAGAGATCGCATCAATGCCGACCTCGGCGGATAGGCTTTGAATGGTACGGTATTTACTGTCTGTGATCTCAACACCAAAGACTATGGTGCCTGATTTAACAGCGGAGTTTTTAACAATATTGTTCCGCAGGATGTCGCGGATCAAGGCCTGCTGCATATCCTCCAACGGCAGCCCCGCCGCTGCAGCGCACCGAACGACGGCCTTCTCGCGTCCAGAAGTGAAGTGCGTAGTATTGTAGCCAAAATCACTGACCAGGCGCTTCATACCGCAGCATTTTAATCGTAGCCCACAGGATTTCTTTGCTAGGCACCGCACATTTTCCGACCTGACCCCGCTCAGCAAAAAGAGTCCGGTCTGGAACCGCGTCCTCTTTGGCAAATTTCGAGCCTAAGAATTTTGCAGGTTTTGCGAAGTTCTTGCCAAACAATGCCGCGCACGGGTGTCCGGAAGGATTTTCGAGAGTGGAAACTCGTTGAGCCGGTTTCCGGATTCACCAGCCGGCTCAGAACGCGTTAGTGCGTCCAAGGAACCCGGCGATCGACGGCAAAGTTCTCCGCATATCCGCGGGCGCGGATGTTTGGCTTACGCTTGTTAGGTTCGACCACTTGGGCATCAACACCATGGTCTTGTGCATAGACCAACGCGGCCTCTTTGCTATCAAAACGCATTTTGACCTGGGCCTGCGTATCCGTAGAAGACGTCCACCCCATAAGCGGATCAACTTCGCGGCGTGATGCCGGTGCATATTCAAGCACCCAAACCTTGGTTTTTCCCTGCCCCGAGGACATGGCTGTTCTTGCTGGCTGATAGATGCGTGCACGCATGGCATAACTCCTTCGTCAGGCCCGTTTATCGGGGATTCCCCGCGATAGGGCAAGCGCCCGTTCATGTCCATTTGTCACATAGTGCAAAACGAAGACAAGCAGCGGTTTGACCGTCAGGGCCGCGGGGAGCGAGGGGTGGGTAGATGCTGCACCAAGACCTGCCAAACCGTCTGCTTATTCAAAAGATACATATTGCGCAAACGTTCCCGCAATAGTTCTTTTGGCCTAATTTTGTGGCACACCAGAAAAGTACTGTCAGCGAAAACCTTAACAAACTGAAAACAGGCCGCTTTCACTCGGCTGCGGCATTTTGCTTAGCGGCCCGCCACTTTCCGCAAAGCTGCATTCAAACCGCCTTCAGGGGTTGTATTACCGACAAATGGCATCAATTCTACTTTTGTTCTATTGCGAGACTCTTCATGCCTTACGCCCATTCTGACAAATCTGACGCCTTGCTGCATTCTCCGGCCCCTGACATCAAAGACCGCGTGAAACTGGAAGGCGGCAAAGAATTTGTGCTGCACACGGAATTCAGCCCTGCGGGGGATCAACCGACAGCGATTGTAGAATTGACAGGTGGCATAAACGACGGCGACCGGTCGCAGGTTTTGTTAGGGGCCACTGGCACCGGCAAAACATTCACCATGGCGAAAGTCATCGAAGAAACGCAGCGCCCAGCCATCATCCTTGCCCCGAACAAGACCCTCGCGGCCCAGCTATATGGGGAATTCAAAGGATTTTTTCCGGACAATGCCGTCGAATACTTTGTCAGCTATTACGACTATTACCAACCCGAGGCCTACGTCGCGCGCTCTGACACCTTCATCGAGAAAGAAAGCCAGATCAACGAGCAGATCGACCGGATGCGCCATTCGGCCACTCGGGCGCTTTTGGAGCGCGACGATGTGATTATTGTGGCCTCGGTCTCGTGCATTTACGGGATAGGCTCGGTCGAAACCTACGGTGCGATGACCCAAGATTTGTTGGTCGGCACTGAATATGACCAGCGGAAGGTCATCGCCGATTTGGTCGCACAGCAGTATCGCCGCAACGATCAGGGGTTTCAGCGCGGTTCCTTTCGGGTCCGCGGCGACAGTTTGGAAATCTGGCCCGCCCACCTTGAAGATCGCGCTTGGAAACTATCCTTCTTTGGCGAGGAACTGGAAGGTATTACCGAATTTGACCCGCTGACCGGGGTGAAAACCGACACCTTTGACCGCATCCGCATCTACGCAAATTCGCATTACGTCACGCCCAAACCAACGATGAATCAGGCCGTCATCGGCATCAAAAAAGAATTGCGCCAGCGGCTGGATCAACTGGTCGGCGAAGGTAAATTGCTAGAGGCGCAACGTCTTGAGCAACGCTGTAATTTCGACGTCGAGATGTTGGAAGCCACCGGCGTTTGCAGTGGAATTGAGAACTATTCGCGTTATCTAACCGGCCGTGCACCTGGCGAGCCGCCCCCCACGCTGTTCGAATTCATCCCGGACAATGCCATCGTATTTGCGGACGAATCCCACGTTTCAGTGCCGCAAATCGGCGCGATGTACAAAGGCGACTTTCGGCGCAAGATGACACTGGCCGAACACGGGTTCCGCCTGCCTTCATGCATGGACAACCGCCCCCTCAAGTTTGAGGAATGGGACGCAATGCGGCCCCAGTCGATCTTTGTTTCAGCCACCCCTTCCAGATGGGAGCTGGAGCAATCCGGCGGTGTCTTCACCGAACAGGTGATCCGACCCACAGGCCTGTTGGATCCCCCGGTCGAAATCCGCCCGGTCGAAATGCAAGTCGATGATGTTCTTGATGAAATTCGCAAAGTGACCGCCGAAGGCATGCGCACCCTTGTCACAACTCTGACAAAACGCATGGCCGAAGATTTAACCGAATACCTGCATGAACAGGGCATCAAGGTCCGCTACATGCATTCGGATATCGACACCATTGAACGGATCGAAATCCTGCGCGACCTACGACTTGGGGCGTTTGACGTTCTCATCGGTATCAACCTGCTGCGAGAAGGGTTGGACATTCCGGAATGCGGATTGGTCGCCATTTTGGACGCGGACAAAGAAGGTTTTCTGCGCTCTGAAACATCGCTTGTGCAGACAATCGGACGTGCGGCGCGGAACGAGCATGGCCGGGTTATCATGTACGCTGACCGGATGACTGGCTCAATGGAGCGGGCAATTGGCGAAACCAACCGCCGCCGCGCCAAACAAGAGGCATACAACGTCGAACACGGCATCACCCCCGCAACTGTGAAAAAGAACGTCGAGGATATTCTAGCTGGTCTTTATAAGGGCGATACGGATCAATCACGGGTTACGGCCAAAATCGACAAGGGGCATGCTGGCGGCAACCTTCAAACCGTTCTTGAGGGCCTGCGCAACGACATGCGCAAGGCCGCCGAGAACCTTGAGTTCGAAGAAGCGGCGCGATTACGCGATGAAGTCAAGCGATTGGAGGCCGTCGATTTGGCTGTATCGGACGACCCGCTGGCCCGGCAATCTGCAGTTGAGGCAGCGTCAGAAGCGGCGGTGAAATCACGAGGTCGGTCTACAGCCGGTCGGCCGGGCCAACGTGGCGGGGTGAAGAGACGCTCGAGATAGAGGCAACAACCTAGACGCGCGAGAAATCGAACTCATTCGGCAGCAGTTGCTAAAACTCGACAGCAAGGAACGAGCTAATTAGAGGGCCAATCTGAACGCAAAGCCAATGAAACACGTATCAGGAAAGTGGATATTGCGAGTTTCAAGCACAGGTTCCGCAGAAACAACCAATGTGCGATTCACATGGGAGAATTATGAGTGCTCAGTTTTTTGTTGAGGAGCCTTGTCAGGATGTATTCCCAAGAAGAATGCTAGAAGGTAGCGACCACGTCGATGTCCCTTTTGTTGCCAACACAGATAGCAATACGAAAGAAGAGATCAGCTTGGAATGGGACGACCCATCCGGGACCGGAAATAGTAAGCAAGTCGAACTGTCTTTTTAAACATTGCTCATGGTGCCCGGCTAAAAGTACAGCTTCTCTGCTGACCGTTGATGTATTTTTGCGCAATCCAGACCTACAACAATGCCCGCCGTAGCAAGTTCAACCCAGCCACCAGCAACACGATCAATGTGGCTTTGCGAAACGCTGCTTGATCAATCCGGTCATGAAATAGTCCGCCAATCCACATACCAAGAACTGCGGGCACCACCATCAACGCAGAAAACCAAATCGTCTGGGCATTCAAAATTCCAGATCCAATATGGGCCCCCATTAAAGCAAGCGCACCAAGGCCGTAGATCACCCCTTGGACACGAATTTGGTCGCTCTTTTCCGTGCCCAAGGCCGTTAGATAGGCCACTGTCGGTGGCCCCCAAATTCCGGACATCCCGCCAATCAATCCGGCGAAACTGCCGACACCAACCTCAACTCTGCGACTGGGGGTCATACGCGGTTGCCACCCCTTCAGTTGCACAACAGAAAACACAGTGATCGGGGCCCCAATTGCAAACAGCAAAACTTCGACCGGCAAAACTGCCACCATCTGCGACGAAATCAACATTGCAGCCAATCCGGCGAGCAAAAACACCCGGAATCGCGTGACCGAAGCCATCGCCGCACGCGGCCCTTGTTGCAGGGCTTGGATACCGTTCGACACAAAGGCCGGTAAGATCAGCCCTGCCAAAGCCAATTCAGGAGCGACCAGACTGCCAAGGCCTGACATAAGAATCGTTGGCAATGCAAAGCCCACCATGCCCTTGATGATCCCGCCCAACAGGCCGATGCTTAAACACAGTGCCAAAAGTGGCATATTTGAAAAAAGTGCGTCCATGACATGTGTTTAGCATGGACGAATTCAAGGCACTGCAACAAATTGCCGCGCAATATTCGACCGCAAGCGCCGCAGCATTGGTATTTTTGTTGCGCTGCACCTGCGAAATCGGTAGAACCCGCACAAGACTATGTAAAGGACGCGACACATGGCACATGACGGACAAGACCCTAGCCTAGGCAGTGCGATCCTGCCTGACCTTCTGGCCCTCACCGGCGCGGCGATTGCCCCGGTTGAAACTGTATTCGAAGCAGCCCGGACCAGCGTCCGCGACATGGTCAGCAAAGACGGCCGCGTTTCAGGCGCGCTGATCGAAGCCAACCAAACCGCAGCGCACGGCCTTGCCTGGCTGGCTACATACCTCGAAAGTCTGCGTCAAATGCAAGGTTGGGCAGAGCGCCTGACAGCTGATGGCCGCTTTGGTGATCTTGAACAGCTGCTACACCAGATCGCCTTTGGCGAATACCTCTGGCAGGTCAATGGCGGCATCCAGATGAACCAGGGCGAAATCGTCCGGCTTCAGGATATGGGCGTGGCCCAAGAAGATATGCGCGCCCTGATGAGCGACGCTGTCATGACCTTGACGCAGGGGGCCAACACCCAAGCCGCGCGCACCCAGTTGGTGGCACTGATCCAGCGACGCGAAGGCGACATCACTTATGGTGTGACCGGCCTGGATGAAGAGCTGGAAATGTTCCGCGAACAGATGCGCCGCTATGCCGTCGACAAGGTAGAACCCTACGCTCATGAATGGCATCTCAAGGATCAGCTGATCCCGATGGAGATCATTGAAGAGCTGTCCGAAATGGGCGTTTTTGGCCTGACTATTCCAGAAGAATACGGCGGGCTTGGCATGTCCAAGGCATCAATGTGTGTGGTGTCCGAAGAACTGTCGCGCGGTTATATCGGTGTGGGTTCGCTCGGCACCCGCTCTGAAATCGCTGCGGAATTGATCATCGCTGGTGGCACCGAAGAGCAAAAGCAAAAGTGGCTTCCACGTTTGGCGACCGGCGAAACCCTGCCCACTGCTGTTTTCACTGAACCCAACACCGGCTCCGATCTTGGCTCCTTGCGCACCCGCGCTGTCAAAGACGACAATGGTGACTGGAAAGTGACAGGCAACAAGACCTGGATCACACACGCTTCCCGAACCTCGATCATGACACTTTTGGCGCGCACCGACTCTGAGACTTCCGACTATAAAGGTCTTTCGATGTTCTTGGCGGAAAAAACGCCGGGCGACGACGCAAACCCCTTCCCGACCGAAGGCATGACCGGCGGCGAGATCGAAGTTTTGGGCTATCGCGGCATGAAAGAGTACGAGCTGGCCTTCGACAACTTCCACGTCAAAGGTGAGAACCTGCTGGGCGGCGAAACCGGTAAAGGTTTCAAGCAGCTTATGGAGACCTTCGAAAGCGCGCGCATTCAAACTGCAGCCCGTGCCATTGGGGTAGCCCAGTCGGCAATGGACGTCGGGATGAAATACGCACAAGACCGCAAACAATTCGGCAAGTCCCTCATCGACTTTCCGCGCGTGTCCGGCAAAATCGCCATGATGGCCACGGAAATCATGGTCGCCCGCCAGCTGTCGTATTTCTCGGCCCGCGAAAAAGACGAAGGCCGTCGTTGTGACCTTGAAGCCGGCATGGCCAAGCTGCTCGGCGCCCGCGTTGCATGGGCTGCGGCAGACAACGCGCTGCAAATCCACGGTGGCAACGGCTTTGCGCTTGAATACACGGTAAGCCGGATCTTGTGTGACGCTCGCATCCTAAACATTTTTGAGGGCGCAGGCGAAATCCAAGCGCAAGTTATCGCACGCCGCCTGCTGGGGTAACAACAGAACAAAATCTTGAATAAAAGGCCCCGTGCATCCGCTGCATGGGGCCTTTTTGTTTCTTCTGTCCCTGAACATCCCGGGGTGAATTGGAGCTTGCTCCAAGAGGGGCTGGCCCCACCTCAGAGGTTTCGTTTTAAACATGATCTTGATCAATGCATGCATTCCAAACCTGTGATGTGTCTCCCGTCAACAACACTCTAGGAGAGCACCATGAGCTGGACCACCAAACTGAACGACACCAAAAAGCAACTCAAAGAACTGGGCGGAATGATCCCGGACACCGTTGCCGGATTTGGTGCCATCGGCAAAAGCGTTAAGAAAAACGGTGCACTGACTTTCAAGGAAAAAGAATATGTGGCACTCGGGATCGCTGTCGCGACCCGATGCGAGCCATGCATTTTGTTCCACACCGAAGCCTTGGTGAAACTCGGAGCCACGCGCGAAGAGTTTTCGGAAGTTTTGGCGACCTGCATCCAAATGGGTGGCGGTCCGGGTTTGATGTATTCGGGCAAGGCACTTGAGGTTTTTGACGAACTAACCACCAAGGCTTGACACCCTGCGTCATCCTGTCTCGACGGGATTCTAAACATATTCCGTTTAACCTATGTAATTAGATCGGGAGAAACCAAATGATCCGCTATGCCCTACCCTTCGTCTTTGTTGCCGGAACCGCCTTTGCCCAGCAAATGCCCGGAGCACATTTCATCGAAAATTGGGACTTGAACGAAGATGGTCAAGTGACCGTGTCCGAGGCCGCTGAGCGCCGCGCGGATGTCTTTGTCACCTTCGACGCCAATGACGATGGTTTCTTGGATGCAGAAGAATACCTCGCCTTTGACGAGGCGCGCGAAAGCGACATGAAGGAACATGCCCAACCCGGAAAAGGCCAAGGCCTTGGGCATCGCGCCGCAGACGGTCTTAAACTCGAGGCAAATGATCTCGATAATGATGGAAAAGTCAGCACAGCGGAGTTTGTTAGCGGTGCTGAAGGCTGGATCGCTACGATGGACAAAAATGCTGACGGCGTTGTCAGTTCTGATGACTTTGGCCAAGGCCGAGGCATGGGCAAAGGAAACGGTCAAGGGAACGGCAAAGGTTAATTCCCAAACGAAACAGGGCCGCCCATATCGGGCGGCCCTTTGAACACATAACTGCCCCACGCGACATGCGCAGTGCCCAAGCTTACCCGCGCAATTCGCCGCCAGTTGCTTTGCTCACTTTCGCGATGATTTTGGCGGCGACCGCTTCGATATCTTTTTCTTTCAGCGTTTGACCAACCGGCTGCAAACGCACTGAGATAGCGAGAGATTTCTTGCCCTCACCCAAGTTGCCTCCGATAAATTCGTCGAAAACACGCACTTCTTCTATTAGGGCTTTGTCGGCACCGGCAGCCGCATTGACCACTGTCAGCGCCTCAACATCGGCATCCACCACAAAGGCAAAATCGCGTTCAACGGCCTGAAGGTCGTTCTGTGTCAGCGCGGCGCGTGTGGCACCGGTTTTTCGCGGCAACGGCACTTGCTCAGGATACAATACAAAGGCGACAGCCGGACCTTTGACGCCCATTTCGTCAAGCACTTTGGGGTGCAATTCGCCAAAGACGCCCAACACCTTTTTCGGTCCCAAACAAATCTGGCCATGGCGTCCGGGATGCCACCAACCTTCACCTCCGCGCAGGATCTGCACTTTGGCAGGTGCACCCATCGCGCCCAAAGCGGATTCGGCATCTGCCTTGGCATCAAACAAATCGACGCTTCGCATTGCGCCATGAACATCCTTGGGACCTGACTTGCCAACCAACAGGCCAGCGACCTGCAGGTTCTGTTCACCCGGTTCGCCGCCTTGGAAGGCGTGGCCAACTTCAAAAAGAGCCAAATCAGCGTAGCCGCGAGCCTGATTACGGGCCGCAGCTTGCAAAAGACCGGGCAGCAGTGACGGGCGCATATGGCTCATCTCTGATGAAATCGGGTTCGCTAGTTTTGTCACATCATCGCCACCACCAAACAGGGCCGCAGCGGCTTGATCAATAAAGCTATAGGTCACGCATTCATTGTACCCCAGCGTCGCCACAGTCCGCCGGACGGTCCGCTCGCGCTTTTGAATGGGTGACAAGATCGGCTTTGGAACACCGTTTTGCAGGCGCGGCAAAGGTTTACCCACCAATTTGGTCAGCGAGGCGATACGCGCCACCTCCTCAACCAGATCGGCTTCGCCTTTGACGTCTGCACGCCAGCTGGGCACATGGGCCTGATCGCCTTCCATCCGGAACCCTAGCGCGGTCAGCGTCTGACGCTGCTCTGCCTCGGGGATTTCCATGCCAACCAGCGAAACCACCCGTTTGGCATCCAGACGATAGCTGCGCGCCACATCTGGGACTTGCCCGGCGGTGACAACTTTCGATGCTTCGCCGCCGCAAAGATCAAGGATCATCTGCGTCGCATCTTCGATCGCCTGCATGTTGTAGGCAGGGTCGATGCCGCGTTCATTGCGGTAACGCGCATCCGAGTTGATTTTCAGCGCGCGGCCCGTGTGGGCGATCTGGATGTGATCCCAGACGGCAGCCTCAAGAAAAACATTTGTGGTTTCTTCGGTGCAGCCCGTCGCCAAGCCGCCCATGATGCCAGCGATGCTTTCGATGCCGGAGTCGTCCGAGATCACGACCTGACCTTCTCCAAAGGTATAAGTCTTTTCATCCAGCCCAACCAGCGTATCGCCGGCTGTTGCGCGATGAATGCGCAGGTTGCCCCGAACCTTATCCGCATCAAACACGTGTAATGGACGGTTGCGATCAAAGGTGAAAAAGTTGGTGATATCCACAAGGGCAGAAATCGGGCGCAAGCCAATCGCCTTGAGCCGCTGTTGCAGCCATTCTGGCGAAGGTCCGTTCTTCACCCCTTTGATCATACGTCCGGCAAAAACTTCGCAGCCGTCCGCCCGTGTATCCTCATCAATCGTCACAGTGATCGGACTTTCAAAGCTGCCCTCAACCGCTTCGACCTTGAGCGGTTTGAGCTTGCCCAAACCGCGTGCCGCCAAATCGCGGGCAATGCCGTGTACGCCCAACGCATCCTGACGGTTTGGCGTAATCGCGATCTCGATCACCGGATCAACTTTTTCGGGCATATTGGCCGCCAGCCAATCGACAAATTTTGTTCCGACATCGCCGGATGGCAGTTCGATGATCCCGTCGTGGTCATCCCCCAACTGCAGTTCCTTCATCGACGCCATCATGCCGTGGCTTTCGACACCGCGGATCTTGCCGACGCTTAGCGTGATGTCCAAGCCGGGAACATAATCACCGGGCTTACAAAGAACCACGGTGATCCCTTCACGAGCATTGGGCGCGCCGCAAACGATCTGTTTGTCGCCTTCGTCCGTCGCCACGGTGCAGACACGCAGACGGTCCGCGTCTGGATGCTGCTCGGCGTGGGTAACTTTGGCAAGGGTAAAGCCAGCCAGCGCTTGCGCCGGATTTTCGATGCCCTCGACCTCAAGCCCAAGGTCGGTCAGCACTTCGGCAATCTCATCAACCGAGGCTGTGGTGTCGAGATGGTCTTTAAGCCAGGAGAAAGTGAATTTCATGAGCCAGCGCCTTGGGTATTGGGGTTATCAATCGTGTTGTCCTTAGCGGATCGCCGCTAGGGTGAAAAGGGGCTGGGAGCCGCTGGAAGATATGCAGGCAGATTTCTTTGCTGCCCTGTGCCCAGCTTTGTCCCAAAGCCACAAAAAAACCGCGGGCCAGATGACCCGCGGTTTTCAATTTCAAACTCTAGGGCAGCGCTTAAGCGGCCAGAGCGCCTTTGGCTTGATCCACGATCGCAGCAAATGCTTCGGGCTCGTGTACGGCCAGATCGGCAAGAACCTTACGGTCTACTTCGATGCCGGCCAGGTTCAGACCATTGATGAACTTGGAGTATGTCAGTGCTTCGTCGTGAGCACGTACAGCCGCGTTGATACGCTGAATCCACAGCGCGCGGAAATTGCGCTTGCGGTTATGACGGTCGCGTGTGGCGTATTGGTTCGCCTTGTCGACTGCCTGTGCTGCTACCTTGAAGGTATTCTTGCGGCGGCCATAATAACCTTTGGCCTGCTTGATTACCTTTTTATGACGCGCGTGCGCGACGGTTCCGCCTTTAACTCGGGACATGTGCTAAATCTCCTCTTAGCGGTCGTACGGCATGAATGACTTGACGGTTTTCGCGTCAGGTGCAGACAATGTCGTGGTGCCGCGAGCATCGCGGATGAATTTGCGTGTGCGTTTGATCATGCCGTGGCGTTTGCCAGCCTGACCACCCATCACTTTACCGGTCGCAGTGACCTTGAAGCGCTTTTTGGCGCTCGATTTCGTCTTCATCTTGGGCATTTCGATCTCCGTCTATTAGCGCGACTCGGCATGCCACTTGAGCCGGACGCGCGGTTGAGAGGGGTCGTATAGGTGTGGATCTGGAATTTCGCAAGCCTTGAATCACCCGAGTGCGGGATTCAAAGTCTAGTAAACGTATTTACCCAGCACTTCGTAAAAAACCAACGGGATATCTTGCAATGTGTAGCCGCTGGGCTTGTGCGTCAGCGCATAAATGATCAATCCGCCGGCCGCCATCATAACAATGGTCGCGGCCCGGGGGGCGCGACCATCAGAAAAAGCTGAAATCATGGCTGGCAGTGTGAACACCGCCAGCACCACCCCTGCAATCAAGGATACATCTGGATCCATTGAGCCAGCTCCGTCATTAACCCAAAATTAGGTTATTCCGGATCAGTGCTATAAATCAAACGTTCATCACAAGGTGCAACACGCAGAATGTTGGTTGTCCCCGGAATGTTGAACGGCACACCGGCAGTGACAACGATCTGGTCACCCTCATCTGCGATACCGGCTTTGCGCGTTGCACGGGCCGCATTCACTACAGCTTGTTTAAAGCGCTCCAGATCGCCCGTCATAACGCAATGCGTACCCCAGCTTAGAACCAGCCGGCGCGCGGTCTCCCGCGAAGATGTCATCGTAATAATCGGAACCCGCGGGCGTTCGCGCGATACTTTTGCGGCTGTCGTACCAGAAGACGTAAAACAGCAAATCGCCTTGATGTCGGTCGTTTCGGCAATCTCGCGGGCAGCGGCAACGATTCCGTCGGCCACTGAGTGACGCTCTGCTCTGCGGCTGGCTTCGATGATTTCGCGGTAGGTCGGGTCTGCTTCGACCTCTTCTGCCACAGCATTCATGGTAGTGACCGCCTCGATCGGGTAGTCACCAGCGGCTGATTCCGCCGACAACATCACCGCATCAGAACCTTCATAAATCGCGTTGGACACGTCCGAGACTTCGGCACGGGTGGGCATAGGCGATTCGATCATCGATTCGAGCATCTGAGTCGCCACAATAACCGGCTTGGCAGCCGCGCGGCACTTGCGCACCAAACGCTTTTGGATCGGCGGCACGTTTTGCACCGGCAGTTCGACACCCAGATCGCCGCGTGCCACCATGATGCCATCAGAGACTTCTAGAATTTCTTGGAAATTAGCGACCGCCTGAGGCTTTTCGATTTTCGACAAGATCGCGGCGCGGCCATCGGCCAATTCACGGGCTTCCCAGACATCGCGGGCCCGCTGGACAAAAGACAGCGCCAGCCAGTCGACACCCAAGTTACATACGAATTCCAGATCACGACGATCTTTTTCTGACAGGGCTGCCAAGGGAAGCTCCACGTCAGGCACATTCACGCCTTTACGGTCAGAAATCACGCCGCCAGTCACGACTGTGCAATTGGCATGGTCTTTACCGCAATCCTCGACACGCAAACGGATTTTTCCGTCATTGACCAGCAAATGCGAACCGGGTTCCAAGGCCGCAAAAATTTCAGGGTGCGGCAGGCAAACACGGCTGTGATCACCCGGTGTTTTATCCAGATCCAAGCGAAAGTTTTCGCCCCACTCCAGGTTTTGAGGACCATCAGCAAAGGTACCAACACGCAATTTTGGCCCTTGAAGGTCGGCTAGAATCGCGATCGGGCTATCCAAGTCCTTTTCGACCTGACGGATAATCTTGTGCTTTTCCTGGATTTCGTCGTGACTGCCGTGACTCATATTCAGGCGGAACACATCGGCACCGGCTTCATGCAACGCGCGGATCATCTCATACGTGGAGGATGCTGGGCCCAAAGTGGCCACAATTTTGATCTTGCGATTGCGCTTCATAGTCTTCCCCAATTCATGGTCTGGCACCTTGTGTGCCTGCGTAAGCCGTTAGCGTTAACGGCGCGAGTTGCTTATTGCGTATTTCCATTCAGCACGCAACTGCCCTATGTCTTGTCCAACACAGATGACGGTACCATGACATATCACCCATACCATATAGAAGGCACCAGCCGCAAAAGCCGCTGGTTGATAACCTGTGATCACGCCCGCAACACTGTTCCGCCGGATTTGGGCGGTTCCTTGGGGCTTTCAGAAGCGGATATGGAACGCCATATCGCGTTTGATCCAGGGGCAATGGGCGTTTCATTGGCTTTGGGGGCCGCATTGGGCGCGCCGGTATTACTGTCAAACTTTTCACGTTTAGTGATTGATCCCAATCGCGGCGAAGATGATCCGACACTGCTGATGAAATTGTACGACGGCTCGGTGATTCCCGGCAACCGGCACGCAAATGCGGCCGAGCGTGAACGCCGCTTGGAAGCCTATTACCGTCCTTATCACGCTGCCTATGAAAAACTTGCCGCCGCCCATGACGACATTGCCATTGTCGCAGTGCACTCCTTTACACGGCAGTTGCGGGGCCGGCCAACGCGACCCTGGCATGTCGGAGTTTTGCACGCTTGGGACGCGCGGCTAAGCAATCCGTTGATTTCGGCACTTGAGGCCGAACCGGATTTAACAGTTGGGAGGAACGAGCCCTATCCAGGTCACCTGCCCGGAGACGCGATTGACAGACACGGGCTGAAACATGGCCGCAACAACACGCTTATCGAGTTGCGAAATGATTTGATCGATACACCGCAAAGCCAAGAACACTGGGGGCAGCGCCTTGCCCCTTTGCTTGAGCAAGCCTTGCGCCAAGTTCCAGAATAAATCGCCGCATTCCGGCACAGCGCATCAAAAGTTTTCCGGAAAACTTTTACAAATTCCGTGAACGGAATTTTGACGCCCAGACCCAAGGGAGAAACACAAATGGACGACCAGACAAGACTAGAGATCGAAGCCGCAGCCTTTCGCCGCTTGCGCAAGCATTTGATGGAAGACCGCAAAGACGTTCAAAACATCGACATGATGAATTTGACCGGTTTTTGCCGCAACTGCTTGTCGCGCTGGTATCAAGAGGCCGCCAATGAACGTGGCATCGACATGGACAAAGCGCAGGGCCGCGAAGCCTATTACGGCATGCCATATGAAGACTGGAAAAACGGTCATCAGTCCGCAGCAAGCCCCGAGCAACAAGCCACCTTTGAAGTCGCGTTCAAAGAAAACGTCACTGACAAAGACTAAACGAAAGGCGGGGAAGACCCCGCCTTTTTTGTCACCCTCGATTGCGCGCCGCCTTGAACGCATCCCGACCTCGGGTACGTTTTAAGTAGGCTGCAAACGCTTCAGGCGGCTCAGGAAATTTTGCTGAAAGAGCCCAGCCTGCGATGTGGGTCAGGATGATGTCAGGTACTGAAAACTTCTCCCCCATCACATAGGGGCCATCCATGTCTTCCATCAACTTGGTGACAGAGCGCAAATACTCCTTTTTGCAGGTCTCTTTCACGGCTGGAACCCGGTCTTCTTCGGGCAAGACAAAACTATGCCGCGCTGCGGTCCAAAGCTGGGTCTCGATGTCATCCAAGATCCGAAACGTCATCGCATCTTGCTGGCCGCGCGCCGCTGTTCCCGCAGGGGAAGTCAACGCTTCGTGTTTGTCTGCCAAATAGGTCAAGATCGCTGTGCTGTCCGGAATGACATCTTCGCCGTCTTGCAAAACCGGGATTTTCCCAAGCGAGCTAACTGACAACAGCGCAGGGTCATGTGGCTTAACCGGCAGTTGCTCATAGCTTTGGCCCAGCTCTTCTAGCATCCACATCACGCGGAACGTCCGACTTTGCGCCGCACCAAATAACTTGTAGCTCATTCGTGTCTCCTCAATTTGAGGCGACACTGCCAGCAAGCTTATCGACGCGCAAGATACGCCAACCTCACAAATGCGCGTTCGACAAGCGCCTCGGCGGGGGCTTTTTGACCTGCAGATCGCAAGGTCAGATCTGTTTCCATCAAGACGGTTAGCGCATCTTCGAGCCGTTCAACGGACCAACCTTGTGCTTGGCGCAACATCCGGTCACGGCGGGCACCGAACAACGGCGGTCGCAACCGGTTGACCCCCTGTCCCGGCCCACCCGGAGACGAGGCGAGAGTATAGAGCGTCCGAAAATGGCGCATCCCCATGATAAGCAAGGAAACCGGCGTCACGCCTTGTGCATTCAAACGGCGCATCACGGGATCAATTTCCGCCGTCCGGCCCTCGGCCAAAACGTGGAAAATCTGATCCATTTCAGCCTCGATCGACGCAGGTGCGTTCAAACCCACCTCTTCGGCTGTCAGCGGGGTGTCATCCCCCAGCTTATACAAAGCCGTCTTTTCCAAAACCTGCCGAAAATCCCCCGGCGTCAAGCCGCGTGCCAAAAGCTCAAGCGCGCCCATTGCTTCGCGCCCGACATCTTTGAGACCGGCGCGGGCAAGCTCGGCTTCGATCTCGGCACGGCCCATCGGATCATTGTATAGCGCCGCCGCATAAGTACGTGTGCCGCTTTCGAACAGTTTTCGCAGGGCTGATTTGGTCGTCAACTGGCCCGCTGTTACGATGATCTGGGCATCACCCGCATTCCAGTCTTGAAGCGCGGAGGCGAACACTTTGGAAAGGCCGTCCGTCGCTTCTTCGACCAAAACCACACGCGGACCGGGGAAAAAACCTTGCGCTTTGACGGCATCCAAAAGCAAGGCCGCGTCTTTGCGCAAATCTGCACCCGGAATACGGGTCAAACGCATCTCGGCTTCACCTTCAGGGCCAACCAGTGCGGCTATCACCTCTTGTCGCTTCATCGCGACACGCATGGTGTCTTCCCCACTGATCAGCAGCCCTGCGGCATCTGCCTTGGGTTTGCTGAAATAGGCATTGGCATCGCGCGCGGAAAGTTTCATTCAGACGAATCGGGATCTGGCAAATCCGGGGCCGACAAGACCAGTTCATCAATCACTTGGTCCGACAAAATGACCATCAAACGCGCATAAGCATCCCTGCGCGCCGCAATTGTTGCCACTGTCGAGCCCGTATTTGAATAACCCGTAAATGCATCGGTTTTGCCCGAAATCCGCTGAACCTTGCCTTCAACCAAGCTGTATTCAGCTTCGCCGCTAACCCGATAACGGGTTGTATTGCCCGAAGACGTGCCGCCCATGTCCATTTCATCCGTGGTTAGTTCCACCTTCAAAACATAGCGGGCATTGGTCGGACGGCCCATCCGTTCTTCGAAGTGGCGGCTGAATTGGTAACTGTCGCGCGAATCCGGCTCTTTGAGCGACACATGCCCCAAAAGCCGGTTTCCTGCGCCTTGCGGACCATAAACCGGTGTAAACCCGCAGGCTGTCAGGGAAAGGCCAGCCAGTGCCAGCCCTCCCAAAAATTTGCGTCGATTAGACAACCACATTCACAATCCGCCCCGGCACTACGATCAGCTTTTTCGGCTGGCCCCCATCAAGGGCCTTTACCACAGCTTCATGTGCAAGCGCCGCTTTTTCAACCTCGTCTTTGGGCATATCGCGCGGCACCTTCATTTCGCCGCGGCGCTTGCCGTTGATCTGGATAGGCAGGGTCACACTGTCTTCGACCATCAGTTTTTCGTCAGCAACCGGCCACGGCGCATTTGCGATCAAGCCTTCGCCGCCCTGATGCGCCCAGATATCTTCAGCCAAATGCGGCGTCATCGGAGACATCAACTGCGCCAATGTCTTGATCGCGAGCTTCTTCTCGTTGGTTCCGGCGTCGGATTTCGCAATCGTCGATGCAAAGCCGTACAGTTTTGCAATGGCCGCATTAAAGCCAAAGCTGTCGATGGCCATGGTCACATCGTGAATGGCCTTGTGCATTTCGCGCATCAGCTCTTCGTTGTCGCGGCCTGCATAATCGGCAGGCATTTTGCCGATCTTGTCGCACAGCATCCAAACGCGATTCAGGTGTTTGCTGGCCGCTTCCGCGCCTGACGCAGTCCATTCGACATCACGCTCTGGGGGAGAATCGCTAAGGACAAACCAACGCGCAGTGTCAGCGCCAAAGGCTTTGATGATCTCGACCGGATCAACAACGTTGTTTTTGGATTTCGACATCTTGGCAGACGGGATGATTTTGACCTGAGTGCCATCCTTGAGGAAACCGCCGCCATCGCGCAGCTCAACATCCTCTGGATAATGATAAACCGGACGGCCATCTTCGCCTGTCGTCATGTAAATGGCGTGGGTCACCATGCCTTGGGTGAACAGTGCGTGAAACGGTTCACGCGCGGAATCGGGCAAATGGCCGGTGATGTTCATCGCGCGCGCAAAGAACCGCGAATACAGCAGGTGTAAAATCGCGTGCTCGATCCCACCGATATACTGATCGACGTTCATCCAATAGGACGCGGCTTCCATATCGGTTGGCGTCTTGGCGTCCGGCGCAGTGAAACGGGCGAAATACCAAGAGCTGTCAACAAAGGTATCCATTGTATCGGTTTCGCGCTGCGCGGGCTTGCCGCAAGACGGGCAGGCACAATCGCGCCACGTCGGATGGCGGTCCAGCGGATTACCCGGAATGTCCAATGTCACATCATCGGGCAATTCAATCGGCAGGTTTTCTTTCTTTTCAGGCACCACACCGCAATCGTCGCAATGCACAACCGGAATCGGGCAGCCCCAATAACGCTGGCGGGACAGGCCCCAATCGCGCAGGCGGAATTTGGTTACACCGCTGCCCCACCCGTCTCTTTCGGCGGCAGCAATGGCCGCATCCACGGCTTCGTCACCGGTCTGTTCGGTCGCGCCGGCAAAGCCGCGCAAGAAGGTGACCTTTTCGGTTTTCGCGGGAACGAAGGCTTCGGTAATTTCTTCCTCGCCAAACACCGGAACGATCGGCAGTTCATACTTTGATGCGAATTCATAGTCGCGCTGGTCATGCGCAGGGCAGCCAAAGATCGCGCCCGTGCCATAGTCCATCAAGATAAAGTTGGCGATCCAGACCGGCAGTTCCCAATTGGAATCCAGCGGATGCTTGGTACGGATACCGGTATCAACGCCGCGCTTTTCAGCCTTTTCCAAAGCCTCGGCCGTGGTGCCGCCTTTGCGCATCTCAGCAATTTCTGCTGCGATTTCAGGGTTTTCCGCTTCCAGTTTCTTGGCAATCGGATGATCTGGCGAAATACCAACAAAGGACGCGCCCATCAGCGTATCCGGGCGCGTTGTATAAACGGTGATCGGCTCTTCGCCGTCCACACGCTCGAAACCGAACTCCAGACCGCGCGATTTACCGATCCAGTTTTCCTGCATCAAACGGACCTTGGCCGGCCAGTTTTCCAGCGTGTCCAAGGCATCCAGAAGCTCTTCGGAATAATCCGAGATCTTGAAGAACCACTGCGTCAGCTCGCGCCGCTCGACTTCGGCACCAGACCGCCAGCCCTTGCCGTCAATGACCTGCTCGTTGGCCAACACGGTCATGTCCACCGGATCCCAGTTCACAACCGCATTTTTGCGATAAACCAAGTCTTTGGCCAGAAAATCGATGAACAGCGCCTGTTGCTGACCATAATATTCAGGATCGCAGGTTGCGAACATACGCGACCAATCAAGGCCAAAGCCCAGAGGCTTCATCTGGCCGACCATCGTGTCGATGTTCTCATAGGTCCAGGTCTTGGGATGCCCGCCGATGGCCATCGCAGCGTTTTCCGCAGGCATACCAAAGGCGTCAAACCCCATGGGGTGCAATACATTATGACCCGTCGCCAGCTTGTAGCGCGCGATCACGTCGCCCATCGTGTAGTTGCGCACATGGCCAATATGGATGCGCCCTGATGGATACGGGAACATTTCCAGCACATAATATTTGGGCTTGTCGCCCGTCATTGTGGCTTTGAATGTGCCAGCCTCATCCCAGGCGGCTTGCCATTTTGGTTCGGTTTTGGCGGGGTCGTACAGCGACATATCTATTCCTCAGACGGGCGGATTTGGCCGCTGTGATAGGCTTATGGCGGGCAATCGTCCAGCCTTAGGCGCCTTTTTGGCAACCCAATGCAGACAATCTGGCGCAAAGCATTGGCCAGCCGCCCCCATCGTGTCAAAATACCAGAAAAAGAGCAGTTGAGGCAGCGCGGATGAAAATCCTATTGATCCACCAGAATTTTCCCGGCCAATACAAGCACCTGGCCCCTGCTCTTGTGGCCCAAGGCCACGAAGTTGTTGCCCTGACCTGCAAAGTCAAACAGGCCACCACATGGCAGGGTGTCAAGGTCATCCCCTATGAAATCAAAGGGGCCTCGACCCCCAAGATACATCCGTGGCTGTCTGACTTCGAAACCAAACTGCTGCGCGCGACATCTTGTTACCGGGGGGCAGCTGCGCTCAAAAAGATGGGGTTCGAACCCGATGTGATCTGCGCCCACCACGGTTGGGGCGAGTCGATGTTCCTAAAGGACATATGGCCGAATGCCCGTTTAGGCCTGTATTGCGAGCTGTATCACCTGACTGGCAAAGACTATTTGAACTTTGATCCGGAATTCCCCAGCAAAAACCCCGAAGCGGACCGGCTGCGAATCCGCATGAAGAATATGAACAACCGGCTGCACGAAGAAGTCATGGATGCCGGTCTTAGTCCGACCCAGTTTCAGGCCGACACTTTCCCCGACCGGTGGAAATCACGGATTACGGTGGCCCATGACGGAATTGATACCGATCTGGTTTGCCCTAACCCGACGGCGACGCTCAAGATTTCTGACGACCTGACATTGTCCCGCGACGATGAGGTCATCACCTTTATCAACCGCAATCTCGAACCCTATCGTGGCTATCACATCTTTATGCGTGCCCTGCCCGAGATCTTGAAAAAACGCCCCAATGCGCATGTGGTTTTGTTGGGCGGTGACGAAGTTTCTTATGGTGCCAAAGCCCCTAAAGGCCAAACTTGGAAACAGATCTATATTGATGAGGTGCGCGGCCGGATTTCGACGCCCAATTGGAACCGGGTGCACTTCATGGGCCGTGTCCCTTATGAGACCTACCTGTCGATGGTGCAGGTCAGTCGTGCCCACGTGTATTTGACCTATCCTTTCGTTCTGTCGTGGTCCCTTCTCGAATCAATGAGTGCGGGCTGTGCCATTTTAGCGAGCGACACAGCGCCAGTGCGTGAAGTCATGACAGAAAACGAAACTGGCTGGATGGTCGATTTCTTCGACAAAGACGCCCTGACGGACCGGCTTTGTGAGTTGTTGGAAGACGCAGACACCCGCCAACGTATGGGAGAAAATGCGCGGGAGTTTGTCCGGACGAAATATGACCTCCAAAGCATTTGCCTCCCGCAACACCTTGAATGGGTAGAGAAATTGGCGCAATTGGATACGCGCCCAGTCCTAGACTAGCACGCCTAATAGCCGGCACACATAGAAAAAGGCGGGACATTCCCCGCCTTTGCTGTCTTTCAAACTATTTAGTCTGGCTTAAAGCCTGCTGTCTTGCGCGCGCAATTGGCGGGCTCGGGTCAGGATGGCATCCTCTACCGCACGCACGCTTGCGGCACTGGCCGGGCCGGATTTCGTCATCAGAGCAACGTTCAAAGACCGTGCATCCAACGCTGGATCGCTCACATGAATAGTGGCGCGGTAGGACCGTCCACCACCCGGAGGCGTTCCGAAGCCAGTTGTAATAACACCCGTAAAGGGATCAACCGTTTGGACGGGTAAAAAATCCAACGTGTCCAGCGATGCATTCCAGATGTATTTGTTCACGGCACCGATCTGACCTTGATCGCCGCGTGCGCCAAACAGATCCCAAACGGTGCTGGTTGGTGCGTCACCATTTGGATACTGGATTTCATCCAGAATTTCGCTGGCAGGCGGCGTATCGACTGACGTCGTGCCAGGATTGGAGCCAAATCCACATCCCGATTGAACAAGCAATACAATAGCCAGGCCGACACCCATCAAGATTCGTGACATGCCCATTTCTGTATTCTCCCACCTAGGACTCGTTTGTCTTTGCATACTCAAGGCGGCCCAAAGCGGCAAGCAGTCATTGTTTTGGCAATATCCCAATTCAATGTACCCATTAGATTCTGCCCAGATCGGCAGGATATTGCGCAAATCCCGGCCTAAAACCCGCCGGGGCCAAATGCTTGTGACAATTGCGCATCACTGATCCGCTTGTTGCCCACACTCATTTTCACATCGCTTGCAAACTGGGGTCCCGAAAGCGCATAGAACACACATCAGGGCCGGACGTTCGGCCTGGTAGTGCCTTTAGAACACACGAGGGAAACCAAATGAAAAACATCCTGCTTGCAACCACCGCATTGGTCGCAACCGCCTCGACAGCTTTCGCTGCTGGCGTAGAAGTATCCGGTTACGCCGAAATGGGTATCATCGGTGGTGATCCATACGACAATGCAGAATTCCACACAGACGTTGACGTAACCTTCTCCATGTCCGGTGAAGCAGACAACGGCCTGACATTCGGCGCATCTGTCGATCTGGACGAGTCGCAGAATGCAAACGCATTCAACAACCGTACCCAAGGTGGTGAATCCATCTTCATCGCATACGGCGCAGGTCGTTTGTCCATGGGTGACGTTGACGGCGCGTTCGACTCGGCCATGCAAGAAGCCATCATCGGCTCTTCGATCAACGACGATCACGAGCACCTGGGTTACAACGGCAACGGCGGCCTCGACGGCGCATATGACGGCCAGATCGCAACAGCATCTTACGCCTTCAGCGGTTTCACCGGTTACCTGTCGGCTGAAATCCACGACGGCGATCGCCTGACCGGTGATGATGGCGCTGTTTATGACCCAATCTGGGGTGTTGGTGTTAAGTACACTGCCGATCTTGCTGGTCTGGCTCTGAACCTTGGTCTGGGTTACCAGGCTGGTGACAGCGATGCAGCAGAAGATGCTTATGCAGGTGCAGACATCACAATCACCAACAATGACTCGCTGTCTGACATCGTTGGCCTGATCGGTGCGAACGCTCGTGAAGACATCTGGGGTATCAGCGTTGGAACAACTTTCAACAACGGTCTCGTAGCGATCTTGAACTACTCCGCGGCGACATACGCTGAGTCCCCTGCCGACACCGACGGTTTCACCGGTAACGATGAAACTCATTGGGGTATCGCTCTGGGTTACAGCATGAACGCTCTGACAATCGGCGCCAACTACGGTGAATACCAGAACTTCCTGGGTCTGGAAGACCTGACAGGTTCCGGTTGGGGTTTTGTAGCTGACTACGACATGGGCGGCGGTCTTGAAGCTCAGTTCGGTTACGGCTCTTCGCGTCTTGAAGTAGACAACGGCGACAACCGTACCAACGACACATGGTCCTTGGGTCTGGCAATGTCCTTCTAAGGACGCCAGCCACCTTGGCTAAAGAGAGAGCGGGCTTCGGCCCGCTCTTTTCTTTTGTGCACTGGCCCGTTAGCTAAGAATACAAAAAACCCCCTCACCTTTCGACACATCAAAGAGCAACCATGCCGCTGACTGACATCCAAATCCGCATTCAAGCCGCCTGCAAAAAAGCGGGCCGTACCCCATCTGATGTTGAATTGATCGCTGTTAGCAAAGTACAGCCTTTGGACCGTGTCGAAGCGGTCTTGAAAGAAGGCCACAAGGTTTTTGGCGAAAACCGCGTTCAAGAAGCCGCTGGAAAATGGCCAGACTTCAAATCCCGATATGACGGGATTTCCCTTCATCTGCTCGGTCCGCTTCAAAGCAACAAAGCGCGACAGGCAATGGATTTGTTCGATACCATCCACTCCCTTGACCGGATCAAACTGGCCAATGCAATTGCCCGCTTGGCCCAAGAGATCGGCCATTGCCCCGAACTGTTTATTCAGGTCAACACAGGCGAAGAACCACAAAAAGCCGGTATTTTGCCGGCGGAAACAGACACCTTTGTCGCTCAGGCCCGCGCTTTGGATCTGCCCATCAAGGGTTTGATGTGTATCCCGCCAGCCGAAGAAACACCCAGCCTGCATTTTTCATTGCTGCGCAAACTTGCGGAACGCAATGGGCTGCAAGGCTTGTCTATGGGTATGAGTGCCGATTTTGAGCAAGCAATCGCATTTGGGGCCACACATATTCGCGTTGGATCCGCGATATTTGGCGAACGGGTCAAACCGGCAGGATAAATCGATATATCCAGATTGAAGCTGACTTAAAGCCAGTTTAGTCTAACCCCATGGCTATACCCGTTGAGACCTTCTTTTTAAATCAAAACAGTCAAGGTACGCTGCAATCGCGCATCCAGCAAATGGTTGCGGAGGGCATTTTATCGGGCCGTTTCAGGCGTGGGGAAAAGCTCCCCTCAACCCGTCAATTGGCGAAAAATCTGGGCGTTAGCCGGATTACCGTCACCTTGGCCTACACTGAACTACAGGCCAACGATTACCTCAGCTCAAAGGGGCGGTCCGGTTACTTCGTCAGTGAAAACGCCCCTGAACCGCCGGATTTTGGACCGCTTTCAACAACCGAAGACAAAGTTGATTGGGACTCGGCCCTGTCCCGTAGGTATACAATCGATCGCCCTATCGGGATGGCAAGGCCAGCCGACTGGTCCCGCTACCGATACCCGTTCATTTACGGGCAGACCGATTCCAAACTGTTTGATCACGCGAACTGGCGGCTTTGCGCAATGCAGGCTTTAGGGGCAAAGGATTTTGCTTCTTTGACCCAAGACCAATTCGATTTAGACGATCCCGAGCTGGTCACATTTATTGCCCGGCACAGCCTGCCGCGGCGCGGTATTATTGCCGGCCCTGATGAGATCCTGATTACCCTTGGCGCACAAAACGCCCTCTGGCTGTCCTCACAGCTATTGGCCAGCGATGGCCGAAAGGTGGCAATCGAAGATCCGTGTTACCCGGAATTGCGCAGCCTTTTGACCCAATCAGGGGCTCAGGTCACTCCGGTGGCTGTTGACGAAAAAGGTCTGCCACCTGAAAATATTCCTGATGGTACCAAGGTCATCTTCACCACGCCAAGCCACCAATGCCCAACGTCATCCACCCTCCCCCGCGACCGCAGAGATGCTTTGTTGAAACGCGCGGCGGAACTGGATGCGATTGTCGTAGAAGACGATTATGAATTCGAGATGTCCTTTTTGGCCCCTCCCAGCCCTGCTCTCAAAAGTCTCGATGAAGACGGGCGTGTGGTCTATGTTGGCAGCTTTTCCAAATCGCTTTTTCCGGGATTGCGCCTCGGGTATCTGGTCGGGTCTGCTGAATTTATCCGCGAAGCACGGGCCTTGCGAGCCAGCGTTTTGCGTCACCCACCCGGGCACATTCAACGGACTGCAGCCTATTTTCTGAGCCTTGGCCACTATGATGCCCTTGTACGGCGCATAGGCTTGGCACTCACCGAGCGCCGAAAAGTGATGGAGGCCGCGATTGCCGAACATGGACTAGAGATCGCGGGCAAAGGTGCGCATGGCGGGTCCTCCCTTTGGATGCAGGCCCCGCCAGAGTGCGACACACGCAAGTTTGCAGCCAACTTGCGTGAACAGGGCGTTTTGATTGAGCCGGGAGGCGCATTTTTTGCTGGGCCAAACCGACCGCAAAACTTTTACCGGCTGGGCTACAGCTCCATCCCGACTGAGCGCATCGAAGACGGTATCAAGCGCATTGGCGATGCGCTTGCACAAAAGAAAAAGCAAGGATAAGCCACCGTTATGCGGATTATTCGAGACTACCAATTCACCACTTCCAAAGATCGCGGGGCCAGCGCCGCCATTGGTAATTTTGATGGTGTGCACCGCGGCCATCAGGCCGTCATCGAACTAGCACGGCAAGCCGCGCCGGGTGCGCCACTTGGTGTCATGACTTTTGAGCCCCATCCGCGCGAATACTTTGCCCCCGACGCCCCGCCGTTTCGCCTGATGAGCGCCGAGGCCCGCGCCTCTCGCCTCGCCAAACTGGGCGTTGACCACTTGTTTCAGTTAAACTTCAACACTGCACTGGCATCGCTAACACCGCGTGAATTTGCGCAAAACGTTATTCAAGACGGACTTGGGCTTCGTCATGTTGTTGTCGGTGCCGACTTTTGCTTTGGGCAAAAGCGATCAGGAACCGTGGCGAACCTCAAGGAATTTGGCGCGGAGATGGGCTTTGGTGTAACCATCGCTAAATTGTTAGAAACCGGAGGAATTCAAGTGTCTTCAACCGCCATTCGCACTGCGCTAAGCGACGGCCGCCCGCGCGATGCTGCTGAACAGTTGGGCCATTGGCACCGCATTGAAGGCAAGGTGATCGGCGGTGAACAGCGGGGCCGCGAGTTGGGATATCCAACCGCCAATATGTCGATTGATGGACTGCACCCACCCAAGTTTGGCGTTTATGCTGTTTTGGTGGAGGTAATGGACGGCCCTCACAAGGGCAATTACCGCGGGGCCGCATCAGTTGGCGTGCGTCCGATGTTCGGGGAAAACATGCCCAACATCGAGACTTTCGTATTCGATTTCACCGGCGACCTATATGGCGCGACCCTCTCCGTCGCCTTGGTCGATTATTTACGACCTGAACTCAAATTCGACGGATTGGATGCCTTGATCACGCAGATGGATGCGGATTGCGTTCAAGCCCGCACAATATTGGCAGCAGTATGAGCGACCCCATTAATCGGGCCGGATTGGCAAAGCGGTTTTGGGAACGCAAACCAATGGACCAACTCAGCGGTCCGGAATGGGAAGCGCTGTGCGATGGATGCGGCAAATGCTGCTTGAACAAGCTCGAGGACGAAGACACGGGCGAAGTTGCCCTGACCCGCGTTGCCTGCCGGTTGTTGGACGATGCAACCTGTCTTTGTTCCCAATATAATATCCGTCATCAATTTGTCCCAGAATGTATCGTTCTGCGTCCATCCAACATCAAAAAGAACCTGTATTGGATGCCGGAAACATGTGCTTACAAACTGGTGTGGAATGGTAAATCCCTGCCGGACTGGCATCCGCTAATATCGGGCACACCGGACAGCGTTCATCAGGCAGGGATCAGTATGCGCGGGCAAACTGTGTCCGAATACGAAATTGCCGATGAGGATTGGGAAGACCACATCATCGAGGAGCCTATCTAGTGTTTTTTGCCTCTGATAATTCCGGCCCTGTGCACCCTACTGTGTTGGACGCTCTGACGCGGGCCAACGACGGCTATGCAAAATCATATGGCGCAGATGATCTGACGGTTTCTGTAACAGCGCAAATTCGTGACTTGTTCGAAGCCCCTGACGCTGCAGTCTATTTGGTCGCGACAGGCACTGCCGCCAATGTTCTGGCACTGTCTGTGCTGTGCCAACCCTTCGAAACTGTGTTCTGTTCTGACCGCGCCCACATCCACGAAGACGAATGCAACGCCCCGGAATTCTACACCGGCGGCGCCAAGCTAACTTTGGTGCCCGGCGGCGACCGTATGTCCCCTGTGGCTTTACGCAAGGCTATTGAGGGTGAAGAAAATCGCGGTGTGCATGGCCCACAACGCGGCGCGGTGTCGATTACCAATGTCGCCGAACTGGGAAATGTTTATTCGCTGGCTGAAATGCAGGGCCTCTGCTCCGTCGCAAAAGAATACAACCTGCCCGTTCATTTGGATGGCGCGCGGTTTTCCCAAGCCTGTGCCGCATTGCAATGCACACCCGCAGAAATGTCATGGAAGTTGGGGGTCGATGTCGCGGTCTTTGGTGGGACCAAAAACGGTTTGATGGGGGTCGAGGCCGTGGTGATCTTTGATCCCAAACGCGCCCGTGAATTTGAACTCAGACGCAAGCGCGGCGCGCATCTGTTTTCCAAACACAGGTATCTGGCAGCGCAGATGCAGGCCTTTTTGCAAGACGATCTTTGGCGTGACCTTGCCAACCGCTCAAACGCCACATGCAGCCGTCTATTTGATGGGTTGCAGCGTCTGGGGATAGACATTGTCACCGAAGTGCCCGCCAACCTGCTGTTTTTCCGCCTGCCCCGCCATGTGCATCACACGTTGTTGGCACAAGGGGCTGTTTATATTCTGATGGATCCGGAAACCGGAGCTGACGATGACCTGGTCACAGCACGACTGGTTTGCGATTGGGCGCAAACCCACGAAAATGTTGATGCGTTTTTGAAGCTGGTGGAGGATGCACTGTAGCATCCCACCGCCCCCAAACGTTAGTTCAGTTGGAAATGCAGCTCATAGCTACCATCTTCGAAAGCCCCGAACAGATCGGGAATATCTGGGTGATCGACAGGTTCGCCAGAATAGTCAGCCACAAGGTTTTGTTCTGACACGTAAGCCACGTAAAAGCTTTGATCGTTTTCAGCCAACAAGTGGTAGAAAGGTTGCTTTTTGATAGGACGCGCCTCTTCTGGAATCGCTTCGTACCATTCGTCCGTGTTGGCAAATTCGGGATCGACGTCAAACACCACGCCCCGAAACGGATGCTTACGGTGCCGAACAACCTGGCCAAGGTGATATTTCGCGCGTTGATGTAACATGATCCGCCTCTTTGCCCCCCTAGGTTACCGAAAAACAACGTTACTTGTCCAACGATTGGGGATTATTTCTGGGAAACACACTGTGCAGTGCCTCCGAGTTGCGGTGATACACCCGCTATCTGCGGGATTCCATACCCTAGTGGAAATGTGATTTTCATAGGGGCGTGAATACGGTAGACTGACCTCAAAATAACAAAAGAAAAAGAGCTAGAGGCATATGAGCAAGTGGCTTCGCGCAATGGTGATTTTAACACTCGTCGCCTCCTGTGGGGGGGGCGGTTCGGGCAAAGCACCGCGCAATCTAGACAACGCCTGCGAAATTCTAAAGCAGCGTCCAAACTATTACAGGGCCTTCCGCTCGGCAGAGCGTAAATGGGGCGTGCCAGTGCATGTGCAGATGGCAACCATCTATCAGGAAAGCAAATTCATCTCGGATGCGCGCACACCGCTGCGCTATGAGCTGGGTGTGATTCCCGTAG
This sequence comes from Pelagimonas varians, assembly GCF_003208435.1. Lineage (GTDB taxonomy): Bacteria > Pseudomonadota > Alphaproteobacteria > Rhodobacterales > Rhodobacteraceae > Pelagimonas > Pelagimonas varians. The sequence goes on along the minus strand of NZ_QKMF01000006.1, from coordinate 93,625 downwards.
GTCGCCAAAGTTCAGCCTTTGGGTACAGTCAGGCACTTGATGCCACTTGGAAAGAATATCTGGCTGATGAAGGCCGCCGTAGCGCCAAGCGTGACAACATCAAAGACGCGACAGACTTCATGGGGTGGTACATGAATGACACCAAGGAACAGCTTGGCATTCCGCTGTGGGACGCGCGTAAGCAATACCTTGCCTATCACGAAGGGCGCGGGGGCTATCGCCGCGGCACCTACAATTCAAAATCGTGGTTGCTGCGTGTCTCATCCGAAGTCGGGCAACGCGCCGTGACCTACAAAGGCCAACTGGCGAATTGCCGCGCCGCCCGATAGGGCTCAGTTCCGATTGAGCTTTTTGACTTCGGGCTCAATAGCAAACAACTTGTTGGGCAGGCTTTTCTTAGCCAGCCCACCAATTACCACAGTCGTCTGGCTACCGTTTCCGTCATCGATAACCCACTGGCGTAGCTGCACGGGCTGACCGGTGAATTTCAGCTGGATCGAGCCGTATTCAGGATGCTCCGGGTCACGGGCAGTCACAACTGTAGCAGTCCCGTCATAACCGTGACCTGTAACCATTCCCGTCTTAGCCAAATTGACGTTTCTCGCCAAAATAATCGATAGAGGCGTTCGGCTTAGCGGATAGGTTTCAGGCTGCCCACCCAGCTTGCGGTCAAGGATATAGACCGCCCCAGCCGAGGCTAGGACCAAGGCTTTTTCTGGTGGGTTATAGTCAAAACGCACCTTACCGGGGCGTTTGATATAAATTGTCCCCGTGGAAATCGTGCCGTCCGCATTGATCTGGGTGAACCCGCTTTCGGCAGATGTGATCGTATTGAGATAGTTCGAGATTTCGTTCAGAGAGAGTTTTTGCGCCTGTGCAGGCATGGCCGCAACCAACAAGGTCAAAGAGGCGACAAGAATACGGATCATCATTTGGTCCTTCTGCTCGTATTGCCAGCTTTGTCGCATGATCCGTTTGGATATGCGATAGCACCGGCTTCCCACTCGATATCGGGGGCGAAAGCATGCCGATCAAGGGGAAAAAGGTGCTCCTTTTCCAAGGAACGCCTTAAACTTCATCCATAAATTCCGGAAATCTCTCGGCGCGCTCGGCCCAAAGGTTATTGTTCGGGCACCAAGATTTCGCGTTTGCCGACATGGTTGGCCGAAGACACCACGCCTTCGTCTTCCATCTGTTCAACCAAGCGCGCAGCTTTATTGTAGCCAATCGCCAGTTTGCGCTGGATATAAGAGGTCGAGCATTTGCGGTCTTTGATCACAATCCCGACCGCCTGATCATAAAGCGCGTCTTCACCATTGGTGTTGCCGCCCGTATTCAGCCCCAGCACCGCGTCAATGTTGCTGGCTTTTTCGTCGTCCGGACCAGCGACAACACCGCCCACATACTCTGGCGGACCAAAGGCTTTGAGGTGGTTGACGATTTCTTCGACTTCTTCATCGGACACAAACGGACCGTGGCAGCGGGTGATTTTTGCGCCGCCCGCCATGTACAGCATGTCGCCCATGCCAAGCAGTTGTTCGGCACCCATTTCCCCTAAAATCGTCCGGCTGTCGATCTTCGACGTGACTTGGAACGAGATCCGTGTCGGGAAGTTTGCCTTGATCGTACCGGTGATAACATCAACCGACGGACGCTGCGTCGCCATAATCAGGTGGATGCCAGAGGCACGGGCCATCTGCGCCAAACGCTGGATACACGCCTCGATTTCTTTGCCCGCGACCATCATCAGGTCAGCCATTTCGTCAACAATCACGACGATATAAGGCATTTTCTTTGGCTCGAACTCATCAGTTTCAAAGACTGGCTCACCTGTCTCATCATCAAAACCGGTTTGAACCGTGCGCGAGAACATCTCGCCTTTGGCCAAGGCATCGGCAACACGGCCGTTGTAGCCGTCAATATTCCGCACGCCCATTTTGGACATCTTGCGATACCGATCTTCCATTTCACCAACGACCCACTTCAAGGCCACCACAGCCTTTTTTGGATCGGTCACAACTGGTGACAGCAGGTGCGGAATACCGTCATAGACGGACAATTCCAGCATTTTGGGGTCGATCATAATCAGGCGGCAGTCATCCGGTGTCAGCTTGTACAGCAGTGACAAGATCATCGTGTTGATCGCAACCGATTTACCGGAGCCAGTGGTCCCCGCAATCAACAGGTGAGGCATCTTGGCAAGATTGGCGACAACGGGGTCACCGCCAATGTCTTTGCCCAGCGCCAATGGCAGTTTGTGGTTGCCGTCCCCAAATTCACGGCCCGCCAGAATCTCGCGGAAACAGACCATTTCGCGGAAATCATTGGGCAGTTCGATACCGATCACGCTCCGACCGGGCACCGTGGATACACGCGCCGACAAAGCAGACATCGAACGGGCAATATCATCCGCCAACCCGATAACGCGCGAAGCTTTCAAACCCGGCGCGGGTTCAAGTTCGTACATGGTGACCACAGGACCGGGGCGGACGCTGACGATTTCACCTTTGACGCCATAATCGTCCAAAACTGCCTCAAGCATACGCGCGTTTTCTTCAAGCGCTTCATCCGACAAGTGATGACGCTCTATGCCTTCGGGGGACATCAACAAGCCCAGTGGCGGCAGTTCGTAGTCCGGCTTGTTTTCATCAAACTTCAGGCTGGGCTGCGCTTCGGCTTGGGCGCGTTTCGAGGGTAAAATCGCTTTGCGGATCTGCGGTTGAACCACTTTTTTCGGCTCGGCGACGGGGATCGGCACATGCGGCTTGGCCATGCGCGGTTGCGGTGCCGGTTCTTCGGCAATGGCCGCGACAGGGTCATCGCTCCCATAGTCGTCAAAATCGCCCATTTCGGTATAGTGATCGACCTGAGGGGCGGCAGGTGCCATCTCGGGCACTGGCGGCGGGGTGCTTTCGACATCAAAGTCTTCGTCAACCGCTTCGATCATTGGTGCCTCGTTCACCAACCCTACCGCACCAGCAGCCGTCAAGGGAGGTTCGGGCGGAAGCCCCTCAACCCGTGAAGCATTGTTCACAATCAAGGGCTGCGGCCCATGCCCACGCCCCTTGGTCAAAGGCTTGCTAGGGTCATGCTGGGCGCGTGCGGCAACCGGGCTTTCACGGCGGCGGGTTTTGACAGCATCAGCAATTTTGGATTTGATACGGTCCGCTCCGGGCGCTTCTACATCGTGATCCACGACGTTCGAGACCAATTCTGGCTCTGGCATCGGCTCTACACCTCGGCGGATCAAGGATGGCATCCGTGACAGCAATCCACCCTTGGCAGGGGCTTCTTCGGTCAGATCATCCTCGTCATCTACAAGGAAATCTTCGGGGTCAGCGGTCGCTTCAACAGCGGCCAGATCGGCACGCTGGACGCGCGGCGCAGATGGCATAGAGCTTTGTGTCGCGACCCAAGTCGCAGCTTCGGCGGCTTCGGCTTTGCGAGCGTCGCGGCGGTCGGCATTGGCGGCTTGCATACGCTGCGCAGCCCCGACAGCACCAACGGCCCCGCGTCCGGCAAAGCGCATCAGTGTGGCATAGGTCATGACCACACCTACAATAAGGAACCGGCCAATGCGGCTTAGCTCTTCACGGGTTGAGCCCAGCACAAAGGCCCCCATCAGCAAGATCACTCCGCCCAGCACCAGTTGCATGATTTTCAGGCCTACGGCCGCAGAAAAGGGCAAGATATTGAGCATTGAGCCCATAATCATATCGCCAAACAGACCGCCCATGCCAAAGTTGTGCCCCCATTCGGCGGCTTCTGGCAATCCGGCGGCATAGACAGAACAAGTGGCGATCCAAATCGGAGAGAACACAGCGCAAAAGAAACGCCCCTCGCCGATATGCGAAACAAAGCGCGCGCCCCAGATCAGCAAGGTCGCGACAATCGCCCATGCGCCAAGGCCGCAAATGGTATAGAGCGGCGCGGCAAACAGGGCCCCGAACCGGCCCATCCAGTTCTGGATCGGCGCATCGGTGGCGCTGAACCAAGACGGATCATCCGGCGAATAGGTCCCTATCGCGGCTGCGGCCATCAAGCCCAGCACAATCAATGCAATACCGATCAGCTCGCGGCCCCGTCGTTCCAGCGTTGCCGCCGTGTCGGTGTCGAACAGTGGGTCGCGTCCCTGTGCCTGAAAAGATGCCATGCCGTGCCTCGTGTTTTTATTATTCTTGTCCAAACAGACAGTCCCGAATGAGGGTCAGGCCTGTTTTGGTGTCTTCGTATGGGGCGACCAGAGCCACCCGAATATATCCATGCCCGGGATTGCCCGCTGCGGTATCGCGCGACAAATAGGCCCCCGGCAGCACCCGAACACCGGTTTGCTGCCACAGCTTTAACGTCGCGGCTTCGCCATCCTCGACAGGAAGCCAAAGGAACATGCCCGCTTGCGGTGACATATAGCCCGGCACATTACCAAATATGCGATCAGCCAAATCATATTTTGCGCCATAAAGCGCGCGGTTCTCATCAACATGCGCTTCGTCCATCCAAAGACGTTCAGACGCGCGTTGCAGCGGCAGCGGAACAGGAGCACCGGAATAGGCGCGCAATTGCTTCATCCGTGCAATGCTTTCGGGGCCGCCCGCCACAAAGCCAGACCGCAATCCCGGCAGGTTCGAGCGTTTTGACAGCGAATGAAAGGTCAGCACCCGTTCAGCACTGGCCCCCATTGCGCGGGCAACCTGCAATGCGCCAACAGGCGGTGTGTCGCGGTAAATCTCGCAATAGCATTCATCGGCAAGAATCTGGAAATCGTGTTTCTCGCCGAGGCTAATCAAATCTTGCCAATAGGCCTCGCTGGCCATTACCCCTTGCGGGTTTGCAGGCGAACAGATGTAGCACAGCGCAGCGCGATCCAGAGTTTCGGTATCCAAAGCACCAAAATCCGGCAAATGACCGGTGGCTTTGGTCGCGGGGACAAAAACCGGCTCGGCTGCGGCGGAAATCGCCGAGATCATGTAAACTTGGTAAAACGGATTGGGCATGAGCACAGTTGCGCCAGCAGGGCACAGCGCCATGCCAGCGTTGTACAATCCCTCACGGGTGCCGTTAAGCGCGAGAACCTGCGTATCAGGGTCAACTTCGACGTCATACCGACGCTGCACCCAATCGCTGATTGCGGTGCGAAGTTCAGGTGTTCCTTCGTTGGGCGGATAGCGCCCGAATTCGGCAGCATGTTCAGCGATGACTTCTGTCACCCATGCAGGGAAAGCATGTTTGGGTTCGCCAATCGACATATGCCGTACGGTTCCGCCAGGTTCATGCACGTCCAACAGGGCGCGCAAACGCGGAAACGCATAGGCCGGTAGGTTCGAAAACCGCTCGGGGAACATATTCATACTGCCTCAGGTATCGGGATCATTGGCGTCCCGTTTGGCCTACGGTACAAAATCGAGGGGCCTACTGTCCAGAATTCGCGGGTCTTCCCTCAAGTATGTGGCGCGAATGTCGCAAATTTGCGGCACACCCAATCGGGTCTGCCGCAAAACCCTTAGGCCAGCGCAGTTTCAACCGCTTTTGCAAGGCGCAACAAACGGTCTTCTTGCATGGGCCCCGCAGTGAGCAAAAGCCCGCAGCTTGGCACACCTGTCGGCAAAGTAATGCCGCATCCGCCCGTCAAGTTCCCGACTCGAGTGTTGCGCAAAGTGAGCAGGTTGGCCGTGACATAATACTGCCCTTGCTCCATCAGCTTGTCGGTTTTGGGCGGAAGGTTCGGCGCTGTCGGGCACAGTACCGCATCCAACGAAGCGGTGGCCGTAGCCCAAATTGCGCGTAGTTTTTCAAGGTCTTGCCAGGCGCGCACGTAATCTGAGGCCTTTGTGGCCTGCCCCGCCTCAAACCGTTCTCGGATCGGGGCGAACATCAAATCCGGCTGCGCCGCAATTTCTACGCCCCAAGTCGCCCAAGCTTCCGATGTGTATAAAACCCCGGCATCCGCTATGGACCGCGCCAGTTCGGGCACCTCGATCGGCACGATCTCGGCACCTGCTGCGCGCAAGCGGGCCAGACTCTCGTCATAGGCCGCAGCGACTTCGGGGCTTAGGTCTTCCATCACAATGGTCTGCAAGGCCCCAAAACGACGCCCCTTGAGCCCATAGGCACCGCGCAAATCCGGCCCGGCACGCCCCTCAAGGGCGGCAAGCATCATTGCCGCATCTTCAACCGTACGGCATAGCGGCCCCACGGTGTCGAATTTCGCGGCCAAAGGCACAACGCCTTGCAAGGACAATCGCCCTGAGGTGGTTTTTAACCCGACCAAATCATTCCAAGCCGACGGAATGCGCACAGACCCACCGGTGTCCGACCCGACAGCCGCCGCTGCCAACCCAAACGCCACCGAAGTTGCCGCACCTGACGACGACCCGCCGGCAACCGCTTCAAGATCGTTGACACAAGGCGATGTGGCGGTGACCGGGTTCAATCCCAAACCGGAAAACGCCAATTCCGACATATGGGTTTTGCCCAAACAGACCAGCCCCATCGCCGATGCCGTTTTTAGAACCGCTGCGTCTGAAACCGGCATCCGCCCCTTAAGCAATGCCGAACCCGCTTCGGTTTCGACCCCTGCCGTATCAAACAGGTCCTTCCAACTTACCGGCACCCCGTCCAAAGGCGACAACCGGCGGCCTAAAATGGCGCGCTCTGACGCAGCGTTTGCCTCAGCCAATGCGCGGTCAGGGGTAACGCGGGCATAGATCCGATCCGCCATCGGGTGGGATTGAATTGCATCCAGGAAGTGTTGTGTCAGGGCGACGGGATCAATCTGTCCTGCCCCTATTCCGCGTCCAAGGTCCGCTGCTGATTGTTTGGCCCATTTGGTCATGACACGCCCCATCTTGTTTTCAGTCACGGTAGCGGCAGCGAAGCGCATGGACAATCCGGATTTCAGGCGCATATTGCCCTTCATGAACAGCGATTTGATAATAGTGGGCGGCGGGCTTAACGGTCCGGCCCTTGCATTGGCAGCCGCGCAGGTCGGGCTGAGCAGCACCGTCATCGATTCCCTGCCTGTAGACACGCGCGAAGACTTGGATTTTGACGGGCGATCTTATGCCTTGGCCCAGTCTTCCAAGCGAATGCTGGCAGCGCTCGGTCTTTGGGGTGATTTGGCCCAAAACGCGCAGGAAATGACGGAAATCAAGGTTTCGGACGGGCGCGTCGGCGATGCCTCGGTTTTCTTGGGGTTGCATTTCGACAGTGCCGAGATCGAAGAAGGTCCGATGGGCTATATGCTCGAAGACCGCTATTTGCGCCGCGCACTATTGGCCGCAATGGAGGCCGAGCCGCGGGTGACCCACCGCGCAGGCGAAACCGTTGTGGCACAAGACTGCGACATCCACCTAGCGACAGTTTCTTTGGCCAGTGGCGAGACCCTGAGCGCCCGCCTGTTGATTGGTGCCGATGGCCGATCCAGTGGGACATGCGCCCGCGCCGGAATCCGGCGAACAGGCTGGAGCTATGGGCAAACTGCACTGGTCTGTGCGATCGCGCATGAGAAACCTCACGGCGGCGTCGCGCATCAACTGTTCCTCCCCCCCGGACCTCTGGCGATCTTGCCCTTGACCGGCAATCGCAGCTCGATTGTCTGGAGCGAGAAAGACGCGCAGGCACGGGCCGTAAATGCGCTACCAGAAGAAGAATACCTCCAAGTTTTGCGGCCTCGATTTGGCGATTTCCTAGGCGATATTTCCTTGGCTGGCCAACGCTACGCCTATCCCTTGAACCTAACGCTGGCGAATAGTTTTGTTGCCCCGCGCATGGCTTTGATCGGCGATGCAGCTCATGGGATGCATCCGATTGCCGGACAAGGGCTAAACGCCGGTTTGCGCGATGTGGCTGCGCTGGCGCATGTGATTGCCCATGCCGTTCGGCGCGGCGAAGACTTTGCCTCGCCTTTGGTTCTAGAGCGGTATCAAAGCTGGCGGCGATGGGACACGGCATCGCTTGCAGCAGCAACAGATTTGTTCAACCGGCTGTTTTCGAATGATAGCTCGCTGCTGCGCCTTGGCCGTGATTTGGGAATGGCGGTCATCGGGTCTATGCCGGGCCTGCGGCGCGGTTTTATCCGCGAAGCGGCAGGACTAACCGGAGACTTGCCGGATTTAATGCGCAAATAACACCCTGATGTTTTCGGGGACACTTGGATCTGGGAGGATTTCATGGCTGGGAAAATAGCAATTGTGACCGGCGCGGCCCGCGGGATCGGGCTGGCGACAACGGATTTGTTTTTGGAAATGGGGTGGCGCGTTGCAATGGTCGATCGCGACGGCCCCGAACTGGCCTTGGCAGCAGCAACCCGCACGGGTGTTTTGGCAGTTGAACGCGATATTTCGATCCCCGAAGCCGTCGATGACATGCTGGCACAGGTATTAGAGTGGGGCGGGCAAATCGATGCCTTGATCAACAACGCCGGAGTTGCCGATTTCGGCCCCATCGCCGATACCGATTTTGCCACATGGCGCAAAGTGATGGACACCAATTTGGATGGCGTATTCTTGTGCACGCAGGCCTGCGCCGACGCCTTGAAAGCGACTCGCGGTGCCGTTGTTAATATTGCCTCGATCAGCGGCTTGCGCGCCTCCACCCTACGGGTGGCCTATGGCACCTCGAAGGCAGCGGTGATCCAACTGTCCAAACAATATGCAGCCGAACTGGGCGAAGATGGCATCCGCGTGAATTGCGTTGCCCCCGGCCCGGTGCGCACCAAACTGGCGATGGCTGTGCATAGCCAAGACATCATCGACGCCTATCATGACGCCTTGCCGCTGAACCGTTACGGCAGCGAGCGCGAAATAGCCGAAGCAATCTGCTTCCTCGCCTCTGACAAAGCCTCGTTCATTACCGGTCAGGTGCTGGCAGCAGATGGCGGGTTTGAAGCAACTGGCGTTGGCTTGCCCTCCTTGCGAAAGTAATTTCTGAAAAGTCTGTTCAGTGCATAAGCTGGAGACAAATAAAAAAAGGGCGGGGAAATTTCCCCGCCCTTTGTCGTTGCGCAAGCCCGCTTATTTCAAGCGCTGGCCATTGGCCAAAATATGACCTTCGGCGTTGATGACAATCTCGGATGTTGCTGTGTCTGGCTCTGAGCCGGGAACAGAGAACATGCCCATCATCATACGCGCGCCCATTGCATCTTCGTCGGCCAAAAGACCCATCGCAATCAGCTGATCAAGCAACCCGTTGGCACCGGAAATGGAGACGTCCAGTTTTCCTTCGGGGCGTGGCAAGCCGTCGAAGCTTTCCATATCTGTGTTGTCAAAAGTGAAGGCACCCGAACCCATGATTTTGGCCCCGACGGCGTCAATCACCAGCTCACGCAGACTAACCGAATTCAATTCACCCGGTACACCATCCTCCATTTCGATTTTTTCCATTGCTTCGGGATCGAACAGATCGGCAAATGGCGTCACTTCGGCATCCAGTGCGACGCGGATCGTGGCCGGATCACGTGGCAAATTCGCCGCTGGATCAAAGATATTCCACAGCATTTCAGCCATCTCGAACCCACCCAGGACAACCTCGATATTGGCATCTTGTGGCGCATCCGCGGCCTTCAAAGGCACATTCAGCGAAAAGCCGGTTTCGGCCAATTGGGCGCTGATCGGCATTGGGATTTCCGGGCTGGTGACATCAACCGACACATCCGACCCGCTCAGCTTGTAGGCCATGTTGTCGCTGGACATGGCAAAAGTCAGGGAGCCCCCTCCCGAACTGGTTTTGCCGCTGGTGGCCCCCGACCGTTCAGTCACAGAGAAATCCATGCGTCCGCCGGTGTGGCCCATGGTGACATCGACACCAAAACCGGCCGCAAACATCGCCGCAGGATCGGAATAGTCGATATCCATCGGCATGACGGTTTCGCCCGATGCTGTCACGCCATTCAAAAGACCGTTCAACAGACCTGAATCTTCAGAATCCGGATCGTTAAAGGCGATGTCATAGGTGATGTCGCCATAGTCCATCGTCTGGGAAATGCTTTGCAACCCGGCTGCGCGCAAGACGGTCGATTGACCGGAAATTGGCCCAGCTTCGACGTCAACACGCAACATATCGCGAGTGATTTCTTCGCCGTCCGCCATCATCTTGCCCAAAGCAATGGTCATTTTATCTGCCGAATAGTCGTAGGTCAGATTGTCCGGATCGCCCGAAACGACCAATTTCATCGCTTCTTGGCCAAGGTTGATTGTGACATCAACATCATCGCCGCCATCGGTGCCTTTGATTGTCACGGGCATTACCGACGGGAAATCAATAGCAACAGTTCCGTCGCCCTGATCTGTCAGCGTCATGCTGTCCATGCTGAAGGCTGCAATGATGTCTTCTTCTGCCACCTGCATCGACATAACGACATCGGTCAGGTTCAGATTGCTTCCGTCCATTGCTTCGGTGGCGGTGACGGAATAGCCAAAACCTTGCATGTAAGCTTCGAGATCATCCCAAACCTGTTGCGGTGTAACATCCGCATAGGCCGGGGCTCCAAATGCGCAAAGGGCCAGCGCTGACGCCCCATAAAACCGTTTCATAATCCACCTCTTTGTCGATTGATCAAATTACCACCCTAGTGTCGTGCCCCAACGAGGGACGGTCAAGGGACTGGATTCCATACTATGTACGCTCTAACTAGATTACGAGATGCGAGGAGACGATTGCATGGATCTTTCAGGAAAAACTGTTTTGATAACAGGAGCTAGCCGCGGAATCGGGGCTGATTCTGCGCGGATTTTCGCCGCAGCAGGTGCGAATGTGGCCTTGGTGGCCCGCTCGTCCGAGGCGATTGCCGAACTGGCGGGCGAAATTGGTGACAAGGCGATTGCGATCCCTTGTGACATCGCCCGCTATTGGGAAATGAACCAAGCGGTTCAAGCCTGCGTCAAGACCTTTGGCAGCTTGGACATCTTGATCAACAACGCAGGTATCATCGAGCCAGTGGCACATTTGGCTGACGCAGATCCGGACGCATGGGGGCAGGTCATCGACATCAACCTCAAAGGGGTGTTCCACGGAATGCGCGCGGCTTTGCCTGTGATGTTGGAACACGGCGGCGGCACGATTCTGACCATCGGGTCCGGCGCGGCGCATGGTCCGGTTGAAGCGTGGTCACACTACTGTTCGTCCAAAGCGGGCGCGCTGATGCTGACAAAAATGGCTGACAAGGAATATGGCGACAAGGGTGTGCGCGCGATTTCGCTGTCACCCGGTACGGTTGCGACGCAGATGCAACGCGAAATCAAAGCCTCTGGCATCAACCCGATCAGCCAGCTGGATTGGTCCGACCATATCCCGCCGGAATGGGTCGCAAAGACTCTGCTTTGGATGTGCAGCTCTGAGGCCGACCGATACCTCGGAGATGAAGTTTCCTTGCGGGATGAAAGTATTCGCAAACAGGCGGGTTTGATTTGATAACTCTGACGAAAGACGGGGATCTATGGGTCGCCACCATCGACCGGCCAGACAAAGCCAATTCGCTGACCGCCGAAATGTTGGAACAGCTTTGCGTTATTGCCGAAGACGCCCGCGATGCACGGGTGTTGATTTTGACAGGTAAGGGTAAAGTGTTTTCCGCTGGTGCAGATCTAGAGGCAGCAAAGGCAGGGCTGGCAACGTCACCTTTGTGGGAGCGTTTGTCAGGAGCAATTGCGCGTTTGGATGCCCTTACAATCTGCGCAGCTAATGGCACAGTTGCCGGCGGTGCCATGGGAATGTTTTTAGCCTGCGATCTGCGGATCGCAGTGCCGGGGGCAAAGGTGTTTTATCCGGTGATGAAGCTGGGATTTTTGCCGCAGCCTTCGGACCCCAAACGACTGGCTGCCTTGGTCGGCACATCGCGTGCGAAAATGATCTTGATGTCCGGGCAGAAGATTTTGGTGGAAGAAGCCCTAGAGTGGGGGTTGGTCAATCGCGTGGTCGACGGGAATGTTTTGGACGCCGCGCGTTTGTTGGCCGAGGACACAGCCGGAGCCAGCAAGGAGCACGCCACAGCGATCAAGCGGCTGATTGGATAGGACCGCGTGGGGGCGCTGCCCCCACACCCCCGGGATATTTTTGGACAGAAGAAATCAGAACTCTTATTCCGAAAGGCGTGCCACGACGCTTTGAGCTGAAACGCGGCCGATGGCCGTGCCGTTTTCCATGACTGTAACCGGACCTTGGGCAAGATTTGGCATGATTTCACGGATCGGGGTTTCTGCATCCACGGCAGTATCGCCAGTGCCTGCTTCCATCGCGTCGCGGGCAGTCAGAACCCCAAGCGGGTTCATATTGGCGACGAAGTCCTGAACATAGTCATCCACGGGATTCGAGAAAATCTCACGCGGGGTGCCAGACTGGACGATCCGCCCGCCTTTGAGAATGGCGATGCGATTCCCGAGCTTGAACGCTTCGTCGAGATCATGGCTGACAAAAATAATTGTACGTTTCAGGTCGTGCTGCAGCTCAAGCAGTTCGTCCTGCAAACGGGTGCGGATCAGCGGATCTAGCGCTGAAAAGGGTTCGTCCATAAGCAAGATCGGAGCATCTGTGGCAAAGGCGCGCGCAAGCCCGACCCGCTGCTGCATTCCGCCAGAAAGCTCACCGACTTTGCGGTCCGCCCAGTCATTGAGACCGACAAGTTCAAGTTGATGTTTGACAGTCTCAGCACGCTTGGCAGTTTCCATGCCCGCCAGTTCCAAACCAAACCCGACGTTTTCGGAAACCGTGCGCCAAGGCAGCAGTCCGAACTGTTGAAACACCATTGCAACGCGGTGCTGACGGATGTCGCGCAACCGCGCTTTGGAGCAACTGACAACGTCGACCATGTCGCCGCCATTGTTCACATGCACGGCCCCGCGAACCACCGGGTTCAAACCATTCACCGCGCGCAACAAAGTCGACTTCCCCGAACCGGACAGGCCCATCAGAACAACGATCTCGCCCTCCTGGACCTCGAGCGAGCAATCATGCACGCCTAGAACCTGACCGGTTTGTTCTTGTATTTCCGACCTCTCCAAGCCTTTGTCGGCATGCGGCAAAGCGGATTTCGGGTTGTCTCCGAACATAATCGAGACATTTTCAAAGCTGACAGCGGTCATTTATCTTCTCCCACGCGCAGGGCGCGATCTAGCATGATGGCGACCACAACAATGATCAAACCGGCTTCGAACCCAAGCCCCGTGTCGACGCGGTTCAAGGCCCGCACAACCGGAACGCCAAGGCCATCAGCACCAACCAAGGCTGCGATCACAACCATCGACAGCGACAACATGATGGTTTGGTTCATGCCCGCCATAATCTGCGGCAGCGCGCTAGGCAGTTCCACCTTCCACAGCTTTTGTTGCGGGGTCGCGCCAAAGGCGTCTGCAGCCTCTATCAGGGCTGTCGGAGTGGACGAAATACCAAGGTAAGTCAGCCGGATTGGTGCGGGAACCACAAAGATAACTGTAGCAATCAGACCTGGCACCATCCCGATGCCGAAAAACACAATCGCGGGGATCAGATAGACAAAAGTTGGCAAGGTTTGCATAAGATCAAGAACCGGACGCATCCACGCGTATAGTCGCGGGCGGTGCGCCATAGCGATGCCGATTGGCACCCCGACTCCCATACAGACCACACAAGCAGACAGCACCAATGTCAGGCTTTCTGTGGTTTCTTCCCAATAGCCTTGGTTCATAATGAACAAGAACCCGACCACGATAAGCGCTGGCACCTTCCAAGTGCGGTGCACAAACCATGATGCCGCGGCCATCACTGCGACCACGATCAGCGGATGCGGCGATTGCAGGACCCACAAAATGGCATCGATCAGCCATTCCATCGCCTCGGCCATTCCGTCGAAAATCACGGCTCCATGTTTTTGCAGCCAGTTGAACACAGCTTCGGCTGCGTCACCTACGGGGATCTTGTATTCTGTCATCCAGTCCATTGTTCAGCTCTCGGGTTTGAGGGCCATCGTCAGGCCAGAGAAAATTAAAAAGCCGCCAACGCCTTTGTTCAAGCGGTGAAGACGGAGCGGGGTAAGCACATGGCTCATTGCACGGCCGAGCGCGGCGTAGATGGCAATCGCGGCCACCTCCAGCGCTAAAAACAAGGCCCCCAACACGGCGAATTGCTCAAGCAGGTTGCCGGAATTGTCGATGAACTGCGGGAAAAACGCCGTGAAAACCGCAATCGCTTTTGGGTTGGCGGCGGCAAAACTCATGTCGCGGCGCATCAGGGCCAAAACATTGGTCTGGGCCGACATCGCTTCGCTCGGGGCAGGCGCAGTCCACATTTTGTAGCCGACATAGATCAAATAGGCTGCCCCTGCGTATTTGACCGCAATCAAAGCAGCCTCAAAGCTGGTCAGCAGGGTGCTAAGCCCAACGGCCACCAGTGCAATCATCGCGGCAAACACCGGCAGACGGCCCAAACCTCCCGCAAGCGCAGGCCAAAACCCAAGCCGCGAGGCATTGGAAAACGCCAGCAAGTTATTTGGCCCCGGCGAAAGGTTGAGGGCAAAACAGGCCGGGATAAAGATGGCGAGCAAGGTCAGAGACATGGCGGCTTTCGGCTAAGTGCACAAAACCCGCCACCCTGTAAAAAGGCAGCGGGTCGTATTTCGCGTAGGCTTACAGGCCCAATGCGCCTTTGACAGCTGCCATGCCGTCACCGCCATCTTTGGTCGTGACACCTGCCAACCATCCGTCAAGCGCGCCGGGATTGGCCTTGATCCATGCTGTTGCCGCTTCGTCAGGATCCTGACCATCGTCCAGAATTGCACCCATGATTTCATTTTCCATCGCGAGCGTGAATTCGAGGTTGGTCAACAACGCACCAACATTGGGGCATTCAGCGACGTAACCGGCGCGTGTGTTGGTGGCCACAGTTGCGCCGCCAAGGTTCGGTCCGAAATAGTCGTCGCCACCTGTCAGGTAGGTCAGATCATAGTTGGCGTTCATCGGGTGGGGTTCCCATGCCAAAAAGACAACCGCTTCGCCTTTGTTATCGGCACGGCCAACCTGGGCCAGCATACCTTGCTCAGAGCTTTCTTTGACGTCAAATTCGGTAAGGCCAAAGGCGTCGGCCGCGATCATATCCATGATCAGGCGGTTGCCGTCGTTGCCCGCTTCGATACCATAAATGGTTTGGTCCAAGGCATCTCCGGCAGCGGCGATGTCTGCGAAATCCTTGATGCCCATAGCGGCACCGGCGGCATTGGTTGCCAGTGTATACTTTGCGCCCTCAAGGTTGGTGCGCACGGTGTCGACGGTGCCCGCTTCGCGGTATGGTGCAATGTCGGCTTCCATTGTTGGCATCCAGTTGCCGAGGAAAACGTCGATATCGCCTTTGGCCATCGAGGTGTAAGTCACAGGAACCGACAGAACCTTGATGTCGGTTTCATAGCCCAGCGCCTGCAGCACAACCGTGGTCGCGGCAGTGGTTGCTGTAATGTCAGTCCAACCCACATCCGAGAAGGTCACGCTATCACAGCTGGCCGAAGCGGAACCGGCGGCGACGATCAGTGCAAGCGCCGATGTGGTGATTTTCGTCATGGTCATTGTTATATCTCCCTGAGCGTCTTATTTTGACTGGTCAGTCAATCAACGCAGTTTCTTCTAAAAAAGCAACATCAAGTTTGACCTGCCGTGCAAAAGCGGCAGTCTAGGGGATGATGGCGTCACAAAAGGACACTTAGACCATGAACACCTTGGTGAACAGGATTGCGCAGGGCCGCGGCGATGAAATTGCTGACAAAGTCTTGCGGGGTGGGAAAATTCTCGATCTGATCACTGGCGCGCAGCTTGATGGAGACGTGGCGATTTGCGGGGATCGCATCGTCGGCGTCTTCGATGAATATGAAGGGCGCGAGGTCATTGATGTTAGCGGAACCATCTTGGTGCCGGGCTTCATCGACACCCATTTGCATATCGAATCGTCCTTGGTCACACCGTTCGAATTCGATCGCTGTGTAGCGCCGCGCGGAGTAACCACCGCCATTTGTGACCCGCATGAGATTGCAAATGTGATCGGCGCGGCTGGCATTCGCTATTTTCAAGAGGCCAGTTTGCACACGTTGATGGACATCAAAGTGCAACTCTCGTCCTGCGTGCCGTCAACGCATATGGAAACCGCCGGAGCATCCTTGACGGCGAGCGATCTGGCTCCTTTGCGGGGGCATCCGTCGGGTCTGGGCTTGGCCGAATTCATGAATTATCCGGGCGTGATCCACCGTGATCCCGGATGCGTTGAGAAGCTAGAGCTGTTTGAGGACGGCCATATTGACGGACATTGCCCGCTTTTGTCAGGCCGCGATCTGAACGCCTATATTGCAGCCGGAATCCGGACAGAGCATGAGGCGACTTCCGCAGACGAAGCCCTGGAAAAGCTGCGCAAAGGTATGCGGGTTCTGATCCGCGAAGGCTCCGTTTCCAAGGATTTGCACGCATTGCAGCCCCTGCTGGACGAACGTACATCGCCATATATGTGCCTATGCACCGATGATCGCAATCCGCTGGACATCGGAGAGCATGGCCATCTTGATTATATGATCCGCACATTGATTGCCCTTGGCACACCGCCATTGGCAGCTTACCGCGCCGCCAGCCTATCCGCGGCCGAAGCCTTTGGCCTCAAGGATCGCGGTATGATCGCGCCCGGCAAACGGGCGGACATCGTGGCGGTCGATACGCTGGAAGGGTGCCACGCGCAGATGGTCATGGCAGGCGGAGTCGTCGTTGATGACACCAGCTTTGCCGCGCGCGGCCATGTTGAGCCGGTTGGCCGTGGGTCCGTCAAAGCCCCCACAGTGACGGCTGCGAATTTCCGGGCCCGCGCCAACCGCGTGACCACAGATGTAATCGGCATCCGCGAAGGCCAGATCCTGACCGATCACCTGCACGAAGACATAGCAATCGAAGACGGCGACAAGCGCCCTGATGTGGCACGCGATCTGGTCCGCATATCTGTCGTGGAACGGCACGGCAAAAACGGCAACATTGCCACCGGCTTTGTCAAAGGGTTTGGTCTAAAGGCGGGCGCTATCGCGTCAACAGTCTGCCACGATCATCACAACATTGCTTGCGTCGGCGTTGACTACGCGGACATGGCAGTTGCCGCGAACCGGCTCGGGGAAATCGAGGGTGGCTTTGTTGTGGTCAGCGGCGGCAAGGTTTTGGCGGAACTGGCGCTTCCCGTCGCTGGGTTGATGAGCCTGCTCAGCTTTGAAGAGGTACGTGACGCTCTTGTCTCCTTGCGCAGCGCTGCCCGCACCCTTGGGGTCACCCTAGAAGAGCCATTTTTGCAGCTGGCGTTTTTGGCGCTACCGGTGATCCCTGCACTCAAGATCACCGATCGCGGTATGGTCGATGTGCACCGCTTCGAAATTATCGGCTAAGCTGGGCTATAGTTTATTCAGCAATTGCAGGGTTGGCCAAGCGTCCGCATCCATCCCCAGCTTGCCCTGCACATCACGGACAGCCGAGCGGGTACCCGCGCCCAAGATCCCGTCGATTTTGCCGACATCATAACCCATGCCTTGCAGTTTGGTTTGCAGGGCCTTCATCTGATCACCTGACAACCCATTCACCGGGTTCCCCGGATCATAGACATCTGCCCCTTCAAGGCGCGTGCCGAAATAGGCCGCTGTCAAGACATAGGTAAAGCTCTGGTTCCACTCAAAATAGACGTTGAAATTCGGGTAAGCCATGAACACCGGACCACCGCGCCCTTGTGGCAACAAGATCGACGAAGCAAGCCGGCCATCATCCAAAACCCCTTGCCGGGCAGCAACCCCCATTTGTTCCCACTCAGCCACTGTATGAGTGGTTTGCAGTCCAGCTTTCGACCAGTCAAATCCATCGGGCAAGACCACCTCTTGCAACCAAGGTTCCCCCGGACGCCAACCCAAGTGCGACAGCATCTTGGCCCCTGAAAGCAGCGCATCTGCAGGCGACGTTTTCAGAGTAACATGGCCATCGCCATCGCCATCCACTCCGTTTTCCAAGATATCGCGGGGCAGCATTTGAACCATTCCGATTTCGCCAGCCCAAGCACCGGTGGTCCTATCTGGATCAAAATCACCCTGTTCATAAAGCGCGATGGCCGAAAAAACCTGCGGACGGAAAATTTCCGGACGGCGGCAGTCATGCGCTAGAGTCACCAGCGCATTGGCGGTGTTAAAATCCCCCTGAAAGGACCCATAATCGGTTTCGAAGGCCCAGAATGCCAACAAAACGCCGGGGGAAATTCCGTATTCGCTTTGGATGCGGTCAAAGACAGCGGCATACTGCTGCCCCATCTGCCGACCTTTGTCCAACCGGCTCTGGCTGATCAGCTTGCGGGAAAACGTGATAAACGGGTCTTGAAAAATGCCCTGACGGCGGTCCGCCTTTAGCACACTATCAGTCTGGGAAATGCCATCAAAGAACCTGCGGGTCATGTCAGGATCATGCCCCAAGCTCAGGGCTTCGGCTGCCATGTCTGCCTTGAACTGGGCAAAGCTACCACCGCATGGCACCTCTTGTGCCTGAACTGACCCTGACAAGACCATCGCTGCTATTGCTAACCGTTTGAGCATCACACCCTCATTTTTTATTTTGACCAACGTATCAGCAGGTCGTGACGCGGCAAGGCAGATTCTTGCCGAGACACGAGTTTGTTCACATTTGTTCGAAAACTTTACGTTCAGGTTAACTCTTTGTTAGGAAATCTGGAAGAAATGTAACCTCAATGTTTTGACGCGTTTGCCAGGAGGTCCACTTGAATATTCTGATAGTGGAAGGCCAGACCGCTCTGGCCCATTTGTGGTGTCGTCACCTCGAACGTCTTGGGGCGCATGTCAGCATTGCAACCAACCAAGACGACGCAAGCAAGCTCATCACCGACAACGACTTTGATGTGATTGTACTGGATCTTGTATTGCAAAGCGGAAGCGCATTGGCAGTGTCGGACTTTGCGAATTATCGCCTGCCCAACGCCCGCGTTGTCTTTGTTACCAATACAAGTTTTTTCTCGGATGGGTCAATTTTTCGCCACAGTGCAAATGCCTGCGCATTTTTGCCCAGCACCACACCGCCCGGAGATCTGGCAGCCATGGTTGAGCATTACGCGCAGGAAAATTGACACTGTTAGCCGACTGAGAATTTTACATCTCTACCATGGGGTTCCCAAAAGTCCACTTTTGGACCAATTGGAATAATCCGATGGGGATTTATTGATGGGTGGCTAAAGTGATAGTGGCGGCTGATCTGGCCGAAATCCACAGTCTGCGCCACGCCCGGCCATTGGAACAATTCCCGCACATAACCCCAGAGGTTTGGGTAATCGACGATCCGCGCACGATTGCATTTGAAATGTCCATGATAGACCAAATCAAAGCGCACAAGCGTTGTGAAAAGCCGCCAATCCGCTTCGGTCACGCAGTTGCACATCAAATAGCGGTGGGCGGACAAGCGTTCTTCTAGCCAGTCAAGCGTGTCGAACAGCGGACCGACGGCTTCGTCATAAGCCGATTGTGTGGTGGCAAATCCGGCTTTGTAAACACCGTTATTCAACGTGTCATAAATGCGCGCGTTGACGGCTTCGATTTCTGTATGGATCGCATCGGGCCAATAGTCATCTGTGTTGCCGGTCACACCATCAAAGGCAGAATTGAACATGCGGATGATTTCGGACGATTCATTTGAAACAATTGTTTCTTGCTGTTTGTCCCACAAAATCGGCACCGTTACGCGGCCCGATGCCTTTGGGTTGGCTTTGATATAAATATCACGGGCAAACGGCAGATCATAAAGGGTGTCCCCACTGCCGCCCAGGTCATCGCTTTGAAAGCTCCAACCGTCGTCCAGCATATCGGGATGCACGGAACTGACGGAAATCAGCCCCTCAAGGCCCTTGATGGCGCGAAAGATCAATGTGCGGTGCGCCCAAGGGCACGCAAGGCTGACATAAAGATGATAGCGCCCCGGATCGGCCTTGAACCCGCCATCACCGGACGGGCCTACACGACCATCGGCGGTGATCCAATTGCGATAGCCTGCGTCCTGCCGCACAAACCGGCCTTTGCTTTTGCCGGTATCGTACCACTGATCATGCCATTCACCGT
This sequence comes from Pelagimonas varians, assembly GCF_003208435.1. GTDB lineage: Bacteria > Pseudomonadota > Alphaproteobacteria > Rhodobacterales > Rhodobacteraceae > Pelagimonas > Pelagimonas varians. The sequence goes on along the minus strand of NZ_QKMF01000006.1, from coordinate 73,560 downwards.
CAATCAAAAGGCCCATTGCCGTCTCCTGCTAAGTTGCGTTGCATAACAGGTAGCGGTCCTGTGCCCGTGCGAAAACACCGAAGGGCGCGCAGGTTTGGCGCGCAGGCGCACAGGTTAAGACGCCATTACCTTGGCAGGAGTGAATGAGGCCTCTAGCGACCTTTGAAGGATTTCCAGATGTAAAGCAGTAGCATCGCCCCCAAAACGGCCCCAACCATTCCGGCCAGCGCACCGGTGATATACAACAAAAACCGCAAAACCAGCCCACCAATCAGTGCCCCGGCGATGCCGATACCGATGGTTTCAATCACTCCGGTTTCAATTTTCATCAGCCGCGTTGCCAAAAAACCGGCCGCAGCCCCGATAATAATCAAGAAAACAATAGGCATATGTTACCTCCGTCGCCAATGGGTTGGCACAATGATCAGCGCTCCAATTGATGCCGCCACCGCGTTGATCCCCGGCGATCTGAACCCCAGGCCAAACATCAGCTGCACGAAATAGGCCAAAAAGGCCCCGCCGATGCAAATGATGATGCTTTGCAAATATCCATTGTGGGTAAATTGAGACCGCTCAGATGCGTAGCCCACAATACCTGCGATCACGATCGTACCGATGAGAGTTGGGAACATAGGAACGCCTTTGTGCTGATGGGCTTTTCGCCGGTGGTACTTATATAAGGGTAGGCTTGCACAATCCCTAGCCCGTCACATGCCAATATTCGTTTAACTGCCTAGCACGGTGCCTTTGGCGACCGGATTGCCGCGCAAGAAAACGTCAGTGTCTTGTGCACCCTTTCCCGCACGCTGGGCCCGAGTGATCTGAACCGCGCCCTGTCCGCAAGCAATTGTCATTGCATCATCCAACGCTTCGCCAGGATTGCCCTGTCCCGTAGTCAAACGAGCGCCCAGCAGCTTGATTCGCTGACCGTCTTGCAAGGTCCAAACGCCGGGAAAGGGCGACAAGCCGCGAATTTGCCGGGAAATCACTTCGGCGGGCTTGCTCCAGTCCACTGCGGCTTCGGATTTGTCGATCTTGGCGGCATAGGTGACGCCATCCTCTGGTTGGACCTGCGGGCTCAGATTGCCCAGCTGGCCCAGCGCCTTACAGATCATTCGTGCCCCCATCTCCGACAAACGGTCGTGCAGGGCCCCTGTAGTTTCTTCGTCGCCGATACGCAGGGATTCCGTCAGTAAAACCGGTCCGGTGTCCAACCCTGCCTCCATTTGCATAATGCAAACTCCGGTTTCTGCGTCCCCCTCGAGGATGGCACGGTGAATGGGGGCCGCGCCGCGCCAACGCGGCAAAAGCGACGCATGGATATTCAAGCACCCCAATTCAGGCGCATCCAAAATCGCCTGTGGCAAGATCAACCCATAGGCAACAACAACTGCAACATCCGCCCCAAGCGCTGCAAAATCTTCCCGTTCCGCATCCCCCTTGAGTGAAACGGGATGGCGCACTTCTAGCCCCATCTTAACTGCGCGCGCATGAACGGCTGTCGGTCTGTCTTTCTTGCCGCGTCCGGCGGGACGTGGCGGCTGACAATAAACCGCTGCAATCTCATGTCCGGCCTCCACCAAGGCCTCAAGCACGGGTACGGAGAAATCCGGACTTCCCATAAAGATCACACGCATCTGTCAGCCTTTCTTTCGGATAGAACCGGGGTTCCAGAGGGGCTTCCCTCTTGCCCCCCACATCACATCTTAGCGCGCCAGTTTCTGCGCACGCTTGATCAACCGGTCCCGTTTCACTTTGGACAGATGGTCAAAATACATTTTGCCGTTCAAGTGGTCGATCTGGTGCTGAACAGAGGTTGCCCAAAGTCCAACAAAATCGCGTTCAACCGTCTCGCCGGTTTCATCCATGAACCGCACGGTCACAGCTCGAGGCCGGTCAATCGGGGCCGAAACGCCCGGCAGGTTCGGGCTTGCCTCTTCGTGCATGCGCAACTGAACCGAAGCGTGCAGCACCTCAGGGTTGGCCATACGCACAGCTTGCCCGCGTTCATCCGAACAATCGACAACAGCCAGCCGCAACATCACACCAATTTGCGGAGCGCCAAGGCCAACGCCGGGCATGGCGTCCATGCTCTCGATCATATCAGTCCAGATTTGACGGACCTCATCAGTGATTGCCTCAACCCGCTCGGCTGCGGTGCGCAAGCGTTTGTCAGGCCATTGCAAAAAGGGGCGCAGGGTCATGTCATAGCCTCATAGGATTTTAGGATGCGAGCGCGATCAGCTAGATCCACCCGATCAAAGTGCATTTTGCCGTCAAGATGATCCAGCTCGTGCTGCGCACAAATTGCCGCGAAACCGGTCAAATGCTGTCGCTGCTGTTCACCCGTCATATCGGTGAAAGCGAGCTCGATTTCCGCAGGGCGCACCACATCAACCGCCACTTCGGGCATCGACAAGCATCCCTCGGGTCCCTGATGCATATCTGCAGAGCGCGACAAGATTTCAGGATTGATGCACACCATTGGCTGCATCTCCCCCTCTTTCCACCCCACATCCATGACAAACACCCGCAGCATCACCCCGATTTGTGGCGCAGCAAGGCCGCGTCCCGGGGCATCATACATCGTTTCAAACATGTCAGTGATCAACTGCTCATCGATCGTCTGCACCTTGTCGCAGACTTGCGATAACCGTGCATCCGGCCAGATCAATACCGGCCGAACACTCACACCCGCGCCCGTTCGCGCTTTAGTTTTTGCATCTTCCGGGTGATCATCTGACGCTTGAGAGGTTTCAGGTAATCGATGAACAATTTACCTTCGAGATGGTCAATTTCATGCTGGACGCATGTTGCCCACAACCCGTCAAATTCTTGTTGTTGCTCATTGCCATCGCGGTCCACCCACTTCACCTGTACCATTTTTGGGCGGGTGACTTCGGCGTATTGGTCCGGAATCGACAGGCAACCCTCTTCGTAGACATTGATGTCGTCTGAGGAAGCAATGACTTCGGGATTGAACATAACCAAGGGTTTCGGCGCGCCATCTTCTTCTTTGACGCAATCAAGAACAATCAAGCGTTGAAGAATACCAATCTGCGGCGCGGCAAGGCCAATGCCCGGCGCGTCATACATGGTTTCAAGCATGTCATCGGCCAATACGCGCAGATCATCAGAAAGATCGGCGACAGGCTCGCAATGCTTTTTCAAGCGTGGGTCGGGGTGAATAAGAATAGAGCGCTTCATGCCGTGTCACTTAGGCAAAACGAGTCCAATACGCAAGCCAGCCCCCTTGCACACCGCGTAAATACCGCTAGCGTCCGTCGCAACAATTGACCCTACCGCAACCGCCGCCGGCGTTCCAAACCGGAATTTGGAGCCGACGCACGGCTGCGCTCAATAAGGACGCGACATGAGCCGCTTTGACGAAGAAATCGACCGCTTTGGCACCCATTCCGTAAAGTGGGACATGATGGAGAAAATCTATGGCGTTCCGGCCAAAGACGGTTTGTCCATGTGGGTTGCCGATATGGATTTCCGTCCCCCCGCCTGCGTTCAAGATGCCCTGCAAGGTATGCTCGACCATGGTGTGTATGGCTATTACGGCGACAACAGCGCGTATTTGGACGCAATTTGCTGGTGGATGGAGAACCGGCACGGTTGGACAGTAGATCCCAAATCCATCTTTTCCACGCACGGATTGGTCAACGGCACAGCGCTCTGCGTCGATACCTACACAGCCCCCGGCGAAGGCGTTGTGCTGTTTACCCCAGTTTATCACGCCTTTGCCCGCGTGATTCACGCAGCTGGCCGCGAAGTTGTGGAATGCCCCTTGGTTCAAAATGGCGGCCGCTATGAGATGGATTTTGACGCCTATGACGCCCAGATGACCGGTAATGAGCGCATGGTCATCTTGTGTTCACCGCACAATCCCGGAGGCCGCGTTTGGACCCGTGCGGAATTGAAGGGGGTGGCTGAATTCGCCCGCCGTCATGATTTGATCTTGGTGTCTGACGAAATCCACCATGATCTGGTTATGCCCGGCCATGAACATATTCCAATGGCGCTGGTCGACGACAACGTTCTTGAGAGATTGGTGATGATGACCGCCACCTCAAAGACGTTCAACATCGCCGGCAGCCATATTGGAAATGTCATCATTCCAAACGAAAGCCTGCGCGCGCCTTTTGCCGCCAAGATGGCCGCTATGGGCATGTCCGCCAACTCGTTTGGATTGTTCATGGCCACAGCAGCCTATTCACCTGCGGGTGCGGAATGGGTGGATGAACTGGTCGGCTATCTGGATGGCAACCGCAAAATATTTGACGCGGCGGTAAATTCCATTCCCGGTCTGGCATCGATGGATATGCAATCGACCTATCTGGCATGGGTGGATTTCGAAGGCACCGGCATGACCCGCGAAGAATTTACCGGCAGGGTCCAAAAAGACGCCCGTATCGCGGCCAACCTCGGGCCAACCTTTGGGGCGGGCGGAGAAAGCTTTTTGCGGTTCAACTATGCAACACCGCGTCGCCGGGTGATCGAAGCTGGCGAGCGGTTGCAAAAGGCGTTTGGGGATTTGCAGTAATTCGGCCTTGCTTTGGGGGCGCTGCCCCCAAGCGACACGGCGGTCATTTGCGCGGCGGTCGCGGTTTGTAGGTCGGCAAAGCCCAACCAAAGACAAGAGAGCCTGCGCGCAGGGCAAACGTAATACCCGCGCAGGCCAAACTGGCCATTGGCACCCCGATCTGAGGGGACAAAAGCAAAGCGGCAGAGCCGATCAATGCGCAGGTCACGTATAACTCGCCTTGTTTAAGTACCATTGGGACTTCGTTGGCGACCACATCACGCATCAATCCGCCCGCGCAACCCGTGGCGATCCCCATCACCAGAACGATGATCGGCGGCTGGCTGAGGTTTTCAGCAAGTCCAGCCCCCGCCGCAACAGCAACGCCCAACGCGCCCGCGTCGAGCCAAAGAATGGCGCGGTAGCGGCTTTCAAACAAATGCGCGGTGAAGAACACCAATGCTGCCGCCCCGCACCCAACCATCAAAAAAGCCGGATTGTCGATCCAGATCGGAGTGCGGTCCAACAAAAGATCACGCAAGGTTCCGCCCCCCAATCCCGTCAAGCAGGCGAAGAACGCGAAACCCACAAGATCCAACTGGGCCCGACTGGCCACCAACGCCCCCGTCAGCGCAAAGACCAGAACCGAGGCGTAATCGAGCATTGCTATGATCGTCATATTACCCAACCGCGCTCCAAAAATTCACTGCCTCAGGATTTACCGGGTTTGTAGGGGGCCATGCCTTCGCGCGCCAATTCATCAGCACGTTCGTTTTCGGCGTGGCCAGCATGGCCCTTGATCCACTTCCACGTGACATCATGGCGAAGCTGCGCTTCGTCCAGTCGTTGCCATAGATCGACATTTTTCACCGGCTTTTTGGCCGAGGTTTTCCAACCATTGCGCTTCCAGCCGTGAATCCACCCCGTCACACCGTTTTTCACATAAGCGCTGTCGGTGACGACGGTCAGAGATGACGGCTTTTCCAAGGTTTCCAACGCCATTATCGACGCCATCAATTCCATACGGTTGTTGGTGGTGTCCGCTTCGCCGCCGCAAAGCGTGCGTTCCTTCAGCACTGTTGCGCCGTCTTTGGCGAACAGCAAGACACCCCAACCGCCGGGGCCGGGATTCCCGGAGCAAGCTCCGTCAGTATATGCAAAGAGATCAGGCATGGGCTGTTGTCGATATCCAGGAGGCAAGTGTTCCATCAAGGCCCATATCAACGCCTGAGCGGAATGGACCGGGGTTAAGACCCGCGTCTTGCAGTACAGCGGTCAGCGTTTCAACCGTGTAATAGCTGTATTTTCGTCCAAGCTGATCGCGCTTGTCCCCCGTCCCCTCTTTGAGAGCGATATGGAACAGCCCACCGGGCCGCAAAGCTGTGCGGATGGCTCGCAGGTGCTCTGGCATCTCGGCATGCGGAGCGTGAAGCAGGCTAAAGTTGGCCCAAACTCCGTCATACCGCGCTACCGAAGTCAAATCGGAGAAAAGCGCCTGCTTTGCAGTGACCCCCGGAATTCTTGCAGCAAGTGCCACCATCTCACCAGATGCATCCCAAGCATCAACTTCAAACCCGGCAGCGGCCATATAGCCTGCAGAAGTCCCCGGTCCGCAGCCCAAATCCAGCACGCGCGCCTGTTCAGGTAAAGCCGACATAAAGGTCTGAAGGGTTTCATCCGGCCCACTTGAAGCGGTTACATCCGCGTATTCACTTGCGCGGGCGTCATAGACCCGAATGGTTTCTGTGTCGCTCATGCCTGCTCCAGTGCCAAACGCCCTGCCAGTGCCGCGAAAACGGCCGCAAACGACCCGTTCAACCACTTCATAACCCGCGCACTGCCCAAAACCCAGTTGCGGGCAAAGGCTGCGAAAACCCCATAGAGCACAAAAACCCCAAAGGTCATCGCCATTAACACACCGCCGAGCTGAGCCATTTCAAGCGTCGCGCTTGCGCCATCTCCGGACAAAAAAGGTGGCAATAGCGCCAGAAAAAAGATCGACAGTTTCGGATTTAAGATGTTGATCAGCGCGGCTCGGCGGGCAATGCGCCACATCGGCTCGGTGCTTCGCGTTTCGCCGAGGCTAAGCGCGCCGCCAGATCTCAACGACTGCCAAGCAAGCCACAGCAAATAGGCCACGCCGGCAAACTTGACGATATTGAAGGCAAGGGCCGAGGCATGCAAAACAGCGGCCAATCCGAAACTTGCAGCGATCAAATGCGGGACAATTCCCAACGTACAGCCAAAAGCGGCGGCAACGGCAGGCCCCCGCCCCTGTCCCAGCCCGATAGCCAATGTATACAAGACCCCTGTTCCGGGGGCTAACACCACCACAAAGGCGGTCAACAAAAACTGTAGTGTAATCACAAAACGCTCCTCAATCCTCCGGCCCAAAGTAAGGGGCTGAAAGAAATTGCCAAGCCTTTATCGGCGAAACGCCAGCCCCCGCGTGTTGATCGAAGCGCAGGGGTGGGCGGGTGGGCTGTGCTTCGGGCAAGGCGCGGGGGCTGACCCCATCATCGCCAGTGTCTTATGCAGGTTGACGCAAAACCCGCGGCACTTTGAATTCCACATTTTCTTGCGCGGTTTCCACCAATTCAACCGTCACCTCAAACCGTGCACGAAAGGCAGCGATCACCTCTTCAATCAACACCTCTGGGGCCGAGGCCCCGGCAGTGATCCCGACGGATCCAATCTCGCCCAATGCGCGCCAATCAATATCGGTGGCGCGTTGCACCAGCTGCGCATAGCTGCAACCGTTCTTACGCGCGACCTCAACCAACCGTTTCGAGTTTGACGAATTGGGCGCGCCTACCACCAGCAAAGCATCACAGTCCGGCGCAATCGCCTTCACCGCTTCTTGCCGATTGGTGGTGGCGTAACAAATGTCTTCTTTATGCGGGCCAACAATGGCGGGAAACCTTTTGTTCAGCGCCGCCACGATCCCCTTAGTATCATCAACCGACAGCGTGGTTTGGGTGACAAAGGCCAACCGTTCGGGGTCCCGTACCACCACCTGTGCTACGTCAGCTTCGGTTTCGACCAGCAGCACCTCTCCGTCCGGCAATTGCCCCATGGTGCCCACGGTTTCGGGATGTCCTTCGTGCCCAATCATAATCATCTGGAGACCCGCCTCGGCATGCCGCTGTGCCTCGATATGCACCTTGGACACCAAAGGGCAGGTCGCATCAACGAAAACCATTTCACGGCGCGACGCCTCAGCCGGAACCGATTTTGGAACACCATGCGCAGAAAAGATCACCGGCCGATCATCAGGGCACTCTTCGAGCTCTTCAACAAACACCGCACCTTTGGCCCGCAAGTCATCCACGACAAATTTATTGTGCACGATCTCATGGCGCACGAAAACCGGCGCGCCCCACTTCTCGATCGCCATTTCGACAATCTTGATCGCGCGGTCCACCCCGGCACAAAATCCGCGCGGCGCAGCCAGATAAAGGGTCAGGGCTTTGGCGGGGCTGTCAGTCACTGTCTGGGTCATTGCGGTCTCCTTACGCGAAGACGTAGGGGTTCGGACCTTTGGCGTCCAGAGTGATTGGCACCGAAATGCCGCTTGGAATACGGCTATTTTCCAAAAATGACACGCATGGGCAGCCCCTGCCAACCACGGATATACCGGCCTGTTCCACCGGACCAAAAGCCCGCGGATCAGTATCCGGACCTTAAAACAAAAAGCCGCCTCAAACCGGGACGGCTTTTCTTTTAGACCTGCGCAATTGGGTCAGAGGCCAGTGGCCACTTCAAATTCACGCTCGACCGGGTTTTCCCGTGGCGGGCGCCCAATCACATCACGAAGCTCGTCCAGCTCGATAAAGTTGTCGCACTGGCGGCGCAACTCGTCAGCAATCATGGGCGGCTGGCTGCGGATGGTCGAAACCACGGAAACCCGGACACCCTGGCGTTGCAGCGATTCGATCAGCGGACGGAAATCACCATCGCCAGAGAACAGCACAATGTGATCAACACGCGGAGCAAGCTCCATCGCGTCAACCGCCAGCTCAATATCCATATTGCCTTTGACTTTGCGGCGCCCCTGGCTGTCGGTGTATTCTTTGGCTGGCTTCGTTACCATGGTAAAGCCATTGTAATGCAGCCAGTCCACCAGCGGGCGGATCGGAGAGTATTCGTCATTCTCAAGCAAAGCGGTGTAATAAAACGCGCGCACCATCTTACCACGGCGCGCGAATTCCTGACGAAGAAGCTTGTAATCAATGTCAAACCCCAGCGCCTTCGCAGCAGCATAAAGATTTGATCCATCGATGAACAACGCCAGACGTTCGTCCTTATAGAACATCAAAAGTCCTTTCTTAATAATGCAATCCGCCAAGAATTGTGTGAGTGAGTGTGTGACGGATCAGATAAGTAACAGTAAAGTAAATAGACAGGCGATCAAGCGTGCGAACCTGTGCAAAAGGATAGGCGGAACTGCACTATGGTACAAGAATACATGCTCGCCTTAGGGTCAAACCTCGGGAATGGCCGCGATAACCCATTAGAAACAATCACTTTAGCCACACAAGAACTGGCCCATCGCTCTTGCTCTCTACGTCGCGTCAGCCGTTTATTTTCGACGCCTTGTTTCCCGGCAGGTGCAGGCCCCGACTATATTAATGCCTGCGTCAGGGTAACATATGATGGGCCGCCCGCGCAAATGCTGTCTCTCTTGCATCGGATCGAGGCAGACTTTGGCCGCGAACGGCAGCAACGTTGGGGCAGCCGGACATTGGATTTGGATCTACTGGCCTGCGGGCAATCCGTGTTGCCGTCCGATCAAACATTTTCCCATTGGCACAGCTTGCCGCTTGAAGATCAAAAGATCCGCGCGCCTCAAGAATTGATCCTGCCGCATCCACGGCTTCACGAGCGCGCTTTTGTCTTGGTTCCCCTGTGCGATATCGCTGCGGAATGGGTGCATCCCGTTCTTGGCAAATCCGTACGTGAAATGACCAAAGCCCTACCGGCGGATTTGTGCGCCCAGGTCGTACCGCTTTGACCTTTATTGACTTGTCAAGCCCCGGCCGCTGCGTTAGAAGCGCAACTTCGAATACCCCCAAAAGAGGTAAAGCGCCCCATGGCCCGCGTAACCGTAGAAGACTGCGTCGACAAAGTTCCTAACCGGTTTGAACTGGTGATGCTTGCTGCCCATCGGGCCCGCGAAGTGTCTGCAGGAGCAGCGATTACTGTAGATCGTGACAACGATAAAAACCCTGTGGTTGCCCTGCGCGAAATCGCTGAAGAGACCCAGTCGATTGATGACCTGCGTGAGCGTTTGATCGAATCAAACCAGACACAGATCGAAGTCGACGAACCAGAAGAAGACGCCATGGCGCTTCTGATGGGTGCCGAACAGGACAAGCCGCAAGACGACGACATGTCCGAAGAGAAATTGCTGCGCGCCCTGATGGAAGCGCAAGGTCAAGGGTAACTTCTGACCGGCTTGGGGACTTTGAGGGGATAAAGACGCCTAATGATCGCGGCGGAAGACCTTGTTGCGCTGGTGCGTAACTACAACCCCAAGACCAATGAAAAATTGATCCTCGCGGCCTATGATTATGGCCGCGAGATGCATGAAGGGCAGTTTCGCAAAAGCGGGGAACCCTATTTCACGCATCCTGTCGCCGTTGCGGCCATTCTGACCGAGCAACAGCTTGACGATGCCACCATCATCACCGCCCTGCTGCACGACACGATCGAAGACACCCGTTCTACGTATTCCGATGTGGCCGAAAAATTTGGCCGCGAGGTTGCCGATCTTGTCGATGGTGTGACCAAGCTGACCAATCTACAGCTTTCCAGTACCGAAACCCAACAGGCGGAAAACTTTCGCAAGCTGTTCATGGCAATGTCCAAAGACATGCGGGTAATTTTGGTCAAGTTGGCGGACCGGTTGCACAACATGCGCACGATCCGCGCAATGAAATCCGAAAAGCAGATCAAAAAAGCCCGCGAAACCATGGATATCTATGCTCCGCTCGCCGGTCGCATGGGTATGCAATGGATGCGCGAAGAGCTGGAGGATCTGGCCTTTCGCGTGCTGAATCCCGAAGGCCGCAGCAGTATCATTCGCCGCTTTATCACCCTGCAAAAAGAAACCGGAGATGTGATTCACCGTATCACCGGCGATATGCGCCACGAATTGGGTGACATCAACATAGAAGCAGAAGTCTTTGGCCGCGCAAAAAAACCGTTTTCGATCTGGCGTAAAATGCAAGAAAAGCAAATCGGCTTTTCACGACTGTCCGACATTTACGGCTTTCGCATTATCACGATGAACGAGGCCGAGTGCTATGCGGCCTTGGGTGCGATTCACCAACGGTGGCGCGCCGTGCCCGGACGGTTCAAAGACTATATCAGCCAGCCGAAATCCAACGGCTATCGGTCGATCCATACCACCGTGTCTGGCCGCGATGGCAAACGGGTCGAGGTCCAGATCAGAACCCGCCAAATGCACGAAGTGGCCGAAACAGGTGTTGCTGCGCATTGGTCCTACAAAGACGGCCAGCGCGCCGAGAACCCCTTTGCAGTTGATCCGGTGAAATGGATTGCTTCGCTGACAGAACAGTTTGACGGCGAAGACGATCACGACGAATTCCTCGAAGCCGTAAAGCTTGAGATGTATTCGGACAAAGTGTTCTGCTTTACCCCCAAAGGGGATGTGGTCAAGCTTCCCAAGGGGGCGACACCGCTGGATTACGCCTACCAGATCCACACCCGGATCGGGTCGAAATGCGTCGGGGCCAAGGTCGACGGCATTCGTGTGCCCCTTTGGACGCGTTTGAAAAACGGCCAATCGGTCGAGATCATCATTGCCGAAGGGCAAACACCGCAAGCAACTTGGCTGGATATCGCCACCACCGGCAAAGCCAAAACCGCGATCCGCCGTTCTTTGCGGGAGGCGAACAAAGAGCGCTATGTAAAACTGGGTGCCGAATTGGCGCGCGCCGCTTTCGAAAACAGCGGCAAGAAATCCACCGACAAGGTGCTTGAAAAAGCCGCCAAAACGCTGCGCTATGAAGACATCGACACGCTGCTAGCGCGTCTTGGCAGCGCCGAAATCACAGCCCGCGAGGTAGTCGAATCTGTTTACCCCGATCTGGCGATTCGCGATGACGGGGAAATCGAAGCCACCCGCGCGGTGGTCGGTCTGAACCATGGGCAAGGTTTCGCCCGTGCGGCATGTTGTCAGCCTCTACCACATGAACGCATCATCGGCTTGGCACAACGTGGACGCGGCGTTTCCGTTCATGCCATAGATTGCGGGGCCTTAGCCGCGTTTGAAGACCAACCTGAGCGCTGGATGGACTTGCATTGGGCTGAAGGAACTCACCCTCCGGTTTATACTGTCACGCTGGAACTGACCATCGGCAATGACGCAGGCGTCCTGGGACGGATTTGCACATTGATTGGCGAGCGGAAGGCCAATATCTCGGACCTCACATTTATGGATCGGAAACCTGATTTTTACAGGCTTCTGGTGGATGTAGATTTGAGAGACGCAGAACATCTGCATACGGTGATGTCAGCGCTCGAAGCAGAAAGTGATGTTGCCTCGGTTGACCGGCGCCGCAACCCTGCTTTGGCCGCCGCACCTGCGGCAACGGAGTGATTGGAAAGGCAGGCAGTGGTCTTCAAACGACGCGATAGGCGGCCAATTTGGAAAATCATGCTCGAATTCTTCTGGCCGCGTGGCGGTTGGGGGCGCGCTGCGCGTTATGTCCAACACCGTTTACACCGTCTGCCTGATCCGCCGCACCGTATTGCCCGCGGAATTTTCGCCGGGGTTCTCACCACTTTCACCCCCTTCTACGGGTTCCATTTTGTCACTGCGATATTGATCGCCTTGGCCATGCGCGGGAACCTTATTGCCGCGATTTTGTCGACCTTCTTTGGCAATCCTCTGACCTACGTTCCGATTGGCGTTTCAGCGATGAAAACCGGCTATTGGCTGCTCGGGATCGAAGGAAATCCCGAACACGGCGGCCTGGGCCATAAATTCGTCAGCGCTGGCGAGGACCTATGGACCAATCTATTAGCGCTGTTTAATGGCTCGGATGTCGATTGGACCAACCTTGTCATCTTTTATGACGAAGTGTTCTACCCATATCTGATCGGTGGCATCATGCCCGGATTGATAACCGCCACGGTCGCTTACTATATTTCCTTGCCTTTGGTCACAGCCTATCAAAACCGCCGCAAGGGCGCGTTGAAGGCGCGGCTGGCGACACTGCGTAAGAAAAAGGCCGACAAGAGCGCCGATTAAGCGATCTCACGCCTTGGATGGTTCGATCTTCGGACATATGATCAAATTCGGAATCATCGTGTAGGGAAGATATCATGACCCAATTTATTGGCAAACTGCGTCTGGGTGTGAACATTGACCATGTGGCGACAGTGCGTAATGCGCGTGGCGGGGCCTATCCCTGCCCGATCCGTGCCGCCAAACTGGCCGAAGATGCCGGTGCAGATGGCATAACTGCCCACCTGCGCGAAGATCGCAGACATATCACCGATCCGGACATTGACGGATTGATGGAAGCACTGACCATTCCGCTGAACTTTGAAATGGCCGCAACGGACGAAATGCAAGCTATTGCTTTGCGCCACAAGCCGCACGCGGTCTGTATCGTTCCGGAAAAGCGGGAAGAACGCACCACGGAAGGTGGCTTGGAAGTCGCCCGCGAGGAGAACAAGCTGGCGCATTTCATTGCGCCTTTGCGGGACGCGGGCTGCCGAGTGTCGATTTTCATTGCCGCCGACCAGAACCAAATCGAAGCCGCCAATCGTATCGGTGCTCAGGTGATTGAACTGCACACGGGTGCCTACTGCGACTTTCACGCAGAAGGCAAATTCGCAGAGCGGGACGCTGAATTGGCCAGATTGCGCGACATGTGTGCCTTTGCGCATTCGCTTGGACTAGAGGTGCACGCAGGTCACGGATTGACCTACGACACAGTACAGCCCGTCGCCGCATTCCCGGAAGTGATGGAGCTGAATATCGGTCACTTCTTGATTGGCGAAAGCATCTTCCGGGGGCTCACGCCTGCGATGGACGAAATGCGCAGCCTGATGGACCAAGCGCGCCTTTAAGAGCTGAAAACTGCCTCGTTGTCGGCAATGTGTAGCGGCCATCGGCGCGTTCATGGCCAACAGCTGACCTGAATTTCAGACCACTCTCGGCATGGCGAATTAACTTCGTCATGCTAACCTGCCTGAGAATCCAGTTTCAGGAGATGCCGATGTTTCGATTGTTGATTACCGTGCTCAGTTTGATTGCCTCGCCCGCACTTGCCAACGGTGTGCAAATTATGGACTGTGATTGGCAATCTTCAGCCCGCAATATCGTTGAGCCATGGGAAGAAAATTCACGCAGCTTTTCGAACGGTAAGACCCGTGTGGCCGCCTTGGACACCATCGAACCGGCCGCCGGGTGGGCTTATGTGCTTGTTTTATCGCCGCCTTATTCCGAACTCGGGGACCGACAGTGCAGAGTAATCGGAATGAACGGATCGGGCTTTGCCGGAATGGATTTTAGGCAATTGCGCAGCGCCTATGACCCAGCTGCCGGTCTTAGCTTTACGGTGCCGGTCGATGTATATGACTTTAATCGTGGCGTCGGAGTCCCAAGGCAGCTGTGGTTCCAGCTGAATCAGGCCACCGGCCAGATTCGAACGGATTTGCGGTGAACCGGAACAGGCGGCAGACATGATATTGGGCATTGGAACCGATCTGGCCAATATAGAAAGAATCCAGCGCACGCTTGACCGGTTCGGGGATCGGTTTCGCAATCGGGTATTCACCGAGATAGAACAACACAAATCCGAACGACGCCGCGATGTCGCCGGAACCTATGCAAAACGCTGGGCCGCCAAGGAAGCCTGCTCAAAGGCGCTTGGAACCGGGCTGCGGATGGGCATATCCTGGAAGGACATGGCGGTGTCCAATTTAAGAACCGGACAACCCATGATGCATCTGACAGGCTGGGCAAGGGAGCGTTTAGACGATATGACACCGCCCGGACATGAGGCCGTGATCCATGTCACCCTGACCGACGACCACCCATGGGCCCAAGCCATCGTCATGATCGAAGCCCGCCCGATAGCGCCGCCTTCCAAAGCCTGAAACCTTTGACATTGGACCCGCCTGTCTAGCGGCAATCTGGCTCGGTCTGACTTGACTCCAAGCGTCGTCCCCCGCATGAAGCGCAAGGATTTTAAGCAAGGATTACATCGCATGGCAGCCACCGAACAAAAGAGCGGCGGGATCGTTGAAACGATCAAGACTGTGGTCTATGCGCTGGTGATCGCGGGCGTCTTTAGGTCTTTGTTCTTTCAGCCCTTTTGGATCCCCTCGGGGTCGATGAAAGACACGCTTTTAATCGGCGACTTCCTTTTTGTGAACAAGATGGCCTATGGCTATTCCTATGCTTCCTGCCCGTCTGTCATCATGCCCCGTTTTGGCATCAATATCGATGCCGCGAATATTTGCGGCTGGGCAGATGGCGATAATACACGCCTGTTCGGGTCTGAGCCAGAGCGCGGCGATGTTGTGGTCTTTCGCCACCCCGGCACCGGTACGGATTTCATCAAACGCGTGATTGGCTTGCCCGGAGACAAAGTTCAGGTGCGCGACGGCGTTGTAATCATCAATGGCACGCCGGTTTCCGTAGAACCTGACGGCCAATTTGTTGAAACCTATGATGCGCAGGGCCCGCAGCGCCTGACACCAAGATGTGAAAACGCAGCCGTTGGCCGTGGCGGTGACTGCCTCAAATCCAAATACATCGAAACACTGCCCAATGGCGTGTCACATAGCATTTTGAACATCGGCAACCAGTCGTCTGACAACACCGACGTCTATACCGTGCCGCTTGGGCATTTCTTCTTTATGGGTGACAACCGTGACAATTCCTCGGATAGCCGGGTGCGCAGCATCGTTGGCGGCGTTGGCTTTGTTCCCTTTGAAAATCTGATTGGCCGTGCGGACCGCATCATGTTCTCGTCTGCCGGCACTTCCATGCTGTACTTCTGGACATGGCGCAGCGACCGTTTCTTCAAAGCTGTCCAATGAAACAATCAGCCGAGCTTATCGCCCTACAAGACCGGCTTGGATACACGTTTACCAAGCCGGAACTGCTGCGCCAATCTGTGACGCACAGTTCAATGTCGAGCCCGGGCAGAAATGATAACCAACGGTTGGAATTTCTGGGGGACCGGGTGCTGGGCCTTGTAATGTCCGAAGCGCTTTTACTGCATGATCAGCAGGCAACTGAGGGGGTGTTGGCCCCCCGCTTTAACGCTTTGGTGCGCAAGGAGACCTGCGCCGATGTTGCACGGCAGATTGATCTCGGTGCGGCACTCAAACTCGGGCGTTCTGAACAAATGTCTGGCGGACGGCGGAAATTGGCATTGCTCGGCGATGCCATGGAGGCGGTGATTGCTGCCGTCTATATGGATGGCGGATTTGAAACTGCCCGCACGCTCATCCTACGGCTGTGGGGCACCCGCATCGAGGCCGTTGAAGACGACGCCAAAGACGCCAAGACCAGCTTGCAAGAATGGGCACAGGCCCGCGCGCAAGAACCGCCCAGATACATATTGGCTGAACGGTCCGGCCCCGATCATGCCCCTGTGTTTACGATTCAGGCGGTCCTTGCTTCGGGCGAAACATCAACCGCCACGGCGGGATCAAAACGACAAGCGGAACAAGCGGCTGCAAAGGCCTTGCTCGACAAACTGGGATAAGGTTTTTGCCCTAAAAACCAACGGGCACAGACACCCTGAACTGAACGGTTTCAATACCCGGATTGTCATCATAAATTCCGGCATTTGATCTGTGGTCATAGCTGGCTGCAAACCTGACACCCGATCGGTTTTCATATCCGATCTCTATCCCGGATCGAAACTCGATTGGCCCGCCAAGGTCAAAGCCACCGTTTTCCACATAGAGGCCCGGCATAGCGTGCAGCTCTGCGTAGAACGGGGTGTTGGCATTTGTCAGCGTGTAAGTCTGGCCAAGGCCAAGCCACAAGGCCCCTTGCTCCGTATAGGAAACGCCGACTGCATTTCCGAAAGGCCCAAATTTAGTTGCCATATCATAGCGAAAATATATCTCGCCTTGTGCCTCTGCGCGGCGCTCCAACACTTGGCCAGCCGAAAAGGCCAATCTCGGGGTTTGTTCATCTTTGCCAAGGCAACCCGAGCCGCTTCCACAATGATTCATACCCATGTCTGTTAGTCCAAGAACCAACATCAAAACTGCGAATGTACCATCTGCCATAGTTTACCCCTTTTTCTTGGCCCTTGAATGACGCAGTTTTAAGGGCCTGTCCAGCAATGCAAAATCAACTGATCAGTCTTTTTGCCATATGAATGGACAGGGTTGCGAAAAAGACCCTAGCTGCACGATTCTACAGCCTAACATTTATCGGTTTTCGCCCATGCCTCCAAACTGGTAAGAGGCCGATCAAAACCGAAATTGGCGCGCATCGTCATCCCAGTGCAGGTCTCGATCAATTGTCAGGCGCTTGCATTCCTCCGCAAGCCGCTCTCGCCTGACACGCGATGACCACCGCGCAGTTGGTATCCATCTGTAATCTCCAAGACCGTCAACCAAAACGAACTGTAGCTGCCCCTGCCTTTCGCTGAACACCACATTCCCGGCATGCATGTCCGACACCGGTACATCCCATTTGTCGATCTTCTGAATCAGCCCGTTCAGATGTCCGAGCTTCACTTTGTTAAACTCCCCCACGCGAAAAAAATGTCTAAGCGTCGGGGCAAGGCGTACACCTTTCGGTCCATAGAAGGCCTCAAAGACGTCAGCCGGTCCCATATCGGTGGCAACCGAGCCGTAAAACTTGGAGAAAGGCGGATTGGAATCGTCTTCAAGTCGCTTTTTTATCTGCCGGAAAGCGTGTTTTTCCCGAAGCCAATGACGATAAGATGAAGCTTTGCCATCCCTCTCATATTTAACCTTCAACACCTTGCTACGGTCGTTTGGATGCGCGAACACCAACCGTTGTTTACCTTTACCAAGCCATTTTTGGTCGGAAATTTTCAAAACGTGTGAGATTGTTAACCCCGTTTGGTTTTTAGTTGTGCAAACTGGGTCAAATGCTCTGCCCTGCTGGTTTCCGCAATTTCGTAAGAAACATCGCGATGCTGTCGTCAGCCTCAGATAGCCCGCTACAAGTTGAAAATCAACTTCACGAACGCAAAATGAGAAGCCACCCGCACTGAATGACAGGCGGGTTCCCCCCGATTTACAGACACTGATGTAAGTTGCAATTTGTAGTCTTCTGATCTTCATCATGATTGTCGAATCGGAAGCGACATCACCCGGGGTTCAAGGCCAAGTTGGCGTGGGCAGCGCTGGAGGACGACGAGCTGACACATGCGCAATATTATGGCGGCGGATCGCAAGCACGTTCGAAGGCGCATTCTGCATTCACGCACCAAATGAGGCCATTCACAAGTTCGGCCAGCCAGACATAGTGAACATAGAAAAGAGCAGCCAGTTCACCTCTGTCGCTTGGGCAGACAGATTACGACGCGCCTGCCTGCTTATCTTGAAGGATAGAATATGCAGAATGCTTTTACGCGCTGAAAACGTGCCAGAAACAACGAAATTCTGGCTAGTAGCGGACATGAAAGCCGAAAGGAAATTGAGCACTATGTCCGTGGTGCCGATCATTGAAAAGCGCTTATCGCATATGCCTAGGAAACACGGAAATTTCCAAGGCTTGAGCAAGGTGCACGCCAAAACCGTTGGAGCACCTGCACAGTAGGCCACTATTTTGGAAGCAAAAAAGATCGCTGCCCACACAAATCCCAATGCCGAGTCCGACGAATTATCAAAACCTTCAACCCATTCACGCAAAAACGCGCGCAACTCATTGAGTTTGCGCGCGTTTTTTGAAGTAATGGCGGACCGAGGAGGGTCGCACAATTTCAAACCAGAACAATCGGTTACAGGCAAAACTTCCAACATTGACGCCTTAAACCGTTCAAAGGGTTACGCCACAGAGTTCCAACTTTCAAAAGGAGTTCTGGCAAACGAAAGCCCCGGTGCGCTGGCGGGCGCAACCGAGGCTAAAGACGTTCACGAAGCGGCTAAGCTTTCACTTCCTGATAACATGGCCCACTCCCCCTACGCAAGCCTTGGGGGTGCAGCATGACCAGCGCCACAATTAGCCGCTATGAGTGGCTAAAAGCCGTGATGCAGGTAGAAGGGCTTTCCGCCACCGCCAAGAACGTTTGCACCGCCTTGGCACTGCAATTCTACAACGACGAAACAGGCCGACTGAACCCCTCACAAGAAACCTTGGCGAACTATTTGAAGGTCCATAAAGACACCGTAAAGCGCGTCTTGCGGGAACTCAGAAACGCCGGGTGGATACTGTCGATTGGCGACGGCGGGCGCGGAAAATCGCCAATGCTACGCCTTCTTTCACCCTCAAAAATCATCCCGTTCCGCCCTGTAAAGGGGGGGCAAAATGCACCTGTCAAGACCGATAAAGGGGGGGCAAATCCACCCACGCAAGGTAAAGAAAGGGGGGATGATTTGCAGCAAAAGGGGGGGCAAATCATCCCTCCGCATTATAAGGAAGAACAGTATAAAGAACATAAGAGGGCAGATGTTTCCACAAAGCGCCCGGAATGCTTGTCGCAATTCAGAAACCACCACTTTGCAGGCCGGACATTCGCGGGGCTGGTTGTCGTACCAACCACAGAACACAGCGCTCTAAACGCTTGGGGTGATTGGCTGGATGAAAACCAATTTCCAAAGTTGTGTTTTTTCTCAATCCAGCAATTGCAGGAGAAGGGGAACAAGAAATTCTTCCACCTTCCAAGCAAGACCCCCCCCACCACGCCAGACGCCTGTGCAGAAGCTCGGTGGTACTTCGAGCAACTGATTGACTTCGAGGGGGCCAGCCATGCGGCGCAATGAGTTGTTGAAGCCTGAGAAACCAAGTCAACAGATAGCAGATCTGGTCTACCGCATTCACCGGCTATGCCCTGACCATCGCAACCCGCACCGCTTTCACGAGGAGAAAAGCGAGATTGCTTATGATCTGTCCGAACTAGCAAGGCAGGTGAACTGATGGCACGTTGGCCGTACATCACCAGCAAGTGGAAGAAGCTACGCTTGGTCAAGCTGGGGCAGAACCCAATCTGCGAAATATGCGAACGCCGTGGGATGACTGTCGAAGCCAACACCGTCGATCACATCAAACCGATCAGCCAAGGCGGCGCAGCTTATCCAGAACTCTCTGGCCTCATGGCTCTGTGCGCTCGCTGTCACAATGAGAAGACGGCGGGCTTTGATCGAACACACGGCAACTCAACTGGTCGCCGCTTCAAAGGGTGTGATGCGGAGGGCGAACCGATCGATCCGAGTGACGGCTGGTGGGGTGGGGGCGGGTCAGATCACGAAAGCGGATCATCCTGCTAACCGTCTGCATAGACAAACAAATATTTAATAAGGAAATCTAAAAATGGGACAACGCGGCAAGGGGGCCAAGCCTAAACTGGCAGTGGTTGGCAACACGGCCCAAGGCGCGTTTGGCTTCGCGCAAGACGAAGTTTCGCCCCTGCGCAGCGTCTTGCCATGGGAGAAGCCCGGTCTAAGCCGCGTTGAACGCGTGGTTGCGTTTCTTGAGGATCTGCCGATCACTCAGGGCAGTTTGGCCGGTTCAAAACTTGAAATCCGCGATTGGCAACGCGACTTCCTTGAAGCCGTCTACGCCGAAGATGAAACCGGCCAACGCCCGGTGCGCACTGCGGTTTTGTCCATGGCCCGCAAGAACGGCAAAACGCAATTGGTCGCGGGTCTTGGCCTTTGCCACCTTGTCGGGCCAGAGGCGGAAAGCCGGGGCGAAGTCTATGCCGCCGCAAACGACAAACAGCAATCCGGAAAGACCTTCATGGAAATGGTCGCGATACTGGACGAACACCCCGAACTGGACACGCGCGTCAACGTGGTCAAATTCTCAAAGCGGATCGAAGTCCTAAGCGGCACTGGAAAAGGTTCAATTTTTCAAGCACTTAGCGCCGATGCTTCCACCAAACAGGGTTTGAGTCCCAGTTTTACCATTTACGACGAACTTGGCACCGCCCCCAAGCGCGACCTCTACGAAGCGCTTGATACGGCCATGGGCGCGCGTGACAACCCGCTGCTTTGCGTGATTAGCACCCAAGCCGCCAATGACCACGCGGTTTTGTCCGAACTGGTGGACTATGGCAAAAAGATAAACGCGGGCGAAGAAATCGACCCAAGCTTTCACCTGACTTTTTACGGAGCAGATCAAGACGATGACCCTTGGAGCGAAGAAACTTGGCTCAAAGCAAATCCGGCGCTTGGTGACTTTCGATCCCTTGAGGATGTGCAGCGTCAAGCGGCGCAAGCGCAGCGTATTCCGTCCAAGGAACAATCATTCCGCAACCTGATCTTAAACCAACGCGTTGACGCGCATGTCAGGTTTCTGGCCAAGGCAGAATGGGACGCCAATGGCGGCGCGGTGGATTATGCGGCGTTGGCAGGGCGTGAATGCTGGGGCGGGCTGGATCTGTCGCAGAGCCGCGACCTGACCGCCTTTGTGCTGGTCTTTCCCGATGCCGATGGCGGCATTGATGTGTTCGCCAGGTTCTTCTTGCCTGAGGCTGGCATTCGCGAAAAATCGGAACAAGATCGGGTGCCATACGAGGTTTGGGCGAAACAGGGTTTTCTAACCCTGATCCCCGGTCCCGTGATCGATCCTAGCGCCGTGGCCGAAGCCATTGCAGAGGCTTGCCAAGACTTCGATCTGCGCACCATCGCCTATGACCGCTGGCGCATCAATGATCTGAAACGGGAATTGGACCGCATCAACGTCGCTCCGCCGCTGGAGCCATTCGGGCAGGGCTTTCGCGATATGGGGCCAGCGGTGGACAAGCTGGAACGCATGGTTGCGGAAGGCCGGTTGCGTCATGCCGGCAACCCGATCCTGACCTTTTGCGCATCCAACGCGGTGATTGAGCGTGATGCCGCTGGCAACAGAAAATTGGACAAAGCGCGGTCAAGCGGGCGGATCGATGGGCTGGTGGCGCTTGCCATGGCGATCGAAGCGATTGACCGAGAGTTGGAAGAAGAGCTTCCGGCGTGTTTGGCGCAGCTTTTGGAGTAAGTTCTAGGTTTTTCCAGAAAGCGTCGCGCGATAGATTTCGAGCAGTGCTTGCGCGAACTCAGACTTTCTCTTGGGGCTTCTCGAAATAGAAAGTGTGTCCCTATGTGGGGGGCAGCCAGTTATTTGGACGCTGGGGCATTGTTCCATTGTCCTTTGAATACACGCCCAACTGTCTTGAAGCTCTTGGGGGAAGTCGCCCGGGCCAAGTGGGAGAACCCAATCCAGAGCACTAGCAAGCTGTTCCGAGTAAGCGCCTTTGCTTACCAATAGGCACATTACTGCGCCCTCTACTCTTACTGCTAGACTGGTGTCCCCGTTAAATTCATCCAAGCTTTTCATTTTCTAAGCCGAACGCCTGCGCCGCCACCATTCTCAGGAATGAGTTCTACACCCGCGCGTTCTAGAGCCTCGCAGATGGCCATAATTGAAGGTTCTGCGACAGCCCTTCTTTCCTTTTCGAAATCTACGACCGTGGACAAGCCAACTGATGCAGTTTCGGCGAGTTTTGGTTGTGTCATAGAAATCAAGGCGCGCGCGGCTCGGCATTGTGCAGGTGTCATATCAACATTTTCTGTTGACGGCGATACTCACCGTCGTTATCAACATAAACTGTTGATAACCCATTCAGGAGACCCTGACAATGCCCAAAGACCGCGCCTGCGCGAACGATCAGCCACACCCTGTTTCCATGTTTGAAAACAATCAGGTAAGCGGCCTTGCCCTATGCGGCAGCAATGTTTTCAGTGACCACATGGAGGAAGTTGAAGCCTTGCGGAGCCGCCAAGCGGCCTATCTGGATAGCCTTCCGGACAACGAATGTGACGCAATTTCTGAGGCATGGACTCTCTTGCACTCGGACGGAGAAGAATACCCCGAAGGATTTGAAGAAGCGCTGCACCTATCCCACGCGCTTGATGCCTTGGTGAAAGATGGCGACCTAGACACCGAAGGTAGAACCCGCGACGCGGCGCTGTATATCTCATACCGTGTTACTTTCGCCTTGCACCGCACAGCAGAACAACTTGACCACATATCCCAGATCTTGAGCAAACCAGCACGTCACAAGAATTCGCAACGCCGCCCTTAATTGCACGAGATGCAAAAACACTTGACCCTTTTTTGCATCTCGTGCAAAAAGAACGCATATGAAACTTGCTGCACTCATAAACGCCGCTTCTATGGAAATCGGGATAAAACCCAGCGAAGCAAAAACGCGCGCCCGTTTCATGCGTGAACATGGTTTTTTGCGCAGCGGTGGGCGCGGCAAGGGCGCTGCCGAGATGCAGCCCGATGACCTTGCCGCTGTTCTCTTGGGGTTTAATTCTTTTTCTGAGCCAACCGGCACAGGATACGCCTTGCGGGATTTGTCTCGTGCCAAGTTTGACTTCTGTGACTGGACAGATTTAACCGCCCTGCAAAATGGTCTTGGAAGGCCCGAAGATGAGAAGGCGATGCCGTACAAGTGGTATGGCGCACCGCTGCCCACAAATTATTGCGATATGCTTAAAAGCAACGACCTGATTAAAGTTCTCGCAACCGCATTGTTGTTTTCCAAGAACCAAGAGCCAAACAACCGATTGACAGGCATAACGTCAAAATCCAGCCAAGACGCTCTTAGCTGGGAAATCCAGATGAATGTCAAAACGTCTCAAGCAGAAATGCAAAAGCGCTACATTGAGGCGTCTGGCGATAGCAGCGACCGCCTTCGTTTCACTGACTGCGAAGAAGAACACGATTGGCTTGTGACGGCCAACTTTCTCTTGCTGGAAGAACAACAAGACAAACGCGAAGTTAGCATGAAAATCGAAGGAAACATGATTGCGCCCCTAGTGGCGGCATGCGCTGACCAATGGGAGGACATTCCATAGGTTTCTAAACCGGCCAGCGCGCGCAAAGTTTGGACGCAGAGAACGCGCTGGCCTTTATCTTAACATCCACAAAGGAGAATCAAGATGACTCTTGATAAGGCCCATGAGCTGCGTGAGCAACGTGCAGCAAAAACCGCAGAAATGCGGGCAATCAATGACAAGGCAGACACGGAAAACCGTGACTTGTCTGGCGAAGAGCAAAAGCGCTTCAACACGCTGGAAGGTGAAGCGCGTAGTTTGCAAACCCGTTTGACCAATGCGGAAAAACTAGCAGAGTTTGAGCGGTTCGAAGCGCGCGGCGAAGATGTTTCCGGCAATGGCAGCGGCACGTTGACCACAACGGGCTATTCGCTGTCGAAGGCGCTGACCGAAAGCCGCTCTGGCCGGTTGACCGGTCTTGAAGCGGAACACCACCAAGAATTGGCCCGAGATCGCGGCGAAGTGCGCGGCGTTATGGTTCCGACTGAAATCATTCTTGGCGGCGAAACCCGCGCTTTGACCACGGGCGGCACGGGGGGCAATCTGGTGGCAACAAACCTTGCCGCCATGACCGACCGCCGCCGCCCGGCCCTTAAGATCGAAAGCATGGGTGCAACAGTTTTGCGCGGCTTGTCTGGCAATCTTGAACTGCCCCGCCTTGCCGGATCTGGTTCTGCATCTTGGGTAGCGGAGCACACCGATGCCAACCGCTCAGACGCTACCTTTAGCAAAACGTCCATGGGGCCAAAGACAGTTACAGCGGAATATGAGTTGTCACGCCGGATGATGCTGCAATCCAACACGGCTTTGGAAACGGTGTTGCGGGCAGATCTGGCCTTTTTGCTGGCTCAAAAGCTGGATAGCGCGGCCATACGTGGGGGCGGCACAAATGAACCTACGGGCATTTTGGCCAACGGTGACGTTTCGAGTGTTACCGGTGGCCCGATTGACGCGGATTTAGCGTCGGACTTGATTGCGGCTCTGGAATCGGACAACGTTTCTGGTACGGCGGCGTTCCTGACCAATCCAGCGGTTATGAACCTCGCCCGCAAGCTTCAAGACTCTGATGGCCGCAACATTCCGCTGTCTGAAACGTTCCACAATGAGCGCGTAGAGTCGTCCACACAGGTTCCCAGTGACATTGGCGCAGGTAGCGACAAAGACGCGCTGATCTATGGTGAATGGGCCAGCCTCTATATCGGCTACTGGTCTGGTGTGGATCTGCTTGTGAACCCCTATCATTCGGATGTGGCCAGCAAGGGCGGCGCTCTGCTTCATGCCTTCCTTGATGCTGACGTGGTGGTCCGCCACCCCGAAGGCTTCCGCTACGCGGAGATTGGCTAATGGTGACGCTGGAGGATGTGAAGGCCCACTGTCGGGTTTTGCCTGAGGATACGGATTTTGATTTGGAATTACAGAACGCGTTGGATGCGGCTGTGGATCATCTCAATTCAATTGATGTGGGCATGACGGTTGACCCACTTCCTCCGGCACTAAAACATGCGGCATTGATGCTTGCCGCTCATTTCTTCGAAAACAAAGAGGCCGTGACCGAGGGACAACTAACCGTTGTCCCTTTGGGCGTATCGCGCCTGATTGCCCCATATCGGGAGTTTAACCTGTGACCCTTGAGAAACGCTTTCAAACCGCCGAACTGCGTACCAAAGGCCGACGCCTAGAAGGCTACGCAGCCCTATTTGGCACAGAGGCACGGATTGGTGGGGGGATGCTTGAAACCATCGCCCCCGGTGCTTTTGCGACCACTTTGGCACAAAGGTCTGACATTTTGGCGCTGGTTGACCATGATCCGGCCCGCGTTTTGGCCCGCACCAAGTCCGGCACTCTGCGCCTGAGCGAAGACACACGCGGCTTGGCTTTTGATCTGGATGTGCCAGATACACAAGCTGGCCGCGATGTGTTGGCATTGGCCGAACGCGGCGACCTTGGCGGAATGTCCTTTGGGTTTAACGCCCGCGATGAGCAGATTGACGACAACCGCCGCGAATTGCGGGCGGTGGATCTGTTCGAAATCAGCATTGTTGCAGCGTTCCCAGCCTATGGTGGCACGGTCATTCAGGCCCGCTCAAAGCCCAGCATATTCACAGCCCGCAATCATGCAGCCCGCACCCTGACAATTTTGGAGTTGATGACATGAGCCTGTTGTCTCGCATCTTTGGCCGTGAACAGCGCGACTCTACGATCACCTCCTCTGACCCGGCGCTTGCAGCGTTTTTGGGCCAACGCAGCACCGCAAGCGGATTTGTTGATCCAAGCCGCGCGTCCGGCCTTTCCGTAGCTCAAGCATGTATTTCGGTAATCAGTCAAAACTTGGCCGCAATGCCGTTCAATGTCTATCAGCACGGCGAAGGCAGCGGTCGGAACCGCGCCACGTCGCACCCGCTTCACACCTGTTTGCATGATAACTTCAACGAGCAATTGACCGCCTTTGAAGGTCGTGAGCATTTGATTGTCTCGCTATTGACCACGGGCAATGCCTTTGCCCAGATCGACCGCAACGCCCGCGGGCAGGTGGTGGGTTTGTTCCCACTCAACCCAGCCATGGTTGCGGTTGAGCGCTTGGAAAGCGGGCGGCTTCGCTATCGCGTGTCGGACGCACGCGGCGGCACAAAGGTCCACCTGCAAGAAGAAATCCTGCATTTGCGCTATCGCCTTGGCCCCGATGGGATCATGGGCGCATCGCCTATCCAACTCGCGCGAGAAACCTTTTCCTTGGCACTGACACAGCAAGAACAGGCGAACCGTCAAGCGGGCAAAGCCTTCCGTCCCGAGGGCGCGCTTGTGTTTCCTCAATCCATCGGCGGTGACAAAAAGGTTGATGCTTTGGACAAGCTGCGCACCCGCGTTGAAGGCGAGGTGCAGTCATCCGGTATTCTGGTTTTGGATGGCGGCGTTGAATGGAAAAGCCTGTCGCTGTCATCCAAGGATGCCGAGTTTTTGGAAAGCCGCAAGCTGTCCAACATGGACGTGGCCCGCACATTCAGTGTTCCGCCCACAGTTGTTGGGATCACAGATAACGCCACCTATTCAAATGTAGATGGCGAAAGTCGCGCGCTGGTGGTGCGCTGTCTGGCCCCGATGGCCCGCCGCATTGAACAGGCTATGAATGCGGCGCTTCTTACCAGCGAAGGGCGCAAGCGCTATTTTGTAGAGCATGACCTTGCTGGCCTACTGCGCGGCGATATGAAGGCCCGCTATGAGGCTTATCGGATCGGCCGGGAATGGGGCTGGATCAGCCCGAATGAAATTCGTGGTTGGGAAAACCTAAGCGAGATCGAAGACGGCAACGAATACCTGTCACCGCTCAACATGACCGAGCTGGGCCAGCGGGAAGGGGGCAACGATGAATGAAGCCATCCAGAATCGTCGCACAACACCTCAGCTAGTCCAGACGGCCATTGAAGGCGCAAAACGCGCTGGATTGCCCGTTTCAGCGGTTGAGGTGCGCGGCGGTGGTATTGTGCGTATCTTGGTTGGTGAAGTCGAAAACACAACCAACGCAAGTGAGGCCAAAACATGCGACGCCATTTTCGAGGAACGGTCAGGTTGAAGCATCTTTCCCAATCCGGTTTCTTTGCTAGCGGTAACCCACGCTTCTATTATCGACCCAAAGGGGAAAAGGGCGTTCGAATGCCCGACGCTCCAAAAGATAGTGCAGCATTTCTAGCGGCATATGTTGATGCATCAGGCAAGGCCCCTACCCCGAAACCTAAGGCATTCGGCCTAGGCAGCTTGGGCGCAGGCGTTACGGCCTATCTGGGATCTTCTAGTTTTCACGGGATGGCATCGAGCACCAAGGAACGCTGGCGCACTCGTTGCGATGATATTCGCCTGCGTTACGGGATTGCCAATCTGGAAAGCCTGACAGCCCGCCACATTAAAAAAGACCTATCGACATTCGAGGGACACTCTCGAAACAACCGCCTCAAGGTTTGGCGCTCACTCTGTTCCTTCTGGGATGAGCAAGGAATGATTGAAATCAACGTGGCGCGCCAAGTTTCACTGAGCAAGACTGCGGCAACCGATGGGCACACCCCCTGGACGCGTAATGACTTTGCTGCTTTCCGGGCTTTCTGGGCAATCGGCACCAAAGAACGCTTGGCTTTCGAGCTGATGTATCGGACCTGCGCCGCAATTGGCGACACCTGCAATCTCACACGTGGCAACGTCAAAGATGGTTGGTTGTCCTACACCCGGCAAAAATCAAACAGTGTTGCGGCCTGCCCTTTCTACGCCGATGGGCCAGATTGGTTTGAAGGCACAACAGATTTGCAGGCATGTCTAAACGCCGAAGATAATCACATCACTTTTCTAACGACCCAAACCGGAAAATCTCGCTCTCCAAAGAGTGCCGCATCATGGTTTTCTAAGGCCGCTAACGCTGCTGGCCTTGAGAAGGGCAAGACCGCTCACGGGATTCGCAAGGGTCGTGCAGCGATGTTCAAAGAGAATGGTGCTTCCGCAGATCAACGAATGGCTATTTTAGGCCATGAGACTATTGGGGAAGCGACACGTTATTCGAAGTCCGCCGATCTACGCAGGACCGTAGAGGGAACAGAAAAGTTCCAACTTTCAGAGCAAGTTCCAACTCAGGAACATAACCACTTGAAATCGAAGGGATAAGTTTATGATCAGGGGTGTAATGGCGGACCGAGGAGGATTCGAACCCCCGACCCCCTGATTCGTAGTCAGGTACTCTATCCAGCTGAGCTATCGGTCCGTGAGGGCAGGATTTAGAGTTAGTAGAGCAGGAGCGCAAGAGGCAATTTCAGCTTTTTACATCAATTTTCCCATCGGAAGTCGAATGGTGAAAACTGTTCCGGTTTCATCGCTGCGATCAAGGGTCAATTCGCCGCCGTGACCACGGACAAGCTCAAAGACAATCGCAAGCCCGAGTCCGGAGCCACCTTTGCGCACGCCACCCTGAAAGGCCTGAAACAAATGCTCTTTGGCTTTCGGTGGCAGGCCGGGGCCGGTATCTGTAACGTGGATGATCCAATCCGTATCCGTAGACAGTGCCTGCACGCCAATTTCACCGGGCTGGCTGCTGGCCACAATCGCTTGGCGCGCATTGCGGATCAAATTGCCTAAAGCGCGGTATAATTGTTCAGGATCACCGCGCACCATCATTCCTGCGGGGATGTCTTCGGAAATGCTCAGATCATATTCACCGATGGCCAGCCGTTCGGCTTCAATCACTTCGCTGGCCAAACTGGCTAAATCGAAATGGATCAGGGCCGGCGCAGGTTCTTCGGCGCGACCAAATGCAAGTGTGTTCTCGCATAATGACACTGCCCGGGTGATCGAATTCACCAGTTTCGGTGCCATACGTTTGACTGTCGGATCTTCGGACATTTCGATCCTGTCTGTGAACAGCTGCGCGGCTGTTAGAATGTTTCGCAGATCATGGCTGACCCGCGCTACAGCACCGCCCAGCTGAGCCAGACGATCTTTTTGCTTGAGCGCGGAGGTCAGCTGCGTTTGCAGACTGTGCAACGCCTCTTCCGCTTCTCTAAGCTCTCGAACGCTGGCAGATGGCTCGATGATCTGGCGCGCATCCTCTGGCGCAGCGGAGTAAGCTTGCATGTGGCCCACCACGCCTTTGATCGGCCGCACAAGCAAGACCCGCACCGATAAGAACAACAAAAAGGCTGTGAACACCGAAATCACCGCGGACAACCACAAGATATTCAGCCCGTAGTCGATCATGGAATTGCGTAAATCTTCTGTATCCATGGTGATTTCGATTTGCTGACCGGCGTCCAAGGACGGATTGCCAATCACCCGGATCACTTGTGGATCCGGATTGGCCAATCGCATCATCGCGTCGCGGATCAGCGGCATGGGCCGCGCCCCGCGCAAATCAAAACTTTTGGTGATTTCGGCGGGCATGGGCGATGACAGCATCAACTCACTGACTTCATCGCGGCGCAAAGCAACGTTGAAGACCCCGGCGTTTTTAAGCAGCTCTGCTTCAAGCTCCTCAGTCAGCATATCATCCGCGAGCAGCGCCAAAGAGGCGATCTGCGCCCTCTCAAGCCGTGTCGTAAGATAATCCTCGCGAAACCGCGCGACCGAAGGAACAAAAATCATCACTTCGGCCAGCATCACAAAGATGGTGGTTAGGATAAGGAAACGGCCTGAGAGAGAATTCAGCATCAGGGTCTACGGCAGCCAGCGTTGTACAAATCGGACAACCTTTTTCACGGTGTCATTCTCAAACAATCTAGGTGAGAAATACGCGCCTGCCACCCGCTTGTTCATTTCAGAGACTGTGGGATAGGGCGCAATCATGTTGGACACTGCGCTCATTTTCAAACCATTGGCAATGGCTAGCGACCAAGTCGAAATCAACTCACCCGCTTGGTAGCCCGCGATTGACGCCCCGACTGGTTTGCCTTTGACAACCATCACCTTGATCAGACCTTTGGTTTTGCGCTCCGCGATGGCGCGATCATTATGATGATAGTGAAAACGCGCAACCTCCAGCTTGTCTCCATATTGCTCGCTTGCCTGCGCCTCGGTTAGCCCGACTTGGGACAATTCGGGCTGGGTGTAGGTGGCCCAAGGGATGTGTTTGGTGCTGGCTTTGGCGGGTAGCCCAAACAAAGCCGACCGGATGATGATACCAGCGTGATAGCCTGCAACATGGGTAAATTGCAGACCGCCAGCAGCGTCCCCGATCGCATAGACCTTTTTGTTGGTTGTGCGCAGGCTGTCGTCGACTTTGATGCCGGTCCGGGTGGTTTCGATCCCGGCTTTGTCCAATCCCAACTTGGCGACATTCGCCTTGCGGCCCACGGCCATCAGCAAATGCGTGCCCTTAAAGATGCGGCCATCTTGGGTTTCGACTTCAATCGCCCCCGCTTCACCGCGAATCTCTTTTGCAAGGGCCTCCTCGGCGATCTCGATCCCTTCGGCGCGCAGATTTTCCAAAACCACCTCTGCCATCTCGGGGTCATCTTTACCAAGGGCTTTCATACCCTCAATCACCGTGACTTCGGATCCAAGGCGGCGGTGCGCTTGGGCCATTTCCATTCCGATTGGGCCACCGCCAATGACAAGCAGGTGCTCAGGCTTCTCGCGCAACTCCCACAAGGATTCGTTGGTCAGATAGGGAACATTGTCCAAGCCCGGAATGGGCGGGACGAAGGGAGAAGAGCCAGTCGAAATCACCACGCGGCGCGCGATGATCTTATAGGGGCCTGCTTCAACTTCGGTCGGTGAGATAAACTGCCCGTATTCACGGATCACCCGAACGCCAAAACTCTCAAAGCGTTCTTGGCTATCGACAGGTTCAATCGTGGCGATCACGTCATTCACATGGTCTTTGGCAGCGGCATAGTCGACCTGAGGCACAACGTTGGCCACCCCGTAGTCTTGCGCATGGGTCATTTCGAATGCGGCCTTACCGCTGGCGATCAACGCCTTGGAAGGGACACAGCCATAGTTCAGGCAATCGCCGCCCATTTTGTGGCCCTCAAGCAAAACAACAGAGGCCCCCATTTGCGCCGCCCCTGCCGCTGTCGACAACCCGCCAGAACCGGCACCAATAATCAGCAGATCAGTTTTGATGGTTTCCATGATTACAGGTCCTTTTTGCCGCGAACGGCTTTGATAACGATGGGAAGTGCAGAAAGAGCGGCCAAACCAAGGATAGGGCCAATGATGTGCGGCTCGAATATAATGCCGAAATCAGGGGTTTCGCCGCGGGCAAACACTTCGCCCAAACCCGCGCCAATCGATGTGAAGACAACCGTACCGGGGATGATTCCCAAGAAGGTTGAGACAACGAAGCGATACAGAGGCACCTCAAGGAACGCCGGAATCAGATTTGCCAAAAAGAATGGCACGGCTGGAACAAGCCGAATCAGAAACAGCATCGACCATTGGTTTTCATCGATCCCGTCTTTGATTTGCTTCACCGTTCCTTCGGAGTTTTCCAGCTTCGCCCCCAAGCGCGCACCAAGCCCCCAACGCGCAGCCAAGAAGATTGTCGAAGCTCCGGCAGTTGCGGCCACAACGTTGACCATGGACCCGGTCAGCGTGCCAAACAAAAAGCCGCCCGTTAACGTTGCAATGGATGCACCCGGCAGCGAAAATCCAACAATTGCCACGTAGGCCGCTACAAACACGCCCAAAGTCAGAATTAGATTGCTGTCTCGGAAGGCCAATAACGCCTCTCGGTTGTCGCGCAGGGTTTCAAATGTAAGATAATCGCGCAACGTAAAGGCACCAATGATAGCAACCGTCCCGATCCCCAACAGTGGAAGGTATCTGCGCAGGCCACCTTGGGTGGCATTTGGAGGTGTCTGGGTCATATCGCTCATATCATTGGGGCTTTCGGTTGTCGCATTCATGCAGCAAACATGCGTATGAATGCCACGCAACAATAGCCTTCTCACATCCCGTTGATGCAGAGTTATCGCCAGCGTGAGAATTCGGGGTTAATATTGCCAGAGTGAAACATTTGCCGCCGGTTTTGGCAGTGAAATGTTGCAACACTGCCCTGATTGGCGTTTGACATACCCCAATCACCTCCCTATAGCACGGACTTCAATTACCACTGGTCTGGCGAATCCGCTCTAGGCCAAGGATCGGAGTAGCCGCTATGAAACGTACCTTCCAGCCGTCGAACCTCGTTCGCAAGCGCCGTCACGGTTTCCGTTCGCGCATGGCAACCAAAGCAGGTCGCAAAATTCTGAACGCCCGTCGTGCACGTGGCCGTAAGAGCCTGAGCGCGTAACGACCGGAGCTTCGCATATGACGGAGCCGGACGAACAAGATCAAAAGGCCGCCTCGGGTGAACCGCGGGCGGCTCTTTTGCCGTTGGCAGTCCTGCGTAAGCGCAGTGATTTCCTGAAAGCGGCCCGCGCCCGCCGTGCGCCCTGCCCTGCGTTTCTGGTTCAAGCCAGAAAACGGGCTGATGGCGAAGCTATGGGCATGCGGGTCGGCTTTACCTGTTCCAAAAAGGTTGGCAATGCCGTTGCCCGCAACCGTGCCAAACGCCGGTTGCGCGAAATCGCCCGCCTCGTACTGCCCCGCATGGGGCAAGACGGCTATGATTACGTGCTAATTGGCCGGGCCGAGAAAACCGCCTCTCATGAATTTACCGCCATGCAGGCCGATTTGGCCCACGCCCTGAAAAAGTTGCACGCATGAGCCCGATGGCCCATGTCGCGGCATTGCCGGTGCGCGCCTATCGGTTGCTCTTTTCTCCGTGGGTTGGGCACGGGTGCCGCTATCACCCCACCTGCTCTGCCTATTCGTTGGAGGCGCTGGAAAAGCACGGCGCGATCAAAGGCATTTGGCTGACTTTGCGCCGCATTGGCCGGTGTCACCCATGGGGCGGGTCCGGGATTGACAACGTACCTCCCCGCAAAGACTAAGCGCCGAAATGATGGTATGAGCGTTCAGACTCCAGACCTCTCGACTTTCGCAACCCCACCAGAACAGTGAACACACCCTATGTTTGACAACGCCGATGATATTCACCCGCTGTTCTACGGTGCGCCCAAAACCACCGAGTTCAAAAAGCTGCGCAAACGCATCGTACAAAACGTGCGCGAAGCAATCGATCAATATGGTATGATCGAAGAAGGCACAAAGTGGTTGGTCTGCCTGTCGGGCGGTAAAGACAGCTATACTTTGTTGGCCATCTTACATGAACTTAAGTGGCGCGGCCTGCTGCCTGTCGAACTGGTAGCCTGCAACCTTGACCAAGGGCAGCCGGGGTTTCCCGCGACAGTTTTGCCCGCGTTCCTCGAAAAAATGGAAGTGCCGCACCGGATTGAATATCAAGACACTTATTCCATCGTGATGGACAAAGTCCCAGAAGGCCGCACTTTTTGCGCTCTGTGTTCGCGCCTGCGCCGGGGCAACCTCTACCGGATTGCCCGCGAAGAAGGCTGTAGTGCGGTTGTACTCGGCCATCATCGCGACGACATCCTAGAAACCTTCTTTATGAATTTGTTTCACGGCGGGCGATTGGCAACGATGCCGCCCAAATTGATCAACGAAGAAGGCGATCTGTTTGTCTACCGCCCCTTGGCCCATGTAGCCGAGGTCGACTGTGAACGATTCGCCAAAGCTATGAACTATCCGATTATTCCCTGCGATTTATGCGGTAGTCAGGATGGGTTACAGCGGCAACAAGTGAAACAAATTCTGGACGGCTGGGAGAAGAACAGCCCTGGCCGCCGCAATGTCATGTTCAAAGCCCTGACAAATATACGTCCATCGCATATGCTAGACCCCAAATTATTCGACTTTGCCGGTCTGATGCGGCAGGCGAACGCGGATAATTCGAACGATTAGATGTCGTTTTGTTAATAGCCGAGTTACCGGTTGCGTCTAGTTTCCCTTGTAAGGCAAGGGAAAGGATACGCGATGAAAGCGGCCATCAACGCCCAAATTGGTAGACTTCGTTTAGTATTGCATCGCGGCCTGAATGGGCCACATGCTTTGGCATTTTTGCCGGCTCTTGCACTGGCCGCTTTTTGGCTTGGCGGCGAACCTTTGTTGATTGCCGTGGCCTTTGGGTTACCAGCAATTTTGTTGCTGACTGGCAATTTTTCAGTTCCCTCCAATCAAGGCAGCGCGCCCCCCGGCTACGCCGACGTGGTCAACACGATGACCGCCAACAAGATGGCCGATGCCTGCCTTGCTCAGGCCCGATCTGCCAGTTTGGCCTCAGGCTGCATATTGGTTGAGGTCGATGGGCTCGAAGAAATTGCAAGTCGCGGCGGCGACGCCGCCGCAGAGGCGATGCGTGATCTAGCCTTGAACCGTTTGCGCAATACCCTTCGCCGGGATGATCGCGCCGTCCGGATGAGCGACAATCGCTTCTTGATCTTGCTCGCGCCGTCTATTCGGCTCGATCTTGAAGCGCTGTTGCAGCTCTCAACCCGACTACAAACCTCTGTCGAAGAACCTGCCTCACTAGAAAACTCAATGCGCTACCTTTCGGCCTCAATCGGCTTTTGCGGTAGCTCGCGCTTACCTGATAGCGCGACGGGCATTCAAATGCTTGAAGCAGCCCATGTCGCTTTGAATGAAGCGATCAACAATGGCCCCTCTGCTATTCGGGCGTGGTCGGAAAACATGCGCGCAGCCCACAAGGAACAGCAAAACCTGAAAACCGAGGTCGACCGCGCTTTGGCAAACGGTCAAATTCAACCGTGGTTTCAACCGCAAATATGCACATCCACCGGCAATATCAGCGGAGCAGAAGCTTTGGCCCGCTGGATCCATCCGGAGCGCGGAATTGTTCCGCCTGCTCAGTTCCTGCGCGTATTGGAGGATTCCGGCCGCATGGAAAACCTGGGCGAAGTCATCTTGCAACATAGCCTGACGGCGCTGAGAAGTTGGGACCAAGCAGGTCTTGATATTCCGCGTGTGAGTGTCAACTTCTCCGATTCCGAATTGCGCAGTCCAAATCTGGTTGAGAAAATCCAGTGGGAACTCGACCGCTTTGGCCTGACCCCACAGCGCCTAGGCATCGAGGTGCTCGAAACCGTCATTGCCGGTTCTCCAGAAGGTATTGTGGCTCGTAACATCGTCGCACTGGGTGAGTTGGGGTGCCATATTGACCTTGACGACTTTGGCACCGGTCACGCCTCAATCACCGCGTTGCGCAAATTTCGGGTACACCGTTTGAAAATTGACCGCAGTTTTGTCACTCGGGTCGACCGCGACGAAGACCAACACCGCATGCTGGCTGCAGTCCTTGGGATGGCAGACCGCCTTGGACTTGAAACCTTGGCTGAAGGTGTCGAAAGTGTCGGGGAACATGCTTTGCTGTCTCAACTGGGTTGCGATCACGTTCAAGGTTTTGGCATTGCGCGCCCGATGCCCGGGGACAAAATGATCGATTGGGCCAAAGAACATGCCGTCCGTATCGAAGGGGCCCAGCGTTTGGGACGCACCGGAGGTTAACCCTGTTTCGGCACAATCTGACCGGTTTTATGGTGATCATGGGGCTTTGATGCCGCTACCCATGGGTAGAACCTGCGAATCCCCTTGACCTTTGGGGCTTGGGACGTTTGAACGCACCGGTGACTTTGAACGGATAAGGCAGCTCCCCTCATGGACGATCAGAACAAGAACCTGTTTCTTGCAACGGCACTCAGCTTTGTGGTGATCCTGGCCTGGTTCATCTTGTTTCCCCCACCCGAACAGCCTGAGATTGACCCGAACGCACCTGTTGCGATCGAGGGCGCAGCACCTGCGGCGGACAACGACCTTGCAGTGGCACCGGCTGCTGCACCGGGCAGTGCCCCGGCTCAGGCAGCTGAGACCGCAAGCGAAACCACAGAAGCGCCCCGTGTCACTTTGGACACCGACCGCCTTGAAGGCTCGATTTCGTTGGTTGGTGGCCGCATTGATGATCTACGGCTGAAAGATTACCGCGAAACTCTGGATGACGATTCAGCCATTGTGCAGATGCTCGATCCAGCTGGTAGCGATAATCCTTACTACGCCCTGTACGGCTGGGCGCCCGGCGCGGGTTTGACATTAGACGATGTCCCCGGTGCCAACACTCTTTGGGCGATTGAAACCGGCCAGACACTGACAACGACATCCCCTGTGATTTTGCGTTGGGACAGCCCCGCTGGCCTGACGTTTCGACGCACAGTTGCAATTGACGCCAACTACATGTTTTCAATCACACAAACAGTTGAAAACACTGGCGGAGCTACGGTCTCTCTTGCTCCCTACGGCATTCTTGCTCGTAAAGGCGAACCAGACGATCTGAAAAACTTCTTCGTTCTACACGAAGGTGTTGTTGCGATGGCAGACGGTACGCTATCGGAAATAGACTACGGCGATATGCCTGATTTCAACGTGATCGCCAGCGAAGGTGCGCGCGCCGAAGTGACTCAGGTCGCTGAGAGCGGCTGGATCGGCTTCACAGATCACTATTGGATGACCACCCTTATCCCCGCTGCAGGCACCCCTTATAAACAGGTCGCCAAATACGACGAACGCCGCGATATCTATCAGACCGAAACAGTGTTGCAGACAGTCCAAGTGGCACCGGGCGAGACGAAAAACGCCAGCACCCAACTGTTTGCTGGTGCCAAGGAGTGGGAAACCATCCGTGGCTATGAAAAGGGCGGCGTTGATGGCTTTCTCGACTCCATCGACTGGGGTTGGTTCTTCTTCCTAACCAAACCGATCTTTGCTGTTTTACACTGGCTGAACGCCGCAATCGGCAACATGGGTTGGTCAATCATTGGTCTGACCTTGCTAATCAAGGCACTGCTTTTCCCGCTGGCATATAAATCTTATGTCTCCATGGCAAAGATGAAAGAGCTTCAGCCAGAAATGGCCAAAATCAAAGAACGCACCGGCGACGATCGCGAAAAGCTTCAAAAAGAAATGATGGCTTTGTACAAAAAAGAAAAAGTGAACCCGGCCGCCGGTTGTTTGCCGATCTTGATGCAAATCCCGATCTTCTTCTCTTTGTACAAGGTGATTTTTGTAACGCTTGAATTGCGTCACGCTCCCTTTCTTGGTCCTTTCCAGGACTTGTCTGCACCAGATACAACATCGATCTTCAACCTGTTTGGTGCCCTGCCTTGGGCGGCACCAGAAGCGGGTTCCATCATGGCACTGATCTTTATTGGTATCTTGCCGCTGCTGTTGGGTATCTCGATGTTCCTGCAGCAAAAGCTAAACCCGGCACCAACGGATCCAACTCAGGCGATGATCTTTGCCTGGATGCCTTGGGTCTTCATGTTCATGCTGGGTGGATTTGCGAGTGGTCTTGTGGTGTACTGGATCGCGAACAACACGATCACATTTACACAGCAGTACCTGATTATGCGCAGCCAGGGCTTTAAACCTGACATACTGGGCAATATCACGAGCGGCTTGAAAAAAGCAGGCAAGCCTGAGGACAAATGACCCAAACTCTTGCTGAAATCTGGCGGTTCCCAATCAAAAGTCATGGTTGGGAGCCGCTTTCATTTGCGGACCTGACCACTGGCAAAGCTTTGCCTTGGGATCGGGTGTGGGCTGTTGCGCATGAGGCATCCAAGGCCGACGGCAGTGCATGGGCTCCTTGCAGCCAGTTCTCGCGCGGGGCCAAGGCCCCACTTCTCAGTGCAATATCAGCCAAACTTGATGAAACCACCGGCAATGTGACACTGTCGCATCCAGAGCGCGCTGACCTGACATTTAACCCCGATACAGAAGGCGATCAGCTGATCGATTGGGCTGGGCCCTTTATCCCTGAGAATCGGGCACAGTCTTCGCGTGTTGTGCGCGGGCAGAATTTCGGGTTCACTGACTGCAATTTTCAGTCCATCACGTTGGGCAACACATCTTCGCATCGTGCTGTTGAACAGCGCATTGGACACCCTTTGTCGATCCACCGTTGGCGCTGTAACCTATGGGTTGATGGCATGGCTCCGTGGGAAGAATTCGACTGGGTCGGTCATCAGGTTCAAATAGGCGACGCAATTCTCGAAGTGGTGGAACGCACCGAGCGCTGCCTTGCCACTCATAACAATCCCGAAACCGGACAACGCGACGACAACATTCTTGCGGCATTGGACACTTGGGGGCATCGCGACTTCTCGGTCCAGACCAAGGTGGTCAAAGCGGGCACGATCCGGCAGGGCGACAAGGTTCAAAGACTGTGACACAGCAACTCCCCTTTCCACTGGTAGAAGAACCCGAAGCAGATGTGCGCGAAGCCGCACGCATTTTGTTCGCGGGCGAAGTCGAATTTCTCAAGGGCGTGGTCGCCATGGACGGCTTGCCACCCGATGACCGTGCCGAGGTTTGTTTCGCCGGGCGTTCAAACGTCGGGAAATCCAGCTTGATCAATGCACTGACAGGCCGCAAAGCACTGGCGCGCGCCTCAAACACGCCGGGCCGGACACAGGAAATCAACTATTTCACCCTTGGGGCCGAACGGTATTTGGTCGACCTTCCTGGTTATGGTTTTGCCAATGCACCGCTTCCGGTGGTGGAAAAATGGCAGGCGCTGTTGAAAAACTATTTGGCAGGCCGCGCCAGTTTGCGCCGCGCCTTTGTGCTGATTGATTTCCGCCATGGCGTCAAAGCCGCTGACGAAGAGATCATGAAGTTGCTAGACAGATCTGCCGTCACTTTTCAGGTCGTCCTGACCAAGGCCGACAAGGTTAAAGACAAGGACAGTGAAAAGGTTCTGGCACAGGTCCGTGCGGCGATCGCCAAACATCCGGCCGCATACCCTGAAATGGTTTTGACCAGCAGCGAAAAGGGCGACGGGATTGCCACGCTGCGGGCGATCATCGCTGGTCTGGACTAGCAATAACCAAAACGACGGGGCAAATTCATTCCCAGATTTGCCGATGGGACAATCAATGAGAACGCAAAATATGAACCGTGATTGGATCGCCACCGCCCGCACTCTTTCAGAGGCGTTGCCCTATTTGCAGCGCTACACCGGCGCTGTGGTTGTAGTTAAGTTTGGCGGCAACGCCATGGGCGACGATGAAGCAATGTCACAATTCGCCCGTGACATCGTGCTCATGCGTCAGGTTGGCGTAAATCCGGTTGTCGTGCATGGCGGCGGGCCGATGATCAACGAATTGTTGGGCCGGTTGAACATCGAATCCAATTTTGTTCGCGGCAAACGAGTGACAGATGCCGCTACTGTCGAAGTTGTCGAAATGGTCCTTACAGGCCGCGTGAACAAACGGATCGTTCAGGCCATTATGGGCGAAGGAGGCCGGGCCGTTGGTTTGTCTGGCAAAGATGACAATCTGATCGTCTGTGAACCTGACGACCCCGAGCTGGGCTTTGTCGGACGCCCGACGGAATTGAACGTGCAGGTTCTGCAAGATCTTTTCTCGGCAGGTATCATTCCCGTTGTTGCGCCGGTTGGCACGGGTCCGGACGGTGTTGATACCTATAATATCAACGGCGATACAGCCGCCGGGGCCATTGCAGGCGCTCTCAAGGCTGACCGCCTGTTGCTGCTGACCGATGTGGAGGGGGTCAAGGACACCTCAGGCAAAGTGGTTACAGAAATGACGCCAAGCGATGTACGCAGCATGACCGATGACGGAACCATCGCTGGCGGCATGATCCCGAAAACCGAAACCGCACTGAAGGCCATTGATCAGGGCGTACGCGGTGTCGTCATCATTGACGGGCGGGTGGCCAACGCGTGTTTGCTGGAACTGTTTACCGAACATGGGTCGGGCTCGATGATCCGCTCGACAAGTCTTCCGCCGCTCGGCGAATGATCACACTACAAGCTATCGAACGTACAGCCAAATCCCACGGACTGGCTGTACGCGGAGTTTTGCACCCGCAACCTGATGACTGCCTACCAGATCACACCAAAACGCTGATATTGCTTGGTCCGGACGAACCCGCCTTTTGGCCGGTCTTTTCAGGCTCTGCGGAATTTCACGACAACAATCCGGATCCAATGGACCGCTGGTCGAAACGCATATGCAATGGTCTTGCCGCAGATTGGTCAGGAACCGCTGTGTTTCCTTCGGACGGGCCGCCCTACCCGCCATTCCTAAGTTGGGCAACGCACTCAGAACACGCGTGGAGTTCCCCTGTCGGCCTTTTGGTCCACCACCAAGCCGGGCTATTTATTAGCTATCGCTGTGCAATAGCCCTTCCCGCCCTTTTGGAGCCTGACACAGCCCCTGAACAACCTTGCACCACCTGCGCAGCCCCCTGCAAAACGGCTTGTCCAGTGTCCGCTATAGCGCCCGGCAAGGCCTATGACATCGCAACTTGCAAAGCCCATATGCGGAGCCTTGAAGGGGAAACATGCCGCACCCAAGGTTGCCTGGTCAGGCGCGCTTGCCCCGTTTCAGAAAATTTCTCACGTTTGGAGGCACAGTCCGCTTTCCACATGGCCGCATTTCTGAAAAACTGACGCTATGAAACGTCTGATCATGATGCGGCACGCAAAATCCGACTGGTCTCTTAGTCAAGAGGACCATGACCGCCCTTTAAACACGCGTGGGAAGAACTCCGCTCAGATGTTGGGCAACTGGTTGCGCACCCAAGGACTGATTCCCGATCAGGTCCTAAGTTCGAGCGCGATGCGCACACGTCAAACGTTGGACGGATTGGGTCTGTCAGTGCAAGCGAGGTTTGAACCGGCGCTGTATTTGGCAGATCCCGGCGTTATTCTGGATACGCTTTGCGGCGCGACAGGCAACGTTGTGCTTTTGTTGGGGCACAATCCCGGCATGGCCATGTTAGCCGAAGGATTGGTCGCGCAAGCTCCGGCGCACCCGCGGTTCCAGGATTTCCCGACCGGCGCGACTTTGGTGGTCGATTTTGACACCGACAGCTGGGAAACGGTCAAACCCGGCACAGGCCGGGTTGTGACATTTGTCATTCCAAAAGAACTGGACGGCTCGTCTTAACGAAAAGGTGGGCTGTAGAGCAAGCCGCCGTCCGTCCATTGCGCGTTCAGGCCGCGCGGCAGACCAATCGGTGTCTTTTCACCGATGTTCTTTTCGAACAATTCGCCGTAGTTGCCGCCAGCCTTGATCGCTTTGACAGCCCAATCATTGTCCAGTCCAAGCATTTCGCCCAAAAAGCCTTCGGTACCCAGCAACCGGTTGATTTCAGGGTTATCAGTCCCTTCAAGCAATTCATCAATATTGGCTGAGGTGATGCGCAATTCTTCTGCCGAAATCAAAGCATTGAGCGTCCAACGCACCACATCACTCCATTCATCATCGCCGTGGCGCACAACAGGACCCAGCGGCTCTTTGGAGATGATTTCAGGCAGCAAAACATGATCACCCGGGCTTTCGAAGGTCGCACGGATCGCCGCCAATGCCGAGGCATCATTGGTGTAAACGTCACATCCCCCGTCCAGATACAGCGCCTGCGCTTCGGCAGTCGACTCGATCAAGAGGGCTTCGTATTCGATATTATTTCGGGCAAAGAATTCCGTTAGGTTCGGTTCTGTGGTGGTATCACCTTGCACGCAAACTGAATTTCCATTCAGTTCCTTGGCTGATGAAATACCTGACGCTTTGGGCACCATGAAACCTTGGCCATCGTAGTAATTGATCCCGACAAATTCCAGCTTGAGGTCAACGTCAGTCGACAGGCTCCAAGTTGTGTTGCGCACCAAGACGTCAATATCACCGGACAACAGCGCCGTGAATCTTGTTTTGTTGGTGGTCGGCACAAATTCGATTGCGGTTGGATCGCCAATGACTGCTGCTGCCACAGCGCGGCAAATGCCAACGTCAAACCCAAGCCAGTCTTCGTTTGCATCTTGCGATGCAAAGCCGACCAAACCGGAATTCACTCCGCACCTCAGGACGCCATTTGCCTTGACATCATCCAATGTCCTTGCCTGTGCGGCTCCCGCGGCACCCAAGAGCGCGCTCAGGAGAATAAAATTCCGCATCTTTCCCTCTTCTTAGGTTTTCGCCTCTGAACAACGGGCGGCCCTTTTACGCAGGCGTTATTTACCAGATTCTGGGTGTCCCTGCCTTATGCCAACCAGTTTGGGCGATTTCCCGCTGTAAGGTCAAGCCAAGATGCCACTGAGCACCCTGTTTCAAAGGCCACTATACCAATAGATTAGCGGTGTAAGCCCTATGCCACTTTGGTTGCAAGCTGGTAAAACCGTGCTGCAAAGACCAAATCACCCTTTTTCCGGTTCGCAAGGGCCGTTGCTTCGTCATCAGGGCCCCATTGCTCCTCTTGCCAGTTCTCATCCAGACGGGACAAATCCCATAGGGTCTCTATGTCAAACTCTGGATAAGTCGCTGCAAACCCTAAGATTAGCGACCCGGTAAGAGAAACCAAATCGTGGAACGCAGCCAATTGAAACGGAGTCAGCTGATGCACTTTGGTTGTAAGAACGGCCAATGCTGCCGGATCTTGCGCTGCGTGCATCAACCCGGATCGCGTCTCGAGCCGCACCCCCAAATTTTGAGTGGCCCAGTCCAGAAAGGGGTTCCAGCGCTCATTTTGGCGCTCAACCAGTGTTGCCGGCGATTCAGCCCGATAGCACAATAAATCAGCATCACCGTAAGCCGCCAGCATTTCTGCCACTTCGGCGAATTGAGTTGCAACCTTGTCGAGCGCGGAATTGGACATCCGGGTAAAGGGCATCGTCGCAGGATCGACTTTGTCTTCTTGCGCTTGCCATTCTTCTGCAATCGCCTGAGCCAGTTCGCGGGTTGGCACAACCAGCGCAGTTTTGGCTGGGGTTTTGACGTTCCGGCCATCCAAAGTGACCGCAAAACCGCCGCTCACCTCAACAACATCTGCCGCTTTCCAAAACCGTTTGGGTGTCCATTCACTCATCCCAAATCTCCCAACTGTTGGTAAATTGCCTGTTGCAGGGCTTCTGCGTCATGAACCAATGTATTGGCCCCCGACAAGGCCGCGTCATCGTGATAACCCCAGCCAACCGCGATGGATTTCATTCCGGCAGATTGGGCCATATCCATGTCGTAGCTGGTGTCGCCAATCATCACAGAATCCGCCGCGTCTACGCCGCTTTCCCTCAATGCAGCGTGCAGCATCGCGGGGTGCGGTTTCGATGGGTGATCGTCAGACACCTGTGTGGTGACAAAGCGCACGGGAAGGTTCAACCCTTCCAACAATGCATCTAATCCACGCCTTGATTTGCCGGTTGCTATCCCCAGAAGCAAATTGTCATATTTGCCCAATGCCGTCAGCAGATCCGTGATGCCCGGATATAGCGGGGCATGCCCGCTGACCTTGCGGCGCTCAAAGTAGCCATCCTTATAGCCCGTCACCAAGGCATCAATTTTTGCATCCGAAGCCCCGGGAACCAAACGCGCCATCGCTTGCGGCAGGGATAGACCAACAATCGACAGTACCGCCGCGCGGTCAGGCAATGGCAATCCAACGCCGTCAAAAGCGATCTGCATCGATGCCACAATATCACCCTGACTGTCGACAAGCGTGCCGTCGACATCAAACACAACCAATTTGAGCGTCATATCAGAGGCCTTCGAATGGATCGTCTGCGGCCAGATCTTCGGACCAACCCAAGGTGTCCCAGCTTTGCGCCATGTGTTCAGGCAGTGGTGCCGTCACCGTGATTTCCTTGCGGGTCATCGGATGGATAAACGTCATGGAGCGAGAATGCAGATGCAGCTTGCGCGAGATAAGGCCGCCCAATTGTGCGCCCCAACCATCCCCAAGGTTTTCCTGACCGGAACCGCCATATTTTCCGTCGCCAATAATCGGATGGCCAATTTCGGCCATGTGCGCCCGAAGCTGGTGGGTCCGGCCTGTGATCGGCTCCATCGCGACCCAAGCCGCGCGCGATGCTACGCGGTACAAAGTTGCATAAAGCGTGTGGGCGCGTTTTACATCCGGCGTGCTGTTCATGTCACGCGGATGCACGGCGACCATCTTTTCGCCTTCGCCATGGGGGCCATGCCCCGGCGCTTTCACCAGACCATAGCGGATTTCACCCAAGTAAGGCACCGGAACACCGCCAACCAGTGCCCAATAGATCTTGCGGGTCTCTTTGTGGCGGATAGCGTCGGTCAGGCCTTTGGCGACTTCGCGCGAACGGGCCAACAACAAGACACCGGATGTATCTTTGTCCAACCGGTGCACAAGGCGCGGCTTCTCCTCGCTGCCAAAACGCAGCGCTTCGGAAAGCCCATCCACATGGCGGGTCGTCTTACTCCCCCCCTGCGAGGCGAGGCCAGGCGGTTTGTTGATCGCGATAATGTGGTCGTCTTTCCACAAGACACAAGACTGGATCATCTCTGCATCTTTAGACGAAATATCGGTCTTGGGCTGGCTCACTATCTGGCCGGGTTCGGGCAGCGGTGGGATACGCACCTGCTGGCCGACTTCAAGGCGGGTCGAGGCTTTGACCCGTCCACCGTCAACACGCAAATCGCCCTTGCGGCACATCTTTTCAATGCGCCCCTGTGCGACATGCGGGAAATTGCGCTTGAACCAGCGATCAAGGCGCTGGTCGCCGTCACCTTGGGCAACGGTTATGGTCTGAACACGGCTCATGCGGCAAAGCTCCGGGCAAGTAAAAGGCCGGCAAAAAGCGCGGCTATGGAAAGAACAACAGAGGACAGCACATAGCCTGCGGCCAGCGTCACGTCACCCCGTTCATATAAGGTCACTGCGTCCAGTGAGAAGGCCGAGAAGGTCGTAAATCCACCTAGTAAGCCCGTCATCAACAGCGGCGCAAAGCGGGTGCCTGACATATGTGCCAGAAC
The DNA here is from genome assembly GCF_003208435.1 of Pelagimonas varians. Lineage (GTDB taxonomy): Bacteria > Pseudomonadota > Alphaproteobacteria > Rhodobacterales > Rhodobacteraceae > Pelagimonas > Pelagimonas varians. Next base: position 28,752 of record NZ_QKMF01000006.1, on the reverse strand, counting down.
CACCACGATAACCCCCATTGCAAATGACCCGGCGATATTGACGATGACGGTCCCCCACGGGAACCCTGCCCCGATCAAACGCATCGCGCCAAGCGAGGTCAGATAGCGCAAAACAGCGCCCAAAGCCCCGCCGAGGGCCACTTGTGAGAGGGTGAAAACCATGCGCGTCTGTTGCGCGCTACCCCGCCAGAGTCAAGCCTTGCCTGAAATTCCGCCCCGTTTGGCGAGGGTTTTAAGCGATCCAAGGAAAGATGTGGCGTCTGACGACAATCTGCCAAGCGGCAGTTGGTTCAAGCTGTCTGCGGTCCAACCTCCATTCGGAGCCAGCTCCTCCATCAAGGCATGCAGCAGGTCACGCTGCGCCGGAGCCAAAGGCAAGTCCGCTGCAAAGCCAAGCAGCTCGTGGAGACGATGCACTTCGCGCAAGATCCGAAACGCTTCGATAATGTCCGGAATTGCGGCAGGCGTGTCGCGCCAATCAACTCCGGCAAACACCTCTTGCGTGATCCTCTGCCCCGCCCCCAGACAGTCAAATTTCAGGCAGCCGGAAAAACCGGCATCAATGCGGCTGTCATGAATCTGGCAGCCAAAATCACCGCGCAGGTTTACACAGCCAACCCCCGCGGGCTTGTCCAATGCGAAATCAGCCCCCTTGTCGAAAGCCAAGGCCATACAGCACAGCGCGGCACAGCGGCTGCAGTCTGCTGTCAGATCAATGCTCATGTATCGGCTTCCCGGCGGGCGCGTAGTTTGGCGAAATAGGCAACACGCTTTGCCAGATCGCGTTCAAACCCGCGTTCAACAGGGGTGTAAAAACTGTGCCGTCCCATGTCTTCTGGAAAATAATCCTGACCTGAAAAGCCGTCTTCGGCATCATGATCGTAGGCATAGCCCGTGCCGTACCCTTGGTCCTTCATCAAGCTGGTTGGCGCATTCAGAATATGTTTGGGCGGCATCAATGAACCGGTCTTTTTTGCCGCCACCCGTGCGGCCTTGTAAGCGACATAGACCCCATTCGATTTCGGAGCCAAGGCGATGTAGACCAACGCCTGCGCCAGCGCCAACTCGCCCTCAGGCGAGCCAAGCCGTTCGTATGTTTCCCAGCTTTGCAGGCACACCGATTGCGCCTGCGGATCAGCAAGCCCGATGTCTTCGACGGCCATCCGCGTGATCCGGCGGGCCAAGAAGCGAGGGTCTTCTCCTGCCTCTAGCATACGCGCGAACCAATAAAGCGCCGCGTCGGGGTCGGACCCGCGCACCGACTTATGCAAAGCCGAGATCAGGTTATAATGACCATCGCCGCCTTTGTCGTATTGCGCAGCCCGCTTCATCAATCGTTTGGTTAGGGCATCAGTGTCCAAGGGGGCACTGACCCGCCATGACATCACTTGTTCAATCAGGTTCAACAGCGCCCGACCATCGCCATCTGCCATTTCCAACAGAGCGGCGCGGGACGACGCCTCGAGTGGCAGTTTCCGATCCAGCTCGTTTTCCGCGCGCTGCGCCATCAACTCCAATTCATCCGGCGACAGGCGTTCCAAAACCAAAACTTGGGAACGGCTGAGCAAGGCGGCGTTCAATTCAAACGACGGATTTTCAGTGGTGGCCCCAACCAGCAAAATGGTGCCATCCTCCATATGAGGCAAAAATCCGTCTTGCTGGGCTTTGTTAAACCGATGGATTTCGTCCACAAACAGCAGCGTCCCCTGCCCCGTCCGGCGGCGCAGCTTTGCCGCCTCAAAGACTTTGCGCAAATCGGGCACACCGGTGAAAATCGCGCTGATTTGCACAAAATGTAGATCGGTGGCATCGGCCAACAGCCGCGCTATGGTGGTCTTTCCAACACCCGGCGGGCCCCAAAAAATGATCGAGCCCAGCGTGCCGGCCTCAAGCATCACACCCAAAGGTGCCTCAGGCCCAAGAACCTGCGCTTGCCCGATCACATCCCCCAGCACTTGCGGCCGCAATCGGTCCGCCAAGGGCCTAGGTGCAGTGTCGGGCACATCGCCGGAACGGTCGAAGAGATCCACCACCGCTTAGGTCCGGAACTGCAAAGTGATCCGGCGATCACCGCGCAGCACATCCAGCCGAATACGCCGGCCTGACTTTTTGAGCAAAGTGGTGACATCCCCCGTACTGGTCACCTGTTTACCGGACACCCCCAAGATCACATCGCCGCGCCGCAACCCGACGCGCGAGCCTGCATGTCCGGTGTCCAAAACAATTATGCCCTCGGCATTGCCCGACAGCCCCAATTCAGCAAGGACCGCAGGATTGATCCGCGCAATCGTCAGCCCCGGCAACACATCGCGATTGCCCAAGGTCACCTGCTCGCGCTCTGGACTGTCCGGAGGAGTCATCAATGTCACAGAGGCGTCTTTTGTTTCTTCGCGCGATACAAACGTGACCCTTACGTCTTGCCCAATGCTGCGAACAGACATCCGAAACAACATTTCGGCGGGCGTGTTCACAGGCAGATCATCAACGCTCAAAACCACATCACCTGGCCGCAGCCCCGCAGCCTTGAACGGACTTTTGTCATGCAATTGTGCGATCAAAACGCCACTCGGAATGCCCAGACCCAATGATTCGGACAAATCCGCCGTCACCGGCTGCCCTGTCATCCCAGCCCAAGGACGCTGAAACTGTTCATGCCCCAATCTTGCCTGATCAACAAATGACCCAACCAAAGCCGACGGAATCGCAAAGCCAATACCGTTCGAACCGCCTGACTTAGTCAAAATCGAGGTGTTTACGCCAATCAATGCACCGTGAATATCGATCAACGCCCCACCCGAATTCCCCGGATTGATCGCTGCGTCGGTTTGGATGAAATACCCGCGTCCATTGCCTGTCGCCGCGCCAGAACGTGCCAAACCCGATACGATTCCGGATGACACTGTTTGCCCCACGCCAAAGGGGTTCCCGATGGCCAAAACCAACTCACCCACTTCTACAGTATCGCTATCACGCAGTGTCAGATGCGGCATATCCGTAGCGTCGCGAAGTTTCAAAATGGCCAGATCGGATTCCTGATCCGCCAAGACAACATACGCTTCAAATTCGCGGCGGTCTGTGAGCACCACGCGGATGTCTGTGGCCATGCCAACCACGTGATAGTTCGAAACCACAATCCCGTCGTCCGACAAGATCACTCCGGACCCAAGCGAATTTTGCACCTGTGGTTGGCTCTTAAAATCTCGAAACAGATTGCTAAAGAACGGATCGTCCGCAAAAGGGTTCCTTTGTTCTACGATCCGGCGGGCGTAGATATTCACCACCGCCGGTGTTGCCTGTTTCACCAAGGGTGCAAAGGATAGGCTTAACTCGACTTGGGACTGCGGAACACGGGTCTCCGCCCATAACGGGGCAGCAAGGACTGTCAATATGAGGCAAAGGCGTAAGAGCATGGCATCGCTTTCTTCAAATACACGTTTGATATGCGGATGCTCATGCTGGAATGCAAGTTGAGACTACACCCTGAACCGAGGAGTAGGGAGCGGACTCTCCGGTTCAGGGGCTGGAAATGCGGTTCAGGTGTTGAAAGAACATCCACACCGCAAAAATTGCGTGTCATGGCCGCTGATCGCCACCGGCATGACACGCCGATTTTAACTGGCTTGGCGAAGTGCCCCTGCCCGCCTTTTGCGAACATTCTGAGACAGCTCACGCAGGACGTCTTCTGTTTGAGCCCAGCCAATGCATCCATCCGTCACTGATTGGCCATAGACCAAGGGCTTGGTGCCCAGTTTTTGTGCGCCTGCCACCAAGTTGCTTTCAATCATCACGCCGGTGATGCGCTGGTCACCGCGGGCGATTTGATCACCCACATTGGAGAGCACATCCGGTTGCCGCTCAGGGTCTTTGCCGCTGTTGGCATGGCTGGCGTCAATCATCACCTGCGGGCGAACGCCATCCTGTTCAGCCTTGTAGCAAAGCTTGTCCACCGAGGCTTCGTCATAGTTTGTCCCTGCGCCGCCTCGCAAAATCACATGACAATCCGGGTTCCCCTGCGTGCCGACAATTGCAGCCTGTCCGCTTTCGCTGAGACCCATGAAATGATGAGGCTGCGCAGAAGAGCGCACAGCATCAAGCGCAATCTGGATATTGCCGCGCGTACCGTTCTTAAACCCAACCGGGCAACTTAACCCCGAAGCCATTTCACGGTGAATCTGGCTTTCAGTGGTCCGCGCACCGATCGCCGCCCATGACACCATATCGACCACGTATTGCGGCACAGCGGTATCCAGAAACTCTGTTCCAACCGGCAGACCCATTTCATTGATTTGCGCCAGAAGCTCACGTGCCGCCAGAAGACCTTCGTTGATCGCAAAGGAACCATCCAACCGTGGATCGTTGATCAGACCTTTCCAACCACCAATGGTGCGCGGCTTTTCAAAATACACCCGCATCACAATTTCCACAGTGTCGGCCAGTTCGACACGCAGCGCCTGCAATTTGCGAGCATATTCCAGAGCCGCCTTAGGATCGTGGATCGAGCACGGTCCGGTTACAGCGATAACGCGATCATCCTCACCTTTCAAAATGCGCTGGATCGCACTACGGCCACCTTGAACAGTTTGCGAAATCGCATCCGTCAAAGGCACCTTGGCGCGTAAATCCGCGGGTGTGGTCAATTCTTGCATCTGGGTGACGCGGAGGTTTTGGGTAACGATGGGCATTGTATCTTCCTGGCTTTGGTTTGCCCCCGGCGGATACAAAAATACCGCCCTAAAGGGGGGCGGTTCGGTGTGGTAACTTGTTTTCGCGTGGTGTCAGAACGCGCAAACCCCTCCGTCCGCCTGATGGCTCGGATAATAAAAGTACCAAAATGTGGCGTACGTTTGGGTCATGGGCTTAAGCTAGTCAGACAAATCACCACTGTCACGCAGAAATTCACCCTTCACAAAAGAAAAACCCCACCGTCTCCGGCAGGGCTCTGAATTTTCGATGAAAATTCGCTTATGCGTCAGCAGCTTCTGCTTCTTCCAAGCGGGCTTTGTCAGCCTTGCCTTTAGCGTCTACGTCGCGGTCAACCAATTCGATGATCGCCATGGGTGCCATGTCACCGTAACGGAAGCCAGCTTTCAGAACACGGCAATAGCCGCCCGAACGCTCGGCGTAACGTGGGCCAAGGATCTCGAACAGTTTTGCAACGTCCTTGTCTTCTTTCAGCTGAGCTGCAGCCTGACGGCGCGCGTGCAGATCGCCGCGCTTGCCCAAGGTGATCAGCTTGTCGATGATACGCTTGAGTTCTTTTGCTTTTGGCAAAGTGGTTTTGATCTGCTCATGTTCGATGAGCGAGCCTGCCATGTTCGAGAACAACGCTTTGCGGTGCTCATGTGTACGATTAAGGCGGCGATATCCACGTTTATGACGCATATGTCTTACTCCAGAATGTGCCCTCTACGGGCTGTTTTGCTTTGTCTGGCTGCCGATGCGTGTCAGCAACTCTCCTTGGGGCCGGAGCCCGGTCTTAGCGCAGGGGGCCACAGGCCCCCCTTGCAAAATCATTTGGCTTAGAAGTTGTCTTCAAGCTTCTTGGCCAGATCTTCGATGTTGTCCGGTGGCCAGTCCTCAACGTCCATGCCAAGGTGCAGACCCATGCCCGACAGCACTTCTTTGATCTCGTTCAAAGACTTACGGCCAAAGTTAGGTGTGCGCAGCATTTCTGCTTCGGTTTTCTGGATCAGATCGCCGATATAAACGATGTTGTCGTTTTTCAGGCAGTTTGCAGAACGGACAGACAGTTCCAGTTCATCCACTTTCTTCAGCAGAAGCGGGTTGAACTCGAGACCATCATCATCGTCCTGACGCTGAGCCGACTCAGGCTCATCGAAGTTGACGAAGATCGACAGCTGATCCTGAAGGATACGCGCGGCGTAGGCCACTGCATCTTCGGGGCTGATCGAGCCGTCAGTTTCGACCTTCATTGTCAGCTTGTCATAGTCCAGAACCTGACCTTCGCGTGTCGGCTGAACGTCATAAGCGACCTTCTTAACCGGCGAATAGATTGCATCGATCGGGATCAGTCCGATTGGCGCATCCTCAGGCTTGTTCTTGTCTGCGGACACATAACCTTTGCCAGTGTTCACAGTGAATTCCATGTACACTTCGGCACCTTCGTCCACGTGACAGAGCACGTGATCGCGGTTCAGAATCTCGATGCCAGCACTTTCGGTGATGTCACCAGCGGTAACAACGCCCGGACCTTTGGCGGTCACAGACAAACGCTTGGGGCCTTCGACTTCCATGCGGATCGAAACGCCTTTGAGGTTCAAGATGATGTCGGTAACGTCTTCACGAACACCGTCAACCGATGAAAATTCGTGCAAAACATTGTCGATCTGAACGCTTGTGATGGCCGCGCCTTGCAGGCTCGACATCAGTACGCGGCGCAGAGCATTACCAAGTGTCAGACCAAAGCCGCGTTCCAGCGGTTCGGCAACAACAGTGGCTTTGCGTGCTGGATCATTGCCGGGTTTGACTTCAAGCTGTGTTGGCTTGATCAATTCGGCCCAGTTCTTGTGGATCATGCAAGTCCCTCCATACCTGTCCGGCCCCCATGTCCATAGGTCCCGACGCCCGAGGTTTCAAAACGGCATATTGGGGCCTGACAGATGCCAAGCCCCAATACGAAAATATTTGCTTAAACGCGGCGGCGCTTTGGCGGGCGGCAGCCGTTGTGCGCAATAGGTGTTACATCACGGATCGATGTGATGTTGAACCCAGCTGCGGCCAAGGCGCGCAGAGCCGATTCACGACCCGAACCGGGGCCCTGAACTTCGACTTCCAGAGTTTTAACACCATGTTCCTGAGCTTTCTTGCCAGCATCTTCTGCTGCAAGCTGAGCCGCATAAGGCGTCGACTTACGCGAGCCTTTGAAGCCCATTGTACCGGCGGACGACCATGAAATGGCGTTGCCCTGTACGTCAGAGATCAGGATTTTGGTGTTGTTGAAGGTCGAGTTTACATGAGCAACGCCAGCAGCGATGTTCTTGGAGACCTTTTTCTTGCCAGCGCGGCGAGTATCACGTGCCATTGGTAGGTGTCTCCCTTACTTCTTCTTGCCTGCGATGGCCTTTGCGGGGCCTTTGCGGGTACGAGCGTTGGTGTGAGTACGCTGACCGCGTACTGGGAGATTGCGGCGGTGACGCAGGCCACGGTAGCAACCGAGGTCCATCAAACGCTTAACGTTCATGGTCACTTCGCGGCGCAGGTCGCCTTCTACGGTATAGGTTGCATCGATGTGCTCACGGATCGCCAATACTTCAGCGTCGGACAGCTCATTTACGCGGCGTGTGGCGTCGATGCCTACCGCTTCGATGATAGCAGCAGCCGAAGTGTGGCCGATACCTGTGATATATGTGAGTGCGATGGGCACCCGCTTGTTGGTCGGGATGTTAACGCCGGCAATACGTGCCAAAGTGCATCTTCCTTTTTGTTGCGAGTCCGTAGATCCGGACCCTTTTTTCACAACATGAGGCCCGAGGCATACACCGCCGGGCCGTAGCTGATCAGGTGATCTGCGCAATGGGATTGACCCATATTGCATATTTGATTCTTACTAGAACGCGGTGCCTATGAGGATTCGCACTCCTCGTCAAGACTGTTTACAAATCAAGACAGAAGCCGCGCAGGCACGCGACCTCAAAATGCCATCAAAGGCACAGTTGTTGCCTGACAAAAATCGGAAAAGTCCCCACCGCTAACCGTTGCATAGGTGATACAGTACCGGCTCTCCGCCTTGGCCTTCGTAAACATAGAGCACCCGGGGTTCCGACGTAAATGTCCGAAACACAAAGACCGTTGGCATCAATGCACCCGGCTCTTCGCAATAGCCTGCCTTGATGAAAGTCTGGTCAGTAGACCAATCAAGCGCTGGTAGAGCCCCGTCAATCTCGCAATGATATTCTATTTCCCAAAAACTTTGGCCATCAAAGCTCATGCCCTTTTCATGCCGTTCCATTGAGGAAAGCGGGCACAATGCGGCATCAGTCACAAAATCTGTGTCTGCCGTCGCCGCATGCGCCAAAGAGAAAAACGGGACGCAGAGCAGAAAAATTGAGTTACGGAGCATCGCGCTATCCTTGTATACCTAAAGTTCCATCAACCTAACAAAAAACCCACCGCAATGGGTGGGTTTTTCAAAAGTCTTGGCAATTCTAGTTTAGCTGTCCAGCTTCTCATCGATTGCGGCTTTGATCTCGTTGATCTCACCCAAACCATCAACACGGCAATGCTTGTTCAGTGCGTAGTAGTATCCGATCAACGGCGAAGTCTGCTTGTAATACTCCATCAAACGGGTACGCAGACTTTCTTCGTTGTCGTCCGCACGACGCTTGAAGTTAGACGCGCCGCAGTTGATGCATTTCTCATCCTTGGGAATCGGCTTGGTGATGTCATTGTAAACCTCACCACAGTCTCCGCAGGTTGAACGCGCGGTGATGCGCTTAACCAGAGATTCGTCTTCGACACGCAGCTCGATCACGCGATCCAGCGTTTGACCCACTTCTTCCAGAAGCTCGGCCAGTGCATCAGCCTGCTTAAGCGTCCGTGGGAAGCCGTCAAAGATGAAACCGTTGGCTTTGACCGTTTGCAGCTTTTCCCGAATCAGACCGATTACGATCTCATCTGTGACCAGCTGGCCTTTGGCCATGACCTCGGCCACTTTCAGGCCCATCTCTGTTCCGCTGTCCTTCGCCTCGCGCAGCATGTCACCAGTGGACAGCTGCACCATTCCTCGTTGTTCAACCAACAGTCTTGCTTGGGTTCCTTTACCGGCACCCGGTGGTCCTAGAAGTATGATATTCATTTGCGCGCCGGCCCTTTCCGCTTACGAGCCTTACCTTTACCGCGAAGCTGCGACTTCTGAATAAGACCTTCGTACTGATGTGCGAGAAGATGACTTTGCACTTGCTGAATAGTGTCCATTGTCACGCTAACGACAATAAGGACCGAAGTTCCGCCAAAGTAGAACGGAATGCTGAATTGAGCCCGCAGAATTTCCGGCAGCAAACAAACAGCAGCCAAATATGCAGCGCCAACAACAAGTAAACGGTTCACGACATACTCAAGATACTCAGCTGTCTTTTTGCCTGGGCGAATGCCCGGAACAAAACCGTTCTGATTCTTCAGGTTGTCCGCAACTTCATCAGGTTTGAACGACACATTGAACGTATAGAAATACGCAAAGAAGACGATCATCGACGCAAAGAACAACAGATATAGCGGCTGTCCGGGACCAAAGTAGGCCAGAACTGTCGACATAATCGGACCGGTTTCAGAGCCGGAGAAGGTGCTGATCGTCACCGGTAGCAACAGCAAAGAACTGGCAAAGATCGCAGGAATGACGCCCGCCGGGTTCACTTTGAGTGGCAGATGGCTTTGTTGCGCTTCTGTCATCTTCATGCCCACCTGACGGCGGGGATACTGGATGGCGATCTTTCGAAGCGCCCGTTCCATAAAGACCACAAAGGCAATCACCGCCACAACCATCAGCATGACACCGACAATCACTGCAGGGCTGATCGCACCAGAGCGGCCAGAGGCAAAGAACTGCGCCAAAGCGGCAGGAACTTCGGCGATGATACCGACGAAGATGATCAGCGAGATGCCGTTGCCGATACCGCGTGCGGTGATTTGCTCACCCAGCCACATCAGGAACATGGTGCCGCCCACAAGGGTGATCACACAGGCTGCGCGGAAATACCAACCGGGATCGGTAGCCAGGTCGCCCGCCTCAAGCGAGGCCGCAAGGCCGTAAGCCTGAAAAGTCGCCAGAACCACCGTGCCGTAGCGTGTGTACTGGTTGATTTTTTTACGGCCCTGTTCGCCTTCTTTCTTCAACTGCTCAAGTGCCGGCACCATGGCCGTCAGCAACTGAATGATAATGGAGGCGGAAATATAGGGCATAATACCGAGGGCAAAGATGCCCATGCGGCCAAGCGCGCCCCCTGTGAACATCGACACAATGCCAGCGATCCCTTGCCCGGCCTGATCAACGAATTCCTGCAAAGCAGCGCCGTCAATTCCCGGAACGGGAATGAAGGTGCCGAGGCGGTAGACGATTAATAGGCCAAGGGTAAAGAGGATGCGATTGCGCAGGTCGGTTGCTTTGCCCAGTGCCGCCCAACTTGTGTTTGCGGCCATTTGCTCTGCTGCGGATACCATGCGGGGTCTCTCTTGTCAGACAAACGCCGCCCAGAGCGTTCTCCTGCTCGGGCGGCGTTGATGGAAAACTAGGTAGGTATGTAAGCGGCGGATGCGCCGCTCACAAGGCGTTTATTCCGCTGCTGCCGCGTTCGTGACTGTCAGCGCGCCACCTTTTGCCTCAACAGCCGCGATTGCGGACTTGGAAGCGCCGGTTACGTTGATGGTCAGAGCGCCAGTAACTTCGCCTTTTGCAAGAACGCGAATACCGTCCAGCTTGCGGCGAACCAGACCGGAAGACACCAGTGTATCTTCGGAAATATCGCCCGCAGTCAATTTGCCGGCGTCTACGAATTTCTGGATCAGGCCCAAGTTGATAACGGCCCATGCCTTGCGGTTCGGCTTGTTGAAGCCGCGCTTAGGCAGACGTTGGTACAAAGGCATCTGACCGCCTTCGTAACCATTGATGGCTACACCCGAGCGGGATTTTTGACCCTTGATACCACGGCCACCGGTCTTACCCATGCCCGAACCGGCACCACGGCCAACGCGTTTGCGGCGTTTTGTTGCGCCATCGTTATCACGCAGTTCATTGAGTTTCATGTCGCTTCTCCTTCGCCGGAAGCGCCCCCGAAGCGATCTGGGACGTACACGGCATATCTTTATGATTCTAATGCGGCCATCAGGCCACTGGGCGCGTATAGACGCCAGTTGGGCACCTTGCAAGCCTTTGCTTGCCTGGACCGTAACCCTTGCTCTGCTCCGTTGATTTGCACCAACAAACGCAAAACGCCCCCGAAACTTCGAGGGCGTTCAAGCAAAAGCGGTCAGGCTTACAGTTGGGCTGCGGTTTCCACAGCAATCGCGTGAAAATCAGAGCGGCTAAGGCCAACGTCATTTAATTCGCGATCGTTCAGCGACATCAGTTCTTGCATGACGCGGTTATATTCTTTGCGGCGCGCCATGTAGTCTTGGGCGTCTGCGATCAGGCCACGAACCAAAGCGACTGGGGCGAAACCTGTGGGGGCTGTGTGTGCGATATGTGCCATTGTATTAGGTCCTTTCGAGGGGCTCGAGGCGAATTCCAAGAGCGCAGTTAATGTGTTTTCATTTCCTCACCTGCAACTGATATAGAAGATGCAGGTTGCGCTAACAATTTACGTTTTCGACTTGCCGCTATGCAATTGCTGCAATGCAGCAAGCCTTGAATTCGGCACAGGCGTTCAGTCTTGGGAAGGTTCCCGCACAAGTCCCCCTAAAAAATCGCTATGGACGCTCCGGCTTGTTGAATTTGCTGGATAGTTTGGACCGGAAATAGAAAACACCCCCGAAAGCCGGAGGTGTTTGCATCTTCAAAATTTGTGCTCAGCTAAAGACGCTTGCCCTTTAGCCGTACCAGTTTCCCATTTTGACAATTGCTTTGTCTCCGATCAAATCGGCAAAGGCCTGCGGATCTTGAGTACCATCATCACGGCCACGGTAGTGATAAGGGTAGACTGCTGTCGGGGAAAACTCAGCCACAGCATCTGCCGCAGCAGCCACATCCATGGTGAAAGGCAAGTTCATGCAAACAAAGGCCAGATCGATGTTTTCCAAGGCCCGCATTTCAGGGGTGCCTTCCGTATCGCCTGAAATATACATCTTGAAGCCGTCCCAAGTCAGGACATAGCCATTGTCACGGCCTTGCGGGTGGAACTTCATACGGTCTTCGGTTGTGTTATAAGCCGGGATCGCATCGATCGTCAGACCAAGGACATCGGAGCTATCACCATTCGCTAGAATTGTAGCATTTCCCTGTTGGGCCTCCGTCATCTTGGCATGCGCCCCCGCATTGGTCACGATGGGCGTGGACGCCCCGGCAAGAGCAGCAAGTGTTTCGACGTTGAGATGGTCGCCATGTTCATGGGTCACCAAAATCAAATCGGGCGCGGGAAATTCGGAATAGATCTCGGGTTCTCCGACGGGATCAACATAGATCACACCAGTTGGCGTTTCCAAAACGATAGAAGCATGGGCAACAGGATGTACTTTGATGTCACCAGCGGGTGTCGCGAAACTATCCGCCATATGGCCATCTGCCCGAGCGGCAAACGGGAGAATGGTGATAGCCCCAATGGCTGAACTGCTGGCAAGAAAATCTCTTCGGTTCATTTTGGTTTCTCCGTTGAACATGTCTTGTCTCAAAGTTAGTTCGAACGACGCACATAGCAAATGATTTTCTCGCCAATTTCACAATAATATCGATTTTATTTATGATGCCCAAAGAAAAAGAGCCCCGACATTACTGTCGAGGCCCTCAAACTTTGACTTAGTCGAAGTGGCGGTTAGCCCTTTTCTTCGATGATCTCAACAAGATGCGAAATCTTGCGAACCATGCCGCGAACCGAAGGAGTATCTTCCAGCTCACGGGTGCGGTTCATTTTGTTGAGGCCAAGACCAATCAGGGTCTGACGCTGAACAGCGGGGCGACGGATCGGGGAACCGATCTGTTTTACAACGATGGTTTTAGCCATGGTTTATGCTTCCTCTGCTACTGGCGCTTCGTCACGCTTGGGAAGAATATCAGCAACCTTTTTGCCACGACGCTGAGCGACGTTGCGAGGAGACTGTTCTTTGCCCAAACCGTTCAGAGTGGCGCGGATCATGTTGTAAGGGTTCTGGGAGCCGATCGATTTCGCGACGACGTCCTGAACACCAAGCATTTCGAACACAGCACGCATTGGACCACCGGCGATGATACCAGTACCCTGTGGTGCAGTGCGCATCACAACTTTACCAGCGCCGTGACGGCCCTCGATGTCGTGGTGCAATGTGCGGCCCTCTTTGAGAGGCACGCGCATCATTTGACGTTTGGCCTGCTCGGTCGCCTTACGGATCGCTTCGGGCACTTCTTTCGCTTTACCCTTACCGAAACCAACGCGGCCTTTTTGGTCGCCAACAACAACAAGCGCAGCAAAACCAAAGCGCTTACCGCCTTTTACAGTTTTAGATACGCGGTTGATCGCGACTAGGCGATCTGCAAATTCCGGTGCTTCGTCACGGTCGCGACGGTTGCCCCGGCGGTTATCACGTTCAGCCATTTGGCATCCCTTTAATTTCCGGCGCGCGATTTCTCAAAAGAGCGCCTATTATTTCAATTGAAGTGAACCCGCCGAAACGGGCCCCCCAATCATCGAGGCGGCGAGAATACCCGCCGCCTGCAAGTAAGACCGGTATCGGTCTTAGATCTTCAAACCACCTTCACGCGCAGCGTCGGCCAAGGCCTTCACTTTGCCGTGGAACAAGAAACCACCACGATCGAAGTATGCTTCCTCTACACCAGCGGCTTTCGCACGCTCGGCGATCAAAGCACCCACTTTGGTTGCGGCTTCGACGTTGTTCTTGCCGACAAGGCCCAGAGTTGGCTCGAGTGTCGATGCAGCTGCCAAAGTGCGGCCTGCCACGTCGTCGATGAGCTGAACACTGATGTTCTTGTTCGAACGGTGAACCGAAAGACGAACGCGACCAGCGTTGACCTTGCGGAGTTTGTTCCGGACGCGCATGCGGCGCTTTTGGAACAGTACACGTTTGCTGTTTGCCATTGCTGTGCGTCCTTACTTCTTCTTGCCTTCTTTGCGGAAGATGAATTCGCCTTTGTAGCGAATACCCTTCCCCTTGTAGGGCTCGGGGCGGCGCCAGTCGCGGATCTTAGCCGCCACTTCACCAACCTGCTGCTTGTCGTGACCTTCGATCACAACTTCAGTAGGCTTGGCGCACACAATGCTGATCCCCTCAGGGATAGCAAAGTCCACGTCATGCGAGTAGCCAAGGTTCAGCTTCAGGGTTTTGCCCTGAACAGCTGCACGATAACCAACGCCGTGGATCTCAAGCTCTTTCTTGAAGGTGTTCTGCACACCGTGGACCAAATTGGCCACCACTGTGCGGGACATACCCCATTGCTGACGCGCGCGCTTTGACTTGCCACGCGGTGCAACTTTTACGGCACTGTCTTCAACGGTGATTGAAACATCATCGGTGGCAGTGAAAGTCTGGACGCCTTTCGGCCCCTTAACTTCAACAACCTGACCCGAAACAGATGCTGTCACACCAGAAGGCAGCTCAACCGGTTTTTTCCCAATACGAGACATAGAGCCCTCCTTAGAAGACGGTGCAGAGCACTTCGCCGCCAATATTGGCTGCGCGTGCTTTTGCATCCGACATCACACCCTGAGAGGTGGAGACAATCGAGACACCCAGACCCTGACGGACCTGTGGGATCTCCTTAACGCCCATGTAAACACGACGGCCAGGCTTTGAAACCCGTGCCAATTCGCGAATAACTGGTTCGCCATCATAATACTTCAGGCTGATTTCGAAGGTCGGGTGACCTGCGGAATCCGTGCCACTTTCGTAGCCGCGGATATAGCCTTCGGATGCCAAAACGTCCAAAACGCGTGCGCGCTTGTTGGAAGCTGGTGTCAAAACGGTGGATTTACCACGCATCTGCGAGTTGCGGATACGAGTTAGCATATCGCCGATAGGATCGTTCATATTCTACTCTCCCTTACCAGCTTGACTTGACCATACCGGGCAGCATGCCGGTCGAACCGAGTTCGCGCAGGGCGATACGGCTGACTTTGAGCTTACGGTAATAGGCATGAGGACGACCGGTCAGCTGGCAGCGGTTGTGCAAGCGTGTGGCCGAAGAGTTGCGTGGAAGTTTCGCCAGTTTCAGACGCGCTTTGAAACGCTCTTCCATCGGCTTCGATTCGTCGTTGGCGATTTCTTTAAGCTCGGCGCGCTTGGCGGCGTATTTTGCCACCAGACGCTCGCGCTTTTTCTCGCGTTCGATCATGGATTTTTTTGCCATGTCTGTGGATCCCCTTACGCGTTGAAAGGCATGTTGAAATGCTTCAACAGCGCTTTGGCTTCCGCGTCGTCGTCCGCGGTCGTGGTGATGATGATGTCCATGCCCCAGACTTCGTCGACTTTGTCGAAATCAATCTCGGGGAAGACGATGTGTTCCTTCAGGCCCATGGCAAAGTTGCCACGACCGTCAAACGAAGGTTTCACGCCACGGAAGTCACGAATGCGAGGCATTGCAACAGTGGTCAGACGGTCAAGAAATTCGTACATACGGTCACCGCGAAGGGTTACCTTTGTACCAATGATCATGCCTTCACGCAGGCGGAACGGCGCGTGGCTGTTCTTGGCCTTTGTACCGACGGCCTGTTGACCAGCGATTGTTGTCAGATCTTCGATCGCCGATTTGGCTTTCTTGGAATCACGTACCGCTTCGGCACCACAACCAATGTTCAGAACGATTTTATCCAGACGCGGGATCTGCATGTCGTTCTTGTAGCCGAATTCTTCTTTCAGCTTGGCGCGGATTTCGTCGCGGAACTTCGTCTTAAGACGCGGGGTATACTTTTGCTCATCAAGCATCGATTACATCCCCTGTGGTCTTGGCGAAACGAACCTTCTTGTCACCTTCCATGCGGAAGCCAACGCGGGTTGCTTTGCCGTTTGCATCAACAAGTGCCAGGTTCGACAGCTGGATTGGCAGGGCCTTAGGAAGGCGGCCGCCCTGAGCTGTTTGCGACTGACGCTGGTGACGGATCGCAACATTCACGCCGTCAACAATGGCTTTACCAGCAGCTGGGTTCACCGAAGTGATCTCGCCGGTTTTGCCTTTGTCTTTGCCAGCAAGAACGATGACTTTGTCACCCTTTTTCAACTTAGCAGCCATCTTACAGCACCTCCGGGGCGAGTGAGATGATCTTCATGAAGTTCTTTGCGCGCAGTTCACGAACGACTGGGCCAAAGATACGCGTGCCAACCGGCTCACCTGCAGTGTTCAAGATCACTGCAGCGTTGCGGTCAAAACGGATGGCGGTGCCATCATCACGACGAACTTCTTTTGCGGTGCGAACGACAACGGCCTTACGGACGTCACCCTTTTTAACGCGACCACGTGGAATGGCCTCTTTGACCGATACGACGATGATATCGCCGACCGATGCGTAGCGGCGATGCGAGCCGCCGAGGACCTTGATGCACTGAACTTTCCGGGCACCGGAGTTGTCAGCTACATCCAGATTGGTCTGCATCTGGATCATATAGTTTCTCCCGACCTATGGGGGCTGTTCTCGTTAGCTCCCCCAGGGTTTCGATGAATGCCAAAAGGCTCTGGCTTAGTCAGCCAGAACCTCCCAACGTTTCGTTTTCGAGCGAGGCGCACATTCAATGATGCGAACCATATCGCCGACTGCGAACTTTTCCGCCTCGTCGTGAGCACGGTATTTCTTGTTACGCTTCACGGTCTTTTGCATGACCGGATGCTTAAAACGGCGCTCAACCGAGACAGTTACAGTCTGGGTGTTGGCAGTGGAGGTTACAGTGCCAGTAAGGATACGCTTGGGCATTGCTTACGCCTCCGCTGCGGCAGCTGCCGCTTTTTGATTCAAAATGGTGTTTACACGGGCAACGCTGCGGCGAACTTCGCGCATGCGAGCAGTGTTTTCCAGCGCGCCAGATGCGGCTTGGAAGCGGAGGTTGAAGGCCTCCTTTTTGAGCTGAACGAGATCTTCCCGGAGTTGATCCGGTGTCTTGTCCATAAGTTCTTGGGCGTTCATTCGCCTGTTCCTTTTGGTTTCCACCAGAGAGCCCCGGTCATTTGCGTCCGGGTCACCCTAAATCTGGTGAGGTGGTTTACAGTCAACGTAGAAGCCACGCGCAAGGCGCACTGATTCCGTTTTTCCGTGCATGAAGGGTGCCTATACGCCCGCCAGAAGATTCTGGCAAGGGCCTTTGGAGACCTTATCCAACCCAAAGAAGCCTGTGACGAAAATAGTGGCTTTTTCCTTGCCAGCAAGGCGGAATTGAGAGAGGCAGTCCTGCGATCATAGCGCAAATTTTGGCCATTTTGCCCAGCCTCGTTAGCCGATAATCCTATCTTGAAACCAGATCAGTGATGGATAGGCGCAAATCCAGATCCAGAAAAACCGGTTCAAGCCGAAAAGACAGGCATTCGTTAAATGAAACGCGGCTGCGACCAGCAATCCAAATAGCAAAGCTGTGGAATGCATCAGCGTCAAAGGGAACAAGACCTCAAACCCCATAACAGCCCAAGACATTCCCCATAGCAACCGAGGATGGGTCGCGAAACCACGCAACGATGTTGATACCGGATAAGCCGAAAAGAGAAATACATCTTGCAGCGCTTGTCCGGTCCGCCATTCCTGATTGATGATCTTGATGTATCCGGAGACAAAGTATGACAGAACCAACTGCACCGCCAAATAGGACAACGCCATATCCTGCCAGAGCGGGCTAGGAGCGATATAGAAAGCGCTTAGGCAGGCTAAAATCAGCATGGTCATCTTGTCCGAACCGCCGTTGTACGGACCGTCAAAGCGATGCAACAGCGCGATGCCGTAAGCAAACAATCCCCAAGTCGCCAACGCAGGATATAGGCCAAGGATCAGCATTCCGCACAGGACTAGGCGCAAGGCAAGCAGAGCCCTCAGGGATCGGTCCGCCAGGTGCTCCAACGTTTGTTGACCGACCACCAAACCCAACATCGGGCCCATGATCTGAACGGTTTCTGCTGACGTCACGCCGCACCTTTGCCAATGGGCAAAAGAGGGCTTTGGTATTCCAAGAAGCGGATGATCTTCTTGCCATCACGCTGCAAAAAGAGCAGGCGGTATTCGAACGCGCCTTCACGACCGGACAGAGTAGCGCCTACCAAACGCGCCAGCTCCTGTGTGGAATGCTTGGTTTCCGCCTCTGCCAAGCGCTCAGAGAGGCTAACCATATATAGCTTGTTGTTGCGCTGCGGGTTCCAGAACAGCCGGGCGATCATTGCGCCAAGGCCAATGTGATCCGGTTCCGGGTGACTGCAGACCCAATCCGAGGTGTGTCCATCTATCGTGACCCGAACTTCGACGCGCGGAGATGCCGCCACGGTTTTGAAAAACCGCCATGAAGGCAGCAATACAGGCAACAGAAGATTGATTGTTTTGAATAGCACAGTCAGCTCGGATCACTCATCAGAGCTGAAGGTTACGGCAGGACAATTACCAAAGCATTGCAGAGCCTCCAATTCCAGAGACCTAGCAATGCTTATTCATCAATCACGCCCTGAGGCGTCATTCCCACTTGTAGTTGAAGCTCACGCTGATGCGGTTGTCTTCTTCGGCTAGGTTCATTGGTACTTCGTGGCGCAGCCAACTTTCCCAAAGCAGCACGTCGCCAACCTTGGGGGCCTGATAGACAAAAGCTTTCAGGTCCTCGCGGGCCGTCTTTTTGCGGGGCGGGGCAGCCATCATCATCGGCAAACGCGGATCTTCAAGTTTGAGCGCGCTCGCACCTTCTGGCATCTCAACATAGGTTGTACCCGAAATCACCGAATGGGGATGGATGTGGTTCGAATGCATGCCGCCGGGGGGCAGGATGTTGATCCAGATATCCTCAAGGCTAAGCCCCTTGTCGCCCAGATCGAAATCAAGTTCCTCGACAAAGGCCGCGACATGCTGATCCAGTGCGTCGACAAGGGTCTTAAAGATGGGGAACCGCCACGGCAAATCCGTCAAGGATGCATAGGATGTGTAGCCCGGATAGCCCTCGTTCTCGCACCACTCCTGACCGGCTTCATCATCCTCGGCAATGGAATAGCACGACGCCTCAAGGACAGCTGGGTCGATGGGATCGCCAAATTCAGAAAGTTCGGCGCGGTACAGGCGGGTCGCAAACAGCGATTTGATCTCGGACATGAATGCCCTCCTCAGCTTAGGTGGCCTTTAGCTGAAGTAGCGACAGGGCTCACCCCTCGCAATACCAAACGGCAGGTGCTGCAAATATGCCCCATGCGTGTAGCCATATCAGAAAAGAACCCTAGACGAAGATCTCGCCTGACGGGCTCAGAAAAACTGCGTTTGCCAAGTTGTCGGTGGGTAGAAATGCGCGGGCGGCTCCATCTGGGAACTTTGGCCTTTGCGCGGGATCTTTGGCGATCCTCAAGGAGGCACCATTGTCAAACTCCAGCGCCAACGCGTGCGCCGCAAACATCGCCTCTGTTATCTCGGCTCCCATAAGGCGGTCGGACATCGCGGCATCGTCGCCGTTTTGAATCCAAGCCCGTGTGTCACGTTCATCCTCAAGAATACGACCATCCAAAGACAACCAAGACCGCGCCATATGGACGGGGACAACCAGCCAGTGCTCGTCTTCGAATAGAAGGCCGAAAAAGCCATGAGTTCCGACACCGTAGGACCCCAGAGAGATCATGGCTGCGGCAACCTTGCGGCCCTTCAAATCGGTTGATTGAATTGGCGTGATATCCAGCGCCTTCATCTCGTAGTCACCCAGCATTCCACCTTGCATGTCTTCTGGCAGGGGCCGGTTGAGGTCCGGTATCATGTAATCGCCGGTAATGATTGGGGACTGATCAGGCAAGGTGCTGGCGAACCGTTTGGTTTCCTGTGTCACCAGCTGTTTGGCCAAGGGATTTCCACGCTTGGCCGCAGACATGACGGCAAGGGTCACTTTGCCTTTGAGATGTGACAACACTGGACAGCCTCCCCTTCCGGTTGTGGGCGCACAGTATCCGATTTTTCAAAAAGCAAAACCCCCGGCGCATGAAGCGCCGGGGGTTTTGTTAATCTTGGCACTGGAAGGGGGCGAACCCCCTGCGCAGTTTACCAGTCTTCGCGGATGACTACGCGGGTTTTCACCGGCAGTTTCATCGCGGCCAGACGCAGAGCCTCACGGGCGACATCTTCGGATACACCGTCGATTTCGAACATGATGCGGCCCGGCTTAACCTTACAGGCCCAACGGTCCACAGAACCCTTACCTTTACCCATACGAACTTCGATAGGCTTGGCAGTGATAGGTGTGTCTGGGAAGATGCGGATCCAAACGTTACCTTGACGCTTCATATGACGAGTCATGGCACGACGTGCAGCTTCGATCTGACGGGCAGTTACGCGCTCAGGCTCAAGAGCCTTAAGACCGTAAGTGCCGAACGTTACATCGGAACCACCTTTGGCAAGGCCTTTGATACGGCCTTTGAACATCTTGCGGAATTTAGTACGCTTTGGCTGAAGCATGATTACCCCCGGTTATCACGACGACCACCTGCACCGCGAGGTGCTGGGCCATCTTGAACTTCTTGCGATTTACGATCGCGTGCCGCCGGGTCGTGCTCCATGATCTCACCCTTGAAGATCCAGACCTTGATACCAATGATACCATAGGCGGTCGAAGCTTCGACTTGGGCGTGATCGATGTCAGCACGCAGCGTGTGAAGGGGCACTCGGCCCTCGCGGTACCATTCGGTACGCGCGATTTCTGCACCGCCCAAACGACCAGCAACGTTCACCCGGATACCCAGGGCGCCCATACGCATGGCGTTTTGAACAGCGCGCTTCATCGCACGGCGGAAAGACACACGGCGTTCCAGCTGCTGAGCAATGCTCTCACCAACAAGCTGGGCGTCCAGCTCGGGCTTGCGCACTTCAACGATGTTCAGGTGCACTTCGCTGTCGGTCATAGCCGCCAGCTTCTTGCGCAGAACTTCGATGTCAGCACCTTTTTTGCCGATGATCACACCCGGACGCGCTGTGTGTACAGATACACGGCACTTCTTGTGAGGGCGTTCAATGATCACGCGGGCAATACCGGCCTGCTTACACTCTTTGTGGATGAAATCGCGGATCGCGAGGTCTTCCAACAGCAGATCACCGTAGTCTTTGGTGTCAGCGTACCAACGGCTGTCCCAGGTGCGGTTCACCTGCAGACGCATACCGATCGGGTTTGTTTTATTACCCATTAGGCTTGCTCCTCAACCTGACGCACCTTGATGGTGAGTTCCGAGAACGGCTTGTTGATCCGACCAAAACGACCACGCGCCCGAGGACGACCGCGCTTCATGATCAGGTTCTTACCAACATAGGCCTCGGCGACGACGAGTTCGTCAACGTCCAGACCGTGATTGTTCTCAGCGTTTGCAATGGCGGACTGCAGGCACTTTTTCACATCTTCGGCGATCCGCTTCTTAGAGAAGGTCAGATCGACAAGAGCGCGATCAACTTTTTTGCCACGAATAAGTTGGGCAACAAGGTTGAGTTTCTGCGGCGAGGTGCGCAGCATGCGCAGCTTTGCCATCGCTTCGTTGTCCGCCACGCGGCGGGGATTTTTATCCTTGCCCATGGCTTATTTCCTTTTGGCTTTTTTGTCGGCCGCGTGACCATAATAGGTACGCGTTGGCGAATATTCACCGAACTTCTGACCAATCATGTCCTCAGTGATGTTCACTGGGATATGCTTGTGACCGTTATACACGGCAAAAGTCAGACCGACGAATTGCGGCAGGATTGTCGAACGACGCGACCAGATCTTGATAACTTCGTTCTTGCCCGAGTCGCGTGCTTTTTCGGCCTTTTTCAGGACGTAGGCATCGACAAATGGGCCCTTCCAAACAGAGCGAGACATTAATTAGCGTCCCTTCTTCTTGGCGTGGCGCGAGCGGATGATCAGCTTCTGCGACGCTTTGTTGGTATTGCGGGTACGCTTGCCCTTGGTCGGTTTACCCCAAGGCGAAACAGGGTGACGACCACCCGATGTCCGGCCTTCACCACCACCATGTGGGTGATCGATTGGGTTCATTACGACACCACGAACGCTCGGACGGATGCCTTTGTGGCGCATACGGCCGGCTTTACCGAAGTTCTGGTTTGAGTTGTCAGGGTTGGACACAGCACCGATGGTGGCCATGCATTCCTGACGAACCAAGCGCAGTTCACCCGAGCTGAGGCGGATCTGGGCGTAGCCACCGTCACGACCAACAAACTGGGCATAAGTACCAGCTGCACGCGCGATTTGACCACCTTTACCAGGCTTCATTTCGATGTTGTGAACAATAGTACCGATCGGCATGCCGCTGAAGGGCATCGCGTTACCGGGCTTGATGTCGGCCTTGGCGCTTGCAACAACGCGGTCACCAATGGCGAGACGCTGAGGTGCAAGAATATAGGCCTGTTCGCCATCGTCATATTGAACGAGTGCGATAAATGCGGTCCGGTTAGGGTCATATTCAATACGTGCAACAGTTGCTGTCACGTCGAATTTGTTCCGCTTAAAATCTACGATACGATAGAGGCGCTTTGCCCCACCGCCTTTGCGACGCATCGTGATCCGTCCGGTGTTGTTACGACCGCCCTTTTTAGTCAGACCCTCAGTGAGTGCCTTGACAGGACGACCTTTCCACAGCTCCGAACGGTCGATCAGAACCAGCCCACGCTGGCCTGGCGTAGTCGGCTTATACGACTTTAATGCCATGCTTTCTGACTTCCGTTTTTCGACGAATTCCCCGAACGGGGCTCGCCTGTGTTTGGGGCGTTAGCCCCGGAGTATAGGGCCCCGAAGGTCCCCGACGAAAAGATCACAAGGCCCCAGAACGAATCTGGAGCCTTGGACATGGAGCGCGTCTATCAGGGAATCATGGGGTGGTCTATAGGCCCCACCTCTTTTTTGAGCTGCGCGTTCAAACTCCTCAAAATGCAGGGCCTGAACCTGTGGTCGAGCGTTCAGAATGAACCGGTGCGACAGGGGCGGCGGGGAAATAAATCGCCTCTCTTAAGCGCGATCAGGAAGGCGCATTTAACTCACGCTGGCGGCGCAGAACCCATAACGCAGCTTGGGGCCCTCATGGACACAACAGACCTATACAATACCGGTCCCGGCCCTCCCATTGCAAACCGCCTCCGAAAAGCTTATCCAATTCACATGTTAACCTTCGCCGCCGCAGTCTTTTTCTTGATTATCACACCCGGCCCCGGTGTGCTCTCTACTGCCGGGGTTGGGGCTGGGTTCGGCTTTCGGACCGGAGCGCGCTACGTCGGTGGGTTGTTCATTGGCACAAATCTGGTTGCCTTGGCTGTCGTCAGCGGCTTGGCGACTCTGATTATCGCTGACGAACGTATCCGGACGGTGTTTTTTATACTGTCTTTTGGATATGTCGCCTATCTTGCCCTGCGGATTGCTTTTGCTGGATCACGCATCGCATTTATTGAACGCGCTGATCCGCCCGGCATTTATGGTGGCATAGTGCTCCAGCTGTTTAACCCCAAGGCCTATGCCGTCAACACAGCACTCTTTACCGGCTTTGCCTTTTGGCCCGACTCTTATGTCGTCGAAGTTGGACTTAAATTTCTGATCGTCAATGCGATCTGGATTCCCATACATTTTCTCTGGCTGTGGGCTGGCGTATCACTCCACCGCCTGAACCTATCTGACCGCACGCATTCGGTCATAAATATAGCGATGGCCACCACTATGATGGCTGTTGTTCTGCTCGCCGTCTTGGCACAACGGTAAAAGCCAACCCGACACAAGGCACCCGAAACCGCCTAAATCCGCCAAATAAAGGTCAACGCATGGAATACTGGATTGTCGCAGGACTTGCGGCCTATTTGATGGGGCTGTCCAAGGGCGGCGTGCCGATGATTGCCATCCTCGCGGTTCCATTGATGTCGCTGTTCATGGATCCGGCTCAGGCAGCGGGTTTGTTGTTGCCGATCTATATCGTTGCGGATGCCTATGCAGTGTATCTGTTTCGCAAGGCATTTTCGGTTCGGAACCTCAAAATTCTAATGCCCGGAGCCATTGCAGGAATTCTTTTGGGATATGTCGCCGTAGCTCACGTGTCCGGAGATCTTGTCAAGCTCCTGGTCGCTGCTGTCGGCTTTTTGTATCTCGCCAATGCCTTGCGCGGCCGCTTGTCCAAAGGCGATGTTCCAGCAAAGCCTGCGGACATTCCGCGCGGTATTTTTTGGGGCACGTTGACCGGCCTGACCAGCTATATTTCTCATGCTGGCGGCCCGCCCTATCAGGCCTATGTCCTACCGCAACGTTTGGACAAAATGGTCTACCTCGGGACAACAACGATCCTGTTTTCTGCCATCAACCTGATGAAAGTTCCGCCCTTCATTATCGCGGGGCAAATCACGTGGGACAGCTTTACCCAAGCGATCTGGCTGGCCCCGATGGCCCTTGCCGGCGCATGGAGCGGTGCAACCGTTTCGAAGATTTTGTCAGAGCGCATGTTCTATCTGTTGGTGGAAATCGCTCTTGGTTTGGTGTCCTTCAAACTCTTGTACGAAGTTATCTTTGGTTGATCTTCTGTCTTTTTGAGCGCTGCTAACAAGAAAAAGCCCCCGCCTGACAGGGGGCTTTCCATTTTCGATACTCTGGCCGGCCCGTTTACTCTGGTGCTGTTAGCATTCCACTACGGAACAAAACACCTGCGGCGGCGGCACCCAAAATCGGGGCAACGATAAACAGCCAAAGCTGGCCAACCGCAGCTGATCCTGCAAACAAGGCTGGGCCAATCGACCGTGCCGGATTCACTGAAACACCAGTAACCTTGATCCCGACAAGGTGAATTGCCACCAAGGCAAGACCAATCGCCAAACCTGCCAACTGCGCCGGAGCCCCTGCACTGGTTGCGCCTAAAATCACCACCATAAACAGAAAAGTCGCCACCAGTTCAAAGACGAAGGCCGCCATCATGCCGTATTCAGCTTGATAACCCGCGCCCCATCCATTTTGGCCAAGCCCGTTGGCGGCGACGGTGTAATCCGCTTTGCCCGACGCAATCATCAACAAGACAGCCGCAGCCGCAACCGCACCGGCAACCTGCGCGACAATGTAAGTGATCGCCTCACCGACACTCATCCTGCCCGCGGCCACCATTCCCAAAGAAACCGCTGGGTTGATATGGCAGCCGGAAACGGACCCGATACCATAGGCCATTCCAATCAACGCCAAACCGAATGCAAAACTGATGCCAGTCAGGCCGATGTCATCTCCGGCAATCACCGCGGCCCCACACCCGAACAGGACCAAGGTAAAAGTCCCAAGAAATTCCGCTATTTGTTTGTTCATATTCCCTCACCACAAAGCTGTATGAAGAGAACATCTTATTTTGACGCCACGCGCATAAGGGGAAAGACAAATCTCATGGCTCACCTGTAGCCCATTCGCCACAACGAAAAAGGCCCCCTGCTTGCGCAGAGGGCCTTTTCAATGGCGATGCCAAACCTTCTTAGAGACCAGTGGTCACGTCGATGGTGTTGCCCTCTTCGAGCATTACATAGGCCTTTTTAACGTCTTTACGGCGACCGGTGGTGCCCTTGAAACGCTTGACTTTGCCTTTGGTGATTGTGGTGTTAACCGCTTTCACCTTCACACCAAAGAGAGCCTCAACGGCCTCTTTGATCTGTGGCTTGTTGCTATCGATGGCGACTTCGAAAACCACTGCACCGTTTTCGGATGCCATTGTGGTTTTCTCGGTTACGATCGGCTTGCGAACGATGTCGTAGTGTTGTGCTTTCGCGCTCATTTCAGGCGAGCCTCCAGTGCTTCGACACCCGCTTTTGTGAGCACAAGCGTGTCACGGCGCAGGATGTCATAAACGTTGGCACCCATGGTGGGCAGAACGTCCAGACCTTCGATGTTGCGAGCGGCCTTCAGGAATTCTTCGTTAACCGAAGCTCCGTCGATGACCAGCGCGCGCTTCCAACCCAGAGCCTTGATCTGATTTGCCAAGGTCTTGGTCTTGCCGTCGGTGTTGATGTCCTCGATCACAACCAGCGAACCAGTTGCAGCCTTAGCAGACAAAGCCATTTTCAGACCAAGTGCGCGGACTTTCTTTTGCAGGTCGTGACCGTGCGAACGCGGTGTTGGACCCTTATAGATGCCACCTTTACGGAAGATGGGCGCCTTGCGGGAACCGTGACGTGCGCCACCGGTGCCTTTTTGGCGATAGATCTTCTTGGTCGAGTAGCTAACTTCCGAGCGGGTCTTTACCTTGTGGGTACCGGCCTGCGCGTTGTTACGCTGCCAGCGAACCACACGGTGAAGGATGTCTGCACGCGGCTCAACGCCGAACAGTGCTTCGTCCAGATCCACCGAACCTACGGACGCGCCGTCAAGTTTGATCACATCAAGTTTCATGCTTCACCTCCTTCTGCAGGAGCTTCTGCAGGTGCGGCAGTTGCGCGAAGACCGGCCGGTGTTGGCACGTCATCGGGCAGCGGCTTTTTCACGGCGTCTTTGACCGTAACCCAACCACCTTTGGAACCAGGAACGGCGCCTTTGATCATCAAGATGCCGCGATCCGCGTCAGCTTTGACAACCTGAAGGTTTTGGGTGGTAACACGGGCTGCACCCATGTGACCGGCCATTTTCTTGCCTTTGAAAACCTTACCGGGATTCTGACACTGACCTGTCGAACCGTGCGAACGGTGGCTGATCGAAACACCGTGTGTCGCGCGCAGACCGCCAAAGTTCCAACGCTTCATGCCGCCTTGAAAACCTTTACCGATCGAGATGCCGGATACGTCAACGTACTGGCCCTCGTTATAGTGTTCAGCGGTAATTTCCGCGCCCACTTCGATCATGTTTTCAGGAGCAACGCGGAATTCAGCAACCTTGCGCTTGGGTTCAACATTCGCCTTGGCGAAGTGACCACGCATGGCTTTGCTTGTGCGTTTAACCTTGGCTGTGCCGGCACCCAGCTGAACAGCTGTGTAACCATTGTCTTCAGCAGTACGCTGAGCAACAACCTGCAGGTTTTCGAGTTGTAGAACAGTCACTGGGATCTGCTTGCCATCTTCCATGAAGACGCGAGTCATCCCGACTTTCTTTGCGATAATACCAGAGCGCATGTGACCCCCTTATACTTTGATCTCGACGTCAACGCCGGCGGCGAGGTCGAGTTTCATCAGGGCATCAACAGTCTGTGGAGTCGGGTCGACAATGTCGAGCATACGCTTGTGCGTACGGATCTCGAACTGGTCACGCGACTTTTTGTTTACGTGTGGACCACGTAGAACAGTAAACTTTTCGATCTTGTTGGGCAGCGGGATAGGACCGCGGACCGTGGCACCGGTACGTTTGGCTGTGTTGACGATCTCTTGTGTAGAGGCGTCGAGAACACGGTAGTCAAACGCTTTAAGCCGGATACGGATGTTCTGAGACATTGAACATACCTTTATTGGCGTTGGAGTTGAGAGGAGGACCCACGACCGCCGCAGACCTTCATCGAACCCAAAAGGCGGGAATCACCCCGCCTCGTTATTCCTCATAGGAACTTGGGCGGAGTACACGGGGTTCGGCAGTCTGGCAAGCAATAATAGTGGCACCGAATAGATTGATGTCCATTCCGCTGCGACAAGACCTCAAAGCGAGCCCGGATCCGTTTCGCATGCGCCAATTTTTGCGTATCAGCCAGAGTTGACAGGACCGTTACTTTTGCCCCCTGCGCACGTCTGGTACAATTGCCTTATTTAGTAACAGAAGAGGACGCAAAATGCGTTTCATATTTTTGGTCGCCCTTTCGACGTTTGTTGCCTCACTCGGTTTTTCTTCGACGGCGTATGCCAGCCTCGAAAGCGATATTGCGCGATACGCTCCGAACCAAGACCTATCTAACTTGACCGACTTTGACAGACAGCAAATCCAGATGATTTTGTCTAGCAGCGACTTTGAAGGCCACAAACGAAGCAAGATCCGCAACGTGGTTCGCAAGTCAAACAACTGACCACTGTATATAATGACTGCCTTCGACCGGAGCCTCCGGTCGAGGGAAAAAAGTGTTTAGCCCTCGATTGCACCCTCAATAACTAGCTTAGCACCTGCCGTCGGACAAAGCGCATCCCGCTACAAAGTCTAATGCGGCCGTTGGCCTCACGAACGATGAGGTAATGACAGCTTCCTTCTGTCGAAAAGTTGCTCCCTCCAAGTTAACAGATCTACCCTTATCATTTTCACAGGATGCGGCCAGCCGATCGACGGCGTGCAATCTGCATCCCTGATGTGTTCCGCGTTTAAGGATAGCCTGTGCTTCAAGGGAGAAGGCAAACGATGAGGTGAAGCCGCTTTTGTATGAACAGACCATTGGAGTATCGAAGGGGCATCAGGCTGGGCTTGGCGTGCAGAAGTTAGGCTGTATCGATCTACAGAGGCGGATGAACGAACAGCGCCTGCGTGAAAACTCTATCGATTTCGACAGCTGGACAGCCTGAAAGAACATGAAGGCTGGCAGCCGGATTGCGGAACGCGGAATCCGATCCACCTTCAACCAGACTGACATTTCTCTCACGGACAGATCCAGACACGCACCGGGCACAAGAACGCCGATGGCCTAGCCATCACGATCGAACCAAGGGTGATCGCTGGACGTGGTGTGACAGTCCACCTCGTGAGGGAAGCAACCGCATTTTGAGTGTGGTTGGCGGTGGTTGGGAAAACGTCACTGTCAGGTGAGTGCATTGGCGGCGGCACCGAGTTTCTCACCACCGCCCACAGTCCTGCCCCGCCGGTTCGACATCGACGGACAGCGGTATCCGGGCAACGAATCTCCAAAGCCTGAAAAGGGTCAACCAAAAATAGCGAATCCAATTGGGACGCGCTTCAAGATCTAGAAAACCTGTGCCACCAAACGCGCCCAATCCCCAGTTTATGTCATTGGATCACGAAACGGGATGTGCTGGCTCACGCGGTGGGGAGAAGTTTGCAACAAAAGCGGTGTTCGTGAATGCACACCTGTTG
>NZ_QKMF01000005.1 GCF_003208435.1 Pelagimonas varians | reverse complement strand
ATCGCCGCTGTCAGTGTGGTCTTGCCGTGGTCAACGTGGCCGATTGTGCCGATGTTGCAGTGCGGCTTACCGCGTTCAAACTTTTCCTTACCCATCTTTAAAGACGCCTCAGCTATTGGGGGGCCGCACCCGACCCAGGTTTCATCGCGCGCCGAATATTTGTTTGAGCACGAAAAATCAAGCCCTTGATGGGCTGAGCCCCAATTCCAAGGCACAATTTAGCCGTCATAGACGCGACCGTCGCAGCAACGACACGTTTAATACGTCTAAAACCCGCAATTACATGGGTTGCATAGGTCTATTGAGTGGTCTTTCCAGCAGAGCGATCATCAAACCAACCATTGGCTTCGTGCTCTTCGCGCATCCACTTTTCAATGAGCAAAGCACCGGATTCTGCCGCGCGTATCATCACTTCTTCTTTGGACATACTGATGCGTGATTCGAGAATCTGAATCACATGGAACAGCTCGGTCTCTTCGTTCAGTTTCTTGCCAGCCGCATCGTCCCAGACCGTTACACGCATGGCCAAAGCAGATTTGCCCGGAACAAAGGGTTGCGGCAGGGAATAAGCCTCAAGGCTCACACCGATATGATAGAATTGCGTACCTTCAAAGCGACGGAACCGCTGTTCCAGCGCGGCATCCACTATCGCAATCCACTCTTCATTAGACGCCTCTTGAGACACCAGAAGCTTTTCCAGATTTGGCGCTACAACTTCGGCATGCCCCAGTTTGAACTGGCCCATGGCGACAACTGGATCGTCCAAATCAGCCGGCGGGGCGTTGCAAGCCGCCAAAGTCACACATGCACAAAGCGCAGCAAAATATCGAAGCATTCGGTTCCCCAAGTCTGGCCGGTTCTCCCCGATACCTTAGGGTGCGACTTTGCGCAATGCATACAGGTTTGCCTATCTTAGGCACAGGGCTATCATCTAAAGAAATTATCGGAGTCCGTCATGAGTGATCTCAAAGCCAAGCCTGTCCCTGTGCGCGTTCCTTTGGTGACCGAGCCGATGGGCATCTGGAAAAGCCTGCAAACATCACGCCGCAATGTACTTGCCATCATTCCCGACATCGCCACACGGCAACCGATGGTGTCCGGAAAAACCGGCAAGCGCTGGCACATGGTCACCGATCCCGGCGCAAACAAGCGCATTTTGCTCGAAAACTTGGAAAACTACCCGAAATCACTGGTGACCAAAAACCTGCTGCGGCCCGCCATTGGTGAATCTCTCTTTATTGCCGAAGGCGCGCATTGGCGCTGGCAAAGACGCGCTGCTGCCCCTGCGTTTTCGCATCGCAACGTGTTGAACCTTGCCCCCACAATGACGCAAGCCGCCCAACGCTCGGCGGATCGCATTCGCACCGCAGGTCCTCGCGCCATCAACTTCCTTGATGAAATGGTTTCGCTGACTTTTGATGTCATTTCGGATGTGACCTTTTCGGGAGATTCCGGATTTGATCGCAACGCTGTTCATGGGGCCATCGACAGCTACATTGCCGAAGCGGGCAAGCTGTCCTTGTTCGATATACTTGGCCTGCCCGACTGGGTGCCTCGCCCCGGCCGCATGTTTTCCGCAGGCGGCGTCCAACAGATGAAAAAAGTAGCCGATCAAGCCATCGACGCGCGCTCCCAGCGTGATACGAAAGAGGTCCCTGATCTTCTCGACCTGTTGCTCGCGGGGGAAGACCCTGAAACCAAACGCAAAATGAACACACAAGAGCTTCGGGACAATCTGCTGACCTTTATTGTTGCAGGGCATGAAACCACGGCTTTGACGCTTGCATGGTCGCTTTATCTGCTCGCCTTTGACCCGGACGCACAGGAAAAAGCCCGCGCCGAGGTGCAATCGGTTTTGTCTGGCAATGCGGCAACCGGTGACGATGTGGCAAAGCTGCCCTTTGTCCGGCAAGTCGTCGACGAAGCCCTGCGGCTTTATCCGCCCGCCGGCATGGTATCACGCACAGCACTTGCCAAGGATGAGCTATGCGACCGGTTGGTTTTGCCTGGCGATACTGTGATTTTGCCAATCTATGCGCTGCACAGACACCACCAACTGTGGGATGATCCAGACGGCTTTCGTCCTGACAGGTGGAATGGATTCAAACCGGACCGCTACACCTATCTACCATTTGGTGATGGACCGCGCATTTGCATCGGGGCGTCCTTTGCAACTCAAGAAGCCGTTATCGTGTTGGCGACGTTGTTGGCGCAATTTCGCTTCAAATCTGTGCCGGGTCGCAACCCCGACCCGGTAATGATTATCACGCTGCGCCCCGATGGCGGCGTCTGGCTTGAGGCAGAGCCGATCGATTAAAGCCTAACGCGCCAATTCAGTGTGCCTTTGGGCCGCGAATCCTTAGCGGTTAGCGCCAGGAACCCAAAGGACGTCAGATTTACCACCGTCATTGGCCATCCGGCCCGCCGCAAAAAACCAATCTGACAAGCGGTTCAAGTATTTGACCGCAGCGGGGTTCACCGTTTCGGAAGCTGCTAACGCCACTGCAAGCCGCTCGGCCCGCCGCGCAACTGTCCTGCACTGGTGCAGATAGGCCGACAAAGCACTGCCGCCTGGCAAGATGAAGCTGCGCAATGGCTCCAGTTGAGCAGTCATCGCATCGATCTCGCTTTCAAGGCGGTCAACCTGCGCCTGAACCATACGCAGCGGTGGATATTCAGCCTCGGCGTCTTGTTCCATATTCGGCTGACACATGTCTGCACCCAGATCAAACAAATCGTTTTGGATCAGGCTAAGCTGTGCATCCATGTCGCCCGTTGCGTGCAGCCGCGCCAAACCAACAATTGCATTCAATTCATCCGAGGTGCCATAGGCCTCAACCCGCGCGTCGTATTTCGCGACCCGCGTTCCATTGCCCAGCGCCGTGTCACCCTTGTCACCGGTTCGGGTGTAAATCTTGTTCAGGACAACCATCAGCTTTTCCTAAGCCACACAAACAGCAGCACCAAAAGCACCGCAATAAACTGCGCAATAATGCGCCATCGCATCGCCTTGTTCGCATGCTTTTTGTTAAATTCACCGCCTTTGGCGAACGAGCCAATGCCAAACAGCAAAATTCCCACCACCGCCGCCATAGCGACGAGGATGACTAAAAATAGTGGATCTTGGGCCATGGATTCCTCCGTTTCAGTGCTGCAGACATACGCGTCCTTGCGGAAAAGAGCTAGCCGCCCTTCGTCACAAGCCAATCAAGCATTCGGGTGCTGAGCAAGCGCCGCGCGGCCCCCATTAGATATGTCGCTTTTGTTATATAGTAGCGTGGTCGCGGTTTAGACGATTCCAACGCATGTATCACCTTTGCGGTCACCGCCGAGGCCGGTAATTCGAACGTATCGGGGCCGCGGTCTTCGTATAAGCGCTTGATCAACCGGTCTTCGTAGTCTTGCACCCGGGCAGATCCGCGCCAGTCAACCCAACGTTCAAAATGGGGAATCGCGTTTTGCCGGATCTTCGACGTCACAGGGCCGGTGTTCAGCGTCACAATGTGAATGCCTATTCCAGCCATTTCCGTTCGCAGGGTATCTGTTAGCCCTTCGGTTGCAAATTTTGTCGCAGTATAGGCCCCCCGCCATGGGATCGTCACCAGACCAAGAACAGAGGAATGGTTGATAATCCGTCCGTGCCCTTGCGCCCGCATCACCGGAATCACCCGCGTTGTCAAATCGTGCCAACCAAACACATTGGCCTCAAAAATTGCGCGCAAAGCGTCCGCCGGAAGATCTTCAACTGCGCCGGGTGTGGCATGCGCGCCATTGTTGAACAGCGCATCCAAATGGCCTCCGGTCACGGTCAGAACCTCTTGCAGGCCGGATGCAATGGTTCCGCGCTGCGTGTAGTCGATCAATGGGGACGCAAAGCCTTGGGCTATGAACTGGTCGCAATCCTTTTGCTGTCGACAGGACGCAAAAACTGTCCATCCACGATCTCGCAAACTATGTGCAACATCAAATCCAATGCCTGACGAACAACCGGTGATTAGAATCGTTTTGCCAGTCATTTCGGGCCTCACTGCACGTTTCACGCTGATTTAGGCCCCTTTCACCCGAGGAACACCCCTAAAACACAAAAACGCGCGGTTGCCCGCGCGTTTTGTTCCCCGTGCCAAGGGAAAGACAGTCAGTTGACCGCCTTGAGGAAACTATCAGACATCCAGCCAATTTCGCTGCCATCCAAGGCCCGCAGCTTAACCCAACCATCGTCTTGGTTCGCCAAAATCTCGACCTCTTCGCCGCGCAGCAATTGTGTGACCACATCAAATTTCGTGCTTGGACCGCCGCGTAAATTCACTCGTGATCCGGTGACCTGACGATAATCGGCCAAAACAGCGAACTCTGTCGCAATCGAATCGCGGGCCACGGCGGGTGTGGCCATCAGCGGCGCTTGGGCAACAGCGGGTGCAATAACGGGTTTGGGCGTTCTCACAGCAGAGGCGAGAATCACCTTGGCCGTTTTCGGAGTTCCAAAGGATGTCAGCGCAGAGCCGGTTGTATCAGCACGGGCGACCTGCGGGACGGCAGGTTCAATGCGATCTGACGTGACTTTAGGCACGGAGGCCACCAGCGTTACGCCATTCTGGCCCGGTTGAAAATCAGACCCGCCGGACAGCTCGAACCAAGCCCAACCCAAACATGCAAACGTCAAAAGGATGACACGCGCCATTCCTACCCCCCAAAAGAATAATACCCCACCACATCGTCGCATGCAGCTTTCGCGACGATGTAATCTTCATACACGAAATGACTCGAAAGGCGTAAGGGAAATTCCGAGAATATTTCCCACCCGCGCGCTTTACGGTTGGGTGCAGTGGCAGTATCACAATCCGTATGAATGACGACTCCTCGGACAAGGGCCTCACTGGCCGCCAGCTTTCAGAACCGCTTCGCCGTGCGATAGGTGACCGGTATCTGACCTATGCGCTTTCGACTATTATGCACCGTGCCCTGCCTGATGCGCGTGATGGGCTAAAGCCGGTGCACCGCCGAATCTTGTATGCGATGCGGCGTTTGCGGCTTTCCTCATCCGGCGGGTTTTTGAAATCGGCCAAGATCAGCGGCGACACCATGGGGGATTTCCACCCGCATGGTGACATGGCGATCTATGACGCGATGGCCCGTCTGGCCCAGGATTTCACCATCCGCTACCCGCTGGTCGACGGTCAGGGTAACTTTGGCAACATCGACGGCGATAACCCCGCCGCCTCGCGCTATACCGAAGCGCGGATGACAATCATGTCCGAAGCACTGCTTGAAGGGCTGGACGAAAACGCTGTCGATTTCCGCCCCAATTATGATGGTCGCCTCGAAGAACCATCAGTGTTGCCCGCGTCCTACCCCAATCTGCTGGCCAACGGGTCCAGCGGGATTGCGGTGGGCATGGCGACAAACATTCCGCCCCACAATATTGGTGAATTGATCAATGCCTGCCTGCATCTGATCAAATCCCCCAATGCGGTAGACGACACTTTGTTGCAATACGTCCCGGGGCCGGATTTTCCCACCGGCGGCGTGATTGTCGAACCGCCTGAAAACATCGCCACCGCCTATAGCACAGGCCGCGGCAGCATCCGGTTGCGGGCCCGCTGGGAAGTCGAAGACATGGGCCGCGGACAATGGCAGGTTGTCGTGACCGAGATCCCTTATCAGGTGCAAAAGGGCAAATTGGTCGAACGCATTGCCGAACTGATCCAGATTAAAAAGATCCCGATTCTGGCTGATGTCCGTGACGAATCAGCCGAAGATATCCGTCTGATTCTGGAACCCAAATCCAAGAACGTCGATCCAGACGTCTTAATGAATATGTTGTTCAAGAACTCCGATCTGGAAACGCGATTCTCTCTGAACATGAACGTACTGATCGATGGGGTGACCCCTAAGGTTTGTTCGCTCAAGGAAGTGCTGCGCGCCTTTGTCGATTTCCGCCGCGAAGTGTTAATTCGCCGGACACGTCACCGGATGGCAAAAATCGACAACCGGCTCGAAGTGCTCGAAGGCTTGATTATTGCCTTCCTCAATCTGGACCGCGTGATCGATATCATCCGGTATGATGACGATCCCAAAGCGGCGATGATGTACGAAGACTGGTCGCGCAGCCACCAAGCCACGCTGGTACGTGCCACAGACGAGAGCGATTATAAATCCCCTCTGACCGGCATTTCCGTCAAGTCTTTGGTCTTGCGCGAAGACCCTGACGCAATCGCGCGCGGCGAAATCGCCGATGATGGCACCGATGGCAAAATTCCCGCCCGCTTTGAAGGCCGGTCCGAAGGCCTGTCTGACGTTCAAGCCGAAGCCATCTTGAATATGCGTCTGCGCAGTTTGCGCCGGCTCGAAGAGCTGGAGCTGGTAAACGAGCGCGACAAGCTGATGGAAGAGCGCGCCGGTCTCGAAGACCTGCTCGACAGCGATGACCTGCAATGGAAATCCATTGGCGAAGAGTTGCGCGACGTACGGAAAAAGTTCTTTAAGGATCACCCCCGCGGCCACCGCCTGACGACCTTTGCTGAAGCGGGTGAAGCTGAAGATGTTCCCATCGAGGCCATGATTGAACGGGAGCCCATCACCATTGTCTGTTCGCAAATGGGGTGGATCAGGGCGATGACCGGCCACATCGACCTCGCTCGTGAGCTAAAGTTCAAGGACGGTGACGGTCCGCGCTTTATCTTCCATGCCGAAACCACTGACCGTTTGCTGGTCTTCGGCAGCAACGGTCGTTTCTACACCCTGTCTGCCGCCAACCTGCCCGGCGGGCGCGGCATGGGCGAACCGCTGCGTCTGATGGTTGACCTGCCGAATGAGGCAGAAATTATCGACCTGTTTATTCACAAGCCTGGCCGCAAACTGCTGGTTGCGTCATCGGCTGGTGACGGTTTCGTCGTTCCGGAAAACGACGTGATTGCTCAGACGAAAAACGGCAAGCAGGTCTTGAACGTGCGCGAACCCGTGCGCGCCAAGCTGTGCAAACCGGTTGATGGCAACGCGGTCGCTGTTGTTGGCGAAAACCGCAAGGTGCTGATCTTTGCCTTGGAAGAGCTCCCTGAAATGGGGCGCGGCAAAGGCGTTCGTTTGCAAAAATACAAGGACGGCGGCATGTCCGATGCCCGAACCTTCACCCTTGAAGACGGGCTTAGCTGGCTAGACCCTGCGGGCCGCACCCGGACAGAAAACGAACTGGCGGATTGGCTGGGCAAACGTGCCGGTATTGGCCGCATGGCTCCGCGTGGCTTCCCGCGTGACAACCTTTTCAACTAAACAGCAAAGGTCCCAGAGGCGTTTTCGGGGCCTTTTTCGTGGCCCATAGCCTCGCATCCAAAACACACAGCGCCGGACCTAGGGAATTTCCCACTTGCCTCAAGGCCCCCCTCAGAGCAGGCTGGAGGAAACAGGTCCCTTGAGTATGCCCTTTGACGTCAACTGATACGCCCCGATCCCCTTGGGGGGTTACCTCTGCGCCCACTGCTCCGGCAGAGCCTGTGCAAGTGCCCGATGCCGCGCCAGCGCCGCCAACTCCGCCCGCCAACCCCAATGTTCTGGCTGGTGAATTTGTCGGTTTGCGCAGGCATTTGTTCTGGCTGGCCTTCAAAACCGGAATCCTGACAGTTCTGACACTCGGCTTTTACCGCTTTTGGATGAAGACCCGCCTGCGGCGTTGGTATTGGTCGGCTATCCGCATCGGTGGCATCCCACTGGAATACGTCGGGGATCCCATTGAAAAGCTCCTGGGGTTCTTGGTCGCGGTGGTTATCCTTGCCTTTTATATTGGCGTTGTGAACCTGCTTTTGATGTTTGCCAGTTTCGCTTTGTTCCAAGGTAACTTTGCCGCCTATTTGCTCAGCTTCTTGGGGGTGATTCCGATTTGGTTTTACGCCCAGTATCGCGCCCGCCGCTATGTTCTGGCCCGCACACGCTGGCGGGGATTGCGGTTTGGACTTGAACCCGCAGCGTGGGGTTATGCGTGGCGGTCTTTGCTATATTGGGGGCTGACACTGGTCAGCGCCGGGCTGCTTTGGCCATTGATGACCTTTCGGTTGGAAAAATACAAAACCGATCGCACCTCTTGGGGGACTGCCAGACTCACCCAGGGTGGACGCTGGACCATGCTCTACCCCTCAGCGAAGTGGTTGTTTATCGGAATTGTCGCTGGCCTTGCGACTGCGGTGATCGCGTTTTCCAGCAGTCCGGACAACGCCCTTCTTCCAGGGCTGGCCGCAATATTGGTCTTGCCGTTTGGGTTGGTCTACTACCGTGTTGATAGCCTGCGCCGCCTGACAGAAACCAAGAAGATGCAAGAAATCACCTTGAAAATGCGCCCGTCCTCGCTGCGCGTTTTTGGCATTTATGTCGGTGGATACCTGTTTGCCGGCATCCTGCTTGGCCTGATAATGGGCTTGGTTTTCTTTGTGACAATAGGCGCCTTTTTGGGCACCGCAGAGAATTTTGGCACAGACACCTTCGACCCCGAAATTCTGTTTCAGGGAAATCATCCGGTTTTAATAGCTATCGGGGTCGCCACATATTTTGCGGTCTTTTTGCTATGGTCCGTGTTGATGCAAACATATGTGACCATGCCGATCATGCGCCACTACGCATCGGTGTTGGAACTGCACGGTGCCGACAATATCAAGGACATTCGCCAGCGTCCGCGTGATGAACACATAGAAGCAGAGGGTTTTGCCGAGGCTTTGGACGTTGGAGCCTCGATATGAGCGACGCATTGTTCCCCCCTGCCAGACGCGACCACCACACGGGCCGTTTCTTTGATGGAATTGTGCCGATGCCGATCAAGGCCGAGGTCTGGGTCGATGCGTCACAGCGCGCTTTGATCATAGAAACCACAGACATCACCGAAACATGGCCGCTGCTTGATGTGCGTTTGATACCGGACCAAGCAGACAAAGCGCGATTGGTCTTGCGTCTGCACGGGGACCCGTTGCGCCGCTTGGTTCTGCCTGATCACCGCCTGCTGCCGGATTTGCCGCACGCCACACGCCGCGCACCGGTGATCCAGCGCAGCAAGCTCTTTGTCTGGGCTGCGGCAGCGGTGGCTTCGGTCGGGTTGATTGCCTTTGTACTCGTGCCATTGATGGCCGATCAGCTTGCCGAATTCATCCCACCCGAGGGCGAACACGCACTAGGAGAAGTCACGCTGGAGCAAATTCGGGGGGCTTTAAGTGAAAACGTCGACGGCGTGCATTTTTGCACCAAAGCACCGGGACGCTCGGCCTTGGACCAAATGCAAAACCGGCTGACACAGGCCATGGATGCGCCGCCCCAATTGACGGTGCATGTGCTCGATCATCCGATGGTTAATGCATTTGCCTTACCCGGCGGTCATATTGTGCTGTTCAAGGGCCTGATCGACAAAGCCGCAGATCCAGAAGAAATTGCCGCAGTCTTTGCCCATGAAATCGGCCATGTCGTCAGCCGCGATCCAACGCGCCATGCCCTGCGCTCTGCCGGATCAATCGGGGTGCTTGGATTGTTGTTCGGCGATTTCGCCGGCGGGGCAATGATGCTGTTATTGACCGAACAGCTGATCGCAGCGCAATACAGCCGAGACGCCGAGGCACAAGCCGACGTTTTTGCCTATCAAGTTCTGCAAAGAGCGGGCATTTCTCCCGCAGAACTGGCTGATATGTTTGAACGGTTTCGAAGCCTTGGCGGTGAGATATCCGGGATTGAGGCACACTTCATGTCACACCCAGCTTTGGGGGACCGCATTGCCCAAGCCCGTGCGGCTGTGCCCACAGGGTTTGAATCGCGTGCCTTGCTAAGCCAATCGCAGTGGGCAGACCTTCAGACCATTTGCGATCAAACATCAACGTTTGACCAGGCGCAGTAGCATCAAAGGCGGGCGCTGCGCCCATGCGGCGGTCTGCCAAATCACATCCAATCCCAACCAAATCCTACTTTAGCCTTACAAAACCTTGCCCAAAGCCGGTCAGAAAGGCGTTTGATAGAAAACGCGACGTCTGTTGGCGATAACGTGACGATTTTGCCCTGTTTCAACCGCCCCGCCCGCGCTATCACACTCGCCAAGAATGGCTAACAGCGGGGAATCCCGCGGAATCGTTTAAAGGAGAGGAACGCGATGAAGGTTTTGGTGCCTGTCAAGCGCGTGATTGACTATAACGTTAAGGTTCGTGTCAAAGCGGACGGTAGCGGAGTTGATCTCGCCAACGTGAAAATGTCGATGAACCCGTTCGACGAGATTGCCGTCGAAGAGGCCATCCGCCTGAAAGAAGCTGGCAAAGCGACCGAGGTCGTGGCCGTTTCAATCGGTGTTAAGCAAAATCAGGAAACACTGCGCACCGCGCTTGCGATGGGCGCAGACCGCGCAATCCTGGTTGTCGCGGCAGACGACGTCCACACGGATATCGAACCGCTGGCCGTTGCCAAAATTCTGGCTGCGATAGTCAAGGAAGAAGAGCCAGGTCTGGTTCTTGCTGGCAAACAGGCGATCGACAACGACATGAACGCCACAGGTCAGATGTTGTCGGCTCTGCTGGGTTGGTCACAGGGCACCTTTGCTTCTGAGGTCGACATCGACGGCGACAACGCCAAAGTCACACGCGAAGTTGACGGCGGCTTGCAGACTATCACAGTGAAGATGCCAACCATCATCACCGTTGACCTGCGTTTGAACGAGCCGCGTTATGCGTCCTTGCCAAACATCATGAAAGCCAAGCGCAAGCCGCTGGATGAAAAGACGCCCGGCGATTACGGCGTTGATGTCACCCCGCGCCTGACCGTTGTCAAAACCGAAGAGCCCGCAGCCCGGGCTGCTGGTATCAAAGTTGGCTCGGTTGACGAGCTTGTCGCGAAACTTAAAGAAGCGGGGGCTGTGTAATGGCTGTACTACTTCTTGCCGAAGTCACAAATGGCGAACTGGCGATGGACGCCACCGCCAAAGCTGTCACCGCTGCAAAAGCACTGGGTGACGTGACCGTTCTGGCATGTGGCGCATCTGCTGCCGCTGCTGGCGAAGCAGCCGCGAAAATCGACGGTGTTGCCAAAGTTTTGGTCGCCGAAGACGCATCCCTTGGCCACCGCCTTGCGGAACCCACGGCTGCACTGATCGTGTCGCTGGCGGGTGACTATAGCCATGTCGTTGCGCCTGCGACCACAGACGCCAAGAACGTTATGCCGCGCGTTGCTGCGCTGCTCGACGTGATGGTGATCTCGGACGCGACTGCCGTTGTCGACGCCGATACATTCGAGCGTCCGATTTATGCCGGCAACGCCATGCAAACCGTGAAATCGTCGGACGCGACCAAGGTTATCACCTTCCGCACCTCGACATTTGACGCCGCTGGCGAGGGTGGTTCTGCTGCGGTTGAAACCATCTCGGCTGTTGCAAACCCCGGTCTTTCCGAATGGGTCGAAGACAAGGTTGCCGCAAGCGATCGTCCTGAACTGACATCAGCTGGTGTCGTTGTCTCGGGCGGCCGCGGAGTTGGGTCCGAAGATGACTTTAAAATCATCGAAGCCTTGGCGGACAAGCTCGGTGCCGCTGTTGGTGCGTCGCGCGCGGCAGTCGATTCCGGCTACGCGCCGAACGATTGGCAAGTCGGCCAGACCGGCAAGGTTGTGGCACCGGACCTCTACATCGCTGTAGGGATTTCAGGCGCGATCCAGCACCTTGCAGGTATGAAAGATTCAAAGATCATCGTCGCAATTAACAAAGACGAAGAAGCGCCAATCTTTCAGGTGGCCGACTTCGGTCTGGTTGCCGACCTCTTTGACGCCGTACCAGAGCTGACCGAGAAACTTGGATAAAGTGAGCTTCGCGTAAGTTCTGCCAAGATTTTTCGACGAAAAATCGATCAAAGGCCCACCAATTGGTGGGCCTTTTCTTTTTGGAGGTTCCATTTTTTCTGCCGGGCCGTGTGTTCTAGTTGCCCATGCCAGATCCCGGTGAATCGGCTCATCCTAGCCGTCACAACACCTCTTGTTCTTCGCGGCCTGTTAGCCGCCGCAAAATATCCTCGATCGCATCGGCGGCTTCTACATGCGCATAGGGGCCCATCAACTCTTGGGCCGCACAGGCGTCAAAATCATTGAAAACCATCCCCTTTGTGCCTTCGATCAAAGCACTTTCAGACGCTACAACTTCAGCAACAGCAGAGACTCGTGGCCGCAATGTCTCAACCATCTGCCGCGTCACAAAAAGTGGATCCCCCTGCAACGGCGCTTCCACACCAGATGGAATCGCATGATCCGCAAACCACAGCAAAACCACTTGCCCGCGCAGCTGCGTCAGGACATGCTTCATCCGCGCAATCCATGCCGTCCGCAGTTCCTCAATCACCAACTCATATCGCTCGCAAGACGCTTCTGACAAACGCCCAAGCATATGCCTTACAAAATGGAATTCGGTAAAATCCACCTCAGGAAACAATTCTTCCAACCGCTCCGAAGCCCTCAGAAACCGGTCGTTTCGGCGCGGATGCACGGTATAAAACCGGTTCGACATATTCTGTGCACCCATAATCTGAATGACCTTGGCTGTACTACTGCTGGCCAGATCCATGGACGCGGGATCATTCAGATACAGATCCACCCCTGCATTCACGACACCAAAGTTTGCACAAACGACGGACATCCGCCTTTCCAACAGCGCTGGAAACGGACTTTCAATAAATCGCCCATAAGTTTCGGTTCCACCCAAAAAGGCAAAATATTCGCCGCTTAGCTGACGGCGCGGTCCCCGAAACAGAACGCGCGAGCCGCCATAGCGACACGGATAGTATTCAAGGGCACCATGGCCCCCGCCATGTACTGACATATCACCCACCTTATTAATTCTCACCCACCAAACAGATTCGCCTAAATCCCTTTCGAAAAGGCTAAAGAGAGAATGCACCACTAACTTTAGCGACCTCCCCTTGCAGCTGCCCTAAAGGCAGGACTATGGTCTGTTAAAACTACAAGGGGATTGGTCCGATGGAGATCAAATCGGTTGGCGTCGTTGGCGCGGGTCAAATGGGCAACGGTATTGCGCATGTCATGGCACTGGCAGGCTACAACGTTCGGCTAAACGACATCTCACAGGACGCGTTGGATCAAGCTGTTGCACTTATACAGAAAAACCTCGACCGGCAGGTCCTGCGCGAAAAGATCGGCGAAGCAGAACGCGACGCCGCAATGGCCCGGATCGAAACGACACAAGACATCGTTCAAATTGCCAAAACCGATTTGGTGATCGAAGCCGCCACCGAGCGTGAAGAAATCAAACACAAGATTTTCGAAGCCATTGTTCCGCATCTGTCTGACAATACAATACTGACATCCAATACCTCCTCAATTTCGATTACGCGGCTTGCCTCCCGCACTGACCGACCCGAAAAGTTTATGGGCTTCCACTTCATGAACCCGGTGCCGATCATGCAGTTGGTTGAGCTGATCCGCGGAATTGCGACCGACCGGCCTACATATGACGCCTGCCTTGGGGTCGTTGAAAACCTTGGGAAAACCGCTGCCAGCGCCGAAGACTTCCCCGCCTTTATCGTAAACCGCATCTTGATGCCGATGATCAACGAAGCCGTTTACACGCTGTACGAAGGCGTTGGCAATGTGAACAGCATCGACCTTTCGATGAAACTTGGGGCCAATCATCCAATGGGCCCGCTGGAGCTGGCAGATTTCATCGGTCTTGATACTTGTCTTGCGATTATGAATGTCTTGCACGAAGGGCTGGCTGACACCAAATACCGGCCTTGTCCGCTCTTGACGAAATACGTCGAAGCCGGCTGGCTTGGCCGCAAAACCAACCGTGGCTTTTATGACTATCGCGGAGATACACCCGTTCCAACCCGCTAAGCCAACAGTCCGGCGCGTCGTAGCAATGACGCGCCAACCAAAGTTTGCACAAGGAAAGGCGCGGGGGAGTTAAGCTTTCTCTTTGAGCGCCAAAGTACGCTCTCGAAGCCAAGCGACAAATTCGCGCTGGCCACCGGCGAAGGTCTTAACGTCTTCCGGTGAAATCGGCTCTCCAACGATTGGTTTTTGCGGGCGTTTGCACGCATGAACAACTTCGTGGATCAACAGGCCCTGCCTGATCGTTGGTGATATTTTGTCCGCAATTTGATAGACACGGCTGTTTTGTCCCGGAAAATAGACCGGCACCACCGTCGCGCCTGACCTTTGAACCATTTTGGCCGTGAACGGGTTCCAGCCACCTTCTACAGCCGGCCCAAACATCGTTTCGCTTGAGGCGACCACACCCGACGGAAAGAGAACAATGACGCCTCCTTCTTTCAGATGTGACATGGCTTGTGCCCGCATCGCCAACCCTTGTTCACGGGCGTTTTCCTCATGTGGGAAAGGCACTGGAATCATAAACGGGTCGATTTCCTCAACGCCCGTCAGCAACGACCGGGTCAGGATTTTGTAGTCTTCCCGAACATGGCCGATCAAATGGGCCAAAACCATGCCATCAACCAAACCATGCGGATGATTTGCGACAATCACCACGGGACCATCTTTTGGAATGTTCTGGATTTGCTCTAGCGGAGTTTGCAGCTCGATTCCCATAACGCCAAGCGCGCGCGACCAAAACTCCTGCCCCTCAACAAGGCCAAGCTTTTCAAACCGGCGAACAATACGCAGCAACGGGATTTTGCCGGTCAGCCACTCCATCACCCGAATGGTGTAGGATTTCCAAGGGTTCGGAAAAGTATTCGCGTAACTAACTTTTCGCTTGTCGTAGGGCACAGGTTGTTTGTCGGGGGTTCCCGCCGAACTTGCCGACGAATGCGTTCTTTCGACCATGCGCCCGTTCTGTTCCGTTTTCATGGCTGCGGACCCAGTATCCGAAGCTCGCTAGCAGTCTTCTCCGAAACGGTCTGCTACCAAGGCTTCGACCGCATCCGCCAGAGCACCTGCATCCGGGCCTGACGTCTGGACCTCAATACTGGTTCCTTTGGCAGCTGCCAACATCAAAAGGCCCATAATACTGTCTCCACCGGCAGACATCCCATCGCGGGACACTTCTGCCGTTGCGTCAAAGCCTTCGACAACTTCAACCAGACGGGCGGATGCACGGGCATGAAGACCTTTTTCATTGATGATTCTCAGCTCTCGTCGCGTGGTATCGGTCATAAATCTATCTCAGTTCAAAAAATTCAGGTCGCGTCAGAACGGATGTTCTGGCTGTCAATATACTTGCGTCCGGCCTCAAGCGCTGCCCGTACGGCATCCGGAACCGGCTTGCTCCGGCTTTTAGCAAGCTTGATTAGCATCGGCAAATTGGCACCATAGATGATACGGCGGTTTTCGGGTTTGCAGGCGTTCAGCGATAGATTCGACGGCGATCCGCCAAACATATCGGTCACAATAACAACGCCCTGCCCTTGATCCACGGCATCCGCCGCCATGCAGATTTCGGATTGTTTTCGGTTTCGATCACAATCGGCTTCAATGGCAATCGCGGTCATCCCGTCCTGCGCGCCCACCACATGTTCCACAGCGGCCAAGTATTCCCCAGCCAATCCGCCATGCGCAACGATGACAATCCCGAT
This sequence comes from Pelagimonas varians, assembly GCF_003208435.1. Taxonomy (GTDB): domain Bacteria; phylum Pseudomonadota; class Alphaproteobacteria; order Rhodobacterales; family Rhodobacteraceae; genus Pelagimonas; species Pelagimonas varians. Next base: position 284,375 of record NZ_QKMF01000005.1, on the reverse strand, counting down.
CACTCAGACGCCTTTCTATCCGTGGCTTGCAACGGACCGGATGAAAACCCAACCGCGCGTCGCTCCAATTCGCGATGTCTAATTGACACCCGCCACCCTTCCTTCGCAAGGGCCGCAGCAACAATTTCTGTCATGGCAACCGACCGGTGTTTGCCACCGGTACAGCCAAAGCCGATTGAAAAATGCGCTTTTCCCTCTTCGACGCAGCCCGGTAGCACAAAGAGTGCCAAACTCAGGACACGCTCAAGGAACGGTTCATGGCGCGGGTCGGCCGCAACATAGTCTGCTACGGGTTGGTCTAGTCCCGAAAAGGCGCGCAATTCAGGCTCCCAATGCGGGTTGCGCAGGAAACGACAATCAATCGCCATGTCCAAACCCTGTGGAAGCCCGCGCTTGTACGAGAATGAGTGAACGGAGACCGCCATGCTTTGACCGGTGGAGCTGGAGAACAGGTTTTCAATTTCCGCATGAAGATCATGAACCGTCAGTTCGCTTGTTTCGACCAGAATATCTGCGCGGGCGCGCACATCCTCCAACAGGGCAATTTCGCGCGCAATTCCATCTGCAGGGCTTTCATCCGGTGCCAAAGGATGCCGTCGCCTGGTTTCCGAATAGCGCCGCGAAAGCACGCCCGGGCTGCAATCGAGGTAGAGAAGATCACAAGCGACATCACCCCGTGACGACAAAATTGCATGTAGTTCCAGAAGCCCTTCAACCGAGAAATCGCGGTTCCGCGCATCAATTCCCAATGCAAGTGGCTGCATCAAGCTGCCTTCCGCACTATCAATCAGACGCGGGATCAGGCTCAGCGGAATGTTATCGATCGCTTCAAATCCAAGGTCTTCTAGTGTGTTGATTGCCGTCGCCCTTCCGGCCCCGGCAGGGCCGGTTACCAGAACCACACGTTGGCGTTGGGGCACATCTTGCACCATGGCTACTCTCTCCGACCACCTTTTAAGTATTGTATGAGGCTTGCTGGGAAATAGGGAGTCGGAACATGGAAAAACAAGGGAAACCTGTGTCCTGAAACGGATATTTCACGAACCGGGGGCAGACGCTCCGTTTCTTCCTGATCAAGGTCCACAACAGCAGATAATATTGCTTGATCCACAGCGTCCGCTGACAAAATTCCAATTCCGCGAGCCTCGATCAAACCGTGAATTGACTTTGGGGCGGACATAACAACAGTGCCATTGCGCGTTTCTAAAACTGTTCGGTCATCAGCGACCAGCTGCGCACCCAAAGCCATCAGCTGCAACGACAAGCCGGATTTACCGCGCCCGGAGTCGCCCTTGATCAACACACCTTGCCCTTGAAAAACCACCGCATTGGCGTGGAGGATTAACGGCTGAGTTGACATGGCTTAGATCGGCAAGCCAACAACAAAACGTGCGCCCAATGGCTCAGAGGTAACATCTGCCTCGGTTGGACGGATGTTTTCGGCCCAGATCACACCGCCATGCGCTTCAATGATCTGTTTCGAAATCGCAAGTCCGAGTCCGGAATTATTGCCAAAATCAGACTGTGGCCGGGATGTGTAAAAGCGTTTGAAGATTTTGGACAGTGCTTCGTCCGGAATACCGGGGCCGGTGTCTTCGACCACGACAAGAACACGATTGTCCCGCCGGCGCGCCCAAACCCGAATGGCATCGCCATCTTCACAAAAACTAATAGCGTTGGTGATCAAATTGACAAAAACCTGCGCAAGTCGCGGTTCGAGACCATGAATACTGATGTCGCGCGGAGGCAGATCAGTGATGAACTCGATTCCCTTTTTGCCAGCATCTTGACCTAGGAACTCAGTGATATTTCCCAGCATTTCAAGAAGGTTGAATTCTTGCTCTTCTTCTTTGACCAGTTCGGAATCCAAACGCGAAGCGTTGGAAATGTCGCTCACCAACCGGTCAAGGCGGCGTACATCATGCTCAATCACATCCAGCAGCTTTTGCCGGTGTTCTTCCTTTTTGACCATCCGAAGCGAGCCAACCGCAGAGCGCAGGCTCGCGAGCGGGTTCTTGATCTCATGCGCAACATCAGCTGCAAATTGTTCATTGCTGTCTATCCGGTCATAAAGCGCGCTAACCATGCCGCGAAGTGCGCCGGACAGGCGCCCAATTTCGTCGGGCCGTGCGGTCAAATCCGGAATTCGAATACGGCCCGGAGCCACGTTGCGGCGATGCCGGTCCCGACCAATTTCCGCAGCATCCGCCAAGTCCGAAATCGGATTGGCAATCGTGGATGCCAACACAAGGCTCAGCCCGATGGAAACCAAGGTCGCGATGACGAACATCTGTAAAACCCGTTCCCGTTCCGCACTAACCGCAGCATCGATTTCCCGTGCAGTTGAGACCAAAGCGATTGACCCAACAATCAAGTCACTTTGACGAATGGGCGACAGCGCATAAAAAAGCGTAGCCCCGCCCGGCGCATTGCCTGCAACCACGCGGGTTTGTGCGACATCTCCGGCCTCAATCATGCGGCGCAGCTTGTCCTCCAGCACCAGTTCCGGCTCTGCGGCGAAATAGGTGAACATCCCGGCAACATTGCGCCAGATTGTCCCAAGGAAATCCGTGATTAGTGTAGGTTTTTCGTCCTCGCCCGCAGGCTCGATAGCCGGCGGCATTTGCCCCGCCGCCTCGCCCACAAGAAAGTTTCCGGCGTCAAACACCAGTAAATCCACGCCTTCACGCAGATCGATGCCTTCGACGGTACGCGCCACGTCAATACCGTCTGACGTTGCCAAACTGACAGGTGCGCCCGCAGGCAATTGCGCCTCAAAGATGTCCGCGATCAGCTCGACTTCGGACTGCAGGGCATTTGCCCGCTGAACGGCCAATGTATCACGGGACGAGTTGAGCCACAAAACACCCGCCACCAACACATTCAACGCAATCAGGTTGAATGTAATGATCTTGCGAGTCAGGGGTGAACGGTTAAGTGAAAAAACACTACGTCGTGCCCGGCTGTCACGCAGCTCTTTCTCAACTGTACTGTCTGGCGCGACCCAATCGTCGCCCAGCACCACATCAGCATCGCGGCGATTTTCTTCATCGCCGCCGCCAGAGTTCATCTGATCGGCCAAAGCCATCACTTACTCTTCGTTGTACCGGTAACCGATGCCATACAGCGTTTCGATCGCCGAAAAATCATTGTCAGCTGTTCGCATCTTTTTACGCAAACGTTTGATGTGACTGTCAATTGTACGGTCATCAACATAGACTTGGTCATCATAGGCCACGTCCATCAGTTGATCGCGCGATTTTACAAAACCGGGGCGCTGCGCCAAGGCTTGCAGAAGTAAAAATTCTGTCACGGTCAGCGATACATCGTTGTCTTTCCAAGACACGGCGTGGCGCAGAGGGTCCATTGTCAACGACCCGCGAGTCATCAGCTTGGTTTCTTCGGTGTCGCCAACAATGTCACTTGCGACCGCTTCTTGGCGGCGCAGCAAAGCACGGATGCGTTCCACCAAAAGGCGCTGCGAAAAAGGCTTTTTGACATAGTCGTCGGCCCCCATACGCAGACCCAGAACTTCGTCGATTTCATCGTCTTTTGATGTCAGAAAAATCACTGGCATCTTGGAGGTCTGGCGCACGCGCTGTAACAGATCCATACCGTCCATACGGGGCATCTTGATGTCAAAGACGGCCATATCTGGCATCTTTTTGGTAAACGCATCAAGCGCGGCTTGACCGTCATGATATGTCTCTACTTCGAAACCCTCAGCCTCAAGAGTCATAGAAACGGACGTCAGGATATTCCTGTCATCGTCCACAAGGGCGATTTTTGACATGGGGCATTCCTTATACTGCTCTGGTTGCCTGTTTTTTGCACGACTATGGGCCATTTGCGACTTTCCAACAATCCCCATCCGCGAATCAGGCAGTGCCACCGCCACATTTCGAACGAAATTTTATAAGGAATGACTAAAAAGCCTCACCTTTGTTTCCAATGTGGGCGCAAACATCGCACATCCGGCTGGCAACCTTTCGCCATGGTATCGCTAAACATCAAAATGGTTGCGCTAACTGCGTGTTTGCGTCCTGTTCACGCCGGAAAACGACGTGTTAAAGGAAGTTCCACAGGCGGCACCCTAGCCGCATGAATCTTACCAAGACAGCGCTGCGACAGGAGCATGCTATGACATTCGGACGGGTAAACCCGCAATTCCGGCTAGAAGATCAAGGGATCGAAGGCCTGGGCAATGTCTATTACAACCTCATGGAGCCCGCCTTGATAGAAGCGGCCCTGAAACGGGGTGAAGGTAGCTTGGGAAAGGGCGGATCCTTCCTTGTGACCACCGGTAAATTCACTGGCCGGTCCCCAAAGGACAAATTCATCGTCAAAACAGACAGCGTTGCTGACAGCATCTGGTGGGAAAACAACTCCCCTATGACGCCCGAAGGCTTTGATGCGCTGCATGCAGATATGCTCGAGCATATGAAGGACAAAGATTACTACGTTCAAGATCTGGTAGGCGGGGCGGACCCGACCAATGCCATCGATGTACGTGTTGTCTCGGAACTGGCATGGCACAGCTTGTTCATCCGCCACATGCTGCGCCGCCCCGATCGCGAAGATCTGGACAGCTTTGTTGCCGACTGGACAATCATCAACTGCCCGACGTTCCAAGCGGATCCCGCGAAACACGGTTGCCGCACCGACACCGTGATCGCGATGAACTTTGACAAAAAGACCATCTTGATCGCCAACACCGAATATGCGGGCGAGAATAAGAAGTCTGTGTTCACGCTGCTGAACTACCTTCTGCCCGGCAAAGACATCATGGCAATGCATTGCTCTGCCAACCACGCTGTCGGCAACCCTGTTGATACGGCCATCTTCTTTGGCCTGTCCGGCACAGGTAAGACCACCTTGTCAGCCGACCCTGAGCGCGTGCTGATCGGTGACGACGAACATGGCTGGTCGGATCGTGGCACCTTCAACTTCGAAGGCGGCTGCTACGCCAAAACCATCAACCTGTCGCCCGAAGCAGAACCTGAAATCTACGCCACCACCGAAATGTTCGGCACGGTGATCGAGAACATGGTCTACGACGAAGAGACCCGTGATCTTGATTTCAAAGACGACAGCCTGACAGCCAACATGCGTTGCGCCTACCCGCTGCACTACATCGACAATGCGTCGAAGACCGCGCTCGGCGGCCACCCCAAGAACATCATCATGTTGACATGTGATGCCTTTGGCGTCCTGCCTCCTATCGCACGACTGACACCTGCGCAGGCGATGTATCACTTCTTGTCCGGCTTCACGTCGAAGGTTGCGGGCACAGAACGCGGTGTGACCGAGCCAGAGCCAACATTCTCGACATGCTTTGGTGCGCCCTTCATGCCGCGCCGTCCAGAAGCCTATGGCAATCTGCTGCGCGACAAGATCGCCAAGCATGGTGCAACCTGCTGGTTGGTCAACACCGGTTGGACCGGTGGCGCTTATGGTGAAGGTTCCCGTATGCCGATTCGCGCAACACGCGCCTTGCTGCACGCAGCACTGAACGGGTCGCTGAACAATGCCGAATACCGCAAAGATCCGAACTTCGGCTTCGAAGTTCCGGTCAGTGTTGAAGGCGTTGCCGAGCTGCTGCTCGACCCGCGCAAGACTTGGGACGACAAAGCGGCCTATGACGCGCAAGCCGAAAAGCTGGTGCAAATGTTCGCCGACAACTTTGAACAGTACGTGCCCTTCATTGACGAAGACGTAAAAGCTGTGGCTATTGGCTAACGCCCTACATCTTGATGCATGTTCTTATCGGCCCTCACTGTGCAATCAGTGGGGGCCGATTTCATTTATCGGGGTCGGAGCCAAAATGGGCGTGCCCAAACCAAGGACAAACCTATCAATCCGCGGGCTGCAATCGGCCGCGTGACGCACTATATATGCGGCAATCCGGCTACAAAGGTCCCGCCATGCTTCGAACCGCCCTCGCCTTCCTCATTCTTGCGACCACACCGGTTTTCGCGCAGGAGCGCTCTCCTATTGCGTCTCAGCAATACGGGGTGATTTGTGCGCTTGAACTGCAAGGTCAGCAAACCGCGACCACAACGGAATCCGGGGTGATTAACCTGATCGACCAAGCCCGCAATCTCGATGTCACCACACATCAAGTACCCGCCGAATTGGGGCTAAGCTTTGGCATTCGGGCTTTGGTGGCCGATGGTGCCTCGTTAGAAGGGGCGCGAATGTCCGTGACCCACCCGCCTATGGGGCCACGCAAAATCACCCATCAAAGTTGGTCCGTCCCCCTGCATAGCGGCGCACCCGCACTCAATATGTTCACCTTTGAATCCCCCCATGAATTGGTTCAAGGCACTTGGGTTTTTCAATTGATATTCGCGGATAAAGTACTGACGGAGAAGGTGTTTCAGGTTCTGCCCGCCGGCAGCGTTCCTGTGGTTCAAAAGACCTGCGGCGGCGTTCAGCTCACCTCCTGACTCCAAACCCCCACCAGAGATTGTGGATAACTCTACATTCTGTGGAGAACCCCGAATCATCCACAACTTAATGTGTGGGTCAGGAAAATATTCCTTTACTTAGCCCCCCAAGCACAGGCACCATATCTTGTATGGGCTACAGACCTTTCCGCTGAGCCTTGAGCAGTTAGCAAGCGTTGACCGACATTGATCCAAACAACGCAATAAACAAAGAGGTGACGAATGTCCCTGTCCGAGCATTACCTTGAGGATGACCTGCATCCCATCGACATCGTCGAACATCTTGCGGCGCATAACGAATGGGAATTTGAGCGGCTGGCGGATGACCAGATTTCCATGGCGGTCGAAGGTCAATGGCGCACGTATTCCATCACTTTGGCCTGGTCGGGCGGCGACGAGACGCTGCGCATGATCTGCTCCTTTGATATGGACCCGCCATCTGACAAGATTTCAGCACTTCACGAAGGTCTGAATTTGGTCAATGATCAATGCTGGGCTGGATCGTTCAGCTTTTGGGACGCGCAAAAGCTGATGGTGTACAAGTACGGACTGGTTCTGGCCGGTGGCAACATCGCTTCGCCCGAACAGATCGATACGATGATCAATGCAGCAGTGATGAGCGCCGAACGCTACTACCCCGCCTTCCAGCTGATGGTCTGGACCGACAAGACCGCCAAACAGTCCATGCAGATTGCCATCGCCGAGGCCTATGGCCGCGCTTGACCATACGTAGATCAAGCCAGACTTAGATCAAGAACGAAGAATCTACCGGGCACCATTGCGGTGCCCTTTTTCTTTGCGTAGCTGTTGGGGACTTTATTTAGGGGAACGTCATGCAAGACAGTGAAATCGCCCGACGCGGGCTGGTTCTTTTGGGATGTGGCAAGATGGGGTCGGCCATGCTCGAAGGGTGGTTGGCACGTGGATTGCCTTCCTCCTCTGTTTGGGTCACAGATCCCTTCCCCTCCGATTGGCTTAAGGCGCAGGGTGTGAACCTGAACGCAGGTTTGCCCGACAGCCCCGCGATTGTGTTGATCGCTGTAAAACCCCAAATGATGCAAGATGCGCTTCCATCGCTTCAGGCTTTGGGCAATGGGGACACCGTGTTTTTATCGGTGGCAGCAGGCGTGACAATCGCCAGCTACGAAACCATCTTGGGGGCGCAAACACCGATCATTCGGGCCATGCCCAACACACCCGCAGCTATCAGCCAAGGGATCACCGCCATTGCTGGAAATGCACTGGCGACCCTCACCCAAATGGATATGGCCGATGACTTGCTGTCCGCCGTTGGTGATGTCGTCCGGCTGGACAACGAAGCCCAGATCGACGCAGTTACCGGCGTCAGCGGGTCTGGGCCAGCCTATGTATTTCACCTGATCGAATGCATGGCCGCCGCCGGCGAAGCCCAAGGTCTGCCTGCGGATATGGCCATGAAACTGGCGCAGGCCACCGTTGCCGGTGCCGGAGCATTGGCTTTGCACAGCGACGAAGGGGCAGCACAACTCCGCCGCAACGTGACATCGCCCAATGGAACCACCCAAGCAGGGCTTGAGGTGTTGATGGATGAAAACAAAGGCCTGCCACCATTGGTCAAGGCCACAGTTGCTGCCGCAGCGGATCGATCAAGGGAGCTGGCCAATGGGTGAAATCAGTTTTGACGATTTTCTGAATGTGGACATCCGCGTGGGCACCGTTACCCGGGCCGAACCCTTTCCCGAAGCCCGCAAGCCTGCGATCAAGCTTTGGATCGATTTCGGAGGCGAGCTGGGCGTTAAGAAAAGCTCGGCCCAGATCACCGTTCATTATACACCCGAAGGTCTGATTGGGCGGCAGGTCATGGCCGTGGTTAATTTCCCGCCACGCCAAATCGGCCCGATGCGATCCGAAGTACTGGTCCTTGGGTTTTCCGACGCGGATGGTGCCATTGTGCTCGCACGGCCGGATCAGCCGGTTCCTGCCGGTTCCCGGATGCACTGAAAGGGCTGACCTTGCGCCAACCTTGACCTTCTGCAGCGCAATGCAGATTGTGATGTCAGAGGGAGATTTTCGATGTTTCAGCCTGCGATTACCGGACATGGCGTTTTCACCCCGTCCGAAAACATCAGTAATGAAGAATTGGTGGTTGCCTTCAATGCCTACGCGGATCGCTGGAATGCGGCAAACGCAGCCGAAATTGAATCGGGTGCCCTTGAAGCCATCGGGCCCTCAAGCTCGGATTTCATATTCTCGGCCTCTGGCATCGAACAGCGCTACGTGATGAACAAATCAGGCGTGCTTGATCCAGATCGCATGTACCCTGCCCTGCCCGGACGCCCCGACGAAGAACCCGGTATCATGGCGGAAATGGCGGTTGATGCCTGCCAAAAAGCCCTGACAATGGCTGGTCTTGAAGGTGCCGATATAGATCTGGTGATCTGCGCCGCCTCGAACCACGAACGCGCTTATCCCGCCGTGGCGATCGAAATTCAGGACCTGCTAGGCGCAGGCGGTTTTGCCTTTGACATGAACGTCGCATGCTCTTCGGCGACTTTTGGCATACAAGCCGCTGCAGACATGGTGCGCTCTGGTTCGATACGCCGCGCTTTGGTGGTGAATCCCGAAATTTGTTCGGGCCATTTGGAATGGCGCGACCGTGATTGCCATTTCATCTTTGGTGACGTTGCGACCGCGGTAGTGATCCAGCGAGCCGAAGAAGCCGTTGGGCCACATTTCGTCATCAGGTCCACCCGCTGTGCCACCAAGTTTTCCAACAACATCCGCAATAATAGCGGTTTTTTACGTCGGGCGCATGACCAGATGGAAGACCGCCGCGATATGCAGTTCATGCAAAACGGTCGTAAAGTTTTCAAAGAAGTGCTGCCAATGGTTTCAGCGCATATCAGCGCGCACTTGAACGACTTGGACTGGGAGGCAAACAGCCTGCACCGTCTTTGGTTGCATCAGGCCAACAAAACCATGAATGATTTTATTGGCAAGAAGGTGTTGGGCCGCGTTCCAGAAGACGGAGAACAGCCCAACATTCTTCAGGACTACGCCAACACATCCTCTGCGGGATCAATCATCGCATTTTCCCAACATTCCGTGGATATGAAACCCGGAGATCGGGGTGTGATCTGCTCCTTCGGGGCAGGCTATTCCGTCGGTTCAGTGCTTGTCGAACGCGCTTGAGGCGGGGCCGAATTTTCGACGAAAATTCGATCAGCGCAGGTGTTACATCTTGCGCTTGATCAAATGGACAACGCATCCAATCAGCAAGCCCCAAACGGCCCCGCCCAGCCCTAGAATGCTTACTCCTGAGGATGTAGCAACAAAAGTGAGAGCCGCGGCCTCGCGTGTGTCTTCGTCTTTCAACGCAGCTGATGCCGATCCCGCGAAGACATTGAACAAGGCGACCCCCGCCAGACAGGCCATCGCCATCGGTGGGGCCAAACCCGCGATATGTGTGACCACCGCGGCCATGACGCCAAACACGCAATAAAACACCCCGCCCCAAACCGCCGCCATATATCGCTGTGCGGGGTCTGGATGGGCATGTTCATCGCAACACATCGCCGCCGTGATCGCCGCAACGCAGGTCGCAACCGCTCCGAACGGTGCACTCAATATGCTGAACAGGCCAACAGTCGCAAACATTTTCCCTGTCGGCGGTTGATAGTTGTTCGCTTTGAGCACCGACACACCGGGAATATTTTGCGTGGCCATCGTTACGATGAAAAGCGGCAATCCCAAGCCCAAAACCGCTGAGACTGAAAACACCGGAACCACAAGCACCGGATGCGTCAGCACATGGTCCGGTGCAGCCAGCCCGCCGCCATTGTGGACGACCACCAAAACCAGCGTTGCCAACACTGCCGCAGGAACCGCGAACAAGCGTGAAAACCGCCCCACGACGTACCAAGTCAACATGATTGGTAAGGCCACCTGTGGCGCTTCACCCAAGGCCCGAAATGGTACAAAACAAATCGACAACAAAACCCCGGCCAGCATCGCCATTGTGATCGCGGCAGGGATTGATGCCGCCAGTCGCGCCAAGGGCTTCCAAAAGCCCGCGATGACGCACAAGACACCAGCGACAACAAAGGCTCCAACCGCCCCTGCAAATCCCGCACTATCCGGGGCCGATACAGCCAGAAACGCCACACCAGGGGTGGACCATGCCACGCTTGCGGGCACTTTTAGCCAAAGGCTAAGGACGATCCCAGCCAACCCCATAGACACCGCTCCGGCCATCAATGCCGAAGACGCTTGCTCCGGGGTCGCCTGCATGGCCAATACACCTTGCAAAAAGATCGGGAAGGAACTGAAAAAACCGACGACGGCAACAACAAGACCGGTCCAAAATGTTTGCGCATTCAAAGGCATGTTGTTGAGGCCAATTGTTGGCGCGTCTTAATCGCCAACCGCGTCGCGCCAATGACGGCGACACAGGCTAACATAGGTCTCGTTGCCACCAATTTGCACCTGCTCACCATCTACCAACACCCGCCCGTTTTCATCTTGCCGAATGACCATAGTGGCCTTGCGTCCGCAATGGCAAATGGTCCGCACTTCGCGCATTTCATCCGCCAATGCCAAAAGCGCGGCCGATCCCGGAAACAGTTCGCCGCGAAAATCCACACGCAATCCGTAGGCCATTATCGGCACGTTGAGATCATCAACAACACGGGCCAACTGCCAGACTTGATCACGTGTTAAAAACTGCGCTTCGTCGATGAAAATACAGGCGACTGCCCCCTTGCCGAGACGCATTTCGATTTTTGAAAACAGATCGGCAGTGCTTTCAAACAAATCCGCCTCACGTGACAAGCCAATACGTGACCCAATCTGGCCGATACCAGCGCGATTGTCGAAAGAGGCCGTCAACAGATAGGTCTGCATGCCACGTTCATTGTAGTTGTGCGCAGCTTGCAACAACAAAGTCGATTTGCCGGCGTTCATGGTTGAGTATTGAAAGTGCAATTTGGCCATGATCCGAGCATGTGCCGCAACTGGCCTAAATGGGCAAGTATGTTGTCATGCGAACCTATCAGCTTGGGTCAGAATCCTGAGGGATATCCCCGGGGGTCGCGGGATTCTGACGCCAAGCCAACAAGTTTTAACGAGAAGGGGCGGATTACCAAAGCACCCCCAGAAGACCATTCACAGCCTTCCCTTCTCAACACCAAGTCCGGTCTGGGAACCGGAAACTCGTATCCCCCACAACATGTGGGCGTGTTTTATACATGACATTTCCAACTGATAGCGATAATGGGAATGGAGTTAAGAAGTTCCCCGGAAAATGACACCGGGCACGAGGGTAAGACATGGCACCTGTCGGACGGTATCTGAAAAAGCACATTGAAGCCCTAGTCAAAGACGTGGGCATCGAAGCGGCCTGCGAATTGACAGGAAAATCCAAGGCGACCCTTGGGCGCTATTATTCGGATTATCCCGAACATGGCGACCGGTTCATGCCTGTTGATGCCGTTGCGGCATTGGAAGAAGCGGCCTCTTATCCGCATGTCACCGCGGCTTTGGCAGAACTCAAGGGGATTACCCTTCATTTCGATGATTCGCGCCGGAATTCAAAATCCGAAAGTGGCGGCGTTAACTCCGATGTAATCGTTCTTTCGCAGCGCTTTGGCATGTTGATGGCGGAATACCACCAATCCATTGAGGACGGTATCATCACCGCAAACGAAGCCAAACGCCTGTTGAAAGAAACCTTGCAGATCCAAAAGGTGCTTATCGATATGAAAATGCACCTCGAAGACGAACAAAGCTAAACTTTCAGCCTTACCAAGTCGGGGCCAATTGCACCTCGACCGATGCCATAAGCGCTGCTTTTTGGGCCTCGTTGCTTTGCGCCAAACAGGCAGCGGCAACATCGCGTAGGCGATTGGGCCGGTCATTTTTTGTTGCCTTGGCTGCATCTTCTATCCGGTCGACCCGCCGCATCGAGTTTCGAAACGACTCAAACGCAGCACGGGTCTTGACCTCAGCCAACGTCTTTGGCGTTTGAAAACTGCGATAGATCCGCCAATGGCTTGGATTGTTGATCTCGATCCCGAAAGACATCAACCGCAACATCAGGTCTGTTTGTTTGTTCAGCGCGCTGGGGTCTCGTAACAAGGAAATTCCAACCGCTTTGACGACGTTTGACGTCGAGTTGAACAAGTACGGGGTCATTTTGTGCAGCTTGAGTCCCTCAACTTCTTCAAAAGTTGCCTTTGAATATGCCCCCAACCGGTGTCCGCCTGCCAGAAGGTCCAAATTCATCGCAACATTCAACAGGGAAAATACCAGATGTGTCCGGTCTTTGCGCAGACCAAAAGAATATGGCATGTCGCGGGCCACAGCCAACGCATCTTCAAGACGCATCGACCATTTTTCCGCCTCGTCAGTCTGGACTAGCTCACACACCTTATGCGATCCGGCGATCAAGGCGTAAATCTTGTCAATGCTTTGTAAACCAGCGTCCTGAGACAACTGCTCAAGCAAAAGAGTCTGCTCAGTCAGATCAACTGGGCGCTGGCCCTTTTTATAAATAAGTTTTTGGACTGCAGTGTTTCGCTGGCGTTTTGGCATTTCATCCAAGGCACGAAAAACAGCCTCCGCTGACATATTTGAATACAAAGCAACCTCTTACTTGGTGGTCAGTTTACCCCAAAGATCATATTCGCCCGCTTCGTCGACCAAAACTGACACGATTTGTCCGGGCTTTAGATGGGCGGCATCTTCGTCAATGAATAGATTGCCGTCAATTTCCGGAGCATCCGCCTTTGTCCGGCAGGTTGCAATACCGTCTTCATCTACGTCGTCAACGATCACATCCATGACCTGACCAACCTTGGCCTCTAGTTTGGCCTCGGAAATCGCCTGTGCCTTTTCCATGAAGCGGTCCCAGCGATCTTGCTTGATCTCTTCTGGGACATGATCCGGCAAATCATTAGACCGGGCACCAGCCACGTTCTCATATTGAAAACAACCGACACGATCCAATTGGGCTTCGTCCATCCAATCCAGAAGCGTCTGAAATTCGTCTTCGGTTTCGCCGGGATAGCCAACAATAAAAGTTGACCGCAGTGTAATATCCGGGCAAATCCCGCGCCATTCCGCGATCCGGTCCAGCGTGCGTTCCGCCGCTGCAGGTCGCGCCATACGTTTCAGGGTATCAGGGTGTGCGTGTTGAAACGGTACATCCAGATAGGGCAAAATCAATCCTTCGGCCATCAAGGGAATCAACTCGCGGACATGGGGGTAGGGATAGATGTAGTGCAGACGCACCCATGCCCCGAGGCTCCCCAAATCCCGCGCCAAAGCCGTAATGTGTTTTTCGGCTCCGCGCTCACCGTCTTTCCAATCGACACCATAGGCGCTGGTATCTTGGGAAATCACCAACAATTCTTGAACACCCGCTTCGACCAGTTTCTCAGCCTCACGCAGCACAGCTTTGTGTGGCCGCGAAACGAGTTTGCCGCGCATGTCGGGGATGATGCAGAATTTGCACTTGTGATTGCAGCCCTCGGAAATTTTGAGATAGCTGAAATGGCGTGGAGTCAGGCTGATCCCACGTGCGGGCAGCAAATCGATAAACGGATCTGGGCTGGGCGGCACGACATCGTGCACGGCGTCCAACACCTGTTCGTATTGATGCGGGCCGGTGACAGCCATGACTTTGGGATGCACACCGGTGATGTATTCGGGGTCCGCGCCCAGACAACCGGTCACGATCACCTTGCCGTTTTCTGCCAATGCCTCGCCAATTGCCTCAAGGCTTTCGGCCTTGGCACTGTCGAGAAACCCGCAGGTGTTCACAATCACCGCATCCGCGCCGCTATAGTCGGGCGAGATGCCATAGCCTTCGGCCCGCAGCCGCGTCAGGATGCGTTCGCTGTCTACCAATGCCTTGGGGCAGCCAAGAGACACCATGCCGATAGACGGCTGGCCTTCGCGGCGCGTATCACCAAGTTGCGCACGCGGCGCGAGATCGGGGCGGAGATTGGGCGGATTCTGAACCATGCGCGCCTATAGCCCAGCGCAGCCCCTGTGGAAAGGGCTCAGATGGGCTGCGCCCCGCCAAGGCAAAGCTCCGCCACAAAAAGAAAAGCCCCACCGGAATGGCAGGGCTTCTTCAAGATTCTATCTAACCGGTGCTACCGGCGACGATCACGCCGCGCGCTCATCGGTTGAAAGGCAACGCCGACATGGGCTTCGCAATAGGGTTTACCCTGCTGAACAGGAAGGCCGCAGAACCAGAAATCATCGGTTGCAGGGTCACCAACCGGCCATTTGCATGTCCGCTCGGTCAGTTCCATCAAGGTCAGCTTTTTGGCTTTTTTCTCGATCTCGGATACACGAGCCAAAGCCTCGGGTGAGATTTCATTGGCCGAAGGCTGCGGAGGCAGCGGTTGGCCAGCCGGAATGATCTGCTTGCGCGCAGGCAAAACCGCGGGCGTCGAGGCAACCGGCTTTGGCTCGGGGGCCGGTTTCGGCTTGGGTGCGGCTTCTGCGGCAGGTGCCGCTGCGGGTTTAGGAGGAGCGGCCTTGGGCTTTGGCTCCGCCTTCGCTTTTGGCTTGGCATCAGCTCCGGCAGTCGCACCTGCACGGTTGGACAACCCCAAACGGTGCACTTTGCCGATCACGGCATTGCGCGTCACGCCGCCCAATTCTTTGGCGATCTGGCTTGCGGATTGCCCCTCACCCCACATCTTTTTGAGCAGCTCGACGCGTTCATCGGTCCAGGACATGGCATTTTCCCACTGAAAAAGCGGCCCCACGGGACCGCCTGTCGTTTATTGAGTTGAGCCCTATTCTAATCATTGCAAAGCAAGTTACAAGTCAGCGGGCGAAACAAGGAACTTCTAATGCCACAGACCAAGCAAATTACCCCGAATTTTGGACACGGAGATCGCCGTTTTGGCGCGGTCAATTGGCTGGGACTGCAAACTTTGGCCAAGCGAGAGATCCTGCGCTTTGCCAATGTCTGGACGCAAACCTTGTTGGCCCCACTGGTGACCGCAGGGCTGTTTATGCTGATCTTTACCATCGCCATCGGGTCCAAACGTGGTGATGTGATGGGCGTATCTTTTTCGACTTTTATCGCCCCGGGCATATTGATGATGACGGTCATTCAGAACGCGTTCGCCAATACTTCTAGTTCGCTTGTGATCTCAAAGGTGCAAGGAAATATCGTTGATACATTGATGCCGCCGCTGTCGGCCTTTGAATTGGTGCTTGGCTATTTGGCCGGCGGCGTTGCGCGCGGTCTGGTTGTCGCCATGGCAATCGGTCTGGGGCTTTGGGCGGTTTTGGGCATCGTACCTGCGCACCCGTTTGTGGCCTTGGCCTTTGTGATCTTGGGCGCGACTTTCATGTCGGCCGTCGGCATATTGGCGGGTATCATTGCCAACAAATTTGATCAGATGGCGGCGATCACCAACTTTATCGTCACACCTTTGGCTTTTCTGTCCGGCACCTTCTACTCGGTCGAAGCATTACCCCCTGTCTTGTACCAAATCACCCATCTGAATCCGGTATTCTACCTGATTGACGGCGCGCGTTGGGGAATCATCGGTGTGTCGGACAGCAATCCGATGTTCGGCTTTGGCTTTGCATTGGTCTCAACACTTGCCATCTGTACTTTGGCTTGGGCATGGTTTCATCGCGGCTACCGGCTCAAGGCATAAAGCGGGTGGCTGAGGCCATGCGCAACCAATCCCTGAACGCCACAAGCGCCGGATACTCTCCGGCGTTTTCCGGCCAAACCAGATAGTAGGCCCCGATGCTGACCGGCTTTGCGCCCGGTAGCGCCAATAGCGATCCGTTCCCGATTTCTTGAGCAACCAAATAGTCGGGCATCAAGGCCAGACCCAACCCTGCCTGCGCCGCCCGCAACATGGTACCGAATTGATCGACCACCATCGCAGGCCGCCCCGGCTCTGGCAGGCCCTGTGCAGCAAACCAGTCTGCCCAAGCCTGCGGACGGGTTTCAAGCTGCAACCGTGGCAACGTGGCCGCATCACCCGTTTGCAACAAATCGGGGGCCGCCACGGCCAACATCTGCTCGTCCCACAACTTCATCGTTCCGACGCGCGGCCAATCCCCCTGTCCGTGTTGTATCGCGGCATGGGCGGTTTCCTCCGAAAAATCGACAGGTACAAACCGCGTTGACATGTTCAAAGTGATGCCCGGGTGTGCGCGCAAAAACGCCGGCAGTCGCGGGGCCAGCCAATGAGTGCCAATGCTAGGCAGACTGGCAAGGTTCAATACGCCGCCATCTGGATTGGTTTGCAGCGCAATCGTCGCATTTTGGATTTGCGCCAAAGCCATGCGTATTTCACGGGCATAGGTTTCCCCCTGCGCAGTCACATGCAGCCGCTTGCGATCCCTCTCAAACAGCAAGCCGCCGACTTGCGATTCCAGCTTTTGTATCTGACGGCTGACCGCGCTTTGCGTCAGGTCCAGTTCGCGGGCGGCATCAGTGACAGATCCGTGCCGCGCCACCGCTTCAAAGGCAGTGAGACAGGACAATGGAGGCGTAAATCGCCGTGAAGCTGACATATCATTCCCTTTCGGAATGATTTCATGCCGGAAATTCGCTTTGCGGGCAAGGTTCTTGCGATTATGTCATAATCAAACCTCATTTCAAAAGGCTATGCCCCATGTCATCGCACCTGTCGCCCCAATCCCAGCCCGGCCTGTCCAGTTTTTCATGGGAAGATCCGTTTTTGCTGGAAAGCCAGCTTGAGGAAGACGAGCGGATGATCCGCGACAGCGCCCGCGCCTATGCACAGGACAAGCTGATGCCGCGGGTCACCGACGCCTTTGCCAATGAACAGACCGACCCCGACATTTTCCGCGAAATGGGCGAAATGGGCCTGCTTGGCACCACAATCCCCGAAGAATACGGCGGGCTTGGCGGCGGCTATGTGACCTACGGCTTGGTCGCGCGCGAAGTTGAACGCGTTGACAGCGGCTATCGGTCGATGATGTCGGTGCAATCATCCTTGGTGATGTATCCGATCTACGCCTATGGCACCGCCGAGCAGCGTCAGAAATACCTGCCCAAACTGGCCAGTGGCGCATTCATAGGTTGCTTTGGTCTAACCGAACCCGATGCGGGTTCAGACCCCGGCAGCATGAAAACCACTGCCAAAAAGGTGGATGGCGGCTATGTGCTCAACGGGTCCAAAATGTGGATTTCCAACGCGCCCATCGCCGATGTCTTTGTTGTTTGGGCGAAATCGGACGCACATGACGGCAAGATCAAAGGCTTTGCTCTGGATAAGGGCACCAAGGGGCTCAGCGCACCAAAGATCGAGGGCAAACAATCCCTGCGCGCCTCGATCACCGGCGAAATCGTCATGGACAACGTCGAGGTTGGCGAAGACGCGCTCTTGCCCAACGTCTCGGGGCTCAAGGGGCCCTTCGGCTGTTTGAACCGTGCTCGCTATGGAATTAGCTGGGGCGCTATGGGCGCGGCCGAGGCGTGCTGGCATGCCGCCCTCCAGTACGGGTTGGATCGCAAACAGTTCGGCAAACCATTGGCGCAGACACAATTGTTCCAACTGAAGCTTGCGAACATGCAAACAGAAATTACGCTTGGGCTACAGGCGTCTTTGCGCGTTGGGCGCTTGATGGACGAAGCCAAGGCGGCCCCTGAAATGATTTCGATGATCAAACGCAACAATTGCGGCAAAGCTTTGGACATCGCGCGCCACGCCCGCGACATGCATGGTGGCAATGGAATCAGTCAGGACTTCCACGTCATTCGTCACATGGTGAACCTCGAGACTGTGAACACCTACGAAGGCACGCATGATGTTCACGCGCTGATCCTTGGGCGGGCGCAAACTGGCCTACAGGCGTTCTTCTAAACTTAGACCATGTAGCAAAACGCCCGCGCCTTCCCCAAGGCGCGGGCGTTTTTGTATTCGCGGGTGTCTGCGCCAGCCCTGCAATCGTGCATCAAATGCGTGCTTAAGAAATAGGCTCGGGCCCGGAAACGCCAAAGGGCTCAGTCAATTAAGACCAAGCCCTTGGGGTGTAAGTGGTGAGCCGTGCAGGATTCGAACCTGCGGCCAACTGATTAAAAGTCAGTTGCTCTACCAACTGAGCTAACGGCCCACACTGTGTGGCGCTTCTAGAAATTAGGGGGGGTAGGGTCAACCCCGAAAACAATCCTTTTTGAAGGTTTTTTGATTTTCTTTGAAACAGCCGCTGCGGCGCAGCTTTCTTTTGCCACGTGATCCGCCTATATGCGCGGGTATGATACAGCCAAATCCCCATACCAGCTTGCCTTTCATGAAGATGCACGGCCTCGGAAACGACTTTGTCGTGATCGACTCGCGCAAACGCACGCATGAGTTGTCGCCAAAGCTAGTGACCGCGATTGGGGATCGCCATTGCGGCGTGGGATTCGACCAGCTGGCCGAAATCTCTTTGCGAGACGGCAATCCGCATCTGACTTTTTACAATTCCGACGGATCGACCTCGGCGGCCTGCGGAAACGCCACACGTTGCATTGCCCGCTATTTGATGGATGAAACCAAAGAAGTCGATCTGACCCTGACAACGGATCGCGGTACCCTGCGGGCCGTCGATGCGGGCAATGGCTTGGTGTCGGTCAACATGGGCCATCCACAACTGAGTTGGGATGAGATCCCGCTGGCAAGCGCAATAGACACGCTTGAGCTGCCCATTGACGGTGCGCCCACAGCCACTGGCATGGGCAACCCGCATTGTACGTTTTTCGTCCCCGACGCAGATGCCGTTGATCTGGCCGCACGCGGTTCTGAAATCGAACATCACCCGCTGTATCCCGAACGCACCAATGTGCAATTCGCCAGCCTTGAGGGCGACAACCACCTGAAAATGCGGGTCTGGGAACGCGGTGTCGGGGTTACCTTGGCCTCTGGCTCCTCATCTTGTGCAACTGCGGTTGCAGCGGCGCGGCGTGGCCTGACGGGGCGCTCTGTCCGTGTTGACCTGATGGGCGGCACCTTGCACATCGATTGGCGCGACGATGGCGTTTGGATGACAGGCGGCACCGCATACGTGTTTGACGGTGCCTTCACCGCCCGCTGGCTGGAGGCAAATTCATGACGTCCGACTATTCAGGTCCCAAATTCACCACATTAGGCTGCCGCCTCAACGCCTATGAAACCGAAGCCATGAAGGATTTGGCGCAGCAAGCTGGTGTCAGCAATGCCGTCGTGGTCAACACCTGTGCCGTGACCCAAGAAGCTGTGCGCAAGGCCCGTCAGGAAATCCGGCGGCTGCGCCGTGAAAATCCGGATGCGACAGTGATCGTCACCGGCTGCGCCGCACAAATTGATCCAGACAGCTTTGCCGCTATGGAAGAAGTCGACACCGTCATCGGCAACACCGAAAAAATGTCGCCGGAAACATGGGCTGGTCTAGGCCCGAATTTCATCGGCGAGACCGAAAAGGTTCAGGTCAACGACATCATGTCGGTTACAGAAACCGCCGGACACCTGATTGACGGGTTTGGCAGCCGAAGCCGCGCCTATGTGCAGGTTCAAAACGGCTGCGATCACCGCTGTACGTTTTGTATCATTCCCTACGGACGCGGCAATTCGCGATCTGTTCCTGCCGGTGTTGTCGTCGATCAAATCAAACGATTGGTGCAGCAAGGCTATAACGAGGTGGTCCTTACCGGCGTTGATTTGACGTCTTGGGGGGCCGACCTTCCCGGAGAGCCACGCTTGGGCGATCTGGTTATGCGTATATTGCGTCTGACCGATGTGCCTCGTCTTCGCATCAGTTCGATCGATTCGATTGAGGCGGACGACAATCTCATGCAGGCGATCGCCACTGAACCGCGCCTGATGCCGCATTTACACCTGAGCCTTCAGCACGGTGATGATCTAATCCTGAAACGGATGAAACGGCGGCACTTGCGCGATGACGCCATTGAGTTTTGCCAAGAAGCGCGGAAATTGCGGCCTGAAATGACTTTTGGGGCGGATATTATTGCGGGATTCCCGACTGAGACCGAAGCGCATTTCGAAAATTCGCTCAAACTGGTCGAAGAATGCGATCTGACTTGGCTGCATGTCTTTCCTTATTCGTCGCGGCCCGGCACCCCTGCCGCGAAAATCCCGAATAAGGTCAACGGTTCAGTGATTAAACAACGCGCCGCTAGTTTGCGTTCGGCCGGTGATGCCCAAGTGATCAAACATCTGGCAGCCCAAGTGGGGCAAACCCATAGTGTCTTGATGGAATCGCCGGACATGGGCAGGACCGAGCAATTCACCGAAGTCCGCTTTGACAACCCGCAGCCTGTTGGCCAAATCATAACAGCTGTCATTGGCGGAGTTTCCGGTACGCAATTGACCGCACAAGGCCCGCGCTAAAGCCTCACCAATCGCTATGGAAACATGCGCCAACCCCAAGCTGAAAGCCCTAACCATGCACCCCAACCCGAGTTTTCGCAAAACCGAAGCTGCGCTTAGTCTCGATTTTGCACGCAAACGGGCGTTTGGCGCGCTGACCCTTTCTGCCGATCCGGTCCCGTTGATTGCGCATATTCCGTTTTTGCTGTCCCAAGACGGGTCCGAAGCCCTGCTGCACCTCGTGCGATCAAACCCGATTGTACGCGAAGCGGAGGACCGACCGGCACGGCTGATCGTGACGGGCCCTGACGGCTATGTGTCGCCGGACTGGTACGGGATCGATGACCAGGTTCCGACATGGAACTACGTGTCGGTGCATCTGACCGGCACGCTTCAACGCCTTCCTCAAGACGCGCTGATCCCGCTGCTCGCGGCCCAATCAGCCGCCTACGAGGCCCGATTGCCCAAAACCCCTTGGACGATGGACAAAACCAGCGATGATGTTCAAGCTCGTTTTTTGCGTATGATTGTGCCGTTCCGCTTGAAGATCGACACCCTCGACAGCACTTGGAAGTTGAACCAAAATAAAGACGACGCACCACGCAGGGCAGCAGCGGCGGCAATCGAAAGCGGGTTTGGCTCTGAATTATTGGAGCTGGCGCAGCTTATGACTTCCCCACCCAAAACCGATTGACCATTTGCCGCAGGGCAATTGCACTGACCTGCGGAATGGTTCAATACGTGCGCATGACACATCAGACCCGCGCCCTTGCTGTTCACCTGTTCACTGCCACCGGTGCCGTTTTTGCCATGCTGTCGATGCTTGCGGCTGCGCAGGAAAAATGGTCGCTCATGTTCTTGTGGTTGGTCGTGGCCTTCGCCGTTGATGGCATCGATGGGCCGTTGGCGCGCAAATACAATGTTAAAACCTATGCGCCCCGCTTTGACGGAGTGCTGCTAGATCTGATCATTGACTACCTGACCTATGTCTTCATTCCTGCCTTCGCTTTGTTCCAATCGGGTTTACTGCCAGGCTGGACAGGTTGGTTCGCAATCATCGTGATCACTTTTGCCTCGGCGATGTATTTTGCCGACAGCCGGATGAAAACTTCGGACAATTCATTTCATGGATTCCCGGGTTGTTGGAACATGCTGGTGATTGTGCTCTTCGCCTTGAGGCCTGATTTCTGGATTATTATCGCACTGGTCACGGTACTGGCCGTAGCTATGTTTTTGCCGCTCAAATTTATCCACCCCGTGCGCACGGAACGTTGGCGCACTGTGTCGCTTCCGATGGCTTTGGCTTGGACATTTTTTGCGGGCTGGGCCGCTTGGGTCGATTTTCATCCCCAAAGCTGGGCCCATTGGGGGCTGAATATCACGTCCATTTACCTGCTCTTTGCAGGAATCGCACAGCAACTCATTCCTGAGAAAAAGTAAGCCCAGCGCCCAAACCGGCCTGCCTAAACGAGAGACACCGCCATGACTGCCAACAAACGCATCGCCCTGTCCAGCGATCACGCCGCAATTGCACTGCGCCAAACCATTGCCGAACATATCAAGGCGCAAGGCTGGGAGCCCGTCGATATCGGCCCCACCAGCCCGGAAAGCACCCACTACCCCAAACACGGCCAAGCCGCAGCAGAGCTGGTGGCATCGGGTGATTGCGATTTGGGCATTATCCTATGCGGCACGGGTCAAGGCATCATGATGGCCGCTAACAAGGTCAAAGGCATCCGCTGTGGCGTCTGCTCTGACACGTTTTCAGCCAGTATGATCCGCGCCCACAACAACGCCAACATGCTGTCCATCGGGGCACGCGTTGTCGGCGAAGGCCTCGCGCTCGATATTGTTGACGCCTATCTGGGCACCGAATTCGAAGGCGGCCGCCATGCAACGCGGGTGGATATGATCGGAGAATAAGACTTCACTCCAAAACATAGCCACGAAATGGCAAGTCAAAGAGGTGCCTCCTTTTACGGTGGGCACCTCTATTGCTTTCGGCTCTCATAGGCGGGCGCATGTCCGCCTATGAAACACAAGCAAGTCGCAAGCAAGTCGCAAGCAAATGCCCCTCACCTATTCTAAACGCCACGGGACCACGGCCCTGATAAAACAAGCAATATATCCTGTCAGGAAGATTCCAAAGCTCAAGAAAAACACGGTACGGTGCGCGTGCCAAAACCAATAGATTTCTGGCTCAACGGCTTTCCACCTATAGCCGCCACCGTATCCTGTGAATTTTAAAAGATAGACGCCGTCCGAAACCTGTGCCCCGACAACTTTTCCGCCTGCAACATTTCCAAACAACAACTGTGAAAAGAAACCGAGCACCAAAACAGCGATACTGAATTTGACTACACGTAGTCCGAACGATTTTTCGCCTGATCCGGATATAGCCGGTACAAACCGGTTCTTCAAATTGTGATCAAGTTGATTCAGGAATCTAATCAAACGCCCGTTCCCAACAGTTACATCCAAAACAAGTCGTGCCCTGCGGGATGGCGGGTGGGGTGATGTCCGCAGGACGAACGTCACCCTCCATCCTTATTTGGACGCAGCTTCCAGCGCATCCAAACGCGCCTTCAGCGCTTCATTCTCTTCGCGTGCCTTTTGCGCCATGGCGCGCACGGCATCGAACTCTTCGCGGGTCACAAAATCGCGATCAGCCAACCAACGGTCCATCATCGAACTCATCGCGTTTTCGGCTTCGGTTTTTGCCCCCTGAGCAACGCCCATAGCGTTGGTCATCAACTGGCCAATATCTTCAAATACCTTATTGCGGGTTTGCATAGGTCACTCCGGTATTACATTCCCTCTCTATATGGTGCGCATTCGGGCAAGTCACAAGGTTGACTTCCCCCCAAAACCAGAGGCAACAGGACGCATGATAGCTGCAATTCCTTTCCCCTCCCTCTCGCCCGAGCTGTTCTCGATCGACATCTTCGGCTTTCATTTAGCCCTGCGCTGGTACGCTTTGGCCTATATCGCAGGCATCTTGCTCGGCTGGCGATTCACGATCATGACCGTCCGGCGCCCCGCCCTTTGGCAGGGCAATCAACCGCCGATGACACCGCAGCAAATCGAAGACCTGCTGACCTGGATTATCTTAGGCATCATATTGGGTGGGCGTTTGGGCTATGTGCTGTTCTATCAACCGGGCTATTATCTGGCCAATCCCGGCGAAATTCCGATTGTCTGGCAGGGCGGAATGTCCTTTCACGGAGGTTTTCTCGGGACTGTGATTGGTGCGTGGATTTTCTGCGCCCGCCATAACATCCCCAAACTTCCGACTGCCGACATGCTGGCCTTGGCGGCCCCTGCTGGGTTGCTATTTGGACGCCTTGCGAACTTTATCAATGCCGAATTGTGGGGCCGCGCCACGGATGTCCCGTGGGGGGTTATTTTCCCCGGAGTTCGCGCTCAAGATTGCGGCCAGCCCTTGGGTGATATCTGCGCGCGTCACCCGTCACAGCTCTACGAAGCTGGGCTGGAAGGGCTTGTCCTTGGTCTGGTCATTTTGGCACTCGTGCTGCGCGGCGCGCTCAAAAAACCTGGCCTGATCGCCGGAACTTTCTTCGCTGGCTATGGCGCGGCCCGCTTTTTCGTTGAATTCTTCCGCCAACCGGACGCGCAATTTCAATCGCTTGGAAACCCCCTTGGACTGGCACTCCATATCAACGGCTACGGGCTGACCATGGGCCAATTGCTGACGCTGCCGATGATCGCCGTCGGCCTTTGGTTCATTGCCCGCGCTAACCGGAGCACTGCATGACCGCGCTAAAGGATATCCTAGCCCGCCAGATTTCAGCAACCGGCCCGATCACCCTAGCCGAATATATGACGCAATGCCTTTTGCACCCTGCCCACGGCTATTACACCACCCGTGATCCGCTGGGGGCAGATGGGGATTTCACCACCGCGCCGGAAATCTCGCAAATGTTTGGCGAATTGATCGGTCTGTGTTTGGCCCAAAGCTGGTTGGATCAAGGGGCCGCCAGTAGGTTTACCTTAGCGGAAATTGGCCCCGGACGCGGCACCTTGATGGCCGATATATTGCGCGCCACCCGCTCTGTTCCCGGATTTCATGACGCAGCTGATCTACATCTGGTCGAAGCCTCGCCTACATTGCAGGCCAGTCAAGCCCAACGCCTCAGCGCTTTCACACCAAAATGGCACGACACAATCGCGGCTTTGCCCGACGCCCCCTTGTTTCTTGTCGCCAACGAGTTTTTCGACGCCCTGCCCGTACGGCAGTTCACCCGCGACGCAAAAGGCTGGCGTGAAACCATGGTCGCTTGGCAGGGCGATTCGCTTGTCGCTGGTTTGTCTGATCCCGCTCCGATCGAAGCGCTAGACCATCGGCTGGATGACACTACCGAAGGAGAAGCCGTAGAGCTCTGCGCGCCCGCTGCCCCCATCACCGCCGAAATTGCAGACCGTATTGCCGCGCACGGCGGCGCGGCACTGTTTTTTGACTATGGCGGCTGGCACAGCCGTGGCGATACATTTCAGGCGCTTGAGGCACACACACCTGTGGATCCTTTCGCCAATCCCGGACAAGCTGATCTTACCGCGCATGTGGATTTTGAGGCCATAGCCAAGGCCGCAACTGCGACCAGTCACAGTCAACTCATTGCACAAGGCGTTTTTTTAGAGCGGCTTGGCATTACCGCCCGCGCTCAGTCTCTCGCCAATGCATTAAGCGGGCCGGCACTGGAATCGCATATTGCTGCACATCGCAGGTTGACGCACCCCGAAGAAATGGGTTCGTTGTTCAAGACACTTGCGCTCTTTCCCAAGGGCGCACCTCCGCCTCCAGGGTATGATCTATGACATTGGAAATTATCACAGCAGATGTTTTGACCCCGTTTCATCATGGGTTCTTTACGCGCCGCGGTGGCGCATCATCTGGTGTATTTTCCGGCTTGAATTGCGGGTCAGGATCATCCGACCAATCCGAAATTGTTGCGATTAACAGATCTCGTGTCGCCAAAGCAATGGGCGTTGCGATCACCGAACTGGCTTCGGTCTATCAGGTGCATTCAGCCGATGTCGTGACCGTTTCGGACGCTCCGATGCCGGACACGCCACCCAAGGCTGATGCTTTGGTCACAGCCACACCCGGAGTTGCCCTCTCGATCTTGACGGCAGATTGCCAGCCAGTGTTGTTTGCCGATCCCCATGCTCAAGTAATTGGTGCGGCACATGCCGGATGGAAGGGCGCGCAAGGCGGCGTGCTTGAGGCCACAATCGACGCTATGATTGCGCTGGGTGCCAAACGCGAAAACATCACAGCGGTCATCGGCCCATCGATCAGCCAAAGCGCTTATGAGGTCGGTCCAGAATTTCTGGACAGCTTTCTTGCAGAAGATCCCGACAATGCCCGATTCTTTGCAGGCGGACAGGGTGAGAAGGCCCAATTTGACCTGCCGTCTTACGGCCTTCACAAGCTTCGCAGTGCCGGGGTTTCTGCTGAATGGACACGCCACTGCACCTATTCGGATTCAGACAGGTTCTACTCCTATCGCCGCACGACACATGCCGGCGAAGCGGACTACGGTCGATTGATTTCCTGCATCCGAATCTGAGGTCCGCAAAAGCGGAAACAATACAGCTATGGGCGCAGTATTATCCCATCAAGGCCACAAGCCCGCCCCATTTTCCGGTCAGATTTAAACTTGGATACAGGCGCAAACGCCATCTGAGCAGACACGGAGAAGCCCCCATGACACCCTCGCCGAAAATAAATTCGCGGTTCATCAAATCGATTGTCACAACCGCCAAGGAAACCCAGACCGAGATGCCTTGGGAACGTGGAGCCACACGTTTGGCGATGATTGCCCGTCGCCGTGTGGCGCTAAAGTCCAGCCTACGGTCTGCCTGATTCTGTTAAAACTGTGCTCAATTCGGTGCAACTGTACCGAATTGTGGCGATCTTGTTGATGAATTCATGACAATCCATTTGATTCACGCCGGATTATGCGCCGCACCGGACTTCAAAGCAGCCCAATCTTGACCATCCCCTTTGATTGCGGCCTATTCGTGATCAACGAAACGCAAAAGCAATCGTCCATTTGTCGTTGTTGGTGGGGGCCAGCACGAATGTGACCGACCTGAGTATAGGGTGATCACATGTCCAGTCTCCGTCACGGCACCTCCAGAATGCAATCTGCTCTCTCCGCGCCCGTTTCAGCCGATCGGCTGGATACCGGTGACATGCATCCGGATTCGCAACCTCAGCGCCCAAGCTCTCTCATGCGCAAATATGAGGCGGCGGCCCTTCTGCCCGACCTGACTGTTTCGTTTCGTCAACATGTGGCCCCTGCAACCCCTTTGTTCGAGGAATGCGCCAGCGCATTTGCCCGCGGTACGCTGATCCAAACTGTTCGCGGACCCGTCGCTATCGAAGACTTGCTACCCGGCGATTACATCGAAACCGCCAATGGGGCAGAGCCGGTGACATGGATTGGATCCACAACTTATGTGCCGGGTCGAGGTGATGAATCGACATCACTCACACGCTTGACCCGGATCACCAGCGACGCCTTTGGCTTTGGAAAGCCAAGTTTTGATCTTTTGGTAGGTCCAGCTGCACGCATGGTGGTACGGCATGACAAACTGCGCAGTTTGCTAGGGCAAGACACTGTTTTGGCACCGATCCAAGACTACACTGACGGCGATCGTTTCTTGGAAATCACGCCTGCTGGTACCGTTCAAATGTACCATTTGATGGTGCAGCATCACACCACCATCAAGATAAGCGGTGTTGAGTTGGAAACCTATCACCCCGGTAAATCCATCGGTCAGGATTTAGGCCAGAACATGCGTGCGTTGTTCTTATCGATGTTCCCGAACATCACTGATCTGAATGACTTTGGGCAGGTCTCCATGACCCGCTCTACACGCAAAGTGATCGAACAACTTTTGGACAGCTGAGAAATTGCGCGGCGCCCAGCCGGAATTCCGGGCGTCGCAACTATCCATCTCAAAAGCCGAATGGTTTTTGTAGGTAAATCTGGTCGCGTTCTTAAGCCTTGCGACTCAGCCGCTCCTCAAGCACTTCAAACGGCACGCCCGGTTCATCCTTTGCTCCGCGAATGACCAACGAGGTTTTGACGCTTGCCACATTGGGGGCAGTCAACAAGTTACCTGTCAGAAAGCTTTGAAAAGTTGACAGGTCCGGCGCGACACATTTCAAGATAAAATCCACTTCGCCGTTGAGCATATGACACTCACGCACCAAGGGCCATTCTCTGCATCGCTCTTCAAAGGCGCGCAAATCCGATTCCGCCTGACTTTGCAGACCAACCATCGCAAAAACCTGAACCTCGAAACCCAGTTCGCGCGAATCCACCTCTGCGTGGTATCCGCGGATGAAGCCTTGTTCTTCGAGCGTGCGTACCCTGCGCAAACACGGCGGGGCAGAAATACCAACCCGGCGGGCCAGTTCGACGTTTGTCATTCGACCATCTGCCTGAAGCTCAGCCAGAATCATGCGGTCAATTGGATCAAGCCGGTGCGTTGGCATAATATTCCCCTCAATTCGCGATTGTTATAGCAGTGAACTAGGGCCACGCAATATTATTTCGCACATGCGCAAGAAAGTTCCACAATCCGAAACGCATACCAAAGAAGCGTTGATGAACCACGCTCGCACAGATTTCAAGTTAGCGCTCACAACTCGCGCTGCGATTCAAAGCGTCAACAAGCATTGCGTCACAGGGCTGTGACATGCGTCCCCCCTTTAATCTCATCCATCTGCCCGCTATATCGCCAACAACGCATAAAGGAGCCACCCCATGTCAGAAACCCGTCACACCCGCGTATTGATCATTGGCTCTGGACCGGCTGGTTATACCGCTGCGGTCTACGCCGCACGCGCCATGTTGGAACCTATTTTGGTGCAAGGTTTGGAACCCGGCGGCCAGCTGACCACAACAACCGAAGTCGAAAACTACCCCGGCTTCACCGAAATTCAGGGCCCTGAACTGATGGTCAACATGGAGGCCCACGCCCGTGCCATGGGAACCGAGATCATTGGGGACATCATTTCTTCCGTAGATTTCGGTAAGCGCCCCTTCGTGTGCCAATCGGACAGCGGCACTGTCTACACCGCAGACGCGATCATTCTGGCCACCGGCGCACGCGCTAAATGGCTTGGTCTCGAAAGCGAAGAGGCGTTCAAAGGTTTTGGCGTTTCGGCCTGCGCCACATGTGATGGCTTTTTCTATCGCGGCAAAGAAATCGTAGTTATTGGCGGCGGCAACACCGCTGTCGAAGAAGCGCTGTTCCTGACCAATTTCGCCTCCAAAGTCACCTTGATTCACCGACGCGACGAATTGCGTTCGGAAAAAATCTTGCAAGACCGCCTTTTCAAGAACCCGAAGATCGAACCCCTTTGGTTCCACCAGCTCGAAGAAGTTGTTGGCACTGATATGCCCAAAGGCGTGACCGGAGTTAAGGTCAAGAATGTCAAAACCGGCGAAATCAGCGAAGTCCCCTGCGAAGGTGTCTTTGTCGCCATCGGTCACGCCCCGTCCAACGAACTAGTGAAAGACGTGCTTGAAACCCACATGGGCGGCTACGTTGTCACCAAACCTGACAGCACCGAAACCTCTATTCCCGGTGTGTTTGCTGCAGGCGATTTGACAGACCACAAATACCGTCAGGCTGTGACGTCGGCTGGTATGGGCTGCATGGCGGCGCTGGAAGCAGAACGCTTCCTGGCCGAGCAGGAGTGAACAGCGTGTCACATGACTTCAAAGCCCAAAAGGCTGAAACCACGGCAACTTATGCAGAAATGCAGGCTGAACACGGTTTGCCCGATGTCGCCGATGTCGATTATTTCTTTGTCGCGTCTGGCGAAGACGCGGATTGGCGCGCGCTCGCGGATGTGCTGACTCGGTCCGACTATATCTGCGAATTTGTCGAAGATGACGGTGACCAACCCTATCTGGTAGCATCCCTCACCGATCAAGCCATTTCAGCTGACGGAATTTGGGTTGGCGAAGAAGTGGCAACGCGTGCCGCCTTAAACCACGGCTTTGCCCCCGATGGCTGGGGCATGCAGGGCTAAACGACCCGATCGCCACCGATGCGCCGCAACTGCGAGTGCGGCGCATCGGCATAAGTTAACCATTCTCCCAAAATTATAATTTTTTATCTTTGCTGCAGCTGCAAAATGTGCGATGCGTTCACGCGTGAACACACTTTGAGTCTCGGATGCCTGCTGTAATCGGAAAACCAACCACCCCAGAGGAAGAAGACCTCCTCTTTCGGATGCTGCGTCAGTTGGACGTGGCATCGGATGCGTCGCAGCGTGCGACTGCGTCTGCATTGGGGGTGTCCTTGGGCAGGTTAAACGCGCAATTGCGTGCGGCCACCGAGATGGGTCTCGTCAAGATCACTGAACGTGGCGGCCCAGACAAACGGCAACGGTTTGCCTACGCTATTACCTCGCGTGGGGCTGCTGAACTCATCCGTCTCAGAGACACATTTTTGACCCGCAAATTTGCCGAGTATGATGCTCTGCATGCGGAGCTTACCGGCACGACAAGCGGCTTTGACCCATTTAAACACAGGACCAAACTCATGCAAAACAACCTTGCTCCTATTCCCGAGCTTTACGTCTCCTATGAGAGCGCCCAGAAACTCAAGGTTGAGGCCGGCGAGCTGACCTCTCACGATTTGTCTCCACGTCAGATCTGCGATTTGGAACTGCTGATGAATGGCGGCTTTAACCCGCTTAAAGGCTTTATGTCCGAAGCAGACTACAATGGCGTCGTCAACGACATGCGCCTGACCAGTGGGGCCCTATGGCCAATGCCAATCACTTTGGACGTCTCCGAAGACTATGCAGGCACGGTTGAAGTTGGTCAGGACATCGCCCTGCGCGACCAAGAAGGCGTTATCCTTGCGACCATGACCGTCACAGACAAGTGGGAGCCAAACAAAGCCGTCGAAGCCGAAAAAGTTTTCGGTGCAGACGATGATGCGCACCCTGCTGTGAACTACCTGCATAACCAAGCTGGCAAAATCTATCTGGGTGGCCCGGTAACCGGCATCCAACAGCCAGTGCATTATGATTTCCGCGCCCGCCGCGACACACCTAACGAATTGCGCGCATTCTTCCGCAAAATGGGTTGGCGCAAAGTGGTTGCGTTCCAGACACGTAACCCGTTGCACCGCGCGCATCAGGAACTGACCTTCCGCGCCGCCAAAGAAGCGCAGGCCAACCTGCTGATCCACCCGATTGTTGGCATGACCAAGCCGGGCGACGTCGATCATTTCACACGCGTCCGCTGCTACGAAGCTGTTCTGGACAAGTACCCACAGTCGACAACATCCATGTCGCTGTTGAACCTTGCCATGCGTATGGCAGGCCCACGCGAAGCCGTTTGGCACGGTTTGATCCGCGCAAACCACGGCTGCACGCACTTCATCGTTGGCCGCGACCATGCTGGCCCCGGCAAAAACTCGGCCGGCGAAGATTTTTACGGCCCATACGACGCACAGGACTTGTACCGCGCCAACCAGTCGGAAATCGGCTGTGAAATGGTTGATTTCAAACACATGGTTTGGGTTCAGGAACGCGCCCAGTACGAGGCCATCGACGAGATCGAAGACAAAGAAAACATCACTATCCTGAACATCTCGGGCACCGAATTGCGTCGCCGTTTGGCCGAAGGTCTTGAGATCCCTGAGTGGTTCTCGTTCCCTGAGGTTGTTAAAGAGCTGCGCAAAACCAAGCCACCACGGTCGAAGCAAGGCTTCACAGTCTTCTTCACTGGTTTCTCTGGTTCGGGCAAATCCACCATTGCGAATGCTTTGATGGTTAAACTGATGGAAATGGGTGGCCGCCCTGTGACTTTGCTGGATGGTGACATTGTTCGTAAGAACCTTTCGTCTGAGCTCGGCTTCTCGAAAGAGCACCGCGACCTGAACATCCGCCGCATCGGCTATGTGGCCTCCGAGATCACCAAAAACGGCGGCATCGCCATTTGTGCGCCTATTGCGCCTTATGCCACCACCCGCCGCGCTGTTCGTGAAGACGTCGAGGCCTTTGGTGCCTTCATCGAAATTCACGTAGCGACAACAATCGAAGAGTGTGAAAAGCGCGATCGCAAAGGCCTGTACAAACTGGCCCGCGAAGGCAAAATCAAAGAATTCACGGGCATTTCCGACCCCTACGATGTGCCTGCGAACCCAGAGCTGAGCGTTGAAACCGAAAACGTTGAAGTCGACAACTGCGCGCATCAGGTCATCCTGAAGCTGGAAAGCATGGGTCTGATCGCGGCTCAATAAATACCAGTAAAGTTAGCACTGAAAATGGCCAAGAGTTTCTCTTGGCCATTTTTGTATTCCTTTGTGAATAGCTTAGAGGCCCACAAAGGACCAATGCCTCACAATGCGTGTTCAATGATGGTGTGGACCTCTTCGCCTTAAACCGACATGATCATATGCCAATTACTGTCGGGTTATCTCTTGAGCTCGAAAATATGATCGACATTGGTACGAAACAGCGGACTTTCATGCTAGGCGGGAGGTCGCGACAAAAGCTGTTTCGCTTACAAAAGACAAAGCTAGGGCGCTGGTCTTACTCCTATTCCTACAAAGGGGTGTGAGGCGATTTTGCTACAAAGTCCACGCCAGCCTATTAATGTCGACAGCCTTATGCGCTTGGTAAAGCGTACGAAGTCTCACAAAGCTGTAACGGTCGACACACATACCGACTCGCAAAAACAATCAACAGATTTCGCGATGCCGTTTGGCACTCCTATCCACGCCGCACGCGGCGGGCGCGTGGTTTTTCTAAAAGCGTCGTCGAATAAGGGCGGCAACTCTAGGTACCTTGTCGATCAAGCCAACTATATTGCCATTCAACACGATGATCGCACTTTAGGGCTCTAGAATCACCTCAAACACCCCGGTGTTGCGGTAACTTTGGGCCAATACGTGGCTAAAGGCGGGCTGATTGGCTATTCTGGAAATACAGGTCAAACCGCTGGCCCACACCTGCATTCTACTGTGGCCACAGCTGGGAAAGACGCCCGCGCAAAAACACTCCGTGTTACCTTCCGAACCGACAGCGGACGCCAAATTTGCCCACGCAAAGGCCAAAAATTGCGGGCAATCGATGTCAATTAGCCTCGTCTTTGACTATCCCCGAAGCAAACCCAGCCAATCCAAGACTGGGTCGCATGCGGGTGAACGAAGCAAATACACAATACCAGTTTTTTAGCAGACTTTTCTCATGTGCGCCTGAAATTCCGTTAACGGAATTTGCAAAACGCGTACACGCGTTTTTGTTGCGATCAACCGCCCGGCCGCATCCGGCTAAGAAGGTTATCTTTCAAAACAAACTGGTGGAATACCGCAGCAACTGCATGCAGAACCACTGTGATCATCGTGATCTTCACCAAAATCTCATGCACATCCCCCGCGGCCTTTATTCCGCCTCCCCAAGCCGCCATGCCGGAAAGCGGGATCAGGACAAGTAAAGCATAGAGCGCCAGATGCGCCCAATGGGCTGCCTTATCCATCAACGGTTTGCCATTTTCAGGTAAATCTGGGGCACCAAGGCGCACACGCGCAACGATGCGGATCAGGGTCAAAACCAATACAGCCACACCAACCGGCGGGTGCAACAATGGCACCAGGCCTTCGGGTATTCCGCCTTCCAGCTTTAGTCGCAGCGCTTTGCCCATGCCCTCGGACACGACAAAGTTGAAGGCAAACAGAAGGAAGATCACCCAATGCAGGGCAATTTGCACACGGTGGTAATGCGTTGGGGATGGGTGGCTCATGGCAGTCTCCGTATCGAAAAGGAGGTCCATACCGCCCCCTCCTCATTTAATACGCAGCTGAAACGATTTTCCGTCACATTCAAAGGTGACTATGTGTCTCACCGCAATCCAGCGGTGAGACAAAAATTCAGTGCACAGTCACCGGCGCAAAGTCATTTTGACGGGCCAGTGCAAAAGCCAGCGTCCGGTCTTTGACCAAGGCCAGACGTTCGCCTTCGGAATTATGGACTGCATATAGAATGGCTCGGCGACCAACTTGGGCGCGCACATCATCGGGCAGATCCTTGCCTTTTACAGCACGCACATACACCACATTGTCCCGGCTCAATTTATCGAATTCATATTTCTCGAACATAGGCCTCACCCTTTCCTGATTTGGATCGTCTGCACCACCGTTTCGGGGACGCTCATGGTTAGATCCACATGGAGCAGGCCATTTTCCATGATGGCCTCTCCGACTTCGACGCCATCAGCCAACACAAAACTGCGTTGGAACTGGCGCGATGCGATACCGCGATGCAAGAAAACACGTTCCCCGCCATCGTCGTTTTGGCGCCCACGAACCACCAACTGGCGGTCTTCGACGGTGATCGACAGATCGCCTTGCGCGAATCCGGCCACAGCCAAGGTAATCCGATAGGCATAATCTGCGGTTTGTTCGATATTGAAAGGCGGATAGCCTTCGCTTGATTTAGCTGTCCGCTCTAGCAGACGTTCAAGTTGCTCGAAGCCGAGCATATGGGGATATGACCCCAAAGTCAGTTTGGTCATCGACACGTCCTTTTGCAAAGCGACCGTCACGCGCCGGGCCCCATTCGGCGACCCAACGATTTTAATATGGGAAGCAAGATGCGACAGCGCAAGGGCTTTGCGCAACCGGAAAAGAATTGCTATCCTAGAACTCGTTAGTATTTCAGAGGGTTCTGCCATGAACGCACCGACCGATATCTCGATGAAGAACGAGGACGTGCTGCGGGTTGAGCTTGAAGTCTTCAAGCAAGAGCACCGCGATATGGATGACGCAATTCGCGCCCTTCAAGACACAGGGACCTTTAACCAGATCACCTTGCAGCGTTTGAAAAAGAAGAAGCTGCGGCTGAAAGACCAGATCGCCCGCCTGGAAGACCGCCTTTTGCCCGATATCATCGCCTGAATGCGACTGGTTGATGCAAACTCAAATGGTGGAAACAACTTGCAGCGCGGCTCGATCGTGTTGCGCCAGCCGCGTGCCGGTGACGCCGAAGCGCGGTTCAATCTGGGCCAAGATCCGACAATCATCCGGATGTTTGGCAAGGATCCAACCGCTTTGCCGCCCTGGACCCGCGAATCCGCGTCAGCTTGGGTAGCCGAAATCCAGCACCACCCTAGTGCGTGGATCATTGAATACGAAGGTGCGCTTGCCGGATCTATTCGCCTGAACAACGTCAACTTGCTAGATAAAAAAGCACGGCTTGGCATTGGCTTGGCCCACCACGAACAGTTAGGGCAAGGCATCGGGCGCGGTGCTATTTCCTTGCTGCTGGACCATGCGTTTGGGCCCATGGGTTTGCATAGGGTCCATTTACGCGTGATCGAATACAACACGCGCGCGATCCGCTGTTACGAGGCCTGCGGATTTCGCCGCGAAGGCATTGAACGCGAATCTGCCCGTGTTGGAACCGAGTGGCATGATGACATCTTGATGGCCAAATTGGCACAGGACCACCGTTAAGCCGGCCACCGCTGCAATCGCCGCATTGTTCTTTGAATGCCGTTGAATATAGTGCGCGCTTCTTCGCAACAGGAGACAATCATGAGCGCAGTCAAAGTCGGAATTATCATGGGCAGCCAATCGGACTGGCCAACCATGAAAGAAGCAGCCGATGTTCTGGATGAATTGGGCGTGCCCTATGAGGTCAAGATCGTCTCGGCCCACCGCACACCAGACCGCCTGTGGGACTACGGCAAAACGGCCGTTTCACGCGGCTTGCAGGTAATCATCGCTGGCGCAGGCGGCGCGGCGCATTTACCTGGCATGATGGCCTCAAAAACCCGCGTTCCTGTTGTTGGCATTCCAGTGCAAACCCGGGCGCTGAACGGTGTCGATAGCCTCTATTCCATTTTGCAAATGCCGCGCGGATTTCCAGTTGCGACCATGGCAATTGGGGCCGCTGGGGCTAAAAATGGCGGGCTGATGGCTGCTGGTATTCTGGCGTTGCAAGATTCGGAACTGGCGGAACGCCTCGATACATGGCGCAGCGATCTGTCTGCATCGATCGCCGACGAACCGGACCGCGACCTCGTTTAATCCTCACTGGTGGCAAAAAGCATCTTTAAGCAGGGCAAATCCTACATATTGCCCCGCTTTGCCCGCTGCGCCCCCCTTGCGAAACGCGCGAATTCAACGCATCAAACGCAGAATGCTACAGGAGGCCCGCCATGACATCCCCCCTCGTCCCCGGATCGACAATCGGTATCCTCGGAGGCGGCCAATTGGGCCGCATGTTGTCAGTCGCGGCCAGCCGATTGGGTTTCAAATCCCATATTTTTGAACCCAGCGCCAATCCCCCCGCGGCGGATGTTGCGCATCGTGTCACCACTGCCTCCTATGAGGACCAAGACGCGCTAAAGGCCTTTGCCGAAACCGTCGATGTGATCACCTATGAATTCGAAAACATCCCGACCTCAGCCTTGGACCTGCTCGAAACCCTGCGCCCTATTCGTCCGGGCCGCGAGGCTTTGCGCATCAGTCAGGATCGTTTGATTGAAAAGGCCTTTTTGGCTGACTTGGGATTGGCAATCGCGCCTTATGCGGATGTCACAGATTCCACCAGTATGACTGCAGCGGTCGAGGCGATTGGCGCTCCGTCGATCTTGAAGACCCGCCGGTTTGGCTATGATGGCAAAGGGCAGGCACGACTAAAATCCGCCGAAGACGCTGCTGAAGCACTGGCGGAAATGAACGGTGCACCAGCGGTCCTCGAAGGGTTTGTAAATTTCACTTGCGAGATTTCAGTGATCGCAGCGCGCAGCGCAGATGGTCAAGTTTCGGCCTTTGATCCGGGTCAAAACGTGCACCGTGATGGGATCCTTCATACGACAACCGTCCCCGCCAAAGTGCCCGCCAAACTGCAAATGGACGCGGTCTTGATGGCTGCCAAGATCTTGAACGCACTGGACTATGTGGGCGTGATGGGGGTTGAGTTCTTTGTGACACCCCAAGGATTGATCATCAACGAGATTGCACCGCGCGTACACAACTCCGGACATTGGACACAAAACGGCTGCGTCAGTTGTCAGTTCGAACAACATATTCGCGCGGTTGCCGGTTGGCCTTTGGGCGACGGTCAACGCCATTCGGATGTGGTCATGGAAAACCTCATCGGGAATGACATGGACCGTATGCCGGAATTGATGGCAGACCCGACATGTGCGCTGCACCTATATGGCAAGGCGGACGTAAAGCCGGGCCGCAAAATGGCCCATGTGAACCGGATCACCAAGGGCTAACCCAGAGCCCTAGATAAACCTTTCCGCGACCGCTCCGGTCATCCAAGCCACTTGTCCCTGCGCAATCGTAGCGACGATCCGCCGGGTTTCGGGCTCCATGACCACCAGATCCGCCCGTTTTCCGGCCTGCAATTGCCCGCGATCTTGCAGGCCCAACACCCGGGCCGGACCGTCAGACACCAAGCGCCACGCAGCTGCATCATCCAGCAACCCCAGCTCAACGCAGCGCCAAGCCGCCCGCGCCGGCGATGGGTAGTGGTAATCGGATGCCAAAGCATCACACAGACCTGCCGCAATCAGTTCTAGCGCCGAAGCATTGCCTGTATGACTTGCCCCGCGCACAACGTTCGGCGCGCCAAGCACAATGAAATCACCAGCATCGCGGGCCGCTTGCGCCGCTTCCAAAGTCTCGGGAAATTCTGACACCAGCGCCCCACGCGCCCGCCAAACAGATCGATCCTGGGCGGTGTGATCGTCATGGCTGCCCATCGTGACACCTTTGGCAGCAAGGCGCTTGGTCAGATCATCCATCACCGCCCCGACTTCATCCCCGCGGGCATGAAGATCAAGCAACAGTTTGAAATAGTCTTCAGGGCTGCGGCGACTTTTCAGCGCCTGCCCCGTCATACGCGGCGGCTTGCGCCCCTGTGCCAGACGGTCATGCGGCAAGTGATCGTTGAACACAACATAGCCAACGCCATGCGCGTCAATCGCCGCCTCTGCCGCCTCTAGCTCATCCAGAAAATGGGTTTCGAGCCGCAGTTGCAGGCGCATATCTATGGGCACACCATCTTTCATGATGCGAACAGATTCCAGAACTTCCCGCGCGAAATCCGGACCTCGCAATCCTCCCTCCCAGCTCCAGAATTGGGCCAGAATCGCAGTCGTTATGCCATTGGCTGCAAGCTCCGCCGAAACGGCCACCATTCCTGCGTCCCGCTCACGCAATGCGCCCCGACGCGGGGCCATATGGCGCTCGAACCCGTCACCATGCGCATCAACGATACCCGGAAGCACGTCATATCCGCTCAGATCAATTAACCGCCCAGATGTTTCATCAACAACACGGCCGCCCGAG
This sequence comes from Pelagimonas varians, assembly GCF_003208435.1. Classification (GTDB taxonomy): domain Bacteria; phylum Pseudomonadota; class Alphaproteobacteria; order Rhodobacterales; family Rhodobacteraceae; genus Pelagimonas; species Pelagimonas varians. The sequence continues at coordinate 246,208 of NZ_QKMF01000005.1, read as the reverse complement.
ATCCCCAAAAACCCATCATCCCAACCTGTCGGGCGCAAAACACGCGCGCCGGTCAGAGTGACCTCAATGCTCATCCTCGTCCTCCGAACACCAACCTAACAGGCACGACAACATATCTACGGTTACCAAGTCGGTCCAATCCAGATCAGGATCAAACCGTCCCTCGCGCAAAAACAAATCGACCTGCGCCATTGTCATCGGATCTTGCATGATAAACGTATGGGAAACCGGCAATTCCAGATGCGCGGCCATGCCCGCAACCTTTGTCGATTCAACCGTCACTTTGCCGTCATTGTCGCCCGGAAGAAACGCCGAATAGGCCGGATTGAGCGATGTTGTGCCCGCAATAACACCCAGTTCGAAATCGACAGGTGGCAAGCTTTTGACAAAACTGTCGCTACCGGTGCCAAGTTGAAGTCCGGCGGGGCCATTGATCCATTCAAACAGCTGCCATTCGCTCAGTTCATCCACCAGTTCACTGCCTTGATTTGGCGGAGCCAGCATAACCACACGGCCCAAATTTTCTGGTGTATGATCCTTGAGCCAGAACCGGAGCAAAATGCCCCCCATGGAATGGGTTACAAAATGAACGGTTTGATCGCCGCATTGCTCAACCGCCACCGGGACGGCTTCGACCAGCTCTTGCACTGGCGCTTCGGTGGACGGGTAGTCGACAATGACAACGTCATAGCCTTCGCCCTCCATCAACCGGCCCAAAATGACAAAGGAATTTCCCGAGCGGGCCAATCCGTGTAGCATGACAATACACTCCGCCTGAACAGGCGGGGCAATCAGCAGAAGCAGTGCAATCAAATATTTCATCTGATCAGAAATACGCAGCCTGCCCGCCATAGGAAAGAGCGAAAGGAGACCTCTTTGCCAAATCGCCCTATCCGGTTGGCCGTACGCGGCATTATCCTACAGCAAGACCGGCTGCTGTTGGTCAATGCATGGCCACCATCCAAAGACGGCACCCAGTCTGAACTATGGTGTGCACCGGGCGGCGGGGTTGAAAAGGGCCATTCATTGCCTGACAATCTGGCGCGGGAATTGATGGAAGAATGCGGTCTATTCGTCGACATCGGCGCGCCCTGTTTGGTCAACGAATTTCACAATCCGGACAGCGGCTTTCATCAGGTAGAAGTCTTCTTTCGGTGCAAAATGACCAATGAACAACCCAGCGAATGGCACGATCCCGAACGCATTGTAAACCGGCGCCAATGGTTCACCCGTGCCGAGGTTCAAGATCTGCATATAAAACCTGACAGCCTGCGCAGTCTGCCATGGCAAGACGGGATGACTTATGACGCTTTGGAGCGTTTGACCAAATAAACCGGGCCAAGGATCGACAGGGCTACGCCGCCCAGTACAATGATTGTCGATATCATCGCCTTGGTGGTCAGGTCTTCGCCCAACAGGGTTACACCCGCCGCCATAGCGATTGGGGGCACTGTCAACTGGGCAACCGCTCCGATAGATGCCCCAAGCCGCGGCAGGATCGCATACCAAAGCGCATACCCTAGACCAGAAGTTACTGCTCCGCTAATCACGGCCAAACCGGCCCCGCGCGGGGTCACAATAATCTGCGGTTCGCTGACCATGGCCCACATCAACAACGGAAACACCAAAGCCGCACCTACAAAGTTAACAGCGGTGTCCGCCAATGCATTTGTGCTGCCCTTGCCTGCCAGCGAATAGACGCCCCAACCGATCCCGGCCAAAACCATCATGACAATGTTGATCTGGCTTTGGGCAATCGCCTGCCACGGCCAGACCAGATAGACCAAGCCCGCCATAGCAATCGCCGCCCCAACCACACGTAGCGCCGGAAGGGCTTCGCGCATCATTGCCGCCCCGATAAACATCGTAACCTGCACCGTGCCAAACAAAAGCAAAGCGCCCAGTCCGGCGTCCATCCCAACATAGGCCGCCGTAAATCCGGCGATATACAGCAGCAGGCCAAAGATGCTGATCACCCGTTGCGCAGAAAACAGCTGCGCCCGTTTGCCGAACCACAGGCAAAGCGCAACTAAAATCGCGGCCCCAGCCCCAAGGCGCAACGCGCCAAAGCTGATGACATCAATGCTCCCGTCGACAAGCGCTACACGCGTCAGAATGGAATTTGCGGCAAAGGCCACCATCGTCAAAGCGGACAGCAAGAACAAACGCATCAGGGGCGCACCGGAAACCGGTTGCCGTTTTCGTCGATCAGGATCATGCGTTCCCCATTCATCACATAGATATCGCAGCGCGTCGCTTCGTTGAGAAACGTGACGCAAACCGCCCCACTCTCCGTGACATCCCAATATCCATAGGCTGTCCCACCGCCTCCAGCGTATGTGTAGCTATAGCGACCGTCGTCATAGTATTGGGATTGGCCATCGTCATAGAACTCGAAAATTTTACCCGCCAAGACTTTGGTCAACGAAAAGCGATCAAAGACTTCATCGTCATCCTTGGTTGAAAAGCTTTGGGCTAAGGTCGGTCCGGCCATTAAGCAGGCCACCGAAACTATGAAAGGCAGGTTCAAACGCATCCAGACTCTCTATCACCATCTCAAAGAACTGACAGCAAGTCGCCCGTCACATTCACGCGACCAGCTTCTCGGCCTTTTTCAGGTCAACGGACACCAATTGGCTAACCCCCTGCTCTTGCATGGTAACCCCATACAAGCGGTCCATTCGGGCCATGGTCACAGCATGGTGCGTAATAATCAAAAACCGAGTATTGGTGCGGCGGCACATTTCATCAAGCATGTCGCACATACGGGTTACATTGGCGTCATCCAAAGGTGCGTCGACTTCGTCAAGCACACAAATCGGTGCCGGATTCGCCAAAAACACCCCGAATATCAGCGCGAGCGCCGTCAGTGTTTGCTCTCCGCCGGACAACAAGCTGAGCGTCGACAGCTTTTTGCCCGGGGGTTGGCACATAATCTCAAGGCCAGCTTCCAATGGGTCGTCGCTTTCGACCATCACCAGATTTGCCTCACCGCCGCCGAACAGATGCGTAAACAGCATGGAAAAGTTGGCATTGACCTGCTCAAAAGCTGTCAAAAGACGTTCGCGCCCCTCGCGGTTCAGGCTGGCAATGCCGCTACGCAGCGTTTTAATCGCCTCTTCGAGGTCTGATTTCTCCTGAACCAGCTCATCGTGTTCGGTCTGCACTTCGCGGGCATCTTCCTCTGCGCGCAAATTGACAGCACCCAACGCGTCACGCTGGCGCTTTAGCCGGCTAACGTCATGTTCGATCTGCTCTGAAATCGGCATTTCGTCAGGGGTCTTGTTCAGCTGTTCCAGCAGTGTTTCCGGTGTGCATTCCAGTTCTTCGGAAATACGCTCGGCGGCGGCGGCCACTGTCTCTTGGGCAGCCTCAGCGCGGGCTTCGGCGCGGGCGCGGGTTTCGCGGGTTTCACCAGCAAGGCGTTCTGCGTCGCGTTCTTCAGTGATTGCACTGCGAAGCGCCGTTTCCGCGCCGGTCAGCGCATCGGTGGCCTCCGCCTTACGGGCCTCTGCTTCCTCGATCCCGCTAGACAGCTCATCGCGTTTATCAGCGAGTTCCTCGGGAACTGTGATCGCCTCTTCCAGCTCTTCGATGCTGGCCTCTTTGCGATCTGCCAGATCGGATGCATGCTTTTCTGCGGTTTCGAGACGGTGCCGCCAGCCGGACAGTTCCTTGGTCACCTGCTGGCTGCGACCCTTGCGGGCTTCGCCCTCTCGGCGCAATTCTTCATGGGCAGACCGTTTGGCCATCATGGTAATACGGGCAGCCTCGACGGTCATTTTGATGTCTTCCACGAGGCCGCGGGCCTCATCCAGATCGTCAAGCTCAAACAAAACTTCTTCAGCTTCTTCTAGCTGTTCGCGGGCTGTGTTGATTTCTTCTTCGTAGCGGCGAACGGACAGGCCAGCGCTTTCCAATTTGCTTTGCGCCATGTCGCGCTCCGCTTCCGCACGGTTTTGCGCGCGAGTCGCTTGGGTCAATTGATGGTCAGCTTGGCGGCGCGCCTCGCGGGCAGATTTATCAGCGGCGGTCAGGTCCGCCAACCGCGCGGTCAACGTCTCATGGGCGGCGCGGGTACCATCAAGCCGCGCCGTTGCCTCGGCCATTTCCTGTTTCAAACCCTCGAGCCGGTTTAACTGTTCCAACCGCAGGGCTGCTGCTGAGGGCTGATCTTCTGCCCAAGCGCGAAACCCGTCCCAACGCCACAGATCCCCCTCAAGGGTGACCAACCGCTGACCGGGCTTCAGCAAAGGCTGAAGGCGCGCGCCATCATCGGCACCAATCAGACCAATCTGTTCCATCCGGCGGGCCAGTACGTCGGGCACCGAAACATGCTGCGATAGGGCTGTAACCCCCTCCGGCAACGCTTGGGGATGCGGATAATCCGGCAAAACGGACCAGCCCGTAGGCCCATCCGCGTCCACCTCTGGCGCACGCAGATCGTCAGCCAAAGCCGCCCCAAGCGCCTTCTCAAAACCCTGCTCAACTTGCAACCGGTCCATGATTTGACCACCCTCGGCGGTGTCGCGGTCCAGCAAGCGGGCCAGTGCGGTGACCTCCGCTCGCAATGCATTCATCTCGCCTTCGGATTCGGAGCGTTCGGCGCGGGCTTCAGCTTCGCGGCTTTGGGTTTCGGCGCGCACCTCTTCGGCATTGGCCAACAATTCCTCGGCCCGCTCGGTCAGAGCTTGCGCTTCTTCTTGTGCTTCTTCCGAACGTTCGGCGGCGATGCGGGATGCTTCCATCGTTTCGCGGGCTTGGGTCACAGTTTCCTGGGCGCGGGTGGCATCGCCTATCGCCCGATCCATCGATTTGCGGCTGTCAGCCACAAAGCGTTGTGCCGATTGGTGGCGTGCCGACAGTCTTGCGACGTCTTCGGTGCGCTGCGCCAAGTCAGCCTCGCGCTCATGCAAAATCGAAGACGCCTCCGACGCAGTTTCTGCTGCCTCTTCCAACCGGTCATCATGGCCATCAGCGGCCTTGGTCAGCTCCCGCGTTTCCCATTCCAATTGCTCAATCGTTTCGCCTGCATCACGGTTGAGGCCAGCTTCGCGGTCCATATCCCGATCAAGCTGTTCGATCCGGCGTTTGAGCGTATTGATGCTGTCCTGCGCCCGCTTTTCTTGATCGGTCAACGCGTCGCGCTGCACCATCAACCGCTGCAAAATCGCAGCCGCGATCGCATCCTCTTCTCGCAGAGGCGGCAATGCATCCTCCAAAGCCGCTCGCTGCGCAGAGGTAGAGCGCACGATTTTTTCGGCCTGCCCCGCATGCGAGATCATCTCCCGCAATTGGGTATCGGCGACAAGGCGGGCGTCTTCTGCTTCGCGCCAACGCCGGTAAAGAAGCATACCCTCCGCTAACCGAAGCTCCTCTCCGATCGCGCGATAGCGTGCCGCCTGACGGGCTTGGCGGGCCAGCTGCCCGAGTTGTCCCGCCAGCTGCTCTACGACGTCATCCACGCGCAACAGATTGGTTTCTGCACCCTTCAGCTTCAGTTCCGCCTCATGGCGGCGCTGATACAGGCCGCCAATTCCAGCGGCGTCCTCCAAAACCTTACGGCGGTTTTTCGGCTTGGCGTTGATCAATTCAGAAATCTGTCCCTGCCGGACCAGTGCAGGAGAATGCGCACCGGTGGAGGCATCCGCAAACAGCATTTGAACGTCGCGGGCTCGGGTGTCTTTGGAATTTGCCTTATAGGCGCTGCCAGCATCTCGGGTTATCCGCCGCACGACTTCAAGCTGATCGCTATCGTTGAATCCGGTCGGGGCCAGACGTTCCGAGTTGTCTATGGTCAGGCAAACCTCAGCATAGTTGCGGGCTGGACGCGTCGCCGCGCCGGCAAAGATCACGTCCTCCATTCCACCGCCGCGCATCGCCTTTGCACGGGTTTCGCCCATCACCCAGCGCAGCGCCTCAAGCAAGTTGGATTTGCCACATCCATTCGGCCCGACGACTCCGGTAAGCCCATCAGTTATGACCAGATCCGTCGGATCTACAAAGCTTTTGAAGCCTGTCAGTCTGAGCTTGTTGAACTGCAAATCTGTTGCCTTGATTCTTGAACTGGCATTTAGATTGGCTGGTATCACCGCTCAGTGTCAATAAAATATGGGCTTATTTGGCGATTACAGCGATGTTGTCCCCAAGATATTGGGGTTTGTCCTATATTCAAACCCGTGGCAAACACACCTATCTACAGATCATGTGACCTGCATAACTGTTCCCGCGCCCGTACAGCTCTTCGATGTCGCAGTACAAGGATTTCCGCCGGCTGGGCTTTTTCGGGGGCCGCGCCCCGTTGCAAGACATGCCAATCCGCAGCAATGCTGGGTCCCCATCTACCCATTTGGCCGCGCAACCAGTTTCCAGTTGCGCTACTATTGCGGCCTTGCGTGCCACCTCTGTGAATTTTGGCAAAAACTCTGGCGACAAGCGAATCGCCTCAACGACATCACCTTGTCGCCGAAGGGCAAATTTCGTTCCTTCGATGCTACGTTCTATCTTGCTAGAAGACTTGAACCCGGGGCCTGCGGCGTCACAGGCCCCAAGGACAAAGAGGAGGAAAAGCAACCAACTACGCATGATTTGACTGTGGAGCTTCATGGTTAACGGCGCGTTAATAGTGAGGCGCGAGTTGTAGAATATCTCTTTACATTCTACTTTTTGAATGTTTTATATATTCCATGTTGTGAATATTTATTCAGGAGGCCGTCATGGCTACCCCACAAACAAAGGCAGCGGACACATATTCTCCGCTCTACTTCTTGGCTTCACTCGGCGCAGGTGGCGTCACAGTCTCATTCTTCATGTTCTTGATGTTTTGGGTTCCCCATGCCGGACGCCCGGTTCCAATTTTCGAAGACATAATGGCGGCGTTCAATACCGGCGACCTTCCCATGCGAACCGCAATTGTCATAGCAATGGCTGGGATTGCCTATTTCGCCTTCACGAACCTAAGGCTTTTGGCTTGGAACCTGTCGGCATTCTCGGCGTTCAAGAAAACTGAAGGCTACCAAAACCTGATTACGTCCAACGCTGAATCGACAATATTAGCTATGCCATTGGCAATGGCTATGACAGTCAACGGGTTGTTCATTGTTGGATTGGTCTTCGTGCCGGGCCTATGGGGTGTGGTTGAATACCTCTTCCCGCTTGCCCTCATCGCCTTTGCCTTGATCGGCGTTCAGGCCTTCATGCTCATTGGCCGTTTTCTGGGACGTGTTTTGTCCAAAGGCGGCGTCTTTGACGTAACCGCGCACAACTCCTTCGCACAGCTGTTGCCCGCCTTTGCAGTATCGATGGTTGCTGTCGGCTTCTCGGCCCCTGCCGCGATGAGCACAAACCCTGCTACCGTTGGTGTGTCTTTGGTCCTGTCGACTTTTCTGGGTGTGATCGCGATTATCTACACGATGCTTGCCGCTGCATCGGCAATCAGTTCCATGCTGCAACATGGCACAGCCCGCGAAGCGAGCCCGACCTTGATGATCATCATTCCCATCGTGACGGTTCTTGGCATCATGTTCCTTCGGCAAAATCACGGGCTGCACACGACACTTGAAGTGCATGGTAGTGACGGCGAGACCATGATCTTCCTCACCCGTCTTCTGGCCATCCAGCTCGGCTTTTTGGGCCTGGGTGCTGTGGTTCTAAAAGCCCAAGGATATTTCGCCGACTTTGTGGTCGGGTCCAAAACTTCGCCTGGGTCCTACGCCCTAATTTGCCCTGCTGTTGCTTTGTCTGTGATGATCCACTTTTTTGTAAACAAAGGCCTCGTTGCCTCGGGCCTGATTGCAAAATTCGACGTTGCCTATTGGTCGATCTCTGGTCTCGCGATCCTCTCGCAGATTGTCGCGATCGTTTTAATCATCCGTCTTGGGCGCCAACACTTTGGACACCAAACTGCCGTAGCCATTCCTGCGGAATAATTCCCAAAAACGCAAAAGGCCGGATCATTGCGATCCGGCCTTTTCCACTTTCAGAAATTCACCTCTACTCCGGGCAATTTCAACGACTTGATCAGATCCCGAAGCTCTTGCCGCGCCGCAATATTTGAAATGTTGAGCTGTTTAACCCCAACATCTCGAAGGTCCAACAAAGTCAGGCCACGCGGAAACAACTCCCGAAAAATCACCCGTTCGTTAAAGCCCGGAGCTATACGGAACCCGATTCGCTTGGCCAATCGAGCCAAGGCACTTTCCATCTTCTTCTTGTTTACCATCTGCTGCGCACCAAGCCGGTTGCGAAGTACAATCCAATCGATTGGTGCAAGCCCCGCCTGCGCCCGCAGTTGCCGCGCCGACCAAACCATTTCGGAATAGACCGACGGGCCAATGATCTTTTCCCCGTCATTGTCGATTCTGGCCAACAGGTCAAAATCCACAAAACTATCATTTAACGGGGTTACAAGCGTGTCCGCCAATGAATGAGCAACCTGACTAAGCCGCGTGTGCGACCCGGGGCAATCGATAACAATGAAGTCGGACCGGGATTCAAGCTCGGCTACGGCTTGGCCAAGACGACGGTCATAGTCTTCATCCCCTTCTGGCGCTGACCCGACATCCGAAGGCGGCAAGTCAATGTAGATAGGCGTTGGAAGCTCAAGACCGATGCTTCCGAGGTATTTTTGCCGGTTCTCCAGATAGCGGCCCATGCTTTTTTGCCGCAAATCCAGATCCAAAGTGCCTACTCGGTGGCCCATGCGCGCCAATGCTGTCGCCACATGCATAGAGACAGTTGATTTCCCTGCCCCACCTTTTTCGTTACCAACGACGATCGTATGTGCCACGCTTTGCGCCTCTTTTAACTGCCCAGCTGATGTGCCTGCGGAAGATTGTTTTGACCGTATCCATCGACCATCGTCAAGGACTGACACAGACGCAGTTCGTCAGAATTCCGCACCGCATTTCACCGCTTTCATCTTGTCGACAAGCCCCACGAAAAAGGCCCAGCACCTTTCGGAGCCGGGCCTTTGTTCTATGTGTTAGTCCTGAACGCTTAGTGAAGTTTGGTGCCAACTTCTGCGATAGAGTCGTCGATCAATTTGCCTGCGTCTTTTGCAGTCATTTGATCAGCAACCACATCTTGCGCTGCAAGTACAGCAACGCGAGCTGCGCTATCACGAACCTCTTTGATAGCCGATGCTTCTGCAGAAGAAATCTGCGATTCAGCGGCGACCAAACGGCGGGCGATAGATGCTTTCAGGTCTTCTTTTGCCTGCTCAGCGGCCAGTTCGGCCTCTTGCTTGGCATGGGCAACAATGCGATCCGCTTGCTCTGCCACTTCGCGCGATTTGCGCTCGTAGCTGGCCAGCAACGTCTGGGCTTCTTCACGCAACGCGCGCGCTTCGTCCAATTCGTTGCGAATGCCGTCGGCACGCTTGTCCAGCAAACCGCCCAGCATGCCTGGAACCTTGAAGTACGCCAGCACACCCAGAAAAACCAGGAAGCCAAGCAGAACAACAAAATCGGTGTTCCCAAGCGAGAAGAATGGGCCAGATGCTGCAAATGCGGGGCTTGCAGTCAAACCAAGAGCAGCAGGAAGGATTAGCTTTTTCATGAACTTACCCTTTCAACCGGTTGGAGACAGCAGCGGCAATCTTGGCAGAATCTGCCTTGCCACCCAGCACAGCGACGATGGCCTCTGCTGTGTCTTTGGCAACAACTTCAACGTTTTCCAAGGCCGAGGCGCGGATATCAGCAATCGCCTTTTCCGACTCAGCAGCTTTGGCAGAGATCTCTGCGTCAGCTTTGGCTAGGGCTACGTCAAGCTCTGCCTTAATTTCGTCGCGTGTCGCTTGCGCAATGGCTTGCGATTGTACGCGTGCATCTGCCAGTGCCTGCTCATAAGCAGCTTCGGCCTCAAGGGCTTTGCGCTTAAGATCTTCGGCGGCGGCGATGTCATTGGTGATCGTCCCCTGACGTTCCGCCAGAACCGAGGCAATCCGCGGCAATGCAATGCGCGAAAGCACAAGGAAGATGACCACGAGTGTGATTACCAGCCAGAATACCTGGTTGCCGATCCAGTCGCCGCAAAGCTGCGGCATACCAAGCGCGGAGCCATGCGAGTCAACGCAAGAACTGACGGCTTCGGCAGCGTGTGTTTCAGACGCCATTTTGTCTGTCCTCCGTCGGAACGTTTTCTTTCGATCGGGCGGACCAGCTTATGCTGAACCGCCCGCGCGTAAGGATATTATGTTCCGTGGATTAGACGGCGAACATCAGAAGCAGGGAAACCAGGAATGCGAAGATGCCCAGGGCTTCCGCGAATGCGATGCCGATGAAGAGTGTTGCTGTCTGGCCGGCTGCTGCCGACGGGTTGCGCAATGCGCCGGCAAGGAAGTTGCCTGCTACGTTACCAACCCCGATTGCGGCTGCGCCGGAACCAATTGCTGCCAAGCCTGCGCCGATGTGTGCGAGTTCGCCTTCCATAATCCTATCTCCTTACGATGGGAAGTTGAGTTTGTTTGGTTTGGCGGGAGGATCCCGCCGGGCCATTAGTGTGACGGGTGCAATGCATCTTTGAGATACACGCAAGTCAAGATTGTGAACACGTAGGCCTGAATGAAGGCCACGAGGATTTCCAAGCCATACATCGCGGTGATCGCAAGGATGGACACAGGAGAGATCACAGCGATTGCGGCAAAACCCGCGAACACTTTGATAACTGCGTGACCGGCCATAACGTTACCAGCAAGACGAATGGAGTGGCTGACCGGACGCACAAAGTACGAGATCAGTTCGATGATTGCCAAAATCGGACGCAATGCCAATGGTGCGCTTGAAACCCAGAACAGACCCAAGAATTTGGAACCGTTTTTGACGAAGCCCAAGATGGTTACTGTCAAAAAGACCGCCATAGCCAGAACAACAGTCACCGCAAAGTGCGAAGTTGTTGTGAAGCTCATCGGGATCAAGCCAAGGAAGTTGGCGGAAACGATAAACATGAACAGCGTCATGATGTAGGGGAAGTACACCAGACCGTCTTTGCCAGTCACGTCTTCGATCATCTTGTAAACGAAACCGTAGGCCAGTTCTGCAATCGACTGGCTGCGTGTAGGAACAATCGCGCGGCGAGATGTGCCGACAACCATCAGACCAACAATCGCAAGAATCGCGATGAACATCCACAAAGCGGAGTTGGTAATGGTGAACATGCCAACTGCGCCGTCGCCGAACAGTGGTTCAACCATGAACTGATCCATCGGGTGGAATACGAGGCTGCTGCCTTCTGCTGCTGCCTCTGATCCGTGCGCTTCAGTCGCCATTTTTGTCCCCTTCGCCCGCCCCTGACGAGGCTTCTTGTGTCTTTTGGATCTCTTTGGCTGTGCGTAACATTACGTTTACGCCTGCAGCCAGACCCAGCATTATAAACAGCACCATAAACAAAGGCGTCGTGCCAGCCAGCACATCAAGCCCGTATCCGATGCCAAAGCCGATCCCCAGACCGGCCACTAATTCGGTCACCATCCGCCAGGCATGATTTGCCATCGAATAGTGCTCTTCCTGGTGCTTCTTGCCGCCGCCGGGCCCTTTGGCCGCTTTGATCTTGGCTTCCAGCTCTTTCAGCTTCTGCTTTTGATCAGGTTCCGTCACGCAAGTGCCCCCAATAGGAGTTCAAGGGGTTGGTATGTCGTGAGGCACCCTGAGTCAACACGCTGTTAACACCGCCTGAAGTCATGGTAACCGATTGAATACAAATCAAAAATACAACACCCCAAAACACAGTGCTATTCCGTCGCAGGGGGATTTGGCCCAAATTCGTCAAAATCGCATATTCAACCAATGTGTTGAGCATCAGACTGCACGCCACAATCGCCGCACCTTGACCGATCCGCCCGCCACGGCTACCCCACCATTATGAGCCTAGACACTGTCTTTGCCGCACTGGCCGATCCGACCCGCCGCAGCATCCTAGCGATGCTGCTTGAAGACGATATGGCAGTCACCGATGTGGCCGAGCCATTTGAAATGTCGCTGGCCGCGATTTCAAAACACCTGATGATTCTGGCCGGGGCCGGTTTGATCAGTCAGGAAAAGCGCGGCCGGGTGAAATGGTGCAAACTGGAACCCAGCGCTCTGCGCGACGCGACGGTTTGGATGCAAAGCTTTGGTCAATTCGAACCTGTGCATTTGGATGCATTCGAGCGGTTCCTAGAGGCAGAGTTAAATGATGCGCCGCCTCACCCGGACACAACCTGAGGCTCTTCGTCTTTTAGCAAAACCAAAAGTGCCAAGGCTGTCAAAGCAACGCCGGGCAAAACCAATGCAGACGGGACAGCACGGCCAAGCGCCAGCTCCCACAAGATCACCCAACTAGGCACCAAATAGGTATAAGCCATCACTTTTGCTGACGGCAGCCGCAAAGTTGCGTAGCGCAATATCAAAAACGTCAGACCGGTTGCGATCACTGAGGTGTATATAATGGTGATCCAGACAATACCCGGCAAAGACGCCCAATCTGTTTCGATCAATCCGCGCCCCGCCCAAATGCACAGAATAACCGCGCCCGCCGTCAAGACACCGGCCGTAAAAGCCAAGGCCGGCTCGCCGCGGTTCAGTTTGCGTAGCAAGGGCGAATACAACGCATGGGCAATGCAGCCCCAGAAATAAATTGCTTCGCCGCGCCCGATCTCAAAGCGCAGGGCCGCATTCAGATCCCCCTGAAAAATCACCCAAAGCGCCCCGACGCCGCCAACGGCAATCGCAATCGCCATCCGCAATGTTGTCAACTGGCTGACCAGCCAGAACCCGAACACGGCGGTGAGCGCCGGATTGAGCGTAAAGACTGCCGCCATACTGACAGGCGCAGCGGTCTTGAGCCCTTCAAACATTGTGACAAAATAGATGGCAAACAGGCCTGCAAGCACAAAATAGCGCCACGGCGCAGCCCAAGCCTTGCGGCTCATCTGTTTGTTCAAACCGGCTAGGACCAACATGAGAGACGCAGCTATTACAAAACGCACCGCGTTCAGAACTGCAGGATCGATATAGGGCGCGGACATACTCCCAAGCGAAAACGATCCCGCGACAAGAGCCGAGAAACACAACATCGCCGCATGTCCGCGCTGCGCCTCAGTCACGAAAGGCGCTCTGCCGATGTATCTTCTTTTAGGTGCTTCAAGAAGGCTTGCACCTTGGCCGTTCTGTGCAAATCAACATGAGTTACCAGCCACATTGGTGCGGCCCATTCATCTTGGGGCGGCATGACCTGAACCAAATCCGGATGGGACGCCGCCTCGCTCACCCGCAAAAAACCGATACCCGCTCCAGCAAGGATCGCATGGACCAAAGACCGCCAGTCGGTCCCCCGAAACACGACATTTTCAAATGGAATGTGTCGAAGCAGCCAGACCTGAAACGGGGCGCGGCTTTCCATACTGTCATGGCCAACAAATCGGTGATCTTTCAGCGCCTCGATTGATTTGGGCTCTCCATGCTTGGAAATGTAATCGCGGCTCGCGTAAAGAGCGATGGGCTGGCTCATAAAGGGCTGCACCACATTATCCGGCTCGGATGGAACCGAACCGGCACGCAGTGCAACATGTGCCTCGCCGTACTCCAAGCGAAATAGCCGATCGCCGGTCAAAAACCGAACTACGACATCAGGGTATTTATTCTGGAAACTGGTCAACGCCGGAACCAGCAAAGGCGCGAACGATGCAATGGAGGTGACCATAAGCTCGCCGGTCACATCGTTGCCACGCCCTTTGATTCGCCCTTCGAGCTGATGGAATTGATCGTCGGTGGTTTGCGCCACGCGAAGCAGGTCAACACCCGCTTCGGTTGCTGTGTAACCACGGGTATGCCGTTGAAACAGCTTTACGCCCAATCGGCCTTCTAGGGAATCAATATGACGAATAACCGTCGCATGATGCACCCCGAGTTCCTCTGCCGCGCCGCTTACAGTCCCCATGCGCGCCACGTGAAATGCGGTTCTGATTTCGTCCCAGTTTTGCATAACTGCCCAGTCTTTATTATTGTGTCTTAGAACAAGGAGTTTGGCCCTAATTTCGATATTGCAAGGGCCGCATCAAAATGGACAGACAAAAAAGAAACAGCGACCCCAAAAGGGTCGCTGTTTAGTATACTTAAGCCTGCCTACAGGGAAACCTGTGGCAATTGGCGATATATCAGTCAGTGCCGGAAGCAGATGCCAGAGCAGCGCCAACCAGTACAACACCGGCAACGATTGCCAGAGTGGTGCCTGCGCCCATGCCCGAGGAAGATGCCGCAACGGGTACTTCGTCATATACATCGTCAACAACAACTACTGCTGGCTCTTCATAGCCACCGGCAGATGCTGCGGTTGCAACGGCGGCCGAAACCAACACAGAAGCGATCAGCTTTTTCATTTGAAACTCCATTATAAATAGCAAGGTCTTTTTGATGGGTAGCGGATTCGGTTCAGGACTTCCAGAAAAAATAATCTCGGAGTGTAAACTTTAGCATGAACCCACCTATACCGTGCGCGTTTTGCAACGCTTAGCCATAACTAACAGGTTTATGCCTAATTGTAAAACAGTAGCAAACTTGACTCTTCCAAGCGGCTCTCGTACATCAACCCCAACTATCCGGGAGAAATGTATCTTCCGGTCCCTTGGGCTTGGCCCGGGATCGACCTCCGTCAGCGCGTTGCGCCCACGGGGGCGTTCCCGCATTGGCTGGCATTTTGCCTTTGGGGTTTTACGACATGCCTTGGGATCCTACATGGACCTTAGTCATTATAATTACACGGCACGAAGGAGGCCGCGACATGTTTGAAAATCTGTCCGAACGCCTGGGCGGCGTCTTTGATCGACTGACCAAGCAAGGTGCGCTGTCTGCTGACGACGTAAAAACCGCAATGCGCGAAGTGCGGGTCGCTTTGCTAGAGGCCGATGTCTCGCTACCGGTTGCCCGCCAGTTCATCAAAGCCGTCGAGAAAAAAGCGACAGGCGCGTCCGTGACCAAATCGGTCACACCCGGTCAGCAGGTTGTCAAAATCGTCCATGACGAATTGATCGCCGTACTGGCAGGTGAGGGTGAGCCCGGTTCGCTCAAAATCGACAATGCCCCCGCACCGATCTTAATGGTTGGCCTACAGGGGTCTGGTAAGACCACGACCACTGCCAAACTGGCCAAGCGCCTGACAGAAAGAGACGGCAAAAAAGTTCTGATGGCCTCGTTGGATGTCAATCGTCCGGCGGCGATGGAACAGTTAGAGATCTTGGGCAAGCAGATTGGGGTAACCACGCTACCCATCGTCAAAGGCGAAGATCCGGTTGCCATCGCCAAGCGTGCAAAAACGCAGGCGTCTTTGGGTGGCTATGACGTCTATATGCTCGATACTGCTGGCCGTTTGTCCATCGATGAAGAATTGATGGCGCAGGTTGAAGCTGTTCGCGATGTCGCCAATCCGCGTGAAACGCTGCTGGTCGTCGACGGCCTGACGGGCCAGGATGCCGTGCACACCGCGGAAAACTTTGATGACCGTATCGGTATTTCCGGCGTTGTACTGACCCGGATGGATGGCGACGGTCGTGGCGGTGCAGCCCTGTCCATGCGCGCCGTTACCGGCAAGCCGATCAAGTTCGTCGGCCTTGGCGAAAAAATGGAAGCGCTTGAAACCTTTGAGCCAGAGCGCGTTGCCGGCCGTATTCTCGGCATGGGCGATATCGTGGCTTTGGTCGAAAAGGCCCAAAGCACGCTTGAGGCCGAGCAAGCCGAACGAATGATGAAGCGGTTTTCAAAGGGTCAGTTCAATATGAACGACCTCAAGATGCAGCTTGAGCAGATGATCAAGATGGGCGGCATGGAGGGCATGATGCAAATGATGCCCGGTATGGGCAAAATGGCCAAGCAGGTTGGCGATGCCGGTATGGACGACAAAGTGCTGAAACAGCAAATCGCGCTGATTCAATCCATGACCAAACGCGAACGTGCCAACCCACAGCTTTTGCAGGCCAGCCGCAAGAAACGCATCGCAGCCGGTGCTGGTATGCAGGTGTCGGACCTGAACAAGCTGCTGAAAATGCAGCGGCAAATGTCTGATATGATGAAGAAAATGGGCAAGATGGGCAAAGGTGGCATGCTGAAGCAAGCCATGAAGGGGATGATGGGCAAGGGCGGCGCTGCCGCTGGAATGGACCCGTCCCAGATGGACCCTGCTGCAATGGAAGCGGCTGCCAAACAGCTGGGTTCACGCATGCCCGGCGGCCTTCCCGGTATGGGCGGCATGGGCTTGCCCGGCGGCTTGTCTGGTTTGGGAAAAAAGAAGTAACCCATGCCCGCGCCCATCCTTGAAACCCCGCGCCTTCGGTTGCGCCCACATGTCATGAGCGACATGGATGCCTTCGCGGCCTTCTTTGAAGGTAGCCGCGCGAAGCATGTGAATTCACCACAGAACAAAACGCACTTGTGGTATGGGTTTTCGTCGGAAATCGGCAGTTGGGACTTGGTCGGCTTTGGTGGCTGGGCGGTTGAAACCAAAGACGGTCAGTTGATCGGCCAAGTTGCCATCACTCAGCCACCACATTTTCCGGAGCGGGAAATTGGCTGGATCCTTTTTGACGGATACGAAGGCAAAGGCTACGCGCTAGAAGCGGCCACAGCAGCGCTGCATTGGGCTTGGGAACAAGGTATGGAGACCTTGGTTTCCTATATTGAAAATACCAATGAACGTTCGATTTCTTTGGCAAACCGCCTTGGGGCGACGCTCGATACAAGCGCCGAAAACTATGACGCCGAGGATTTGGTTTACCGCCATCGTCCCGATGCCGATGGCACACCGGAGGCATACGCGTAATGCCTTTTCAGCTCACCCAAGCCCCCCGTCTTGAAACAGACCGCCTAATCCTGCGCGGCCCTGAACGCGATGACGCGGAACATGTCATTGCCTTCCTTCTTGACCAAGAGCGCGCAGAAGGATTTGGCGCGTCGCCCAACCGAGGCGATGCTTGGCGCTGGTTTTCGCTGAATGTTGGACACTGGCATTGGCACGGCTACGGCTATTTCACCATCGTTGACAAGGCGACGGGCAAACCGGCTGGCATCTGTGGCATCTGGAACCCCGAAGGCTGGCCTGAACCCGAAATCGGGTGGGTGGTTTTTGAAGGCTTTGAAGGCAAGGGCATCGCCCATGAAGCAGCTTTGCGCGTGCGCCGCTACGCCTATGACGATCTCGGTTTTACCACCCTGACCTCGAACATCGTGCCTGACAACGCGCGGTCCAAAACGCTGGCGGCACGATTGGGGGCTACTTACGAACGCACCTATGAAAACGTCAGCATGGGTTTAGATGAGCTGTGGCGCCATCCGGGACCAGAGGCTTTGTCATGAACGACACAGCTTTGATAACCCCTTGCGAACAGCATCGCCCCGGTCCGGCCGCCCGTCAGGCTGCCCGTCTTGGCGGCAAAATTCCGTCCCTGGACACCCGCCGCCTACAATTACGCGCACCGCGCATCTATGACTTCAAGGCCTATGCCAAGATCATGGAATCGGACCGCTCCATTCCTATGGGCGGCCCCTTTACCCGATCCGAAGCATGGTCCAATTTTTCTGGCTACACAGCCCTTTGGATGCTTCACGGCCACGGTCTTTGGACCGTTGATGCCCAGACCACACCCTCAGCAGGGTTTGTTCTACTCGGCTACGACTATGACGATCCCGAAGTCGGTCTTGGCGTGTTTTTGACCGACAGCGCAGAAGGCCAGGGGTTTGCCGAGGAAGCGATGATCGCCGCCCGCGCCTATGCCTTTGACGCACTGAAATGGGGCACAGTCGCCTCTTTTGTTGACGTAGATAACATTCGTTGTATCCGCTTGCTGGAAAAACTGGGCGCGGCACGGGACTCCGAAACAGAAAATACCGCAAGCGACGACGGCCACACGTTGGTCTTTCGTCACTACGCACAAGGAGCCGCCTGATGGGACATCGCGATATTCCAACCCTCGAAAGCCGCCGATTGGTCTTGCGCGGCCCCGATCCCGAGGACTACCCGGATTTCAAAGCTACATTTTCGTCTTACCGGTCCCGTTACATGGGGGGGCCGCTCAATGCCTATGAAACATGGATGCTCTACGCCGCAGAAATCGGCCATTGGGAAATCCGTGGCTATGGCATGTGGATGATCCACCTGAAAGACACAGACGAAACCGTTGGTATGGCCGGTGGCTGGTTCCCGGCCAAATGGCCTGAACGTGAAATCGCATGGATCATCTGGCCTGACCAGTCGGGCCATGGATACGCACTTGAAGCCGCTGACTGCGTGCGCCGCCATTTCTACCACGATCTCGGCTGGACAACCGCCGTGAGCTATATCGATCCCAAGAACCTCGACAGTATCCGGTTGGCCGAACGTCTTGGCTGTACCAAAGACCACAATGCTGCGACGGTTGACGGCCATGACGCCGTCTATCGCCACCCCACGCTGGAACAACTGCAAAGCCAGTTGGGCCATGGCATCGATATGGAAATCGCGCATTACGCCGATCCTCTCTTTAAACCGAAAGGTTGGGCTCTTGACTGATACAACTGACACCGTCGCCCGCGCCGCCGAGGTGCTCAAGGAGCACCGCGATAGCATTGACCGGCTTGACGCCATTCTTGTCTATACCTTGGGCGAGCGTTTCAAACACACTCAGGCTGTGGGGGTGCTGAAGGCAACTCATGACCTCCCGCCCTCCGACCCCGCGCGCGAAGCCAATCAGATCGCGCGGCTAGAAGACCTTGCGGACCAGGCCAATCTTGACCCGGAATTCGCTAAGAAATTCCTGAATTTCATCATTCAGGAAGTCATCCAACACCACAAACAACACCAATCTTGAATTCGGGCTGCGCCCTATGCAGCCCAAACGCCATCTAAGGAGATCAACAATGGCTATTAAAATTCGTCTCGCCCGCGGCGGTTCCAAAAAGCGCCCCTTTTACCGGATCGTTGCTGCGGACAGCCGCATGCCACGTGACGGCCGCTTTGTAGAAAAGCTGGGCACATACAACCCCCTGCTGCCAAAAGACAGCGAAGAGCGTGTGAAAATGAACGTTGAGCGCATCCAGTACTGGCTCGGCGAAGGCGCTCAGACCACTGACCGCGTATCGCGCTTCCTCGAAGCGGCTGGCGTTGTTGCCAAAAAAGAGCGTTCCAACCTGAAAAAAGGCGAGCCAGGCAAAAAAGCCAAAGAGCGCGCCGAAGAAAAAGCATCCAAAGCTGCTGACGCCGCTGAAGCTGCTGCCGAGGCATAAGCCTCACTCGATTTGTGTACCGGCGGGACATTCTCGCCGGTACATCAATAGGTTTGCCTGAAGGGGGCGTTTCATGTTCCGCCTGATCCGGCTTGTGGTCTTTGTGATGCTGGCATTTCTTGCCGGAATCTTATTTGAACGTGACAATCAAAAAACCATTTGCGATCAAGCAGGCGGGTCTTGGACCCGAGGGCTTTGCAATGTTGGAGGCAACAATGGCTGATATGATCTGCGTAGGAACAATCTCTGGTGCATTTGGCGTCCACGGAGAAGTGCGCATCAAAAGTTTTACCGCAGACCCCCAAGCTATCGCCAGCTATACGCCCCTGTTCACCAAGGACGGATCGCACAGCTTTGACGCCATTCAAATCACGCGGTCGTTGAAAAACGGTTTTGCAGCCCGCATGTCGGGTGTCGGAACCAAGGAAGAGGCCGACGCCCTGAGCGGAACAGAATTGCACGTTCCGCGCGAAGTCCTCCCCAGCCTACCCGACGATGAATACTATTATACAGATCTGATGGGGCTTGAGGTGGTCGACACCGGCGGCAACATTCTGGGCCGCGTGCATGCCGTCCACAATCACGGGGCCACAGACCTACTGGAACTGACCGTTCCAAGCCAAAGCAAAACTGTTTTGCTCCCTTTCACAATGGCCGTGGTGCCGACGGTTGACTTGTCGGTGGGCCGTATTGTCTGCGATCCTCCTGAGGGTCTGTTCGACTAAAACCCCGACCCTAGTCTGCAAAATTTGGACCGTCATGTTTTGGCGCGCTGCATACGAACACCAACATCCAATTGCCGCATAGATTCCTTAGTTGCGCCCTGACTCCAATGCGCGTGAGCCCTATTGACCCGACTATGGGAAACAATAGGCGGCGATACCCGCGTATTTTCCACGCCTCAGCTTCATAATCGTGAAAATTGGAAGTTTCCTACCAACATAGCGCCACAATTTTAGTCCAATTTTAGCCGTAATCGAGAAATCGAATTATTGGTAAGTGGACGTAAAGTGTATCGGATTTTATTGACAGGAATGGCCCTAGGCCCCGCCCTTGCTGCGGCACTCCCTCTCTCCGGGATTGCCGTCGCGGTGAGTGGCCTTGGAAGCGCATATGCACTGATGGCATCAATGCGCCTTGAACCAATCCGCATCCGTAAGTTCACATCTGGGGGGCGGCGCGCCGAAACTTTGCTACAATCCGATTTGTCGAATGCACAAAAGAGAAAGCTTCCCAACCAGGATTTCATGTTGCGTGAGTTGTTGCGGGTCATGTCTGTTGGGAGAGAGTTCCAGCCGCCGGGTGCTCCTCCGTGCCGTGACAACGTCATCGCACTTACCCTACGCGGTTTGATGCTGGGCTGGAAAACCAAGGATTTGACAAAACTTAGCGAACTTCAGCGCTGCGAGTTGTATTTGATCAATACTTTGCTCCGCTCCGATCCCGGCGAAGCGGGGCGCATTGCACAGCTGTTTGCCCGCCCTGAAACTATGCTGGACCTGCGTGATGAAATCGACGCAATCGCCCTGCGCCGCACAGCTTTTGATCGTGACTATGGTGCCTTTGTTGCCACGCGGGACCTGTGGACAAACGGTGCGGATACGGCCCGACCTATGATCGCTCTACTTCAGGGGCTGGGGGCTGCGGACATAGATCTTTGGCACCATGTTGTGACCCGTCACGACCTGTCGAACCCCGATCAGCGCCGCGCCGCAGTGTGGTGTTTGCAGCAAAAGGACGTGAACAGGTCCACCGTCGCCGCATTTTTCGGACGCCTCGCAAAAGAACAGGCACTGCGCACGGCTTTGGCCCAAGGCGATACAGAATTTTTGACCGCGGTTCAGGGTTTGATCGGCGCATGGAATGACAGTTTTTATAAACTGTCCGAGTTGGCTTTAAGTCCGGCTCTGGATGTCCGAACACTAAAACCGCTCTTTGAAGATGAGCTTGAGTACATGCAAGAACACGCGGGCGGTGGCGGTTGGATTGCGCCGCATTGCCTGTTTGTCGAATATGATGGTCGGGCCCCGCGCAATCGCGACCTGTGGGATTTGCACAGGTCGTGCCTGACACAGCCGCCACGCCAAGCGGATTGTTTTGAGGCTGCGTTTGAATCCCTATCATGACAGCGGCGATCTGCTTGCCCCAACCCCGACTTGCGCGGTAGGACAGGCGCAAAGCAAGGCACCCTATGTCAGATCAGAATCCTTCGAAGCACACCAAAAGCCATGGCCGTAAAACCATGCGCCCGACCTTAAAGCCACGCGAGTTGATGACCCATCAACCCGATCTTGCCCGTGCATGGCAGGCGCAGGTCATTACCCTGTTCCCCGGCGCATTTCCCGGTGTCTTAGGCGAAAGCCTGACAGGCAAAGCCCATAAGGAAGGCAAATGGCAGCTATCAACTGTTGATTTGCGTATTTTCGGCGAAGGCAAGCATCGCAATGTAGATGACACGCCAGCGGGTGGCGGGGCTGGAATGGTCATGCGTCCGGATGTTATGGGCCACGCGATTGAGCACGCTTTGCGTCGCGCGCCCGGTCCGTTGGTGTACCTGTCACCACGCGGCAAACGATTTGATCAGCAGATGGCACGCGACTGGGCCGAACTGCCCGGCATCACGATGATTTGCGGCCGGTTTGAAGGCGTCGACCAACGGGTTCTCGACCACTACAATATTGCCGAAGTGTCACTGGGAGACTTTGTTTTGACCGGCGGTGAAATCGCGGCCCAAGCGATGCTGGACGCCACCGTTCGCCTCCTACCCGGCGTGCTCGGAAATGCAGAAAGCACAGTCGACGAAAGCCATTCAGACGGGCTTTTGGAGCATCCTCAATATACCCGTCCCGCAGATTGGGAAGGGCATGAGATTCCTCCGGTTTTGATGTCTGGTCATCACGGAAAGATCGCCGAATGGCGTCGAGAGAAGAGCGAAGAGCTTACTCAACAGCGTCGTCCGGACCTTTGGGCCAAACACAAAGACCAAGAGTGACCGAAACCAGTCAAATGCCACAACCCAGTTCAAGATCTATAATCAGGAACAACATATCAGAAACCTAGACTGTCGCCGCTGCATATAACGCCCCCATCCCTGCCCCAATAACGCAGGGATGGGGCTTCTTTCCCTAAGTCTGGATGGCTTCCAAAGTCTTTTCCAAAGCGCTTTGCAACATGTCCAATGCTTGGTCCAACTCGGCCTCACTAGCTATAAAGGGCGGTGCCAGCAGGATATGATCCCCCACACGGCCATCGCGCGTGCCAGGCATCGGGTAGCAAATCAACCCTTCGGCAAAGGCTGCTTTTTTAAGCTTCCCGGCCAGTCCCAAGGATGGATCAAAAGGCGCTTTGGTCTGGCGATCCGCAACCAATTCCACCCCCCAAAACAACCCGCGCCCCCGAACATCGCCAACATGTGCGTGTTGTCCAAAGCGGTGTCGTAGCTGCGTCTCCAAATACGCGCCCCGACTGTTGACCTGTGCAATAAGGTCGTGATCCAGCATTTCTCGAACCACTGCCAGCGCAGCGGCGGCAGCAACCGGATGACCCAGATAGGTATGGCCATGCTGAAAGAACCCTGACCCCTGCGCAATCGCATCATAGATCGATTTGCTACAGAGCATCGCGCCAATCGGCTGATATCCGGCCCCCAACCCTTTGGCGACACAGAGGATATCCGGTTGGACATTGTCTGCATTGCAAGCAAACAAATGCCCCGTCCGGCCCATGCCACACATCACCTCATCCAAGATCAACAGCACGCCGTATTTATCGCAAATCTCGCGGATACGGGCGAAATAGCCGGGGGCGGCGGGCACAGCACCAAGGGTCGCGCCGACAACCGGTTCGGCAATAAAGCCCATGACGGTCTCTGGACCCAGACGCAAGATTTCGTCCTCTAGCTCTTGGGCGACACGTTGGCCGTAATCTTCCAGACTTTCCGTCTCCAACCGCTCTGCATATTCATAGCATGGTGCGATATGGCTCATCTCTACCAACAAAGGTGCAAATTGCTGGCGCCGCCATGCATTGCCACCGGCGGACAGCGCCCCAAGCGTATTGCCGTGATAACTTTGACGGCGGGCAATCAAGTGACGGCGCTGCGGCTCTCCGTTTTCCAAGTGGTATTGGCGCGCCAGTTTTATCGCGCTTTCCACGGCTTCGGATCCCCCTGAGACAAAATACACCCGATCCAGATCGCCTGGTGCGTGTTCGATAAGCAAATCGGCCAAAGCCTCGGCCGGTTCCGAGGTCAAAAAACCGGTATGCGCAAAGGCCAGTTTATCGACTTGGTCCTTGATCGCTTGGCGGACGCGCGCATTGGAATGACCCAGACAAGAAACAGCCGCACCGCCGGAGCCGTCAAAATAGCGTTTGCCATCGGCGTCAATGAGATAGCACCCATCACCGGCGACGGCGGTTGGCAATTCGGAATGACAGTGGCGGGGAAAGACGTGGCTCATGTTATTGGCCTCCGTTAAGGGCGAGAACAAATTGTTTGCTGAATCCGGTCATACCGTGAGCTTCATAAAACCGATGAGCATCCACACGGGTCAGGCCGCTGCACAGGCGGATGTGATCGCATTCCAGTTGATGGGCGGTTTGGGTGGCGTGACCAAGCAAAGCCCCGCCAACCCCGTGGCCACGTCCCAAAGCAGTGACCACGAGATCATCGATGAAAAACGTTTGGCCCCAGCAGATGTCATGCACAATTCTGTATCCCAGAACGCCAACAACATCCTCGGCCTGAAACGCCGCCATCATCTGATATCCAGCCTTTTGGGCTGCCTGTAGACGGGTTTGAAACGTCTTTTCTCCAATTGTGCCGCGCAATTCTCGAAGAACTGGCAAAGCCGGTGTAGGATCCTCAAGCGTTTCGATACGGATCATGCCGCAATTCCTTGTAGTCGACGGTTCAGGGCCGCGACCGAAGCCCCATTATCTGAATAAATCAGACCGTCTGTTCCGTTAAGACTGTTTTCAAACCCCACCCTCAGATCACCGCTAAAAGCCGCCGCAGCCAATAGGCATTGGTGTTCATACCGGCCAAAAGCGCAGACCATCCAGCTTTCCCGACCTTCATCCGCATCTAGAAAGGGCATCAAGTCGGCAGGATCGGATGCCTGCCCTTTTGAATATCGCCCAAGCACATAAATCACCCCGGTCTGGTCAGGCCGAACGATGCCTTGTGCCTGCCAGCTTTTCAGTAGCTCGACATCCTGAGTGTCATACAAAATATGTTGTACCGCTGTCCCGTTTGCGGCGCAGGTGCCGTAGATGCGATCCGCCAATGCAGGATTGCGCGCGATTTCGCGAATCGAGACCGAAGCCCAGTCAGGGCGCACCTGCTCTAAACAGGCAAGCTGCTGCGACGTGTCAAACAAATTCGCAGATTCAGTGGTAATCTGCACCCGAAGGTCAGGCACGGCCGAATTCAGTTCCCCAAGCGCCTCAAGATAGCGGCCGGAATCCAACGAATGCCTGCCCGCCTCATCGCGAATGTGTAAATGGATGCCCTGCGCACCCGCAGCATAGCAAGCCACAGCCGTGTCCACCGTCTCGGAGATCGAGATCGGTATTTCGGTGTGATCTGCCTTGCTGCGGCGGGCACCATTCGGGGCCACCATGATAAACGGATTTGCCATCGTTTAGGTCTTCATCCGGCTGCCCGCCGGATCAAACAGCGGCCCCAGCGTGACGGTTGCAGAATACAATTGGCGGGCGATATCCAGTTGGACAGTAGTCCCGTCCGCAACCGGCAATGACACATGACCCAAAGCAATCGGTTTTCCAACGCGATATCCAAAGGCACAGGTGCTGGTCTGACCAACTATCTTGCCGTCCAGATAGATCGGTTCATGCCCGACCGGAACCGCCTGATCATCGTCCAGAACCAAGGAAATCACCCGATTGATCGCCCTCTCTGCACGCCGCGCTTCCAGGGCCTCGAAACCGGTAAATCCGCCCTTTTTCCGCGTCGCAAAATCCAGACCGCATTCGATCGGATTGATGTCACTGTCCAGTTCGTGCCCCATCGCGCAAAAGCCCTTTTCGACCCGCATGGATGTCTGCGCGAACAAGCCCGCAGGACGTGCGCCCAGCTGCGTCATGGCGGCGTAAAGCACCGACGCTTCGCTGGCCTTACAGGTGATTTCCCAGCCCGCTTCGCCAACGTAAGACAAACGCGCGGCCCGCACCGCGATACCCGCCAATTGGCCCTCGGCATGTTTGAAGTAACCGATTCCATCCAAATCACCGCCCAGCTCTTTGGCGATAGCCGCAGCCTTGGGTCCCATCAGTCCTAAAACCGCCCAATCTTCGGTCACGTCGGTCAATAATACATCAAAGCCGTGAGAGGCGCGCTTGAACCATGACAGGTCGCGCTTGATCGCATTTGTCCCGACAAACAGGCGGTAGTGGTCCGCTGCCAAGCGGTGAACCGTGATGTCGCTTTCAAAGGTGCCGCGGTCATTCAAGACAGCGCTATAGATTACTGACCCCGGTGCCCGGCCCATGTAGCCTGCACAAGTTTTAAGCAAAAACGCTTCTGCATCTTTGCCTGTGACATCAATCTTACCAAAAGGAGACGCATCAAAAATCGCGGCCTCTTCATGCGCTGCCTTTACTTCAGCCCCCACGTTTTCAAACCAGTCGGGGCGGCCAAACTTCAAAACAGGCTCGCTTGTCTTGCCGAAATAGAGCGGCCGCTCCCAGCCATAAACCTGCCCCATATGTGCTGCCGCTTCGCGGTATTCACTGTCCAGAGGCAGTCCGCGCATATTCCGGCCTGTCGCAAGTTGCTTGCCCGGGTAGGCAATATCATAGTGCGTTCCCAAGATTTCCGGCGCGCGGGCCATCAAATGCTCGACCGAATTGAACACAGGTGCAAACCGCTTTGCATCTGCTTCGGACAAATCATAGGCCGTGTGACCGTGGACAATGCAATGCGCAAGGTTCATCCCCGCGCCGCCGCCCGATGCCATTCCGACCGAATTCATGCCACATCCAAGAAACAGCCCGCGTGTTTCAGCAGTTTCGCCCAGCATGAATGTTCCGTCCGGAGTAAAACTTTCAGGGCCGTTCAGCAGCATTTTAACCTCGGCTGTTTCCAGCGCGGGAAGCCGGTGCAAAGCCAGCTCCATCATCGGTTCAAAATGATCCCAGTCCTCGGACAGCAGGCCAAATTCAAAGGCTTCGTCCAGAATGCCGGGGGCAATCGGTTTGCCCATGGGTTCAAAGCAGCCAACCAGCAAACCGCCGCTATCATCCCGAACATAAAGATGATTATCGTGGTCACTGAGTGTCGGCATGTTGCCAGTTATGCCGTCAATCGGCTTGGTCAATAAATAGAAATGCTCGCACGCCAAAGCAGGAACTTCGGCACCGGCCATTGCCCCGACTTCGCGGGACCACAATCCGGTGCACAGCGCTATGGCATCACACATGACTGTGCCTTGCGATGTCTCTACGCCAGTAATCTTGCCATTTTCTGTCAGAATGCCGGTGACCCCGGTGTTTTCAAACAGTTTCGCGCCCAGCCCTTTGGCCGCTTTAACCAAGGCCGCACACACATCAGACGGTGACACGCGGCCATCTTCCGGCGACCAAACCGCGCCCAACACGTCCTCCGCATACATCAGCGGCCAGCGCTCCTTGGCCTCACCGACGCTGATGGATTTCGCGTCAATACCGTAAGCATGGGCCAATGCCTCTTGGCGTTTGATATGCGTAAGGCGATCGGGATTGGTCGCAATCGACAGAGATCCTTTTTGGATCCAGCCAACGTTCTGACCCGTTTCTTGCTCAAGCTGGCTGTACAGGTCGACGGAATACTGGATCATCCGCGTCAGGTTGTGCGAATGCCGCAAAGCCCGCACCTGCGCTGCAGAATGCCAAGTGGTTCCTGATGTCAGCTTGTTGCGTTCCAGCAAAATCGCATCCGACACCCCCATTTTTGCAAGGTGATATAGCGTTGAGCATCCCATGATGCCGCCCCCGATAACCACTACCGAAGCCTGCGCTGGAAGATTGGACATTGTGTTTCCTAAACGTCTTTGGCCGAAATAGGCCGATATAGTTTTTTATTTCCCGTCAGAAGTTTCCATAATTACAAAGTTAGTCAATACTCAGAAAAAATAACATTTGTTTTGCACCTCGACGATTTGAAGGAATCGATTCAGAATGGACCCGACGCTAAAAAACAAAACAATATCAGCGCTTAAGGACGGTTATTCATCCATGCCGCCCCGCCTGCAGCGTGTTGCCAAATACGTTCTCGACCAACCGTCCGACTTTGGACTGGATTCGATTCGGGAGACGGCTCGCAAATGCGAGGTCAGCACCTACACCCTTGTGCGCATGGCAAAAACACTCGGTTTTGACGGTTTTGAAGATCTCCGCACGCCGTTTCGACAAGCGCTGGTTGCCTCCTCCCCCATGGATGCGCAGCCCGAATGGATCGATGCGCTGCGCAGCAAGGGGCAGATTGGCGAAGTGCTCGCAGACGCCGGAACAAATGCCATCGGACTGGTACACAAATCATTGGAACGGCAAACACTGGAGAAAATGGAACGGGTCGCCGACTTGTTGCTGTCCGCCCCCAACGTCTATTTGACCGCTGTACGCGCCAGCTATGCGATGGCCTACTATTTCCACTACGTTGGCCGTATGGCATTGCCATCATTGCAATTAATCCCGCGACACATGAACAGCGCAGTCGATGAGTTGAACACAGCCAGCGACGGCGACGTAATGATCGCTATCACCTTTTCCCCCTATTCGCGCGAAACAATCGAGGCCTGCAAATTCGCGCGGGCACGTGGTGTCAAAGTCATTTTGATTTCAGACAGTGACGTGGTGTCAACTGAGTTCACGGCTGAGGAAACGCTCATCGCTTCTGTTATCAGTACCCACCACTTTGGTTGCTATGCTGGCGTAATGGCAATATTAGAGAACCTGTTAGCGCTACTTGTCCGCCTTGGCGGCGATGCAGCAAAGACAAGAATCAAATCGTATGAAGACTTACGCAAAGACAACAACGCGTACTGGACTGCTAATAAAAAACATTAGTTTTTGAGTGACATCCAAGAAAACATCTTCATGCTTCGGTTCACACTCAAAAGCGCGTTAAGCGCGAAATATCAGTCTGGGGAGACTTACTAGTATGGCTTTCAAACAAAACATGTTCGCAGCAATTGCCCTTGCTAGCATGGGCTTTGCAGGTGCTGCATCAGCTGCAGACCAACAGTTCATCACAATCGGTACCGGCGGCGTAACCGGCGTATACTATCCCACCGGCGGCGCGATCTGCCGTTTGGTCAACAAAGGCCGCAAAGAGCACAACATCCGGTGCTCGGTCGAATCCACTGGTGGTTCGGTTTACAACACGCGGACCATCCGCGCCGGTGAACTTGATTTCGGCGTAGTGCAGTCAGACGTTCAGGCCGCTGGCTTGGCAGGTACCGGTGCCTTCGAAGCAGACGGCCCATTCCCCGAGCTGCGCGCCCTGTTCTCGGTCCACCCTGAGCCAATGCACGTCATGGCCCGCATGGACAGCGGTATCACAGATGTTGCCAGCATGGCCGGCAAAAAAGTGAACATCGCGAACCCCGGTTCCGGCACCCGCGTTCTGGCCGAAACACTGCTAAACTACAGCGGTCTATCGTCCGACGATTTCGCCCTTGCGGCCGAGCTGAAATCATCCGAGCAGTCCGCTGCTCTGTGTGATGGCAAAATCGACGCGACAATCTGGGCCGCTGGCCTGCCAAACGGTTCCAGCCAAGAAGCAACATCGTCTTGCGATGTGAAAATTCTTGCCTTGACCGGTGAAGGCATCGACAAGCTGCTGGCCGAAAACAAAGCCTATGCGGCGGCGACGATCCCCGGCGGCATGTACCCTAACAACCCTGATGACATCGCATCATGGGGTCCAAAGGCGACATTCGTTACCTCAGCCAACACACCCGACGAAGTTGTCTATGCGGTTGTATCAGCCGTTTTCGAAAACTTTGACGACTTCAAGAAACTGCACCCTGCCTTTGCCCGCCTGAAAGAAAGCGAAATGATCGTTGACGGTCTTTCCGCTGACATTCACCCCGGCGCAATGAAGTACTACGCCGAGCGCGGTTGGAAGTAATCCTGTCTGACTAGGAACAAATATAGCCTCCGGCGGTCCACGAACCGGCGGAGGCGTTTTTTTTAGTAGAAACATTCAGGGGGCGTCATGACACAACCGGATACTACCGAACCTAACGACAGCAGTCTTGAGGACTTTGTCGCCGACAGCGATACGGGCGGACGGCTTCCTAAAGATGCATTTGGGCGCAACGCGCTTTGGTACATTCCATTGTTTTGGTCGCTGTATCAGCTTTGGATCGCGTCTCCTTTGCCGTTCATTCTGGGCGTCGGCGTTTGGAACGATACACAAACGCGCGCGATTCACTTGGGCTTTGCTGTATTGCTGGCATTCATTGCGTTCCCCGGTTTGAAAAACAGCCCCCGGCACCACATTCCAATCGCCACTTGGGTGATTGCAATCATCGGCGCGCTTGCGTCTTCCTATTTGTTTTATGCCTATAGCGGCGTCGCGGCGCGGTCTGGTGCGCCCAACACCCTTGATGTTGCGGTCGCCGCCGTCGGGATTGTGCTGCTGATGGAGGCCGCACGTCGGTCCCTTGGCTTCCCGCTGATGGGTGTCGCGCTCTTCTTCCTTGCGTATGTTTTCTTTGGATCATGGTCAGGGCTTCCTGACGTTGTTCAATGGAAAGGCGCTTCGCTGAACAAAGCCATGAGCCACATGTGGCTGACAACCGAAGGTGTTTTTGGTGTCGCTCTTGGGGTGTCATCGGGTTTTGTCTTTTTGTTTGTGTTGTTTGGTGCCCTGCTCAATCAGGCAGGCGCGGGCAACTATTTCCTCAAACTGGCGTTTGCATCTTTGGGCCACCTACGCGGCGGGCCAGCCAAAGCTGCGGTTATCGCAAGTGCGGCTACGGGCCTGATTTCCGGTTCTTCCATTGCCAACGTGGTGACCACCGGTACGTTCACCATTCCGCTTATGAAAAAGGTGGGCTTCCCATCCAGCAAGGCGGGCGCGATCGAAGTGTCCTCGTCCATCAACGGGGTTCTGACCCCACCTGTAATGGGCGCTGTTGCGTTTTTGATGACTGAATATGTCGGCATTTCCTATGTCGAGGTGGTCAAAACTGCCATCGTTCCGGCTGCGATTTCCTATATCGCACTGGTTTATATCGTTCACCTCGAAGCGTTAAAGATGAACATGCCCGGCACAAGCCGCATGCATCCGGTCAAATTCATGCTGGGCGCGATTTTCATCATCGCGATTTCCATTGTGATCGCTGGCGGAACCCTGTTCCTGTGCGGTGTGATCGTTGACACAGCCCAATCGCTCTTGGGGGGCGCAGCCACCTGGACCATCGTTTTGGGCATGGCCATTGCATATGTTGCTGCGGTGCGGTTTGCCGCCAAAGGTCCGGATCTGGAAATGAGCCTGGATAGCATGCAGCATCTACCGCCAACCCGTGAGATCTTCAAAACCGGTATTCACTACCTGATGCCGATCTTGCTCTTGATGTATCTGCTGATGATCGAACGCAAATCGCCGGGGCTTTCGGCCTTTTGGTCGACCATCGCGATGCTGGTCATTCTAGCCACGCAAAACCCGCTCAAGGCATTCTTTCGCGGCCAAACGGATGTGGCGGCCCAGTTGCGTAGCGGCTTTGCCGACATCGCCGAAGGCCTGATCATCGGCGCGCGCAACATGATTGGCCTTGCCGCCGCGATGGGCGTCGCGGGTATCATCGTTGGCGCTGTTACACTGACAGGTATCGGTCAGGTCATGGCGGAATTTGTCGAATTCCTCTCTGGCGGCAATCTCTTGGCTATGCTGTTCTTTGTGGCCGTTATCTCGATCATTTTGGGGATGGGTTTGCCGACAACTGCAAACTACATCGTCGTAAGCTCACTTATGGCGGGCGTTGTGGTTGAGCTTGGCGCGCAAAACGGCCTGATCGTGCCTTTGGTCGCGGTACACATGTTTGTCTTCTACTTCGGCATTATGGCAGATGTGACACCGCCTGTTGGATTGGCCAGCTTTGCGGCTGCGGCGATCTCAAAGGGCGATCCGCTGAAAACCGGTTTCCAAGCGTTCTTTTATTCGATCCGCACCGCGTTGCTGCCGTTCTTGTTCATCTTCAACACGGATCTGTTGTTGATCGATGTGGGACCTTATCAAGCAGTCTTTATCTTTATCATCGCCACCATTGCGATGCTGCTGTTTGCGGCAGGAACGATGAATTACTTCATGGTCAAATCCCGCCTTTGGGAAAGCGCCGCTCTCTTGCTTGTTGCCTTCACACTCTTCCAACCTGCGTTCTTCCTTGATCGTCTGCAGCCAGAGTTTGAAACCCGTGCATCCACCGAAATCTTTGACCTTGCAAAATCCGCACCTGAAAATGGATCTGTTAGGGTCCGCCTGACAGGGGAAAACCTGAATGGGGACCCGATTGATGCCCGTTATCTTTTGCCCTTGGGTGAAGTTGGAGCGGAAGGCGTTGATCGGCTTTATGACGGGGCCGGAATCGAATTTCGCAGCGAAGACGGTGCGCTATTCGTCGACAACCTGAACTTTGGTGGCCCGTCAGAGCAACTTGGCATCGATTTTGACTGGGAGCTGGTCGAAGTAGAAGTCGCATCAGAACGGATGCCAAAAGAGCTGTTCTACCTTCCCGCCTTCCTTCTCCTTGGCTTTGTCTACATGCTTCAGATGCGCCGCAAACGTAAAACGACGGAAGGGGTTCCAGCATGACCAAGCACATTTTATGCGCAGTTGATCTGTCCCATTTGGAAACAGAGGTCAGCATTCTCAGAACCGCCGCTGAACTGGCGAAATTCCACGGGGCCTCGCTCAGCGTTGTCACGGTGGTGCCCGACTATGGGATGACGATTGTCGGTTCATTCTTCAAAGAAGGCACCATGAAGTCCGCAGTCAAAGCGGCAAACGACAAGCTGCATGAATTTGTGGCCGAGACCCTTAAAGACTTTGGAAAGGTCCAACATATCGTTGAAATCGGCACCCCGTATGAAATGATCTTGGAGGCAATCAATGTCTCCAAAGCCGATTTGGTCATTTTGGGGGCTCACAAACCGGATCTGGTGGACCGGCTTCAGGGACCGAATTCAGCCCGAGTTGCCCGATACGCACCCTGCTCGGTTCTTGTCGTACGTGACTGAATTTGGGCGATGGCCAGCGCTGCCGTTCAGGCGGCTCGCTGGCCATCTAATCTCCGCTTGAGTTTTGGGGAGCCCGCCGTCGTTTCACCCTTGCTTTTAAGGGGTTTGCGCCCTAGAAGGGCGCATCTTACTGGCACTGGGGCGACTCAGTGCCTTTGGGTATGCAGCGATCGTTTCGGGGGTCATGCAAACAACAAAGAATAGCTGGTGTATCTTTTATCCTTTTGGATCAAAGCTCTGACTAGAAATTATCCGCGGGCAAACCGCGACGTACATGAAGGAGAGATCAGATGAACCTGATCGCACAGCTCGAAGCGGAGCAAATTGCTGCGCTGGGGAAAGACATCCCCGACTTCAAAGCCGGCGACACCATTCGCGTAGGCTTTAAGGTGACCGAAGGTACACGTAGCCGTGTACAGAACTACGAAGGTGTTTGCATCAGCCGTAAAAACGGCAAGGGCATCTCGGGTTCGTTCACCGTTCGCAAGATTTCCTTTGGTGAAGGCGTGGAACGTGTGTTCCCACTGCATTCCACCAACATCGAATACATTGAAGTTGTTCGCCGTGGCCGTGTGCGCCGCGCCAAGCTTTACTATCTGCGTTCGCGTCGTGGCAAATCTGCCCGTATCGCAGAAGATTCAACCTACAAGCCCCTCAAGGCCAAGTCATAAGGACCGACGAGATGAAAAAAGATCTGCATCCCGAGTACCACCTCGTCACCGTCAAAATGACCGACGGTTCCACCTTCGAAACCCGCACCACATGGGGCAAAGAAGGCGACACATTGGTGTTGGACATTGATCCCACCGTGCACCCTGCATGGACCGGCGGCAACTCGCGTCTGCTCGACCAAGGCGGCCGTGTTTCCAAGTTCAAAAAGAAATACGAAGGCCTGGGCTTCTAAGAACCCTTGCTTTTACACGTTTCGAAACGCCGTCCTTTTGGGCGGCGTTTTTCGTTTGAGGTCAAGCCCGCGCGCCCAAGCAAGGCAGCCAGACTGCGGCCTCCGTTCCCGACGGGGAGCTGACAAGTTGTAGTGCCCCGCCGTGGTCACGTGCAAAGCCCAAAACCATCGACAAGCCCAACCCTGTTCCTTTGCCTGTGGGTTTGGTGCTGTAGAACGGCTGCACCACCTTGTGCAAATCCTGCTCTGAAATCCCCATGCCAGTGTCGCACACTCGGATCACTGCGTAGTCGCCGACTGGCAAAACGCCGCCGTCTGCCATGCTGTTTCCCGTTTTGGCCCTTTCGAGGCTGGTCACAATCCGAAGTGTCCCTCCCTCGGGCATCGCGTCCACTGCATTTACTACCAGATTAATAAGGGCAGTCATCAATTGCGAATCGTCCACCCGCACCCCAAGCGAGGATTGAGGGGACTTCAAGACGACTGTCACAGATGCAGGGATCAACCGCTGCGCCAACCCCATCATCCTCGCAACGGCGACGTTTATATCCATGTCTGTGTGGAATGCCGGGGCCTTTCTGGAATAGATCAGCAACTGTTTCACAACAGCTTCCGCCCGCTTGGCAGAATTATGGGCTTCGTTCAAAACCGTTTGCCGCTCATCCTCATCTGGCAACTCGCGAGCCAATTCCAAATTGCCGATTATGGCGGTCAGCATATTGTTGAAATCATGTGCGACCCCACCAGCGAGTGCGCCCACCGCCGACATTTTTTGCTCTTGCATGGCCCGTTCAGTTGCGGCGACGGCCCGCAGTCTGGATCTTCGCGAAATCAACAAAGCCTGTGCCAGATATCCAACCAAAACCAGATTTGCGATGAGCACACCCCATGTCGCTACGGGATCCGCGCCATCAAATGGTCGAAACCAAAACACTGCCAGATACATGCAACAAACGACCAGAACCCCGCCCAGCACAAAAGGCCAGGCTGTATCGCCACGCCTCACCAAAAAAACCATCGCAGTTGCCATCAACGTGGAGCCTGCGAACACCAATACAGTGTCGTTCTGGCTTGCCATTACAGCCGGCATCCAAAGAAACGAGGTTAAGATTAGTAAAAACAGCCCTGCGGCGATCTTGCAGTCGCCTTCTGTACAGATCTCGTTGCGGGTTTTCAAAAACCCGTAGTACTGCGCCTGTGCAACAAAAAAACCCAATGGCCAGAGCCAAGCTATCGCCCAACCGGTATACAAAAAAAGCAATACAGATCCAAAGCACAGACCAAGGAACCGCAAAACCAGTTCGGCTGTTTCCCCGTATTCGATCCGGATCAAACGATCGATTTCCTGCCTGTACTCGCTACTCATTCTTGTACCCAAAACGGTTTTTTCTGGAACACATGGCGGGCGTTCCATTGCACTGTCTCACCCCAATGACATAGAGCACTAGCTTTACGTGTAAAGCCCTACCTCCACACACCATTATCGTGCGCAATAATCCGATCAAAACGATAGAGCACGGTGCGCTGCGTCTGGACAGAACCGCAAACCGGTGCCAAAATTTGATCAAATTTTTGCAGGGAGTCGCAAAATGAATGATCAAAACTTTCTAAAGGAAAACAACGCGCGTCAGCTTTGGCATCCCATGGGGCATCCGGCCGAAGCGCAGGCGAATCCGCCAAAAATCATCACCAAGGCACAAGGCACCAAGATTACGGATATCGACGGCCACGAAGTAGTCGATGCCGTTGGTGGGCTTTGGTGCGTGAACTTGGGGTATTCCAATGACCCGATCAAAGATGCCATCAGCAGCCAGTTACAAGAATTACCCTATTATTCTGCCTTTGCGGGGACGTCCAACCCGCCCGCAATCGAAGCGGGTTTCAAGGTTCAGGAGTTCTTTGCAGAAGACGGGATCGAACGGGTCTTCTTTACGTCCGGCGGCTCCGACAGTGTCGAAACATGTCTACGGTTGGCACGCCAGTATCATCGGCTTCGCGGAGAACCAAACCGGACCAAGTTCTTTAGCCTGAAAAAGGGCTATCATGGAACACATTTTGGCGGGGCTTCGGTCAATGGGAACAACCGGTTCCGCGTCAATTACGAACCGCTTTTGGCAGGCTGTTTTCACTTGCCCGCCCCTTACCCATACCGAAATCCATTTAACGAAACCGATCCGGCAAAGCTGGCGCAACTGATCGCACAGGCCTTTGAGGACGAGATTGACTTTCAAGGGGCAGGATCAATTGCGGCATTGATTATGGAACCCATTTTGGGTGCCGGCGGCGTGATCGTCCCTCATGCCAGCTTTATGCCAATGATGCGTGATATTTGTGATCGCCATGGTATTTTGCTCATTTCCGACGAGGTTATCACCGGCTTTGGCCGCACTGGAGACTGGAGCGGGGCACGGCACTGGGGGGTCAAACCCGATATGATGTGTACAGCCAAGGGCATCACATCCGGCTACTTCCCGGTTGGTGCCGCTCTGATCTCGGGCAAGGTGGCGGAGGTCTTTGAAACCGCAGGCCCCGATGGCGGAATTTATCACGGCTATACCTATTCGGCTCATCCTGTCGGCGCGGCTGCGGTCAGTGCCTGTCTAGACGAAACAGTGCGGCTGGATACAAAAACCAATGCAGCGGCGCGCGGTACACAGCTTTATGAAGGTGTTCTGGCTTTGGCAAAGAAACACGCCATCATCGGTGATGTGCGCGGCGGGCATGGATTGATGACCGGGATCGAGCTTGTGTCAAACCGTGAGGCCAAGACGCCCATGGACATGGATACGATGAAACGTGTCCACCAGACCGCCTACGAAGCTGGGGCTATGGTGCGTTTGGGCGCACATAACGTTTTGATGTCGCCTCCCCTGACCATTACCGAAGCGGAGGTGGATGTCATCTTGTCCGCTTTGGACGCGGGGTTTTCCGCTGCATAACAATCTTTGGCCCGACCTCTGTGTTGGGCCATTTTTCCTGTTGATCAGAAAAGCCCTTCACAAATTCATCTTTTAGAATATATGTAGTGCAACTCGAGGCCCAATGGCCCCCAAAGGATTGCACAATGCATCAGATCAAACGCTATTTGCCTATTCTATTCTGGGCCAAGACCTATAACCGCCAAACTGCGACTTCGGATCTTGTTGCTGCGTTGATCGTCACGATCATGCTTATTCCACAATCATTGGCCTATGCGCTATTGGCCGGTCTTCCGGCTGAAATGGGGCTCTACGCATCCATCCTGCCTTTGGTTGCCTATGCAATTTTTGGTACCAGCCGCGCCCTATCAGTTGGGCCGGTCGCGGTTGTGTCATTGATGACCGCCGCCGCGATTGCGAACCTCGGACTTAGTGATCCGGTGGAAATCGCAATGGCCGCAGTAACCTTAGCCTTTATTTCAGGATTAATTTTGCTGGCTATGGGGTTTTTCCGCCTCGGATTTTTGGCCAATTTTCTGAGCCACCCGGTAATCGCAGGCTTTATCACCGCCTCCGGCATCCTGATTGCCGCCTCTCAGCTGAAACACATTTTTGGTGTTCAAATGCACGGCCATACCCTGCCTCAAGTATTGGGCGATCTGGTTGCGCATATCGGCCAGACAAATCTAATCACTGTGGCAATTGGCATTTTTGCCGTCTCGGTTCTATTCTGGGTCCGCAAAGGGCTGAAACCCTTGTTGCTTTCCTTTGGTCTTACCCCGCGAAACGCCGATATTCTGGCCAAAGCCGGGCCGGTGGCCGTCATAGTTGTCACCACATTGATCACATGGCTTTTCAACCTAGGTGAGCACGGCGTAAAAATTGTCGGCCAAGTGCCAACCGGCCTGCCGCCGCTGACCCTTCCAAATTTCAACCCCGGCCTTTGGAACCAGTTGTTTGTGTCTGCTCTCCTGATTTCCATAATCGGATTTGTCGAATCCGTGTCCGTGGCGCAAACGCTGGCTGCCAAAAAGCGCCAGCGCATTGAACCCGACCAAGAGCTGATCGGCCTGGGTGCATCGAATGTGGCCGCCGCTGTCAGTGGCGGGTATCCGGTCACAGGCGGGTTTTCCCGCTCCGTGGTCAATTATGACGCTGGCGCAGAAACACCCGCTGCTGGGGCCTTTACTGCTGTGGGGATCGCTGTTGCCACACTGTTCATGACACCCTTGCTGCATTTCTTGCCAAAAGCGACCCTTGCCGCAACAATCATTGTGGCCGTTTTGTCTTTGGTCGATTTCTCGATTCTAAAAAAGGCTTGGGGCTATTCCAAGGTTGATTTCGCAGCGGTCGCCGCAACAATTGTGCTGACCTTGGCCTTTGGCGTCGAAGTCGGCGTTTCTGCCGGGGTGATTTTGTCCATCGCATTGCATCTTTACAAGACATCGCGGCCCCATGTCGCCGAAGTGGGTCTGGTTCCGGACACCCAGCATTTCCGCAACATCCTGCGCCATGACGTTGAAACACACCCCCATTTGGTTACGTTGCGGGTCGACGAAAGCCTGTATTTCGCCAACGCACGATTCCTTGAGGACTATGTCTTGAATCGTGTGACCTGCGACCAACCCATCGAGCATGTCATTTTAATGTTCCCAGCCGTGAACGAAGTCGACATGAGCGCGCTTGAAACCCTAGAGGAGCTGAACCGCCGCCTGACGGATATGGGAATCGCACTTCACCTGTCCGAAGTCAAAGGCCCTGTAATGGACCGCCTCAAACGTTCTCATCTGCTGACTGATCTGAGCGGGCAGGTCTTCTTGTCACAGTACGAGGCTTGGCAGTGGCTCAAGGTGCCTACGCCCGAAAGGACCGAGCAAGAAAGCATCGCGACCGATCAATAGGACGGGATACAAAGGCCGACCAAAGCCCGCTCCACCGTCAACATTGACCCGGTTGCCACGGTGTTCGGGCACCTTGATCGCGGTGTGTCCATGCACGACCAAACGCCCGTGATCGCGCGGATCGTTCAAAAACTCCTGACGGATCCAGATCAGATCTTCAGGGTCTTGTGCGCCCAACTCCACACCCGGGCGAATACCTGCATGGGCAAAAATGTGATCCTCAGTTTCGTACAGGCGTGGCAGGCCTGACAGCCAAGTCACATGTTCCTCAGGGATCGCTTGCAATGCCTTGGCGCGAAGGGTTTCGTTGTCATCTTGCGCTGTGACATCGACCCCATAAGAAGCGAGCGTTTCAAAGCCGCCGATTTGGGGCAACAACCAACGGGTATGGCTTCCATCCTCGGGAAAGTTCGGGGTTGGCCCCACAAAACGCACCAGATAGTCGTCATGGTTACCCAGCAGACAGGTCCAATTCTTGCCCTCCGCCTGCCCGCGCATCAATGTCTCGATCACTGCACCGCTATCAGGCCCTCGGTCGATATAATCCCCAACAAAAACCACCGGTGCACCGGCACAGTCATCGCGATCAATCATCTCTAGCGCGCTGGACAGCTGATCCAACTGCCCATGAATATCGCCGACAACAAAAACTGGTTCGGGCATGGGAATATCCTTAAACAAAACGATTGATATGAGGCTGTAATCTTGGGCCAGCCTTTATGCAAAGAAAAACGCCGCCCGAAAAACGGGCGGCGTTCAAATTCTAGCATGCAACGAGCAGCGTTTAGGAAACGTCGAATTGCAGTGGCTTAACCTGCTTGAACATGTTGGTTGTTGTCAGCTTGGCAATCACCTCAGATGCAACAGGAGCATCTACATACAGCAAGGCAATGGCACCGCCGCCAACTTCGGAGCGGCCAAGGGTAAAGTTGGCGATGTTCACGCCGTTTTCACCCATTGTCTGACCCAACGTCCCGATAATACCCGGTACGTCTTTGTTGGTGGTGTACAGCATATGCGCGCCAACTTCGGCGTCGATGTTGATGCCTTTGATCTGGATAAAGCGTGGCTTGCCATCACTGAACACAGTGCCCGCAACCGAACGTTCCTGCTTGTCGGTCACAACCGTGATCTTGATATATCCATCAAAGCTGCCAGCTTTGTCCTGATTGGTCGTGCTGATCTGAATGCCGCGTTCTTTGGCGACAACAGGGGCAGAAACCATGTTCACATCAGGATTGGCCTTTTTCATGATCCCGGCGATAGCACTGCAGTTCAGCGCCTCAAGGTTCATTTCGGCGGCCGCACCGTCGTACAAGATGTTGATGGCTTTGATTGGCTCGTCGGTCATTTGACCGGCGAATGCGCCCAAGTGATCGGCCAGCTTGATCCATGGCCCCATCACTTTGGCCTCTTCGGCTGTCACAGACGGCATGTTCAACGCGTTCTCAACAGCGCCGGTCAACAGATAGTTGGACATCTGTTCGGCCACCTGCAAGGCAACGTTTTCTTGGGCTTCTGTTGTAGAAGCGCCCAAATGCGGTGTGCAAACCACGTTGGGCAAGTTGAACAGAACGTTTTCTTTAGCAGGCTCAACCGCGAATACATCAAGCGCCGCACCAGCAACGTGACCAGACTGAAGCATTTCGGCCAGCGCTTCTTCGTCGATCAAACCACCACGGGCACAGTTGACAATGCGCACACCTTTTTTGGTCTTGGCCAGGTTTTCGCGGCTTAGAATGTTACGAGTGCCATCCGTCAGCGGCACATGCAGCGTGATGAAATCAGCGCGGGCCAGCAGGTCTTCCAGCTCGACTTTTTCAACATGCATTGCAGCGGCTTTTTCTTCGGACAAGAAGGGGTCAAACGCGATGACCTTCATCTTCAGGCCGCGCGCACGATCACAAACGATCCCGCCGATGTTGCCTGCGCCGATAACGCCCAATGTTTTATTGGTCAGCTCGGTGCCCATGAACTTGGACTTTTCCCATTTGCCAGCATGGGTCGACGCCGACGCTTCGGGGATCTGGCGTGCCACTGCAAACATCATTGCGATGGCATGTTCGGCTGTGGTGATCATATTGCCGAAAGGCGTGTTCATGACGATCACACCCTTTTTGGATGCGGCTTCTTTGTCGACGTTGTCGGTGCCAATACCTGCACGCGCCACAACTTTGAGGTTGGTCGCGGCTTCAAGGATGGTTGGCGTGACTTTTGTCGCCGAGCGAATAGCCAGACCGTCATACTGACCAATCAATTCGGCCAGTTTGTCTTTGTCTTTGCCAAGGTCGGGCATGAAATCTACGTCAATTCCACGGTCGCGGAAAATCTGAACAGCTGTTTCGGAGAGTTTGTCGGAGACGAGTACTTTGGGCGCCATGATAGAGGTCCTTAGAATATAGGGAGGGAACGGGGCCGCACGTGGGGCCCCGCGTTTTCACCAAAATGTGCTTAGGCTTGCGCGTCGATCTCGGCGTCAAAGGCCCATTCAAGCCACGGCAGCATCGCCTGCAAATCTGCAGTTTCAACTGTACCACCACACCAGATCCGCAGACCGGCAGGCGCATCGCGGTAAGCGCCAACGTCCAGTGCAACACCTTCTGCCTCAAGACGTTTTGCAATCGCTTTAGCGAAGGCTGCGCCGTCTTTGATGCGGTCGTCGGTAAACTTAAGGCAGACACTTGTGTTCGAACGAGTCGCCGGATCAACCGCGAGGTTGGCAATCCAGTCATGCGCGTCGCAGAAATCCCAAACAGCTTGGGCGTTGGCTTCGGCGCGGGCGATTATGCCCTTCAGGCCACCTTCGGAACGGGCCCAGTCAAGCGCAACCAGATAGTCCTCAACGCAGAGCATTGATGGCGTGTTGATCGTTGCACCGGTAAAGATACCGTCGATCAGCTTCCCACCTTTGGTCAGGCGAAAGATTTTTGGCAGCGGCCATGCAGGTGTATAGCTTTCCAGACGCGCAACGGCACGCGGGCTCAGGATCAGCACGCCATGCGCCGCTTCTCCGCCCAGAACCTTCTGCCAAGAGAAAGTCGTTACGTCCAGTTTGTCCCATGGCAGATCCATCGCAAAGGCTGCCGATGTGGCATCGCACAGCGTCAGACCATCACGGTCAGCGGGGATCGCGTCGCCGTTTGGAACCCGCACACCCGAGGTGGTGCCATTCCAGGTAAAGACAACGTCGTTGTTAAAATCGATCTCGGCGAAGTCAACAATCTCGCCATAATCGGCGGTCTTGACCTCGGCGTCGATCTTGAGCTGCTTGACCACATCAGTGACCCAGCCGGACCCGAAGCTTTCCCAAGCAACCATCTCGGCCTTACGTTCGCCCAGCATCGACCACATCGCCATTTCCATCGCGCCAGTGTCAGACGCAGGAACGATACCGATTTTATAGTCAGCGGGGATGCCTAGCAGGTCGCGCGTCTCTTCGATCGCGGCTTTCAGCTTGGATTTGCCGACAGCGGCACGGTGCGAACGGCCCAACGGCGCATCTGCAAGTTTATCCAGCGAAAATGTGGGGATTTTGGCGCAGGGGCCGGAAGAAAAACGCGGGTTTGCGGGCCGCGTTGCGGGTTTAGTCATAGCCATTGATGCTATCCTTACAGATAATCGCCCTTCGTTGGGGAAGGGTGTCCCGCCGCTGGATCTATCCGTAGCGCTGACTTCTCACAAGTCGTAAAATGGGGGCAGATGGCCGTTTTTTGATTGTTACGGCACCCGCTTTGGAGCGCA
Source organism: Pelagimonas varians (assembly GCF_003208435.1). Classification (GTDB taxonomy): domain Bacteria; phylum Pseudomonadota; class Alphaproteobacteria; order Rhodobacterales; family Rhodobacteraceae; genus Pelagimonas; species Pelagimonas varians. The sequence continues at coordinate 204,276 of NZ_QKMF01000005.1, read as the reverse complement.
TCGGAAACAAGAGCTGCGCTTGCACGGGGTTAAATCCGCTCCAATCCCCCTTCGACAAAATCCGCCGCCAACTCTGCATATGCTTGACGTGACATACCTTTTCCAGGCCGGTGCCACATATAATACCAGTTCAAAATGCCATAGATTGTCATGGTCGCGGCTCTCAGCCGTTCAGGCTCCAAACCGGGTTTAACCGCCTCTATCGCGGTGCTCATCGCCTCTACCAGATACCGCTGGGCTGCCAACAAGGGTGCCTGCATGTCCATTGGCAAGGCAGACAACGATTCGAGCTGCAGCTTATGTTCGGCGTCCGCATCTTCATAGGAATCCAGAACCGCAGCGATCAGGGCACGCAAACCCTTGGGCGCGCTTTCCTCCACAACTGCGACCAGCTCTGTTAAATGCCCCTCAAGAATATCGAACAACAACGCCTCTTTGCTGTCGTGGTAGTGATAGATCAACGCCTTTGACACGCCAATTTCCCGCGCAGCCCCGCTCATCGATGCACGGTCAAACCCGTGCCGCGCAAAATAGACCGCAGCGCCTTTGCGCAACGCTTCTCGTTTTTCATCATGGTTCCGGCCAATTCCGCGCGGCATAATCAGCCCTCTCTAAACAGCACCCCGATGGGACGGTGGGTGGGGCGAAGGCGCAGCCCAGCGCCAGCCCCGTTCCATCAATCCTTGGGCCGGTTATCGACAATCCGGACAGCTTTGCCTTGGCTACGCACCACACCACCCGGCGAACTGACATCCACCTTGATAGAAATCCCGACCACCTGCTTAACCTTTGCAGCCAGTTCCTTACCAGCCATATCGCCAAGTTCCACGGTATCTTGCAAGGTTTCGACCCTGACCCGCATCTCGTCTTTGTGACCCACACGGTTCAATTCCAGTTGGAAATGCGGGGCCAGTGCAGCCACCTTCATCAACTGCTCTTCAATTTGCGTCGGGAAAACATTCACACCGCGCAAAATGATCATATCATCGCTGCGTCCAGTCACCTTTTCCATCCGCCGCATCGACCGTGCCGTGCCGGGCAAAAGCCGCGTCAAATCCCGCGTGCGATAGCGAATGATTGGAAAGGCCTGCTTGGTCAGAGAAGTAAAGACCAGCTCCCCCATTTCCCCGTCCTCAACAACCTCACCCGTCTCCGGATTGATGATTTCCGGATAGAAATGATCTTCCCAAATGTGTAGGCCGTCTTTGGTCTCCACGCATTCGTTGGCAACGCCGGGACCAATCACTTCGGACAAGCCATAGATATCCACCGCGTGCATATCAAAGGCCTCTTCGATCTCCAGCCGCATGGCATTTGTCCACGGCTCCGCCCCGAAAATCCCGACTTTGAGCGGACTTTTACGTGGATCGAGCCCCTGCGCCGCATATTCATCGATAATCGAGAGCGCATAAGACGGCGTAACCGTCATGCCAGTCGCACCGAAATCCTCGATCAGACGCACCTGTCTTTGCGTCATCCCGCCGGACACCGGCACTGTGGTCAGCCCCAGCTTTTCCGATCCGCCATGAATTCCCAAACCGCCGGTGAACAAGCCATACCCATAGGCATTGTGCAACACATCTCCGGGCCGCAGGCCCGACGCCCGCAGGCAGCGCGCCACAACTGATGACCACATATCCAGATCATCGCGGGTATAGCCAACAACTGTCGGCTGGCCGGTGGTGCCCGATGACGCATGGACGCGGATCACTTTTGATCGCGGGACTGCAAACATTCCGAACGGATAATTCGCCCTTAAATCCCCCTTCACCGTAAACGGGAACTTCGCCAGATCCGACAATGTGTGCAGGTCATCGGGGTGAACCCCGGCCGCATCAAAGCTGGCTTTGTAATGTGGAACGTTGTCATAGGCATGACGCAGCGACCACTTCATCCGCTGCAATTGCAGTGCTGAAATTTCATCACGCGATGCAATTTCAATTGGGTCCAGATCCTCTTTACGAGGTGTCAGATCCTCCATGGCGCGTCCTCCTCCGACTTGCCGTTATTCCAAATGATTGGCCGGAACTCAGCCAAGCCGTTCCATTACCAAGGCAATCCCCTGCCCCACACCGATACACATTGTGCACAGCGCGTATTTTCCACCCGTTTCGGTCAGCGTGTGCCCTGCAGTCAGCGCCAAACGCGCGCCAGACATGCCCAAGGGGTGCCCCAGCGCAATGGCCCCGCCGTTGGGGTTCACATGCGCCGCATCATCCGCCAATCCAAGATCGCGAGTCACCGCCAGCCCTTGTGCAGCAAAGGCCTCGTTCAGCTCGATCGTGTCCATCTGCCCGATCTTCAATCCCAGTCGGTCCAACAGCTTTTTGGACGCGGGGGCCGGACCAAATCCCATGATCCGTGGCGGTAAACCTGCCGTGGCCCCACCCAAAATACGTGCGACGGGTGTTAGCCCATGTTTTTCGGCCGCCTGAGGCGAGGCGACAATCAGCGCCGCCGCTCCATCATTCACCCCAGAAGCATTGCCCGCTGTCACACTGCCGCCTTCACGGAAAGGCGCGCGTAGACTGGCCAGTTTCTCAATCGATGTCAGTCGTGGATGTTCGTCCGTATCAAAGGCAAGGGCATCCCCTTTGCGCTGCGGGATCAACACAGGCGTGATTTCGCGCGCCAAACGCCCCGAAGCAATGGCCGCAGCGGCCCGCTCTTGCGATCTGAACGCAAAGGCATCTTGGTCGGTACGGGAAATGTTGAAATCTTCGGCAACGTTTTCAGCCGTGTCAGGCATCGAATCCACGCCGTATTGCGCCTTCATCTGCCGGTTCACAAAGCGCCAGCCGATGGTTGTATCATACATCTCGACCTTGCGGGAAAACGCGCTGTCGGCTTTGCCTTGGACAAATGGCGCGCGCGACATGCTTTCGACACCGCCCGCAACCACGATTTCGGCTTCGCCGCACTTAATCGCCCGTGCTGCCATCATCACCGCATCCAAACCCGAACCACATAACCGGTTTACCGTCACGCCTGGAACGTCATCGCCCAAACCCGCCAGCAGAGCAGACATACGCGCCACGTTGCGATTGTCTTCGCCTGCCTGATTGGCGCAGCCCATGATTACCTCGTCCACAGGCAGTCCTTCGGGCACGACCGCCCGCATCACACCGGCCAGCAGATCATCAGGCCTAACGCCGGACAATGCACCGCCATAGCGGCCAATTGGTGTTCTACTGCCTTGGCAAAGCCATGCTTCACGCATCTGCATTCTCCTCAAAGAGCTGTCCTTTAATGGTGCGAGACAGGCCCCGCATCAGCGCCACCTTACGCCCGTCTGCGCCGGTGATTGTCACATCATAAACTCCGGATCGTCCGGGTCTGGCTTGTTCAATCGCCGTTGCAACCAACCGTTCGCCCACCAGTCCCGGTGCGAGATAGGTCACCTGACACTCCTGAGCGACGGTCACCGCGTTGTAACTGTTGCACGCAAAGGCAAAGGCGCTGTCCGCCAGTGTGAAGATGAAGCCGCCGTGGCAACTGCCATGTCCGTTCAAGTGACGCGGTTGAACCTCCATCGACAGCACAGCACGACCCGGACCGATATCATCAATCCGCATTCCCATCTCTTGGCTGGCTGTGTCTGTGGCCCACATCGCCTCGGCTGATCGGCGTGCACGGTCTTGTGGTGTCATGAAGCGTCCTCCTGTCCCTTACGATGCACAAAACCGACCGGTCGGTCAAGTATGTTGATTTTCGTTTTTATCTGTACCATGGTGCCACACAACCATGGCCGCCATCGGCCAAAACCGGAGGAATCATCATGCTGGAACCACATAGCTTTGCCCATGGGCGCTGGATTGCACCGGGTGCGAATGCCAAAACCATCGCCAGCCCGGTAACCGGTGCTGCCATTGCCCGCGCCGGCGGTAGCGATCTCGACTTTGGCGCGATGGTATCCCATGCCGTTCAAACCGGTGGCCCGGCTTTGCGCGCCATGACATTCCATCAACGCGCAAAAATGCTCAAAGCCCTCGCCGTTTATTTGGACACACGCAAGGAGGGGCTGTATGCGATCAACCCCCTGACAGGGGCAACGCGGCGCGACGGCGGCATCGACATAGATGGCGGAATCATCACCATGATGGTCATTGCCTCAAAGGGGCGGCGCGAAATGCCCGACGGGCATGTCTATATTGACGGGGACATCGAACAGACAAGCCGCAAGGGAACCTTTCTGGCCCAGCATATTGCGACGCCTTTGCAAGGGGTTGCGGTTCATATCAACGCCTTCAATTTTCCGGTTTGGGGTATGTTGGAGAAACTGGCCCCTACATTGCTGGCCGGTGTCCCTGCCATTGTGAAACCCGCCACCCAGACCTGCTTTTTAACCGAAGCCTGTCTTCGAATGATGATCGAATCCGGACTTTTGCCGGAGGGTGCCATCCAGTTGATCGTCGGCGGCACCGGTGATCTTCTTGACCGGCTCGGGGCGCAAGATGTGGTTGCCTTTACCGGCTCAGCCGATACGGCGCTGATGCTGCGCAGCAACCCCCACATCATGCGCAATTCCACCCGTTTCACTGCCGAACAAGACAGCCTGAATGCATCGATCCTAGGTCCGGACGCGGCCCCCGGCACGCCTGAATTTGATTTGTTCATCAAGCAAGCCGCCAGCGAAATGACCGTTAAAGCAGGGCAGAAATGTACGGCAATCCGCCGGATGATCGTGCCGCAAGCCCAACTTGATACCGTGTCAGAGGCACTGACAGAACGCCTTAGGAAAACCACCATTGGCGATCCGGCAGATGACCCGCGGATGGGGGCCTTGGTGTCCGCCGGCCAAAAAGCCGACGTGTTGGAAAAGGCCGCCATGATTGGCATCGAAGCAGAGCAAATCCTTGACGCAAGCGCCTTTGATTTGCCGGACGGCCCCGGTTTTGTTGCGCCGATGCTGTTTCGCTGCAACGATCCGGATGCCGCGCAAAATATTCATGCGGTCGAGGCTTTTGGTCCGGTTTCCACGCTGCTGCCTTACCGCGATACGGCACATGCGGCCGAACTGGCCAATCGTGGGCAAGGCTCTCTTGTCGCCTCGCTGATCACCCATGATCCTCAGGTCGCGCGCGAGGTTACGCTCGCCAGTGCCGCGTGGCATGGCCGCTTGTATATATCGGATCGCGACAGCATGGCCGAAGGCACCGGCCATGGTTCCCCCCTGCCCCATCTGGTCCACGGCGGCCCCGGCCGCGCGGGTGGCGGCGAAGAATTGGGCGGCGTGCGCGGCGTCTTGCACTATATGCAGCGCACTGCAATCCAAGGCAGCCCGGATGTTTTAACCGCAATCACCGGCCAATGGGTGCCGGGGGCGACAGAAAAGCCAGCGCCGCAACATCCGTTTCAACGCACCTTCCGCGAGATCGAGATTGGCGAAACGATCACCACCGATCCACGCGAAGTCACCTTGGCGGATATCGAACACTTTGCACATTTCACCGGCGATACATTCTATGCCCATATGGATGACGACGCCGCCAAGGCGAACCCGTTCTTTCCGGGCCGTGTCGCGCATGGTTATTTGCTGCTTAGCTTTGCGGCAGGTCTATTTGTTCAGCCCGACCCCGGTCCGGTTCTGGCCAACACCGGCTTGAACAGCCTGAGCTTTCAAAAACCCGTCAGCCCCGGTGACAAAATCACTGTCCGGCTGACCGCGAAACGCAAAACGCAGCGTACCGACGATTACGGAGAGGTCGCTTGGAATGTCACCCTCTACAACCAGGACGCCGATCAGGTTGCCCAATATGAACTGCTAACGATGGTTTCATATGAGCGCTGACACTTTGCCTTTGCACGAATAGCCATTTATGACAGGGGCATGGACCCGCTTTTACCCCTGATCACCAATTTGAACGCCGACGGGCGGCCCCGCGTCTGGTCGCTGGTCATAACGGTGTTTGGTGATCTTGTGCAGCACCGCGGTGGCCGTGTCCAAACGGTTCGCCTCAATCAACTTTTGGGACGGGTTGGCATAGAATCCGGGGCGCTGCGCACCGCATTGTCGCGGTTGTCGCGTGACGGATGGGTTGAGGGCCGCAAAACCGGCCGTACCAGCAGCTATAAACTGACCCCGTCAGGCGTACAGGAATTCGGACCGGCAACGGCGCGGATATATGCACCGCCTAGAAAAGGTCCAGTACAAACATGGTGCTTTTCTTTGGCCGATGCGCCAGGTGCCTTACGGGTTGCAGGCGGCTGGCTGCATATCAACGGGGCAGTGTCATCCAAAGGGTTCGAGATCACTGGAACCCTCGGCAAACATAGCGGTACAGCGATTTGGGATGGCTTGGCCACTGAACACAAAGAAGCCCTCAATCGGCTGGCTTTGGACCTGCTCGCCCTGACCAACGCAGACCTTCCTTTGATCGACGCCGCCGCGGCCCGCATTTTACTGATTCATCGTTGGCGCAGAATTGTTCTACGCTACCCCGAAGTACCAGCCGAGTTTTTCCCAAAGGATTTTCCGGTCCAAGCGCTGCACCAACAAGTTGCGGCGACCTATCACCGGCTGACCCCACAAACCGAAACCTGGCTCGACACTGCAGCGGGTGAAATGCCGGCCATGCCCAGCGCAAAAACAGCACAAGCCAATCGTTTCGGATTGTCGTAAAACGCTTGATCACGCGGGAAAACGGCGCAATTCTAAGCTATGAATAGTATTACCCCCTTCTCTGGCAGCCCGCATTCCAGCGACGTCGTTGCCTTTCAACGCCCTGAACTGGGTGTGATAATGTCGCTCTATGGCCGGATGGTGGCCGCAGGCGAATGGCGCGATTACGGCATTTCCAACCTACGCGATGTCGCTGTATTTTCAGTGTTTCAGCGGACCGCCGAACACCCGCTCTACCGGATCGAAAAGCGGCCAAAACTGCGGGCACGCCAAGGCGAATACGCAGTCTTTGGTACCGACGGACAGGTCTTGAAACGCGGACACGACCTAAAAACCGTTTTGCGCGTGCTGGAACGTAAATTGATCCGCGCCGTAAAGTAGCCTTTAGCGGGCTAGCATCGCACAAAGCAGTTCAAACATAATCGAAGCGCCCAAGAACGCAGTCCCGCCGCTTTCATCAAAGGGCGGCGACACTTCGACCATATCAGCCCCTACAATATTCAGCCCGTAAAGCTCCCGGCAGACCTGCAAAGCCTGAAAACTGTTTGGGCCACCGACTTCGGGCGTTCCGGTGCCGGGCGCAAAGGTTGGATCGACGAAATCAATGTCATAGCTGACATAGGTTGGAGCAGAGCCGACAATCTCGCGGGCCTCGATCATGACGTCGGGGATACCGCGTGCAAAAAACTCTTCTATCGGGATGATTCGAATGCCCGTGGCCGCAGCAAAATCGCGATCTTCACTGTCGTACATCGTGCCCCGAATGCCAATCTGTACAATGCGTTTGGGGTCCAAAAGCCCCTCTTCCACGGCGCGGCGAAAGGGGGTGCCATGGGTAAACATCGTGCCGCCGAAATAGGAATTGAACAGGTCGGTGTGGCTGTCGAAATGCACCATGCCCAACGCCGAGTCTTTGGCCAAAGCCCGCAACACAGGCAGGGACGTCAAATGATCTCCGCCCGCTGTTAGGGGCCGCATCCCCGCCGCATGTAAAGTGGTGTAAAAATCCGTAATCCGAGTCATAGAATCCTGAATATCCGCCGGATTTGGCCCAACATCCCCCAGATCTGCGCAATTGACCTGCTCAAACGGGCGCATCCCCGACACAGGGTGCTGCGCGCGGATCATTGTAGATGCATCGCGCAACTGGCGAGGCCCATGGCGCGGTCCCGGACGGTTTGTGGTTCCACTGTCCCAAGGCACCCCGACAAGGCCCACATCAACATCACTGAAACGAGGGTGATCAGGAGCCACATGCGGCAAGCGCATGAATGTCGGCACACCTGCAAAGCGCGGCAAATCAAACCCGGAAACGGGGTGGAAAAACGGATCGGAAGTCATGGATCACCTATCGGCTGGTTCAGGTTATGATTGCAGGTTCTACGCGTGCAGCAACATTTAAACACGGCGCAACGCCTAAAAGCGTCGTTTGCGTCACGGCTTGTCCCAGTTAATCCGAGCATGCCGCGTCACAGGCCCATCCCCCTGTTCCTCGATCCGCAAGATCGCATCAGAGATTGGTTCATACGACACAGACATATGATGGGCGTTAGCATGGATCATCGTTTCGCTGTCGACGGCCATTGCCACATGCCCCCTCCAAAAAAACAAGTCTCCGGATTGCGCCTGCGTCCCTTCGGGAACCGTCTCCCCAAGCGCCGCTTCTTGCAAATCGCTGTCACCGGGGCATGGGACACCGCACGCATGGCACGCCGCCTGAACCAGACCTGAACAATCGATACCAAACCCTGAATTGCCCGCCCACACATAAGGTGTCCCAAGAAACTGAGCGGCAACCGCGACCGGATCAACACGGCGATCTGCGATCGGGGCCAGATGGGCAACAGGAACAAATGCCCGATGGGCCGCAATCAATTCCCCTCCCGCAACTGAAATCTGCGCCCACTTTCCATCATGATCCACCACACAAACAAAGCTATTGAAATGCAGTTCATGCAGAGCGGGCTGTTTGAAACCAGCCACCGGATAGGCCCAAGTCGTGCGCACATCGACACGGTGCGTGAGCGTCTGTGGTTCAGTCAGAGGATGGTGCACATACCCGACATAGCCGTCCTTTAGGGACTGTCCGAACACCCAATCATTGCCTTGATCATAGACCCGAAATGCATCCCCCCATAGCAGTTGCCGATCACGGGAACCGCGGGGTTCACGATGTAAAAACGGCGCGTCAATGACCTGCTGCAAAACCCCATCGACAAACCGTTCCGCCTGAATCTGCCCGCGCAAACCAGTCGCCGCCACCCGCCCGTTGGCCGGTGTAAGACGCCTGTCGTTCACAGTCCAAGCGCCTTGGGCAAGGCTTCGAAAATTGCGCGTGTGCCTTGTCCAAAACCGCCCTTGGTACGTGCAGGTGCAGGTTTCGGTTGCCAGCCGTAAATGTCGAAATGCACGTAGCGCGGGGTTTCGGTGACAAAGCGGCGCAAAAATAGCGCAGCGGTGATACTTCCAGCAAAACCGCCTGCCGGTGCGTTATCAAGATCGGCAATGCCGGGCTCGATCATTGCCTCATAAGGCTCCCAAAATGGCATACGCCAAAGCGGATCAGCGACCACCCCTCCTCCAGCAGACAATTGAGCAGCCAGTTCGTCGTCATCACAATAGAATGGCGACAGGTCAGGCCCAACTGCAACCCGCGCCGCGCCGGTCAACGTCGCCATTGAGACTATCATATCAGGGTTGTCTTCATCCCCAAGCGCCAATGCGTCCGCCAAAACCAAACGCCCCTCTGCGTCTGTATTGTTGATTTCCACGGTCAAACCCTTGCGAGACATCAAAATGTCGCCCGGGCGAAAGCTATTACCGGAAACGGCGTTTTCAACGGCCGGTATCAAAACGCGCAACTGTACAGCCAAGCCCGCCTGCATGATCATCCGCGCCAAAGCAATCACATTCGCCGCGCCGCCCATGTCCTTTTTCATCAAGCCCATGGATGCGCCGGGTTTCAAATTTAGCCCCCCAGTGTCAAAGCAAACACCCTTGCCCACTAACGTCAGCTTGGGTCCCACTTCCCCCCAACGCAGATCAAGCAAACGCGGGGCTTGCTGTGCCGCTCGGCCAACCGCGTGAATCATCGGCAAGTTGCTTTCCAACAGATCATCACCTTTGGTCACTGTGATCTGTGCCCCAAATTGACTGGCCAACGTCTGAACCGCATTTTCCAAGGCATCCGGCCCCATATCCGCGGCCGGGGTGTTGATAAGGTCGCGGGTTAACGCCTCGGAGATGGCAAAAGATTGGATGCGCTCAGCATCGACACCTTTGGGTGCGATCAATTGACGAAGCTTTCCGGATTGTTTGCGATACGTCTCAAACTGATAGGATTCGAGCAGCCACCCCAAACACTCTGTTTCCAGATCATCGTCTGCAACGCCACCTGCCAATGCATAAACCCCCGGAGCCAGCTTTGGCACCGAGGCTGCCAGATTAAACCGCCCCCGTTTTCTAGATGCAGCTGCCCCATACCCCACGACCGCAGCGACGGCTTGACCATCGGCCCCCGGCAGCATCAAGGCAGAGCCGAGAGACGCGGTAAACCCATTGGTTTCGATCCATGCCCGAACCTGATCGCTTTGATTTTGCAGCCACCCGTCCAGCCTGTCGGACGACAAAACGTGAAGAGGGATGGCTGGCGTATCTGGAGTGGCAAAAGTCAGTGTCATTGAGGGCGTCCTTGTAAACAGCACACCCAGCCTAAACCTCAAATTGCCAACCGCAAGGGGGATTTACCCCATCAGATCATTGTGATCCCACATCGAGGTTAGCGATTTCTCGCCTGTTCTTGCCAAACGGGCCAATGTCGCCGCCTCTGCAATGACATCCCCCAATTCAACACAATTTATCACATCGCGGGCCACACTGGACAAACCGTTCATTCCAATCTGCTCAGCAATTGCGCTCAGGGCACGCAGCCCTTTGTGCAGGTCCTTTCGCGGGCCATGCACAGCAATTTCCTGGATATGGCACAGCCTTTGCGCCAATTCTTCCATTGCCCGACACACAACATCTTCGGCGGCATGAGGCCCCAAATCTGCGCATAGCGTTTCAATTTGGTCGGCGTCCATGCTCGGACGCTCCACCGGTGCAAGGTACGTTACCTGGTTCACATCTCACCCCATTCTTATTGCCCCCACGGCTTGGCCAATTTGTCAGATCAGGGTTGGCAAAAGGTTATTCCCAAAGAACGTTTTATCTGCCTTTTCTCTCGAATTTCAGACGAATCCCCACTAGTAATTTCAGAGCATCATCTAATCGGAGGTTCGGATGGATCACGTTCACCCTTTACCCGCGTATCTTGTCCAGCGTTACAAAGGCTGGAAGGCAACCAAGTATGAGGAAAACAGCGCTTGGTATCGCCGTTTGGCCGACGAAGGGCAGCGTCCGCGCGCCATGGTGATCAGCTGCTGCGATTCCCGCGTGCACGTGACATCGATCTTCGGAGCCGATCAGGGTGAGTTTTTCATCCACCGCAACATCGCCAATCTCGTGCCGTCGTATGAACCAGACGGAAATCAGCACGGTACGTCAGCGGCCATCGAGTACGCTGTAACCGCTTTGAATGTGGCCCATGTTATCGTTTTGGGGCATTCCCAATGCGGCGGCGTCCAAGGCTGTCTCGATATGTGCCACGGGCGCGCGCCTGCATTAGAGGAAACCACATCGTTTGTTGGCCGCTGGATGGATATCCTTCGCCCGGGCTTCGATCTGGTCAAAGACGTGCCAGAAGAAAATCAAGCGCGTGCGCTGGAGAAAGAGGCCGTCGTTGTTTCGCTGAAAAATCTAATGACTTTTCCATTTGTTCAAAGCGCCGTCGAAGCCAAGCAACTGTCTTTGCACGGCCTATGGACAGACATCGGAGAAGGTGGGTTGGAAAGCTATGAACCCGCCACGAACTCGTTCGTCAAAGTTTAAGCAGCCACAACGAAAGGCACCTGTTCCAATAAGAATCGGGTGCCTTTTTTACAACATTGAGATGCAATTGGGACAAGCTGTTGGGCCTGTGCCTTTTCCAATTCAACCAAGTTCTCCGGATATGCCATCAATCTGGGCACGAATGCTTGGGCGGCCAATGCGTTCAGCAATTGCTGCCAATGGAACACCCAGACCGCGCCCGGTGCTGACGGCATCGCCGTGTTCGTTGAGAATGACCAACCGCCCTAATCGAAAGCTGATTCTGTAACCTTTTTTGCCAAGCCGGTCTGAGATCTCTCGCCAATTGGAGGCGGTTTCAAGAATTGGACTGAGGAACAAACGCAACAAGGCTTGTGTTTCACAATCGAGCGGGGCGGGCATCGCATTTTGCGCGCTGGTCCAGGTGGCTGGTGGGTCTTTGTGATACGTCATGGATAAATTTCCTTGCCTAATATCACTACGCTGGCCGCAAAATTGGGCGAAAATTGGGCCGAACCGGATGGAAACATGACCTGTGTCCAAGAACACACACGCCTAATGGGATGTTAACTTGATCACTGCACCATAGGTGCATGACGCACCGCACACTCACGCTTACTTTGCCCAAGCACATTTGGAGCGCGTTGAACCAAGGGGATTGCCCGGTGGAGGACGCCATCGCAATGGCTGTGCAAGCCTATTGCTCAAGTGGGGCTGTGATTGCGACTGCCCCTCAATCACACTCAGCAGTGCCTGCGCTGTCCGACGATTTAGAGCGCGCCAAAAGTTGGCCAGAGCTCCAAGGGCGGCTCAAACTGGCAGGCTATTTGCTTCGACATGGTCAAAACGGTCTAGTGATTTGCGACGCCCGAACCCGTCAACGTGTTTGTAGCCTTTCCCAAACAGGCCACACGGAGACTGAACTGGCCTCTCGCTTTGGTCGTGCCTTCCCAGCATCCGGTCTTCGGTGGGATATCGACAACCAGCTGGAGACAGGTCAAACGAAAGAGGTGACCACATTACACCGCGAACAAACTCTTCGAACCGTTCCGCGGCAGGGTTGAAAACAACCGGGTCCTGTTTGGCCGGTCACTGCGAGGACGTGTCAGGGCGTCCAAAGCGCGAATGCGACGGGCCCGAGCTGTTTCAATCAAACTGCTGATCATTTTCTGGTCCTTTTCAGCCTAATTTTTCGGGTCACCCGAATGGCGGTCCTAAGCCGCTTGAGTTCACGCTAGTGGCGATTCAAGGCAGAAAGCGGACAAATAGATGAAATTTTGAGGGATTCCGGTTCTGGCCAGACGAATACGACTGCGATCCAATTTGAGAGAGATGAGAGAGTGGACCGCAGTCGCTATGTCTGCATTGGACTTTTTCAGCACCCAATGCGGCGTATAGCCATGCGCAGGTGATCTGCGCACAAGAGAATATCCAACCAAAGAGTAACCACTCACGCGGTCGGGACATACCCTGAATTTCTTAAAGCTGTTATAGCACCCGCCTTGATTTCGCCACAGTGTTTCGAGGCATAGGATTTCAGCCCTTTGGAACAGCAACGCCTATCCTAAGGAATAGGCCAAAAAAAACGGCAGGGAAAACCCCGCCGCTTTTGTTTCTCAATGTGAAAAAGTTAGCCCTTTTTCAGGGCTTTCTGCCCCAAAACTTCCGCAATCTGCACTGCGTTCAAGGCAGCGCCCTTGCGAAGGTTATCGGACACGCACCACAGGTTCAGACCATTATCAATGGTGCTGTCCTGGCGGATTCGGCTGATGAAGGTTGCAAAATCACCCACACATTCCTTGGGAGTGACATACCCACCGTCTTCGCGCTTATCGATAACCATGATGCCTGGCGCTTCGCGCAAGATGTCACGGGCTTCGTCTTCGTCCAGAAACTCTTCGAATTCGATATTGATCGATTCCGAATGACCAACGAAAACCGGAACACGCACACAGGTCGCAGTAACCTTGATCGACTTGTCGATGATTTTTTTGGTTTCAGCGACCATCTTCCATTCTTCCTTGGTCGATCCGTCTTCCATGAAGACATCGATGTGCGGAATAACGTTAAAGGCGATTTCCTTGGGGTATACCTTGGCGGGAACCTCATTGATGGGGTTATAGACCGCCTTGGTCTGCTCCCACAGCTCTTCCATCGCTTCTTTGCCCGAGCCAGAAACAGATTGATAGGTCGACACAACAACGCGTTTGATCTTGGCACGGTCATGCAGAGGCTTGAGCGCAACAACCATCTGAGCTGTCGAACAGTTCGGATTCGCGATGATGTTTTTCTTGGTATAGCCCATTACCGCGTCTGCATTGCACTCGGGCACGATCAACGGAACATCCGGATCATAACGGTAGAGCGAGCTGTTATCGATGACCACACAGCCTTGCGACGCGGCAATCGGGGCAAATTCCTTGGTGGCTTCGGAGCCAACAGCGAACAGCGCCATATCCCAACCAGTGAAATCAAACGTGGCCAAATCTTTGGTCTTTAACGTCGTATCGCCGAAAGTCACCTCAGTTCCCAGCGACCGACGCGATGCCAGCACTGCGATTTCGTCGACGGGGAATTCCCGCTCAGCGAGGATGTTCAGCATTTCGCGGCCCACATTACCTGTGGCACCAACGACAACGACCCTATAGCCCATTTGGCCCTCCTTAGGATTCAGTCCCGCACAAGGATCAGCCCTGCGCAGATAGCGCTCATTATCGCAGCAGCTGACCTTGGGAAAGGGTTTAAACGTTTGAATTTCGAGCGATGTGTTCCTGAGCAACAACGTTTTGGTCAATTTTGCACCGTTTGACTGAAAAAATGGCGGATTTCCGCGATATTATGAATGGCAGCTTGCCTGCCAATCGTTCCTTAAATTAAGCAGGGACCATGCAGACTATTGAAACAGCTATTGGTTGCAAAAGCTGGGGAAGTAATCTAGCCGCACAATAAATTGCAAAGAGGCTAAGCCTCTGGGGACTGGAACAATGTTTTTTGAACTCGTGACAACCATGTCTCGCACACAAAAGTCATTGTTGTTTGCGGCAATTGACGCTGCGGTCATCCCGGTTGCTCTTATGATGTCTTTTTTGCTGGCGTTGCCCAGCTCTTACGACGGTGTATCGTTTGCAGCCCTTGCACCACTTGTCGCGACCCTCGTTGCCGTTTCTATTGGAACAGGGTGGTGGCTTGGCCTGCCTCAGACGACGCTGAACGCCTATGAAATGCGCGGCGTCATCCGCACCGTACCCCAATCAATCTTTCTGGGTGTCGCCTGTTTTCTCCTGTCCACGACCACAGGCTCTGCCATTCCGGTGGGCGTTTGTATCATTTTCAGCCTTCTGTATTTGGTGATGAGCGCGTCTTGGCGGGTGGTCTTGCGGCAAGTCACACTCGAGATCTACCGGCGCGGCTCTGATCGCATGCGGGTTCTGGTCTACGGTGCAGGCAAAACAGGCCAACAGCTGGTGGCGGCACTTCGGCAGGACAGTCTGGTTGTTCCCATTGCCTTCATTGACGACAACCCGACGCTGCAAAGCAGTGTGATCGCAGGCATGCGTGTTTACGCTCCATCCAATATCCCAGATCTGGCGAAAAAACAGCCGGTCGACCGGATCGTCTTGGCCATGCCTTCGCTCAACCAGCCCGCTTTGGCCCGAAAAGCCCACGCATTACGTCAGTTCGGTTGCGAAGTGCACGCCCTTCCATCCTTCGCCTCGCTCGTTGGGAACGGCCCCCTGAAAAAGAGCGTGTCCGCAGTATCACTTGATGATCTTTTGGGCCGAAACCAACTTGAAGACGAACTGCCCAGCGTCAGCGAAGCCTACAGTGGCCGGCGAATTCTGGTCACCGGTGCCGGAGGCTCGATCGGTTCTGAACTTTGCCGGCAGTTGATTGCCTGCAAACCGGCCTGTGTTGTGTTGGTCGATCATTCGGAATTGGCCCTTTACAGCATCGACAAAGAACTGCGTGAGCTGAGTGAGGGTCTACACATTGCGCCCGTTCTCGGATCTGTCTTGAACGAAGACCTGATGAAAGACGTGCTGCGCGACCACAAGATTGAAGTTGTCTTGCATGCAGCTGCCTACAAACATTTACCGCTGGTCGAATGCAATCCGATTGCCGGACTGACCAACAATGTGATCGGGACCAAGGTCATTGCCGACGCCGCCCGCGAGGCCAATGTTGAACGCTTCATTCTGGTCTCGTCGGACAAAGCAGTCCGGCCAACCAATGTTATGGGCGCATCCAAGCGACTTGCTGAACTGGCGATTCAAGATTTGGCCACGCGCAACTGCGGCACCCAATACGCCATGGTCCGGTTTGGAAATGTACTTGGGTCCAGCGGTTCGGTGATTCCGTTGTTCGAAGAACAAATCGCACGCGGCGGGCCCGTGACACTGACAGATACAGCTGTCACCCGATATTTTATGACAATTTCCGAAGCGGCCCGCTTGGTTCTTTTAGCCGGATCATTTTCGCGCGGTGGCGATGTCTTTGTGCTGGATATGGGCGAACCTATTCCAATTCGGAAATTGGCGCGCCAGATGATCGAAGCCGCCGGATACACGGTGCGCAGCGAACAGACGCCCGACGGTGACATCGAGATTGCCGTTACAGGTCTGCGCAAAGGCGAAAAGCTGCATGAAGAACTGCTGATTGCCCCTGATATGCTGACCACACCGCACCCAAAGATCCTGCGCGCCCAAGAAGGGTATTTGTCCGAGTTCGAGATCGCGACAGCCCTGCGCGAATTGCGTCTTGCCATCGCGGCGCGGGATGAAGACGCCGCGCGACTCGTCATTTCGCGCTGGGTTGAACGCAAGAAAGAGCATGAACCGGTTCAAGACGGCTTGGCCTGAACCGGCTCGGGAACTTACCCTAGCGGCCCGGAATATCACTTCTTGCCGGAGCAGGCTGCCAGTTCTCAATAATCTCTGCAGCCTCTTCGCCCGTTTCTACGAAACGAAACAGGTCCAAATCTTCTGCGCTGATGGTGCCTGCATCTGACAATGCCTCCCAATTGATGATCTTTTCCCAAAACGCCCGTCCAAACAGCAAGAATGGCACCCGCTGCATGCGGCCGGTTTGTATCAGGGTCAGCGCCTCGAACATCTCATCCAGCGTTCCAAACCCGCCGGGGAACACACAGATGGCCCGCGCCCGCATCAAGAAATGCATTTTGCGGATCGCGAAGTAGTGAAAGTTGAACGCCAATTCAGGCGTCACATAGGGGTTCGGGGCCTGCTCGTGCGGCAGGACGATGTTCAACCCGATTGAAACGCCGCCTTCGTCTTGCGCTCCGCGATTGCCTGCTTCCATAACGCCGGGTCCGCCGCCGGTAACCACCACAAAGTCACGGTTCTGGGTGGCCAGCGCCTTGCGGGTCATCAAACGGGCGAATGCGCGCGCTTCTTCGTAAAAATGCGACAGCTCACCCAAGGTTTTGGTCCGCGCTGACTCTTTGTTTGCCGGAGACGGAATGCGCGCCCCGCCAAACAGAACGATCGTCGATTCAATCCCATGCTCATCCAGAATCAGTTCGGTTTTAAGCAATTCGAGCTGCAATCGCACCGGCCGCAAAGCATCCCGACACAAGAATTCTTCGTCGGCAAAGGCCAAGCGGTAAGACGGTGACCGCGTTTGCGGTGTATCTGGAATATGCTCTACGGTGTCCCGATCTGTATGGGCATCGCGGAACCGGCTAAGGCGGTCTTCTGTCATCACTCATTCCTCATAGTGCAATCTACAGGAGTAGCCTTTTGCAAAAGGATACACCAGCGACGTGACACGGGCCCGGACTTTAGGTATCACGCTGCAAAATCTATGAAACCGGAGCGTTCCCCCATGTCTAATGCACAGCTTGAAACAGCCATCGAAGCCGCGTGGGATGCCCGCGACACCATCACGCCTGCGACCACCGGCGAATCCCGTGACGCCATCGAAGATACGCTAGCAGCGCTGGACAGCGGCAGCCTGCGGGTTGCTGAAAAACAAGATGATGGCAGCTGGCATGTAAACCAGTGGGCCAAAAAAGCGGTCCTGCTGGGCTTCCGTATCAAGGACATGGAACAGCAAGACGGCGGCCCACAAGGCGGCGGCTGGTGGGACAAGGTCGACAGCAAGTTCAAGGGCTGGGGCGACAACCAGTGGCGCGCTGCGGGTTTCCGCGCGGTACCAAACGCAGTTGTGCGCAAATCGGCCTTTATCGCCCCCGGCGTTGTTCTGATGCCCTCTTTTGTCAACCTCGGCGCTTATGTTGACGAAGGCACGATGGTCGACACATGGGCAACCGTTGGCAGCTGTGCGCAAATCGGCAAGAACGTACATCTGTCCGGCGGTGTCGGCATTGGCGGCGTTCTGGAACCCATGCAGGCTGGCCCGACCATCATCGAAGACAACTGCTTTATCGGTGCACGTTCAGAAGTTGTTGAAGGCTGTATCGTCCGCGAAGGCTCTGTTTTGGGCATGGGCGTGTTTATCGGCCAGTCGACCAAGATCCTGGACCGCGAAACCGGCGAAGTGATGTATGGCGAAGTGCCGCCCTATTCGGTTGTTGTGGCCGGTTCGATGCCTTCCAAAAATGGTGTGCATCTGTATTGCGCAGTGATCGTTAAACGCGTCGATGAAAGAACCCGCTCCAAGACCGGCATCAACGAACTGCTGCGGGACTAACCCGCAGGCTTTCGCAAAAGCCCTACAGTTTGGGAACAAGGGCATCGGTCACCGGTGCCCTTGTTTCATTTTGGACAGGTCGACCGTCATTTCCAAGCCTACGCGCAACGATCCCCTTGATCCCGCGCCCGCTGCGGCTTATGGCCGGTTTATGACCAATGACAGCGCCCCCAAAAAGAAAAAACCCAAGAACCAAAAGGTCTATACCCTATTGGTTGAGATTGGACGCAAAGATGGTGATGGCCTGCCCAAGGGCAGCACCGGAGCCGCCTTGATGTGCTATGCCTCTGGCGTAGACGAAGCCGAGGCCGTGCGCGAAACCGTTGCGATCTTGAAGCAGGCTGACACAGCCCCTTTGGACGTGACAGGCTATGGCACAATTGAAGAACGCCGCGAACAGGGCCACGACATCGCGGACGACGAAATTGAACTGATGGATCGGGCTTTGCGCGAAAACTCGGTCATCGTCGCACAGGTCACCCCGTTTTTCGACAAGGCCTAAGCCGCGCGGGCATCGGCCAACGTCATCGCTTCAAAAGCGCCAAGCACCTTTAATCCGGTGCTCGTGTGTTCGGGCACAAGGTTGCGCGGCACCTGCGACAGCAAGGATTGCCTTAACGGGCCCGCACGCCTGCGCAATTGCCCAACGTAAAGGCTCTCTAATTCGGTGCCCGCAGCGATCACGGGTTCGTTGCCCGGGAGCAAAAGCTGATGGTATTCGACCATTTGCAGGCCGTCTTCGAAAGCGGCGGCAAACCCGTTTACCAAGCTCATCGCAGGTACCAAAACAGCATCACGTCCAAAAATGTATTCGACATCAGACCCACCGATCACCAATCGTTGATGCGGGGCCACCAGTACATCGCGCTTCAAGCCAAAGTAAGGAGCCCGCAGGCGCACGGGTTGAAACGAACCAAGCGCAGGAACCACCCGCGACACACGGTGCAGCACCGGAACCACACCACTTGTGCGGGTTTTCACTGTATCGCCGCATTGTAAATCTGCCACCGGTCTATACCCCGTCGGGGTCAGCACGGGCACCTGCGCCAATAGCGACGGCATCGGACCGACAGGCTCTATCGCATCCGAAACAGCAAAGAAGGCCACGTCCGGATCGATCGAAACCAAATGTCGCCTCTGTACCAGATTGCGAAGGTCCTCAAGCAGCATCGGCGGCGGCGCCGTTGTGGTTGTAACCTCAACGGTTTGGCCCGTTGGTCGCTCTACCGCGATCTGGCCAAAGCCTCTTGCGCAGTCCCAACTAAAGGTCACCCGTACTGCTTCATCCTGTGCCAGCGGATTGTACTTGGCGGCGGCTTCAAACACCTTGGCACCCTGCGTGACGTTCACGCCTATTGCTCCGCCGGAAAGGACCTGAATGGAAATTCCACCAACCCATGGTTCGCTGCGCGCATATGACAGCAAACTGTGTGGCCGGTCATCCGGACCACTGCGGGTTTCAATCACGATGGATCCACGCGATACCAAAGACGCGTGCAGTTTTACACTGCCATCGAACGTTCGGGGGCACACCCAGGATTTACCCTGACCGGACAACGCGATCCAACTCATGTCTATTGCTCCTGCTCAGAGGTACCGCTTCGTGTCTTGTGCAGAATGCAGCGCCTGCCTTAACCCTAGCTTGATCCGGTAGACGGGTCCAGCTTTGGAAAGCGCCCTCTCGGCCAGGCCAACCAGTATGGACGATGTATTTTCGCCACATTTGCGCCTGCCGCCTGACTGCGCTAGCCATCCGGTAACAACCGACAGGAGACCGCCATGACCAGCATTGACCCCGCAACACTGACCGCTCAGCTTGTCCAATGCCCGTCAGTGACCCCAATCGAAGGTGGTGCGCTGGTTTTGCTGCAAGACTTGCTTGAAACATCGGGTTTTGCATGTACCCGCGTTGACCGCGGTGACACCAGCAACCTTTATGCGCGTTGGGGCGACAAGGGGCATACGCGCAGCTTTGGTTTTAACGGCCACACTGATGTCGTCCCGATCGGCAACCGGGAAGATTGGCAGTTTGATCCCTTTGGGGCCGAAATCAAAGACGGCTTTATGTATGGGCGCGGCACCACCGACATGAAATCCGGCGTTGCGGCCTTTGCTGCTGCGGCCATCGATTTTGTGCGCGAAACACCCCCGGACGGTGCCGTAATTCTGACCATCACAGGCGACGAAGAAGGCGATGCCACCGATGGGACCGTCGCGCTTTTGGACTGGATGGATGCCGAACAGGAGGCGATGTCAGTTTGCTTGGTGGGCGAACCAACTTCGCCTGATTTCATGGGCCAGATGATGAAAATCGGCCGCCGTGGGTCGCTGTCGGCATGGTTCGAGATCGAGGGCAAGCAAGGCCATTCAGCCTATCCAAACCGCGCTTTGAACCCGCTACCCGCCATGGCCCGTCTGATGGATCGCCTTGCTAGCCACGAGCTGGATCAAGGGACCGAGCATTTCGATGCCTCCACCTTGGCTGTGGTTACAATCGACACAGGCAACCCGGCGACCAACGTCATTCCGGCTAAAACCACGGCTTGCGTTAACATCCGTTTCAACGACACGCACACCGGAGCCGCGCTGAGCAACTGGCTGCGCGAAGAGGCTGCCAAGGTCGACGCCGAAATTGGCACCAAAACACAGGTCACCATCAAGATTTCGGGCGAAAGCTTTCTCACACCTCCGGGGGCTTTGTCCGATTTGATTGGTAAAGCGGTAGAAGCTGAAACAGGCAAGGTGGCAGACCTGTCGACAACCGGCGGCACATCAGACGCGCGTTTCGTCAAGAACCACTGCCCTGTGGTCGAATTCGGCTTGGTTGGCAAAACCATGCATGCTGTGGACGAACGTGTAGAGGTCGCGCAAATTCACCAACTGAAGGCTATCTATGGCCGAATTTTGAAAGACTACTTCGCATGACTGTGCGCGTGGCCGCTGCGGCTGATTTCGAAACATGTCTGGCGCTGCGATACACTGTGTTTGTCGATGAACAAAACGTTCCAATCGAATTGGAACGCGATGAATATGACGACACCGCGCTACATCTGCTTGGCGAAATTAAGGGTGCTCCGATGGGCACTGCCCGAATTGTCTTCAACGACGACTATGCCAAAATCGGCCGCGTGTGCGTGACCAAAGAAGCAAGGGGAACAGGGCTCGGCAAGGCTCTGATGCTTGAGGCAATCGCTCAGGCCAAAGCCAAAGACGGCACCCGACGGATGATCTTGCAGGCGCAGCTACCCGCCCTAGGGTTTTACGAATCTCTTGGGTTTGTCGCCCATGGCGGCATCGTAATGGACGCCGGAATCGAACACCGGGATATGGAACTGATCCTGCCATGATGCGCACCTTGGTTGTCATGGTCAAAGAGCCCCGTGCGGGCCGCGTCAAAACCCGTCTTGGGCGTGATATCGGTCTGACAACGTCTGCTTGGTGGTTTCGCCATCAATCCGCCGCCTTGTTGCGCCGCGTCCAAGATCCGCGCTGGCAAGTTGTGCTGGCCGTTTCCCCCGATCGCGAAGGCAAGAACAGCCGCGTTTGGCCTGCGCATTTGCCGCGCTGGCCGCAGGGGCTCGGCAATCTGGGGGATCGCATGGCGCGGATGATGGCCAATGCCCCGCCCGGACCAGTCTGCGTGATCGGGGCCGATATTCCCGGCATCACAAGCGCCACCGTCTGGCGGGCTTTTCAAGCACTTGGCAATCACGATGCGGTTTTTGGCCCGGCGTTTGACGGCGGTTATTGGCTGGTGGGGCTGCACAATGGCGGGCATGTCCCGCACGGGTTGTTCGACGGGGTGCGCTGGTCCAGCGAGCACACCCTGACTGACAGCATTGCGTCCCTGTCCGGCGCATCAGTGGCGCTGGTCGACCAATTGGCTGATGTTGACACCGTCACTGACCTTGAGCGGATTTAAGCGCGTCTTTGGCGAATAGACCATGACGCAGTTTGCAACCCGTGCTACGGGAAGATCATGAGCAAACTGCCTGATAAACCCGCGATCCTTGAATGGATCACCGCAAACCCGACACTCACCTCAAAGCGCGACATCGCCAAAGCTTTTGGGATCAAGGGCGCAGCCCGTATTGATCTTAAACGCATGCTCAAAGAGCTTGAGGCCGAAGGGCATTTGCAAAAGCGCAGCAAAACCTACCGCGACCCCGACCAATTACCACCGGTAAGCGTGTTGCAGGTCCGTGCGCCCAACAGCGATGGCGATCTATATGCACGCCCCTTGGAATGGCACGGCGAAGGGGCTCAGCCGATCATTCTGGTTGTGACGCGCACCTCGGACCCCGCGCTTGGCGAAGGCGACCGCATTTTGGCGCGTCTGACTGTTGTCCACGGCGAAGACCATAACTACGAAGCCCGCCTGATCCGCCAGATTGGCGCGACACAGCGCAAGGTCGTTGGCATCTTTCGCAAGGGCACCGAAGGCGGGCGCATTATGCCCATCGACAAAGGCAGCGACAAAGAATGGATTGTGGCCGCCGATGCAACGGACGGAGCCAAAGATGGCGAGTTGGTAGAGGCGGAACAAGCCGGACCCAAAGGGCGTTTCGGATTGCCCCGCGCACGCATTGTGATGCGGTTGGGCGATCCGACCGAACCGCGTGCAGTTTCACTGATCGCGATCCATCAGCATGGCATCCCTGATGATTTCCCCGCTGACGTGCTGGCCGAAGCTGACGCTATTGAGCCCGCAGACTTGTCCGGCCGCACGGATTTGCGCGACATGCACCTGGTCACAATCGACCCTGTAGATGCGCGCGACCGCGATGATGCTGTCTATGCCGAGGCAGATGACGATCCTAAAAACCCCGGCGGCCACATTCTTTGGGTGGCGATTGCAGATGTCGCACATTACGTCCGGTCGGGGTCCAAACTGGACCGCGAGGCGCGCAAGCGCGGCAACTCCAGCTATTTTCCTGACCGGGTGGTTCCAATGCTGCCAGACCGCTTGTCCGGTGATCTATGCAGCCTCCACGAAAACGTACCGCGCGCCTGTGTCGCTGTACGGATAGTTCTGGACGCCCAAGGAAACAAACGCAGTCACCAGTTTGTGCGCGGCCTTATGCGGTCCTCAGCATCCTTGAACTACCGCGAAGTTCAGGCCGCTATGGATGGCGAGCCGTCAGACCGCACCGAACCGCTGATCCACAACGTGATCCGCCCGCTTTATGCGGCCTATGCAGCATTACGGTCCGCCCGCGAGCGTCGCCAGCCGCTGGATTTGGACCTACCCGAACGCAAGATCGTTCTGGATGACAATGGCAAAGTCTCTTCTGTGAATTTCACCGAACGCTTGGATGCCCATCGCCTGATCGAAGAATGCATGGTGCTGGCCAACGTCGCTGCCGCCGAAACCCTGATTGCCAAACAAACCCCGCAGCTGTTCCGGGTTCACGAAGAGCCACCGGTAGACAAGCTTGAAAGCCTGCGTGAAACCGCATCCAGCGCCGGTTTGATGCTGGCCAAAGGGCAAGTTCTTCAAACCCGACATCTGAACAAGCTGTTGCATGATGCGGCAGGCACCGATGACGCAGAACTGATCAACCTGTCGACCCTACGGTCGATGACGCAGGCCTATTATTCGCCCAAGAACTTTGGGCACTTTGGCCTCGCCTTGACAAACTACGCTCATTTCACCTCGCCCATTCGGCGCTATTCAGACTTGATTGTGCATCGCGGGCTGGTATCGGCCCATGGCTGGGGTGACGATGGATTGTCCCCGATAGATCTTGAGACCTTGGAAGACACCTCCAAGCACATCA
Organism: Pelagimonas varians; assembly: GCF_003208435.1. Lineage (GTDB taxonomy): Bacteria > Pseudomonadota > Alphaproteobacteria > Rhodobacterales > Rhodobacteraceae > Pelagimonas > Pelagimonas varians. The sequence goes on along the minus strand of NZ_QKMF01000005.1, from coordinate 180,294 downwards.
GCGATACCGAACGCCGGTCGATGATGGCTGAACGCGACACAACGGACCGTTACCTTGCAGCCTTCCTAAGTGACCGCATTGGCGCTGAATTCACCGGGAAAATCAGCGGAATTGCAAAATTCGGTGTCTTTGTGAGGCTAGATGAAACCCGCGCGGATGGGCTTGTCCCCATTTCGACCCTTGGCAATGAGTATTTCAACTTTGACCATGACGCCGGCACCTTGCGGGGGGCTGATTCCGGGCGGATCATCTCTTTGGGGCTAAAGGCTCGCGTCCGCTTGGTCGAAGCGGCACCGATCACCGGCGGCATCGCCTTTGAACTGATCGAGCTTGAAGACGACGAAATGGAAGTTTCGCGTGGTGGGCGTCAGCGCAATGGGTTCGGGCGCGGAAAACGCAAATCAGGGCCGAACCCTCGACGCAAGGCCACCAAGGCCAAAGCCAAAAGCGCCAAGACCAAACGCAAGGTCACCCGCCAGCGCAAGTCGTAAGGCACAAGGCTGGGAGGCAGTTTTTTCCACTGGATCGCTGCCCCTGTCATAAACTGTCATGATCTGGCAGTATCAGTCACTATGTCTCGGACCGAACGCCTTTTTCAACTGATGGATAGCCTGCGGCGTCTGCCGTCGCCGGTCACGGCTGCGCAACTGGCGCAAGAAACCGATGTCTCGGAACGCACCTTGTACCGCGACATCGATTCCTTGCGCGGCCTTGGTGCTGTCATCGATGGGGCTGCGGGCTTTGGCTACACCTTGATCGAAGACGCACATTTGCCGCCTCTCAGTTTTGATGACGAAGAGTTAGAAGCGCTGGTGTTGGGGCTTCGCGAAGTGGAAGCAGTGGGTGATCCGGCCTTGGCCAAAGCGGCTTCGCGTGCGTTGGCACGATTGCAAGCCAGATTGCCGGACAGTCAAGCCAACCGATTGAAACACGCTGTTCTGAGCGCGCACCGCTTTGTTCAAATCCCCGAGCCCGGCATTGATGCCAGCGCGCTGCGCAAAGCCTGCTGGGAAGAACGGCATGTCAGTTTTGACTATGTCGATCAACACGGGGCCCCGACACGGCGCGAAGTGCAGCCCCTGTCCGTCGTCTTTTTCGATCGTAGCCATTGCTTGATCGCAAAATGCTTGCTGCGCGATGCGTTTCGGACATTCCGTTTAGACCGGATGGCTGAATTGGCCGTATCCAACCAGTTTTTTCGTCCGCGTCGGGTTTCAATGCTGCGCGATGCGCTGGCCGCATACAAGATCGATACGGGGAAACACCCCTAGCGGACCATAGAATTGCATGCACCCGCAATCGGAGCCCCTTGTGCAGGGAGGGCCGGCTCTTGGAAACCGGATCAATCCTCATCTTCGTCGGGATCACAATACCCGCCGCGATAGCAGCGTTCCAAACGTTCTAACGTTCTGGGGCGGGGGTTTTCAAACAACCAGGATTCACATGGATCGGCGATGGCGTAGTGCCGCACCCCTTCGCGTTTGACGAAAACAAGGTAGAATCCACCCGATCTGGCCTGACCACACCATGATCCGGTGCAAACCACGCGTAGTGTGATCCCGCCTTGAAACGGATCCTCAAATCCGTTTGGCCCAAGCGATTCCCCGACCAACTGCCCGCGCAGTTCCACGTCCTTGCGGCCATCCTGACCAACAACATCTGGCAGGCGGCTTTCATCAAAATGCAACCGGCCCACGACCGCGCCCCAACGATCCTCCGAGGCATTCGCCTCAAGGTAACTGCGCACAGCGCTGGGTTTAAGGCAGCTAAGTGCCATCGCGGGGGACGACGCCAAAAGCGTCAGGGCCAGCAGCAAAACACGCACTAAAGATGCCCCCGAAAAGCTGCGATCACCTGTTCATAAACGCCGCGTTTGAATGGAACGATCTGTGCAACAACCTCATCCGCGTCCAACCATCGCCATTTGGAAAACTCGGGATGCGGCAAATCTATGTTGATGTGATCGTCAGAGCCGTGAAAGCGCAGCAAAAACCACTTTTGCTCTTGCCCTTTATAGCGGCCTTTCCAGATCTTCGGCACGATGTCATGCGGCAAATCATAGGCGATCCAGCCATCCGTCTGCGCCTCGACCGTTACCAGATCCGGTGATACGCCCGTCTCTTCTTCGAGTTCGCGCAGGGCGGCGGCTTGGGCATCTTCGCCTTTGTCGATGCCGCCTTGGGGCATCTGCCACGCAGGCACCTCGCTATCAAGACGTTGGCCCACCCAAGCGTGGCCATCCGCATTGATCAGCATAACGCCTACGTTTTGACGATAGGGAAGTTTGGCAATCTCTTCAGGTGTCATAGGGACCTCATATTTAGCTGCCCCAGAGCTATACCGTTCCAGCCGCGCAAGCCAGATATGACACAAAAACCGTTACCAGAAAGAAAAAGGGCGGGGTAATCCCCCGCCCTTTTTCTTTTGATACGTGTCTTTTAGTCTTTCGCGCCCAGCACTGACAATCCACGCAGAATGTCGATGGCATAAGCCAGCTGGTAGTCTTCTTCGCGCAGCTTTGCAGCGGCTTCGACCTTTTCGCGATCTTCTTCGATCTGGCGAATTTCATCTTCGGACAAAGAGTCGTTGTCGAGGCTGCCGCGCAGATCCGCTTCGGAGCGGGAGAAACGGTTTGGTGTTTCTTCCTCTTCCTCATCGGTCGGGCTGCGGCGGGGTTGATCGACGATCAGGTCAGGTGAAACACCCAGCGCTTGGATCGAACGACCCGACGGTGTGTAATACCGCGCTGTGGTCAGGCGCATTGCGCCTTCGCCGCGCAATGGCATGACTGTTTGAACCGACCCCTTGCCAAAGGACTTTGTGCCCACAACAATTCCGCGACGGTGGTCTTGCAACGCGCCTGCCACAATTTCCGACGCCGAAGCAGAGCCGCCGTTGATCAAAACAACAAGCGGTTTGCCCATTGCCAGATCGCCCGGCGTCGCGTTGAACCGGTCGCCGTCAGCTGGATTGCGGCCACGGGTCGAGACAATTTCACCTTCTTCAAGGAAAGCATCCGAAACGCGGATCGCTTGGGTCAACAAGCCACCCGGATTGTTGCGCAAGTCCAGAACAAAGCCGTTCACGTTGTCCATGCCGCCAGCAGCTTCGACCTGCTCGGCTAGGCCATCTGCAAGGTTAGGAAACGTCTGGTCGTTAAAGGTTGTGACCCGCAGGACAACGGTTTGCCCTTCAAGACGGGACCGTACGGCCGTCAGTTTGATGGTGTCGCGGATGATCGAAACGTCAAAGGGCTCTTCTTCGCCTTCGCGGACCACGGTAATCACGATTTCGGATCCAACCGGACCGCGCATCAAATCAACCGCTTCGTCCAGTTTCAGGCCCAAAACGGACTCGCCATCAACATGGGTGATGAAATCGCCCGATTCCATCCCTGCGGCGTCCGCAGGCGTGCCATCAATGGGCGAGACAACTTTGACAAAACCGTCTTCTTGCGTGACTTCGATGCCAAGACCGCCAAATTCACCGCGCGTTTGCACACGCATATCTTCGGCGTCTTGGGGGGGCAGATAGCTGGAATGCGGATCCAGCGAAGTCAGCATGCCATTGATCGCGGCTTCGATCAGGTCTGCTTCGTCAACTTCGGACACATATTGCGCACGAATACGTTCGAAAATATCACCGAATAAGTCCAGCTGTTCATAAACGCTGGCGGGGCGGTTTGCCTCTTGGGCAAGAACCGGGCCTACGAATTGCGTGGTCGCCAATACTGAGGCAATAGTGCCGCCCAGCGCGGCCATCACGAATTTCTTCATACTCAATTATCCCTTGTCGGTTGCGAACCACATAAGTGGATCGACGGGCGCATCGCCCTCTCTTACCTCTATATAGAGCGTTTCAGAGCGCTCGGCGCCACCCCCTTCACTAGAAGGTGACGAATTATTCATTTTTAATGATCCACCCATCGTGCCCACCGGGCTGCCTTCGGGCAGAACCTGACCAATCTCTCCATAGACGGTATCCAGCCCCGCCAACACAAGCAAAAGATCGGCTTGTGGTTCCAAAATGGTCACCAGACCATAGTCCAAAAGCGGGCCATTATAGCGGATCGTGGCCGCCACCGGAGTCGTTACCAAGGCCTGTGGTTGCGTGGCCATCACGATTCCCGGACGCGTGATCCCGGCCGCATCCGGATCACCCGCTTTGCGCAAAACAACCCCACGCACCGGCAATTGTAGCAGGCCCATACGGTCATCAATGCGGGTTGTGGTGCTTGGGGCGTCACCTTCGGAAATCTGCGACAACCCGCTGGCAAACCCCTGAAGCGTTTCCGTGGCGGAAATCAAAATGGCGGTGCGGATCGGGTCTTGGGTAAAGCGGCGCGGCAGATCGGTGCGATCCGCAATCGCTTTGGAAAGAGCCGTTCGCGCGTCCTGAACACCGGTCAGCCCCTTCTCCAAGGTTTGCGCGGCGCTTTGTTGAAGCATTCGCAAATCGGACACCTCTTTTAGGTCAGTACGCAAATCCGCCGCCTTTTTGGCCAAACCCGGAGTGACGGCGGCCACCAGCATTCCGGATCGCGCCATTCCCAAAGGCCCTTGTGGGTGCAACAAGGTCTGTGGCTGGCCACTGTTGCCAAGGGCCGTCAAGACACTCAGCAGCTCTTGCACTTCGGCCTCTTGAGACCGCAGTTTCAGGCTCAGTTCCGTTTCGCGGATCGCAGCCGCGCGCAGACCTTCGCGCATCGCCGTCAATCCGTCTTCGTAGGCACGCACCGTATCAGTGAGCGCCGCAACCCGATCCCGTGCCGTTTCCGCCTGATCCAACCCGATGGAGGCCACGTCCAACGCATCCGCGGCGGCGCGGGCTGCCGCGCCGCCGTCTTGCGCCGCCAAAGGGCCAGCCCAAAGGGCCAGAATCAGGCAAAACCGTTTCACGAAATCAGGCTCTCTCCGGTCATCTCAGCCGGTTGTGGCAGGTCCATGATCTGCAGCAAGGTCGGGGCAACATCCGCCAAACGGCCGGCCCGTAGCGATGCGCCGTCGGGTCCGCCAAACAGCACAACCGGAACCAGATTGGTTGTATGCGCTGTGTGCGGCCCGCCGGTTTCCGGGTCCACCATGGTTTCGCAATTGCCATGGTCGGCGATGACCAACATCGCGCCGCCCACGTCCTCTAACTTTGCTATGACCTGCGCCAATCCGGCATCCACAGCTTCGCAGGCCTTGATTGCGGCATCAAGGTCGCCGGTGTGGCCGACCATATCAGGGTTCGCATAATTCACGACAATCAGGTCATAGCCATGATCGATGGCACCAAGGAATTGCTCGGTCACTTCGCCCGCGCTCATCTCCGGTTGCAGGTCATAGGTCGCCACCTTGGGCGATTTCGGCATAAAACGATCTTCATGCGGCTCTGGCACCTCGACACCACCGTTCAAAAAGAAGGTCACATGCGGGTATTTCTCAGTCTCGGCCAAACGAAACTGTGTCTTGCCTTGTAGCGCTACCCAATGGCCCAGCGTGTTATCGATCTGGCGCTTTGGGAAGACCGTAGTCATGTACGCGTCATGGGCATCCGAATATTTCACCATACCCAATAGGGCCGAGAGCTCTACCTGACTACGGGCAAAGCCATCGAAATCCGGTGCACCAATCGCCGCAAGAATTTCACGTGCCCGATCAGACCGGAAGTTCAGACAAAAGAAGCCATCCCCCGCCTCCACGCCCTCATAGCCGTCAATCACGGTCGCGGGCATGAATTCGTCTGTAATGTCCTTGGTATAGTTCTGGGAAATTGCTGCCTCGGCACTGGGCGCAGTTACCCCCTGCCCCAAGATCATCGCGTTATACGCAGTTTCGACACGTTCCCAACGGTTGTCGCGATCCAAGGCATAATAGCGGCCAGTCACAGATCCAATCACCGCCTGCGCAGGTAAATCCGAGACCAGATCCGCGATGTATTTATCCGCCGAATTCGGGGCAACATCGCGGCCATCCGTGATGGCATGAAAAACGACCTCAAGACCCTGATCCACCAAGGCTTTGATCGCGGCTTTTATGTGCTGGATATGTCCGTGCACACCGCCATCAGACACCAAGCCCATTAAATGCGCCCGCCCGCCTGCAGTCTTGACCGCGGTGCCAAATTGCAAAACTGCTTCGTTCTTGAAAAAGGAGCCATCTTCGATCGACAGGTCAATTTGCCCCAAATCCATCGCCACCACGCGGCCCGCGCCAATATTGGTGTGGCCGACTTCGGAATTGCCCATTTGTCCGGTTGGCAACCCTACATCAGGACCATGGGTGATCAGTGTCGCGTTGGGACAAGTCGCCATTAGCCGGTCCATTGTCGGCGTCTTGGCCAAATATGGGGCGTTGGCGGCGGTGTCGTCGGACAGGCCCCAACCGTCGAGAATGGTCAGAATTACGGGTTTGGTCATAAAAAGCGCCCTTGCTTGCGGGGAGATAGGCGTTGTTTAGCAGGGGCGATCAAGGATGCGAAGGGGAACACACACCCGCAGGCGGAATTCTGACCGCGCCGGACATGGCTGGAATTTGACCCGTCTCAGATGTCACTTAATCCAAGGATCAATCAATGCCGATGCCGATATCGAAAGAAACAGGCTGGGCACCTGCGTTCAGCACTTCGATCACATGGTCGCCCGATTGCCAGAGCTGGCCTTTGTACGGCTGGTCAGATGCAATAAAATCAAGCAGCGCAGATCCGTCGGGGTTCAAAATCTGATAATCCAGTGCCCCACCTCGTGACTGCACATCAACGTTCAGGAACTGCCCGTCCTTGGCACCAATAACGTAGGAGATGGAACTGTTCGCTGCCAAAGACCCGGATATTGCTGTACCGCTTGTACCGGGTGCAAACTGAACACGTTGCGGTCCGGACATTGCTGCGCTTGGCATCGCGCCGCCGTCATCCATCGCCTGATCGACCGATAACTCGCCTATCGCACCGTCGCTATAGGCGATGCAACGCCAAGTCGTGCCGCCAGCATCTTTCATCATGACCAAAGTTCCGGCTTCGGAAAAGCTGGAGCTCAGGATTTCGCCGCCTTGGGCATCTGGCGTACCAGTCGCGCGCAGTGCATCGATGCAGGCATTATCGGCATCGGTCATCGCCATCGCAGGCGCTGCGACGACAGCCAGCATCGCGGCGGTGCTCAAGCATTTCAAGTGGATAAGACAAGACATCAGCAATCTCCTGAAGGTAGCATGGTTACATCGGAATAGCGGCCATTTGACGTGGTGATGCGCGAACATGCACCCGTGTCGCGGTTGAACCAGTATGTGGTCAACCCCTCTGAGCGGACAGGCTCAAATCCAAGGTTTTGAATACCCATCTCGGCTTGTCCCGCCTTGGCACCCTCAAAGGACGACAGATCAGAGGTATTCCCGACAGCGGGCGGCGAAACCGCGCCCGCATCCTGGATACAGGCAGAAAGCGATATAGCCGCCCCCAAAAATGCTAAATATTTTATGAGCACGAACGTTACCCCTCTCGTATCAACTTGGTCTAGATCCCAATCTAGCTATAGCGGAGTATCATATAATCCAGCCATTTTTACCACCCGCATAAAAATAGGCAGGCCCCGCCCGATGATTTTGGGTGCCGCTATTCGGCGGTTGGTGCGGCAGCAAGCAATGACTGCGACCGTCCCGAGAGACCGATAACCGCAGCGGACCTTGCCGGATACGAATCCGCAACTTCATTACAAAACCTGAACCGGTCAGGCCGGATAACTCAATGGTCCCAAGGCCTTCAGTATCATGTGGAGCGCTGAGCGAGTTTTGCTTCAAGATCACTGATGGTTGTCTTGAGCGACATGACAGCAAGATCGACTTCTGCCTGCGTATAACGCGGTGTGATATGTTGCGGGCAATTCCAGTCAAAGGCTTCGACAGTAATCAGCAGTCCGCGTTCTGCTTTTGCCCGATAGCCGCGGTCAAAAGACAAGTTCTGCGGGATGCCTTGTTCCATGAGATCAACCGAGCGCACCCTGCCCAGCACTTTCAGGCGCGTCTTGTTTGGATAATCCATAAAGAAGAGGGACACGCGGTCATTTTGGCTTAGATTTCCGACGCTTATGTATTGCCGGTTGCCCCGAAAGTCCGCAAATCCCAGCGTCTTTTCATCGATGATGTTCACGAAACCCGCTGGCCCGCCTCGGTGTTGCACATAGGGCCAGCCGGTTTCACCGACCGTCGCCATGTAAAAGCTGTCTCGCGCGGCGATGAACTGGGCCTCGTTGGGGCCAAGAACGTTGTTATAGTCGGACCCTTCGTCCATTCTGGCATAAGACCTGCGTGATCCTTCGTTCGATTGGATGTCCCTCACAGCGTCGGTAAAGGCAAGTTCGGCGAATTTGTGTCCCATGTTTGGACCTCTTTGTTGATATAGATTTTTACAGCCCGAGCTCGGATAATCCGGGGTGATCGATTGGACGCAGCCCTTGCGACCAGTGGAATTTGCGATCCTTTTTCTGAATGGGAAGGTCATTGATGCTGGCAAAACGTGTCCGCATCAGACCATTTTCGTCAAATTCCCAGTTCTCGTTTCCGTAGGACCGCACCCAAGATCCATCAAGACGCCTCCATTCATAGGCAAATCGAACGGCAATTCGGGTGTCTGTGAAGGCCCAAAGCTCCTTGATCAGCCGATATTCGCCCTCTTGTGCCCATTTTTCAGTTAGCAGTTTTTGGATTTCGGACTGGCCTTTGGGAAACGCCACGCGGTTTCGCCATGTGCTATCAATCGTGTAAGCCAGCGATACTTTTTCGGGGTCTCTGGAATTCCACGCGTCCTCTGCAAGACGCACTTTCTGGATTGCTGTTTGCTTTGAAAACGGGGGCAATGGTGGCCGTTTGGTCATGACATTCTCCGTGCGTTGAGCGGGGGTGGTGCAGGGCGATGTTCCTGCACCACGTTGGGTTAATTGGTCAGGTTTTTGGACAGGAAAGTCCGGATTGTTGCCGCAACCTCTGGGCCGTGGGATTCAAGGATGAAATGTCCTGCATCAATGAGATGCAGTTCCGCGTTTGGAAGGTCACGCAAATAGGGTGCCGCGCCTTCTGCGGGAAAAATGTAGTCGTTTTCGCCCCAAACGATCAGAGTCGGTGGCTGATGGGTCCGGAAGAACTCCTGAAAGTCAGGATACAGGTCCACATTGGTTCTGTAGTCATAGAACAGGTCCAGTTGAACGTCCTGATTGCCCGGCCGGTCTAGATACGCCTGATCCAGCATCCATGCGTCTGGGCTGACACGGGCAAGATGGGTTTCGGGCACACCGTGGGTGTATTGCCATTCAGTTGCGCCAACGTTCAAAAATTCCCGCAACGGTTCGCGGTTTTCCGCAATCGGGTCGTGCCAATAGGTGCGGAACGCATCCCAAAACTCAAGCAGGCCTTCTTCGTAGGCGTTGCCGTTTTGAACAATAAGCGCGTCGATGGCATCCGGTTCTTTTAGCGCCAGCCGGAACCCAACCGGTGCACCATAGTCCATTACATACAGGCTGTATGACGAGAGCCCCAAGACATCGGTGAAACCGTCCATCAGTTCCGCATAATTGGCAAAGCTATAGTCGAATTCGCTGGGGTCAGGCATCGAACTGCGCCCAAAGCCGGGATAGTCGGGGGCGATGATGTGGTAGGTGTCCGACAACTCTTGGATCAGACCACGGTATTGCTGAGACGATGTGGGGAAACCATGCAACAGCAACAAAGTTGGCGCGTCTGAACGACCTGCTTCGCGGTAGAAGATTTCCTGGCCGTCGACATTCACAGTATTGTAGCGAACCGCAACTTCGGCCAATGCCGAATGTTGGATGTTGTCGGTACCGGCCGCCAAAAGCGGGGCTGCAAAGGGTGCAGACAGGGCCAGAGAGATTAGGCCAGACCACAAGACTGGTTTGAGCGCGTTCATGTTCATATCAAAGTCCTTCGATTAAATGCCGCCGGGTTTCTTGGGTGTTTGCGGCCGATGGACAAGAGATAGCGCCCTTTTAAAACTGGAAGAATTAGTGTAATTGACAATTGATTATTGCAAAAAGTGGAATTAATGGACCGCCTACTCCAAATGGAAGTCTTTGCTGCCATCAACGATAGCGGCAGCTTTGTCCAAGCCGCCAATCGGCTACGAATGTCGCCGCCTGCCGTCACACGTGCTATGAATGCGCTCGAAGAGAGGTTGGGTGTTCAACTTTTGACGCGGTCAACACGGCAACTTGCGCTCACCGATGCCGGAGCACGGTTTTTGGATGCGTCCCGTCAACTGCTTTTTGATATCGACACTGCGGAAAAACAGGCCGTTGGCGAAACCGGCGTCGCCCAAGGCCATTTAACCGTTTCGGCGTCGATGACATTCAGTCAGATGATCGCGGCTCCGGTTGTTCGCGCCTTTCTGGCTTCGCACCCCAGAATATCGGTTTCATTGGTCGCCGTTGATCGGGTCACAAACCTGGTCGAAGAGGGCATTGATGTCGCGATTAGAATTGGTGATCTGCCGGATTCAAGCCTTATGGCAAAAAGGTTGGGCATGGTTCGCAGGCTGTTCGTTGCAAGCCCGGACTATCTGGATCGTCGCGGCATACCTTCCGAGCCTTCTGATTTGAAACTACATTCCATCATTGGCTTCACCGGCATTATGCCCAGCCATGACTGGCACTATAAGACCAAAGCAAAAAGAGGCCATGTTCACTTGCACCCTCGGCTAGACGTGAACGACGCCGCAACTGCGCTGGCTGCTGCATCCGCGGGAGAAGGAATAACCATGGCACTCTCGTACATGGTTGCTGATCAAATTCGCTCAGGCACACTGGTGCCCGTGCTCGAAGAGTACACACCGCACGCAGTTCCAATCCATCTTGTCTACGCTCAAAGCAAACTGGTTGCTCCAAAAGTACGGGCCTTTCTGGATTTCTCCGCCGATAGGCTACGCACGAAAATCGAGGGCACGGATATGGAAAGCCTTTAGGCGCTCACAAGTCCGGCTTTTTCTGGCAGCTATCGGTCATTCATGCCATCACAACGCTCATGGCAGCGCAATTCACCTTGCTGGGTGAATGTGAGGTAACGTATGCCCAGTGTCTCTTTGAGACCGTCGCTTGTGTTCGCTTGATCCATATTCTGAGCGTTCTTTTGCAAGGGATCGCAAACGCGAATGCACCTGCCTCACCAAAACCTGTATAACATCCCAACAGCACTAACCCTGCCAAATGATTTTAAGCGTTTTTTTCTGTCTGGCTCCTGCGCTTTGTTCGGGACAGCAAAAGGTAATATTGTTTATGACGCCGCCACTCGCAAAACCTGTCTCGCGCAGGCCGCTTTACACTTTTTTGGTCTTGGCAATCACCGTTGCGGCCATGGGTTACGCACTTGCCCTTCGCATGGGCGACGAAAATCGTGCCGTGGGGATATTGTTGGTACAATTTGCCCCGCTTCTAGCCGCGTTCATCACTAAGTTTTCTTTTCAGCGCAATTTGCGTGGTTTGGGCTGGGGCTGGGGGCGCAGCCGGTATCTGTTTGCGGCCTATGGGTTGGCCTTTGTGATACCGCTGCTGAGCTTTATCCTCATCTGGGTTTTTGGCTTTGGTGGATTCTATGACGGGGCGTTTGTCGCTCAGGCGCAAACCGACATTGCAGATATGTTTGGCCTCGAACTAAGCAGCCCTTGGGGTGTCATGATAGCGCTCTTGGTATTGGGCGGTACAATCGGGTTGCTCACAGCATTTGGCGGCATCGGCGAGGAAATAGGGTGGCGCGGTTTTCTTGTACCAGAGCTTTCCAAGCACTTGGATTTTACAAAAACCGCACTCGTGAGCGGTGTTATCTGGGCGGTTTATCATTGGCCATTGTTGATCTTTTTGCTTGCTCCGCGCCTTGGGGTATCACCGTTTCCGATGCTGATTATCAGCCTGGTCGCCGGTATCGGGCTTAGCACCGTTATGGCGTGGCTGCGCCTAAGGTCCGGCAGTGTTTGGACGGCAGTGATTTTTCACATGGCGCTCAATGCATATACCCAAGGTTTCTTCCAAAACATAACTTACGAAACATCTTGGCTCACCCATTACGTTTCTGGCGAACACGGGTTGATGTTGGCGTTGGTGAGCGCGGCATCTGGCTATTGGTTTTGGCGCAAACGCGCAGAAATCCCCATCGAATCCGGCCAAGCGCAAATGTCTGGATAAGAGGCACCGCAACACAGCGAATTCCCATAAATTGAGATGAATCCGTGCAGGGACTGAACTCGGTCAGCAGGCCTGGGCGGACAGCCGCAAGGTCTACGGATATCGCAAGTTGACGGATAAACTACGTAATGCTGGCGAGACCTGTTCTGACGGTCTTGCGGCATGCTTGGCCAAGGCAAAGGGTCTTGATCCACTCAGATCAGTGTTCCCAATTCGCCGGCGCGGCGGTCTCCAGAAAACACAACTTGGGCACCATCATGAACCTTCGTGGAAATTGCCCCCTTCTCATGCATGAGAAGGCAATGGACAATGCAATCGCACAGAGCTTTTGCTGCTATTGAAACGGGACTGCATCCAGCGGCGGGCCTACCTGACACGCAAGCACACGAACAACGCAGGCGTCTATAAGACTAGGGGCACCTCAGTTTGCAGATGTTGTGTTAAGAGTTTGAAGCGGACTAAGGCAAAATAATCCCAACACGCCTTCACATTTGGGCCATCCCTAAGCAAACACGTCAGGTCAATGATGATGGTTGCCTCTAAAAAGGAAGATGCCGAGAACCCGTCGCACACAAGCGCAACCAAGTCGGCGAGTGCAGCAGGAAACTACCCATTTAGTGAATAAGCTTAAAATGATATGGCGGAGAGGAAGGGATTCGAACCCTCGAGACGGTCTCCCGCCTACACACTTTCCAGGCGTGCGCCTTCGACCACTCGGCCACCTCTCCGCCGACCCGTCTAACGGAAAGCATAGGGGGGCTGCAAGTCGATTTCCTGCCCCCCACAATTTTTTTTCGGTTAACTTGAAACCTGCTCGCGCAAGATTGATGCTGTCAAAGAAATCATCAGATAGATGCCGCCAAAAATCAGAAACGCCAGAACAGTATTTTCAAACTTACGCGGATAGGATGGATCCTCCGAGGCCACAGGCTTAACCGAAGTTGTCAAATATCGCGCCTGACTAGATGCATCGCGGCGGGCTTGTTCCAAAGTCTGCAAGGCGGTTTGGAGCATGAGATCGCGCGTCGCCAAGTCGGCTTGGGCCAGTTTGATCTGTGCCGCCTTTTCAGCCAGAGAATTCTCACCCGTTGTCGCGGAAACCATACGTGAATTCAGCTGCACGAGCAAAGCTTCCAACCGGCCGATATCACCGCTCGCGCCATCTACTTTGGCCTTGTTTGGTCGCGGATTGTCCAACAGGGCAGCCAGTTGCAAACGCTTTTCCTGAATTTGTAACTCATAAGTGTTGATCTGCGCCCGCAGCGAGGCAATCTGGGCGTCGGGATCAACCGCATTGGTATCTTGCTGTAACCGCACCAGCTTTTCCAGCGCGGCTCGTCGCGAAACTTCGGCATCGAGCAAGCCTTGGTCGGCATCGCTAACAGCGTTGGACCGCTTGCGCAGGGACAGATTATCAACACGTTCTTCGGCATAGCCGATCAGCGCCTCGCTGAATTCAGTGGCAACCTGCGGATCTGCAGCCATAATCTCCATACGGATCACACCCTCTGTCGGGTCAAACCCGATTTCCACGTGCCGCTTGTACAGCTTGTACGCCTCTTCGTTCGAAGGGTTTTCGGTCAAGCGTTGAATGGGGTCGATGTCCTCAGCGGTGAAGTGTGACTTGAAGCCAACGTCTGAATCAAGCCGCAACATAGCGTCCTTTGACTGCAGATAACTTTGAACGGCAATGGCATCTTGAGCCGTGGCAAAAGGTGATCCCGCCAAGAAACCCGGTGTCGCGCCACCTCCATCATTCTTGAGAATCAAAAATTCAGATTTGGTCGAGAACATCGGTGTGGCGACCGCATAGAAATAATAACCAGCGAGCAATGTCGGAAGGAATACAAAGGCTGTCAAACGCGACAACAGCAGCAATTGCTTTTTCCGGCGCCGGCCAGCCAGTTCGCGTTGGATTTTCATGATCTCATTGGCCCGCCGTTCAGCCGGGTTGGCCAATTCTGTCGATGGCAATTGTTCCTTTTTCAACTCCATCGTTTGTGGCAATTGCACGCGGGCTTCAGGTTTGTCCGCGACTGTTTCAGTGCCTTCCGGCTTGACCAGTTCCAGCATGTTGGTGCGCTGGAAAGGATCAATACCTTTGACCCGAAGCAGGCGAACAGCATCAAAATCAGACGTCGGAGCCAGCCCGTGTTTTTGCGCAACCCGGCGCGCCATACGCAATTGGCGTCCGGTCAATCCTTCTTTTCGAATCGCGTCCATGTCCGTTTCGCCCGCAACCTGTGCAGCAGATGAAACCTGGCCTGCCATCGGAGGCTGTTGTGGTGCTGCGGGTTCTGATGGCTTTGGGTGCGTTTCGCTTGGGGATGCCGCAGAGGGACGCGCGGTGCGTGCCTCATTTACGAGCAAACCCGCGTCAGCCGTGGCTTCTTGCGCTTCGGACGAGCGCCGGATACGGAACTTTTTAGCCTTGGGTTTCATAGTCATAGAGCTGTTTCGCTTCTTCCAAGGTTTCAAACATATGCAATTTGCCATCCATCAACACGGCGGCTTTGCGTGCAAATTTTTCAAGTATTTTTGGCTGGTGCGACACGATGATGATCGTTGTCGTTCGCAGCCGTTCAGCCAGAATATCCCCGGCTTTTTTGTTGAAGGCTGCATCCGTCGAATTCGGCATACCTTCGTCAATTAGATAGATGTCGAAATCCAGCGCCAACATCAGCGAGAACGTAAACCGTGACCGCATGCCGGATGAATACGTACCGATCGGCTGATCAAAGTATTCCTCGAGACCACAAAGCCAGCGGCAAAAAGCTTCGACATAGTCAGGGTCCAGCCCGTACATTTTCGCAATGAAACGGGCATTTTCGCGTGCCGAAATCTTGGAAACAACGCCGCCCATAAACCCGAGCGGAAAGGAAACACGGCTGGTGCGGCGCACCTCTCCCTCATCGGGTTTTTCCAAACCGGCCATCAGCTTGATCAGGGTCGTTTTACCGGTGCCGTTGGGGGCCAAAATGCCAAGCGATTCACCAAGGTTCACGCGAAAAGACGCGCGATCAAGGATAACCTTGCGCTGCTTTCCTGTCCAAAAGGACTTGCTGACCATGTCAAACTCTAACATTGGGTTGCCCCGACTCTGCTCGTTTCGCCCCCTTTTTATCGGGGTTTCCTGATTTCTAGGTGCAGACTAGGGCCATATTATGGCTAGAATTGGAAACAAAAACAACGCAGACCCCAAAACGGGGCCTGCATGCGCAACAATTGACTGATTGCTCTTATGGAAATTCATCTGCCTCGGGCGGATTTTATGCATTTCCCTCAGGCAACTGCGCCCCAAGCCAAGCCAGCGATCACCGATCCGGTCAAGGCAAACCCAAGATAGGCTCCGAACACTTTGGGTTTGACCAAGGCCCAAACCGCAATCGCTGCCGGTATGCAGCTCACACCGCCCGCCAGCATAAAGCTCATCGCCGCCCCGTCCGCCATGCCCATGTCCAGAAGCTCCTTGACCAAAGGCACAGCCGCATAGCCATTCAAGTAGGCGGGCATGCCGACAAGCGCCCCAAGCAAAATTGGTTGAACACCCTCGCCGCCCAAGACCTGCGCCACCAAAGAGGCCGGGACATGGCGGATCATCACCGCTTCGATCACATAGGCCAGCGTCAGCCACTTGAGCAAAAAGACGGCGTTTTCCATCGCAGTTGTCCGAAAAACTTCAACTCGGGCGCTATCGGTCCAAAACTTCCACTCCGGCTTGGCCGAAAACGGCTTTTTGACACCGCAGCAGCCACCCACCTGTTGCTTTTCCCGCAAAGGGTCTGTGAAGACGGCCGTACGTTTAAGCGCCATCGTGCCCAATCCACCAAAAACACCGATGCTGACCGCAGCCACCACCTTGGCCGAAGCGAATTCAAACCCCAAACCGCCGGCCGTGATCGAATACATCGCAGGATCCATCAAGGGTGAAGCCAGCCAAAAGGCCATAACCGCACTTAACGGGGCCCCGACAGCCAAAAGTGCCGCAATAAAGGGAATGACTTCGCATGAACAAAACGGAGACAAGCCGCCCAGCAAGGCCGCAAACCCGATCATGCGCAATTCGCGGCCTTCAAAGGCCTTTGCCAACAGGTTCTCTGCACCGGTTGCCTTAAGATACCCAACCGCAAGAACGGCAAAAACAATGAAGGGCGCAGTGCCAAGCAAAGCATCGGCTGTGAACTGTACCGTTGGCCAAAACTGCGGCGTTTCGAACACCGCAACGGCCAATAGAATTAGCGCAGAGGCAAACCATGCCTTCGAGATTTTGGGCCACTGCGGCCCTTGTGATTGCGAAATATCAGCCATGCTGGTGATCCTTGTCCGGTGCATCACAATCCGCGCAGCATTGACGCAACAGGTATTCCGACAACGCTTGTACTTCGGCGTAATCTGCACCGGCACATATTGTGCTGCGGCCTTTTTTTTCCTGTTTTACCAATCCGGCGGCGGATAGAATTTTCAAATGATGGGTCAGTGTTGACCCGGTTATCCCTGTCCGTTCTCCCAACGCGCCTATCGGCAACCCTTCGGGTCCTGCGCGCACCATTGTGTGCAACACCAAAAGACGTTGTTCGGATCCAAGCGCCGCAAATTTCGATGCAGCGGTTTCTAGGGTGAGTGTCGGAGTGTCATTCATTTTCATATTTCTAGTATTTTCGAAATGAAAGATTCGCACAAGCTTTATTTCGAAATTTATCGAAATGAAGAAGGGATGCACCTTCGAACCAGACAGGCTACACCCAACAAATGGAAAAATTGCTCAGCGACATTCGTGCCTGCACGCTGTGTGCCGATCGGTTTTCTAAAACCGAAACCGGTCACGCGCCTCGACCGGTTTTGCAGATATCGCCAACGGCAAAGATCCTGATCGCCGGACAGGCTCCGGGGATGAAGGTACACCTTTCCGGGAAACCCTTTACCGATCCTTCCGGCGACCGGTTACGCGATTGGATGGGTGTCTCGGACGCCACCTTTTACGATGCCACCCAAATTGGCATTTTGCCGATGGGGTTTTGCTTTCCCGGCTATCGGAAAGGCGCTGATCTGCCGCCTCCGCCCCTGTGTGCGAAAACCTGGCGAGCGCAAGTTTTGAGCGCGATGCCAAATGTGCAACTGACGCTGCTCATCGGTGGCTACGCCCAAAAGTGGCATTTGCCCGATGCAGGTAGCGTAAATGACACGGTTGCACGGTGGCGCGACTTTCTGCCCGACATCCTGCCCTTGCCCCATCCGTCCTGGCGCAATACCGCTTGGCTGAAACGCAATCCATGGTTCGAAGCCCAGCTCCTGCCCGTTCTTCGCACCAAAATCCAAGAGGCCTTGAATGACTGAGACCCAAATCGACGCAGCTTTCGCAGCCATGGACGCGGCCCCCCAAGATGATGCTGCACGCCTCCGCTTTTACGACGCATTGGCCAGCACGGAACTCTATTTGATGCTAACCGAGGAGCCAACCGGCGAACAGATTTCTCCAGAGGTGTTTGAGCTGCAAGATGCGTCGTTTGTGTTGGCCTTTGACCGTGAAGACCGGATTTCGCAATTTGCCGGCCGTCCAGTACCTTATGCCGCCCTGCCCGGTCGTGCTTTGGCGCAAATGCTGACGGGTCAGAACATTGGCTTGGCGCTGAACCCAGAGGTTGCACCGTCAGAGTTTTTGATGCCGCCGGACGCCCTGACATGGCTATCAGGCACTTTGGATCACGGACCAGAGGAACGCGAGGCACGTCCCGAACGGCTCTCTGCACCGCGCGGCTTACCCGACAGCTTGATCACAGCGCTGGACGGAAAACTTGCCAGCGCCGCCGGTCTTGCCCGCGCCGCCTATCTGGCTGCGGTCACCTATGATGATGGCAGTCAGGGGCATCTGTTGGGTATCACCGGCGCAATCCCCGACGCCCAGCGCGCCCTTGCCGGTGCGGTGAACGAAGCCTTGGTGTTTTCAGGTCTCGAAGCAGGTGTTCTGGATGTGACCTTTGTTGAGGACACCGACATTCTGGCTGCTGAACTGGCGCGTGTGGCCCTGCGGTTTGACCTGCCGGAACCACCCGACCCCAAAGAAGTTGTGCATGTAACGCCGGGCTCTGATCCCGACAGCCCGCCGATCCTGAAGTAACAGCTATGTCAGTCCAAGGTCTTGTTTTAGCGTAGGCAGTGTATCCCCCGGCTCTGGCCGCGCTTCCCAAACAGCACGGGCAATGGCACGGGCAAGGCACAGGCTGGCCGCGTGTCCAATTCCGGCCAGCTGAATACCGGGATCTGTCAAGGCCACCGCACCGGTCGAAGATGCGAACACCAAATCGCCATCCATCGGGCTATGCGCAGGCAAAATCGCACGCGCCATACCGTCATGTGCAGCAACCGCCATGCGGTGGCATTGCGCTTTGTCCATTGCGGCATCCGTTGCAACGATGGCGATAGTCGTGTTTCCAAGGCTGGCCATTGCGGGCACCTTGCGGCTGGGCGGCAGCTCCATTCCAGGGTTGGTGTCCACCCCAAGCCCGCCAAATTCACCTTCGTACTCAAAAGGCGCGGCCCAAAAGTGTTGGCCCGACGGTGTGGTCACGCTTCCCATCGGATTGACCGCCACCAATGCGCCAACAGTGACTCCCCCCGGCAAAACCAGACTGGCCGATCCAAGCCCGCCTTTGTGCATCGCCGTCTGTGCACCTGAACCGGCCCCGACTGTGCCGATGTCAAAATCTGCCGTGGCATTGGCCAAGGCCTCCCGCCCAAGATCAGGAAACGGATTGGCCCCCCAATCTTTGTCGCCCCCGTTAAGCAAATCAAAAATGATCGCCGCCGGTACAATTGGAACGCGGGCCGAGAAAACTTCGAACCCCCGCCCCTGTTCATGCAAGGCGTCCATGACTCCTTGCGCCGCCGCCAACCCAAAGGCACTGCCACCTGACAAAACCAAGGCATCCACCCCCGGCGCGGATTTGTCAGGGGCCAGCAGATCCGTTTCCCGTGTGCCCGGTGCGCCGCCGTGCACGGCGACCGAGGTCGTAAAGGGTGCATCCGCAAGCAGCACCGTTGTACCGGTTTTGATGGCAGCGTTTTCGGCATTCCCAACCCGAAGGCCGGAAACATCCGTGATCAAATTGCGTGGACCCGGGATCATGCGTGTTTCCTGTTTTAAACTGTGACCAACATTTCAGATCTGGCGTGATCGATTTTTCTAGAAAAATCGCGCCTGCCTCATATGCAGCGGCCTCCGTCAACTTCCATACAGACGCCCGTCACCATGCTTGCTTCGTCCGAACACAGATACAACGCGGCATTGGCGAGGTCTTCGGGCGTGGAAAAGCGGCCCAGCGGAATGGTCGACAGGAATTTGGCGCGGGTTTCCGGGGTATCTTCGCCCATAAAGCTTTTGAGCAACGGCGTTTCACCGGCAACAGGATTCAGCGCATTGACGCGAATACCGTCGGGGGCCAATTCGACCGCCATGGTTCGGGTTGCTGTGATCATCCAACCCTTGGACGCATTATACCAATTCAAACGCGGGCGGGGCGACACACCTGCGGTCGAGGCCACGTTTAAAATCACCCCACCGCCTTGCGCCTTGAGCTGTGGAACCAAGGCCTGCGCGGTCAGGTACACGGATTTGCAATTCACCGCGAAAACCCGGTCAAAATCCTCGTCCGAGACCACCTCTAACGGGGTTGGCATATGAGTGATCCCAGCGTTGTTGATCATGATGTCAACGCCGCCCATTTTTGCATTCGCCAAGTCAACCATCGCCTGAACGCTATTGCGGTCCGATACATCGACATGGCAGGCGATCCCG
Organism: Pelagimonas varians; assembly: GCF_003208435.1. GTDB lineage: Bacteria > Pseudomonadota > Alphaproteobacteria > Rhodobacterales > Rhodobacteraceae > Pelagimonas > Pelagimonas varians. Next base: position 160,342 of record NZ_QKMF01000005.1, on the reverse strand, counting down.
CCGATTTCATCCGCCAAGGCGACCGCCCCCGCTTGGTTGATATCAGCAATTACAACCTGCGCGCCTTCTGCCAAAAAGCGGCGCGCGATGCCTGCGCCAAACCCTGACGCTGCGCCTGTCACAATCGCACGTTTGCCCTGCAATCTCATGTCAATCTCCTACCCGTGAAAGGCCGCAACGGTTTTCAGAGTTGAAAAGCCGAACAGCGCTTCAAATCCTTTTTCCCGCCCGTGGCCAGATTTTGCGACACCGCCAAAGGGCAATTCAACCCCGCCCCCTGCGCCGTAATTGTTGATGAAAACCTGCCCCGATTTCAAACGCTTTGCCAAACGCATCTGGCGTGCCCCGTTTGCCGTCCAAATGCTGGCAACCAATCCGAATTCGGTGCTATTGGCGATCGAAACCGCCTCATCCTCGGTTTCAAACGGAATGATAACTTGGACAGGGCCAAACACTTCTTGCTGCGCCAAAGGGTGGTCCGCTGCAACCGGGCCGAACAGGCAGGCAGGCACATAGTGGCCAGATGGAACGCCATCCGGCACCTCTGCCTTGGCCAAAACAGGCAAGTCCGCAGCTTGTTCCAAAAAGCCGGAAACCCGGTCTTTCTGGCGTGCACTGATCAATGGGCCGATATCGGGGTCACCGCCAGCAGGGCCGATCCGCTTGGAATTGTAGGCCGCCGCCATACGGGTTGCAACTTCATCGAACAGACTGTGATGCACCAAAATACGCGACGAGGCCGAGCAGGTTTGTCCGGCGTTTTGCAGCCCTGCATTCACGAGGAATGGCAATGCCGCGTCAATATCGGCGTCCTCAAATACGATTTGAGGGGATTTTCCGCCCAATTCCAACGTCACCGGAACCACATTGGCCCCTGCCGCGATCTGAACCGATGCGCCGGTCGCAACCGATCCGGTAAAGCTGAGGTGCTGAACATCGGGGTGCGCTGACAAAGCCGCTCCGGCCTCGGCCCCCAGTCCCGGAACAACATTCAATGCCCCATCCGGCAAGCCAGCCTCCTGTGCCAAATGCGCAAACATCAACGCGGTCAAACAGGCGTCTTCGGCTGGCTTCAAAACACAGGCATTGCCCATGGCCAAAGCCGCCCCAACCGATCGCCCGATGATTTGCATCGGGTAATTCCACGGCACAATGTGGCCCGTCACACCGTGCGGCTCGCGCAGGGTGTAGACCGTATAGCCTTCCAGATAGGGAATGGTTTGGCCGTGCACCTTGTCAGCCGCGCCGCCGTAGAACTCACAATAGCGGGCAAGGGCCACGGCATCTGCCCGCGCCTGCGTGACCGGCTTGCCGACATCCAGTGTCTCAAGCTCAGTCAGCAGGTCAACGTTTTGCAACACCAACTGGCCAAGCCTCGCCAAAATGCGCCCGCGCTCGGCCGCTGTCTTTTTTCCCCACTCCCCAGCCAAAGCCGCCTGTGCCGCAGCGACGGCTGCATCGACGTCTTGCGCGTTGCCACGGGCTATTTGCGCCAGATGCGATCCGTCTGACGGGTTGGTCAAATCCAAGGTCCGAGCGGGTGCGCGCCATTTGCCATCAATCAATAGGTGGCTAGGATCAAAAGGCAGGTCAGGCAGCATTGTATGTCCAGTATGTTGAAAGGGATCGTTCAGGCACCGTTCCCACCGATCCGCGGAAGTTTTGGTGCCGCGTCCATCAATGCACGGGTGTACGGGTGATTGGGGTGTTCAAATACTTCGGCGGTTTTGCCCTGCTCGACGATCGCGCCGTGTTGCATAACCAAAACCCGATCCGTGATAGACCGCACCACGCCAAGATCGTGGGAAATAAACAGATAAGCCAACCCATAGTGGCGGCTAAGATCTGCCATTAAATCCAGTATTTGGGCCCGCACCCGAACATCCAGCGCCGAAACTGCTTCGTCAAAAACAATCAACTTGGGCTTGATAATCAAGGCGCGGGCGATGGCCAATCGTTGACGCTGACCTCCTGAAAACGCGTGCGGGTATTTTGCCGCATCATCCGGTGACAGGCCAACTGCTGTTAACGCTTCGGCGATAGCGTCGCTACGAGCCGCGCCTTGGGGTGGGTCGGGCAACAGATGGAAGGGTTCGGTAATCAACCTTGCAACCGTGTGACGCGGATTAAAGCTGCCGTAGGGGTCTTGAAACACCACCTGAATCTGGCGCTGCACCATGGGGTTGGGCTGGCCACTACTATAGACTGGATCACCGTCCAGCGTGATCTGCCCTGCACTGACTGGATCAAGGCCCAGGATTGCGCGGGTCAGGGTGGATTTCCCACAGCCGCTTTCACCGACCAACCCGACACGTTCGCCGTGGTTGATGTCAAAGCGGACACCTTTTACAGCGCGAAAATACGGACGTTTGGCAAAGGGATGCCGGCGCGGCAGGGGGTAGTCTCGCGCCACGTCTTGTACCCGCAACAGCGGCGGCGCGCACTGTGCCTGCGGTAGATCCGCTTGATGTTGCGACGCTTCGAACAAAGCCTTGGTATAGGGGTGGGACATCTGCTCAAACAACTGCCGGGTTGGTGCCTGTTCGACAATCTCGCCATTTTTCATAACGGCAATGCGATCTGCCAAATCGGACACAACAGCCAGATCATGGGTGATCATCATCAATCCCATACCTTCCGTTCGGGTCAAATCACGCAGCAACTCCAAGATTTGCGCCTGAGTCGTCACATCCAAAGCCGTGGTCGGTTCGTCCGCAATCAGCAAACGTGGACGCAGTGCGATAGCCATAGCAATCACAACCCGTTGGCGCTGCCCGCCCGATAGCTCGTGGGGATACCGGCCAAGAGGAAAGCGATCCGCAGGCAGACCAACCCGTTCAAGCACAGTTCGGGCACGGATCTCGGCCTCTTTGCGGGTGGTCTTGGTATGGATCAAAATCGTTTCAGCCACCTGCGCACCAATTGTTTGCACCGGATTCAAAGCTGTCATCGGCTCTTGAAACACCATCCCGATTGCGCGACCACGAATATCGCACAATTGCCGCTCGGACAGGGTTCCCAAATCCTGACCGTCCAAAACCAGATGTCCGGACACTTCAACGCTTTGCGGCAAAAGCCCGATTGTCGCCAAGGCAGTCATCGATTTGCCAGATCCGGATTCACCTGTCAGCGCAACAATCTCGCCTTCCTCGATTTTCAGCGAAACATCCCGCAAAATCTGCGTACCCTTGATGGCTACCGAAAGATCGCGAATATCAAGCAAGGGACCGGTCATGCGCGCCGCCCCTTTAAGCGGGGATCAAGCGCATCGCGCAGCCCATCACCCAATAAATTCAGGCCCAAAACCATAAGCACAATCGCCATGCCTGGAATAATCGCAACATGCGGGGCCAGCGTCACCATAGTCTGGGCGTCCGCCAACATGCGCCCCCACGACGGGATCGGAGGCTGCGCACCCAAGCCCACGTAAGACAAGCCAGCCTCGGCCAATATCCCAAGTGAAAACTGAATGGTTCCCTGCACAATCAGCAGATTGGCGATATTGGGCAGGATGTGTTCTGTACTGATCCGCGCCGCCGACTTTCCCGCGGTTCGGGCTGCCAGAATGAATTCCCGCTGCCAGACGCTCAGTGCGGCCCCCCGCGACAGACGGGCAAAAACCGGAATGTTAAAGATGCCAATGGCGATTATCGCATTCACCGCACCCGCGCCAAACACCGCCGTGATCAAAATCGCAATGACAAGCGATGGAAAGGCAAAAATCAGATCATTCAGCCGCGAAATAAACTCATCCAGCAGCCCGCCCTGATTGGCCGCCGCCGCAAGGCCCAGCGGCACCCCGACGCCCATTCCAATCCCGACAGCTACCAGTGCCACCGCGATCGACGTTCGCGCCCCCACCATGATCATCGACAAGATATCGCGGCCAAAATGATCGGTGCCCAGCCAGTTATCCCAATTCGGAGCCTGCAAACGCCCCGAAATATTCAACGTCTCGGTGCTGGCGGGGGTCCATAGAAACGACAACAGCGCAGCCGCTACAAATAGCAACGACAGGAACATTCCGATGATCAGATTGCGGTTCATGCGCGCCGCCTCAACCTTGGGTCGGCAATGGCATAGGCCATATCGACGGCGAAATTCACAGTGATCACCGCAAAGACCAACAACATCACAACGGATTCAACGACAATCAGATCGCGCTGTGTGATACTTTGAAACACCAATCGCCCCAATCCGGGCAGGAAAAATACCTGTTCGATGATGATCGCGCCCGCCAACAGAAAGGAGAACTGCAAGCCGATGATCGTCAAAACAGGAATCAAGGCATTGCGCACACCGTGATGCCAAAGCGCTTGCCGCCGGCTAAGACCCTTGGCGCGGGCGGTGCGCATAAAGTCTTCGCCCATAATATCAATCAAAGACGACCGCATGACGCGGGTCAGGATCGCGGCTTGCGGCAGGGCCAATGCAATCGCAGGCAGCGTCAATGCTTTTAGCGCCTTCAGGGGGTCATCCCACCCCGGAAAACCGCCTGACGGGAACCAGCGCAGCTTGATCGCGAACAGTGCCACCAAAAGCATGGCAAACCAGAAGTTCGGGATGGCGACACCCAGTTGTGTCGCGGCCATGACGCCCACATCGCTGCCCTGCCCCCGCCGAGCCGCCGCAATCAAGCCAGCCGGAAACGCAATCAAAGTCGACAGCAGCAGCGCAAGCAGCGCCAAAGGCAGAGAAATCCATAGCCTGTCCGCAATCATCTCTGAAATAGGCGTGCGGTAGGTGTAAGACGTTCCAAAATCCCCTGACAGCATTCCGCCAACCCACGTCAAATATCTTTGAACCTTGGGTACATCGAGCCCAAGCTCGCTCCGCAAGGCCGCTACGGTATCAGGCTGTGCATTGATCCCGAGCATGTAGCTGGCTGGATCACCCGGCGCGACTTCGACCACCAAAAAGATCACCACTGATGCCACAGCAAGGCTGAGCACCAAAGCGATCAAACGGCGAAGTAAATAGGCCAACATAACGGCACGTTAGGGGCGCTACAGGTCGACTGTCCAGTGGCTCTTTGACCAGTTGGAAAAACAATTGCCCATCCGGCCGAAATTGATTCGACGTTTTTTGCCCCGCGAAAGGGTGGTCGTGATGATCAGCTCAACCATTGGAAGCCAAAGTGCCGCCAAAGCCGCCCCAAATGATGCAAAATAAGCGCACTGTCATTCAACGGTTTCCGGCAAAGCTCGACAGGGGTGTCCATGGTTGATTTGGCCACGCAGGGCGACTACCGAATGCAACAAATTTGTGACGGTGAGGGGACCATGACAAACAAAGACTTCGAACCACGCCATCTGGAAACGCTGGACCGCGATCTGGGTCGGTTTTCATCGCTGGAAAGTGCAACGACCTATGTTGGGCGACCCTTTGTGGGGTCCGGTATTGCCCTCGTCTTTATTGTGATGGCCGGCTTGGTGGCCATGCTGTTCTTTGGCAATTCCAACAACAGCATGATCGTTGTTATCGCGGCCGGACTGGGTGCCTATATGGCGCTGAACATCGGTGCAAATGACGTTGCCAACAATATGGGCCCCGCCGTGGGCGCAAACGCCCTGACATTGGGCGGTGCAATCGCAATCGCCGCGATCTTTGAAAGCGCCGGAGCGCTTTTGGCGGGCGGTGATGTTGTCAAAACGATTGCCAAAGGCATTATCGCACCAGACAGCATGCAAACTTCGGAAGTGTTCATTTGGGCTATGATGTCGGCGCTTTTGTCCTCTGCTTTGTGGGTGAACCTAGCCACTTGGGTCGGCGCGCCCGTGTCGACAACCCATTCGGTGGTCGGCGGCGTAATGGGCGCAGGTATTGCCGCAGCCGGTTTCGGAGCCGTGGCATGGGGCACAATGGGCACAATTGCAGCAAGCTGGGTCATTTCACCCGTTCTAGGTGGATTGGTGGCTGCCGGCTTTTTGTGGTTGATCAAATCGCGGATCGTTTACCAAGACGACAAAATCGAAGCTGCGCGTAAATGGGTTCCGGTTCTTGTTGGCATCATGGCGGGGGCGTTTGCCTCTTACCTTGCGCTCAAAGGGCTCAAGAAAATCATCAAGATCGACATCACAATGGCTCTTACCATCGGTCTCGCGATGGGTATCGCAGTCTGGCTGGTGATGATCCCTATCATTCGCCGCCAGTCCCAAGGATTGGAAAACCGCAACAAATCACTCAAGGTTTTGTTTGGCATCCCGCTGGTCGTATCCGCCGCTTTGCTGAGCTTTGCGCATGGGGCCAACGATGTCGCAAATGCCGTTGGACCGCTGGCCGCTATTGTTCAAGCCTCTGAATCCGGCAGCTTTACCCAAGCCATCTCTATCCCAATTTGGGTGATGATCATCGGGGCCTTCGGGATTTCCTTTGGCTTGTTCTTATTCGGGCCAAAACTGATCCGCATGGTGGGCAGCCAAATCACCAAACTGAACCCGATGCGTGCCTATTGTGTTGCCTTGTCTGCGGCGATCACTGTGATTGTTGCCAGCTGGCTTGGACTGCCTGTCAGCTCGACCCACATTGCTGTTGGCGGCGTCTTTGGTGTTGGCTTTTTCCGCGAATGGGATGCAGAGCGTCGCCTGCGCAAAGCCCGCCAATCGGTGCCTGACCGTGTGCAATTGACCCGAGAAGAGCGCCGTCGCCGCAAGTTGGTGCGCCGGTCCCACTTCATGACCATCATCGCAGCTTGGGTTATTACCGTACCTGCAGCTGCCGGTTTGTCTGCGGTGATCTTCCTAACGATCCAAGGCTTTGCTGGCTAAACACCGACTGCACAAAAATTTTCAACGCCGCCAAGGTTCACGCTTTGGCGGCGTTTTTGTGTTTTGGCAAATGCACTTTCACAACAGCTCTCCCGACCATTTTCGGCAAAGCAAGTCTGATTTGGGCGGACGGACCATAGATTAAGACTTCGCGGCCATTTCCATTGCCTCGTCCAGCACAGCACGATCCCCGATATGATTGGCCAAGATCAGCAAAAGGCGCGCATTCAGCGCGGCGCTTTCTTCATCAATAAGACCGTCATGCATATTGATCAGCTTGGCATAAAACCCGTCAGGGTCCGCAATATTAGGGGTTATTGTGACATTCTTGGTCATACCTTAGGCCTCCTTGCCGCATGCGGTCCGCAGCGCTGCGCGAACGGCTGTCTCATCAAATCTGTCCCATCGGGCCGCGACATGCTGATCGGGGCGGATCAGGTAAACAGCAGACGTGGCGTCACCCAAGTAGCGTTCTGCCAATGCTCCGGTTGGGTCGTCGGCGGACGACAGTTTAAGCTGCTTCGCACCAACGCCGTCTTCAATCAAACTGTCCAGCGCATCTGCATCGATCGTCAGAATTTGAAATCCGTTGCCCAGTTGAGACAACAGAAATCCGTCTACCAGCGGTGCATCGGGGCATGCGCTGCCGACCCGTGTCCGAGCCGGTCCACCCGTCAACATATCCGGCCCGTTCAAGGACAAACCATCATAGGTGCATGGCACCGACAGGCGCCCTGAATTGACCAATGGGCGCGCAAACGGGTAATCGCCGGCCAAAGACAAAACCGCATTGCGGAAAATGTGACTGGCTTTGGATTTTGGCGTGATGAAATCCGTTGCGCGGGTGGAATTGAGGATGTTTTCCTCCGCCCCGTACACCCTTTCTTCGGAGTAAGAGTCGAGCAGGCTATCGGGCGCATCACCCTTGATTACCAAGCCGAGTTTCCATCCCAGATTATCCACGTCCTGCATGCCCGAATTGGCTCCGCGCGCGCCGAATGGCGATACTTGATGGGCGGAATCCCCAGCAAACAAAACCCGGCCGTGGCGGAACTTGTCCATGCGTTTGCACTGGAAGGTATAGATCGAGGACCAGACCATTTCATAGTCCACATCCCCCAGCATCGCGTCCAAGCGACGGCGGATGTTTTCTTCTTTCATCTCTTCTTTGCGGTCCACATCCCAGCCGATCTGGAAATCGATCCGCCATGTGTTGTCAGGCTGCTTGTGCAGTAAGGTAGAGGCACCAGACCCATGTGACGGTTCAAACCAGAACCAGCGTTCGGTCGGGAAATCGGCCGTCATTTTGATGTCGGCAATCAAGAAACTGTCTTGGAAAACCCGACCTTGGAAATCGAGGCCCAACATCCCCCGCAGCGGGCTTGCCGCGCCGTCTGCACCAATCAGCCAATCAGCCTTAATCTTGTAGTCGCCATCGGGGGTCGAGATTGCCAGTTCAACATAATCGTCAAACTCGGTGATGTTATCGACGCGGTTTTTACCGCGCAGTTCAATCGGCGCACCTGCGGCCTGCGCCTCGCGGACGCGATCAACAATAAACTTTTCGAAATACGGTTGCTGAAGGTTGATAAAGGCCGGATATTTGTGACCCTCTTCGGGAAGCAAGTTGAATTCATACACCTGCCCCTCTTTGTGGAACACCTTTCCGACGTTCCAGACCACACCTTTTTCTAGCATCGGATCACCACAGCCATAGCGATCTGCAATTTCAAGGCTACGCTTGGCAAAACAAATGGCACGGCTGCCCATGCCGATGCCTTCGTGATCATCCAGCACAACGACCGGAATACCCTGCAGGCCCAGATCAAGCGCTGTGGCGATACCAATTGGCCCGCCGCCCATGATCACAACCGGATGGCGCACCGGGCTAGCGGCATCCTGATCGGCGCTTTTCTCATATGGATATAGCTTGAAGGCTAATGAATAGCGGTCCTCAAACATGGTGTCCTCCTCCATCATAATGCAACGCCAAAAGGCATCACCCGTTTTTTTGCCGCAATCACTGCACTCAGAGCGAAACATCCTGAGAGGATCAAAGCCAATGTACCAAGCGCGAGCGGCACATTGGCGACACGCCCAATCCAGTGTGTTCGTAGAATGCGTCCTGCTTGGATCATTGCGTGACTTTGATTGCTTAGTGAATTTTCAAATGGTCAACACAGTTTGAAAAACTGAATCAAGTAAACAACAGCGCAGATCGCGAACCCAAGCCACAGCAACAGAAATGCTGCGGCAAAGGTGTATTCACTGAGCAACCACCAATTCAAAACATCAGTCCTGCAAAGCGTCCCACATGTCTTTGTCGCGCTGTGCGGTCCAGACGCGGGGGGTGTCGATGCCGCGGGCTTCGTCATAGGCGCGGGCGACGTTGAAGGGCAGGCAATGCTCATAAATCGCGTAATCATTGAACTTGGGGTCGCATTCGGCGCGGCACGCATCCCATGCTTCTTTGAGAGATCCGCCGCGCGCCACAACCTTGGCCACAGGTTTGTAAGTTGAGCGCACAAAATCAGCGGTGGCGGCAATGGCCTTTTCCACCATTTCTTCGCCAACCAAAGCGTCACCGCGACCCGGCGCGATGCTCTTGGGTTCGAATTCAGCGATGTTCATCAGGGTGTCTTCCCAATCGCCGAAATGCCCGTCGCCGCAATAACAGGCCGAATGGTATTCGACGATATCGCCGGTGAACATGACTTCTTGATCAGGGACCCAAACAACGGCGTCTCCAGCGGTATGAGCACGGCCAAGATGCATGATGTCAACGCGGCGGTTGCCAAGGTAAACGGTCATGCTGTCGCTGAAAGTCGTGGTTGGCCACGTCAGACCGGGAATTTCTTCGTGCCCTTCAAACAAGCGCGGGAAGCGGTCAAATTCACTATCCCAGTCCTCTTGGCCACGTTCGGCTACCATCGACCGCGCAGTATCAGACATGATAATTTCTTTGGCACCATAGGCCGACGCGCCGAGCACGCGAACAGCGTGGTAATGTGTCAAAACCAGATGGCTGATCGGCTTGTCCGTAACTTCGCGCACACATTCCAGAACCTTACGCGCAAGTCGCGGCGTCGCTTGGGCTTCTATGATCATCACGCTGTCGTCACCGATGATCACGCCGGTGTTTGGATCACCTTCAGCGGTAAAGGCGTAGAGCCCCTCGCCGATTTGGGTGAAAGAGGTTTTCTTGGCTTCCATATCGCCTGCAGATGCAAATGCCTTGGCCATGGGATGTCCTTTTCTATGGGTCGCCAGAGGAGAGTGCGGGAGCCTCCGGCGGGAGTTTATTTGGCAAGATGAAGCTTAGGCGTGCGGTTTTTCGTTAGCGGGCAGGATTTTGCCCTCGCAATACCCAAAGCCGATCCGGAAACCGTCGCCTTGCGCAGCGCCTTTAAGGGTAAGCGTATCGCCGTCCTCAAGGAAGGTGCGCGTTTCGCCGGTATCCAGCGTCAGAGGCTCTTTCCCGCCCCAGCTGAGTTCCATCAGCGATCCCCGGTTCTCTTTGTTTGGACCAGAGATGGTGCCAGACCCCAGCAAATCGCCAGTGTTCATTGGGCAACCTGACGTCGTGTGATGGCATAGCTGCTGAGCGGCTGAATAGTACATCTCATTGTAGTTGGTGCGTGCAATGGTTGTTGCATCCTTGCCCTCAGGCGCAAGGGTCACTTCCAGCTCAATGTCATACAACATTGGACCCGGCTCTGTCAGGTAAGGCAGCAATTCACGCTCGCGCTCAGGGGTGGAGGTCCGAAAACCTTCCAGCGCGGCTTTAGTCACAATCCATGGAGAAAGTGTGGTTGCGGTGGCTTTGGCCTGGAACGGCCCAAGAGGCTGGTATTCCCAACCTTGGATGTCGCGCGCGGACCAGTCGTTCAGCAACACGTAGCCGAAAATCATGTCATCCGCTTGTTGCACATTGACCATCCCTTCGGAGCAGGTGCCGACAATGGCCCCCATCTCAAGCTCAAGATCAAGACGCGCACAGGGCGCAAAGCGAGGAAGTTCGTCGTTGGGCCCCTTTAGCTGACCCCATGGGCGGCGGACATCGGTGCCGGACACAACAACAGACGACGCGCGGCCATTATAGCCCGTTGGGATCGACAACCAGTTTGGCGGCAGGGCGTTATCGGCACCGCGAAGGATCGTTCCGATATTCATCGCGTGATGCTTGCCCGCATAGAAATCGGTGTATTCACTAACGGCAAATGGCATGACCAGCTGCGTGCCAATTTGGGGAACCAAAAACGGCACAAGCTCAGGGGCGTCGCCGTTTTCTTCGGACAAAAGTGCCGTCAAAGCCGTGCGAAACGCCGCCCAGACATCCGGCCCCATGGCCATAAAGTCGGTCCAGTCGCCAAAGAAGAATACTTCGTCTTCCTCAGCGGCCGGCATTAAAATTCCGGCCTCTTCCAAGGCCGTGACGTCCAGAATCATATCACCGATTGCAACTCCGCAATGGGTTTCATCCTCTTCGGTTTTAAACGCACCATACGGCAGGTTGTTCAGAGGGAAATCGGTGTCGGGCGTGTTGGCGCTTTCGACCCAGGACTTTAGAAGAGGCATGGTGGACCTTTCGAATAACAGGGAACGGCCGGGGTCCTTTTCATTGACAGGATCCCGGTGCATCGGGGGGCACCCCCCGTTTTATTTACTTCTTACCCGGCGTGCCGTCGAATTTCTTTTCGATGGTGGACCAACAATCAATGTACTCGTCTTGCAGCGGGGCTTCGGTCGCCGCGAATGCGGTCAAATGCTGCGGAAAGCGGGTTTCAAACATAAAGGACATTGTATTGTCCAGTTTTTCTGGCCCCAGCTCGGAATAGGATGCCTTGTCAAAAGCATCGCGGTCAGGCCCGTGTGGCAGCATCATGTTGTGCAGTGACACGCCACCGGGAATAAACCCTTGCGGTTTTGCGTCATACTGGCCGTAGATATTACCCATGAGTTCGGACATGATGTTCTTGTGATACCAAGGCGGGCGGAACGTGTCTTCCATCACCATCCAGCGTTCGCGGAACAAAACGAAGTCAATGTTCGCTGTACCTTCGACGCCAGATGGGGCAGTCAAAACGGTGAAAATCGAAGGATCGGGGTGGTCAAACAGGATCGATCCAACGGGGCAGTAGGTTTTGAGATCATATTTCACCGGACAGTAGTTGCCATGCCATGCAACAACATCCAACGGCGATTGATCAATCTTGCAACTGTGGAATTGCCCTGCCCATTTGATGGTCATGGTAGAGGGCACTTCGCGGTCTTCATAGGCTGCGACCGGCGTTTTGAAATCGCGGCGGTTGGCCATGCAGTTTGCACCAATCGGCCCACGGCCGGGTAGGTCGAACTTTTGACCGTAGTTTTCGCACACGAAGCCGCGGCACGGACCTTCGAGAACCTCAACCCGATAAACCAATCCACGTGGAAGAATTGCGATTTCTTGCGGCTCGATGTCGATCACACCCAGTTCGGTGCAAAACCGCAGTTTGCCTTCTTGTGGCACGACCAACAGTTCGGAATCGGCTGAAAAGAAATAGCTGTCCACCATGGATTCATTGACCAGATAGATATGCGTGGCCATGCCGACCTGAGTGTTCACATCACCGGCAGAGGTCATGGTGCGCATGCCCGTCAGCCATGTCAGGCCCTCGCCATGTGGGACAGGATCCCAGCGGTATTGACCCAGTGAAATCACATCCGGATCAACGCAGGGTGCGGATTTCCAATAGGGTAGATCGATTTTGCTATAGCGTGAACTGTGCTTGACCGATGGGCGAATGCGGTAGCACCATGTGCGTTCATTTTGATGGCTTGGCGCTGTGAAGGCGGTGCCTGTCAACTGCTCTCCGTACAGGCCATAATTGCAACGCTGCGGCGAATTCATTCCCTGTGGCAGCGCGCCGGGCAGCGCTTCGGTTTCAAAGTCATTGCCGAAACCGGGCATGTAGCCTGCGGTTGTGCCAACCGTATCCTTGGCGCGGATCATGCTTGCGGGCAGTTCATGGTGGGTCATTGAAAATCCTCCTTCGCGCATTTCGCTTGGCCACATATTTCGTTGCGAATGCAACGATGTCAACAAATTTGTTGCAAATGAAACGACTCTTGGCGCAAACTTAGGAAAATGCTCGTGTTTGAAGGCTGCTCTATGTCCGACTCCCTCCCTGATTTCGATCTAGACCGCTATTTGCCCTATCGGTTTGCAGTTATCGCGACCCGACTCAGCAACGAGCTTTCAACCCAGTATCGTGAAAAATACGGAATCTCGATTGCGGAATGGCGGGTGCTGGTCAATCTGGCTTATTCGGACAGCACGTCGGTTCGCGATATCGAAAAACGCGTCAGCATGGAAAAATCCAAGGTCAGCCGCGCGGTGAGCCGCCTTCAGGAATCCGGATATCTGACCAAGGAAATCGACAGCAATGATCGACGGCTGTTGCAGTTGGAATTGACCCCCAAAGGCGCGAAACTGGTTGGCGATCTTGTACCGCTGGCTCAGGCTTATCAGCGCCAACTTGAAGCGCAACTGATGGATAAGGTGCCGGGCTTACAGACCGCATTGGACGAACTAATGAAAGACGCAGATCTATGATCACCCTATTCGATTACTGGCGGTCTTCGGCCAGCTACCGGGTGCGCATTGCACTTGGGCTAACGGGTGAAGCTTGGAAAAGCCAAGTGGTGGATTTGCTTGAGGCCCAGCACAAATCGCAGCCGCATTTGGCCCGCAATCCGCAAGGGTTGGTTCCTGCGCTTGAAATTGACGGGCTGATGTTGACGCAATCGGTTGCAATCATCGAATATCTTGATGAAACACGCGCGTTGGGGTTGCTGCCTGCCGATCCGGTTTCACGCGCCCGCATCAGAGCCATTTCCCATGCGATCGCCATGGAGATCCATCCGGTCTGCAATCTAGGTGTCGCCAAGTTTGCCAGCGCCCAATCGGAGGGCACCATCACCATGCAAAGCTGGATGCAGCACTTTATCACACCGGGGTTGGCTGCCGTTGAACAGATGGTCGGTGAAGGTGACTATTGCTTTGACGAACAGGTTTCCTTAGCGGACATCTGCCTGATGCCACAGATCTACAACGCGCAACGCTGGGATGTGGATCTGGGCCCGATGCCAAAACTGCGCCGCATTTCGGCGGCCTTGGCACAGATTCCGGCGTTTGCCGCCGCGCATCCCGACCAGACTCCGCATTAGGCAGCAGCACTGCCCCATTCCAGCCAACGCCGCTCTGATGGCGAAAGCAGTTTTGAAACCTCGGCGTCGTAGGCCGCCAAATCATCCTTTGTCAGCTTGCCTTCCCATTTGTTGCTGGTCCCACTATCGAAAAAATGCGCGTCATTTTTCCAAAAGCCTTGTCCAGCTGACGGGGTAAACCTGTCGGCGTTCGCGCGCATGTTTTCGAACTGCGCCGCCTTGATCAACTGGGCCATCATGTCGGAAGAATGAGACAACCCCGTATGATCGGAAATTTGGCCGAACGTTTTTGGCAGATCGCGCGACATATCTTTGTAGTGCAACCGTAGACAGTTTTCATACCTGTCGCGCGCCAAGGCACTTTTGTAATGGTCGACAATGGAGGACAGGCAGACGTGATCCTCTTGCGCTGTCAGGAACTTATGGAAAGCCTCTTGCACTGAGCCGGTTTTGTCAGGCCCACCGATTTCAGCTTTGATGTTGGCGTTGTGGGCTTGAAACGAGAAATGAACATCAATCGGGTGCCGATAGACGGTGATATACCGCACCCCCTTCCAAAATGGCAGGCAATCGAGAGGCGAATGGCTTTTGAAATGCCTGCGGGTGGTTTGCGCCTCAATCCGCTGCAAAACCTGTTCGATTGGCCGGAATGTCATATCGATCCACGGTGATTTCATCGAAACATCTGCGTTCACATTCGGATCACCTGCGATCAACAAAGCAAGAATACTTTGCGTCCATGTGGTCCCCGATTTTGGCGGTGTGGAGACGATAACATCACCACTGCGCGCAACCACTGACGCCCACCGCGACGAATCTGCAATAAAATCCACATAGCGGCGTTCAGGCGGCTCAGGTGGGGGTAGCATGGCGCATTCCTTGTGCTCAAAAGCCCCACTATGACCAGAACCAGCCCTCAAAGATACAAGCTACGGGGCCGTTTGATCCTCGCCCCCCTGCTCGGGTGCATCAAGCGCCTTGAGCAGTTCGCGCATACCAGTCTGCAATGCGACACGCGCGTCGCCATCCATCGCCGCCAGAATTTCGTGCGCGCGGGCATCAACCTGAGGCTTGATTTCTTCAAACAGGCTCCGGCCTTTGTCGGTACATTTGTACAGCTTCAAACGCCGGTCATTTGCCGCTACTTCGCGGGTAATCAGCCCCTTGTCTGCCAGCCGTTTGGACGCACGGGACAGCTGCACCTTGTCCAAGGTTGTGCGCTGGGCCAGCTCATTCGATGCAATTTCTTCGGCTTGTGACAACAAAAACAAAAGACGCCATTCTTCGCGGCTCAGCCCATAGGACTTGCCGTAGACATCCATCAAATTCCGCGAAAACCGCTCTGCAGCAACAGCAAACCGGTACGGAAAGAATGCTTCGAGCTGGCTAAGCGTTTGTGACATTCAGGGGTCCACAATTTGGTTTCACTTGCAACAATCTATTTACGTTAAATACAAAAACCTCCTGACGGTCAATCGCTACGGGCTTTTGGGCAATGCCTCCTCTTGGAAACATGCCCTCTTTGCATTGCAGCTTTTACCCCCAATCCATCACAACCTTTCCAGCTTCGCCCGAAACCATCGCGGCGAATCCCGCCTCATAGTCATCAATCGAAATGCGGTGTGTGATCAGGTCAGTCAGATCCAAGCCCGATTGCACCAGAGCAATCATTTTGTACCAGGTTTCATACATTTCACGGCCATAAATACCTTTGACCGTGAGCATCTTGAAAATGATCTCGTTCCAATCGACCGCAAATTCTGTGGGTGCGATGCCCAACAAGGCGATCTTGCCGCCATTGTTCATCCGGTTGATCATTTGGCGCATCGCAGGCGCTGCCCCCGACATTTCCAACCCGACGTCGAAACCTTCGGTCATGCCGATTTGCGGCATCAGGTCGAGCAGTTTTGTTTGGCTGACATCCACCACATGCTGCACCCCCAAACGGCGTGCCAGATCAAGGCGGTAGGGCGCAATATCCGTGATCACCACTTTGCGTGCGCCCGCCTTTTGCGCCACCAGGGCACCCATGATCCCTATTGGCCCCGCTCCGGTGACCAACACGTCCTCGCCGACCAAATCAAAAGACAAAGCTGTATGTACAGCATTCCCAAACGGGTCAAAAATTGCGGCAATTTCATCGGGAATATCGTCGGGGATCGGCACCACGTTGCTTTCTGGAATACACAGGTATTCGGCAAATGATCCGGATCGGTGAACCCCGACACCCAAGGTATTGCGGCACAACTGCCCACGCCCTGCCCGACAATTGCGGCAGGTTCCGCAGACAATGTGGCCTTCGCCAGACACCCTCTGGCCGATCTTGTATTTCGACGCAGCCGCGCCGCAATCTACGATCTCGCCACAAAACTCATGCCCGACAACCATGGGCACCGGAACGGTTTTGGCTGACCACTCATCCCATTTCCAGATGTGAACATCCGTTCCGCAAATAGCCGACTTTCTGACCTTGATCAGCACCTCGTCCGGTGCGGGCTCGGGCACAGGCACACGTTCCATCCAAAGACCGGGCTCCGCCTTGGCCTTCACCAGTGCTTTCATTTCATTGCTCATTGGACGCCCCCCCGATAATGTTCATGTCTCGGCCAACATCGATGAAGGCGTCGATAGCGTGATCCAGCTCTGCGCGGCTGAGTGCGGCGGACATTTGGGTCCGAATGCGGTCTTGCCCCTTGGGCACAACCGGAAAACTGAAAGGGGCGACATACACACCCTTGGCGTCCAAGCGCTTCGCCATCTCTTGTGCCAATTTCGGATCGCGCAGCATCACCGGAATGATCGGATGTTCACCGGGCAACAAGTCAAATCCCGCACCCGACATGCGCGCCCGAAAATGGGCTGCATGCTGCATCACTTGATCCCGCCGTTCGGTTGACGCCTCAAGCATATCGAGCACTTTGATAGAGGTTTGCGCAATCACCGGTGCCAATGTGTTGGAAAACAGATAGGGGCGGGATCGCTGCCGCAGCCAGTCAACAACTTCGCGTTTGGCGCAGGTATACCCACCCGAAGCACCGCCCAGCGCTTTGCCCAGTGTTCCGGTGATAACATCGACCCGCCCCATTACATTGCAATGCTCGATACTGCCGCGCCCTGTTGCCCCGACAAATCCCACTGCGTGGCTATCATCGACCATGACCATCGCGCCGTATTTGTCAGCCAGATCACAAATCTGCCCCAGCTTGGCGATAAAACCATCCATCGAAAACACCCCATCCGTGGCAATCATCTTAAACCGCGCGCCTGCGGCCGTTGCCGCCCGCAACTGCGCTTCGAGATCATCCATATCGGAATTGGCGTAGCGGAAACGCTTTGCCTTGCACAAACGCACACCGTCGATGATCGAAGCATGATTCAGCGCGTCGGAAATGATTGCATCATCGGGGCCAAGCAGGGTTTCAAACAGACCGGTATTCGCGTCAAAACAGCTGGAATAAAGGATCGTGTCCTCAAACCCCAAGAAACGGGCAAGGCGCGCCTCTAACTCTTTATGTTCTTCTTGGGTGCCGCAGATGAATCGAACCGACGACATTCCATAGCCATAGCGGCTCAGCGCATCGCGCCCGGCCTCAATCAGATCAGGATGATCAGACAATCCCAGATAGTTGTTGGCACATAGGTTAATCACCTCGCGGCCCGTATCCAGCGCGACAGTGCCGCCCTGTTTGCTGGTGATCACACGTTCCGTTTTGTAAAGACCTGTTTGCATCAGCATCTCAATCTCACGGGTCATATGGTCAATGAAGTCAGCGGTCATCGTCGTCTCTCCGTGATTGTTGATATGGCGTGCTGGGCGTGTGGCATCAGCTTTGCCGCCCTATACGATTGCCTATTGATTAGGCAGGTTGGGGCCTGTGCAGCGCAAGCCCCTTTCTGATGAATCTTTGTGATCTTCGCAATCAGCGCTTTCCCCCTTGGAGCCGCGCCAAGCAACGGCTATCACTCTCTTCCGACCCAAGTTCAGGAGTGTGTTTTGGATCAGACCGCAACCCGTATCGCCCGCACCATCGCCACCGAAATCGGGGCTGCTGCCAATCAGGTCAATGCCGCTGTAGAGCTGTTGGACGGCGGGGCGACTGTGCCGTTTGTCGCCCGCTACCGCAAAGAAGCGACCGGCGGGCTGGATGATACACAATTGCGAAACCTGTCCGACCGGCTGACGTATTTACGCGACCTGGAAGCGCGGAGGGCCACGATCCTGAAATCCATCAAGGAACAGGACAAGCTAACCGATACTCTGGCCCGCGCCATTGCTGCGGCAGACACCAAATCCGGCCTCGAAGACATCTATCTGCCCTACAAAACAAAGCGCCGGACAAAGGCGATGATTGCCCGCGAAAACGGATTGGAGCCGCTACTGGACGGTATTCTCAACGATCGCCAAGCGGATCCGGAAGTGCTGGCAAAGGGCTATCTGTCTGACGCCGTTGCGGATGTGAAATCTGCCTTGAACGGTGCGCGCGATATCTTGGGTGAGCGGTTGACAGAAAACGCCGATCTGCTGGGACGCTTGCGCGAGTTTATGAAGCAAGAGGCGATCATGTCGTCCCGCGTCAGCGAAGGCAAAGAACAAGCAGGGGCCAAGTTCAGCGATTATTTCGACCACTCCGAAAAATGGAGCAGCATTGCGCCACACCGCGCCTTGGCGATTTTGCGCGCCTCGAAAGAGGAAATCGTGACCATCGATATCGCACCGGACAAAGAAACCGGTGTGCCGCGGGCCGAAGCGATCATTGGTGCGGCCATCGGTATTCGCGGCGACGGCCCCGGCGATGCGTGGTTGCGCAAAATGGCATCTTGGACCTGGCGGATCAAGCTTAGCTTGTCGATGTATATGGATCTGCTGACAGACCTGCGCCAACGTGCCCATGAAGAAGCCATTCTGGTGTTCGCCCGCAACCTAAAAGATTTGCTGTTGGCCGCACCTGCTGGCCCCCGCGCCACGCTTGGGCTTGATCCCGGCATCCGAACGGGCGTCAAAGTTGCGGTGGTGGACGCAACTGGCAAAGTTCTGGACACCGCGACCATCTACCCCTTTCAGCCGAAAATGGATGTACGCGGCTCCGAAGCCAAAATCATTGAATTGATCACCCGCCATAACATCGACCTTGTGGCCATCGGCAACGGCACCGCCAGCCGCGAAACCGAACGCCTTGTTGCCGATACGCTGAAACTGCTGCCGCAAGGTGTCAAAGCCCCGACCAAGGTTATTGTCTCCGAAGCCGGCGCGTCGGTCTATTCCGCCTCTGAGCTGGCGGCGCGGGAATTTCCTGATCTGGACGTATCCTTGCGCGGGGCGGTTTCGATTGCCCGCCGGTTGCAAGATCCACTGGCTGAACTGGTCAAGATCGAACCGCAGTCCATCGGCGTTGGCCAATATCAGCATGACGTCGATCAGCGCCGATTGGCCAAAACCCTTGAGGCCGTGGTCGAAGACGCGGTGAATGCTGTTGGTGTTGATCTCAATATGGCCTCTGCGCCATTGCTTGCGCATGTTGCCGGACTGGGCCCCAGCCTTGCGCAATCCATTGTGGATCACCGCGATGGCAACGGCGCATTCCTATCGCGCAAAGCTTTGCTGAAAGTTGCCGGACTGGGCCCCAAAGCCTTTGAACAATGCGCTGGATTTTTGCGCATTCGCGACGGAAAAGAACCGCTGGATGCATCCTCGGTTCACCCCGAAGCCTATGACGTTGCGCGCAAAATCGTACAGGCTTGTGGTCGTGATTTGCGGGCCATTGCTGGCGATGACATGGCACTGGGCAGCCTTCGGGCAGAGCAATTTGTAAGTGATCGCTTTGGCCTTCCAACCGTGCGCGACATTTTTGAGGAATTGGAAAAGCCCGGCCGCGATCCGCGCCCCAGCTTCAAAACCGCCAGCTTTGCGGATGGCATCGAAGACATCAAAGATTTGCGCCCGGGCATGTCCCTAGAGGGTACAGTCACCAACGTTGCGGCCTTCGGGGCCTTTGTTGACGTTGGCGTCCACCAAGACGGTTTGGTCCATGTCAGCCAATTGGCGGACCGTTTTGTCAAAGACCCACATGAAGTTGTCAAAGCCGGTGACGTGGTCAAAGTGCGCGTGACCGAAGTTGACGTTCCGCGCAAACGGATCGGCCTGTCGATGCGCAAAGACGGCGGTGCAGCCCAAAGCGACCGGTCCGAGCGCCCTGCCCGCAGCCCAAAGCCACAAAACAACGGGCCCAAGGGCGGGCAATCCTATCGTAGCGGCCCCAAGGGCGGCAATTCAGGCGGAACGGGTGCCTTTGGGGCCGCGCTACAAAATGCGATGAAAAAGAAGGGGGGCTAACCCCCTTTCAACCGCGGCGTGGGTCAGCCAAATTCAGTGCAAAGGCGTCTGGTTCCAAAGATTGGTGGAACCAGCGGGCCAGCGTATAGACCGAATAGACCGGCAATCCGGTGATTTTGCGAATATCCGCAGCATAGGGCGTCATATTGGTGCATTCCAAAACGATTGCGCCGATGTCTCTATGCTCTGCCATCAATCGATTTGCTGCATCCACCATGTCTTGGCGACAGCGTTCAAAGTCGATCTCCAGGTGGTCACCCAAAATTCGGGTGGTGAATTCACCGCCCGCTGCGGTTCCAACAATGGGAACCTGCGCCGGATCGCCAACCCCTGCCGCCAACAGATGGGCCGGGGTCAATGTCGCTTCGGAAATTGTCAGAACGCCAACCCGTTTGGTGGAAGGCAGTAGGGCCTGAACCATCGGAATTTGCATCAACGAAGATGTGGCAACCGGTACGCCAACCTCTTGCGCCAACCGATCTTGGATCAAGGCTAAAAATCCGCAGTTGGTGGTCAGCCCGTCACAGCCGGAGGCAACCAGATCCTTACCCGCCGAGATGAAGTCATCGACCAAGTCCATTGGGTTTTGCCGCACAACTTTGTCCGGACTTGCCCCGCGCACCACCCGATATTGAACAGGAAATGGAAAGGTGCCCGCATTGCCCAGATCACCCAATATCCGTGGAAACCGCGTCTCCAGCATCAATATGCCGAGCGTCGCCCCGTAAACTGTTTTTCCGCCATATTGAAACGACATTCGCCCGCCTTTTTAACTGGGAACATAGAGTTGCGAATAGGCCTGCCGCACAGTCTGCGTCGCCTCTTCGTTGCTGGTGCGCACATGATCGGCCAACCGCTGGGTGACCAAATCCGCATTCCGGTCCATCAAAGCTTCTAGAATTCCGGAATGCGCGGTGTGTGTCAGGTCCAGCTTGTTGCGGATCGCGATCAGGCGCACATAGCGGATTTGCACATAGATATTTTGCAGCGCCCGAACCAGCTCCGGGTTGTGTGCCAGCCCAACCACGCGCATGTGAAACCCTTCGTCCATTTCCGCCAGCCTGTGGGGCGGCGTTCCCGGAACGTATTCGTTTTGGCTGCTTTTCAAGTAGTCGCGGAGCTCACGTAATTCGTCGTCGCTTGCCCGCGCTACGGCCAGTCTACCGGCATGCGTTTCGATGGCTTCGCGCAGCTCATAAAGATGTAAGATCTTTTCGGGGCTTAGCGAACGACAAAAGAAGCCTTTGCCGTCTTGCGCGTATAGAAGCCCTTCGGCCACCAATCTGTTGAGCGCTTCACGCAGCGGCGTCCGGCTTGCGCCAAGCGCCTTGGACAGGGCGCTTTCGTTGATTCGCTCTTCTGGTTTGAATTCAAAATTGGCGGCCATTTCGCGGACCTGCCCATAAATGCTGTCGACGCTATTGGCCATTTGCGGCCCCTTCAGTTGCTTGGCCTAGACATAGGGCATCTTGGCGGGCCAGCGCAAATGGTTTGTAGACATTTGCGCATCACATGCTGTATACAGCTTGGAACACACCACTCACTTCAATGAGACAGCCAATGACCGAAGCAAGCAATTCAATGACTGGCGCACAGGCTATGGTCCGCAGCCTTGAAGCGCACGGGGTGACCCATATTTTCGGCCTTTGTGGGGACACCACACTGCCGTTCTATGATGCAATGCGAAATCTGGATCATGGCATCACACATGTTTTGGTGCGCGATGAACGCCATGCCGCATATATGGCCGATGGGTATGCCCGTGTGACGGGCCGGGTTGGAGTCTGCGAAGGCCCGTCTGGTGGTGGGGCAACCTACATTCTACCCGGCCTGATCGAAGCCAACGAAAGCTCTTATGCCGTACTGGCCATCACCACCGATATTTCGGTCGGATCCTACGGAAAGTTTCCTCTGACCGAGGTCGACCAAGACGCCTTGATGAAACCACTGACCAAATTCAATACCGTCATCAAACGCGCCGATCAAATTCCACGCATGGTGCGGCAGGCATTTCGGGCCATGACAACCGGCCGAAGCGGTGCCGCCCATTTGGGCCTGCCCTATGACATCCTATATGATCCGGTTCCTAGCGACGACGTCTGGGGTGATCCACAACACGCGACATTTCCGGCATATCGGTCAGGGCCCGACGGGCAATCGGTTCAAGATGCCGCCGCCGCATTGCTATCCGCACGCCAACCTTTGGTGATATGCGGTGGTGGTATCGTCATCTCAGGTGCGATGGACGAGCTAGACCATCTGGCAACACGCCTCGACCTTGCCGTTGCAACCTCGATTTCAGGCAAAGGCTCTTTGGCGGACACCCATCCGCAATCTTTGGGCGTCGTCGGGTCTAACGGCGGCACAGACGAGACATGGGAAATGATGGAGGCCGCCGACCTCGTTGTCTTTATGGGGTGCCGCGCGGGATCAACCACGACGTCCCGCTGGGAAGCCCCGAGTGCCAACACCCGTATTATACATTTCGACAGCGACCCAATGACAATCGGTGCCAATTATCAGACCGAAGTTGGCGTTGTTGGAGACCTGAAACTTGTGTTGACCGCGCTGAACCGCGCGCTGGACGCGATCCCGGACCTTCCCACTTTCGGGGCGGCCAAACATATCGCCGACATCAAGGCGCGGAAATTTGCGCGCTTCGCCAAACTTGCGGCGGACGAACAGGTGCCTTTGCGGCCCGAACGGATCATCGATACACTGAACAGACTGATGCCGGACACAGCCACCGTCGTTTCGGACCCCGGCACAAGCTGCCCTTATTATAACGCGTACTCTCAACAAAAGTTTCCCGGCCGGCATTACATTACCAATCGGGCGCATGGCGCTTTGGGCTATGCGTTGCCCGCCGCACTCGGCGCATGGTTCGGGCAACCTGATCGAAAAGTTGTGGCGATGATGGGCGACGGGTCCTTTGGGTTTTCCTGCGGCGAACTGGAAACCATCCGTCGCGTTGGCGCTCCGATCACCTATTTGGTTTTTTCCAATGCATCGTTTGGATGGATCAAAGCCAGCCAACATGCGGATTGCGACAAGAGGTATTACAACGTCGATTTCGAACGTACGGATCATGCCATGATTGCACGCGGTTTTGGCATTCGATCATGGCGGATCGAAACCGCTCAAGATCTGGAGATCGCCCTAGCAGAGGCAATTGCGGCACAAGAACCGACCTTGTTGGATATCGTTTGCCAGCCGCTAGAGAAATCTGCCGCACCGGTACGCCGTTGGATGGGGTGAATCGGATCGCAACGACCCCGCCTGAGGCTGCACCTAAAGTGCAGACACACTTTTAAAGTGCATTTCCCACCTCGTACTGCTTCATTTTCAGGCATTCCCCAAAAGAATCAAACGATATAGTTAACGATCGAAAGTTGCCTGTCATGTCGATGTCACACTTCGCAGAGGGGGCCGAAAGAAAAATTTTTATTACTATTTTTAACAACTTGCCGCAAAAACCCTTCCGAACATTCGTCCACCTCCACTCAACTGGACCGATAAATCGTCGGCCAAGCTGCTCAAAAACGCGGCAGCCGTCGCAAAAGGTTAACGTATTCTTAATTGACTTAAAGACACCCATCCAGCTATTCCAAAGAATAGTCGTCTGGGTGTTTTTCCCAGAAAATCAATTGAATTTAAATTAAATCAGAGGGTGCAAAGGTGTTTGATTCCACAATGCTAAACAGCGCGTCCGGTACCACTGGACACGTGTCCCACACCGAACTTTCTTTGGGCAGCACGTTCTTCCGTGTATTCAAACGCAGCTTCGATATCATGGTTAGCATTGCGCTGCTTCCAGGCCTGTTGGGTGCCATTTTGGTGCTTTTGGTGCTCAATCCATTTCTCAATCAAGGCTCTATTTTCTTTGTTCAAAAACGGATGGGCAGGGGCTGCAAAAGCTTTCAAGCCATCAAATTCCGGTCGATGCGCAAAGTTACCAAAATTACCCGCTCAGCTGATGATCCGCTCGAGTTGGACCGCATCACGCCACTTGGGCATTTTCTGCGTAAAAGTCGGCTGGATGAATTACCGCAAATTTTGAACGTTCTGATGGGCGATATGAGCTTGATCGGTCCACGCCCTGACTTCATTGATCACGCGGAAGAGTATCTGCAGACAATCCCTGGATACCGCGAGCGCCATATGGTGCGGCCGGGTATCAGTGGCTTGGCGCAGACTGAACTGGGTTATATTGAAGGTACAACCGCAACACGGCGCAAAGTTCAGGCGGACCTGTACTACATCACGCATCGCGGATTTGGCCTTGAAATGTGGATTTTTTGGCGGACACTTTCGGTCGTTGCACGCCGAGCCGGAGCTTAATACTGCGCAGCCGGAAACCGGCATTTGCGACGCCGTCAAAAGAATACAAAATGACCCTAGCTGCAGATTGCATAGCAGCTAGGGTCATTTTCATCCTTCGAACATGCCCACTAAATGTTGCACATATGTATCAAAATCGGCCAAAGACACGCAGCGAAATTACTACATGTCGTGTCGCATCGTTCAGTTCTTTAAAGAATGTGGACATTAAACGCAGCGGCTTTAATCTCCTTGTGCATACAACTTCATTTACCAACCCAATCCCCGGGGGACTACAAATTGGCTGATCCACGAACAAAAGCCCACAGATTTGGTCTTCTTATCGGTAGCTTTGGAACAAGCCTCCGACCTTTGCGAACAATGGCATTTATTTCTGTTCTCGCATCGGCAGGCTGCGGTGTTCTCTACCAAAGTCCAGAAGTGAAAGAGCGGGAAGACGGTTCGCCCGTCACGGTTGTCCCGCTGACATCGGCCGAAGTCTCTAGGGCCAACTCATCGCCCTACACCCCGCGCGCTTTGCCGGCTGTGTTTTATGCGGCGGCTGGTGCCGGTAGCAGTCAACCGGGCCTTGGAGCTTTGCCAGCAGAACCGTATTTGCCATCTACAACACCAAAACAACAAACATTTCGCCCCCTTCCAGATACATTGCCTGAACCCTATAAAATTGGTGTCGGCGACGTCTTACTTCTGGCAACAAAAAGCAGTGGGTCCACAGTCGAACAGCTTTCGGGTTTGCTTGCGGCTCAAAACCAACGTCAAGGGTACACCGTGCGCGACGATGGCTCGATCGCTATTCCAGAAGTCGGGCCGGTGCAGCTTAGCGGACTGACTGTACAAGAAGCCGAGGACAGACTGTTTCAGGTTCTCGTCCAGAACCAGATCGATCCGTCATTTAGCCTGGAAATGGCTGAATTTCATTCTAAAAAGGTCGCTGTAGGCGGGGCTGTAAAAAGCGCTACCCTTGTCCCTATCACCCTAAATAAACTCACGCTATCTGCTGCCCTGACCAGCGCGGGCGGGGTTTCGGTTAGAGATAAAGAAT
Source organism: Pelagimonas varians (assembly GCF_003208435.1). Lineage (GTDB taxonomy): Bacteria > Pseudomonadota > Alphaproteobacteria > Rhodobacterales > Rhodobacteraceae > Pelagimonas > Pelagimonas varians. Next base: position 134,649 of record NZ_QKMF01000005.1, on the reverse strand, counting down.
TTGCTGTTGTTCGTGTTTATCGGGACGGGAACCTCTATGAAATGCCCGTGAGCATGTATCTTGACCGCCAAGACCTGCAAGACAAAGTGTTGCTCAACGGCGATGCCGTATTTGTAGATACCAGCTACGATCTTGACCGAGCGGTAGAGTTTTACAAATCGAAAATTGATATTATTTCGTTGCGAACCGATGCGCGCGAGTCAACTTTGACAGCTCTCGAAACCGAGGTTGCATTGCAGCGAAATTCTCTGGAAGAACGTCGGGATCTTTTTGAGCTCCGCACGAAATTGGGTGCCGAAAAGCATGACTATGTCTATTTGACCGGTGAAGTCGAAAACCAGGCACGTTTTCAATTGCCGTATCAACAACATGCTACCTTGGCGGACGTTCTCTATTCTGAAGGCGGGTTCGACACGACAACAGGTGATCCCAGCCAGATTTATGTCCTAAGATCAGATGATCAAAGCGACAACCTTGCGGCAATAACTGCCTACCATCTAGACGCGCGCAATCCCGCAAATATGATTATTGCGACAAAGCTGGAGATGCGTCCGAATGATGTAGTCTTCATCGAAGAGCAACAGATTACAAAGTGGAGCCGTGCATTGCAGCAATTGTTCCCGTCACTCTTGCGTACAGCGGAAACTTCCGTTCTCGGCGCGCTATAGCGTTCAACCGACTATTAAGCTGACCCTGCTGCGCTCAACCAAGGCGGCGGTCAGCTTACCGGTTGCATAGGCACCCGTGTCAACAGAGATACGGCCGTCTTTTGTTTGAGCCACATCTACAATGGTATGGCCGTGCACAACCCATTCTCCGTCCGTGCGCGGCACTTTGAAAAAGTCCGGGTGCCCCCACAAAAGTGTAGAACGATCTTGACCGGCAATCGGCATCGATGGATCGGCCCCCGCGTGCACAACCGACACATTTCCGGTTCTCCAATGCGACGGTAAATTACGCACCCAGTTTTCCAATTCCGGCCCCAGAGCCTCACGGAAGCGATCACGCAATGCAATCCATTCCATCTCGGTCGCTGAACTGCCTGGCAGTCCGGCGACCTGAAAGCTAGCCAATGTTTGCAGCCCACCATAACGCAACCACCGCGCACCGTGGCTGACAGGTTCATCCAAAAACTTGAGCATCATGTGTTCGTGATTGCCCATCAAGCACACCATCAAGTCGCCCGCATTGTTTTGCATTTCGAACAAACGGTGCAGCACTTGTGCACTTTGCTCACCGCGATCAACGAAATCGCCAACGCAAACCAAACGTGCCTCAGGATGAGCCAAATTGGCCAGTTTTTGAATCAATCGTTCTAATAATAAGTCGCTGCCGTGGATATCCCCAATTGCGTAAAAGGGAACATCCGGCGCAAGGGCACCGATGAATCCAGACGGCTTGGGTTGGCGTTTTTTAAAAAATTTCATGTCTACTATTTAGGGCGCAGCCAAGCGCACGCCAAGGTGAAAGTAAGTCACAATCGCTCAAGTCCGAATTCACCGGCCAGCGTCGGCAAGGACGAACCCTACCCATCAACAAGAGCGATTCCAGCCGCGAGCATGCCGCTTCTGGCTGCCGACAAAGATCCATCCATATCAATCGCGCGGCACAAATCTTCGCGAACGCTGACCTTAAACCCGAGCTTCGCCGCGTCGACAGCCGAGAAGTTCACGCAAAAGTCCGTTGCGAGACCAACCATCACCAGTTCGTCAATACCCCTGCTGCGCAAATACCCCTCGAGGCCGGTTGGTGTTACATGGTCATTTTCAAAAAACGCCGAGTAGCTGTCGACACCAGATCTGAATCCCTTGCGGATAATCAGTTCCGCTTTGTTGACGTCCAAATCGGGGTGAAAGGCCGCACCGTTAGAGCCTTGCACACAATGATCGGGCCACAATACCTGCGGACCATAAGGCATATCGATCACCTCAAACGGTGCATTACCCGCATGCGACGACGCAAACGAACTGTGCCCTACTGGATGCCAATCCTGTGTCAGAATAACAGCATCTGCGTGTTCCATTAAACTGTTGACCCGGTCAATGATCGCATCACCATCCGCCACAGCCAGAGCACCACCGGGACAAAAGTCATTTTGAATATCAATTACGATCAATGCCTGCATGGCAAAACCTCCAACTGTCATTTCGTCCTACCCTAGAGGGCACGAAAAGGAATTGCCATGCGACCCGCGCTTGGGTATTGCCCCTAACTTTCAGATCGGGGATCGACATGGCCAAACTGGGATTGGATTTTGGAACCTCAAACACCGCAGCCGGTGTGATGGCGGCGGGCCGCCCTTTTGCGATCCCGCTGGAACCCGAGGCAGAAACATTGCCGACCGCTGTTTTTATTGACTATTCCGACCGGCGCTATGTCTATGGAAGCGCCGCAGCCCAAGCCATGATGAATGGTGTCGAAGGGCGGTTTTTGCGCGCCCTCAAAAGCATCCTTGGCACACCACTGGCCCGCGAATCCCGCAGCTTTTTGAATGAACGTCTGACGCTGATTGAAATCATCGCCCGGTTTCTAACTGAAATTCGAACCCGTTCAGAGAAATTCACAGGGATGACATTTAACACAGCGATGTCTGGCCGCCCCGTTCATTTCCATTCGGCATCAGCCGAACGCGATGCGCAAGCTGAACAAGATCTGCGCGACGCCTATTTGTTGGCCGGCTTCAAAGACGTCGAATTTCTGCCAGAGCCCGAAGCAGCCGCGCTTGCGGTTGCAGGCAACGGCCGAATGCTGATCGTCGATATTGGCGGCGGCACCTCGGATTTCACTTTGTGTGATCGTAAAAACGGTCAAACACAGGTTTTGGCCAGCCGCGGCCTGCGGATAGGTGGAACAGATTTTGACCGGGTCTTGAACCTGAACCACGCCATGCCTTTGCTAGGATATGGGGCCCATATCGGCGCAGAGTTCGGCAACGCCACCCACGCGGCACCGCGCGCTATGTTCCACGATCTGGCCAGTTGGGAAAAAATCGCATTTGTATATGATCCCGCCTTGCTTCGAGAAGTCCGCCGCTGGGAACGTTTAGCCACAGAACCCGTGCTCTTTGAACGCTTGGGCGAAGTTTTGGAGGCCCATTTGGGCCATGACATTGCCTACGCGGTTGAAGCCGGAAAAATCGCTGCCAATGGCACCGGTTCCGGGCATATCGGGCTGGATGTTGTCGAACGTGGCCTTGGCGCGGAATTACGGCACGATGTTATGCAGGCTGCACTGGCCGGCTTCGCGGGCGAGATCGGTCAATGCGCACTGGATACTTTGACTGATGCCGACTGCAGCCCAGACAGTGTTGACATGGTGGTTTTCGTCGGCGGCTCTAGCCTGATGGGAGTTATCCGCGAAACGCTGTCTGCGTGCCTGCCAAACGCACGGCAAGAAGATGCCGAAGTCTTTGCCGCAGTTGTGCACGGATTGGCCATTGCTGCCGAATAACTGGCGATTGGCCCCTTGCCCGCGCCAAAACAACTGCGTATCGATCTTGCATGTTTACTGTCTGCGCCCTCTACCACTTCACCCGATTTGAAGATCCCGCAGCGCTCCGCGCGCCTTTGCTTGACCTATGTAGGGACAAGCTGATCACCGGAACCTTGTTATTGGCTGGCGAAGGGATAAACGGCACAGTCGCCGGCCCCAAAGCGGGGATCGACTCTTTGATCGGTCATATTCGCAGCTTGCCCGGATGTGAAACACTGGAGTGGAAACTATCCAGCGCAGAGGAACGCCCTTTTGCCCGAATGAAAGTGCGTTTAAAGCGTGAAATCGTGACAATGGGTCAGCCAGATGTCGACCCGAACGCCAGCGTTGGTCACTATGTGGATCCGAGCGATTGGAACGAATTGATCCGTAGCCCAGACGTTGCTGTGATCGACACCCGCAATGATTACGAAGTCTCGATCGGGACATTCGAGGGGGCCGAAGACCCGCAAACCGCAACGTTCCGCGATTTCCCGGCCTGGTGGGAAGACAACAAGGACCGCTTTCACAACAAACGTATTGCTATGTTCTGCACCGGCGGAATCCGATGCGAAAAGTCAACCAATTGGCTTTTGCAACAAGGGGTTGAAGACGTTTACCACCTGAAAGGCGGAATCTTGAAATACCTCGAAGAGGTTCCGCAAAATGACAGCGCGTGGCAGGGGGATTGTTTTGTCTTTGATGGCCGCGTTTCGGTCGGGCATGGCTTAACCGAAGGCCCACATCAGATGTGTCATGCTTGCCGTCGCCCGATCTTGCCCGAAGATCAAAAACGTTCGGAATACGAACATGGCGTTTCATGCCACCTATGTGTGAACGAGACGTCGGATGCCGACAAAGGGCGATTCCGCGAACGTCAAAAGCAAATTGCACTGGCCTCTGCCAGAGGTAAACGGCATTTGCATTCGGATGTGACGAACGACACAGATTCCTCAAGTTAGTTAGCGGTAACGCTATTCGGCTCTCATCCAGTGTGATACCTAAGGCGAACCATTGACGAGGGCGGAATGACAGAAGAAATCCGATCAGCCATTTTGAAGGACGGTGACACGTCTATCACCGTTCTATCCATGGGCTGCGCGATCCAAGAATGGATTGTAGGCGGAAAATCGGTTGTTTTGGGCTACAAGGATCCCGAAAGCTACCGCACCAATCCCTATGTACTAGGCTGTGTCGTCGGCCGCATCGCCAATCGAACGGCAGGTGCCGGGTTTGAGCTGGATGGCCAACAATGGGATTTGCCAGCCAATGACGGGATCAATCATCTTCATGGCGGTCCCGGCGGACTAGGCTGGAGCAACTGGGACCTGAACCAAGAAAGCGACACTTGCGTCACTCTTCGTTTTCGGTCTGAACATTTGGCCCAAGGCTATCCCGGCACTGTCGATTTTGAGGTGCGGTTGACCTTAAACGGTCCTGCGCTGACATGGGAAATGACAGCAACACCAGATCGTCCGACACCCGTGAATTTGGCACAGCACGTTTACTTCAACCTGAATGGTAGTGAAAATGTCCTGTCTCATTGCGTCCAGTTGAACGCCTCAGCAATAACACCAACTGATGACATGCTCATCCCAACGGGGGACATCTTGGAGGTGTGTGAAACACGATATGATTTCCGCACCCCGGTGCGGATTTCGCAAAATGATCCAGACAACCAAGGATATGATGTAAATTTCGTCTTAGATCAAGCCGAACAGATCAAGGCACGGGTTCGATCTGACACAGGAATGCAGCTTCAGCTTTGGACCGATCGCCCCGGGCTACAGTTCTATACCGCCAAACATCTAAAACCTTTTGCCGAAATCAACTCATGCGCTGAGCACGAACCCAGTTTTGGATTCTGCCTTGAAGCGCAAGATTTTCCAAATGCCATAAACGAGCCAACGTTTGGTTCAATCGTTTGTACGCCTCAAACCCCCTATCAACAGCGAACGACAATCGAAATTTCGGATAACTCTGGCTAAAAATAGCCCCGAACCAAACTTCCCGCAATAAGCGCCCACCCATCAGCAATGACAAAAAAAGCCAATTTAAAAGGCAGAGACACGATTGCCGGCGGCACCATCATCATACCCATCGACATCAAAACGGCAGCAACAACGAGGTCGATAATGAGGAATGGTAAGAAGATCAGAAAACCTACCTGAAATGCCCTGGCAACTTCAGATAACATAAAACTTGGGATAAGGATGGACAGCGGCGCTTCAGGTGCCAACGATGTCTGGGCGGCGTCAGGCCGTAAATCCGCCATCGCACGATAGGTTTCGGGGTCCGCACGCCCCGCCATAAAGACGCGGAATGGTTTAATTATTTCAATCGCCGCGACATCCATTTCAACTTGTTCGTCCAACAGTGGCTGCACCCCAGTTTCCCAAGCCTCATTGAAAACCGGTTCCATCACGAAATAAGTAAGGAATAAAGCAAGGCTCACGATCAACATGTTAGGTGGCGATTGCTGCAAACCGACGGCTTGGCGCAAGATTGCCAGAACGGTAACCATAAACGGAAAGCAGGTAATCATGATCGCAATGCCGGGCGCGATGCTTAGCAAGGTGATCATTATGATCATTTGAATACTGGTAGCGGAAACTGAGCCGCCCTGCCCGAAGTCAAGTTCCAAGGATTGGGCGGTTGCCTCTTGCCCCGACGCAAATAAGACGACACCCATTAGCGCAATTGAAAAAATCACCCGCATAATTGTTCCCTAAGACGGGTTATTGAGGTCTGAAACCTCGGTCAACCGCACAGATAATTGACCTTGCCCATCCGCCTCAGACACTTCGAGCACACCAATCCCAATTAGCTTCTCGCCAACATAAAGCTCAACGGGGTCGTCTAGCTGTTTGTCCAAGCTTAAGACGGATCCTGCTGCCAGTTGTAATAAATCTCGGACCAGCGGGCGGGCTTTGCCGACCGAAACTGTGATTTCTATGGGAACGGACGTAAACGCCATAGCCCCTTCACTACGCGATGCTGCGTTATCCATTGGCCAATTTCCTTCGGTTGTCGTGGGCGAAACCGTCGATTGCATCGGATACCGAAGCTATCAAGTCGCCCAAATCGATTTGTTTTTCAATTTCGCCAAGTCGAATATCAGCCTGCTCGTCAGCCAATGTATCGTCTTGCACCAATTGAAGTGGAAAACTGAAATCGCCTTCCAGCAATGGCGCAATAGCTTCGGCATTCGCCGGTGACACCGCAACGATCACTTCCAGTGTACCAATCTCATGGGCCATACTTTGCAGTTGCTCAACAATATGGTGGCCAATCGTAGCGCGGGCCATTTCAGGTAACAAAGCCGCTACCATCTCATCCAAAAGCGGTGTCATCGCATTCATGACCTGACTGTACGCTTCATGATAGGTAAACGACAAATCCTGCAAGTGTTGGCCAAACGCGCTAGAAATCCTGCTTTTGTCGTCCGATTGCGCTTTGATTGCGTCATCCCAACCTGCTCGATACCCGTTTTCAAAAGCCTCCAGCTTTTGCCCCTCAAGTTCATTTTCGTCTAGAGCGGGTGCCGCGATGTCAGGTATCCGTGGAGCGATTTCCGCAAAATCTTCTAACAACTGATGCAATGCTGTCATCTGACTTCCTCCTTGTCTTCTTCAAGCCAGTTCCGCAAAATCTCTACCGTTTCAGTTTTTCGTTCCTCGATCAGATTGCGCAAACGATCTACGGGATCTTCGCTCGAACTCGGCGAATCCATATCGAAGTCAACCATGCCCATACCGCCAAAATCAGGCCCGTCCGACACCATCGGCAGATCTTCGAAACCTCCGATTGGCTCAATTTCACCTTCTAAAGCTGGTGAGGAATTGTCCACTGGGGCCGGAAGAGCGCCAGCTGCGCTTGCATTTTGGCCTCCCGACGATGCCAATACCGGGCGAACGACGAACAACCCGAGGATCAACGCAACGACAGCCAAAACACCCATTTGGACCACACGCATAATGTCAATGTTTCCGGCAAATATAGCCGGTTCGAGAGGGCCGGTTCCCAATCCTTCTGGTCTCTCAAAAGCCAAGGATCGGATTGTAATCTGATCGCCGCGTGCTTCTTCAAACCCCACAGCGGATGAAACAAGGTCATTCAAGGCCTCAAGCTCGACATCTGGCAAAGGAACAAAAATTTGGCTTCCATCATCGGCATTCTCATATGTACCGTTAACCAAAACCGCGACGGTCAAGCGGCGAATAGCACCCGGAACACGCGTAATTTCCCGCGTTGTTTCAGAAATTTCATAGTTAACCCGCTCGCGTGTCTCAGCTTTGGTTGACGAAGACGCATCCGAGCCCCCGCCGTCACCGTCCGGAAGATTAGACGCCACTGTTACGTCACCTCCTCCACTGCTATCGGCCTTGTCGCTTCTTTCTTCTGTGTCGGTAGACACAATAACCCGGCCTTCGGGATCGAAGCTACGCTCTCGGATCAACTCACTCTCAGTGACGGTATCAACGCTAACCTCGACAACCGAATTTCCAACGCCGACCCTTGCTTCCATCAAACGCTGGACGCGATCACGAAGCTGAATTGCTTTATCATCCGCTGTAGGCCCAGAAGCGCCATCAGCTTCCGATCCAATCAAACCGCCTTTTCCATCGATGACGGCGACATTTTCTGGAACCAAGCTTGGGACCGCTGACGAAACCAGGAATTTCAATGCGCGCGCCTGTTGAGCTGAAATGGCAGCTCCGGTCGGAGTGACTGAAATGGATGCAGAAGATTTTACGTCCCGTTGAAAAGGATTTGCGCTGCTGTTTGCAATGTGAACGCGCGCCGTTGCGATTGCGGGATTCGAGACAATGGTACGGGCTAACTCACCCTCTTTGGCGCGCCAATAAGCTGCGTCAAACATTTGCGACGTAGTTCCAAAGCCTGACAACCCATCAAGAAGTTCATATCCTTGACCACCGTTGGCGGGCAATCCCTCGCTTGCCAATGTTAGCCTCAAAGCGTCTCGTTCCGAATCGGGTACAAAAATCGCACCGCCGCGGACATCGAATTGAACACCGCGTGCTTCCAATGACTTCACCACATCACCTGCAGCACCATTTTCTAGGCCTGCGTACAAGAGAGACATGTTGGGAGCTGAAGCAAGCCTAGTTAAACCCAAAACTGCTAAAACCATCGCCAAAGTGGCCCCTACAACCACCGCTCTTTGACGACCGCCTAACGCTCCCCAGACTGAAATTAATTGCTGCAAGATCGACCTCCACTCCAAACTTTCTGTTCGGGTGCCTTCACATTCGCTCATTCAACTTAACAATCAGTTAGCCCATTTCTGGCAAAACGGTTTCAACGCCACAAAAGAGGTTTAAAATGTCTGACATTACCGCTGACAACGAAGGCATCGAGGACAAGAAACCGTCCAAACTCCCTATGATCATAGGGTTAGTGCTTGCTTTAGCTGGCGGTGGGGGTGGTTTTTTCGCGGTACAATCAGGCTTGCTGGGAAACTTAGGAATGGATGCTTCCCATGATTCGGCCTCTGACGAAACGACCAAGGATGAAGGTATCGAAACAATGCCTTTACCGGACGTCGCCTTTATTGAAGTTCCACCCTTGGTAATTTCTTTGGGGCCGAAAGCACAAGCCAATCACCTACGGTTTCGAGCGAGTCTTGAGGTTCCGAAAAAATATACAACAGAGGTCGAGAGTATACTGCCAAGAGTGCAGGATGTTTTGAATAGCTATTTGCGCGCGCTTGAAGCCCGCGATCTCGAGGCGGCAGGCGCTCTTATTAAGTTGCGGGGCCAAATGTTACGCAGGGTACGATTGGTCGCGGGTGAGGGCCGTGTGCGCGATCTATTGGTACTGGAATTCGTACTAAACTAGAAAAGGGGACGGGAATGGAAATGATTGCAGATATATTACTGGTAGCAGGTGCAATGGGAGCAGGGTTTTATTGCTTTATTCTTGCTCGTCGATTAACCAAATTTACAGATTTGGAAAATGGTGTAGGCGGGGCTGTCGCTGTCTTGTCAGCCCAAGTAGACGATCTGGGAAAAACGCTAAATCAAGCTCAAAAAAGTGCAGGAGATTCCTCAAAATCTTTGAGCGAGCTTACAGAGCGGGCAGAAGATGTAGCCAGACGATTGGAACTCTTGGTCGCCTCGATGCATGATCTACCGCAAACCGGGGGAAGCGTAATTCAAACTCAAACACCGCCCCCGGTGCAGGAAAATGCCGATCCGGTTTTCGTCCGCCACCCCCGAAACTGAGGTAAAGAATGTCTCAACCGATCCCACCAAAACAAATCAAGCCTAAGAAGCGGTCCAAACGCAAAGCACGCGGAACCCTTTCTGCCATTGGCGCGTTGCTCTTAGCCTCCGCAGCCCTAAGAATAGGAATTGGAGCAAATGAAGCTTTAGCGCGCGAAGGCGCTATGATAGACACGCAAGCTGGCCCCTTGTCCGAAGCTATAGAACCCGCAGAACGCAACGAACCAAAGCCCCTTGGGCTAAAAGATGACGAAATTATGCCACTTCTAAAGGCAATGAACGACCGCGAAGCGTTGATCAGCAAGCGAGAAAAGAGCATGGCGATCAGAATGCAGGCACTTTCCGTGGCGGAACAAGAGATCGATCGAAAAATGATCGCATTGCAAGCAGCCGAAGATCAGTTGCGTGCAACTATGTCACTTGCTCAAACAGCGGCCGAGGATGACATCACCAATCTAACCGATGTCTATGCCAATATGAAACCCAAACAAGCGGCCGCACTATTCGAAGAGATGGATCCAGAGTTTTCTGCTGGATTCTTGGCTCGCATGCGACCAGACACCGCCGCTTCTATTCTGGCTGGGCTCAGTCCATCTGTCGCCTACACAATCAGTGTTGTTCTGGCTGGGCGAAACGCTGAAGTACCAAAACAGTAATCGGTTTTCATCAACAAATACCGACTTTTATAGCTCTGACACGCCTTCGTGATAGATGTAGTTTTGTTCGTGGGATTGATTTTCACGTTCGTTTGCGCGAAAAACGTTGAGCAAGTAGTCTTAGGAATAGTGCCGCCATGATCTCTCGTCGAACTTTTGTCGCTGCTGCTGCAGCAACCGTAGCAATGCCTGCATATGCCTTCGAAGTTGATCCAGTATTTCGCCCCCAGAAGGTTGGAATCAAAAAAGATCTTGCGCCTGGTCAGATCCTTATCTTGCCGCGCGCCCATTTTTTGTACTTCGTAACCGCTCCCGGTCAGGCCATGCGTTATGGCGTCGGAGTCGGCAAAGCCGGTCTGGAATTTTCCGGAACTGCTAAAATCGGCGCTAAGAAAGAATGGCCGACTTGGCGACCAACCAATGAAATGATCGAACGTGATCCGCAACTGTACGGAAAGTTCAAGGGCACTGATTATGTGCAACCCGGTGGGCCCGGAAACCCACTAGGTGCCCGCGCCTTGTATCTCTTTGAGAACGGGCGAGACACTTTTTTCCGAATTCACGGGACAACTGCCCCGCAGTCAATTGGACGTTCTGTTTCAAGCGGGTGTATCCGTATGCTGAACGAGCACGTGGAAGATTTGTACAATCGCGTACCTATCGGAACCACAGTGACCGTTCTCTAACGTCACTTTCACCTGCACGAGTTGTAAGCTGGGCCGCTAGACGACCCAGCTTTTTCTTTGGGTCCTTCCCAGTATGTTTTTTGGGGTCCCGCCAATTTTAAGAACCCTGCAATTCCCCGCCAAACCACTGCCGCATTCTTGCCTCATTTGCCCCTCTTTAATCTTTTTGAAAGGTCTGTGGCGCTATCGTCGCCTCAGGATGGAGGCGAAGCATGGCAATCGTGGCAATTCTAATTGGCAGCACACTGGGCTTAGTGACCGGTCTAATCGGCTTTTTATTTCTAGGAATATCCCTGACAAATGCGGTCGGGCTGTATTTACTTAGTGGTGTTGGCATTGGAATGTTAACTACAGGATACAATGTTGCATTGTGTGTGCTTTCATCTCGAAACCAAGCAACTGCCGCTTAGTCCAGTCGATACAGCAGCTCTTCGACTTTCGGTCCAACCGTTTCTACGATCTTCACGACACCTTCAGGATTCGGATGAATGCCGTCGTCTTGCATAAAGGCGGATAGCTCAGCCAACGATTGCCCCTGTCTATCCAAACCTTTGAAAAAGCTATCCAAGAATACAGTGCCATAGGTTTGGGCTAGCTCTGGATAGAGGCCATCAAAAGCTTGCTTGTAATCCGCGCCAAAATTCCCGGGGGCCTCCATTCCGATTAACAGAACTTCAAGGTTTTGCGCTTGCGCAACTTTCAATATACCTTCGATGTTTGACCGCGCCTCTTGCGGCGCGATCCCGCGTAAAACATCATTCCCGCCAAGCGTAACAATCATCGCATCAATATCCGGGGTTAGCGACCATTCGACCCTTGCAAAGCCACCTGCTGTGGTATCGCCCGACACCCCTCCATTGACCACGCGCACATCATGCCCGTGATCGGCAAGCCAATTGCGCAATTGTGGAACAAAACCGTCCTGTTCCAGTAACCCGTACCCTTGGGTTAAACTGTCGCCCAAGGCTAAAATGCTAACTTCGGCCGCACTCACCGGCACCGCGGTGACGAAAACTCCGACGATTGCCGCCTTGCAGCCTGAGCCGCGCGCCCCATATTTAAAAAAACCCATTATTCTCGGACCTTTCTTTATGCCTGATCCTGTTCTCTCCCTTCAAGATGTCACTTTAAGCCTGCGAGGCAATGCCGGAGATGTAGAAATTCTACATGGAATCTCTTTGAACGTCGCAAAAGGTGAAAGCTTGGGGCTGATCGGACCATCCGGATCCGGGAAATCTTCGCTCCTGATGATTATGGGCGGGCTAGAGCGCGCCACACGTGGCACTGTCTCTGCCCTTGGGCAAGATTTGACCTCGATGAACGAAGACGGGTTAGCCCGTTTTCGCCGCGACCACATGGGCGTCGTGTTCCAATCCTTCCACTTGATCCCAACAATGACAGCCCTCGAAAATGTCGCGACCCCATTGGAACTGGCAGGGCATCCAGATGCATTTGCACGGGCCGCCCAAGAATTGGAGGCTGTTGGTCTTGCCCATCGCGCCGATCATTACCCGGCGCAGATGTCGGGCGGCGAACAACAGCGGGTTGCTTTGGCCCGAGCGCTTGCGCCTAGGCCTGATATCTTGCTCGCCGATGAACCGACCGGAAATCTGGATGGCGTAAACGGTCAGGCGATTATGGACCTGATATTCGGCCTGTCCGAAAAGCACGATGCCACTTTGGTTTTGGTCACACACGCACCCGAATTGGCAGCGCGCTGTGACAGCATCATTCGCCTCAACGACGGCCTGGTGGACACCAACCAACAGGCCGCAGAATGAGCTTGCGCATATCGGCCCGCTTTGCCCGCCGCGAACTACGCGGCGGATTGCATGGCTTTCGCATTTTTCTGGCTTGCCTTGCTTTGGGTGTCGCGGCGATTGCCGGTGTCGGATCAGTTCGTGCTGCAATCGAAAAGGGCTTGATCGAACAAGGTGCCGTTTTGCTCGGAGGCGATGCACAGGTCGAATTCACGTACCGTTTTGCAACGGATGAAGAGCGCGATTGGCTTGACGATGTGTCCGCGACCCTGTCCGAGGTCACTGATTTTCGATCTATGGTCGTGATTGATCGCGCCGGGGATACCGAACGTGGCCTGACCCAGGTGAAATCAGTAGATGACGCCTATCCGCTATTGGGCGAGGTGGTGCTTGACCCACCGATGCCCATTTCTGCAGCGCTTGAGGGGCGAGGGGCAGTTATGGCGCCGGCTTTGGCAGACCGTTTGGGCCTTGTGGTGGGGGATAATTTTCGCCTTGGAACGCAGGGTTTTACACTCAGCGCGATTTTGATGCGCGAACCGGATGATGCAGGTGACGGTTTTGGATTAGGACCACGGACAATTGTGCGCACTGCCGCACTTGAAGGATCCGGTTTACTTGCGCCGGGATCGTTGTTCGATACCGAATATCGCATGACCCTGCCGTCAGGGGCCGATCTGGACACCCTATCGCAAGAGGCAAAAGACCAATTTGAAAGCACCGGCTTGAAATGGCGGGATTCGCGCAATGGTGCCCCGCGAATTGCCCGATTTGTTGAACAGTTGGGAAGCTTTCTGGTTCTGATTGGACTTTCCGGTTTGGCAGTCGGCGGGGTCGGCGTGTCTGCAGCCGTGCGCGCATATCTGGCGAAAAAGACATCAGTTATCGCAACATTGCGCACCCTTGGTGCCACCAGAGCAATCATATTCCAAACCTATTTCCTGCAAATTGGCGCTCTCAGTTTATTGGGCATTGTGATCGGGTTGGCATTGGGCGGCGTGGTTCCCATCGTATTCGGTCCGTTGATTGGCGCGGCACTGCCGATTCCCGCCGTGTTCACGTTGCATCCCGGTCCACTGGCCGAGGCGGCCTTGTATGGTATTTTGACTGCACTCGTGTTCACTCTGTGGCCCCTAGCCCGCGCCGAAGAAGTCCGCGCTGCGACCTTGATGCGAGATGCCCTTGAAGGGGCCCAGCGCTTGCCCGCCGGAAGGTATCTCGCTGCGACACTGGCTTTGCTGGCTGTGTTGGTCGGCACCGCAATGGTGTTTTCGGGCAGCGCAATGTTAACGTTATGGACTGCGGGCGGCATTCTAGCCGCTTTGGTGGTTTTGACACTTGCGGCAGGGTTGATCCGCGCCTTGGCACGGCGCTTTACACGTGCAGTCCGTGGCCGCCCAATCTGGCGATGGGCCCTTTCTGCAGTTGGCGGGCCGGGCGAAAGCGCGGGCGCTGTTGTGGTGTCCTTGGGCTTGGGCCTTTCAGTCCTTGCTGCAGTTGGCCAAATCGATGGAAACCTACGCAGCGCAATCTCACGTGACTTGCCTGATATTGCGCCCTCATATTTCTTTGTCGATATCCAACGGGATCAAATGCCCGGATATCTGGACCGTTTGGAAAACGACTCCGCCGTCAGCCGCGTCGACAGCGCCCCAATGCTGCGCGGCATTGTATCCAAAATCAACGGAGAAAATGCAGCCGACGTTGCCGGGGATCACTGGGTTGTGCGCGGCGATCGCGGAATCACCTATGCCGCCACCCCTGACAGCAGAACCACCGTAATCGCAGGCGAATGGTGGCCCGAAGACTACACCGGCCCACCGCAAATCAGCTTTGCGGCAGAAGAGGCAGAAGAATTGGGCCTTTCACTGGGTGACACCCTGACGCTCAATATCCTGGGACGCGATATCACCGCGACCATCACCAGCTTTCGCGAGGTAAATTTCTCCAATGCTGGAATAGGCTTTGTCATGACGCTGAATCCGTCAGCTCTTCAGGGTGCGCCGCACAGCTTTATCTCGACCGTCTACGCAGAAGAAGCCGCCGAAGCGCAAATTTTGCGCGACCTCGCTGACAGCTTTCCCAATATCACCGCAATCCGGGTGCGCGATGCCATAGATCGCGTGTCTGAAATGCTGGCTGGTATTTCAGACGCTGTGCGTTGGGGGGCTGGTGCCAGCCTGCTAACCGGCTTTCTTGTTCTTATCGGAGCTGCGGCCGCTGGCGAAAATGCCCGCACGTATGAAGCCGCCGTTTTGAAAACGCTCGGGGCATCACGCAGGCAAATTTTGAGCAGCTTTGCCCTGCGCTCTGCCTTACTTGGCGCAAGCGCCGGTCTGATTTCTTTGGGCGCAGGCATCGCGGGCGGATGGGCTGTTATGCATTTTGTGATGGAGACTGATTTCGTGATTGTTTGGGGCTCTGCCATAGGGGTCATTGTTGGTGGAATCCTCGCAACACTGCTGGCTGGACTGGCTTTTGCGTGGCGTCCTTTGGCCCGCCGTCCCGCATCCGTGCTTCGTGCGCGCGAATAGTCACCTTGAAATGCCACGCCGAGGCTGGCAATCACGACCGCAACTGCAGCAATTACCGGACGGACCCATGAACGATTCCCTGCCGATGCCCATTACCGCCCCGCTGACCAATGCCCAGCGCACCCAACTTTTGAATTTGGTGCGCCGCGCCGCCAAGGCCGAGATCATGCCGCGTTTTCGCCAACTCGGAGCGCATCAAATCAATCAAAAAACAGGTCCCCAAGATCTGGTGACTGATGCGGATAAAGCTGCCGAAGCGATGATCACCCGTGGTATCTTGGGCATGTTCCCGCACGCTTTGGTTGTTGGAGAGGAGCACGCATCCGACAATCCCGAGATCATCGACAAGATCGCAGATGCCGAGCTTTGTTTTACCATCGATCCAGTGGATGGAACCTGGAATTACGCCCATGGGCTGACCTGCTTTGGGGTCTATGTCGCGATCTTGCAATTTGGTCGTCCGGTATTTGGACTGATGTACGATCCGGTGATGAACGATGTTATCATCGCGGACCAAGACAGCCCTGCGTTGCTGATCCAGCCGCGCGGCGTAAAGCGCAAACTGAAAACATCGACAGGCGGACCGGTTGAGACTCTGGAAGGATATATTCCACTGGCTCTGATCCCGAAAGACAAACAAGGCGAGATGGCCGCGACCTATCCAAAGTTTCAACGCATCAATTCGCTGCGTTGCGCGCTACATGAATTCCGGATGCTGACCCAAGGGCACGTAAATTTCATTTTGTCGGGTAAACTGACGCCATGGGATCAACCCGCCGGAGTGGTCGCCGCCCGCAGCGCTGGCGCGCATATCGCAATGTTGGATGGGTCAGAGTATCGCGGCGACACCCGCGATGGTTATTTGCTGTCCGCATGCAACGAAGAAACGTGGAAACGGGTCCGGGACGTGTTCGATTTCTTGATCGATACACCCGAAGCTGCCGCGGATGCGCCTGAACCAGAAGACACTGCCGATACCGACAGCTGAAACAAAAAAACCGCCGCCCCGATTATGAGGGCGGCGGTTTTTCTTTAAGCGGTGTCGTCCATATCTGACATCGGCGGGCATGTACAAATCAGGTTGCGATCCCCGAAAGCATTGTCCACCCGATTGACCGGCGGCCAGTATTTATCAACGCGAAATGCGCCGGGCGGGAAACACCCTTGTTCACGGCTATAGGGGCGGTCCCAATCACGCACCAAGTCTTCCATTGTGTGGGGGGCAAATTTCAACGGATTTGCGTCCGCCGCGATGACCCCGTCCTCGATGTCTTGGATTTCTGCACGGATTGCCAACATCGCATCACAAAAACGATCCAGCTCGGCTTTGGTTTCCGATTCCGTCGGCTCAACCATCAGCGTTCCAGCCACCGGCCAGCTCATGGTTGGTGCGTGAAAACCGCAGTCGATAAGACGTTTGGCAATATCTTCGACCGTTACCCCAGCGCTTTCAGCAAAGGGACGGACATCCAAAATGCACTCATGTGCCACACGGCCCTTGGTGCCGCGATACAGCACGTCATATGCCCCTTCGAGCCGTTTGGCGATGTAGTTGGCGTTCAAGATCGCAACGCGTGTTGCTTGGGTCAAACCTTCGCCGCCCATCATCAGCACATAGGCCCATGAAATCGGCAACAGCGAAGGAGACCCGAACGGAGCCGCGCTAACGGCCCCTGCCCCGGCTTGGGGATCGCTTGGCAGATGCGGCACCAGATGCGATTTCACACCGATTGGTCCCATACCGGGTCCACCGCCACCATGTGGAATGCAAAATGTCTTATGCAGATTGAGGTGACTTACGTCACCTCCCAAATCGCCGGGGCGCGACAGCCCCACCATCGCATTCATGTTCGCACCGTCGATATATACCTGTCCCCCATGGTCATGGGTGATATCGCAAACCTCGGTCACGGTCTCTTCGAATACACCATGTGTCGACGGATAGGTGATCATACAGGCCGCAAGGTTGTCTGAATGCTTTTCAGCCTTGGCACGGAAATCGGCAACGTCAATCGACCCGTTCTCGTCGCAAGCCACCGCGACCACCTTCCAGCCCACCATATGGGCGGAAGCAGGGTTTGTGCCGTGGGCATTTGTCGGGATGAGACAAACATCCCGATGACCCTGGCCGCGGGCATCTTGCCAATCCCGAATGGTCAGCAGTCCGGCATATTCGCCCTGTGCACCCGAATTCGGCTGCATTGAAAAGTCATCATAACCGGTGATTTGACATAGTTTTTTACTCAGATCGCCAATCAGCTCGGCATATCCCAGTGCTTGGTCTTTGGGCACATAGGGATGAATCATCGAAAACTCGCGCCAGCTCACCGGCATCATTTCGGCGGCAGAATTCAGTTTCATTGTGCAAGACCCCAATGGGATCATCGCGCGGTCCAATGCCAAATCACGGTCTGCCAACCGGCGCATATAGCGCATCATTTCGGTTTCAGCCCGGTTCATGTGGAACACTTCGTGTTGCAAATACTCTGACGTCCGGATCAACCCCTCGGGCAGCATGTAGTCAGCTGTGAAATCATTGTCCTTGCGAACCAACCCAAAGGCCCGCCAAACGGCTTCAATCGTCTCAGGAGTTGTGCGTTCGTCCAGCGTGATACCAACCTTGGACTTTCCGACACGGCGCAGGTTTACACCTTCGCGCACCGCGGCTTGCAAAACGCCTCGCTGCAAAAGACCGACATCCACGGTGATCGTATCAAAAAACGCCTTTGGCTCGACAACAAATCCTGCATCCTCAAGCCCCTTTGCCATCCGCACAGTTTTGCGGTGAATCCGCTGCGCAATTGCCCGCAGGCCCTTTGGCCCATGAAAGACGGCATAAAAGCCAGCCATAACAGCCAGCAAAGCCTGCGCGGTACACACGTTCGATGTCGCCTTTTCGCGGCGAATATGCTGCTCACGGGTTTGTAGCGACAAACGATAGGCGCGGTTGCCATGGCTATCGATCGAGACACCGACAATCCGCCCCGGCATTGCGCGTTTAAACGCGTCCCGACAGGCCATGTAAGCCGCATGCGGGCCGCCATATCCGACCGGCACACCAAAGCGTTGGGTTGACCCGACCGCAATATCCGCACCCATAGCGCCGGGCTCTTTTAACAAGCACAATGCAAGCGGATCAGCTGCTACAATTCCGACGGCCTTATTCGCATGCAACGCCTCTATTTCATCGGTGAAATCGCGCAAATGGCCGTGGGTGCCGGGGTATTGAAAGATCGCGGCAAAAACCTTGTCGGCCTGCAAATCATCCGGCGATCCAACTATCACTTCAATCCCCAGCGGCTCGGCACGGGTTTTGATGACCGAAATGTTCTGCGGATGGCAATTTTCGTCAACAAAGAACGCCTTCGCCTTGGTCTTTGCAACCCGCTGGGCAGTGGTCATGGCTTCGGCGCAGGCCGTTGCCTCGTCCAGCAAGGACGCATTCGCAACCTCAAGCCCGGTCAAATCACAAACCATCGTTTGATAGTTCAAAAGCGCCTCAAGCCGACCTTGCGAAATTTCGGGCTGATAGGGCGTATAAGCCGTATACCATGCCGGGTTTTCCAAAATATTGCGTTGGATCGCAGGCGGCGTGACCGTCCCATGATACCCTTGTCCGATCAAAGACGTCAGCACTTTATTCTTGGATGCCGTGACTCGCATCCGGTTGAGCAACTCGCTCTCAGACAGGGGACGCCCAAAATCCAGCGGTTCGGCCTGACGAATATTCACAGGCACGGTCTGGTCCATCAGGTCTTCCAGACTTGCAACCCCAAGCTCGTCAAACATCGCCTCCATCTCGGCAGGAGACGGTCCAATATGGCGCCGGTTGGCAAAGTCATATGGCAAATAATCAATCGGATCGTAGGTCATATCTATCTCCTCCAGCCAGCATAAAGCCCCTGGTTTCTCTTGTCCGAAAATATCCCGGGGGGAACGCCTCTTGGCGTTGGGGGCAGCGCCCCCTCCCCCCCTTGAGGCCGCTTAGCCGATGAAGTTCTTATAAGCGGCTTCGTCCATCAGCTCGTCCATCGCGCTCATGTCTTCCAGCTTCATCTTAAAGAACCACGCTTCCCCTTCGGGATCATCATTGACTTTGCTTGGCTCATCGACGATCGGCGAATTCACTTCGACAATTTCACCGTCCAGCGGGGCCAAAATGTCCGATGCCGCCTTAACTGATTCGATCACCACGACCTCTTCGTCCTGACTGACTTCTGTTCCTGCCTCGGGCAGTTCCACAAAGACGACATCGCCCAACTGCTCGGCGGCATGGGCAGTAATACCGACCACCACTACGTCACCTTCAACACGCAACCATTCATGCTCTTCTGTAAATTTCATCACGCTCTCCCTGCTTATCAGCGTTTGAATCCTGGCTTAACAAACGGCAAAACCGCAACCACTACGGGCTGGCGCTTGCCGCGCAACTCTCCGAACAAAGCCGTTCCCGGCTCCGATAATTCGCTTGGGACATATCCCATGGCCACAGGCCCGCCCACGGAAGGCCCGAACCCGCCAGAGGTAACACGCCCAATCGGCGCGCCCCCCTCGGCATTGGCAAATAATTCGACACCTTCGCGCATTGGCGCACGGCCTTCGGGGCGAAGACCAACGCGAGCCATGGCAGGCCCTTCCGACAGCTCTTGCAAAATCAGGTCTGCACCCGGAAATCCGCCTGCGCGATCCCCTCCTGCGCGGCGGATCTTTTGGATCGCCCAATGCAAACGCGCCGCCGCCGGTGTCGTCTTTGTATCGATGTCATGCCCATAAAGGCACAGCCCCGCCTCCAGTCGCAGGCTGTCACGCGCACCAAGACCAATGGCCATCACGCGGTCATCCGCCAGCAAGGCTTCGGCCAAAGCCAGGGCGGCGTGATTTGGAACGGAAATTTCATAACCATCTTCGCCGGTATAACCCGAACGTGAAATCCAACACTCCGCTCCGACCAGTTCAACGGTCGCAACATCCATGAATGTCATGTCGCCAACAGCCGGATTCAATCCAGCCAGAACGGCCTCGGACTGCGGACCTTGCAACGCCAGCAATGCGCGGTCTTCGATCTGCTCAACTTGGATTCCGCGCGGTTCCAACGCAGTACGCATATGGGCTATATCGGCATCTTTACAGGCTGCGTTGACCACAACAAAGAGATGATCTCCGCGATTAGCGATCATCAAATCATCTTCTATGCCACCGGCATCATTGGTGAAAAATCCATATCTCTGACGGTTTTCGCCCAGCCCCGCAATGTTCACAGGTACGAGGCTTTCCAACGCCAATGCCACGTCCGGGCCGCGCAAAATAACTTGCCCCATGTGGCTCACATCAAAAAGACCCGCGCTGCCGCGTGTATGCAAATGTTCCTTTAGAACGCCAGCTTTGTATTGAACGGGCATGGAATAGCCCGCAAATGGCACCATCTTGGCACCAAGACCAACATGCAAATCGTTCAGAACGGTTGTTTTTAAATCATCATCCATACGCGCCCCAATTGGTTTCCCGAACCAACGCGCGCGTGGTCAGGCATCACCGACACGGGATATCCGTGCCGCTCATGCCCCCTCTGTCCTGACGCCTGAGATCGCTATCCCTTCGGCGGGTGCATTGGCACCTCTCTCCAGAGTGTTTGGCCCATGGCGGTCCTGAAGCCTGAGAGTTTCCGGGGCGGTTGCTCCTTCGGCACTGTCCCTGCAAAGGGCCAGTTCTCCCGTCATGGTGGCTGTCTCTTAGAGGATCGCAGAAGCCCTTGCAACAGAATCATCAGAATGCGTCACATTGCATTTGATTTGCGGCGCAATAATTTCCAATAGGCTACTATTGTCGCACACCAATGCATCCAGTGTGATTGGATCCAGCGTTGCGTAAAATGCGTTCGACGCCTCATGCAACGCCCCGCGCAACCGGCACGATTCGGTCAATGGGCAGGTATTATCTACATCGGCAAAGCATTCCGCGATTGGAACTGGCGCTTCAAGCGCACGAAAAATATCGCCAATGATAATTTCGGTGGCAGGACGGCCAAGTTCGAGCCCGCCATTGCGCCCCCGCTGCGTGTGCAGATACCCCATCTGCGCCAGCTGATTGATGACCTGAGCCAAATGGTTTTCCGAGGCATTGCAGCGCTTCGCAATTTCGGATTTCGTCACAAGACGATCCGTGTTTGCCGCGCAGTACATCAGCACCCGCATCGCAATGTTTGTTCTTTTTGTTACGCGCACAACGGAATCTCCGGGCTGCTTCAATTGGGGATGTTATGACAGCCTGCGCAAAAGATGGGTTTGACTTACGTCAATATGGCGAAATATTTGCAATATGACACATACATATTTCTTCGGCTACGGCAGCTTGGTCGACCAACGCACCCATGAATTTACACCAGCACAGCCGGCAAAGGCCTCCGGGTGGCGACGCGCATGGTGCGCAACGCCGGATCGCGACCTGTGTTTCCTGACTGCGGTTCGTGACAAAAGCAGCGAAATCATGGGGCTTGTAGCGCCAGTTCCCGGTCAAAACTGGGCGTCACTGGACGCGCGGGAACAGGCCTACGAACGGCACGAAGCCGGGCACGAAGTGGATCACCCCAATGGCGCAGCATCGGTTGCGATCTATTCGGTCGCCCCGTCCCGCAGATCACGGCCGACAGCCGACAACCCGATTTTGCTGTCTTATCTGGATGTGGTCATCCATGGATATTTGCAGGAGTTTGGGGAGGACGGAGCCGCGCAATTCTTTGCCACTACCAGCGGTTGGGAGGCCCCTATTTTGCACGACAGGGCCGATCCAGTCTATTCGCGGGCACAAAACCTTTCGGATCACACCCGCGATGTCGTTGATGCTGCGCTGGCCAAAATGGCCAGCCGCATTGTTTATGCCTGAGGCTGCGCCAGCGCCCGTGCGGGAACTTTTTGCAACAGCTGCATCACGTCGGCCATCTCTGGTCCGCGTTCTTGGCCAGTCATTGCTTTGCGAAGGGGCATGAACAGACCTTTTCCTTTGCGGCCAGTCGCCTCTTTGACGGCTTTGGTCCAGTTTCCCCAGGTGTCCGCATCAAACGGGCCTTCGGGCAGCAAAGACATGGCATGCGCGATAAAGTCTTTGTCTTCATCCGCAACCATCGGCTCTGCGCCTTCGCTGAACAAAGTCCACCAGCCAGCCAAATCGCCGCGCACGGTGATATTCTCACGGCAGACTTTCCAGAACAGCGCGGCTTTGTCAGCAGGCACGCCCACGGCGGCAACATCCTCTGCCACCGCTTCGAGCGGCAAGCCATGCAGCTTGCGCGCGGTCAGCGGGAACAAATCCTGGACGTCAAATTTTGTGGGAGCAGAGCCAAATTGCGACGGTTCGAACCCGTCGGCGATCTCTTCCAAGGACATGCGCAGTTCAACCGGTTGGCTGGATCCCAAACGCGCCATCAGGCTAAGCAGCGCCTCGGGCTCAACCCCTTGGGTCCGCAGATCGCGCAGCGCCAATGTGCCCAAACGTTTGGACAGCGATTCGCCTTGCGGACCGGTCAGCAGAGAATGATGCGCAAAATCGGGCGGTGTACCGCCCAGCGCGCGGATCATTTGAATCTGCGTTGCCGTATTGGTGACGTGGTCATTGCCGCGCACCACATTTGTGACGCCCATATCCATGTCGTCACAAACCGACGCGATGGTGTACAACACCTGACCATCGGCACGGATCAAAACCGGATCGGACACCGAAGCCGCATCAATTGACACATCCCCCAAGATGCCGTCGTTCCATTCAATCCGCTCGTGATCCAGCTTGAACCGCCAGACACCATTGCCGCGCTCGGCGCGCAACGCGTCTTTTTCAACCTCCGACAGGGCCAAAGCTGACCGGTCATAAACCGGCGGTTTGTGCATGTTCAGTTGTTTTTTGCGCTTCAGGTCCAGCTCAACCGGCGTTTCAAACGCCTCGTAGAAGCGGCCCATTTCCCGCAGCTTGTCGCCAGCTTCGGCATAGCGGTCCAAACGATCGGACTGACGTTCGACCCTATCCCATGTCAGGCCCAGCCATTCGAGATCTTGCATGATCGCATCGACATATTCCTGCTTGGAACGCACAGGGTCGGTATCATCGATACGCAAAATGAATTGACCGCCGCTTTTACGGGCGATCAAGTAGTTGAACAGCGCAGTGCGCAGGTTGCCCACATGGATATAGCCCGTGGGCGATGGTGCAAATCTGGTGACGGTCATAAGCGGCCTCCTGTCAGGCGCGTGTGTTTTCATACACGCGCAGGTTTGTCCAGTTCTGCCTAGCATTGAGGAATGGCATTCCGGTCTTTCCTGCGCGCCGATCACTTGGCATGTTGGCGATAACAAAGAGGTTATCATGATACCGATTCTTACAGTGACCCTGAACCCGGCCTTGGATTTGGCCACCTCTGTCGATCATGTGACTGCGGGGCCCAAGCTGCGCTGCGGCCCTGAAACCGCCGAACCGGGCGGCGGCGGCGTAAATGCGGCACGCGCCGTCATGCAGCTGGGCGGACATGCGACGGCACTGGTGGCTTTGGGGGGCAACACGGGCGACGCGCTCGGAGCTTTGCTGAAACAGCAAGGTTTGGACACCGTGCGGATCGAAGCGCCATCTGAGACGCGGCACAGTTTCGCTGTGACTGACAGCAGCACTGGCGAGCAATACCGCTTTGTTCTAGCTGGCCCGAGTTGGAGCGAAGCAAATCTGGATCACATGCTGGATCAGTTGGATGAAATCGCGGCCAAGGACGCTTTTGTTGTCCTGTCTGGCAGTATGCCGCCCGGTGCCAAACCCGGTTTTGTTAAAAAAGCCTGCGCACGTTTGGGGCCAAACCGGCGGGTGGTTGTCGACACCTCAGGCGCACATCTGGAAGAACAGGCCAAAGGCCCTCAGCCCGCACCAGCCGTTTTGCGAATGGATAGCCACGAGGCGCAAACCCTGTCTGGTTTGCCTTTGGGCACCCAAATCGACAGCGCCACCTATGCCGAAGAATTGCGCCAAAAGGGGGCAGGCCAATTGGTCATCATTGCCCGCGGCAAGGACGGATCGGTGATGGCTGATGGCACCGGGCTTTGGCATGTAAACGCGGCCAATGACCATGTGGTCAGCGCTATCGGGGCCGGTGACAGCTTTGTCGGTGGATTTGTGATGGGTTTGGCGCAAGGCCTGCCGGCCACCGAAGCGCTTCGATTCGGAGCCGCCGCTGCGTCTGCCGCTGTCCTCAGCGAGGGAACACAGCTATGCCGCCGTAAAGACTGGGACGAACTTTTGCCGATCACCAAGGTGACCGCACTGTGATCGCGCCCATTAGCATGGCTGCAATTTTACACCATGTCGACACCCGCAGATATGTCCCGCACGGCGCGTCATTTTTCCTTGACAAACAAAGGACATGCCGGTGAATTTTCTTTTGGTTGAAACTATTAATGACCGCTCTAGCTCACCCTAGAAATACTAAACATACAACGGAACAAGGTCCACGAATGCCGGTCACTTTTGAAATATATCCAGAACTGCGTCTTTTAAAGGTCGACTACGCTGGAGAGGTCGCTCTTGCCGAAATTTCGACCACATACCGTGAATTTCTGGATACGCCTGGCAGCGAAAAGGTGAAATACAGTTTAAGTGATCTAAGCGAGTTGAACGAGCTTCGGGTGTTTTATGACGGCTCTGCAATGCTCGCAAGCGTGGTCGCGTCGGATGGCGGCGCTATGGCCGAGCCTTGGGAAATCGCCATTGTTTCAACCAATCTCAAGCATTACGCTCTGTTGTCCGATTACGTGGCGAATATCACTAGAAACAGCAGTATGCGATGCGAGATCCTAAAGGACATCCCGTCAGCATTGGACTGGCTGGGGTTGGCCCCGGATGCGATCGCAGCGAAAGCACCCAAGACGTCATCCGACACCCCTACCGCTAAGGAATTATGATTTCTTAACAAATTTTGTTAAGATCACAATCCTCTGACCTTCGACGCGGCCTGCGATATGCTCGGGATTGTCCATCTCAAGCGAGATTTTTCGCACAGCCGTACCTTGCTTGGCAGTAAAGCCAGCGCCTTTGACAGGCAACGCCTTGATCAGCGTAACGGTATCGCCTGCTTGCAATATGGTGCCATTGCTGTCGCGGTGAACAACTGCGTTTTCATCGGGCAGTCCGGCCTTGGCCACCTCCAGCAGTTCAGGCTCAAGATACGCGATATCCAACAAGTCACGCGCCCAAGCTGCATCAAGCTGGGACAGCAAACGATAGGCCAAAACTTGGTCGGCTGCCTGCGTGCTCCAGATTGCGTCGTTCAGGCATTGCCAATGCGGAGCATCCGTTGGTCCGACTTCGGCACCGTCCCGGCACACCGCACACAGCGCCATTTGGGTATCCAATCCGGCCACATCAAACTGTTCGGCCTCAGCCGCTTTGCATAACGCGCATGCACTCATGGTCATTCCCCTATTTGTCGCCGTCAGAGCATGCCCGGCAGTACTTGATCAGGAGGACGGTGACCATCAGCAAAGGTCTTGACGTTGATGATAACTTTTTCACCCATCTCGATGCGGCCTTCGACCGTCGCAGACCCCATATGCGGCAACATCACCACATTGGGCATATTGCGCAGTTCGGGATTGCCTTTGATACCGTGCTCATAGACGTCCAGCCCTGCGCCAGCGATTTCGCCAGCTTTCAACATCCGGGTCAGCGCATTCTCATCGACGACTTCGCCGCGCGAGGTGTTCACAATCACCGCCGATGGCTTGAGCAATTTCAGGCGGCGCGGGTTCAGCAGATGGAAGGTGCTGGGCGTCGACGGGCAGTTGACGCTGATCACATCCATGCGTGCAACCATCTGGTCGAGACTATCCCAATATGTCGCTTGCAGGTCTTCTTCGACCTCGGGTCGCAGGCGGTGACGGTTGTGGTAATGGATCTGCATACCAAAGGCCGCAGCGCGCCGCGCAACCGCCTGACCAATGCGGCCCATACCCAAAATACCCAAACGGCGGCCGCCCAAACGCCCCCCCAAGAAGGCTGTCGGTGCATAGCCTTGCCATTCACCGGTCTGCATCACGGCAAGGCCCTCTTGGATGCGGCGCGTTACGCCTAGCATCAAAGCCAAAACCATGTCTGCCGTGTCATCCGTGACAACACCGGGTGTGTTGGACACCAAAATGCCACGCTGTCGCGCCGTCGCCACATCAATGTGGTCAAATCCTGCGCCATAATTTGCAATCAGTTTCAATTGATTGCCTGCCTGACCGATTAGTCCGGCATCAATGGCATCCGTAACGGTAGGCACCAATACATCTGCCACTTGCATAGCGTGCACCAGCTCTTCGCGTGTCATTGGCGTATCGTCTTCGCGCAACGTCACGTCGAACAATTCCTTGAGCCGCGTCTCGACCACTTCTGGCAAGCGTCGCGTCACGACAACACTTATACGTTTTGATGGCATGCAGGCTCTCCCCAAACTTCCATGATGACCGTTAATGACGCTAAACTGCACTCGGATCGGACGAGGCACAAGAACCCCGCCGAAAAAAGCGAGCAGGAATCGGATATGTTTTGGAAAAGCTGGGCTTTCGCCCTTATTTTCTTGATGTTTGGCAATCTTGTCGCAGCTGGTCAGGATCGCGGTCCCGTAACCAACCTGCCTTTGCCGCGTTTTGTGTCGATGAAAGCCAAAGAAGGCAACGTACGGCGCGGCCCGTCACTGACCCATCGCATCGATTGGGTGTATAAACGACAAGACATGCCGCTAGAAATCACCGCCGAACATGGTCACTGGCGCCGCGTTCGTGATCGCGACGGAGCGGGCGGATGGGTGCACTATTCGTTGCTATCGGGTGTTCGCACGGTTTTGGTTGAGCAAGATTACCTACAACTGCACAAACGCGCCGACCCGCAAACTCCGGTGACGGCACAGTTGGAAATCGGCGTGATTGCCCGTCTTGGGGAATGCACCGCCGGATGGTGTCGCTTGACCGCAGGCGGATTCAAAGGCTGGGCCCCGAAGGACAAACTCTGGGGCGTGGGCGCTGACGAACTACGCGAATAAGGTGCGGTTACACAGGTGGCACTACGCCACCTGATGCAACAAAATCGCGGCCTCCGAGCTTGATAGGTTCCGCCGCGCATAAGACCCATAGACATGCGGGTTCTCCGCAGCTTGCGGGACATAGCGCAACAAACGGGCACGGTCTGTGGCCCCTATGGTCGACAAAGCTGCATTTGCCGGATGGAAGCTTTCGGTTTCTATGCCATTGGCAAATACCACTTCGTGGCGCGGCAAAAGCATATGGATGTACGTCACTTCGCGCAGACGGGTATCGCGAACGATACTATCGCCATTGACCAAATCATCCGCTGTCACCAGCACCTCTGGGGTATTGAAGAGCGCCCGTGCAACAACGCCTTTGACCAACATTCTGTGTTCCGGTGACACGATAATTTCTTGGTTCGGGTCACCAATTCCAAAAGCTCCGGGCCGAATGCGGATCGGGCGCAACTTCGGCATCGCGAACAGTCGCGCACCGGTCATGTGGCGCCGACCTATCCATTGAATTTGTTGCGCCCCGCTATCTTTGGTCTGCACAAAATCACCTTCGCGCAGGGTTTCAATCGGCACGGTGCCCAGCGGGGTCAAAATCCGTGTACCTGGCGTAAAGCAAATCACTCCGCTGCCATGTTCACCCGGCAGGTGGCCGCCTTTTGGTTCAATATTGTGATGAACAATCCAAAGATCGCGCCCCTTTGGGGGCAATTCATCAAGGAACATCATCAAAGGATGTGCACCGTCCCCGACTTCGATCAACGTAACCGCAAAGCTTTGGTTCCCATCGGTCACCACAAAGCTGCTGTCACTTAGCGGCTGATCCACCTCAACGCTGTCAGGCCGCGTCTCATACGTCACAGCAGCGCCGACAAGGCGTCTGACCATACGTGCGGCGCGTTTGCGAATGTCGGCTTCCCCGTCAGCCTGATCAAGCCGCAGTATCGACGTTGGACCGTCAACCCTTACAGCGTCGCCTTGCCAGGACCATGTGGCCCCAACGGTCAGCGATGACGGTGGCGCGGCCTGGAGACCGTCTATTTCCGTCTGTGACCAAGATATGACGAACGTGCCTCGATAGCCCGTTCCCATGCCTGCTTACCTGCCTCTTAACCCTATTGATGATAAATTACCGAACGATGTAGAATCTGGAAACCCTATGAATACGGGCAGCACTGCTGGCGTCATCGCAATTCCTGAATGTGTGCCCCGCTCGCCACATGAGCATCTCTTTTGGAGGCTTTAGAAACTGATTTTCAGGCGGATCGACCCTACAACCTGCCCTCCGGGTTGGCCGTCAAACTCCTCAGACAGATACGTCAGCCCGTAAAACGTGGAATTTTGTTCACCTTGCCAATGCAAACCCGCCCGAACACGGGAGCGCATCTGCTCAACCTTGTACCCTCGATCCTCAGGCAGCAGAGCACTATTTTCCACAAAAGCGACATCCCCGCCCAATACATAGCTGAAACCGGGAGCTTGTTCATAAATTGCGCGGTAGCGTTGCCCCGTCACCGGATCACGCACCAACAGTTCACCTTGCCCAACGCTGCCTAACGTATAATCCACTCCGATACGGGCCATGGTTTCTACACCCCAGCGCAATTCGGTGAAAGGGCGCAATGCACCTTGGCCTATGCCTATTTGCCGACCAACTTCGCCGACAAATGTCGGGTAAAAACCGTCTTTGATCTGATCTTCCAAAACCGAAGGGCGGGCCGGAGGTTGGCCCAGCATGTCATGAATACCGGTGTGCAGATCACTCAATCTGGTTTGCGGGCCAGTAAAAACCAAATCGCCACCAAGCGTGATTTCGTTACCGCCGCGTTCAAAATGTGTGTGCAAACCGAGCGATAGCACCCCCGCAAAAGGCCGGTCCCCATCCGGCGGGTTCCGCAAGTCCTGAGGGGTGATCACCTGACCGCCCAGTCGGAACTCCAAAATATCAAAGGGGCGATCCGGCAATTCACCATCCCAACCGGCCCCGTACAGCCGGCTGGACGAAACCGAGCCAGACTGCCAGCGGTCGCCCAAATCCCCTAAAAGATCGTTGTTTATAAGACGCCCATATCCAATGGCTTCCCGACCTTGAGCCGAAACCAATTGAGTGCAGGAAAGCACAGCGGCAATCGCCATGACGAATAGACGGATCATAGCAATCCTCAGCTATCGTGCCCCCCCGAGCAAAAAACCGCTACCATGTCAGCCGCTTGTGACCCAGAGGGGGCAACCGAATTGCCCCCAGCTGTGGCGCCAGACCCTCAGTTCAGGTCTCTGACTTGTTTTAACTATTCGGCAAAACCTTCGCGGCCGATGCTGTCATAGGCCTCAAATCCGGCCTGTCTGGCGTCTTTGACGGTGTAGACGTTGCGCAAATCGGCCATACGCGGTGCGGCCATTGTTTGGGCTATCTTGCTCAGATCCAACGCGCGGAATTCATTCCATTCGGTCAGGATCACCAGTAAATCCGCATCTTGCGCTGCGGTATAAGGGTCATCCATCCAATGCACGCCGGGCAGCAGGGCTTCGCCTTCGTGCTGGCCTTGCGGATCGCAAGTGCGGACCTTGGCGCCGCCGCCAACCAAAGCCGGGATCAGCGTCAATGACGGCGCATCGCGCATGTCATCCGTATTGGGTTTGAACGTCACTCCCAAAACCGCAACCGTTTTACCATTGAAGGACCCGCCGCACAGATCAAGCAGCTTGTCGATCATCCGGCGTTTGACCTCTTCGTTCACCTTGATCACCGCTTCGGTGATCTGCATGGGAACTGCATGTTCTTGGCCAATACGTGCCAAAGCTTTGGTATCTTTGGGGAAACACGATCCACCATAGCCAGGGCCAGCATGCAGGAACTTGTTCCCGATCCGGCCATCCATCCCCATGCCCTTGCTGACCTGCTTCACATCCGCACCGACTTTTTCGCACAAAGCCGCAATTTCGTTGATGAAGGTGATCTTGGTCGCAAGAAACGCATTGGCCGCGTATTTGATCATTTCGGCCGATTCAAGATCGGTGGTGACGATGGGATATTCGCGCAGATAAAGCGGACGGTAAATGTTGGCCATCACCTCTGCCGCACGATCATTCTCCACCCCTACAACAACGCGGTCGGGCTTCATGAAATCGTCAATCGCCGCGCCTTCGCGCAAGAATTCCGGGTTGGACGCCACATCAAAATCAAGCGCTGGGTTGGCCTTGCTGACTGTGTCCTTGACCCGACGATTGGTGCCCACAGGGACCGTGGATTTTGTGACAATTACGACATATTCATTTGCCGTGCGGGCAATTTCCTCGGCCGCGGCCATCACATAAGTCAAATCCGCATGGCCGTCGCCGCGCCGTGTCGGGGTGCCAACCGCGATAAAGACCGCCTCGGCCCCTTCAATCGCCTGCTCCAGATCCAAGGTAAAGCTAAGGCGGCCTGCCTCAACATTTTTAGCCATCAAAGCATCAAGCCCCGGCTCATAAATCGGCACTTCGCCACGCTCCAACATCTCGATCTTGTTGGGATCTTTATCGACGCAAACCACTTCGTGGCCAAAATCCGAGAAACAAACGCCAGACACAAGGCCAACATAGCCAGTGCCAATCATTGCAATTTTCATGAGAGCGTCCCTTTGCTCTAAAATAATTTTAGCCCACATGGGCCTTGGTATCCGGTTTTGTCAACGCATAGCCGCCACTCGGCGGCGATCTGTTGCGCAGTTGGACATCAGCCTTGGCAACAGCTAGAGAAAAGGAAAGCCCCCAATTTTGAGTGGATCATGTCACAATCACCCTCTGAAATTGCCCGAAATGTTCTGACGATCGAAGGCAATGCCCTTAAGCAGCTGGCGGACGCCCTGCCAGCCGATTTTGACAAGACTGTCAGTCTGCTATTGTCCGTATCCGGCCGTGTCATCGTGTCCGGTATGGGAAAATCCGGCCATGTCGCCAACAAGATAGCCGCCACTCTGGCCAGCACGGGAACCCCGGCGCAGTCTGTTCATCCAGGCGAAGCGTCTCATGGTGACCTTGGCATGATTACGCCAAATGATGCGGTCATCTTGATCTCAAATTCCGGCGAAACCCGCGAATTGGCAGATATGATCGGGTATTGCACTCGCTTTCAGGTGCCTTTGATTGCGATCACCAAGAAAGCCTCCAGCACCTTGGCGCAGGCCGCCGAGCTGCTGTTGCAACTGCCCGACGCCCCCGAAGCCTGCGCAATCGGAATGGCCCCAACCACGTCTACCACGGTCACAATGGCGCTTGGCGATGCGCTGGCTGTTGCCTTGATGAACATGCGTGGATTTGGCCGTGAAGATTACGGCAACTTTCACCCCGGCGGCTCACTTGGAGCACAATTGCTACGGGTCTCTGCTGTGATGCACAAAGGCGATGACCTTCCCATCGTCCAAGAAACCACCCCGATGAGCGAAACCTTGTTGACGATGAGCAGCAAGGGGTTTGGCGTCTCGGCTCTAGTCGACCAAATGGGATTGGCAGGTATCATTACCGACGGCGATTTGCGCCGAAACATGGATGGGTTGATGGATCGCACCGCCGGCCAAGTCGCCACGCGCAGTCCGATGACAACCCGCCCGGAAACCCTTTTGACCGAGGCATTGGGCATCATGAACGCCACCAAGCGAACCGTCCTTTTGGTTGTCGACGAAGACAAACGATTGGTTGGACTTCTCCATATTCACGATGCGTTAAGAGCAGGTGTAGCATGAAACGAGTGATCTTTATTCCCGCGCGCTTTGCGTCCACACGCTATCCCGGCAAACCTCTGGTCCAACTGACCGGCGCGACAGGTTTGCGTAAATCGCTGATCCAGCGCGCATGGGAAGCCGCAAAATCCGTACGCGGTGCAGACGGCGTCTTTGTCCTCACGGATGACGACCGTATTGCAGATGCTGCCCGCGCTTTTGGGGCAGATGTTCTGATGACCTCACCAGAGGCACGCAACGGCACCGAACGCTGCGCCGAAGCCGTGGCCCAACTGCCGACCCCGCCGGATTTTGTCATAAACCTGCAAGGCGACGCGCCTTTGACCCCACCGTGGTTTGTCGAAGCATTGATTGACCGCATGGCCAAAGGCGATGTGGAAATGACTACGCCTGTGTTGCTGTGCGACGCTGAAACCTTGACCAACTTTGTGACCGACCGCCAAAACGGCCGCGTCGGCGGCACAACTGCGGTGATGCGCGCGGATGGCTCGGCTTTGTACTTTTCCAAAGAAGTGCTGCCCTATGTCGGCGACCTGACAAATCCACCAGAGGTTTGGCACCACGTCGGCGTCTATGGATATACACCCGCCGCACTACAAGCCTATATGTCGACTCCCGAAGGACCACTGGAGCAGGCCGAAGGCCTTGAACAGTTGCGGTTTTTGGAAAACGGCATCCCCGTCACCTGTGTTCCTGTCGACGGCAAAGGCCGTGTGTTCTGGGAGCTTAACAATCCAGTAGACGTAGAACGTATCGAAGGCGTTTTGGCCAAGGAGGGCATCGAATGAAAACGGTAAACATAGGTGACATTCAAATCGCCAATGACGCACCCTTTGCGTTGATCGCAGGCCCCTGCCAGCTTGAAAGTCTCGACCATGCCCGCATGCTGGCTGAACGTATCGCTGAAGCCGCAGAAGCAAACCGCACCAAATGGATTTTCAAGGCCAGCTATGACAAGGCCAATCGGTCCTCGCTGTCCGGAAAACGTGGTTTGGGCATGGACGAAGGGCTCAGGATTCTGAGCACCATTGGTAAAGAATTCGGTGTGCCGGTTCTGACTGACGTTCATAGCCCAGACCAATGTGCACCTGTGGCCGAAGTCGTGGACGTCCTACAGATCCCCGCCTTTTTGTGCCGCCAAACAGACCTGCTTCTGGCTGCTGGTGAAACAGGCAAAGCGATCAATGTGAAGAAGGGCCAGTTTTTGGCCCCTTGGGACATGAAAAACGTCGCTGACAAACTGGCCAGCACAGGGAATGAAAAGATCATGCTATGCGAGCGTGGCACCTCGTTTGGATACAACACCTTGGTCAGCGACTTTCGCGCCTTGCCTGAAATGGCCGCAACAGGCTGGCCAGTGGTCTTTGATGCCACCCATTCTGTTCAACAACCCGGCGGTCAAGGCACATCCACCGGTGGCCGGCGCGAATTTGTAGAGCCCTTGGCCCGTGCCGCCTTGGCCGTTGGCTGCGCTGCGATTTTCATGGAAACCCACGAAGACCCCGACAACGCGCCCAGCGATGGTCCAAACACAGTGCCGATCGAAGCAATGAATCATGTTCTGCACGGCCTTCGCGCCATTGACGATCTTACCAAAGGACGAACCGAAGCCTTGGCGCATATGTTCGCTTAAGCAAGTTATCGATTGCGACGGCGTTTCCAAAGGGATCCGCCGTTCATTTGCGCCTCAGGCTACCGAATAGCGGCAGGTGCAAAATCGAAAAGGAACGCAACAAAACCAACGGTCTTAACCACACCGTATTGTTTTACATTTCTGACAGATTTACGCTTGAACTTTCCAACCAAGCGCGGCTATACGCGTCGGTGGAGACGTGGCCGAGTGGTCGAAGGCGCTCCCCTGCTAAGGGAGTAGGCCCGGAAGGGTCTCGAGGGTTCGAATCCCTTCGTCTCCGCCACCCACCTTGGATATGAAGTATCTTTACACGTATGCGGTGTTGGCGCGCCAAAAAGTGTGCCAAAGGCTATGGCGGTTGAAATCCAAAGAACTGGATGCCTAGATCCTCTGAATCACTCGGTGTAAATTCGAAGTATAAAAACGCGCGCATAATGTCCGATACTGTTTTATACTTAAAACCCAATATGATCGACCAATCAAAATGGCCTTATGGTTACGTAGATCTAACAAAACGCTAATCTAATTAGAGAGCCAAGGTTTGAAGGTCACATTGTGTCCAAAAGTCTCAGGATTTGAGGTCGGCTGATCCTGGCGCTTCCGTCAGCGGGAAAAAGTGGCAGAGTACGGCCATCGGATCGCACGAAAAGAGAGAGAAGAAATTGACAGAGGTGGATCAGGCAGTTCTGCGAGCTAATTAGAATTATCAGGCTGAGAGCAGCCATCGGGCTTCTCGGCGAAAAAGACCAAGGCAACTGGTGGCCTTCGCTCTGGTTTTCGTCAAACGCAAAGGCGTTTCTTTCTACCGCCAATCTACAGGGGGGGTGAGACGGCGCAACTTGTCCACGATAGCCGGATCGGTACCGGACGCGCCTTTAACTTATTCCGTTTCCCCGAAACACTAGAGCGGCGATTGAATGATGCAGTCGTGAGAAATAAATGCGATGTCTGTTGCTAGGACCGTCTTTCCAAAGGACGATGCAGAGCATCTCAGTTTTCAAAATGAGTTGTTGATAGAAACCTCGGAAAAAAGCGCAAAAGCTGTCTCAGCTTCGATTGAAGGCCATGAATGCGGTCGCGTGGAGTCAAGTCAGTATTGCGCAGGCATGCCGCAGATTTCAGATCAGCGAAACCTGTGATCGGTACGGCCCCGTGTTGAGCGACGAGAATGATGAGATTACAGGCTAGCTGGAATCACAAACGCGTTTGTCGGATCTACCATGGGCAGGAGTTGAACCTATGGTTTAGGCCCAAAAAGCTCTTTAAACGTGATACGTCTGAACCGCTGTCGGTGCCAAAAACGCCAAACGAGACTGGTCGATTGACACCATGGCAGATCGAATGGTTGACGGTTGTTCTATCCGCACTTTGAACGTCCTGGATGACTTCAATCGTGAAGACTTGTGCATCTAGGTCGACTTCTCGCTGCCTGCTGAGCGAGATGTTCGCGGCTTGAACCAATTCATTCAATAGCGAGGAACCGCA
Organism: Pelagimonas varians; assembly: GCF_003208435.1. Taxonomy (GTDB): domain Bacteria; phylum Pseudomonadota; class Alphaproteobacteria; order Rhodobacterales; family Rhodobacteraceae; genus Pelagimonas; species Pelagimonas varians. Next base: position 99,418 of record NZ_QKMF01000005.1, on the reverse strand, counting down.
CACGATCCGCGTCGACAACCGCCCAAAGTATATCAGTGGGAAACTTGTGACTTGGGCTGGGAAACACGATGTCAGGCCCGAATACATCCAGACACGTAAAACCCAGAAGAACGCCGATATTGAGCGTTATATCCACACCCTTCCCAGTGAATGGTTGGGCCAGTACATGTTTGAAACCATCGAGAAGACACAAGAACAAGCGTCCGAATGGCTTTGGACTTGTAATAACGAATGATCCAACTTCAGGCGCCGTTGACATAGCAGCCGCTTTGATACTGAAGGCAGCCAAATGAATTTGACGGCCGGCCCTCTCTAAATAAAGTGGGTGGATTGCCTCTGGAATCTCCGGAAAACCCGGTGCAATTCAGTATGGCAGAAATGTTGTCTACACTCACAGAACAGGACTTGTGCTAGGGCTGCACTTCCTATGCTCGACAGCGCGTTAAAAGTTCAAAACCTTGTAGCCAACCTGAAACGACCAGTCAGCGGGTTTGTCTGCGCCGAACAAAACGCCTGGTTTGATGAAGACCTGGCCGTCTCCTCCGAATGCCTTGCCCGTTAACATACCCATGGTAACCTGCAGACTGCCAAACGTTTTTTCACTTTCCCAATCATGGATAATGGCCGGATCGAACGTCATATAGTATTTGGAGTTAGCCAATTTCGGAACATAGTAGAAGTCAAAGGTCGACGTGTTCAAACTTTGTCCTTGATCATTACCACCTTCAAGACCGAAGGTCTGCACCCAAGCGGGCGCGAAAATTGATCCATTTTTGAGAAACCATGCATAGAAGACAGAGGTTTCCCCAGCTATTTGACCATAGCCCGCAGTCTCTTTTTCCGCAGTGTCCAAAAACAATTCGAATGTAAAGGCCGCGCCATTATTCTCTGTTAAGTGAAAAACGTCGATATATGTCACGCTGAAGTCACCGAACGTCAAGCCTTCTCCGGCGGGTACATCCGAGAATGGAACATTGAACCGAATGGCTTTGCTGCCGTCGCCAAAAGGCCGTGTGTAAAAGGCCTCAAGAAGACCCGTGTCCAAATTTGTATTAACTCGGTTCAACTGATATTGAAGACCTGCCTGAGTTGTCAGCAGGGTCGGGTTGGTACCATTGTTGATTTGCTGAAACTCCTGCGCAGCGGCCAGTGACGGCAGGCCAAGCAAACAAGAAAACAACCCCAACAAAGAAACTCTTTTGGACGCTATGTTTTGGGTGTCTTTATAATGGCAGTGCTGTTTTCCAGATTCGGTTAGAAATCTGATTTTCTTGAAAAGTTGTTTCATCACTCGGCCTTTTGACCATTAATTTGGCTTTGATGTTGAGGAAGCTGAAGTTTTTAAGACGTAATAGTACGGATGGTCACACTGGGAGTGAGGGAAGCCCTACCCCCAGTGTATATTCCTTAGTCCAGTTCACTTTTATAAATAGCGCCATTCTTCATAATAAGATCAAAGGCTTCAATTGGATTCCCAACCAACGACAGATCCTCAAGCGGGTTGCCGTCAACCAAGATCAGGTCAGCATAAGCACCTTCTTTAATGACGCCGAGAGGGCCTTCTTGATAGGGGTGGCGCGGGCCAGACAGTTCGAGCAAGCGGGCGTTTTCTGACGTGGCAATTTTCAGCACTTCATATGGGGAAAACCATTCACCCAAACGAACCAAGTAACCGCTTTGCTGATATGCTTTGGATGCATCCAAGAGTTGGTCCGTTCCAAACGCGAGATTTACACCCACCTCCTTTGCCATAGGATACAAATTCGCTACAGCATCAGTCACTTGCTTGTATTTCGCGGCGCTTACCGGGCTGTCCCAAACCATGTCTTCTTCTTTCATGGTCTGAGGGCTTAGCCAGGCTCCTTTTTCCTTCATAAGTTCGAGCGTTTCTCGCGAGGCAAAGAAGCCATGTTCGATGGACATGACGCCGGCTTCGATTGAAACTCGAATACCTTCGTCGGTCATGACGTGTGAAGCGACGTAGGTATTGAAGTTTGAAGCTTCCTCAACAACGGCCTCAATTTCGTCAACCGAGTATTCGCTGACATCTAGCGGGTCGTACTGAGAAGAAACGCCTCCACCAGTGGTGATTTTTATTTGCGATGCACCATACTTTAGAATTTCCCGCGTTCTGAGACGCACTTCAGGCACTCCGTCGGAGACCATCGCCATCATGTTTTTTTCCCAATAGCTCAACTCTGATCCTGCGGATCTCGGGTTTTCCAAGACGCTATGAAAATCAGCATGGCCGGATGTCTGGCTCATAAACGGACCAGACGGTAGAATTCTGTGGCCAGGGTACTCCCCTGAATCAATAAGCTTTTTGATCGAAAACGGATTGCCGCCCGTGTCCCTTACGGTCGTGAAACCACGCAACAATGTTTCTTTCGCACCAGTCATACTGCGAATGGCAACTTCAGACATGTCGCCTTGGTTTAGCATAAGCACAGATGCTGGCGTGTATGCATATGTGGTGTGCCAATGCGCATCGATTAAGCCCGGGATCAGCGTGCGTCCATTCCCGTCGATGATTTTAGCATCACCGGCCTCAATTGGGGTTGTCGCAATGGATGCAATCAAATTATCTTTGATCAATATGTTCGCGTTCTCGATCCGGCTTTCGTTCACACCATCAAAAATATGAACATTTGTAATCAAGGTAAGTGCCGGGTTGCCTTCTTCAGCTCCGGCCAAAGACGCGACAGTTGTCGCGACTGCGAAGCTCAGAGGAAATAGGTATTTGTTTTGCATGTCACTCTCCAGAAAAAATGTGGCCGCAGGCCAATATTCTCGGTAGCAAGGTAAAATGCCGGTGACTTCAACTCTAGGTAAAACACTATGCAAAAATTAAAGATTTCAGCAGGTTCAAGCCCGGAAAACTATCAGGGGTCCTTGCGGAACTTGATGTCCAGCCAAGCGTTTTCAGGCGATGTTGTTCAGCTAGGGGCAGGAATGGATGAAGGCTCAATTAAGGGTATGAAGCTGAAAGCATCTCGTGTTTCGCAAGTGCGTTTTGAACCCAAAGCGCTCGTTCGAACCGCTCAGATCAAGGAGTGTATTCATTTTACGGTACCGGTAAGTGAATCAGAGCGCTGGTCAGTGAATGGTATTCAGCTGGACAATAATTCAATTTTCTTCAACTTCGGCAGAGACGAAAGCGAAGTTGTTGCGAGCCGCAGGAATTCTCTATGCGGTCGCATCACCTCGAAAACTTTTTTTCACGAATTGGGAATCCTTGGGGGGACTGCTCTGCAAAATCAGCTGACCCACACCTCAGTCGTCAAGTTGCCGCACAGAACACACCAAGATTTGGTGCAGACTTTGAATTGGATAATCTCGCGTAATGCCCACGAGTTGTCGCAGGTCTCACTAGAGCGCCACTTGATACGCACTTTGGCCGTTGCTTTCGCTTTGTCAGAACAGCAGTCACAAAGAGTAGCAAACAAGTCGGAAAGAAAAACCGCGCTGGTGCAAGAGGCGAGAGACATCTTTGCCGCAGATGAAAGAAGGGCCGTTTCAGTCGCAGACATGTGCGCCGAATTACATGTGAGCGCACCAACTCTGATTGCAGCGTTTCGCTGTGTTGTCGGTGAAACGCCAGGGCGTTTCTTCACGCTCCAAGGATTGGCCCATGCCCACGATAGCCTTCCAGGGCGAACGAAAAGGAAATCATCCGTCAAAGGGATAGCCCTATCGAATGGTTTTAATGACCTTGGGCGTTTTGGCAGCTACTATAAAAGTATCTACGGTAGGCTTCCTTCGGAAGTCTGAACATTCCGATTGCAGGCAGGTCACTTATGAGTGACCTGCCCCCGAAAAACCCCGTTGGCCGGGGACCGGTTTTTCAACATAATCTCCGCATTGCCGAGCGTCGAGATGTCCTAGTTGACCTGTTATTTGATTGTTCAAAATGGCTTTCGGGAAGAACCGCCTGCGCGTCCGGCCTAGCCGCTCCTATAAAGCAGTCTTCCACGGTAGCAGACCCTCGACACGGATGATCTTGTAGTCCGGGCTGGATGTGTTCAAGATGCACATCGCGCTTTCCGACCCATTCCATGAGTTTTCCACTGACATACTCGGGTCCATTATCAACCGGAATCGCCTTTGGCTTTCCACGCCATGCAATGATCTGGTTCAAGCTGTGTACAACGCGTTCGGCAGGCAACGGGAAATCAACCTCAATGCTTGGTCGCACTCGATTGAAGTCATCAAATGCGTTCAACGTCCCGCCGTCCAGACACTGTGAATTCATAAACGCGGCTTTGCCCGCGCTCAGGGATCACGATTTTGGTCTACTCGTAGTCAAGTTCAATCTCGCCGCCGCCCCCCTCATCCTCTGGATCATAAACATAGGTATCAACGGTGCTGGTCATCTGGCGCACCTTGAACGACCTTAGACCCCGCCTTCGATCCTGTCGCGCCACGTGTTTTCGTCTTTGGCCCTGCCTCGATGGCATTCGTCGATGATGATGAAATCTGAGAAAGCCTTCTCATATGCGCGGGAATTGAATTTCTCATTGTCGGATTTGTTCCACCAAGAAGGTCTTAAAGTTCGTGCAAAACACCGATGCATTTCTGGGCATTTTCAATACCCAGATAGCCCGGATTGTCAGGTGCCGCTTTACCCTATTTGAGGCAGTCCGACCGATGACACGGCGCGAATGCAAGTCAGCGAAGAGCATACTAAACCCGATTGGGGTGGCCGGCGACACTCTTTGGAGCACTATAGCTTCGATGGAAATATACCGTGCTATGGGCAATTGGGTGGTCACCGCACGCCAAAGCGCGCGTTACAAACCCTCGGATAAATCAGTTTGGTGCCTGATTTACACACGATTGGCAGTTGGTGGGCGTACCGGAGTTCAACTGACAAACCTTTTTGCGAATTGACCTCTGGGGTCCAGGTAAAACTGACTATCATCACCATAGCTCATGCTTTTCTCTGTCGTTTGGACACAGTAGGACGAGCAGACTGAATTCAGGTCCAGACCAACCTATGATGATGGAATCACCCAAAAGGGGCTTTAGGTGACCGCGTTTCATGGCGCGGATAATTAGTGGATACCGAAACAGGCAAATCCAGCCCGCGGGAACGCACTCTGAGCTATTGCTCTGCGACCTCTGCAAACCTGAGCTTGGCGCTTGCTGGTATTTTGGCGATGTGAAACCCATCCCCGTAACCTTACGGCCTAAATTCACAGACTTGGCGTCAAAGAAAATCAGCAGAATAACTTCGCAGCCTATGCCATTATCTCAGGCACCACTTGTCGAAATGCGCTGCTTCCTTTTCAGGTTTGAGAAAACGGCGCTTGGCTGTGGTTCAACAGCACCTACCTTTAAAGACTCTCTCGCAAGCAAAGCCGAGCAGAGTCATCGAGGTTTCGCAGGGTGTTTCAGATCACGCCAACCTAAATCTTGAGCGAAATAGACGCCAGTTGCGATCCAGAAAATCCCTGTGCAACGACGTCACACAGGGACCTTCATATCAAGCGGCCGCAAGGATTGCAGCCTCAGAGCGGCATAGTAAAATTAGTGCCCCTTCAGGTCCGCCAATATCGCCAAAGAGTGGTTCGACAATGGCAATCCGACGGGTTCATTGGTTTCAGCCGAGATGTCAGCCCCTGTGTATGCTTCCATCACAGTTCGGGCATGTTCAGGGGACACCATTACTTCGGTATCCAACAGCACCGCTTCGAGGAAGTGCAGTGTTTCCGGTCCCATTTGACCTGCGAAGGCATGATCCACCTGTTCACCCGGCATTGTGGACATCGGGAAATATGTTCCATCTTTCACCGTGTTCATCCAGTTGTCGCGACTGGTATCGTCTAGAATTAGGGCCCCGTCGGTCCCGGTAATCTCGATCCAAGTACCACAGTAATTCGGGAAACTTGGCGGCAAATTCCACCCGCCCCCGATTACAACCAGCGTACCGTCATCCATTGTGACGGTGCTCCACATGCAATCGTAAGACCCGTTCAGATCTTTCATGTATCCGTAAGCCCCTTGCGAATAGACCCGCACAGGTTTCGCCGGAGCCAACAGCCAAAATACAAAATCGAGATCATGCGTGGATTCCATCGCTGCTGGCGATAGTTTGACCCGATTGGCGATCTTCTTGCCCAGATTGCGTGACAAATGGCGGCTGACCATAACGTTGACCACCTTGCCCAAGGTGCCATTGGCAATCGATTTTTTGGCATAAGCGATCTTGGGGTTGAAACGCTGCGAATAGCCAATGGTGAATTTGACACCCTTTTCTTTCGACAATGCAATCAGCTCATCAGCCTCAGACAGCTCAAGCGCCAGTGGTTTCTCCAACAGAACATTTTTGCCGGCTTTGATGCAGTCCCGCGCAATCGGATAGTGGCTCTGTTCGGGGGTTGTTGAGATATAGACAACTTCGATCGCCGGATTTTTGACGATATCCATGTAGTCATCCGTCGCCGTTGCAGGGTTGGTCAACTCTTTGACCTCTTGCAGGCGCTCGGGGCGGATTTCACAGATGTGCAGCTTATCCACCAGTGCAGATCTGGACAGTGTCTCAGCCCGAATTCCTCCGCACCATCCGGTTCCGATAACGGCGACTTCTACCTGTCTCATACGTTCCTCAATCTTCATTTTCCGGGCCTATATGCCGATAGATCACCGGTTCGTTCAAAGCGTAGTGAATAGGGCGGCAAAACCTGACTTGGCCCCCGCCGCCCCCGATGTCGGGCGCACCCGATTATTTGGTCAGTGCGTCGACCAGTTCTTTGTAAGCCACAGCCTGATCTTCGCGCATCTTCTGGTAGCCGGGACCATCAACAAGATCGATGGTTTCGTTCAAACGTCCCATCATTCGCACAAAGGTTTTGTCTTCGACCAAGGCCTCGAAGGCTGTAGTGAGCTTGGCAACGACCTCATCCGGTGTGCCTTTGGGCGCAACCAAAACACGGTGCATAAAGCCGACATCGCCTTCGACGCCGACTTCGGCAAAGGTTGGCACATCATCAAACATCCGCTCTGCACCCGCCGTTGCCAAGACGCGAACAGTACCGGATTCGATTTGCGATCCCAGTGTCGAAGGGAACCCCATCGTCACGTCCGCATCACCAGACAGCAAGGCCTGCATAGCCGGACCGCCGCCTTTGTAAGGTACGAGGTTCAATGAAATTCCGCGTTCTTTCATGATCTGTGCAGCAGGAACGAACAAGGCCCCCCAGTTGCCAGAATGCGACATGCGGATACCGCCTGGATCTTTTTCAGCTGCCGCAACCAGTTCTTCAAAGGTCTGATAAGGGCTATCGGCCCGCACAACCACACCAATCGGCGCATAGTTAACACGCGCAATCGGGATAAAATCTTCGAGCGGATCATAGGGCAGATTTTCAACGTACTGCTGCAACATGTCGACGTAGTTGTGCGTGAACAGCAAGGTGTAGCCATCCGCCGCCGCATTGGCCACTTCTTGCGTGCCTTTTTGTCCGCCCGCACCCGGAGTCAAACGCACAATCATCGCCTGTTCCAGATAGGTCGGAATAATCGACGTGATCACCCGGGCGTTCAAGTCATGCGATCCACCTGCACCAAACGGAATAACCATTGTGATCGGCTTTTCCGGATACTCCGCAAGGGCGGCGGACGGCAGCAGTGCAGCGGCAAAACCAGCGGCAACCGCCAGCTTTTTGAGTGAAGATTTAATCATGTGTTTCCTCCATTGTGCTTCTTTGGTTTTTACGGTCAGGCTGGGCGAAGCGAACCACCCCGTTATGTCAGCTTGTTGAAACAGTGCGCATACGCCGCCAAAGGGCGATGCCAGCAATCGGGGCCGCGATCAGGACGCAGATGGCTCCAACCCGTTCCTCGAACAAAAAGGCCATTGTCGCGCCGTTGCCCATCGCCACCGTTTGACCAAAGGCGTATTCCATGGGCGGCCCAAGGATGAAGCCCATAACCATAGGCATCACATCAAACCGGCCAGCCTGCGCCACCAATCCAAAGATCCCGAAGACCACCAGCATCAGCAGGTCAAAGTTGTCAGAGCGGAAAACAAAGGTTCCGGCAAAAGCAAACATGATAACGATCGGGATCAGGACAGATGTCTTGATCTGAACCAACCGAGAAAAGAACGGGATCGACAGGTAGCCAATCGCCAAGAACAAGACATTGGCAAATACCATCGCAATCAGGATTGCAAAAACAGTTGCGCCCTGCTCTTCGAACAGTTGCGGACCGGGCCGCAGCCCCTGCGCCACAAAGGCCCCAAGTAAAATCGCTGTTACGTTGTCACCCGGAATGCCAAGCGTCAGTAGCGGCACCATGGTCGGCCCGTTCACAGCGTTGTTGGCAGCTTCGGCCGCTGCGATGCCTTCCAGCTCGCCTTCACCAAAGGTTTCCGGATGATCAGAGGCATTTTTCGCCGCTGAGTACCCCATCATGGCGGCAACTACCTGCCCAAGGCCGGGGATAATTCCGATGCCCGTTCCGATGACAGTAGACCGACAGATTGTTTTGAAACTGGCCCTAAACTCTTTGAACGACAGGCGTTCGCCAACAAGGCTCGAAAGATGCCGAATTCCGTCAGATCGCATAACCACACCCGCGATTTCAGGGATGGCAAAGACACCGATCAACATTGGCAGTAACGGAATGCCGGATTTCAGATCAAAAATCCCAAAGGTGAACCGCTCAACGCCGCCCAAAGGGTCAGTACCGATAAAGGACAACCACAACCCTAAAAGCATCATTATCAGGCTTTTGACCGGATTTTCGCCCGATGTGGCGGCAATGATGACCAAGCTCAGCAACAAGACCGCGAACAGCTCTGGCGGGCCGAATTGCATCACCAAAAAGGCGATGGGAAAGATCATGATGATGGTGAAGATGTCGCTCGAAAGATCACCGAACACCGAAGAGAACAAAGCCATATCAAGCGCTTTTCGCGATTTACCTTGTTGCGTCAGCTTGTAGCCGTCCCGCGATGTTGCAACCGCAGCGCCCGTACCCGGCATGGAGACCAGAATGGCAGGAATGGACCCGCCAAAAATTCCTCCTTTGTAGACCCCCAGCAAAAAAGGAATGCCCACCAGTGGATCAAGGAAAAACGAAATGGGTAGTAAGATCGCCATCGCCATCAGTGTTGTGAAACCCGGCAGGGCCCCAACCAGCATTCCACCAAACAAGCCTGCACTCATCAGAAGGAATGTGTCTAATCGCAAGGCCATTCCGAAGCCGGCCATGAATTGCTCTAGCATGCTAGATCCTCTTGTATTTTTGTATTTTTGGCGTTCGGGTCACAGCCCGAGAACACGCGCATAGAACAGTTCGATGGTGTTCAACTCTGGCAGCGAAACCGCCAACAGCCGTGTAGCTGCGAGATACAGCAAGACTGGCGAGATTAATGAAAGGGCCGCAATTTGCGGGATAGACCGGTTGCCTGCCAACCATGACAGCAAAGTCAGCGACAGGGCGGAAGATATCCAGAAACCGACGGGTTCCATCAGCAAGGCGTACAGGGTCATGATGGTGAACAGCATTGTCCCGCGAACCCACGCCCCCGTCGACAATCTGTTGCCGACAAAGTCGCCCGGATTTTTGTGGCGCCAGACAAAGAATGCCCCACATAGAATAGCCAAAGCGCTGAGGATAATCAGCGGGAACAGGCTAGGGGTAATTGCAGTTAATGATCGACCAAACAAAACTTTGGGTGGCGCGACCAAACTGTTAACAAAGATCGCCGACAATGCCGCGCATGCAAATAGCGCAAGTACGATCCATTGCTCAGACGTTAGTTTCATAGATTTCACCGGTGGTGCCCTCCCTAAGCCCACAGAGTTCCGGCACCGATCCTTTGGCGACGGAGATTCAAGTGATTCCGCAAATGTGAGAGGGTTTTCGACCTCAGCATTTGCTGATCTTCACGTGTATCTTTGATGATGATATGGAATTACGCCGTCAAAACAATTTATGAGTTCTTATGGACGGAATCAGAAAACATGATGGCCCGACATCTCTTTTCAAGGGCCGGATAGCATGTTTCTGCGTGTTTCAAGGTATCCTCCAGCGACCAAGAAGGCGAATCCCGGTTGATCGGTGTCTATTTGCTGCATTTAACCGAACATAATCAGTCTCTTGAGTATGTATCTCGTCCGAACTGACACCACTTATTGATTTGTGCACACAGGCTGTCGGCAAAGGCGGAAACAGCCTTGGATCGCGCCTTGGCGGTCGGTTCGATCAACAGATAATCGACTTGCAATACGGGGTCCAACAAAGGCGACAACTTTAACCTCGGGTCTTCAATGCTCGGCAAGCACAAACAACCGGGAAGCACCGATGCGTAGCCCCCCCAATATAGCAAATCAAAGGTCGCCATCATGCTATCGAGTTCAAGAATGGAATGCTTGGACTGGCACATATTGCTCAGATACCGGTCGATGCGCGGGCGCCGCGCGTTTCCTGGCCCTGGCAACACCAGATTGAGGGGCGGCGATGTTGTCAGATGGATCGGATCGGGATCGCCCTTGGTGTCTTTCCGGTTTTGCACCAGAATTTCCAGATCAGTATCAACATGGGTGCTGCGCACGCCAATCGGCAATTCACCACCCGGAACAACCGCAAAATCCAAATCCCCCTGCGCCACTTTGGCTGTCAGAGTTTCGCTATAACCTTCAATAATCCTGACATCGACAAACGGGTGTTCACCGGCGAATTCGATCAAGGTTGGGGCCAATATGGATTTCGCGAACGTCGGCATAATTCCAGCGCGAACCGTACCGTACAACTGGTCTGTATGCGCTTCGACATCAGCGGCCAGCTGGTCAACTTCCAACAAAACCCGATTGCAACGAATGTAGATCTGATCACCCACCTTGGTCGGCGTCACTCCGGTCGACGTCCGCTCAAACAGCTTGTGTCCGATACCGTCTTCGAAGTCGCGAATTTGCATACTGACGCCGGATTGCGTCGCGTTCACACGATGGGCCGCTGCCGTGATCGAGCGTTCTTCGTACACCGCCACAAAGTAGCGCATTTGCTGGATTTTGATATGTCGCATAGATCAAGCCACACCCGATTATTGTTTCTAGGACCAGCCTCGGACAAAATATAGCAAAACCACACCGGAGCAGGAAACGCTTGAAATCATTGGCGTACATTGACTGCAATCACGGGCAAAATCAATGCAACGAAATGGCTTTTGCAATGTGGATAAGGCCGGGCAGCAGGGCGAATGTCAAAAGTGTCGACATCACAACAGCGCCTGCGATCTTTTCGGGATCAGGCCGGAACCGTTCGGCATAGACGTATGTAACCACTGCGGTTGGCATTGTTGACAGCAAAAACACGACGCCGGCCAGCGTGCCTGACAGGCCCAAAAACCAAATAGTGCCAAAGGCGGCGGCGCATCCAATAACCAGACGCGCAATGGCTACGACAATGGCTGGGCCTGCATCTGAAATCTTGAGGCTTGCAAGTGAATTCCCAAGTAAAATCAACATGGAGGGGATCATCAACCCACCCAATATTTCAGTTGTAGAGACAATGAAATTCGGAACTGTGAAGTCAAACCCAATGACGATCAACACGCCAATGACGGAATATATGAGCGGTTGGCGCAACAAAGATCCCAGATCATATTTGCCCGACGCAATGGTCATCCCTACCGTGTGTTGCAACAGGGCGATCACCACGAAATAAGCGATGGCCAGTCGAAGACCGATGTCTCCGAACGCCAGAAATGCCAATGGCAAACCCATGTTGCCAGAATTGGGAAAGATCAGGCTTGGAAGAAATGTACGCACCGAAAACCCGAAGGCTTTGACAACACCCAAGGAGAAAATAGCAGCAATCACCATACAGCTTACGGCGGCCAAAAACACCTCTCCGAGGCGTTCCAGCGACATGTCCATCGACGTCAACGAAGAAAAAATCAGCGATGGAAGTCCGACCATAATAACGACCGTGCTGAGCGTGGCCACATGAAGATCGAACTTTGAACGCCCAAACAAAAAGCCTATCAATGTGATGATGAAAATCGGGGCGACTGTGTCGATGATTTGGATCACAGGTGTTTGGCTTTCACTTGGCAGATGCCGTTATTGATCCGCACCTAGCGCACGAACCAGTTCCGAAACACGCTGTGCATTGTTTTCGGCCAATGTGCCATCAGAATTGAACAAATTGTTTTCAAATCCGATCCGCTGCTTGCCACCATGTTTTGCAGCTTCGACCAGACAAGCGGTTTCTTGGTGGCCAAATGCGCAGACCGCCCAAGGCATGTCGGGCACGTGACTTTGGAGTCCCGCCATAAAGGGCACCAAGTCCGCAGGTGTGCTTTGTTGGTTTTTTTCGTAGCGGCCCAGCACGACCAACACTTCGGCATTGTGACGCGGGATAACACCCTTAGAAACGCGCGTCGCAAAGTCGCCAATTTCCTCGGGCGAATACAAAATATGCTGTACGTTCACCTGCGCATCGTTCAGTTCGTGATAGAACGCCCGTAGTTTCGCATCGCTTTGATCCTGCGTCATTTCACGTAAAGCAATGGAAACACAGCGCGGCTTGACAGACCGGACCAATTGCATTTGCTGTTCGGGGCTATATCGGCCAACCGCTTCGGTTGTGATTTGCACCAGCATCTTTGGGATTTGCGCTGCCATTTCTGACAATAATTCGTGATACAAACCAGCATCCAACACATGCGCGCCTGAGGCATCGCGGACATGGGCATGCAAGCCCCCTGCTCCGGCAGCAAAACACTGCCGGGCATCACTTACCAACTCACCAATACTCACTGGCAGAGCCGCGTGGTCCGCCACGCTTTTGCGGGCACCATTTGGAGCCACCATGATCTGGGGCAAAACCGAAAATGTCATAAGTCTACCCCTTGATCACAGCATTAGACCGGCCATGTCACGCGGACAAGGCTTCGCCGTTTAGAACCCAGTTTTCGATGACGCGGGTGCCGGATTCCTGCAGCATTTTAGAAACCGCACAATGGTGTTTCAGCTGCTGAGTTACAGCAACGGCCCCTTCACGGGCCCCCACATAGGTTACGTTGATGTCCAAAACCACCTCGGGAAAAGGAATGGCGACAGGGGAAATCAGACGTGTGCCATGGCTGTCCATGGTCACAGCGATATCGATGTCCATATTGGTAAACGACACGCCATTGTGCGCCGCCAGCTTGTTGGAAATCACTTGTGTGCACCCCAACAGCCCCATGAACAAGTATTCAACGGGCATAGGGCCTTCGTCGGTGCCGCCGCGCTGAATGGGTTCGTCAATGACAACTGTTTTACCACGCGCTGTGGCATGGGATTTCGTCGTCGTATCCTGGCCACCAGTGACCTTGAATTTCCAAATCGGCTTTTCTTTTACTGCACCCAATTTTTCGTTCCTTTTATAAGTAGTGTTCGCTGGGTTTCAGGCTGACAGCGCCAGAAAATCAGAAATAATCATCTCGAACGCCTTGGGCTGTTCCAGATTTGAAAGATGCGCTGCGGACTCGATCACGTCGAACCGACTGTTGGGCGTGGCATCTGACATGGCCTGCATAACCGCAACGGGTGCCGCCATATCGCCGGCACCCGTGACATACAGAACCGGCTGCGTGATCTTGGACAAATCAGCCAGAAGATCGAGGGATTGCAGGCATCGGGCCACCCCTTCGTAGCCATCAGGCGCAGTTGCGTTGAACATCGCGCGCACAACGTCCAGTTTCGGCTTGCTCGCAGGCTCGGCAAGGAAAGGTTCCGTGAACCATCGCTGCAAAGTCGGCTCGCAGAGCGTTGCCAATCCATCCGAATGAAGGCGGGCTATATTGCCATCCCAAATCGCCTTGTAGGTGGCGGGCGCATCAGCGCGGGCATCGCAACACAAAATGCGACCCACTCGCTCCGGATGGTTTATGCCCATGGCCAAGGCGATCATCCCACCAAGCGAAATCCCCATGATGTCGGCCTTTTCGATCGACAAGTGATCCATCAAGGCAACCAGGTCACCGCAGAGCAAATCGAAGGTATAAGGAGCCGGGCTAGCATCGCTTTGACCGTGGCCACGGGTGTCGTAACGAAGGACCCGCATCGATTGGCTCAGATATTCGACTTCTGCATCCCACAGCCGCAAATCTGTCGCCAGGGAATTGGACAAGATAATCCAATCCGCCCCCTCAGGACCATCAATGCGGTAGTTGATCGATATGCCATCTTGTAGCGTCAGCGTATCGGTCATTGCGCAGCACCAATAGCCGTCGCAGAAAGGGCAGTGTTCACTTTGGGCAAGACTTTTTCAGCCATCAAGATCATCGAACGGCGACCAAGATCACGATCAGCCCAATCATGGCCTGCGTAAACCAGCTTGCCGAACGGGCCTACTTGTTCCTGAAACTCAAGGACTTGGTCCGCAACGCTGGAGGGGTCACCATAAATGACCAATTTGTCCATGACATAATCCAATGTCACATCATCATCACTCATGTTCTGATCTTCTTTGAACAGATTGAGACGGCCACCGGCCCGTAGTTTCGTCAACAACTGGCTATAGTAATAGACATAGGGGCTTGCCGGATCGCGGGCATAAGCGCGCGCTGTGGCCATGTCGTCCGCGACGCAAATATTCTTGGCGACGCTCCAGTTATCAAACTTGGCCGGGCGGCCCCCCTGTTTGCAGCCTTCGACATAGTTCGGCCAATGCGTTTTGACCCACTTGGGCAGCAGGAAGTTGGCCGAAATCGGTTCCCAGCCGCGTGCAGCCATAGCAGTCACACCCTTTGAGAACGGTGCCACAACAGTGCCGACAATGGGAGGATGCGGATCTTGGTAGGGCTTGATGATCGCGCCCTGACCGATCTCTGGCATCATGGTGTTGCGCGTCGAGACCTCATAGAAATCGCCCTTGAGGTCATAGGGAGGCTCACCTGCCCAGATTTTGAGAACCATGTCGATGCATTCGATGAACATCGCGTTCCGGTCGTTGTCCAAATTGCCGAAAACTTCGGCGTCGGACATCAAACCACCGGGCGAGATACCAAAGTGGAAACGCCCCTTTAGCATATGATCCAACATCGCCACCTCAGCCGCAACGCGCGCGGGGTGCGAGTTCGGCAAATTGACAGTGCCGGTGCCAAGGATGATGTTTTTCGTCTCGTAGGCAAGGCTCGCCATAAAGGCGACTGTCGACGTAATGATCTCTGCGTGATCTGTTGTGTGCTCGCCGCAGTAGCCTTCGACAAACCCAAGTTCATCCGCGAGAATAAACGCTTCCCGATCTTCTTGAAGACTTTGCCAAACCGGTTTCCCCAATGGGTGAATCGGCATGGTAAAAAATGAAAGCTTCATGCGTCCCTCCGCCTTTTTCAGTGCTGCATTCTGTAGAGCATGAAGTTTCGCAGTGGAGAAAATGATGCTTTCTGATGTATAATATCAGTTTACCTGATGACCATTCTTGGACGCCCCATCAGAAATTTTGAGGGAAGACATCAAATACCATAAGTTGATTGTTTGGTGCAGGTTTTGAATCATACGGCAACCAAACCGATGGAGAGTCGTATGAATTCAATGACCTGCCAGCCAGAGATCGCCAATTTTGACCCTAAGGATCTACGAGACACCTTCGGACAATTTGCGACCGGCGTAACTGTCATCACAACAATCGCCGAAAACGGAGCCCCAGTTGGTCTTGCTGCAAATTCCTTTACGTCGATTTCGTTAGATCCCGCGCTGGTCGCTTGGAGTCTGGCGCTGACGGCACCAAGCCTGAGCGCCTTTCGCAACCACGGGCATTTTGCGATCAATATTTTGTGTGAAGATTCGGTCGATTTGGCCATGAACTTTTCGCGCCCTTCGGACAATAAGTTCGCCGATGTTAACTGGTGTCATGGCGTCAATGACGTGCCTGTCCTTACACGGGCCGCCACCGTGATCGAATGTGAAACGGTCAACCAAATTCCCGGAGGCGACCACGTGATCTTTATCGGGAGTGTAAAGCGGTACAAATCTGTTGCAGGCAAGTCGCCATTGCTGTTTCACAAAGGTGCCTTTGCACGCATCGGAGAAATTCTATGACGACTCAATCCGCCCCCTTTAACGTTGTTATCGCAGGGTTTGGCTGGTGGGGGACCCACATCGCTAAGCGTCTGGTCGACAATCCCGATTTTCGTGTCCGCGCCATTGTTGAACCATTTGAAGGCAACCACGGCAAGATCGCCGAGATGTCTTTGACAGCGCTAAACGATCTCGACGCAGCTTTGCAGTTGCCGGACATGGATGCCGTCATTCTAACAACGCCAAATCCGCTACACGAAGAACAAATCATCGCTTGCGCCAAGGCCGGAAAACATGTGTTTTGCGAAAAACCGCTGGGCCTGACAGCCGATAGCGCGCGCCGGTCCGCTGCGGCCTGCGTCCAAGCAGGTGTGCAGCTCGGTATTGGTCATGAACGCCGCTTTGAACCCGCTTTGGTGGCCCTTAAGCAGGCCATCGAATCCCAGTCGCTGGGTACGATTATGCATGCCGAGGCAGCCTTTAGTCATGACAAGCTGATTGGCGTCCCAATTGGCGATTGGCGCACAACCAAAGCCGTTTCACCCGCGGCGGGTATGACAGCAATGGGCATCCATTTGACCGATTTGTTCATCTCGTTCTTTGGGCGCGTTGAAACAGTCCAGGCCATGACCGCAAACCGGTCATTGGGATGGGAAACCGGCGATGTCGTCACAGCACAGCTTGGATTTGAATCCGGTGTGACTGCCACGCTAAGCGCGGTCCTACACACCCCCCATTTTATTCGCATGCATGTGTTCGGAACAGCGGAATGGGTTGAGGTCATAAATGAAACCCACCCTGACACCCCCGGAGGCAATGTCAGATATATCCAAGGCCGGACCGACACCGGTGTCGCAACAACCAACTATGAATGGGAAGATGCGGTCACCCATAATCTGCAGGCCTTTAAAAAGGCCGCTCTTGGACTAGAACCCTATCCGTTTACAACTGAGGAACTTGTCCACAATATCGAAGTTCTGGAAGCAATAACAAGGTCGGCCGAGGACCAACGCACGGTCAGGATTGACGAGGTTTGAACGACAATTTCGCTCTGCGCTGACGCAAATCATAAAGGGTTTCTTCGCATCTAGCTGCGAAGGAGCGGTTTTGGAACGAACCTCGTGCTACGGCTACACGGCAGCCACCTTTTTGTGGATCACCAGCAGGCGGCCCGCATTCACGATTGCAGCATTAAGACCGGGCAGCGGGTCGTCTAATATTTCATCATGGAAATACTCGGTGCCGCCTGAAACGAAAAGCGCAGGTTGGGGTCGCGCGAGGGAAGCGCAGACTTGGACAAGAAAGATTTAGCCGTTTCGATTATCGAAGCTAAATTTGAATTTGGCGGCCCCGGAAGGACTCGAACCCTCAACCTCGGACTTAGAAGGTCCTTGCTCTATCCAGTTGAGCTACGGAGCCGCTGAAAGCAGACTGCAAAACAGACTACATATTGTTACTACTTGTTAAGCGACTAATCTCAAAGCGGTTTCCACCCCCACGGAGATAGAGTTATGAGCAATGCATCGAATTAGACGTCAACCTTCGATCACCTTTTATTCAAGTGGGAGTCAGTGTCAACCTGACCAAAGCCGACTAGGCTCGGGACTCATAATCAGTAACTGACGATTGCAGCGAGAACGGTTGCCAACACGAAGCCCTTCGGACATCTGTCGTACCTTGTGCCACGCGCCCCCAGTCTTTGATCCCGCCGAACATGATCCCGATACGGTCCGATGGGCTTTCAGGTAAGTTACTTTGACCATGATTGTCTTCTCTTCACCAAGATTAGCGCTGCGGCCGACACACCTCTCATCGAAGATGCCATTGTCGCGCCAACGTAAGTCATTGGGATTGATGAATGCCACTTAAGGCGCGTCAATCATCACCCCTCGGCTTGCCATGGGGGGGGTAGGGCAGAAGGGCTCCAGACGGACATTCTGCTCGTCGTTCAGCCACAGTAGATCAGACATGTTTACCGCTCGTTTTTGAACCGTTGCTCATGCCGAAGATCGGAAATCAATGGGTCGCGAGCCTGAATCTTCATTTTCAGGAGGCTACGTTTCACTAACGTTTTCCCATCGTGCTTGTTGTTCCTGCGAAGCAGCCGCACGGTCCGTTTGGAATGCCTGTTTTGGGCCGTGTCTGGGCCAGCATATCACTGAGACTTGTCATTAAAATCTGCATTGTAGGTCTGGGATCGTTCGGCGCGCCGGTTGACTACGTCTGCCATAACTCCTCTAATGCATTTGGAAGAGTAAGTTGGTACAGGATCGAAATGGAGGCAGGTCAATCAACCAAGTCACAACTCTGGATTCCAGTTTGTGTCGCATTGGTGACAATGGCTACGACTGTCTTTCTACATTTTGTTCATCTCAAAATCGAAGACGATCAACTGGGGTCAGAAACACGCGTTATGAGCGTGAATTTTGCGGCTCGACTTGAAACGCATTTGGCTGCACGTTTGAATGCAGGCAAACTATTGGCCTTACATTTCAGTCAAGCCGGGCCAGTGGATGTTGAATCATTCCGGGCCGAAACAACTTTGTTTCATCAACTCTTTGGCGACCTTCAGGCCCTGAATTGGGTGGATCCGGATGGGATCGTACGCATCGTTACACCTGAACAAGGAAATGCGGCGGCTTTGGGCCTCGATCTCAACACCTTGCCCGAACCAACCGCCGCCTTGGCCCGCGCCAGAGCATCCGGAATGCTTCAGATCACTCCGCCGATAACCTTGGCCCAAGGCGGAACAGGATTTGTCGCTTATATTCCAATGACATCCAACGGCCAACAAACAGGATTTCTCAACATTGTGTTTCGCGCCGAACCCTTGATGAGCAACGCTTTGGCTGAAAGCCCGCAGGGTCTCTATACCGCCCGTGTTTCCGACGGCGATGTCGTATTGTTTGAAACAAACCCGAGCACCAACGCCGTTGCCGAGCGTTTTTATGACACCAACACCATCAAAGTCGGCGGGCAAGAGTGGTCCGTAAAGGTGGCTCCTTCACATGCGCGTCTTCATGAAACCACGAATTTCATAAGTGCAGGCATTTTGATTGGTGGTGGCCTGTTAGCTGTATTGAGCGGCCTTTTGACCCGCCTCTTGATTGACCGCCAACTTTCAAAACGACTGAGCGACGCGCGCTTCCATGACTTTGCCGCTGCCAGTTCTGATTGGTTTTGGGAGATGGACAGCAATTTGCGTGTCACATGGTGTTCCGATGGAATCGAAACATTTTTTGGGGTCACACGTGCTGACTTTCTTGGCCGCAGTCGAGGAGATTTTCGCGCCCCGATGGAAGACGACGAAAATTGGGAGTCGCATTTTGCCGACTTACGTGCGCGGCGTTCATTCAAAGATTTCGTTTATGCGATCAAGGTCGACGGCTCCTTGAAATGGGTACGCACATCCGGAATTCCGTTGTTCGACGACGCGGGCGTTTTTCTAGGATATCGAGGTATCGCCGAAGACGTTACAAAAGCCGTCGCAGCCAAAACACAAGTCGAACAAGCCAACCTACTATTGTCCCGTGCTGTTGAACGAATGGCAGAGTCTTTTAGCCTCTGGGACGCAGATGATCGTCTGGTGTTTGGCAACCGTGTCTTTCGGGACCTGAACAAAGATATTCCAGCATGCCTTGTCCCGGGCACACCGTTTGAAAAGTTTCTTCGCGGCGGCGTTGAAGGCGGACATATGACGGATACCGCAGGCCGTGAAAATGATTTCATCAAGCAAAGCATTGCCCGGCGCCACGGTCCGCATGCAGACCCCTTTGAGATCACGCGATCCGACGGAAAAATACTACGAATTCAAGAGCAAAAGCTGGAAAATGTTGGCATTGCGACAGTGGCACAAGATGTCACAGAACAGCGCAGAAGCGAAGATGCCTTGCGCGCCAGCGAAGAACGACTAGCGCTGGCTGTGCAGCAATTGACCGTATGGGATTGGGATCTTGAAAAAGATTATTTGTATTTGTCCCCGGGCTTTGCAGAGGCTTTGGGCTACTCAGCAGACGAGTTCGAGGAAATAAAACGGAGCTCTGTTTCGCAAATCATCCACCCCGATGATTTAGAAGCCTACCAAACTAAATTAAACGCGCATATCACGGACCCGACCAAAAACTTTGTTAACGAACACCGGTTCAAAACCAAGGCCGGTGAATACAAATGGTACCTGGCGATAGGGCAGACCGCTGTAGATCAATCCGGCAACCCCGTCCGGTCAACTGGCGTACTAACAGATATCAGCACTCGTATCGAACTCGAAGAAAGGCTTCACCAGTCGCAGAAAATGGAGGCCATCGGTCAGCTGACCGGCGGTATTGCCCATGACTTCAACAATCTTCTGGCTGTGATCCTAGGCAATGCCGAGTTGATAGAAGAAATCATCGAAAGCCCAGAATTGGAGCCTTTGGTCGCTGCCATAATTCGCGCATCACAGCGCGGCGGCGAGCTGACCCAAAGGCTTTTGTCATTTTCACGCAAGCAAAGACTGAGACCAACAGTGGTTGACCTTTCCCATGTGATTTCTGGCTTGCCGGATCTGCTAAGACCTGCCTTGGGGGAAACAATCGAGCTAGAGCTTTCGGTGGACAAAGGAGTTTGGAATGCGCTCGCGGATCCGGGCCAGCTGGAAAACGCACTGTTGAATCTCGCGCTGAATTCCCGCGATGCAATGCCTTCGGGGGGTAGAATTACGATCAATTGCTCCAATGCAACAATCCGCAACGAACAATCTGACCCGTCACTGTCCTTGCAGATCGATGCCGGCGATTATGTCGTCGTGACGGTTACTGACACCGGGACCGGAATGTCCAAGGCGACGATGGATCATGCTTGCGAACCTTTCTTCACCACCAAAGGGGTTGGTCAGGGAAGTGGGCTTGGCTTATCTATGGTCATGGGCTTCGCACAGCAATCAGGTGGGGGATTTTTCATCAATAGTGCCGAAGGAGAAGGCACCAGAGTTCAATTGTTCTTACCAAAGGCGACGCAAAAAAATGCCGTCAAGACTCCAAAAACCCCAAGAATCACGCAGCTCGGAGCGGGAGAAGTCATTCTTTTGGTTGAGGATGACCCTGCCTTGAAGGACATCACCGAACAAACACTTCGCAACCACGGTTATCGCGTTGTTTCCGCAAAGGATGCATCTTCGGCCAAACAAGCTTTGCAGTCCCGATCCGATTTTTCGTTGATTTTGTCTGATGTTGTCTTGCCTGGTGGCACAAGCGGGCCTGAATTTGTGCAATATGCTGTGGCTGAACGACCATCTATAAAAGCGGTTATGATGTCCGGTTACCCCGACGATGCACATGTCAAGGATCAGCTGGCGAAAACCGGAAACACTTTGCTTACCAAACCGTTCAGGACAGCGGATCTCATAGACGCTATCAGGCGGGAACTGCTGGGTTAGCGGATTTTCTATCAAAAAAATACGAGACGGCAGCCCAAAGCACTTGCAAAGGACGCAACGACAGTCGTGCCTTCTTTATGTGAAGGGCTCCAAAAATGCTGATGCGCCGACCGTTCGAATTTCGCGGAGCGGTGCAAATTCCGGATCAGCTGTCGATGATGCTCATGGTTTGAAAAGCGTTTCTCAAGTAGCCGGAAGAGAGCAACGGGCAAACCCTTTAATTGCGGAACGGTCTGGCTCAAAAACACTTTGCCAAGCGCCCAATATGGCCTACTTTCCATGGTATCTATGCAGCGGCCAAAATAGGATCATAATTATATGTCGAAATTTAAAATTGCAGCTACAGCCCTCGCAGGTATTCTTGCGACCACAGCCAGCGCCGACACTTTCGAAGGATACGGTAGCGTCGAGGGTTGGAACGTTTTCATCGATCATGAAAAGAAATCATGCCTCATTGAATTGGTGGATAGTGCAGAAAACGTTATTCAAATGGGTCTCACTGAGGATCGCAGCGTCGGGTATCTGGGCGTTTTCACCAAAGGTGAGACGGATGTGAAGCGGGACGAAGAGGAAGACGTTGCCATCTTGATTGGCGACAATATCTATGTGGGAACGGCGACAGGGATGCGCGGAAACATTACAGCGGGCTATTCCGGTGGTTATGTCACCAGCGACAACCCGATGTTCGTCAAGGATATTGAACAACAGTATGAAATGATCGTCTTTCCAGAGAAAGAGTACAGTTTTATTGTTGATTTGACTGGTACAAAGAAGGCTATCGCGATGGGACGCGAATGTAACGAAAAACAAATGTGAACATGGTTCGCATTTGATCGGCCTCGGATATACAGCGGCAAAGAAAAAGCGGGGGCGCATTTGGAAACGAATGCCGCCCCTTCTTTTTGTCTGTCGCTAAAAGGCGCAGAAAACACCGATAACGACAAATGGTCCCCAAGCAGAGAGACATGTTCAGGCCTGAATAGAAAAATGGAGCCACCGAACAAACGATGGCTCCATTTCAATTTGTTATGGTCAGCTTATTTGCTGCCGCTGTTCAACGCCATTGTCTCCAAGACTTTGGTCAGCGAGAAGCTGGCCGCTTTTTGACGTGGTGGGAACTCTTGGAATGTTGCAAGGAAGTTCGCAACGAATGCCTGTGCTGGCACCAAGAGGAACACACGATCAATCATCCAGTCAAAGTAAGTGTTGGATGTCAGATGTGCTTGCTCGTACGGGTCGCGGCGCAGGTTGGTGACCATCGGCGTACGCAGTTCAGTCCATGGCTCCATCCAAGCACGCAGTGTGTAAACTGCTTTTTGCTCAAGGAACATGATCTTCCAGTCATCATAACGCAGCGCAGTCAGCTCGCCGCCGTCGCCAAAGTAGAAGATTTCATGGCGTGGGCCTTCTTCTGCTTCACCGGTCAGGTGTGGCAAGAAGTTGTAACCATCAAGGTGAACTTTGTATTCACGGCCAATGGCCTGAACGCCGCCCGCTTTGAGTTCTTCTTTGATGTTGTCGTTACCAGCTGCGGCCAACAAGGTTGGCAGCCAGTCCATGTGGTGCATGATTTCGTTGGAAATCGAGCTTGGTGCGATTTTGCCAGGCCAGCGAACCATCGAAGGAACGCGCCAGCCGCCTTCCCAGTTGGTGTTCTTTTCGCTGTAGAACGGGCTGGAACCAGCATCAGGCCATGTGTTCTTGTGCGGGCCGTTGTCGGTTGAGTAGTGCACGATTGTATTGTCGGCGATGTTCAGCTCGTCCAACACATCCAGCAACTGACCAACGTGACGGTCATGTTCAACCATGCCGTCGCCATATTCGTCCTGACCGGAAATGCCGCGCAGTTCGTCTTTGACGTGTGTACGGAAGTGCATCCGTGTGCCGCTCCACCATAAGTAGAAAGGCTTTTCCTGCTCATGTGCGCGTTTGATGAAATCAATCGACGCCGCGATTGTTTCATCGTCAACAGTTTCCTGGCGCAGTTTGTTCAATGGGCCAGTGTCTTCGATGGCACCATCAGCAGAGGATTTGATCACACCGCGCGGGCCATAGGCCTCTAGGAACGTACGACCGTCCGGCAGAACCGTATCGGTTGGATAGTCTTCGTTCTCGGGCTCTTCTTCCGCGTTCAAGTGGTAGAGATTGCCAAAGAATTCGTCAAAACCGTGGTTGGTCGGCAGCATGCTGTCCTGATCACCCAAGTGGTTTTTACCGAACTGACCGGTTGCGTAACCCTGAGCTTTCAAAAGACCCGCGATGGTTGGATCTTCGATTTTCATGCCCTCTGCTGCACCGGGAAGGCCAACTTTGGACAGGCCTGTCCGGTATACAGACTGACCCATGATGTAGGACGAGCGGCCCGCGGTACAGGACTGTTCACCATAATAATCGGTGAAAATCATGCCTTCGTCAGCAACGCGATCAATATTTGGCGTTGTGTAACCCATCAGGCCCATTGTGTAGGCCGAGATATTGGACTGACCAATATCGTCACCCCAGATCACCAAGATATTGGGTTTGTCCTGCGCAAGCGCAAAGCCCGGCACCAGACCAAGCGCGACTGCAGTCATCCCGCCGAGCAAAGTTTGTTGGAAAGGAATTTTAGAAAGCAATGTCGATCTCCTCATTTCGAACACGGCGACACCCGAACCAGCTTTCGAACCAAAAACAATCCGAGCGACAGATGATTACGGTATCAACTCGGCCGCCACCTTAGGGCGATCCTGATTTTTAGACAACGTTTTTAAACTAGCAAAAAACCCACAAATTTCCAAATATCGACTTTTTTTTAGGCACAAATGAACTAAATAGCGCGATCCTCTTTCATATATGAAGAACGGGTAACTTCTTGCCATTAAACGACATTAATCCTGACCTAACGTAAACCTTTAGCCGCTAGCGGATATCCGCGCATAGTGTCCGGCGCAAACATCCAATACAGCCAAGGGGTGCATAACCCCATTGTGTCGGCAGGCGAACTGCGCTGCAGACAGGCTTGATATGTGGCATGTAAATTGCTTTAGTGCGCCCAACTATTTGAGTAGAGATTTTTGGATGAAGGGATGATTGCGTGACCGCACGAAGCCAAATCGAAGACCTGAAAACGCGCATGGGCGAATCAATTATCGGACAGCGCGATGTGGTTGAACGGCTGGTCATTGGGCTTTTGGCCAATGGCAATCTCTTGATTGAAGGTCTGCCGGGTCTGGCCAAAACTCGGGCCGTAAAAGCAATGGCCAAAAACCTCGATTCGGAATTCAGCCGTATTCAGTTCACTCCCGACCTGCTGCCCTCCGATGTGACCGGCACCGAGGTCTATCACCAGACAAACGATGGCGCAGAGTTCAAATTCGACCCAGGTCCTATTTTTGCAAATATTGTGCTTGCGGATGAGATCAACCGTGCCCCCGCCAAAGTCCAAGCTGCGCTACTTGAGGCGATGGAGGAACGGCAAGTTACAGTTTCGGGCACCACTCACAAAATGCCCCCGCTGTTTATTGTGATGGCAACGCAAAACCCGATCGAACAAGAAGGCACCTACCCCCTGCCCGAAGCACAGATGGACCGCTTTTTGATGCATGTTCAGGTCAATTACCCCCCTGTCGAAGACGAGGTCGAAGTGATCCGGCTTGTCCGCCGCGAAGAACAGGCCAAGCAGCAAAAAGAATCCGGTGCCGAAAAACCGGTCGCCATTCCTCAAGATGCAGTTTTTGAAGCCCGCCGCGAAATCGCTGCTATTCATGTATCTCCTGAAATGGAACGGTATATGGCCGATCTGGTCTATGCCACCCGGACCCCCGCCGCGCTAAGCGAGGATTTGGGCCGGTGGATTGAAGTGGGGGCCAGCCCACGCGCCTCTTTGGCCTTCGACAAATGTGGCCGGACGCATGCGTGGCTCAAAGATCGTGATTTTGTGGATCCCGCCGATGTTCGCGCAGTCGCCCATGACATTTTGCGCCACCGGTTGACCCTAAGCTACGAAGCCCAAGGCGAAGGCAAAACCGCTGATGACGTGATTGATGCAATTGTTTCGCTTGTGGCGCTTCCCTAGATGTCAGGCCCTGCTGACACCCCCAACTCCGGCGAACCTTTTGACCCGCGCATCCATGTAGATGCTGCGCACTTGCGGTCGCTCAAGGGGCTGGCTCGGGCGATTTCCTTTCGGCCAAGTCAACCGGCACGCAGTATCTTGAACGGCCAACATGCGTCCAAAATCAAGGGGCGCGGCTTGAACTTCGAAGAACTCCGCCACTATTCCGTCGGAGATGATATTCGCACCATTGATTGGAAAGTTACTGCTCGCGCGGGTGAGCCATATGTGCGGGTCTATACGGAAGAACGGGATCGACCGGTGATGTTACTGGTAGATCAACGCATGTCGATGTTTTTTGGCAGCGAAATGAACATGAAATCCGTCACAGCCGCCGAAGCCGCTGCGATTTCGGCCTTTCGGATCAAAGCTATGGGCGACCGGATCGGTGGCATCGTTTTTAACGACACTGACATGGTAGAAGTGCGCCCAAAGGCCAGCCAACGCGCGTTGAACCAATTCATCTCGGTTCTGGCGAAAGCCAATTGTGCCTTGGATGCCAACACCCCGGTCACGCAACCGATGTCCATCAACACGCCCCTGCGCGCGGCCACAAGGATTGCCAAAACCGGCGGCTTGATCATGATGATGAGCGATTTCGACGGCATGGATGACGAAACGGAAAAGCTGCTCCGCACCTTGTCGCGAAACAACGATCTGATCTTGTTTTCCGTGCGTGATCCGATGTCCCACGAACTGCCAAAGGATCTGGATCTCATTTTGTCTGACGGAATTTTGCAGGCACAGGTACAAATGGGAGACAGTGTGCAGCGCCAACGTCTCTTGGATTTTTCGACAGGGCGTTTGGAACGCCTTTTGTCCTTTGCCAACAAATACGGCGTGCCTGTGGTGCCGCTATCGTCGGCGCGCGAAACCCTACCGCAAATGCTAAGCCTGCTGGGTGGATTGCGGGGCACAATATGACCGAAGAAGAGCTGTCAAAACTCGATCTTGTCCAGCTGTATGATCAGCTGGAACTGCTTGACCCACCGCCGCCAATTTCCATGGCCCCCGAAACCGTCGGTTGGCTTTGGCTAGCCGTGTTTGTCACGGTCGCCTTTGGCTATGCAGTGTGGCGCTGGCGCAAATCCTATTTGGCCAAAGCCTATCGACGGGCCGCTCTGGCAGCCCTTCGTCAAGCCAAAGATGACCCTGTTGAAATTGCTTCTCTTTTGCGCCGCACCGCACTGGTTGCCTTTCCACGGTCCGATGTTGCGTCTCTGCACGGTGCCCAATGGTTGGACTTTTTGGACAAAGCCGCCCCGAAGGTCGCGTTTAGTGGTAGTCAAGCTGGCGATCTGCTTTCCACGGCCCCGTATCAGAAGCAGCAACCCGTAGGCCCCACAAACGTAGATCTTGCCCGGATGGCGCGGCTATGGATCGAAACACATCGGCCTCACAAGGGGGCAATCTGATGCTGTCTTTTGCCCTGCCTTGGGCCTTTGCCCTTTTGCCCCTCCCCTTATTGATCTGGAAGTTCGCCGCTCCGCGCAAGGAGCGCGCCGCTGCTGTACGGGTGCCATTTTTCGCCGAAATGACCGAAGCGCTTGGCACGGTTCCATCGAATGGCGCGATTGTGCGCCGGCGCGGGGCTTGGCAAATGCTTTGTGTGACTTTGTGCTGGGTTTGCGTCGTCGCTGGATTGGCCCGCCCTGAAATGCTAGGCGAACCAATCGTCATAGAAAAAGCCGCGCGGGATCTTATCCTGGCCGTCGATATTTCGGGGTCTATGGACGAACGTGATTTGAAAACCCCCGAGGGCCAGCCCTTGCAGCGCTTGGATGCCGTGAAATCCGTGATCAATGATTTCATCGCCAATCGCGAGGGCGACCGGATCGCGCTGATTGTCTTTGGATCAAGCGCATATCTGCAAACGCCCTTCACCGAAGATCTGACAAGTGCCGCCGAATTGATGGATCAAACCGAAGTCGGCATGGCCGGACCACACACAGCAATAGGCGATGCGATCGGCCTGTCATTGCGCACCTTTGAGGCCAGTGAAATTGATCAAAAACTGCTGATCCTGCTTAGCGACGGGGCAGATACCAACAGCCGGATGAGTCCCCTGAATGCCGCCGAGATTGCCGCCGAGAAAGGCGTAACAATCTATACAATCGGAGTGGGCGACGCCAATGGCACCGGCGAGCAGAGAGTCGATCTTGATGCTTTGGAAGGCATTGCCAAACGGGCCAGCGGACAGTTTTACTTTGCCGATGATGCCGAAGGTTTGGCGCAGATTTATGCCGAAATTGACGCGCTGAACCCCCGCGTTGTCGACACGTCTACCTTTCAACCCCGCGACCCTATGGGATTCCTTCTGTTTGCGTTGGCGACGGTTCTTGGGCTTGTTGGACTGTACTTGGGGACATTTTTGACACGTCAAAGCGCACAAAGGACACGCAATGTTTGAGGCGCTTGGCGACTGGATCGGCGTATTCCACTTTCTGCGCCCGCTTTGGCTTTTGGCCATTCTGCCGATTGGTTTGATTTGGTGGCTTTTGCGGCGGCGCAAGACCAAGGCCGATGACCCCGCCAAGGGGCTGGCTCCGCATCTGGCAAAGGCGCTGACCGTTGGCGCATATTCAAGCCAGCGTATCACACCGCGCGACAGCGCCGCGATCATCCTGCTTTTGCTGGCAATCGGGGCCGCGGGCCCGACATGGACCCGCTATCCGAACCCTTTGTTGGCCCAAACGGCACCGCTGATTGTCGCACTCAAAGTAACCCCATCGATGACCAACACCGATGTGACACCAACCCGCCAAACCCGCGCCACGTTCAAAATCCTTGACCTGATCGCCCGCCGCGCCGGAGCCAAGACCGCGCTTTTGGCCTATTCTGGCAGCGCCCATCGCGTCACCCCGCTGACCGAAGATCCAAACATCATCCGCACTTATCTTGAGGGACTTACCCCCGAGATTATGCCAAATGCCGGGGATCGCGCCGATCTCGCACTCGGGCTAGCGCAAGTTGAGCTGACCAAGTCAGAAACTCCCGGCGCGATTTTGGTTGTTCTGGATGACTTCAATCCAGCCAATGTTGCCGCCTTTTCCGAGGCTGCGGCTGACCGGCCGCCCGTGATATTTTTCGTGATCGGCCCGCAAGCTTCGGAGCTACCACAGCTTAGCGGGATTCCAAATTCGTCAATTGTGGACCTCACGCCAGATGACAGCGATCTGACACAAATCGAACGGCGCGTGGTGTCAGCTTACCGCGATGCACTTTTGGCTGATACCTCGCAAACTTGGGATGATCGCGGCTGGCTTTTGGCCTGGCCTGCCGCCCTTTTGTTGCTGCTGTGGTTCCGCCGCGGCTGGGTTGTCCAATGGGTACTAGCCTTTGCCCTCATTCTCCCAGCGGCACGCCCCGCCCACGCCGAAGGTTGGGTTGATTGGTTCTTCACGGCCGATCAGCAAGCACAACGCGCATATAACAACAAAGATTTCGCCGAGGCTGCCGAGCTGTTTCAAGACACCGATTGGCGCGCCTACGCCCAGTTTAAATCTGGCAAATATGAAGAGGCGTCCGAAACCTATAGCTTTGTGGAAACGGCTGACGCCGCCATAGGCGAAGGCCTTTCCCATCTGCGCAATCGCAAATACCGTGACGGGGTCCGCGCCTTTGAAAAAGCCCTTGAACGCGACCCGGATTCGGCCATGGCGAAACATAATCTAGCCGTGGCAAAAGCGATCGTTGTCTATGTAGAAAACACACAATCGCAATCGGCAACCGGAGATGTCGGCCCCGGCGCGGATAACACCGTGTTCGACAACGAAAGCGGCAAAGGTCAACAGGTCCAAATTTCCGCAGACGACCAAGATTCGCTTTCAACCGGTCTAACGACAGAAGACTGGATGCGGGCCGTCGACACCAATGTGGGTGATTTCCTATCGACACGTTTCCGTCTTGAGCAAGCGCAGGGGGACGAATAATGCGGATATGGGCCCGAACCCTTGCTGTTTTGACTTTGTTTTTGATCGGCAGCGCCGGTGTGGCCGAAACGCCCAAAGTCTCAGTCGACTTTGAAGACGAACCCGTGATTGTCGGTCAACCTTTCATCCTGCGGCTCAAAGTATTGGTTCCGACCTTCATGCCGCAACCGCCGGTATTTCCAACCTTTGAGACACCGGGCCTGATCATCAAACTCCCGTCCCGATCGACTTCGCCTATTAGCGAAAAGATAGATGGCGCGTCATGGGCTGGTGTCAGCCGGACCTACAGGATCTATCCAACCACTGAAGGCAAGATAACTCTGCCGATCCAAGATGTGGTGATAACATACAAAGATCCGGACAGCAGCGAAGAGCTGCGCCATGTCGAACCCTCTCCTGAGATTTCGTTTACCGCAACTATTCCAGATGATGCGCGCGAATTGAATCCAATGATTTTGGCCGACGGATTGCAGATCACCCAAGATTGGGAGGCACCTGAAGGTCAGCTTGCCGTTGGCGACGCGGTTGTGCGCCGTCTCAAGGCACAGATTACCGGCACCTCTGCGCTTTTTGTGCCGGATCTGCTCGATACCAATCCGGTGACAATGACACCCGAAATGCAACCCGACACGCCCCAAGACCCTGATGCACCCGAAACTGCCAAGTTTGCGACCTACCCGCAGGAACCCACGTTGAACGAAAGTTTCGACAGGGGTATTTTGTCCGGCACACGCACTTTGCAGGCGACTTATATTGCACAGACCGGCGGTCAGGCCGAGGCCCCTGAAATCATCTTGTCTTGGTACAATCTGAAAACCAACGCTATAGAGACGATCACCCTGCCGGGCCGGCCATTTGATGTCGCGCCGCCGCCGCCAGAACCCTTTAATCCTGATCCCAAGGACATCGCCAAGGCCATCCTAGTTGGCCTTCTGGCGATTGTCGCAGCATGGGCGCTCAAGCAGTTTGTATGGCCGCGCGCGATTGCGTTGTCGGACAAGGCCAGCCGTGCCTATCAAAACACCCCACGTGCCGCCCGCACTCAGGCTGTGAAGGCTGCGCAATCCAAAGACTTGACCCGCACCCTTGCAGAACTGACAGTTTTGGAAAAACGCATCGGGCATCAAGACCCGTCAGTGACGGCCGCATTGCGCAGGCTGACCGAAACGCTTTACTCAGGTCCAAGTGCTCCGAATGCACCGTCTCAAGAGTGGCACAGATTGGCACAGGCCATCGGCAAGACAAACGCGCCCCTGCATCTTCGCAAAACCGCCCCTGCCCTACCTTCGTTAAATCCAACATCGAAGTCACCCGGCGCTTAGTTTTGGCGAACACCATTTTTTGACCATATCCACAAAAATGTCTGTTGCCTCTCGTTGCGGCAGCAAGGATCATTGCGCTAAATAACCCCACAGGACCCGTCTCATGCCATTTCTAGTAGAATTTCGACGCACATTGCGCTGCGCGGCTGTGGCTTTGGCGGCAGTTGCCTCTGGCGCTTCGGCCCAAACCGCCGCAACCCCTGACTATGTTGGCTCTGAAACCTGCACCGCCTGCCACCTCGAAGAGACCAAGGACTGGAGCACATCACATCATGCCAAAGCATGGACACCCCCAACCGCTGAAAACATTCTAGGCGATTTCGAAGATGCCTCGTTTGAACATAAAGGCGTCACGACGCGGTTCTTTCGCGATGGTGATGTATTTATGATCGAAACTGACGGTCCCGATGGCGAGATGACAGAGTATCCTGTAGCAGGTGTGATCGGGATTACACCGCTTCAGCAATACATTCTGGAAACGGCACCGGGGAAATTTCAATCCTTTGATGTCGTTTGGGATACCGAGGAACGCCAATGGTATCACTTGTATCCCGATCAGGATCTGCCCGCATCAAACGGCCTGCACTGGACGGGCCCTTACAAAAACTGGAACGCCCGCTGCGCCGAATGCCACGCAACCGGATTTGAGAAAAACTTTGATCCGGCCACCAAGTCCTATGCAAGCACCCAAACGGAAATTGGCGTCGGATGCGAAAGCTGCCACGGCCCCGGGTCAACCCACAATGCGATGGCCAAGGAAGGGTTCAAAACACTCTTGGCGCCAGAAGGCGGATTGTCGTCATACGGGTTTACGGTTGATTTGGAATTAGGCGGGGAAACCTTGATCCAACAATGCGCCGGCTGCCATTCACGCCGCGAACCTTTCGAAGATGGCAACCCGCTGCCCGGAACCCCATTTCACGATGCCTATCGTCTGAGCACATTGCGAACCAACCTATATCATCCAGACGGTCAAGTCCTGGATGAAGTTTATGTCTACGGCTCGTTTGTCCAATCCAAAATGTATGCCAAAGGTGTGACCTGCAACAATTGCCACGACGCCCACACAGCCGAGCTTGAGGCAGAGGGCAACGCGGTGTGCACGCAGTGCCATTCCGAGGCCGGTAATCCCGATTTTGCGTCACTTCCATTAAAAACCTATGACGACCCCAGCCACCATTTTCATGCCGAAGGCACCGAGGGGGCACAGTGTAAAAGCTGCCATATGATCGAACGCGATTATATGGGCGTCGACGGGCGGCGTGACCATTCATTCCGCGTACCGCGCCCCGACCTGACCCTAACCACCCGCGCACCAAACGCCTGCAACGATTGCCACAAGGACAAAACCGCACGCTGGGCCAGCGAGGCTGCCGAACGTTGGTATCCCAACAGCGCACACCGTGTTCCGCATTTCTCTTCCGCCATTGCGGCCGCACGCACCGACCTGCGCAACAATACTGAAAACCTGATCGGGATCGCGGAACACACAGAGCTGCCCGGCATTGTTCGCGCAACAGCCTTGGAAATGCTGACGCCAGCCGCAAACCCCGAAATCGCAACTCGGCTAGAGCCGCTTTTGGCGGACCCTGATCCAATGGTACGCGCCAACGCCATTGCCGTTCAGCGCGGAGCCCCCGAAACTGAAAGGTCCGTCCGACTGGTGGGGTTGCTGGCTGATCCGGTCAAATCGGTTCGAATTGCTGCCGCACGCAATTTTCTTGGAATGCGGATCGCACGACTGCCCGACCGGATGAACCGCGACTTGCAAAACGCGACGACCGAATGGCAGCAAACACTTTTGGCCAAGGCGGATTTCCCTGAAACCCAGATGGTTTTGGCGGGAATCGGTTTGACCACGCGCAATATGCCAGCCGCGCTGGGGGCATTCGGTGATGCCGTCGCTCTCGATCCGCAATTGACCCAAGCCTGGGTTATGATGGTGCGTATTCATGCCGCCCTGGACGATCGGGACATGGCGATTGAAACGATTGACGCGGCAATTGCCGCCAATCCGGAAAGTGTTGAGCTCAGCTTGATGCGGGTCGATCTGCTGCAATAACCAAAGGGGGCTTTTGCCCCCTTCGACGTATGTCATTTCGGGCGATGTGGTCCTGCCCCGTCGGCTCTGTTGTTTTGGCAGGGAGGATCGACCCGACCGGCGCAGTACGTTCAAACGCTTTGCCAATCACCTATGGCCACCCCATTTTATTTGCGATTCCTAACAGATCACGCTGCGCCACCCGATTTCAAAATGGTCCGCAATCGCATTGGACCTGCCATCGCCAAGCGATATTTTTGACCCGAATGGAAGACACGCTATCCTAACGTGAAGCGAACCGGTATGCATCGCCGGAACGACCACTGACTTGGGAACTCCGGAAATGGCTGACTTCTTTTTGCTCGCTTCAGGATTGGCGGTTGCCGGTCTGGTTTCAGGCCTGCTGGCCGGCCTATTTGGAATCGGAGGCGGCGCAATCCTTGTGCCGATGTTGATCTTCACCTTTCCACTGCTGGGCATTGATCCTTCATTAGTTGCGCATATGGCGGTAGGGACATCCCTTGCAATCATCATCCCGACCGCCATCAGATCGTATAAGGCACACCGCAACGCCGGTGCTGGCAACGAAACCTTGCTAAGGCGTTGGGTGCTGTGGGTGCCCTTCGGAGTTGTCACAGCCTCACTTATTGTCGGCTACGTGTCGGGAGATGTCTTGCGCGTGGTCTTCGTCGGCATCGCACTGATTATCGCCATAAAGATGCTGTTTAACCGCGACAGTTGGACCTTGGCCGAAGACCTTCCATCACAGCCCGTCACAAACGGCGTCGGGTTTGGCATCGGGTTTTTGTCCACATTCATGGGAATTGGCGGCGGCAATCTGAACAACTTGTTTATGACCAGCTTTGGCCAATCCATTCACCAGGCGGTTGCGACGTCAGCTGGCCTTGGTGTGTTGATCGCGATCCCAGCCACATTCGGCTACATCTATGCCGGTTGGGGCGTAGAAACATTGCCCCAATGGTCACTAGGTTACGTCAACCTACTGGCGGCGGCCCTTGTGATCCCGTTTTCCATGCTATCGGCCCCCTTGGGCGCACGGTTTGCGCATAAGCTGTCCAAACGAAAGCTGGAGATCATGTTCGGGCTGTTCTTGCTGGTTGTCATCGCCCGCATGGGCGCTGACGTTGTTTTGGGCTAACCTGACCGGTCAGCTGTTGTCGCGCCAGCGGTTCACAATCGGATAGCGTCGGTCGAGCCAGAACGCATGTTTCGTAAGACGCGGGCCCGGTGCCGACTGAAACCGCTTGTATTCGCTGATATACAGCAGGTGTTCGACCTTTTTTGCATCCGCCCGGTCAAAACCCGCCGCAACACAATCGGCAATTGAGCCATCGCGATCCACCAGAATCTGCAAAATTCCGTCCAGAACCGGATAGTCAGGCAGGCTATCGCTGTCTTTTTGGTCATCGCGCAGTTCAGCCGAAGGCGGTTTGGTGATGATACGATCGGGGATTACTTCACCGGACTGACCCGCCATCCAAGACCGGTGATTCTCATTGCGCCAACGGCATTGATCAAACACGCGGGTTTTGTACATGTCCTTGATCGGATTATAGCCACCCGCCATGTCGCCATAGATCGTGGCATATCCCACCGCGACTTCGGATTTGTTGCCGGTCGTCAGCAGCATTTCGCCAAACTTGTTCGACAAGGCCATCAACAGCAACCCGCGCAGACGCGACTGGATGTTTTCTTCGGTCAAATCCGCCTCGGTTCCGGCAAACAGCGGCGCAAGCGTGTTTGTGATGGCTTCGCGTCCTTCCGCGATGGGCACATAATCGTAGCGGCACCCAAGATTTTCAGCCAATTCTTTGGCGTCTTCCAAAGACTCAGACGACGTATATTCGGAAGGAAGCATCACACAGCGTACGTTTTCTGCCCCCAACGCATCAACCGCAACGGTGGCCACAATGGCAGAATCGATGCCACCGGACAGGCCCAACAGAACCTTGGAGAATCCGGTTTTGCGCAGATAATCGCGCAAGGATTCCACCATCACACGGTAATCTTGCTCCCAATCATCGGGATGCTTTTCAAACGGCCCCTCCAAGGCGCGCCATCCATCCGAGGTGCACTCCAGATCAACATGGGCCACCACCACTTCGAAGACCGGCAATTGCAGCACAATCTGGCCACCCGGATTCAAAACAAAAGACCCGCCATCAAAGACCTGATCATCCTGACCGCCGGTCATATTCAGATAGATCAGCGGCAATTCGGTTTCGACCACACGGGCAACCATATGGTTCAAGCGTGTTTCAAACTTGTTACGGTAATAGGGAGATCCATTCGGAACCAGTAGGAACTCAGCACCGGTTTCCTCAAGGGTTTCAGTTACATCCTCGTGCCACGCGTCTTCGCAAATCGGGGATCCGATCCGGACACCGCCAACGTTATAAGGTCCGGCCGGTGCCCCCGAAGAGAATATCCGCACCTCGTCAAAGACGGTTTCATTTGGCAAATGATGCTTGAGCACATGGCGGATCACCTTGCCGCCCGAACAGATGAAATAAGCGTTATACAGGTCGGTCCCTTCGATCCAAGGTCCACCAATCGCCAGAACAGGACCATCGGCACAATCCGCAGCCAATTGTTCGATCACCTTGATCGCATCGACATGAAACGCCTGCTTCATCACCAAATCCTGGGCATTGTAGCCGGTGATAAACATCTCAGGCAGGGCCACCATATCGGAGCCCGCTTCTTTACCTTGCTGCCACGCATCACGCGCTTTGGCGGCATTGCCGTGCAAATCCCCGACGGTGGGGTTCAACTGTGCCAGTGTCAGACGAAAACGATCGGTCATCAGGTCTGCCCTCTTTAACGCATTTCGAACCTGAAATAGCAGATGCGCGGCTGGTGAAAAGCGCAATGACCAAAAGAGATTGCCCATACCGCCCGCCTTGGGTACGTTTCGTCAACTCAAAAGGCACCCGAACCGGGAAAGTGACGCGCATGAAGACCGCAGGCATTACCACTCTGATCGTCGCAGCATCGCTGTTGGCCGCGCCGACCCATGCGCAAGACGATCAGGTTTTGACCAAACAATACGACGATGGCGGCGAATACGAAGGCACGTTCCTAGACGGGTTGCAGCACGGCACCGGCACCTATCGGCTGCCAAACGGATATGAATACACTGGCGAATGGGTCGAAGGTGAAATCAAAGGAGCGGGCGTCGCCCGTTTTCCCAATGGGTCGGTCTATGATGGCCAGTTTGCAAAAGGCAAACCCGAAGGGGTCGGGAAAATAACCTTTGCCGATGGTGGCACCTACGAAGGCACATGGCGCGATGGCAAGATCACCGGACAGGGCATTGCGATCTATGCTAACGGTGTTCGCTATGAGGGCGCGTTCCGCAATGCGCTACACCACGGTCGCGGCACCATGACCTCTCCCAATGGATATTTATACAACGGCGATTGGGTCAATGGCGTCAAGGAAGGCGAGGCCAAGATCTCCTACCCTGATGGCTCTGCCTACGAAGGCCGCGTTGCCGACGGTGAGCGAGAAGGCCAAGGCAAGCTCATCATGCCCGACGGGCTGACCTACGAAGGCACGTGGCGCGACGGACAGATTGATGGGGCGGGGAAATTGACCCAGCCCAACGGGGATATCTACGAAGGTCAATTGGTTGATGGTCGCCGCGAGGGCACTGGCAAGGTCACGTATGCCAATGGTGACATCTATGAAGGTGAATTCAACAACGATCAACGCCACGGGTTTGGCAGCTTTTCCGGCACCGATGGCTATCGGTACGAAGGCAACTGGGCCACCGGCCAGATCGAAGGGCAGGGCCAAGTCACCTATCCAGACGGGTCTGTCTATGTAGGCGCATTCAACGGCGATTTGGCCAATGGGAAGGGGAAAATCACCTATCCCGACGGGTCAACCTTTGATGGCGACTGGGTTGACGGCGTGATTCAAGGCCGCGGGGAGGCCACATATGCAAACGGGCTTGTCTATACCGGCGAATGGGTAAACGCCCGCAACAACGGCTTTGGCATCATGACCTACCCGGACGGATACCGCTATGAGGGTGACTGGAAAGACGGCCAGCGTCACGGCGCAGGCAAAGCAACATATCCGGACGGCACCTTATACGAAGGTCAGTTCCGCGACGGCCAACGCCACGGCCAAGGCATCATCACCATGGGCGGCGGATTTATCTACGACGGCAATTGGGAACGCGGTGAAATCAGCGGTCAAGGGACGGCAACCTATGCCAATGGCGACGTCTACACTGGCAGCTTCAAAAATGGCAAACGTCAGGGCACAGGCACCATGCGCTATGCAACGGGCGAAGAAGCCGATGGCGACTGGGTGAACGGCGCGCTGACCGGCAAACCTCAAACGGAAGCCGAAGACGATGCCGCCCCTGCAACGGACGAATAACGCCGCATTTGCGCAGTCCAAGACTGATCGATAAGGTATCCGACAACCCATAGCCGGAGCCCCCATGTCGTCTGTCCGACTGCGTCTTTTGATTCTCGCTCTTTTGCCGCTCATTGTGCTCATGCCCTTGTTGCTTTTGATGGGTATGACGCGCTGGACTGCCGACTACGACAAAGTCTTGATTGCCAATGTCGAAAGCGATTTGCGCATCGCAGAACAATACCTTGCACGGCTTATGACAGGAACCGGACGGGATCTGCTCAGCGTTTCGGAGTCCACCGAATTTGCGGCGCTGCTGGATCGCCAAATCACTGCCCGAAACGCCTATTTCGATGCCAAAAGGAACGCGCTGGGGTTGGATTTCCTCTATTTTTTACCCAGTGACAAAGTTGAAAGCGCCGCCAGTCAATGGCCGGTCATTCGGTCGGCGTTGAATGGCATGCCCAACACTCAAGTGGATATTTTCAGCAATGCCGACCTGAATGCTCTGTCGGACACCTTGGCAGAGCAAGCCCGTATCGACCTGATCGACACAGAAGCCGCGATCCCCTCCAACCGCACTGTGGAAGACCGCGGGATGGTCGTTCACAGTGCAAGCCCCGTGCAGATTCCCGGACACAACGGCGTTTTGGTCGGCGGCATTTTGCTGAACCGCAACCTTCAGTTCATCGATACAATCAACGCATTGGTCTACCTTAACGCCATCACCGGCGGTGAACGGCAAGGGACGGCAACACTGTTTCTTGACGATGTCCGTGTGTCAACCAACGTGCGCCTGTTCGAAGACGTCCGCGCCTTGGGCACCCGTGTTTCTGGCGCGGTGCGTGGCAAGGTTCTGGATCAAGGCCGCACATGGCTTGCACGGGCCTTTGTGGTTAACGATTGGTACATCTCAGGCTATTTGCCGATCACCGACAGCTTTAACCGGCGCGTTGGCATGCTGTATGTGGGCTTCCTTGAGGCCCCCTTTGCCGCTGCAAAACGGTCCGCTTATATCTGGATGATGGTTGCGTTTGGCGCAGTTCTCGCTCTCTCTGCTCCGGTGTTCCTCTGGCTTGCCAAAGGCATTTTTGCGCCGCTAGAGCGCATGAACCAGACGATGAAAAAGGTCGAAAAGGGCGATCTGTCAGCCCGCAACGGCAATATCGGAACCCGCGATGAAATCGGCCAAGTTGGAGCCCATCTCGATAGTCTGCTCAATCAAGTACAAGACAGAGATCAAAAGCTTCGGGCCTGGGCGGACGAGTTAAACCAGCGTGTCGACAAACGCACATCGGAATTGCGCGATGCCAACGACAAGTTGGAACAGACTTTCAAGCAGTTGGTGATGTCTGAAAAGCTGGCGTCGATCGGGGAAATCACGGCAGGCGTTGCGCATGAAATCAACAACCCCGTCGCTGTAATCCAAGGCAATGTTGACGTGATGCGGGAAACGCTTGGGCCCCATGTTGAAGACGTGCGCACCGAATTGGATCTAGTCGATCAACAGGTGTCACGGATTGACGCTATTGTAGGAAAGCTGCTGCAATTCGCCCGTCCCGGAGAGTTTTCCGGCTATGATGAACTCACCTTTCTGGCCCCGGTCGTTTCCGATTGTCTGGTTCTGGTCGAACATCTGGTGAGCAAAGGCAACATACGCGTGGATCTGGCCCTGAACGAAGCCCCCACCGTGCGCGTTGATCCCGGAGAAATGCAACAAGTGGTGATCAATTTGATCGTCAATGCCATTCAGGCCATGGGGGATCATGGCACGCTGTCGATTTCTTTGACGACAGAACCCCGCGAAGGGAAGGACGGTGCCTGTTTACGGGTGCGTGATACGGGCCCCGGCATTGCCGACGATAAGCTAACCTCTGTTTTCGACCCGTTTTTCACAACCAAGCAAGCCGAAGGAACTGGCCTTGGCCTGTCAATCAGCCAGACCCTTGTTCAACGATCTGGCGGATTGATTTCGGCACGAAACTGCGACCCGGGGGCTGAATTTATGGTATGGCTGCCAGCCGCAACCTGACTATTCGCCCCATGCGGCACACTTGCGATCCACTGTTTTGCGCGAGACACCCAAGCGCCGTGATGCTTCTGCACGGTTGCCATCGCATTGATCCAGCACATGCAGGATATGGCGCTGCATCACATAGTCCAGTGTTTCAACAGCCTGAATGCCCGTGACATTGCCATTGCCCGAAAACTCATCTGGGAATTCGCCCAAGATAACGGACCGTTCGATCAGATTGCGCAATTCCCGCACATTCCCCGGCCAATCGTAGCGACGTAACTTGAGAAATGTTTCATCGTCCAAATCTAACGCAGGCATACCTAAGACTGTCGAAAAATGGCACGTGAACAGACTTGCCAATTCGACAATATCTTCGGACCGGTCCTTCAAAAGCGGCATGTCTATCGTGACCACGTTGATACGATGGTACAGATCCGCGCGGAACCGGCCCTCTTCAACCGCACGTTCCAGATTGGCGTTTGTTGCAAAACAAAGCCGTAAATTGAGCGGAATTTCCCGTTCGCCACCAACTGGACGCACGCGCTGATCTTCGATAACCCGCAACAATGCCGCCTGAAGCGATTCCGGCATTTGCGCAACTTCGTCCAAAAACAGCGTGCCGCCATCCGCTAGCATGAACAAACCCGCCTTGCGGTGGGACGCATCTGCAACCACGCCAAATAGTTCATGCGCCAATCGATCCGGTGCCAATGCCGCACAATTCACCGCAACAAAGGGCTTGTCGGCGCGATCAGACATCTGGTGCAAAGTTCGCGCCGCAACTTCTTTGCCGGTTCCGCTGGCACCGGTGAACAAAACCGGCGTCGGAAGCGGTGCAAGTTTGTGCAACATAGTGCGTACATTGGCCAGTGCGTCGGACGTGCCCAACAGCTTGCCACGAACGTTGTCCGATGACAGTTCATGCCGAAGCAATGTGTTGTCGCGCCGCAAGTTTTTACGGTCAAGCGTACGCGACACAGCATTCAAGATCTGGTTGGCCCGAAACGGCTTTAGCACAAAATCCTGCACGCCGGCGCGTAATGCCGTGATCGCCGTCTCAAGATCTGCATAGGCCGTGATCAGAATTGTATCGGCAAAAAGCCCCATACGCCGCTGCTCGGTCACCCATTCCAGACCCGTTTTGCCCGGCATGATATTGTCAAGAATCAGCAGATCAAAATGCGCGCGATCCAGCATCTTGGTCGCTTCATCGGGTGATCCAGCTTGTTCGACCCGTTTGCAACGCGGCTCAAGGATCTTGGTGAGAAAATTGCGCATGCCTGGCTCGTCATCAATAACTAGGATCGATGCACCTTTCAGGCTGGCTCCGTATTCGTCTGCCACAGGTATCCTCAGTCTAGCCGTACACTGTCACTGGAATAGCGATCTTGCGCGGAAAAGCCTATCTCTGCCAATCCGAAATTGGCTGCAATAGCGATCACAATGGTTGCGGCGAACCCTGCCAGCATGGCTTTCATGGGTTAGTCTCCTTGAGTTGTGTTTTGTTTCAAAAAGGCAATCAAATCAGCGCGATCTTGCGGCTTTGCGATCACCTGCATGGGCATCTTCGAGCCCGGTATGTAGTGGTCTGGCCCCACGTCGAACAGGGCGTCTATGCTGTCTTCGGTCCAGACAATGTCCGACCCGTGTAGCGTCTGAGAATAGCGGTACGCCGGAACAGTTCCAGCGGCACGGCCAAACACGCCGTGCAATGTCGGACCAGCTTTGCGCGACGGCCCGTCATCTAGAGAATGACAAATCGAGCACTTGCGCATGAACTGTCGTTCACCGTTTGGCATCGTGTCCGCCTTGTGCAAAAAGCTTCGATCTTGGCCCATAGCGGGGTCGAACTCATCCAGCAAAGCCACGGGCCAGCCATAGACTATATCATCCAGGCCGCCCGCCCAAATGGTTTGGCCATCATTTGAAAACGCCAGCGCCCAAACCGGCCCACGCCGTGTGGCGCGAAAATCACGGGCAATGCGCCAGGTTTTGCTATCGATCATCATAATATAGCCCTGCCCATCGCCGACAGCAATTTGCCCCGTTTCGCGGTGGTGGGCCAAGGACAAGATCGGTCGGCGGTCGAGTGTAAAATCAGCGATCAGATCGCCTGTCACCGGATGAATGACGCGTGTGCCGCCATCAACCGCCCCATAGGCCAGCCAATCATCGGAAACGATCAGTTTGTTGATCCCAAAACCGTGGTGGACAATAGCCCGAGAGGACATGCTCTCCGGCTGCCCCTCCCAAATTCTAAGCGTTCCGTCTGAGGAGCCCGAAAACAAAGCACCGCTTGAGTGGAAAGCAACTGCGTTTACTCCCGACCGATGCCCGTACAGGACCACCGGCAAAGTCGTTGCCTGCGTGTCGTGGCTTGGTTGCATAAGATGTATCGTTCCATCCCAACTGGCCGAAGCCAACCGTGTGCCATCCTGAGAAATCGCGATGTCGCTGACCTTACCCAGGTGCTTGGTCAGCTCATGTGCCGTCTCCAAAGCCGTGTTCCAGAGCAACACCCGAAAATCATCTCCACCTGTCAAAAGAACTGGGGCCAGCGCATAGTTCAACGTTGACACCGCCGCCTCATGCCCTTCGAGCCAAGTCGGTAAGCCATCAGACCAGAGCCCAACAGAGTTGTC
Source organism: Pelagimonas varians (assembly GCF_003208435.1). Classification (GTDB taxonomy): domain Bacteria; phylum Pseudomonadota; class Alphaproteobacteria; order Rhodobacterales; family Rhodobacteraceae; genus Pelagimonas; species Pelagimonas varians. The sequence goes on along the minus strand of NZ_QKMF01000005.1, from coordinate 57,541 downwards.
GAAGCTGGCCGTCGCCACCTGCCCTGCGTCGGACACGGCAATTCCCATAATCGGGCCGCCGTGTCCTTTGAGCGTGGAAAACTCTTGCGCCGCAGCTGGCAGCGCCAGACTTATGAGCAGCACAAGCAACCGCATTATTCAGCCGGCGTCACTTTTTCAGGCTTGGCATCCCGTGGGGGATCACCCCGCTTGACCAGTTCTTCGTCGAGCCAGATCGAATGGTGTTGATGGGCCCATGCCTCATCCACTTCGCCGGTGCCCATAGCATCATACGCGCCCTGCATCCCGACCGAGCCGATGTAGATATGCGCCAGCACGATAGCCATCAAAACAAAGGCCATGATAGCATGCCAAAGCTGGGCGAACTGCATTTCCTCTTGAGGCGAAAGCGAGATTGGCAAGGGTGACATACCCACCCAACCCGGCGCGCCAATGTCGTTCAGAAACGCAAAGGTTTTGGCAAACAGCGGCAATTCATATGGGAACAACAACGATACGCCAGACACGGCAATCGATCCGCCAAACACGATCACAGACCAAAAGATGATCTTCTGCCCGCCATTGAACTTCTTGGCGGGGGGGTGGTTTTTACCAATGATCCCACCAAATTGGGCGAACCATTTGATGTCGGTCCGGTCCGGAATATTGTGCCAAACCCACATGACCAACACCATGACCAAGCCAAGGATAAAGGCCCATGCGACATTGTTGTGGATCAGTTTGGACGCAGTCAGCAGCGTTGAGTTGAAATCTTTGCCCAGATACGGCGCGATAAACAAACGGCCCATTAGAACAAACAGGCCCGTGAATCCCAGCAGGATAAATGAACCACCCAACACCCAATGTGCAAAGCGTTCGATAAACTTGAAGCGTGTGACAGTGCGGCCAGTCATCGGCTCGTCTATAGCGATCTTGCCGCGTGTCAGATAAAACAGGATCAACGCACCGATAGTGCCAAGCAACAACCAGCCGCCATAGGTGACCAACGGGCCTTCACGGAAATTTAACCACCACATGCCGCCATCTTGGACCAGCGTTGTTGCCCCGCTATTGCGGGCGGCAGTCGTAACATCGGCCGAACCATATCGTAGCGCGCGCCACAATTCAGGATCAGATGCGCCGCCTAGCGTGCCCAGCTGCGCTGCGCCGGGATCCGCGCTGGCGTCGCCGGTGTTGTCACGGCGATAGCTGTCGTCCACGGTCTCGCCCCGTTGGCGGGCCATGATGTCCTCAAGCGTTGTCGCGCCGCCCGTGGCAGAGCGATCGGGTGCAGATGTACTGGTCACCTCATCAGCTTGTGCGACAGTGGTGGTCAGCAACAGCGATAAGACAAGTGCGAGTGCCATGCGCAGCATGTGTCACCCTCCTTGGAGAATTTGAATTCGAATAAGGGAACGGGCCGGTCTTGGAACCCCAAGACCGCCCCGAATGATAGGTGCTGGGCGGGAATAAACCCGCCCATCCAAAGCGTCAGCCTGCCTTTTGCTCGTAGGCAGTGCCCCAGCCCCAAGCACCCGAGCCGAAGCCGCGGGAAACGACACGCTCGCGGTAGATGGCCGACACAACATCGCCATCACCGGCCAGCAAGGCCTTGGTGGAACACATTTCCGCACAAATCGGCAGTTTGCCTTCTGCAATACGGTTGCGACCGTATTTGGAGAACTCTGCGTTCGAGTGGTTTTCTTCAGGTCCGCCGGCGCAGAAGGTACATTTGTCCATCTTACCACGGGAGCCGAAGTTGCCAGCCTGCGGATACTGCGGCGCACCGAAGGGGCACGCATAGAAGCAATAACCACACCCAATGCACAGGTCCTTGGAATGCAAAACCACACCGTCTTCGGTCTGGTAGAAGCAATCTGTTGGACAAACGGCCATACAAGGCGCGTCTGAACAGTGCATACAAGCCACCGAAATCGAACGTTCGCCGGGGTTCCCGTCCTGGATCGTTACCACGCGGCGGCGGTTGATCCCCCAGGGAACTTCGTGCTCGTTCTTACATGCGGTGACGCAGGCGTTACACTCGATGCAGCGTTCGGCATCACATAGGAACTTAGCTCGTGCCATATTCCGGTCTCCTTATGCTGCTGAGATTTTGCAGAGAGTACATTTCGTCTCCTGCATTTGGGTGACACTGTCGTAACCGTAGGTTTGGGCCGTGTTGGTGCTTTCGCCCAATACATACGGATCAGCACCGTCAGGGTACTTGCTCCGTAGATCCTCACCTTGGAAATGACCACCAAAGTGGAACGGCATAAAGGCAACGCCTTCACCGACCCGATTGGTAACCATTGCCATGACTTTGACTTTGCCGCCTTCAGGACCTTCGACCCAGACCTGCGCCCCGTCACGAACACCAAGGTTGTTGGCATCGCGTGGGTTGATCTCGACGAACATGTCCTGCTGAAGCTCGGCAAGCCAAGCGTTCGAACGGGTCTCTTCACCGCCGCCTTCGTATTCAACCAAACGACCAGAGGTCAGGATGATCGGGAAGTCCTTGGAGAAGTCGTTCTTTTGGATCGACGCATACATGGTTGGCAAGCGATAGAACTTGCGGTCCTCGTAGGTTGGGTAGTCCGCAACCAGATCGCGGCGTGGTGTGTACAGCGGTTCGCGGTGCACAGGCACCGGATCCGGGAATGTCCACACAACAGCGCGGGCTTTGGCGTTCCCGAAGGGCGCACATTCGTGCTTGATTGCGACACGCTGGATACCGCCCGACAGGTCGGTTTTCCAGTTGGTTTTCGGACCGGCGACAGCGTCAATCGAGGCACGCTCTTCGTCAGTCAGATCACCATCCCAACCCAGATCCATCAACATCTGCATGGTGAATTCCGGATACCCGTCCTGGATTTCCGAGTTCACACTGTAGACGCCGTCGGCCAGCAGGTTGTCACCGTCACGTTCCACGCCAAAGCGTGCACGGAAGGTCAAACCACCTTCAGAAACCGGCTTGGACATGTCGTACAGGTTCGGCGTACCGGGGTGGTTCATTTCCGCGGTGCCCCAGCAAGGCCATGGCAGACCGTAGTAATCACCATCAGCCGCGCCGCCAATAGCCTGCAGCGTTGTTCTGTCGAACGTGTGCTGGTTGGCCATGTGCAGTTTCAGGCGGTCAGGTGTCTGGCCCGTATAACCAATGGTCCACATGCCTTTGTTGATCTCAAGAAGCGTCTCTTCGACGTTTGGCGTAATGCCATCTTCTTCAAGGCCAATGTTGCGGAACAGACGTTCGTGGAAGCCGAACTTTTGCGCAAGCAGGCCAATGATTTCCTGGTCTGGCTTGGATTCAAAGAGCGGGTCCATGATCTGTTCACGCCACTGAAGCGAACGGTTGGACGCAGTGACCGAGCCATATGTCTCGAACTGTGTTGCCGCAGGCAGCAAATAGACGCCATCTGTACGGTCGTGCATAACAGCGGAAACAGTTGGGAACGGGTCAATGACGACCAACATATCCAGCTTTTCCATTGCTGTTTTCATTTCCGGCCCGCGTGTCTGCGAGTTGGGTGCGTGACCCCAAAGAACCATGGCCCGGACCTTGTCTGGGTTGTCCATGTTTTCCGGATCTTCAAGTACGCCGTCGATCCAACGCGACACCGGAATACCGGTGAGGTTCTGAAGCGACTTTTCCTTGCCGTCGGCACCAGTTGTCTTGGCAAACTGATTGCCCAACCATTCGCCGTCTTCTTCCCAAACACGCGCCCAGTGAGCCCATGCACCATTGGACAGGCCATAGTAGCCCGGCAATGTGTGCGACAGAACACCAAGGTCGGTAGCACCTTGAACGTTGTCGTGGCCACGGAAGATGTTTGTGCCACCACCCGAGGTGCCCATGTTGCCCAGCGCCAGCTGAAGCACGCAATACGCGCGGGTGTTGTTGTTGCCGTTGGTGTGCTGCGTACCACCCATACACCAGATTACGGTGCCGGGACGGTTGTTCGCCATTGTGCGGGCAACGCGGCGCAGCTGAGAACCGGGCGTACCAGTGACACGCTCGACTTCTTCAGGTGTCCACTTGGCGACTTCTTCACGGATCTGATCCATGCCCCAAACACGGGTGCGGATGAACTCTTTGTCCTCCCAACCGTTTTCGAACATGTGCCACAAGATACCCCAGATCAACGCAACGTCTGTACCGGGACGGAAACGAACATATTCGTCCGCATGGGCCGCAGTACGGGTAAAGCGTGGGTCACAAACGATCAGCGGAGCGTTGTTTTGCTCTTTCGCCTTCAAAACGTGGAGCAGCGAAACGGGGTGCGCTTCGGCAGGGTTACCACCAATGATAAAGATCGCTTTGGAATTGTGGATGTCGTTGTACGAGTTTGTCATCGCACCGTAGCCCCAGGTGTTCGCAACACCGGCAACTGTGGTTGAGTGACAAATACGCGCCTGATGGTCCACGTTGTTTGTGCCCCAATAGGCAGCAAATTTGCGGAACAGATAGGCTTGTTCGTTGGAATGTTTGGCCGAACCCAGCCAATAAACGCTATCCGGGCCACTTTCTTCCCGGATATTCATCATGCCGTCGCCGATCTCGTTGATCGCCTGTTCCCAGCTGATGCGCTTCCATTCTCCACCCTCTTTTTTCATAGGGTATTTCAGACGGCGTTCACCGTGCGCGTGTTCGCGAACAGCGGCCCCTTTGGCGCAATGTGCACCAAGGTTGAACGGGCTGTCCCAGCCGGGCTCTTGCCCAACCCAAACACCGTTCTGCACTTCTGCCACGACGGTACAACCGACCGAGCAATGCGTGCAGATGGATTTCTTGGTCTCCACCGTGCTGGATGCGGCTGTCGCGGCCGAAGCCTGCTGAACCGTACCGCCAGTGGCAGCAATCGCGGCCAGGCCGCCAATCGCCAGACCTGATCCGCGCAAAAAGGCGCGGCGGTCTACTGAAGCGTTCGCAGCTTCAGACAGGATACTGGTCCGCTGGGGGCGTCGCGCAACCCCGTTGGTCTTTTTCCTAAGCATGTTTCTCTCTCCCTTGCGTGCATGGGTTTAAACCCCAGCTTGCTTGGTATTGCGTAAGATCTTTCGGGCAGTCGGGCGTCACGCAACCAGTTGCCGAAAGGCGGGTATGATCACGTCCGGTTCAGAACCGGGCGGAATCGAAATAGGCGCGGGTGTGCGCGGTATCTTGCATCTTGTCAGATGCCAGATCAGGCGCGGCGGCTTCTGCCTCACCTGTGCCGGCCGCAATCGCCAGTGCCGCTACGGGCGCTGTGGTTCCAGCCATTTTCAAGAAATCGCGGCGGGATGCCTTGGTTTCTTTTGTCATCTTGGGAAACTCCCCTTGATGTGTTCTGACGGTTTCCCGCCACTCGAAATGCCCTGAGAACAAGGCAGGATCATTCACCACTCAACCGAAAGGCTTCGGTTTCGATTTCCATAAAGGCGCGGCCAACAGTGCCGACCGACGCGTAGAAAATCGAATTCTTTGCCCCCTCTAGGTCAGCAAAGAAATGCGAAGCCCAAGGGCCGATGTGCCGATTAAAGAAGGTCTTTTGTTCGTCCAGCGTTGCCGGGTTTCCGAAACGGCCCACAACCAACGCACCCATCATTTCCATCAGGCTGGCGATATTGTCTTCGGGTTCAAAAACGTTCTTCGCCCTCTCCAACCCGCGCGCGACCATATCGCGGCGCAGCTGAGCAAGCGGCTTTTCGTTCAGAAATCCGGTCAGGTAATAGGATGCATAGGGCAGCAATTCACCACGCCCCAGTCCGATGAAAAGCTTGTTATATTCGCTTTCGACAGCCTTCGGTTTGGTGATCTTTGCCACTTTGGCAAGGGTGCTGATCGCCTTGCCCAGTTCACTGTCATCCCCGCTTAGACTGGCGGTTTGGGCAAGCAAGAGTTCATCCGGCGGACCCGCAAGGATCAAGCCAACGAAGTTGTAAAGGTCAGCACGCAGCCGATCCTCTTGGGCGATTTGGGGGGCGGTCTGAGTGGTGTCCACTGCTGCGGTCATCCTGTCCTCTGGTCGTCAAATGTGAATGTCATGCGGCGCGAGCCCGGCATAGGGGCTGTGGCTGCGTCCTCGGGGGCGTCGTCCCATTCTGGCTGGAACGGTTCCTCATCTTGGGCGGATTGCGCAGCAAAAGCCAGCACAGCTTCTTTGTCTTGGGGTTGGGGCGGGCGAACCGGATCAATTGCCGGTTCTTCAATGTCTTGCTCTGACTCTGCATCAGCGTCTTCCGCGGCAGCCTCTTCTTCGGCCTGACGCGCCAACTCCTCGACGTGGGCCATCATGCCTTTGCCGACCTGATAGGCGCTTTGCATGTTCTCGACGCACATCGCGGCATCGGTAAAATCTTCACCATAGTCGACCAATCCATCAATATTGGCCAATAACGGGTTCACAGACCACAAACGCCGGAGCGCACGGGTCTTAAGCCGCGCAGGAATCGCATCACCCATGAATTGTTTAAAATCAGCCCCTTCGCCCAAGCTGTCCGGATCAGGCAGACCCAGCTGCTCCAACAGCTCTTCGTCTGTCTGTTCGGCTTGAACCGCCTCAACGTCGGCTTTAACGATCGCCTCTTCGGCTTTCACCTCGGCGATGGCTTCTGCTTCTACAGCGGCTTTGCGGCGCGACCAAAGATCCATCACTGCAACCTCGCTTTTTTACGGCCGGTGGGGGACCGGTAGACATCGGCTGTCTGCGCAATACGCGCATCTCCAATACCGTCCTCAACCATATCCGTCCGTTTCTTGTCGCGGCGGCGCTTCACGAAAACTTCGTCTTCGTGGAATTCCTCTACAAAAGCGCGCACCCAAGCCATCAGACCGATAGGCATTGGAACCTTTTCAACCAGCTCTTCGCCACTGTCTGTGTAGTCTTGTGCCTCGTAGGGCGAAGCTGTGACTAGCAACATATCTAGAGGGCAATCGCCTTCGCCTTCGCGCATCACGACATAAATGCTGGGAACCTTGGCTGTTAGCCCGTGTAAATACGCTTCGGTCTCGGCTCCGTGCAGTTCTAGCGTTAGGGTGGCTGCGTGGTATTCAATTGCTTCACCTTCGCGGCGCATCTCGCGGAATTCCGCAGGGCCTGCCCCCGGGAGAACGGCGACAGCTTTCCACACCCAAGGCACCCAGCGCGTTACGCCCGGCGTCTTTCGAAGAACAACGCCCAGCGGCATTGCCTCATACATTTTAGGATTGTGGATCAACCCGGATGTCCTCCCAATTGATCTAACCTTGCGGCAAGCGCCCGCCCGTTCAAAGCCTTGATTGAAGCCAAACGGTATTCTTTGGTATTCTGGGACAATTTGGGCAAGCCGCGCGTTGGCAAAGGTCCATGTTGGACGAATTGTCTAATCTGACCAAAACTATAGGCTTTATTCCGTGACGTCACTCCGGCGAATCATCGGTGCGAATCACCTTCAACTTCAGCCCGCGCGTTTGCCTTTGGCAAAATAAAACCGGTTGTCGCCGACAGCGAATCAAGTCTACGCTTTGCACCGAATGGGGAAAATTTCAGGCCGGTTCTGGCCAGAATTAAAGTGGGGAAAATATGCCTAAGTCTCTGATTACGTGTGATTGTATGGGGTCAATGCAATTGGATACTGAGGGGCTCAAGCAATCCACCGGACTAGAGGTCTCAAAACCCTGCCAGACCCTGTGCACCACCCAAATTGACCGAGCCGTGAAGGCGCTTGAGGAAGGTGATGCAATTATTTGTTGCACCCAACAGTCTCAGGTGTTCGAAGCTCTGGCCGAGGAAATCGGGCAGCCCGATGCCCCCCTTTTGGACCTGCGTGATCGGGCCGGATGGAGCGAAGATACCGCCTCGAAACTGCCCAAAATGTCCGCCCTTGCCGCCGAGGCCCTATTGCCCGCCTCTCCCGCTAAGACGCGTGATGTTATTTCCGAAGGGCTGTGCCTGATCACAGGGCCAGCTGAAACAACGCTGGCCGTGGCAGAGCAGTTGCAAGACTATCTGAGCGTTACTGTTCTTTTGGACCACGCCAAGGATGTCCCGGATACAGCCAAATTTGACGTTGTTGTTGGCCGTCTGCGCAGGGCCTCCGGTGCCTTGGGCCAGTTCGAAGTGGCCATCGACGCCCTGCAAATGCCAAACCCAGGTGGCCGTGGCCCCAGCCTGTCCGACCCGCGCGATGGCGGGAAGTCCATGTGTGACATTTTGCTAGACCTAACAGGCGGCACACCGCTTTTCCCGGCGCCCGAAAAACGCGAAGGATATCTGCGTGCAGATCCGGCGCATCCACCATCGATCTCGGCGGCCATTTTAGCCGCATCGCATATGGTTGGCACATTCGAAAAGCCACTTTATGTGCGGGCCGAACCCTTGCTGTGCGCCCATTCGCGGGCGGAACAAACCGGCTGTACCAACTGCCTTGATCTATGTCCCACCGGCGCGATTTCCCCGGCAGGCGACCATGTCAGCATCGATCCAATGGCCTGCGCAGGGTGCGGGGCCTGTTCGGCGGCATGCCCGTCGGGAGCCATCAGCTATGATGCACCGCCTGTCGATCTAACGATGCGCCGCGTTCAAACATTGGCCAAGGCCTTTCTGGATGCAGGTGGCACCGCGCCGCGTTTGATGGTCAGTGACGCCCATGGTGCCGAAATGGTGCGCCTGTCCGCACGTCACGGACGCGGCTTGCCCGCGGATGTCATCCCGATGGAAGTCCCGGCCCTGAACTTGTTCGGACATGCCGAAGCCGTTGCCGCCCTTGCCGCCGGATTTGCTTCTGTCACATTGCTGCCCGGACCGGCGACCGACCGCCAAGCGCTGGCGACCCAAATTGCCCTAGCAGCGGCCATCGGCGGCGCTGGCAGCGTTACGCTTTTGGACACAACCGACCCAGACGCGATGTCCGATACGCTCTACGCCGAAGCCGCCCCTGCCCCTGTCGCCTCCCCAATTCGGCCCATGGGCACACGCCGCCAAATCACCCGCCAAGCCGCCCGTGCGCTCAACCCCGACGCAGATATCCTACAGCTTCCGGACAATGCCCCCTATGGCGCGGTTGAGATCAATACCGACAGTTGTACCTTGTGCCTGTCATGCGTGTCGCTCTGCCCGTCAGGGGCGCTTGGCGACAATCCTGACCTGCCGCAGCTCCGGTTTCAGGAAGACGCCTGCCTTCAGTGTGGCCTGTGCGCCCATGTCTGCCCGGAAGACGCAATCACGTACAAACCGCAACTGGATTTGACCGACGCCGCGCTATCGCAGCGGGTTGTAAACGAAGAAGAGCCCTTTGCCTGCATCCAGTGCGGATCGCTGTTCGGGGTGAAATCAACCATCGAAAAAATAACGGAAAAACTGGAATCGCATAGCATGTTCCAGCGCCCCGATGCGCTTAAGATGATCCAGATGTGTGACAACTGCCGCGTCGATGCGCAGTTCCATGCGCAAAATAATCCGTTCGAAGGCAAGGAACGCCCAAAAGTCCGCACCACCGAAGATTACCTGTCAAAACGGCGCGATCACTAGGGCTGTTATTGATGCACCAACGGTTTCCCCAGATCGGCGGCTTGCAGCCCCGACACATAGGCCAAGATCGCCGAAATTTCGTCCAGCGTCATTTCGACGGGCACGATAGGTGGTGGTCGATCGAGGGGGAACGGGTCCGTCAAATCCGCCACTTGGGTAAAAGACGGGTGGGGGTTCAAATCATAAAACGTCGCGAACCGTTCTTGCCAGTCGGACAGGCTGCGCAACACGAAAAAACTAGGGGTCGATCCAATGCTGGTCAGCCGCGTCGCTTCGTCCACAACGTGGCATCGGGCGCACTTGGTTTTCGACGTGGTGTGGCCCAAAACGCTATTGCCCTCAAGAGTCATATCCTCGGCCTCCGCCACGGTTTCGGGGGGTGGTGTAAACAACGCGGTCCCTTGTGGTGCAAAGCCGGTGATCGTGCGCATGCCAACTTCAGAACGCAGCCATTTGGCAAATCGGTCCGTACCGGCATGTCCTTCACGCTGGCGTTTCACGTGCCAAACTGTTTGCCCACCCTGAAACAACGGTCGACCATCCGCACCCAGCGCAATGTCCGCCTGTGCCGGATCACTGACCAGCTCAACCTTGATCTGGGTTTTCAGAGAAAAACGCGGCAAGATGTGTTTCAACAATCCGGTTTCCGCCAATCCCTGCGGAACATACAACCGAACCAAGCGATCTTCTGCAACCGCAGTCAGCGGCAGCAAAAGCAACAAAGTAATGAAAAGGCCTATACGCATACCCTTAGGGTAGGCGTCGATGGGTCGATCCGTCAACGGGTCCGATAGGAGTAGACGATGAGCGACGATTTCAACATGTCCATGCGCAAGTTTCTCAAACAGGTTGGTGTTACATCCCAACAAGCAATTGAGGACGCGATGCGGGATGCAAAGGCAGACGGAAAGACCTTTGCAGTCAAAGCCGTGATCACCATCGAAGAGCTGGACATGACGCATGAAGTCACTGGCGAAATCAAAGGGCAGGATTGATCCGTGGCAAACAGAGAAGCCGTTCTTGAGGTTCTAAAAACCATCACCGACCCAGTTGCCGGCGGCGACATTGTTGCCAGCGGGGCCATGCGTGCATTGAATGTCGGCGACGGCACCGTGCGCTTTGTGATCGAAATCGCACCCGAACATGCCAAACTGTTCGAACCGGTCCGCGACGAAGCAGAAACACGGGTCAAGGCAATTGACGGCGTCAACAGCGTCTCGGTTGTTCTGACCGGACATTCCAACGCCGCGCCGCCGGATCTGAAACCATCGAAACCCGCCGAACCCAAAGGCCCACAACGCATCCCCGGCATCGCGCATATCATCGCCGTTGCATCGGGCAAGGGCGGTGTCGGCAAATCCACAGTGTCGGCGAACCTCGCCTGCGCCTTGGCCGCGCAGGGCCGCAAAGTTGGACTGCTGGACGCCGATGTTTACGGGCCCAGCCAACCAAGGATGCTTGGCGTCAGCGGCCGGCCCTCTTCACCGGATGGCAAAACAATCCTGCCCATGCGTAATCACGGTGTCACGATGATGTCGCTTGGCCTGATGACAAATGATGACCAGGCTGTCGTTTGGCGCGGTCCGATGCTGATGGGCGCGTTGCAGCAAATGCTGACGCAGGTTCAGTGGGGCGCATTAGACGTTCTGATCGTTGACCTGCCGCCCGGCACCGGTGACGTCCAGATGACTCTGGCCCAAAAAGCCCTTATCGACGGTGCCATTATTGTTTCCACCCCCCAAGACGTTGCATTGATCGACGCCCGCAAGGGGATCGATATGTTCAATCAGTTGAACGTGCCCATTTTGGGCATGATCGAAAACATGTCGACTCACGTATGTTCTAAATGCGGGCACGAGGAGCATCTTTTCGGGCATGGCGGCGTTGCCGCTGAGGCCGCGAAACTGGGTGTTCCCTTGCTTGCCGAAGTACCTTTGCACCTCGACATTCGATTGGCTGCAGACGGCGGCGCACCCATCACTGTCAGCGCACCGGACGGCCCACAAGCACGGGCCTTTCATGACATTGCCAACGCACTGGTGGCATGGGGCAAAGCATGAGCACGCCAGACCTGCAGTTCCCTCCGTTGATGTCGGGCGAAGCCTGCGAAGGCAGTGCCTTTGAAACGGCCTGCCAGCGCGCGATCATGGGCTGCGAGGCAGGGCTTGTATGCTATCACCTAGGGGCCAGCGCGCTGGAAGGCGCGTTGGTTTTCGCCCCAGAAGTGCCGCTACGCGAAGCCATGGCTATGCTGCCTTTGTGCGGGATCAGCTTCCAGAATGCTCTGGGGGCTTTGGCCCCGCCCGAAGTCGCTGTGCATTTGGAATGGTCAGGAGGGATCTTGGTCAATGGCGCATCCTGCGGGGGCTTTCGGGCAATGGCTTCGGATACGAACCCGCAGGCCGTGCCGGATTGGCTGGTGATCGGTTTCACCCTGCCCCTATGGCCCGAGGATGATCGCCCCGGAGACAGGCCCGACCAAACCGCGCTATATTCCGAAGGGTGCGCCGATGTGCAGGCCCCGGCTTTGCTTGAAGCATGGTCCCGTCACTCCTTGAACTGGATCAACAAGTGGGAAGGCGAAGGCACCCGCCCCTTGCACGCCGAATGGCGCGGCTTGGCGCATGGCGTTGGCGAACCTGTCACCCAAGGTGCATTGACCGGCACATTCTTGGGAGTCGACGAGGATTTCGGCATGCTTTTGCGGGATGACACCGACACCCATTTGATCCCTCTCACCTCATTGTTGGAGAACAGCTGATGAAACTCGCCCGCGCGATCCATTTTGACGAATCCGACCAACGTGTTTTCCATTCCCCCGCCCAAACAGGCGAATGGTGCGTGTCAGGCGGGTTCGAATTTTCCAACTGGTCCGAAGCCGATCTTAGCGGCAAAGCCAGACAGGCCTTTGCAAATGGCTGGTTCGGGCTCGAAACGTCAGGCCGTGTGACATTCGTCGCGGTGACCGACATCACTGAGGCAGAACTGGCTGTGCTGATCGACCTTCTGGCACAGCATTTTGTCACCTATTACGGCGCACCATCGGTTGAGGCCGCGCGCCCGGTTGCCAGCGACGAGCTGACTCACATGGTCGATTTATGCGACGATCACACCGCGAATACTTTGCTGACGGTGTCACGTGAATTGACCCCCTCGGGGGTGCGCGAAGCCTTTCGCGTCATCGAGCCGCAAGATGCGGGGCTGGACCAGTTGGCGATCCACGGGTCTGTAGACGAGTATTAAACGCAAACCCCCGCCTGTTTAGGGGCGGGGGTTCGTATTCAACGGCTGGAACACGCCTATTCGGCGTTGAACACAAACAAAGTTTCGCCATTGATCTTGTAGGTATCAATCAGTTCTTTGGCGCGATCAGACACCAACCACCCCTCCAGTTTTTTGGTCAGATCCGTTTTGACATGTGGATGCAATTCGGGATTGACCGGCAAAAACGCATATTGGTTGAACAGCACAGGATCGCCCGCATACAGCAGCGCAAGGTCGCCTTTGTTGCCAAAGTTCAGCCAACTTGCACGATCGGACATGATATAAGCGTTCATTCCGGATGCCGTGTTCAAAGCCGCCCCCATGCCTGATCCGACGGCGCGATACCAATCGCCAAATGTTTCTGGATCCAAATTGGCGGACCCCCACAGACTCAGCTCTTTTTTGTGGGTGCCACTGTCATCGCCGCGGCTCACAAAACGGGAACTGCTACTGGCAATGTTTTGCAACGCGCTGACCGCAGTTGGCACTCCGTCGATGGCAGCGGGATCGTCTTTGGGGCCGATAAAGACAAAATCATTATACATGATTTCGCGGCGATTGGTGCCAAAGCCGTCGGCCAGAAACTTTTCTTCGGCCTGACGGCTGTGTACCAAAATCGCATCCACATCTCCTGCGCGGCCAAGTGTGAGCGCTTGCCCCGTACCAACCACCAGCAACTGAACCTCAAGATCCAAATCTTTTTCGATTTCCGGCAGCAAAACATCTGCCAATCCCGAATTATTAAAAGACGTGGTCACCGCCATTTTCATAGCATCCCCCGCATAAGATACGGTGCCAATAACAGCGGCAAACAGGCTAGCAACTATCAGTTTCATTCCACGATATCTCCCTTGAGGAATGCAGCGGCCTGAGGTGTTTCAGGCGCAGTAAAAAACTTGGACGACGGCGCTTGTTCATGCACCTGCCCATTGAGCAAAAACACTACAGTATCAGCCAACCTGCGTGCTTGACCCATATCATGTGTGGACAAAACAAGACGGGTTCCATTGCTGCTGGCCTCATGCAAAATCGCTTCGATCTCTCGCATTGCACGACCATCCAATGATGCGCAAGGTTCATCCAGAAAAACCAGCTTGGGGTTAATGATCAATGCCCTCGCAAGGGCCAGTTTTTGCTGCTCGCCACCTGACAGAACAGGTGCAGGACGGCGTAGCATCTCTTGCAAACCAACACGCTCGGCCCAGTTTTGCGCCAAATCGCGCGCTTCGGCTTTGGGCATGCCGTGGGCGCGCAAAGGATAAATCAGATTTTCCTCGACCGACCGGCGCAACATCACTGGCCGTTGAAACACGAAGGCCTGATTGTGGCGGGCCTGCTCGGTTGGACAAGCCCAAGTGATTGAGCCTTTGGTCAAACGCGCGGCCCCGTGCAGCAGGCGCAGCAAAGTTGTTTTGCCCGCGCCATTTGGCCCGATCACGACACATGTCCCCCGCCCGTCCAAGGTCAAATCGACCGGGCCCACCAAAACCTTGCCGCGCCGCGATGTTATGGCCCCTTTTGCCACCAATGGAAACAGAGTGCTCACCAACGCCCCTCCCGTTCGGTCCGGCCCAGCCAATGGATCGCCAAGTTGACAACAATTGCCAAGGCGATCAACACAAAGCCAAGCCCCAGCGCCAAGGCAAAATCACCTTTGCCTGTTTCAAGCGCAATGGCCGTGGTCAAAACACGCGTAGAATGGTCAATGTTGCCGCCGACAATCATGATCGCCCCAACCTCGCCGATGGCGCGGCCGAACCCTGCCAGCGAGGCCGTCAACAAAGCACGGCGCGCATCCCACAAAAGCGTCGAAATCTTTTGAAACTGGGTGACATTCATCGAAATCAGCAGATCGTGGTATTCAGCCCAGAGATCGCGCAACGATTGATGTGCAATGCTGGCGATGAGCGGAACAATGATGATGACCTGAGCTATCACCATTGCCGTTGGTGTGAACAGCAATCCCAACACACCAAAGGGGCCAGAACGCGACAATAAAACATAAACGACAAGGCCAACCACAACCGGCGGCAACCCCATCAAAGCATTCAACACTGCGATGACTGTACGGCGCGCTTTGAACCTGCGCACCGTTAGCAACGCGGCCATTGGCAGTGCAATTGCCGAAGCAACAACCAAGGCGATCAGGGTGACTTGCAAGGACCGCAAAGCGATCTCGACCAGCTCTGCGTCCAATGTCACCACAAGCCAGAATGCGCGGGACATACCATCCCACAGATCAACCATGTCTGCTCTCCCCAACTTCGGCCGCACTATTGCAACCCTAGCCCGGTGGATACAGGGCCAGACGCCATGATTTTTTACATAGGAGATGTTTTTTTGCGCAATGACGCAGTCCCTTGGACAAAAAGTCCGGCAGGTGCGACGCAGCAGACAAGAGTGTGGAAAAAACGACCGAGGACCATAAAGTTTGAAAAGAGCCGGTCAGATCAAAAGAGGCGGGCCGAAGTCGCTCGGCCCGCCTTGGCTATCCGTTACTTCTTTGCCTCGCCCTCGGGCTCGGTGATGGTTTCAGCCTCTTCGATCACCTCAGCGTCCGGCGTAACATCCTTGGCCGTTGCGTCTGTGTCCGAAGGCGCATCAGCCTCGGGATTTGCGACAACGATGTCGACAAGATCCTCGTCCGACTTATCCTCAAGTGCACCGATAATCAGTGGCAGCATATTGGCACCAGCTGGCAGCACAACTTCGGACTGAGGCGGATTGGTCCAGCTCAGCGTATCGAAAGCACTACAGTTGGTGCAAAGCGGAGCCCACTCGGCGTGGATCGTGTTACAGTTTTCGCAAACCCACTGAGGACCGCGCGGCGCAGTCACCGCCTTGGCCAGCCAGCCGCGAACAACCGTATCTGGCGAACCTTCGCCGCGTTCAATAGCAGCCATGATCGCCAAAACGCGGGCGTCTGCGTCGGTATCAACGAGGTTGCCAATTGCACGCCGCGCTGCCGGGAAATCTTCGGCAGCAAGGTTTAGTTCCGCAGTCAACAATTTGGTTTCGCGGTGGTCGGGAACCAAACGCAACAGCGGATCAAACCGCTTCAGGCGGGCTTCTGGTGTTTCATTTGGTTCAATCGCTGCAAAAGCTGCGGCCAAATCCGGGTGTGGATGTGTGGTCCATGCTTTTTTGAGAACTTTGATCGCAACCCGCTTGCGGTCCTGCGCAATCAAGCTGCGCGCAGCCATTGCCGCCGCGGGAACCAGATCAGGCGACGCCTTGTTGGCGGCAATAGCTGCCTCAGCCGCTGCGGCGCTTTGCTCACCGTCCTTGATTTCGATCGCGTTCGACAAGGCCAAAACTGCATCACGACGCTTGTACACATCGCGCGGCATTGTGCCGGTCTTCAGCTTGGCGGACAGGGTCTGGCGTGCCCCGGCCCAATCTTTGGATTCGGCCTGCAAGCGCAGAAGCGTATCGCCGACTTCGCCATGTTTAGGCTTGATCGCAAAGGCACGTTCCGCAAGCTTTAGCGCTGTATCTGTGTCACCAGCCTCAAGCTTTTGCTTCATCAATCCGCGCACACCGACAAATCGGGTGGTTTCGGTCTTCAAAAGACGCTTGTAAACTTCTTCGGCCTTTTTGGTATCGCCAACCATTTCAGCTGCCTGAGCGGTTATCAGATCCGTCAGCTCTGGCTTGTGCAGGTATTTTTGCGCCTTGTTGGCCTTGGCAATCGCCAAGCGTCCTTCGCCAGAAGCGAGGGCCATCATACCTTCGGACAGCGCCTGATAGCCTTTGCGTTCGCGGTTGCGATCAAAATAGCGGCTAATCGCGGTTTCATCCCCGTTGATCCACCGCAACAGCGCCACCAGAAAGCTGGCGACTTTGAACAACACATACAGCACACCGATCATCAAGATCAGCAGCATCACAAGTTTGAGCGGCCCAAGCGTGTATTCCATGCCAAACAGGATAAATCTGGCCTCGGCCAGACCGGAGCCGTCGCTTTCGATTAGAAAACCTGCCCCGAGGGTCAGCGCCGCAACCAGAGCGACGAACACGATAATCTTGATAAGTGACCAAAGCATAATTCGTGACCCTTACTATTTGTTCAATTCCTGGGACAGAGCGGCAGCAGCCGCCAGCGCATCCCGTTGCATTCCAGCTTGTACCAACCAGCCATCCAGTTCGGCTTTGGCGGCATCCGGGAGCGCATCTATTTCGGTTAGTGCTGTGTCCAGATCACCTGATTTCACAGCCGCTTCGGCGCGTGAAAGAACGGCGTCCGGATCATCCCCTTCGCGCGGAGTTACGGATCGCGCACCCAGTTGTTTTTGGAAGAAACTGGCCAATCCTCCCCCGTCTGCCTCTGCCTCGCCGCCAGCCTTACGGGCCGCATTCAAAGCATTGCGGGCAAGTTCTGGAAATTCACCGGCAAGCGCGGTCAGTGTCGGCACACCGTCTGCCGCGACCGAACTCAACGCTGCGGGAACAGCAACGCCGTTGTCCGTCAGAACCGCCAAAGGCTGCGCAAAGGATTTACCGGTTTGCAGCATTGCAGTGATTTCGGCGAGCGCAGCACGGCTTGCGGCCAGAGTCGCGTGACCTTCGGCATTGGATTCAGCTTGAATAGCCTCGGCTGCCATGGCTTGAATTTCGACCCGCTGCACTTCTAGCGCCGCTTGTTGATCGGTGATCGACTTGCGCAATGCGTCCAGCTCACGCTCATAGGCCGCGATGGATTCTGGCGAAACGGCATCGGCCATCGGGGCCTTTTCGATGGCTGTCAAACGGCTGTCAAAACTGGCCAGTTCATCCCCCATCGCTTTCAAAATCGCTTCGGATCCATTGATCTGATCCTCAAGACCCGCAACAGAGGCAACAACCGGGGCAAGGTCGATAATCTCAACCGCTTTTTGCGTGTCAGCTGATTGCGCCACCAACGTTTCAATCTGGTCAGACTGCGATTTTAGCGCGCCGCGGGCTTCCTCCTCAAAGGGATTGGGCGCGGGTTGGGGAAAGAACGGCAGCGGCGTGCCAACGAACTGCGCGGCACCGAACCCCAAAATCGCGGCAACGGCTCCGCCAACTGCGGTGGACATGAAGCCACTTTTTTTCTCAACAACGGTTTCGCGAATGACCTGCGGTTCGGGCGTTTCCGATGGACTGTCTTTAAAAGAGGTCTCAACCGTTTCGTCCACAGCTTCGGCTTCTAGCGGCACGTCAGCATCATCCGAGGCCTTCGCCTCTTCAAGCAGTACGTCTTCGACAGGTTCGGAAGCGTCTTCAATCGTCGCATCAGGCGCGTCTTCGGCGACATCGGCCTCAACAGCCTCTGACACAACGTCATCGACAGACGCTTCAACTTCGGCTGCCGCATCTGTAGCCTCTTCGACCACAGCTTCGATTTCAGTTTCTACCGCTTTTGCTTCGGTTTCTACCGTTTCGACAATCTCTTCGGCTTTTGACTGATCCTTGCCAGTCCTGCCTCTTCTGGATTTTGCCACGTTCGCCACCCTTTCAACACACCCGATATATAGATCGAGTCCTTAGTCCTTTGCACAAGCTCTTTCCAGCAATTCGGTCACTAAAGTAACCATTGCCGACGACTCAGGCCGTGCTGCAACTTTCAATTCCGTTTTATGCAGCCCGACGAGCGGCTTGACCACAGCTTCACTCATAGCCGCGACAAGAAGCGGCGCTTTGATGCTGTTTTTCGCCAACAAAGCCGCTGTTCTAGGCGAAAAAACCGGGGCCACCACGGGTGTATCGCCCATAAGAGCACGATGCGCATCAATGCTTGGCGGCAATTCAGGCTGATCATACAGCACAGATTCATCTGTGGTGATTCCTTGCGACGTCAAACGCGCCGCCACATCCCCCTGCGCAAAAGTGCCCCGCACATGCAAAAGAGGTCCAATCCCCGGTTGATCGGCAATCCATTTCACCAAATCATCCGCATTGCCGTTTGCACTTTGGGCTGGAAACCCGGCATTTGCTGCGGCCATGGCCGTCGCATTTCCAACCGTGAACGCAGGCAACACAGGGCCACCTGCTTTGACATAGGCCTCGACCCCATGGGCCGATGTGAACACCAATCCGCGAAAATCAGCCATCTTTGGCAAGTTCCCCGAAAAGGAAATTCCGATCAAAGGCGAGAATAGCGGCGTGAAGCTACCAGTCAATTTAGCCACGAATCTACGAGACGCCGCATCAGGGCGTGTCATCAGTAGAATGGGCTTAGTCTGCGGCATCGTCGCTCCGGGATTGTCGCGCGCTTTAGTGGGTGGTACTCCGGTGCCTCAGGCAACGCAACGGGAAGACCGTATGACATCTCCCCTTATACTTGGGCTGGAAAGCAGCTGTGACGACACCGCGGCAGCGCTTTTGCGTGGACGTGACGTGTTGGCATCGGTGGTGCTTGGGCAAACGCAGCTGCACGCCGAATTCGGCGGTGTGGTTCCGGAGATTGCCGCGCGCGCGCATGCTGAGCGCCTTGATGGTGCAATTGAACAAGCTTTAGACGAGGCCAAGGTGACTTTGCCAGACATTGACGCGATCGCAGTGACCGCTGGACCGGGCTTGATCGGTGGTGTCTTGTCGGGTGTGATGATGGCCAAGGGGCTGTCAACCGGCCTGGGAAAACCATTGATCGGGGTGAATCATTTGGCAGGCCACGCATTGACCCCACGCCTGACAGACAGCCTGACCTACCCCTATTTGATGCTGCTTGTCTCTGGCGGGCATTGCCAGTTTTTGGTCGTACGCAGCGCCCAAGACTTTACCCGGCTTGGCGGAACAATCGACGACGCCCCGGGCGAAGCTTTTGACAAAACCGCGCGGCTGTTGGGGTTGCCGCAACCGGGTGGCCCGTCGGTGGAACACGTCGCCCGCAACGGCGATGAAAAACGGTTCCGGTTTCCCCGACCTTTGCTGGACCGCGCGGGTTGCGATCTGTCTTTTTCCGGACTTAAGACTGCATTGTTGCGACAGCGCGACCAACTGATTGCCGAAAAATCAGGGCTGACAGAGCAAGACCGCAATGACATGTGTGCCGGGTTTCAAGCGGCCGTGCGGGATGTTCTGGCAGAAAAAACCCGCCGCGCCATTGCTCTTTACTTGGCGGAATCGCCGGCCGAACCTGCCTTGGCGGTTGCTGGCGGTGTTGCGGCAAATATGGCCCTGCGCACTGTGTTAGAGTCTGTTTGTGCCGACAGCAGTATACGTTTTACCGCGCCGCCCTTAAAGCTATGCACAGATAACGCGGCCATGATTGCCTACGCAGGATCCGAGCTGTTTGCCGCTGGGATTACCGATGACATGACGCTGTCCGCCCGCCCCCGGTGGCCGCTGGACAAGACCGCCGTCCCCCTCATCGGGTCAGGAAAAAAAGGGGCAAAAGGATGAGCATCTCGATACTCGGAGCCGGAGCATTTGGAACCGCTTTGGCGATTTCACTGGCACAAAACGGGCCAGTCACCCTGTGGGCCCGCGACGTATCCGCGATGCTAGAAACCCGTGAAAGCCCGCGCCTGCCCGGCCTGAAAATTCCCGATGCGGTTCACATTGTGTCCGACTTGGACGTCGCGCTTGAGGCCGATACAATTTTGCTATCCATCCCCATGCAGCGGTTGTCAGGACTGATGGACCGCATCGACACCCCGCTGGCGGACAAAACCCTGGTGGCCTGCTGCAAGGGTGTTGATCTGCGAACCGGCTTGGGCCCGACTGGGATTTTGCAGGCAGCCAAACCAGACGCAAGTGTTGCCATTCTGACAGGGCCCAGTTTTGCGGCAGACATTGCGCGCGGCCTTCCCACCGCCTTGACCTTGGCTTGTGCAGTCGACGCTGTGGGCAAACGGGTGCAGCACCAGCTATCGACGCCATCCTTACGCCTGTATCGCAGCACTGATGTCGTCGGAGCAGAGCTGGGCGGGGCGTTGAAAAACGTGATGGCCATTGCCTGCGGGGCTGCCATTGGGGCTGGTTTGGGCGATAGTGCTCGCGCCGCATTGATGACTCGCGGGTTTGCCGAAATGACCCGCTTTGCTGCTGCGCAAGGGGCCCGCCCTGAAACAATGGCCGGTCTTTCCGGTCTTGGTGATTTGGCGCTGACCTGCACATCCGATCTGTCACGCAACTATCAACTTGGGCTTGCGCTTGGCCGAAAAGAGATCTTTGATCCCTCGGTAACTGTCGAAGGGGCCGCAACCGCTCAGGCCATGGACCGGATCGCAATTGATACCGGCCTGTCCTTGCCAATATGTCATGCCGTCGCCGCCTTGACCCAAGGGCGCGTCACCGTAGACGACGTGATGGCGCAACTGCTTTCCCGCCCATTGAAGGAAGAATAATCATGCTTATCGCCCTGATCGCAAAAGACAAACCCGGTGCGCTACCGATCCGTCAGGAAAACCGTCCTGCGCATGTTGAGTATCTAAAAGCCACCAATGTCGCCCAAGCCGGGCCCCTGCTCGACGACAATGGCGAAATGTGTGGGTCACTGGTTATCCTGGATTTACATGATATGGCCGCCGCCCAAGATTGGGTTGCCCACGACCCTTATAACAAGGCCGGTCTGTTTGAATCCACGGAACTGATTGCGTGGAACAAGGTCATCTGATGCGCTACTGGCTGTTCAAATCAGAACCCTCAACTTGGTCTTGGGACATGCAAGTCGCCAAGGGCGCCGCGGGCGAAGAATGGGACGGCGTCCGAAACTATCAAGCCCGCAATTTCATGCGCGAAATGGCGTTAGGGGATCGCGGGTTTTTCTACCATTCCCAAAAAGAAAAAGCGGTCGTGGGCGTGGTTGAAATCTGCGCCACGGCCCATCCCGACAGTACGTCAGACGATGATCGCTGGGACTGCGTCGATATTCGCGCCGTTGGACCTGTGCAAACGCCTGTCACGCTGGAGCAGGTCAAAGCGCATCCGGAATTGACCGAGATGGCTCTGGTCAAAAGTTCACGTCTGTCTGTCCAACCCGTGACCGAAGCCGAGTGGCAAGTGATCTGTGGACTGGCCGGCATTGCCCCCTAGGCGAACCACCAATCCTGCGGCAAACTATCCCAAGCGATCCGTCAAGTGACGAACAGGAGGGTAGAATGCTCGAAATTATCAATGTTGTGGTGGCCGCAGTGGCGGCTTTTGCCGCTGGCGCTGTGTACTATATGAAGCTGGCCGAACCGTGGATGGAGGCATCTGGCGTCGCCCGCGGTGACGACGGACAACCCGCAAACGGGCAAAACCCAATGCTCTATGCCTATACTTTTGTGATGCAGCTGATCGTTAGCGGAATGATGCGCCACGTTTTTGAACTGGCAAATATAGATACATTGGCCAAAGGGCTGATTTCTGGCATCGGGATCGGGCTGTTCTTTATCACCCCCTGGATTGCCATCAACAACGCCTATGTGGATCGCCCAAAGAAACTAACGCTGATCGATGGCGGCTATGCCACCATCGCTTGCGCGATTATGGGGCTGGTTCTGACGATTTTCTAAATCGAAACTGTCCACCCAAGCATAAAAACGGAGGGGTCCGGACATACCGGAACCCTCCGTCCACCCCACGTGCTCCCTACACACCACACGTGAAACTGAAATCTGGTTCCAGCCTTCTGGCCGGTGTCTATCTATCTACCTGACATGCAGGATTCGGGCAAACTCCGAATAGATGCAATTTCGTGCAATTGTGCATCGAAGTGATTGTAGTTCAAAAAGAAAGAAGGCCCCCGAAGTCGGAGGCCTTTGGGGCTGATGTTTATCAGCTTTAGCTGTATACGGCTTCTTTGCCGAAATGCTTGACCAAAATGTAATAGAAAACCGCGCGGTATTTGTTGCGCTCAGATTTGCCATAGGTTTCGATGGTCTTGTTGATCGCTTCCATCAGTTCAGGCCCGTCGGCCAGACCCAGCTTCTTGATCAGGAAATTGTTTTTGACGGTCTCAAGCTCGGACGCTTGTGATCCCGCAACTGTCGATGCGTCGTCGTTATAGATCGCTGGGCCACAGCCGATCGTAACTTTGGTCAGCAGGTCCATATCCGGCGTCATGCCGCATTTGTTTTTCAGATCTTCGGCGTATTTCGCAATCAGTTCGTCGCGCTTGCCCATTGGTAACTCCCTCTTTTTCGGGGCCCCAAACCCCGTCTGAATTTATATTCGATGGCTTTTGAGCCGTCTTGCGCAACGTTAATGGTTATTGCCTGTCTGGCAATGATAAAAACGTGGGCGATTTCCCATGTCCAACCTGCGGCATTTCAGGGTCGTGCGCGAAGCAGACAGTTTGCTACAGTTCGTTCAGATTGAAACACAACGAAACACAATCAAGGCGATGCCCCATGCAGGATGACCAAGTCTCCTTTACCCAAATGAAAGACGGAACCAAAGAAGAATACCTTTTGCTACAGGAGCTTGAGAAACCCTATATCGCCCTGACTGCGGATCGGATTTTGGATGAACTGCGCAGACAAGGCGACGCATCGCTTGAAGGCTACAAGATCAACCGGCTTCAGCACGGGTTGCAGGCGGCCACGCGCGCCGAACGGGACGGCGCGGACATCGACTGGGTCGTTGGGGCCCTGCTGCATGACATCGGCGATGGGCTTGCGCCGCAAAACCACGACCGTTTCAGCGCCGAGGTAATCCGCCCCTTTGTACGCTGGGATGTTGCGTGGGTTGTTGAGCATCACGGGATTTTCCAAATGCTTTATTATGCGCATCACTACAGCTGGGATGAAAACGCCCGTGATCAATTCAAGGACCACCCTTGCTTTGACAGCTGTGCAACCTTTTGCGAACGCTGGGATCAAAGCTCGTTTGACCCTGACTATGACATGCTCCCGCTCGAACACTTTGAGCCCAAAGTCCGTCAAGTTTTTGCGCGAAAGGCTTATGATCCAGAGAATGTTCGCGAAGGATTTGTGTCTTCACTCTCAGCGTGATCTGTATCAATTCCCTATTTTGCTCAGCAGTTTACGCTGCGCTCAGCCAAATTAGTTCATTTTCTGGGAGGTAAAAATGACAACCTATTTGAAAGACACACCCAACGCGGACGGGTACTTTGGTGACTATGGCGGCGCAATGCTGCCGCCGCCGCTGGTTCCTCACTTCAAGGAAATCCGCGAGGCTTATGATAAAATATCGAAATCAGCGGAATTCATCCGCGATCTGCGCTACATCCGCAAGCATTTTCAGGGCCGCCCAACGCCGGTCTCTCACCTGAAGAACTTGTCAGATCTTGCTGGCGGCGCGCAGATCTATGCCAAACGCGAAGACCTGAACCACACCGGCGCACACAAGCTGAACCATTGCATGGCCGAAGCATTGCTGGCCAAGCATATGGGCAAAACCAAACTGATGGCCGAAACTGGTGCGGGTCAACACGGCGTCGCATTGGCAACCGCTGCGGCCTATTTTGGTATGGAATGCGAAATCCATATGGGCGAGATCGACATCGCCAAAGAGGCCCCGAACGTCACCCGCATGAAATTGCTTGGCGCGACTGTTGTGCCTGTCGGCTTTGGCGGTCGGTCTCTCAAAGAGGCCGTCGATAGCGCGTTCCAAGCCTATGTGCCGCAAGCCGACCACGCTTTATTTGCCATCGGATCTGTTGTGGGGCCACACCCTTTCCCGATGATGGTTCGCAATTTCCAACACATTGTCGGGATCGAGGCGCGCGAACAGTTTTTGGATATGACCGGCGAGCTGCCAGACATCGTTGCGGCCTGCGTCGGCGGTGGATCAAATGCAATGGGGCTGTTTGCGGGATTTATCGAAGATGATGTCGCGCTTTATGGCGTAGAACCGATGGGCACCTCGTCCAAGCTGGGCGAACATGCGGCCACCATCAGCTTTGGCGAGGATGGCGATATCCACGGTTTCCGGACGATGGTGCTGAAGGACGAAAACGGTGACCCGGCACCCGTTCATACGGTGGCGTCAGGCCTTGATTACCCCGGTGTCGGGCCGGAGCACGCGCATTTGTACCGCACGGGCAAAGCCAACTATACCTCGGCCAATGACAAAGAAGCGCTGAAGGCGTTTTTTGATCTCAGCCGCCACGAGGGTATCATTCCAGCGTTAGAAAGCGCCCATGCTGTGGCGTTTGCAACCCGCGAAGCGCCTAAAAATCCCGGCAAGTCGATCTTGATCAATCTGTCAGGTCGCGGAGACAAAGACATCGATTATGTCACTGAAACCTTTGGATTTGGCGAAGACCTGTAATCGGTCTGACCCTTTGTACACATAGGCAAAAGGCGGGGCCAAAACCCCGCCTTTTCTATTAGTAACGGTAATGCTCGGGCTTGAACGGACCTTCTGGTTTCACACCGATGTAGGCCGCTTGCTCGGCTGAAAGTTCAGTCAGCTTCACACCAATGCGGCCCAAATGGAGACGCGCAACTTTTTCATCCAGATGCTTGGGCAGGATGAAGACGCCGGGCGAATAGGCTGCGCCGTTGGTCCACAGTTCCAACTGCGCCAAAACCTGATTGGTAAAGCTGGCGGACATAACGAAAGACGGGTGGCCTGTGGCGTTCCCAAGGTTCAACAAACGGCCCTCGGACAACAAAATGATCTTATTGCCAGAAGGCATTTCGATCATGTCCACTTGGTCTTTGATGTTGGTCCATTTGTGGTTCTTTAGGGCTGCAACCTGAATTTCATTGTCAAAGTGGCCGATATTGCCAACGATGGCCATGTTCTTCATTCCGCGCATATGCTCAATGCGGATCACATCCTTGTTGCCGGTTGTGGTGATGAAGACATCGGCGCTGTCGATGACATCCTCAAGCAGCACAACTTCGAAGCCGTCCATCGCCGCTTGAAGCGCGCAAATAGGATCGGCTTCTGTCACTTTGACACGTGCACCCGCACCGGCCAAAGACGCGGCAGAGCCTTTGCCAACATCGCCATACCCGCAAACAACGGCAACCTTGCCAGCCATCATCGTATCTGTGGCGCGGCGAATCCCGTCCACAAGTGATTCTTTACAGCCGTATTTGTTGTCGAACTTCGACTTGGTCACGCTGTCATTGACGTTGATCGCAGGGAACGGCAGCTGATTGTTCTTCGCCAGTTCATACAAACGATGCACGCCTGTGGTGGTTTCTTCGGACACACCAAGGATCGCTTCGCGGGTTTTTGTGAACCAGCCCGGTGTCTCTGCCATCCGCTTTTTGATCTGGGCAAAAATCGCCTGTTCTTCTTCCGATGTAGGCACTTCGATCAGATCGGTTTCGCCTGCTTCGACGCGTGCGCCCAGCAAAACATAAAGTGTCGCGTCGCCGCCATCGTCCAAAATCAGGTTTGCACCTTCGGGGAACATAAAGGATTTATCCAAGTAATCCCAATGCTCAACCAGCGTCTGGCCCTTGATTGCGAAGACCGGAACGCCTGCTTCGGCGATCGCAGCCGCAGCGTGATCCTGAGTCGAGAAAATGTTGCAAGAAGCCCAACGCACATCAGCACCAAGCGCCACCAGCGTTTCAATCAGAACCGCCGTTTGAATGGTCATATGCAACGATCCTACGATGCGCGACCCTTTCAACGGCTGGCTGGCTCCGAATTCGTCACGCAGTGCCATCAGGCCCGGCATTTCGGTTTCAGCAATGTTCAGTTCCTTGCGGCCGAACTCGGCCAGCGAAATGTCTTTTACGATATAATCTGCGGCCATTTGCCTGCCTCCGGTTGATTGATCGGTTGCCGCCGGACCTATCACCACACGCATGCACGGGCAACGCGGATTAAAATGCAAAGCAAGTGATTGCCTGATCGGTTTGTTAACCACGTTTTGACATACAAAGCAGTGCGCACGGACCTTGCCAAATAGGCCGCCCGTCATGCTAGACAGGCACGGATGATTTTTGGGTCAAAGTGAGACGTGAATATGGCACCAAAGCAACCCCGGGCATGGCAACGCATGCTGTCAGGACGCAGGCTGGATCTGTTGGACCCCACCGCCGTGGATATCGAGATCGAGGACATTGCGCACGGATTGGCTTTTGTGGCGCGTTGGAATGGCCAAACCCACGGCGATTTTGCCTATTCAGTTGCTGAACATTCGCTCTTGGTTGAAACGCTTTTTGGCCGGTTATGCCCCACTGCAAGTGCGGCTGACCGGTTGACCGCTTTGCTGCATGACGCGCCTGAATACGTGATTGGGGATATGATTTCCCCAGTCAAGGCGGCCGTCGGCCCGGATTATGGTGACCTTGACAAACGGCTGACCGCCGCCATCCACATTCGATTTGGACTGCCTTCTGTGACGCCTGTCCGGTTGAAGAAGCAGATTAAAAAGGCGGATCAGATTAGCGCGTGGATGGAAGCAACCGAGATCGCCGGCTTTACCAAAGATGAGGCCAACAAGCTGTTTGGGGCCCCGAACCCTGACATGATTGCAGGTTTGGCAATCGAACTGCGCCCCCCTGTTGAGGCCCGCCACGATTTGACCGCGCGCCACACCGAGCTTTTGGCGCAAATGCCATGATCTCGGTGCGCCGCGCCGGAGTGCTGGACGCCCGACCTTTGGCAGACCTTTTGAACGAGATTATCGCACTTGGCGGCACAACGGCCTTAACCAACCCAATCAGTGTACCCGAAATCACGGCGTGGATGACACGATACCCTGAACAATCTGCATGGTCTCTGGCCGAAGACGATAGTGGTGCAATTCTAGGGTTTCAGTTTATCGAACCAGCGGACTACCTACCCGATGACGCCGTTGAAATTGCAACTTTTGCCAAGGTCGGCAAAGTACAAATGGGCATCGGGTCAGCTTTGTTTGAAGCCACCGAAACCGCAGCCCGGCAGCTTGGTTACAGTTGGATAAATGCCAATATCCGCGCAGACAATTTTGGCGGACTGGCCTACTATCAAAGCCGCGGCTTTGAGGATTATGGCAAAAAGCCTGCCGTTTCCTTGGGATCTGGCCTGACCGTCGACAAGTGTCTAAAGCGTTACAATCTCTAACCGCCGTCACTTTCCGTCGCTTTAAAACAAATCGTCCATAAAAATGCCCCAATTCACCGGGATAGAACTAACCAACGGGGTTTATCCCAGTCTGTCCGTATTTTGGAGACATATTGTGTTTCGCTTAAAAACCACTTTGGCATCCGTTCTTGTGTTGGCTGTCGCTGGCTGTGCACAGACCAAAACACCTTTCGCGTCCTCTATGAGCCACCAAGCCGTGCCTGCGGCACAATCCCAGCAGGAACTCGTTCTGGCTGAACAAGCCGACGCTTTGAACAAAATGTCCACGGATCTGGTGCGCAAAACGACTCTAAACGGGGCCGCAATCGGTGCTTTGGCGGGCTGCGGACTGGCCGTTGTTGGTGGCTCCAAAAATCAATGCATTCAGGCTGCCTTGGTTGGCGGAGCAGTTGGCGCTGTTACAGGCCATGCTAAAGGCAAAGCTCGGGTCGCAAAACGGGTTGAAATTGTTGAACTCAGTCGCGTTTTGCCCAGTTTGCGCACAACAACCAACCAGCTTGGCGTTGTGGCCAGCGGCGTTGACACACTAATCGCTGAACAAGATGCAGAAATCTTCGCGTTGAAACAGCAAGTTGAAGCCGGTCAACTCTCACAAGAAACCTATGAAACGCGCTTGTCAGACATTCGTTTGGTTCGGTCTGAACTGGCACAAGCGCTTTCACTGAGCGTATCCCAAGCCAAACAGGCAAACCTTGCCCTGCAAAATGCCCAAGACCAAGGTCAAACTGGTGTTGAATGGTACATCAGCGCGACCGAGAAACTTGAGCAAGACTCTGTCTCTGCCCGCGCCAAACTGTCCTTGCTGTAGGTTTTCTGGCCCTCGATCTCGCCAAGCACCCTTAAAACAAAAAACGCCGACCATGTTTGAAACATGTGCCAGCGTTTTTGTTTTAGCAATTTGAACAATGCAGCACCTGGTGCAACATCGCGCCCCCCCCCTAGCGTGGGCTGCGCTTGGCCAAAATGCGTTGCAACGTCCGGCGATGCATGTTCAACCGGCGAGCGGTTTCCGACACGTTGCGATCACACAGCTCATAAACCCGCTGAATATGCTCCCAGCGTACGCGATCCGCACTCATTGGGTTCTCCGGCGGTGGTGGCAGATCGTCGCCCTTCGCCAGCAAGGCATTGGTGATATCGGTCGCATCAGCCGGTTTCGACAAATAATCCGTTGCGCCAATCTTCACTGCTGCAACGGCTGTAGCGATGGCACCATATCCTGTCAGAACAACAATACGGCTGTCAGGTCGCTTTTCCCGCAGGACTTCGACCACATCAAGGCCATTGCCGTCCTCAAGCCTTAAATCGACCACGGCGTAGGCAGGGGGCCGCGCGGTTGCGACGGCGGTTCCCGCTGCAACAGATCCGGCCATTTCGACTTCGAAACCGCGTTTTTCCATGGCTTTTGCCAATCGCCGCAAAAAAGGTTCGTCATCATCGACCAATAACAAGGTCTTGTCTTCGCCGATGTCCTCGATATTGCGGTCTGCCAAATTCATTCCTCCCGGGTGTGATCCCCAATGGTAGAACAAAGCTTTATCGCTGCAAAGTCAAAGGGTCAAACACGCTTTGTTATTTTGTTGCGGCTTTCGCAAAACAAGCGACACTTTCTGCCATCTGTTCCGGTGTCATTTCGCGTCGGAAAAACTCTGCAAAACCGGTTTCAGGCATCACCAGATAGGTAAAGGTCGAGTGGTCGACCAGATAGTATTCATCTTCTGCGGGCTGTGCCTTGTAATATGTTCGATACGCCTGCGATGCTGCTTTGATTTGTTCGGGAGATCCCGTCAGACCAATCATTTTCTCATGATTGTTGTAGGCAAATTCACCCACAATTTCAGGTGTGTCGCGTTCAGGATCGATGGTAATAAACACTGGGGTCGTGCTAATCCCGCGCTCGGCTAGCAAATCAACAGCTTCGGAGTTCCGGGCGCTGTCAAAGGGGCAAATATCCGGGCAAAAAGTATAGCCAAAGTAAATCAGGCTTGGCTCGGTGATCACATCGGCGTCTGTCACCGTTTCCCCGAGAGAGTTAACCAATGTGAACGGGCCGCCAATTGTAGCGCCGCCAGCAACAGCGCCAGTGCGGCACTGCTCAAACGGATCATCGGACCCTGCAGTCATCGTTACGTAGGCCGTAACCCCCAACAAAGCGACAACAGCAACCGACGCGGAAATAGCAGCCAGACGCAACATAGCACTCTCCCTTTTATTCATTCTCAGGCACAGGTATCACTTGAGAAACCCCACGCAAGGGGTGAAAGGGCGCACATGATACAAAGTGAACTCGGGGTGATCGGCGTAGATCAACGCAGCAACTGGATCCGGTTACGGACCATGATTTTGCTGCGGTGGGTGGCGATTGTCGGCCAGGTCACGGCAATTACTGTTGCGCAACGCATGTATGATCTGCAGCTGGAGTTGGGGCTGTGTTATCTGGCGGTTGGTGTTTCCATTGTCGGCAACTTGATCGCAATCTTTGTTTTTCCAGAAAACAAACGCCTCAGCGAAACCGAGAATTTTCTGATGGTTATGTTTGACCTGCTGCAACTGTGTTTCTTGCTGTATTTGACCGGTGGTTTGCACAATCCTTTTTCATTGTTGGTTTTGGGGCCCGTCACTGTATCAGCGTCTGTTCTGACACTGAGGTCCACTTTGATTTTGGGGTCGACGGCCCTGATTATGGTGACCTTGATGGTCAATTTTCACTTGCCGCTGCGCACCGAAGAAGGCTTTATTCTTCGCATCCCGGACATCTTTGTTTTTGGTCAATGGATTGCGATCTGCATCGCATTGCTGTTTATTTCCGTTTATTCACGGCGCATTACCCGCGAAATGCATTCCATGTCAGAAGCATTGGCCGCCACACAAATGGCACTGGCACGCGCGCAAAAGCTCAATGATCTGGGCGGCGTAGTCGCAGCCGCGGCCCATGAATTGGGAACACCTTTGGCGACAATCAAACTGACTTCATCTGAACTTGTCGATGAATTGGACGATATGCCAGAACTGCGTGAGGACGCCCAGTTGATCCGCGAACAGGCGGACCGGTGCCGCGATATTTTGCGGTCCATGGGGCGCGCGGGCAAAGACGATCTACACATGCGCCAGGCACCATTGATCGAAGTGATCCGCGAGGCCGCAGAGCCACATCAAGATCGTGGTAAGGAAATTTTAATCGAAGACGGCCCCGGACCGGGCGCATTCAACGCCCAACCGCAAATTCTGCGACGCCCTGAAATCATCCACGGGCTGCGTAACCTCATTCAAAACGCCGTCGATTTTGCCAGCACAAGCGTTTGGGTCGAGGCACTATGGACAGAGGACATGATCTCAATTCGGATCGTCGATGATGGCCGGGGATTTCCACCGCACTTGATTGGCCGCATCGGCGATCCGCTTATGCGCCGCAGACGCAGTGAATCGGACAAAAAGACCCGGCCGGAGTACGAAGGAATGGGGCTTGGCTTGTTTATCGCCAAAACTTTGCTGGAACGAACGGGCGCTGAATTGAGCTTTGCAAATGCTTCCGACCCCTACCAAACAGAAAACAATCAAGGTGAACGCAAAGGTGCCATCGTTGAGGTAGTGTGGTCTACCGCCATGATCGTCCCAGTCCAGTTGGAACCGGGCGAACTGTTGGGAGAAAATCAACGGTTCGAAGTTTGACTATCGTTAAAATTGCATTTCACGGATTAACTCTTGCTTAACTAGCTGTTAACTAGTGTTGACATAATACATAAGGCTAACCTGTCTCGAAAGGCTGGAACCCGTGAACGAAATTGTGGCAATTGGGGTTGGTATAGGTGCGGGATTGGCCGTCTTGGCCGGCGCAGCCATTTTGTCGTGGTATGTCTTCAAACCAAACAAAATCGCCCCCTCAAGGCCCGCTTTGTCGCCAATCGCTATTTTGTTCAAAGACCAAATCGTCATCGACAGCACCAGCGCGGCTTCTAGCGTGTTGGAAAGGCCGATCCTGAACGGGGCAAGCTGGGCTGAGATCAGGTCCGAATTGCTGGTTCAATTTCCTGATATTCCGGAAAAAACCCAAAGCGGGTCTTCTTGTTTCAATGCCGAAAACGATCCCGATACCACTTTGACGCTGAGGGTGAACGACACCACGATGCGGTTGGAAATCAAATGTCAGCCCATCACAGCGAACCAAGCGTTTGAGTATCGCAGACAGCAATCGCGTAATCAGCGCCTGCAAGCCGCGATCGAGACCTCGCCCAACCCGATTTGGGAAATGGATGGGCACGGAGCCGTGATTTGGCAAAATCCGGCTTATGAACGGATTTGCGCGGACACTGGCAATAAGCTGGGAGCAGATTGTCCGTTTGAACTGGCTCCTCCAACCACCAATGTACCGACGTCATCACGCGTTAGCTTGCCGTGCAAAGATGGCAGCCGGAGATGGTATGAAGTCAGTTCCAAACCTTATAACTACGGCTGGATGCATTTTGCCTGCAGCATCG
This sequence comes from Pelagimonas varians, assembly GCF_003208435.1. Taxonomy (GTDB): domain Bacteria; phylum Pseudomonadota; class Alphaproteobacteria; order Rhodobacterales; family Rhodobacteraceae; genus Pelagimonas; species Pelagimonas varians. The sequence continues at coordinate 25,383 of NZ_QKMF01000005.1, read as the reverse complement.
ACAATCTGGTCGAGGCCGAAATGGCCCAGCGCAATTTTGTACAGACCTTGACCAAAACATTTGCCCACCTCCCCATTGGATTGGCGGTTTTTGACCGCGAACGACAACTGGTTTTGTTCAACCCTGCACTGGTGGATCTAACGCATCTGCCGGTGGATTTTCTCAGCTCCAAGCCCAACCTACTCAGCTTTTTCGATCATATGCGCGAAAACCGTATGATGCCCGAACCTAAGAACTATCCGACTTGGCGCGAAAAATTGTCAAATGTCATCTCGGCCGCACGCGAGGATCGATATTGCGAAACGTGGACTTTGCCGTCTGGTTTGACCTACAAAATCACCGGCAGACCGCACCCTGATGGGGCTGTGGCCTTTTTGATCGAAGACATCAGTGCCGAAATATCACTAACCCGCCGATTCCGTTCCGAATTGGAGCTGACCCAATCCGTTATCGACTGCTTTGGAGATTCCGTTGCCGTTTTTTCGCGATTGGGTGTGCTGACCTTCAGCAACACAACATATCGCGAACAATGGAAGTGCGACCCTGATAGCGCCTTTGCGGAAATCACCATCGTTGACGCAACCAAAGATTGGCAGGACGCCTGCCATCCCTGCCCGATTTGGCCAGATCTGCGTGATTATGTGCTTACGATGCGCGATCGTAGCGCCTGGAGCGCGGACCTAAGGCTAAAGGACGGCGAAACCCTGACATGCTACATTGAGCCCGTCGCAGCCGGTGCCACAATGGTGCGCTTTTCAAATCGGATTGCGAAACCTGTAGCGCGGGATATTTCCCAAACTACAGCCGTCTGATCTCGCTTGCAGCGAAATCTGCAAAGAGTATCTTTGCACCATGACAACTCAGCATGCCCGTCTTTCCGTTTCCTCCCCCGAGGAAACCACACGTTTGGCCCAAAAACTGGGTCAATGCCTGCAACCCGGCGACGTCATTTTGATGCAGGGCGGGATTGGGGCGGGTAAAACCCATTTTGCCCGCAGCTTGATCCAGTCTTTGCAAGACCAACCAGAAGATGTGCCGTCGCCAACCTTCACCCTTGTGCAGGTCTATGACACAAACGCGGGAGAGCTGTGGCACGCTGATCTGTATCGTTTGGGGTCGCCGGATGAATGTGTGGAATTGGGCCTGGCCGATGCCTTTGAAACCGCAATTTGTTTGATCGAATGGCCTGACCGCCTTGAGGATTTGTCCCCGGAAACTGCTTTGCACCTGCATTTAATTGATGCTGCACAGAACGACAGCCGCGACGTCGTCTTTAGCTGGGCCGCCAACCGTTGGACCGATGTTGTTGCGGGCCTGAGGACATGACACCGTTTTTGGAAGCTGCAGGTTGGGCCGATGCCGCGCAAACCCCCTTGGCAGGGGATGCATCTTCTCGGAGCTATGTCCGCCTGACAAGAGGGCCAGACACCGCGATTTTGATGCTAGATCCAGATGGCGATGTTGACCTGTTCGCGCGCCTTGCCCGGCATTTGTCCGCCCTAAACCTAAGCGCACCATCCATTATGGCTCAAGCACCGGGATTGCTGCTGATCGAAGACCTTGGCGATGGCCTGATTGCCCAGCTTGCACAAGATACTGTTCGCGAAACAGCGCTGTATTTGGTCGCTGTCGATGCATTGCTAGAGCTGCACAAACATCCCGCCCCCGCGTCATTGCCTGTCGCCACGCCCAAGGTTTTGGCAGCTATGACCGACGTTGCCTTTGACTGCTATGCCGTCGGAGCAGAGCTTCCGAACCCCGCAGCCCGTGATGCTGTGATTACTGCGTTTGAACCCATTTTGCAAAACTATGCGGCCCCGGAAGGTGTCATGGTTTTGCGCGATTACCACGCCGAAAATATCCTTTGGCTCGCGGATCGTCAGGGCGCGAAGCGTGCTGGCCTTTTGGATTTTCAAGACGCATTGCAGGGCCACCGCGCCTATGATCTGATTTCCCTGATCGAAGACGCCCGCCGCGATGTAAGCCCCCACACCGCCAAGGCCTGCATCGCACATTATTTGGCGCAATCGGGGTTGCCAGAGACTGCGTTTCGCACAGCGCTGGCAGTTCTGGGTGCGCAGCGTAACCTTCGAATACTGGGGGTTTTTGCCCGTCTCGCGGCAACACGTGGCAAGCCGCATTATATCGATTTAATTCCGCGGGTTTGGGCCCATTTGAAACATGATTTGACCCATCCCGCTCTGGCTCCGGTCGCGGCCATTCTCAGCCAATCGCTTCCCGAGCCCACGCCCGCAATTTTGCAAAGGTTAAAAAATCCATGCCCGACGCCATAATGCTGTTTGCCGCCGGGTTTGGCACCCGCATGGGGGCTTTGACCAAAGACACGCCCAAACCGTTGATCCAAGTGGCCGGAAAGCCCTTGCTAGACCACGCATTAGACCTGACCACGACTATTTCGACCCGCGTTGTGAATGCCCACTATCACGCGGATCAAATCAAAGCACATCTTAAGCCAATTGATGTGCAAATCTCGGTTGAGATGCCAGAGGTTTTGGACACCGGAGGAGGCCTGCGGGCAGCCTTGCCTTTTCTGGGAACTGATCCCGTTTTCACTTTGAACACCGATGCGGTTTGGGCCGGTCCTAACCCGCTCGAACTGCTTGAGGCGGGGTGGAATCCAGAGATAATGGATGCGCTTTTGCTTTGTGTTCCACTCGGCAATGCCGTGGGGCGCAAAGGCGGCGGCGACTTCGATTTAACGGCCCAAGGCACCCTGATCCGCAAAGGCGATCTGGTTTATACAGGCGCACAAATCGTCAAAACCGATTTGCTGGCAGATATCCCTGAAACGGCGTTTTCACTCAATGTGCTCTGGAACCGGATGGCCAAGCAAAACCGCCTGCACGGCCTGACCTATTCGGGAAAATGGTGCGACGTCGGGCACCCCGCCGGCATCCAAATGGCACAGGACATGCTCGCTTATGTTTGAGACATCTGGCCCACGTTTGTTTGGCCTCCCCCCCGGCGTCGATTTTGCCGAAGCCCTGACCCACGGCCTACAGGCGCGCGCATCATCCCCCTTTGAATTGGCGCAAACCGAACTTTACGTCAGCACAGAACGCATGGCGCGCAGGCTGCGTATGATTTTTGACCAAGGGCCGGCGTCGCTATTGCCCAGCATTCGGCTGGTCACCGATCTGGCTGATCCTGTGACCCGCACGCAGCTTCCTCAACCTGAACCGTCTTTGCGGCGGCGGTTGGAATTGACGGGCTTGATCTCAAAACTTCTGGATGCACAACCGGATTTGGCTCCTCGCAGCGCCCTTTTTGATTTGGCCGATAGCCTGTCCAGTCTTATGGAGGAAATGCAAGGCGAAGGGGTTTTGCCAGAAACCGTCGCTGGCCTAGATGTAAGCGATCAATCGGGACATTGGCAGCGGGCGCTTGGTTTTCTGGGCATTGTGCAACACTATTTCGAAACCGACAGCACCCCTGATAGCCCAGCCTTTAACCGACTGGCACTCAAGTTGCGATTGCAGGCATGGCAAGACAATCCGCCAAAGCATCCGGTGATCGTTGCGGGTTCAACCGGATCACGCGGCACAACGGCTGAATTCATGCGCGCGGTGGCACATTTGCCTCAAGGCGCGGTCATCCTGCCCGGATTTGACTATGACATGACAACGCCGGTTTGGGATCGTTTGGACGAACCGCTTTCTGGCGAAGATCATCCGCAGTATCGCTTTGCCAAACTGATGCAACAGATGGACCTGCGACACGCAGATGTGGCCCGCTGGACGCACACCCAGCCCCCTGCACCAGATCGCAATCAATTAATATCCTTGGCCCTCAGACCCGCGCCTGTCACCCACCAATGGATGAGCGAGGGGCCGAACCTGCCCGACCTGCGCGAAGCCACCAAAGACATTACATTGGTCGAGGCCCCGTCTTTGCGCGATGAGGCGCAAACCATTGCCCTGCGCCTGCGGCAAGCTGCCGAAGACGGTGTCACGGCCGCGCTTATCACGCCAGACCGGATGCTCACCCGTCAGGTGACGTCAACTTTGGATCGTTGGGGGATTTTACCGGACGATAGTGCTGGCATTCCGGCCCAGCTTACGCCCCCGGGTCGGTTTTTGCGCCATGTTTCAGCGCTATTTTCAGCGCCCCTTAGCGCCGAGGCTTTGTTGACACTGCTCAAGCATCCGTTGACCCACACGGGGGACGGGCGGGGCCAGCATCTTCAAAACACGCGTAACCTTGAGCTGCACATTCGCAAAAAGGGTTGGCCGTTCCCACGTGCCGATCTTATCAAGGAATGGGGGGCCAAAGCCGAACAAGACGGTTGGACCACTTGGCTAACGGATCTGTTTTGCGAGGTTGAAACCGCCGGTACACTGGATCTGCCAACATGGGTTGCGCGCCATATCGCACTGGCCGAATCCATTTCTGCAGGGTCGCAGAGCGACGGCACCGGTGTACTCTGGCAGGAAAATGCCGGACGAAAAGTTGCGGAAATCGTGGCCGAGTTGGGCGACGAAGCTGGTTTTGGCACTGATATGAACGCCCGTGACTACAACGCTCTTTTTGGCGCTATCCTTGCCAAGGGCGAAGTGCGCGACCGCGATGCGCCGCACCCGCATATCTTGATCTGGGGAACGCTTGAGGCCCGTGTGATGGGCGCTGACTTGTTGATTTTGGCCGGATTAAACGAGGGCAGCTGGCCTGAATTGCCCGGTGCTGATCCTTGGCTAAATCGCAAAATGCGTGCTGACGCCGGCTTACTTTTGCCAGAACGGCGCATTGGCCTGTCTGCGCATGACTTCCAACAAGCCGCCGCAGGTGCCGAAGTCTGGCTGACCCGGTCGCAAAAGTCCGATGAGGCTGAAACAGTGCCGTCACGCTGGATCAACCGACTGACCAACCTAATGACCGGCCTGCCGCAACGCAAAGGCCCACAAGCCCTTGCAGACATGCGCAGCCGCGGGGAGCATTGGCTGGCTTTGGCCCAGGTCGCCGATACCCCCTTGCAAACAGCGCCAGCCTTGCGGCCATCGCCCGCCCCGCCAGTGGATGCGCGCCCGCACAAGCTTTCGGTTACAGAAATCAAACGGTTGGTGCGCGATCCATATGCGATCTACGCCCGACATAGCCTACGTTTGCGGCCGCTCAATCCGCTGATGCGTGCACCGGACGCCCTGATGCGTGGCATTTTGCTACATTCGGTTCTGGAACACTTTGTCAAAGAGGCCAGCGCTGCGCCGGAGATGCTCACATCCGCTGCCTTGCTTGAGCAAGCGCAAAAGATCATTGGCGACCCAAACGAGGTGCCATTTCCAACCATCCGACAGCTCTGGCTGGCACGGATGCAGCGCATTTCCGAATGGTTCGTCGAGGGCGAAAGAAAACGCCAGTCCATCGCCAAACCTGCAAAATACGAGGTTCGCGGTAAAGCCGGCTTGCCCGCGCTTGGGTTTACGCTGACCGGCACGGCTGATCGGATCGATATCGACGAACGCGGCAATGCGCATATCTATGACTACAAAACCGGCGCGGCCCCAACCAAAACAGAACAACAGTATTTCGACAAACAATTGCTGCTTGAGGCCGCGATGCTGGACAAAGGGGGCTTCGAAGGCATCGCACCGCGCCATGTCGAACGGGCGCTGTTCATTTCGCTGCAACCCAGCAAACCGGATGAAGTCGCAGCCCCTTTAGACGAAATGCCCATCGACACCGTCTGGCAAGAATTCGAGAGCCTGATTGCGGCCTATATGGATGCTGAAAAAGGCTTCACCGCCCGGCGGGCGCTTATGAAGGACACCGATATTGCCGATTATGACCATCTATCGCGCTTTGGCGAATGGGATGTCACGGACACGCCCAACCCCGAGGTGCTGACATGATCCGCGACCTCGCCACCCAGCGGCAGGTAGATGCCGCCCGCCCCGGCAATTCAACGTGGTTGGCTGCCAATGCCGGATCAGGCAAGACCCGCGTTCTAACCGACCGCGTGGCGCGATTGTTGTTGGACGGGGTGCTGCCCGAACACATCTTGTGCCTGACCTACACCAAGGCCGCAGCAACCGAGATGCAAAATCGCCTGTTCAAACGCTTGGGCGGCTGGGCGATGTTGGAAGATGTGGATTTACGCCGCGAATTGGCAACCCTCGGGGTCGAGACTGACTTGTCCGAACCCTTCCTGCAAGGGGCCCGCACGCTATTCGCTCGTGCCATCGAAACCCCCGGCGGGCTGCGCATTCAAACCATTCATTCCTTTTGCTCGTCTATCCTGCGGCGGTTTCCGCTCGAGGCGCAGGTCAGCCCCCAGTTCAAGGAAATGGAAGACCGATCAGCGCAAATGCTTCGGGCTGAAATTCTGGATCGCATGTCAGAAGGGCCAAAAGCCCATCTGGTTCAGGCCATCGCTCCGTTTATTTCGGGGGATGACACCGAAAAGCTATTGTCCGAAGTCTGCCGTCGCCGCGATGGTTTTGCCATTGCCCTGACCCCCGGTGATATCTTTGCTTCCTATGGTTTGGCGGCGGATGTCACCGCGCAATCTTTGCGCGCACAGGTGTTTCTTGGCAGTGAAATGTCCTTTTTGCCGCAGATTGCTGCCCATCTGGAAACCTCAGGGGTGAATGACAAAAAGGCCGCTGTTATTCTAAAAATGGTCACGGTGGCAGACGGGCCGGGTTTGACGCTGCTCAAACAGGCCTGCCTCACCCAAAAGGGCACGATCCGTAAAAACTTTCCAGCCAAGGCTGTGCGCGTCAATGCACCCGAGCTTTGCGAAGAGTTTGACCAGTTGATCGCCCGTGTTGCAGATTCAATCGAAGCCGAACGTGCCTTGGCCTCCGCCCAGCGCGATATTGCTTTGCACAGATTTGCGCAGGATTTCTTGCCAAAATACGAGCATGAAAAAACCCTGCGCGGCTGGCTCGACTTTGACGATCTGATCAGCCGAACCCGTGATTTGCTATCGGATCCACGCGTTGCAGCTTGGGTCTTGTACCGATTGGACGGCGGAATTGACCATATTTTGGTCGACGAGGCGCAAGACACCAGCCCTGTGCAATGGCAGGTGATCGAACGGTTGGCGCAGGAATTCACCAGCGGTGAAGGTGCGCGGGCGGATGTGCGGCGAACAATCTTTGTTGTGGGCGATAAAAAACAGTCGATCTATTCCTTCCAAGGTGCTGACCCCAGCGAATTCGACCGTATGCGGGCCGAGTTCGACGAACGGCTCAAAACCACCGATGCCCCGCTTGTTCCTATGACGCTGGAACACAGCTTCCGGTCGGCCGAGGCCATTCTGAGACTGGCGGACAATACCTTTGACGGGGCGATTGCCTCTGGCTTTACCGACGATCAAAAGCACATCGCGTTCAAGGACCGGATGCCGGGGCGCGTTGATCTGTGGCCGCTGATCGACAAGATCAAAGAAGACAGTGATGGCGCGTGGTTTGAACCGTTGGACCGCATCGGATCAACCCATCACACGGTGATTTTGGCCAAACGGATCGCCTATTTCATTCGCACCACTATTGAGGCCGAAACACCCCTGCCCGTCGAAAAGGGGTTTTCAGGTGACTACGAGGCGCGCCCAGTGCACGCCGGAGATTTCCTGATCCTTGTGCGCGGGCGATCCCGGTTGTTCAAAGAAATCATTCGCGCCTGCAAACAAGAAGGGCTGCCAATTGCGGGCTCTGACCGGCTCAAGGTGATGTCCGAACTGGCGGTGCGCGATATCATCGCCTTGCTGACCTATCTATCAACCCCCGAAGACGACCTTTCTTTGGCGACAGCCCTACGATCCCCGCTGTTCGGGTTTTCCGAGCAACAGCTCTTTGATCTCGCCCATCGTCGCGGTGGCAAATATCTGTGGGAAAGCCTGCGGGATCGCCGCGATGAATTCCCCGAAGCCATGGCAATTTTGGACGACCTGCGCGGCCAGACTGATTTCTTGCGACCCTATGATTTGATCGACCGCATCCTGACACGTCACCTTGGCCGCCGCCTGTTGATCGGGCGCCTTGGCCCCGAGGCCGAGGACGGTGTGAACGCCCTCCTTGGCCAAGCGCTGAGTTATGAGCAATCCGATGTGCCATCGCTGACCGGTTTTTTGCAATGGGCGCAGGCGGACAATCTGGAAATCAAACGCGCACCTGACAGCGCTGGTGAAACGCTGAGGGTGATGACGGTGCATGGGTCGAAAGGGCTTGAGGCACCGATTGTTATTCTGCCCGATTGCGCCGCCCCTCGCCGTGATTTGCGCGATGCGATTTTGGGGGACGCGGATGGAACAATGTGGAAACAGACCGGCGATTTGCAACCCGAACGTCACCGTGACGCGGTCGAAGCGCGTCAGGAAAAAGAACGGCAGGAACGGGATCGCCTGCTTTATGTTGGACTAACCCGCGCCGAAAAATGGCTGGTTGTTGCAGCCTCTGGCGATTTGGGGAATGGCGAAGACGTCTGGTACAAACAGGTTCAGCGCGGCATGGTTGCCTCTGGCCCCACAGAGGTTGATTATGATTTTGGCCCTTATGGCAGCGGTGCCGGTCTTCAGATTGGTGATCCGGATTGGTCAGGTTTAGAAATGACACGGACGTCCAAGCCCGTTTTGGCTGAAACGGTCCTGCCAGAACTGTTCACGAAACCCGCACCAACACCGCTACCAGCAATTGAAACCCGATCCCCATCTGATTTGGGCGGGGCCAAAGCGCTGGCCGGTGCAGATGGCGACACAGTAGAAGTCGCGAAAGCGCGCGGCACACTGCTCCACAGCTTGCTTGAACATCTGGCCCCGCTCCCGCCGTTGGAACGCCCCGATGCGGGAACCGAACTGCTGGAACAGCACCGCAAAGCTGCAGAAAACTCCGGTCTTTTGCCAATGCTTTCCCAGATTCTGGCGGAGGCCTTGTCCGTCTTGTCTACCCCCGCGCTTTCCCAATTCTTTGACAGCCGGAGTTTGGCCGAAGTGCCTGTTACGGCCGAGATTCCCGACATCGGCCGAATCCACGGCGTGATTGATCGCCTGCTCATCTCGGATAAAAAAATTATCGCCGTGGATTTCAAATCCAACCGCACCGTACCTCAAAACGCCGCCCAAACGCCCGAAGGTTTGTTGCGTCAAATGGGGGCTTATGCTGCTGCACTTGCTCAAATATTTCCAAACCACGAGGTAGAGCTAGGCCTGCTTTGGACAGCCAATTGCCACTACATGCCGTTGCCGCACGATCTCGTGACACAAGCGCTTGGTCGCACCACGGCATCTTGACGCGCGCCGCAACGCTTTCTAGGTTCCACAACCTGTCAGGCCGCAAACATTTGCGCTGCCTCAACTCAAGGAGAGTACCATGGCTACCGTCGCTGTCACCGACGCCACCTTTGAAGCCGAAGTCAAGAATTCCGATGTCCCCGTTGTGGTGGACTTTTGGGCCGAATGGTGTGGTCCATGCAAACAGATCGGCCCCGCTCTCGAAGAGCTGTCCGCCGAATATGAAGGCAAGGTCAAAATCGTCAAAGTAGACGTCGACAGCAATCCGAACTCCGCTGCCGCCATGGGCGTGCGCGGTATTCCGGCGCTGTTCATCTTCAAAGACGGCGCACCAATCGCCAACAAAAACGGCGCGGCACCAAAAGCTGCTTTGCAAAGCTGGATCAACGAAAGCATCTAAGCTGTCGGACAAGATTTTCAGGCCTCGCCATTCGGCGGGGCCTTTTTAGTTTCAAGGGCCAGCTTAACGCCCCGGAAACACGCGGGCCGTTAGGGATTCGATGCCCAACCAACGCCGCTGCTGCGCGAAACTCCGGTCTTGCTGATCAGCCGGCAAACCCCACCATTCTGCCAAAACACGGTGCCGGATCAAAAGCTGCACGGATGGGTCTTCGGGGCCGACCAAGCCATAGCTGTCAAAAAACGCATCCCGAACGGGAATTGGCAGCACTTCCCCGGGAGGGATATCAGCATGCGGCGCGCGCAAAATCGCATAGTCAGACAGAAGCCGGCCGATATCATGGCCAACCGGTACGACACGTTGGGCAGAAAAATCCACCGCTTTGACCTGAGGCCCCATCAACAGATTGCGCATATGCAGATCACCGTGGGTTTGCGCAGCCTTGGTGCTGCGGCCTTCAAACAGGTGTTGCCGCCCGCATAATGCGTCCGCGCAGACCAGAAACCGTTCAGTGTCCACAATCCTGCGGGTTCCGTTGCGCACCTCCTGGATGACATCTTGCAGATAGCCAAGCGTATATTTCGGCTGAAAAACCCGCGTTTCAACACAGGTCGCGCGGTGGTACTGCCCCAGCCACGCCCCTGCCCGCTTCATCGCGTCTGCCTGCTGTTCGAGCGTTGCCCCGTCCAACACAACCGCCAACGGCTGCCCTTCGGCAAATTCCATTACGCAGGCTTGGGTTTCGAAATCGACCGCCAGCAGTTCCGGGACACCGTCAGGAAAGGCGTCAAAAGCGTACATGTGCCCCTGCATCGCATTAGAAAACCCCTCTGGGTCCAGAGGCTTGGCCTGCAATTTCAAAACCAAAGCTGGCCCAATCTGCCGGTCAAGACGCAGCGCCACCATATCAACGCGTGCATCTAGCCTACGCGCCAGCGGGGCGACCTGCACATCCTCGGGCGCAATGCCAATCTGTGCCGCCAATTCCGGCCACAGCTTCATCGCTTGTGTACTCAGCTGATCCATTCCATTTCCCCGCGCGTTCCGCTATCCCCAAATAGGCCGCCTTGCCGGGGAACTTTATGATCCCCATATGGGCGTGAGACGAAAGGAAAACACAATGGCAGACAGCGCATTTCCCGGATGGCACGGCACGACAATTGTTGGCGTTCGCAAAGACGGGCAGGTCGTGATCGCAGGCGACGGGCAAGTGAGCCTTGGCCAGACGGTGATCAAAGGCACGGCCCGCAAGGTTCGCCGCCTGTCTCCGGGTGGGTACGACGTGGTTTGTGGCTTTGCCGGATCTACCGCCGACGCATTCACCCTGCTTGAGCGGCTCGAAGCCAAGCTTGAGGCGACACCGGGCCAGTTGCAGCGTGCAAGCGTCGAGTTGGCCAAGGACTGGCGCACCGACAAATATCTGCAAAAGCTGGAAGCGATGCTGATCGTCACCGACGGCGCACACCTGCTTGTGATTACGGGGGCTGGCGATGTTCTGGAACCCGAACATGATGTTGCCGCCATCGGCTCGGGCGGAAACTTTGCCCTCGCCGCCGCGCGCGCCATGATGGACACCGACAAATCAGCCGAAGACGTCGCCCGTGCAGCCATGGCAATCGCCGCCGACATCTGCGTCTACACCAACGGCAAGCTTACCGTCGAAAGCATCAAGGCGTGAGCGATATGACGTTCACCCGCCTAGGCAACTCTGGCCTTGTCGTATCGCGTTTGGCGTTGGGTACGATGACGTTTACCCATGGCTCTGACTGGATTCCCGGCGTCGCGAAAACCGGCATGGATGATGCGCAGCGCATGGTCGATGTGGCTTTGGATCGCGGTGTGAATTTTTTCGACACCGCCGATGGGTATTCCAGTGGCGAAGCCGAAGACATTCTTGGCAAAACCCTCAAGGGCAAGCGCCATGACGCGGTGATCTGCACAAAAATCGGCTTTCGCCAAAGCGACCGGCTGACCGACGCTGGCCTGTCGCGCGGGCATATTCTGTCTTCAGTTGAGGGCTGCCTCAAGCGGCTGGATACCGACTGGATCGACCTTCTGGTCCTACATAAAACCGATTTCACCACCCCGCTTGAGGAAACACTGGGCACCCTGCAACGTGTGATCGACAGCGGCAAAGTGCGCCACATCGGCGTGTCAAACTGGCCTGCGTGGAAAGTTGCCCAAGCGGTTCAGACGCAGGGTGCCAACGGGTTCGATCCATTTATCACCGGCCAATATCTGTACAATGCTGTGGCGCGCGACATCGAAACCGATGTGCTGCGTATGGCGGGCGAAATGGGTCTTGGCCTGATGGCTTGGTCCCCGCTGGCAGGCGGGTTGCTGACCGGTAAATACGATCTGAACAAACTGGACTCCTCAGATGGACGTCTGGCCGAAGGGGATTTTTTGCAAATCTCGCGCGATCAGGCAGAAGCGACAATCGCAGCCCTGACCAGCAGCGCCCAAACGCATGATGCAACGCCCGCGCAAGTTGCCTTGGCTTGGATCTTGCACAAACGCCGCTCCCACACTGTGATTGTTGGGGCCAGCAAACTCAGCCAGCTTGAAGCATCACTAGAGGCAGCAAACATCACCCTAAGCGCGGCAGAGATCGCCGCGATTGATGCTGCCGCCGCCCCGAACCGTCGTTATCCGGAATGGTTCGACGACATGATGACCGACGAGATTTACACGAAAGCCCTGTCATGACTGATTTGACCCCCCGCGAAATCGTCTCGGAACTAGACCGTTTCATTATCGGCCAAGCTGACGCAAAACGCGCCGTCGCCGTTGCCCTGCGCAACCGTTGGCGCCGCAAGCAGCTGTCCGATGATCTGCGCGACGAGGTATACCCGAAGAACATCTTGATGATCGGCCCCACCGGCGTCGGTAAAACCGAGATCAGCCGCCGTCTGGCAAAACTGGCCAAAGCCCCCTTTATCAAGGTCGAAGCCACCAAATTCACCGAAGTTGGCTATGTCGGCCGCGATGTGGAACAAATCATCCGTGATCTGGTCGATGCTGCGATCATCCAAGTGCGTGAATTCATGCGCGAAGACGTCAAAGCCCGCGCCCACGAAGCCGCCGAAGAACGCGTAATCGAAGCCATCGCAGGCACTGATGCCCGCGACGCAACCCGCGAAATGTTCCGCCGCAAGCTGAAGGCCGGCGAGCTGGACAATACCGAGATTGATCTGGAATTGGCCGACACGACGTCACCCTTTCCGATGATGGACATCCCCGGCCAGCCCGGCGGCGGTGCGGGCATGATGAACCTTGGTGATCTGTTCGGCAAAGCCATGGGCGGGCGCACCACACGCAAGCGTATGACTGTAGCGGCCAGCTACGAGCTGTTGATCAACGAAGAAGCTGACAAGCTTTTGGACGACGAGCAGATCAAGGTTAAAGCGCTTGAAGAGGTCGAACAAAACGGCATCGTATTCTTGGACGAGATCGACAAAGTCGCCGCCCGCCAAGAAGCCCGTGGCGGAGATGTGTCCCGCGAAGGTGTGCAGCGCGATCTACTACCCTTGATCGAAGGCACAACTGTCAGCACCAAGCACGGTGCCGTCAAAACCGACCATATCTTGTTCATTGCGTCGGGTGCATTCCATATCGCCAAGCCATCGGATCTGCTGCCCGAACTTCAGGGACGTCTGCCGATCCGCGTGACCCTGCGTGCACTGACGGAAGAAGACTTTGTGCGCATCCTGACCGAAACAGACAACGCCTTGACGCTGCAATACACGGCGTTGATGGCGACCGAACAGGTCACCGTCAGCTTTACCGAAGGCGGCATCAAAGCGCTGGCTAAAATCGCCGCGGATGTGAACCAGTCGGTTGAGAACATTGGCGCACGGCGGCTTTATACTGTGCTGGAACGTGTCTTCGAAGAGTTGAGTTTCGAGGCACCGGACAAACCAGGCACCGAGGTCACGGTGGACGAAGCATTTGTCGAAACGCACTTGGGTGCACTGACACAATCCACAGACCTAAGCCGCTACGTTCTGTAATGCTGATGTAACGCATTGGGCCAGCGTTGCAGCTGGCCCACTCGCATTTAATCTGGGATTTCCAACGCCTGCTTGGCAGCTTCGACGCTGACATCGCCTGCCGACACAATGGCCTTGGCCACACGGTCCACGTCAGCGCCCGTTGCCCCTGCTGTGATCGCGATATTGCGCGCATGTAGCGCCATGTGCCCGCGCTGGATACCTTCGGTGGAAAGCGCCCGCAAGGCTGCGAGGTTTTGCGCCAAGCCAACACAGGCCGTCACTTGGGCCAGTTCCTGTGCCGAGCCGATCTTCATCAGTTTCAATGCAGCTTGTGCGGCTGGGTGCGTTCGCGTTGCACCGCCCACGATGCCCAGCGCCATGGGCATTTCCAGCACCCCGACCAGCGCCCCGTCACCATCGATTTCCCAAGTCGTAAGGGACGAATAACGCCCCGACCGCGCGGCATATGCATGCGCCCCCGCTTCAATCGCGCGCCAATCGTTGCCGGTGGCCAATACAACCGGATCAATGCCGTTCATGATCCCTTTGTTGTGGGTGGCCGCACGGTACGGATCGATTAACGCCAGCGCGCAGGCTTCGACGATCCCCTGCGCGACCTCTTCGCCACTAAGCGTGTTCGTAGTCAAAACATCTGCCGGCAGGCGTACGGATGCCGTGACAACCCGCCGGTCCGCCAGATTGGACAAGATGCGCAGACGCACGGTGCCACCAGTGATCTCCTCGACATCCGGTGCCAGCATTTCCGCCATCGAGTTGACTGTATTTGCCCCCATCGCGTCGCGAACATCCACGAGCAAATGTAAAACGACCATCGGACCAATGGGCGAGGTTTGGAACACCTCAACCTCGATCCCCTGACAGCCCCCGCCCAGCCCGATCAGCACGGTATCCTTGGAATTGGCTTTTGCAATCAGGCGCGTTTCAGCGGCCAGTAAACGGGCGCGGGCCCCAAAGGGGTCGGACAAGCCGATGACCTGAACTTGGGCCCGCATGATAGGCAGTGTGCAACTGGCAGAAAACCCGCCGCCTTGGCGGGCGAGTTTCGCCATATAGGACGCCGCAGCAACCACAGAAGGTTCTTCGACCGCCATGGGCACCAGATAATCTTGGCCGTTCACCTGAAAATTGGTGGCAACACCAAGCGGCAGTTCAAACCTGCCGATCACATTTTCGATCATCCCGTCCGCAATTTCCAGTGGCAGCGCACCTGATCCGGCAAGAGCGTCAACTGTCGGGCCATCCAGACCGGCAGCCTGCGCCACGGCATCCAAACGGGCAATCGGAGCCATATTGCGCAATCCCTTTATTCGGGAAAACGGCTCATTTTCGGGACAAACACTGGGATCTGACATACGCACTCCTTGTCGATTTGGTCGGACTATGCGTTGAATTGTTTCAGGCGAATAGCGCTTTTCAGGCCTTTGGGCCCCCTCACCCGCCCAATCTACGCCTCGTAACCGCTCGAAAACATGCTCTGCACTTGTATGTTACCGGCCAAGCGGTTTTACACGGTCATGACCAGTCCTTACCAAAGTGCCGCTATGAAACCTCTCTATCTTGTCACGCATTCAGGTGGCTTCCACGCAGATGAGCTGTGCTCGAGCGTCATCCTGACCCGCCTGTACCCTGAAGCTGAAATCATCCGGTCCCGTGCGAAGGACTGGATTACCCCGGCCGAGGATAGGATCATTTATGATGTTGGCGGCACATTCGATGCCGATCTGCGGATTTTTGATCACCACCAACGTGATGCCCCGTTGCGCGAAGATGGCCAACCTTACAGTTCGTTCGGATTGATTTGGGCACACTTCGGTTTGGACTACCTGCGCAGCTTTGATCTGCCCGAAGACCACATTGAGCACATCCACCGCTCTTTGGATTCCAAATTTGTCCTGCCTATAGATCTGCTGGACAACGGAGCCATCAGCCCCGGCGTTGCGGGCCCCTTGTCGTCTTTGACACTGCCCACTCTGCTTGAGACGCTTAAACCTGTGTTTGACGACACTGGAACCGAGGCGGAAATGCAGGCCTTTCACGGTGCCCTCACCATCGCCCGCGCCTTTATCGAAGCGCAGGTGGCCAAATCCGCTGCCAAACTGCGTGCCAAGGCACAGGTTGAACAGGCCATCGCAGACGCTGGCGATGGCCTGATTTTGGAACTGCCCATGGGCATGCCGTTCCGCTCCGCAGTGGTAAAAGCAGGTGCAGATCACTTGCTGTTTGTCGTAAACCCGCGCGGAAATGATTGGTCCATTGGCGGTATTCGCAAATTTGATGAGGGGTTTGAGCTGCGCGCGGACCTACCCGCTGCTTGGGCCGGTCTGACGAATGAGGCACTGGAGGCCGCCAGTGGCGTCACGGGAGCAACGTTTTGCCACAACGGCCGGTTCATTGCCGCTGCCAAAACCCGTGACGCCATCCTGAAAATGGCGAAAATCGCCGTGGATGAGGCGACAAAAACGCTGGTGTCATGACAAACCTGCTCTACAGCTTTCGCCGTTGCCCCTATGCGATGCGCGCCCGACTGGCCCTTGCATCCGCAGGCGAACAGGTCGCGTTGCGCGAAGTCGTTTTGCGGGACAAGCCGCAGACATTTTTGAAGGTGTCACCCAGCGGCACGGTGCCTTGCCTTGTCTTGCCTGACATCGTGATTGACGAAAGTCTGGACATCATGTTGTGGGCCTTAGGGCAACGCGACCCCGAAGGTTGGCTAGACATGCCAAACGTCGGGTTTGACTGGATTTCCCGATGCGATGGTCCGTTTAAACAAGCGTTGGACCGCACCAAATACGGCACACGCTATCCGGAGGAAGACCCCGAATTCCACCGCGCCAAAGCTGCCCAATTTCTTCGCGATTTAGACACCCAAATCAGCACATGGATTTTTGAAAACCCTAGTTTGGCAGATTACGCCATCTTGCCGTTTGTACGTCAATTCGCCTTTGTCGACAAAACATGGTTCGACGCGCAGCCATGGCCTGCATTGCAAGGCTGGCTGGACCGTTTTCTAACTTCGGACCGATTTGAAAACATCATGAAAAAATATCCAAAATGGCTGCCGGATAATGCGCCAGAACATTTCCCATAGCGGTCATTTTCAGGGCCCAAAACCTCTCATTCTCTATCAAGACAAGAATGCATCACGGCGATTCGCGAATTGGCGCCTGTTCTGAAACTTTTTCATGGCCGAACTCTGATCCGTGCAATAGGCTGGACGAAAAATGGCGGTGTGAAGTATGATCCAGCTTTCCTCGGGACGGTTGCTTTTGGCTGGCGCTATGGCGTTTCAGCTAGCCAATTCAGCTTTGGCGCTTGAAACAGTAGACTTCAAACTGCTCAATTCATCCGACGAAGACCTTGAGGCGAGTCTGGTGTCGGCGTCTTTGTCGTCCGGTTTATTAGCCAATGATGAAAAAACCCCTTACGATGTGGTCGCCGCCGCACAGTCCGATTATTCTCGGCTCGTCGAAGCGCTCTATGCGCAAGGATATTACTCCGCGGTAGTCCGGATCACTCTGGATGGCAAGGAAGCGGCCAAAGTTGATCCTTTCAATCTTCCGGCCCAAGTTAACGAAATAAAGATTTCGGTCGATCCGGGCGAACTCTTTGAGTTTGGAACCGCGCAGGTCGGACCGCTGGCCCCGGGAACAACCAAACCGGAAGAATTTGAAACCGGCCAATCCGCCTTGGCCACCGTGGTGCGCGGAGCGGCACGCAAAGCCGTAAACGACTGGCGGTCGGCCGGATATGCAAAAGCGCAGGTGATTGATCAAAGCATTACGGCCGAGCACGCCAATTCCCGTCTCAATGTGACGATCGCAATTGATCCGGGTCCAAAACTGACTTTTGGCGACGTTACCGTGACCGGAGAAAGCAAAACCAAGCCTGCGCGAGTTCGGCAAATTGCCGGAATTCCACGCGGTGAAGTGTATGATCCCGATGCTGTGAAAAAGGGCGCAGACCGGCTGCGCCGCACTGGCACCTTTAAGTCAGTGCAAGTGACAGAGGCGGAAACACCTGATCCCGACGGCTCTTTGGATCTTGGTATCGCCGTTATCGACCGAAAGCCACGCCGGATCGGCGGCGGCGCTGAATTGTCAACGGACGAAGGGGTTACACTGACCGGTTACTGGTTGCACCGAAATTTGTTCGGTGGCGCAGAGCGGTTTTCGATCGATGGGAAAGTCACACAGCTGGGCACCGAAAAACAAAACATGGACTACTCCTTGATCTTCCGGTTCGAAAAACCGGCGGTCTACGGGGCTGATACGCTGTTCTTTTCCCAGTTGAGTTTCGAGCTTGAGGATGAGCCCGATTACATCGATCACATGGTCGAACTGACTTTTGGCGCATCGCGTGAATTCAGCCCATATTTGACCGGGGAACTGGGTGTCGGTGTCAGCTATCACGAAATCACCGATATTTACGACGGCACCCGCGAAACGCGTGAATTGTTTTTGTATAGCCTGCCCGCCAAGCTGATTTATGACCGGCGCGACAATACTCTGGACACACAAAACGGGTTCTTCATAAGCGCGGAACTCACACCGTTTTATGAGCAATATCAAAGCCAAACCGGCGGTTTGTTCGAAATGGACGCACGGGCGTTTTCCTCTTTCGGGGCAGAAGATTCGACCGTTCTAGCCGGACGCCTGCAACTGGGTTCCTTGGTGGGGCCAGATGCGGTTGATGCCCCTCCGGGGTATTTGTTCTACTCCGGTGGCGGGGGGACAGTCCGGGGCCAACCATATGAATCTTTGGGTGCCAACCAAGATGGCCGTTCATTGGGGGGCAAAGCCCTTGCCGTTTTGTCCGGCGAGGTCAGATATTCGATCACAGACACCATCGGAGTGGTCGGCTTTGCGGATGCCGGTTTTGTCGGGGCAGATAGCTTTGACGAAGGGGAGTGGCACGCAGGGGCTGGCCTTGGGATGCGCTACAAAACCCCAATCGGGCCAATTCGCGTGGACGCCGCGTTCCCCGTATCCGGAGAAACCAGTAAGAAAATGCAGTTATATATCGGGATCGGGCAGGCGTTTTGATGCGATTTTTAGCTCTTTGCTTGTGCCTTTTGACGCCTATGTCAGCTGTTGCCCAAGATGACGATGACCGCGGCTATATTCAGGGCCTGCTAGAAGACGCCTTGTCCGGACCGGGGCGCACCGTCATCATCGACGGGTTTGCCGGGGCTCTGTCCAGCCGGGCCACGATCGAAAAGATCACGGTGACGGATGAACAAGGCGTTTGGGTCACCGCCGAAGACATCGCCATGGTTTGGACCAGAACCGCACTGCTGCGCGGCCGGATCAAGATCGACGAAATTTCAATCGGTCGCATTGATTTGCCGCGCAAGCCCCTTCCCAGCAAAACCGAATTGCCAAGCGCGGCGTCGGGCGAGGCGTTTTCGCTGCCCAGCCTGCCCGTTTCGGTGAACATCGACAAGATGGACATCAAAGACGTGTTGCTGGGCGAAAGCCTGTTTGGGCAATCAGCACGCGTGTCTTTTTCCGGATCGGCGCGATTGGAAGATGGCGCAGGTGACGTTGATCTGAAGATGGTCCGTACTGACGCAGAGGGTGAATTGCGGTTGAAGGGCGCTTTCAACAACGAATCTCGCGTCTTGGGGTTGGACTTGGCCTTGATCGAGCCACAAGATGGCATCGCCGCAAATCTTCTGTCTCTGCCGGGCAAGCCGTCACTAGAATTGACTGTCAAAGGCGAAGACCCGCTTTCTGACTTCAACGCTTCAATCTTGTTGGCTACGGACAATCAGGAACGCCTGTCAGGTGTGGTGACTTTGATCAGTCAATCCGACGGGACAAACCGGTTCGCTGCCTTATTGGGTGGGGATATCGCCCCTGTTTTTGTTCCCGAATTCGCTGAATTTCTTGGCAATAAGGTCGATCTTACAGCCGCAGGGCATCAGGCACCTGATGGCACCCTGACGCTTGATGCCCTGCGCGTCAGCGCTGCCGCGCTTTTGCTCGATGGATCCGCAGAGATCAGCCCCGACGGATGGCCCACCAAATTGTCGTTGGATGGCAACATTACGCCACCCACCGGCGAAACCGTCATTTTGCCACTGTCTGGCCCAAAAATCGAAATCCGAAGCGCCGTTCTAAGCGGGTCGTTCGACTCCGCGTCCGGTGAAGAATGGAGCTTGAATGGCCAGTTGTTGGGTTTCGAACAAGAGACGCTCGCGCTCGACTCCGTCGGCTTTGAGGCATCTGGCGTGATCAACCGAACCGAAGAACGCATCGACGGCGAATTGACGCTGGATGCCACAGGTCTGGCACCGGCTTCGCAAGATCTGGCAGAAGCGATCGGAGACAGTTTGAACGGTGCCTTGGCCTTTGACTGGGCCAAGGGTGCGCCTTTTACCCTGAACAATCTAAAACTGTCCGGCGAAGACTATGGCCTGACCGGCTCGTTGGTCGTTTCTGACCCGACCAAACCTGATGAACTGTCCCTAACCCCAGATTTCACTTTGGCTGCGCGTGATCTCAGCCGGTTTGCGAAGCTGGCAACAATCCCTTTGGCAGGCGCAGCGGATTTGAAAATTTCCGGCCTTGTTGCCCCGTTGACCGGCGCGTTCGACCTATCCATATTTGGCAGTACGCAGGATTTAAAGACAGGTGTGGCCGAGCTTGACCCGTTATTGACGGGGCAGGGTCTATTGGCCGTGAATGCCACGCGTGGTCCGGGCGGTTTTGTAGTCAAACCGTTGACGATCGAGACCAGCCAGATCAACTTGGTTGCCTCCGGAACGCTAAAAGAAACCGGCAGTACCGGAACCTTGTCTGCGCGTCTGGTTGACCTTGGCAAAGCAATTCCGCAGGTGCGCGGGCCTGCTGCGATAACCGCAGATGCCGTTCAAGTAGACGGAGGCTGGGACGTCACCGCTCTGACAACGTTGCCCGGAGATGCGCGGGCAACCTTCACCGGTGAGCTCCGCGAAACCCAGCCCGCCAAATGGCAAGCGTCCGGATCGCTCGACGCTAGAATCGGCCAGCTTGCCAAATATGCCGACCTTGCGGGGCAACCTTTGGCAGGGTCCGCCAGCTTAAAGGCTCTGGGATCTGCAAACTTCGACACCACGGAGTTTGACCTGAACGCCGACGCTCAGTTGGATAATTTCAAGTTCGGCAACCCTCAGGTCGAAACATTGCTACGTGGGGCAACCACCGCGAAGCTAAGCGCCAGTGGCAACCTTGACGACATCGACATTTCGACCCTTAACCTTAAGGCCTCTGGTGTTTCTGCCGAGATATCCGGCCAAATTGGCCCGGACTCCGGTGATCTTCGCTATCAATTGGACATGGCTAATTTGGCCTTGATTGTACCCGATTTCCCCGGTGCCGTTAGCGCATCTGGAACCGCTACCAAGCAAGGCGATACTTGGCAGATCAACACCTCTGGTGAAGGGCCGGGCGGTATTAGGCTGACGGCAAGTGGTGACATTGCCCAAGATGTTTCAACGATGAATTTGGCCGTTTCAGGGGCTGCCCCTTTGGAAGCTGCGAATATTTACCTCACCGGTCAGGCTCTTTCAGGGCAAGTTGGCTTTGATCTGCAGGTCAACGGACCGCCTGCTTTGAACTCTGTCTCAGGCCGGTTTACCCTATCTGAAGCCAATTTTACGTCTCCTGCTTTGGGCGTGGCGTTGAACGATATCCGTGGAGGGGCTGATCTGGCGGCAGGACGCGCCACCTTGGGTTTGTCTGGCCAGGTTGCCAGCGGTGGGCAGGTTCAGGTTTCCGGCCCCATCACTCTTGAAGCGCCCTTCAATGCCGATCTGACGGTGATTTTGGACAAGATAACACTGCGTGAAGCATCCTTGTTTGAAGTTGCTCTTCAAGGCAATTTGCGGGTCACGGGGGGACTGGCAGGCGGGGCGGGTGTAACCGGTTCAATCGATCTAACCGATGCCGAGATACAATTGCCACCGCTCAGCAGCTCGTATTCTGCGCTTGATGGTTTGCGCCATCTGCACCCCAGCAAAAAGGTAAAGCGTACCTTGCGTTATGCCGGGCTTGAGTCTGTTCCCACACCAAAGCCAGCCTCAACAGCTGATTACCCGCTTGACGTGACCATCAACGCCCCCAACCAGATTTTTATTCGCGGTCGCGGCCTTGATGCCGAACTGAACGGGTCATTACGCATAACAGGCTCTTC
Source organism: Pelagimonas varians (assembly GCF_003208435.1). Lineage (GTDB taxonomy): Bacteria > Pseudomonadota > Alphaproteobacteria > Rhodobacterales > Rhodobacteraceae > Pelagimonas > Pelagimonas varians. Next base: position 3,545 of record NZ_QKMF01000005.1, on the reverse strand, counting down.
CAACAACATTCAGCCCATTGGCGCATTCAATCTGGTGCGCGGCAGGCTTTCACTTTTGGGCAGACGGCTTGATCTGAACGAAGGGCTGGCCCGACTGGAAGGTAGTTTCGACCCCGTGATCGATTTTTCCGCAACCTCAGAAGTTGAAGATGTTTCAATTACCTTGCGGATCAGTGGCCTCGCATCGGAGCCCGAGCTTGAGGTCACGTCCGATCCTGACATGCCCGATGACGAAGCCTTGTCATATTTCTTGTTTGGCAAAGATCCGACAAACATTTCCGCCCTTCAAGCGATTCAGCTGGCTGCTGCCATCCGCACGCTTTCGGGGCAAGGTGGGGTCGGTCTTACGGATCAGTTGCGGCAGACGCTGAACGTTGATGAGCTGGATATCGGGCTGGATGCAGACGGCAACGCCGAAGCAAAAGTCGGAAAATATATTTCCGAAAGCATCTATACCGATCTGACGGTTAACAGCGACGGCACTAACGAAGTTAGTCTGAACCTGGATGTAACACCCAATTTGACCGTGCGGGGCAGTGCCGACAATGATGGAGATTCCTCGATCGGGATTTTCTTTGAACGCGACTACTAGGAAAACCGGAATTCCTGTCCACGCTTTGATCTGTTGCTGGGGGAATCCGTCGCTCCGGCATTGACAGTCGCCGGTCCTTGCCAAACGTTATGCGCTAACATGACCTTTGGCAGGGAGCCTCACATGACTCTATTTCCATCTTCGGGCACATTGCTGGGCCGCGTCTGGAATCCCGACATTTCCGGCCCCGTCGTTGTGACACTGCGCGGCGGTCATCTTTGGGACATTACCAGTGCGAATGCCCCTTTGGTCCGCGATATATGCGAAATGGACGATCCTGTCGGATATGTAGCTTCAGCGCCCGGACTTGACCTTGGCCCCGCAGAAACAATCGCCGCAAATGCAACCGACACAGGCCATTTGCACCTTTTGGCACCGTGCGATCTACAAGCGGTCAAAGCCTGCGGAGTCACTTTCGCCGGATCGATGGTTGAACGGGTTATCGAGGAACAAGCGGCTGGTGATCCGGACAAAGCCCAAAACATTCGCGCAAGGATCGGTGCCCGGATCGGCGATAGCCTGACCAATATCACCCCCGGCTCACCCGAAGCCGAAACAGTTAAATCCGCCTTGATCGAGGAAGGATTGTGGAGCCAGTATCTTGAAGTCGGCATCGGCCCTGATGCCGAAGTGTTCTCAAAGGCGCAAACCCTATCCGCGGTAGGGTCAGGGGCTTTGGTCGGATTGCACCCAATGTCGACATGGAACAATCCCGAACCTGAAATTGTGCTAACCGTTTCAAGCACAGGCCGCATTGTCGGGGCCACTTTGGGTAACGATGTCAATCTACGCGACGTCGAAGGCCGGTCAGCTTTGCTGCTGTCCAAAGCCAAAGACAACAATGCCTCTGCATCTATCGGGCCAATGATCCGGCTGTTTGATGATGGTTTCACGCTGGACACCGTACGCGCCGCAGAGCTGACATTGACAGTCACCGGAACCGATGGCTTTTCGCTAAAAGGGCATTCTTCCATGTCACAGATCAGCCGTGACCCACAGGATTTGACCCGACAAACTTTGGGCAGGCATCACCAGTATCCTGACGGCTTTATGCTCTATCTCGGAACACTGTTTGCGCCAACACAAGATCGTGATACGGTCGGCGGCGGCTTTACTCACAAACTAGGCGATCATGTCGAAATTTCATCGCCGGAACTTGGGACGCTTTCCAATACAGTGCAATTGTCCACCACCTGCCCCGAATGGGCCTTTGGTGTAAGCCACCTTATGCGAAACCTCGCCGCACGCGGACTTCTCTAAACCAAGGATATTATCATGCTGAAAGGCACACATTTAATTGCAGGCAAATGGGTCAGCAGCACTTCGACATTCACCAACGAACCGGTCAGTGGCGATGCGGACAGCTTTTGTGCGGGAACACCGGAACTGGTTGATCAAGCCTGCCAAGCTGCCGAAGATGCATTCTGGACCTTTGGCTATTCAAGCCGCGAGAGCCGCGCCGCCTTGCTGCGTGCGATAGCGACTGAAATTGACAACCTTGGCGACGCCATCACCGAAATGGGCTGCAAGGAAACCGGCCTGCCAGAGGCCCGTTTGATCGGTGAACGCGGCCGCACCACCGGCCAGCTGCGCCTTTTCGCGGACCACATCGAAGCCGGAAATTACCTTGATCGCCGCCATGATGTGGCTTTGCCAGATCGCGCCCCACTGCCACGCCCCGAAATTCGCATGGTTCAACGCCCTATCGGGCCGGTTGCCGTCTTTGGCGCATCTAATTTCCCGCTCGCGTTTTCAACGGCTGGTGGCGATACCGCTGCTGCATTGGCCGCAGGCTGCCCCGTTGTGGTCAAAGGACACCCTGCACACCCCGGAACGGCGGAACTTGTTGCCCAAGCTATTGATGCGGCTATCAAATCATGCGGCGTCCACCCCGGTGTCTTTGGCCTTGTCCAAGACGGCGGCATTCCAGTTGGCCAAGCATTGGCACAGCATCCCCTGATCAAGGCAGTTGGCTTTACCGGCAGCTTGCGCGGCGGTCGTGCGTTGTTCGATATTTGTGCAGCCCGCCCTGAACCAATCCCGTTCTTCGGAGAGCTCGGCTCGGTCAATCCGATGTTCATTCTGGACGAAGCCTTAGCCGCGCGCGGCGATCAGATTGCAGCTGGTTGGGCCGGTTCGTTGACAATGGGTGCGGGCCAGTTTTGTACCAACCCCGGTATCGCAATTGTAACCGCCGGTGCGCAGGCGGATGCCTTTGTCGCCGCTGCGGGGGCCGCTTTGGAACCGATTGGTGCGCAAACCATGCTCACCTCCGGCATAGCAAACGCCTATCATTCCGGACGTGACCGCATTTCCCAAAGCGCGGGCGTCCGTGCAGTGATGACTTCGACATGCGATTTGCGCGGGGCCACGCCTTACCTGTTCGCAACCACTGGTGCCGACTGGTTGGCAAACCATGAGCTGTCCGAAGAAGTATTCGGCCCGCTCGGCATGGTCGTGGTGGTCGCAGATGATGTGGAGCGTATTGCAGTGGCAAAATCACTCGAAGGACAACTGACCTGCACTTTGTTCATGGATGATGGCGACACAGACGCTGCTCGTGCCCTGATGCCGATCTTGGAACGCAAAGCGGGTCGAGTACTGGCCAACGGTTTTCCGACTGGTGTCGAAGTTTGCGATGCTATGGTTCATGGCGGCCCCTACCCTGCGTCCACCAACTTTGGCGCAACTTCGGTTGGGACCTTGGCCATTCGCCGCTTTTTGCGCCCTGTCAGCTATCAAAACATCCCCGAAGGCATTTTGCCTGCTGACCTGACATAAAATAACGGTAAGAGGCGGCCAAGCGCTGCCTCTTACCTGTGATTTACCCCTACCCGAGTTCGATGAGGAGGTCTTTAGCGTCGATTTGTGCGCCTGGAGAGACGTGCAGGGCTTTGATGACGGCGTCTTTTTCGGCGTGGATGCCGGTTTCCATTTTCATCGCTTCGATGGT
>NZ_QKMF01000004.1 GCF_003208435.1 Pelagimonas varians | reverse complement strand
GCAGTCAGATCAACATCCACCGTCGGACCGTCTTCAACCGCTGCCGCAACACCTGCCGCCAAACTCGGCGCATCATTCGTGCCCGTCACCGTGACGGAAATGGTTGCTTGCGCCGTGGCCACGTATTTCACCGTCCCGTCGCCATTCAGGGATAGCGTTGCGCCGCTTGCGCTGACCGCATCAACGGATGCAACAGTCAGGACCGCACCATTGTCAACATCCGTGTCATTGGACAATACGTCGATATCGACAACGCCCGGCAAGGCAGGGGCTTCTTCCAGTTCCACCAAAGATCCAATGTTGGCGTTGGGCCCGGTTCCGATGTCGTTCCAATTGCCTATGTTGCCACTGCTCACATACAAAAGCACATCGTCTTCGGCAATCGTATAGACTGTTTCGTCATCACCGCCACTCAGATCAGCTTTGCCGGTACCGCCATCCAGATAATCATTGGCATTACTCGTGCAGCAAATGAGATACATCATGTAACCATTTGTTTTTGTAAAGACAGCGGTCACAACACTCAAGGAGTGACCGCCAGTTTTCTCCAATGAAACGAAAAAATCAATTATGAGGGATTGGGTAACAGTTCGGCATATTCGTGAACATTGTCGAAGAAATGAGAGAGGTCACCAAATTCCGGACTTGCCAACGCCCATAACCTGGCGCGACGGCATAACCGCCGGACATGAGGCAAAGTGACTCCGATATGGTCAAGTTGCATTGCATGTCTGGCATTCCACCATGATCCTTCGCCCTTGTGGTTGAAAATCAAACCAAGCCTAATCGACGTGTGTAAAATAGCCTTGGCCCGGAACCGGAAGGTCAGTTCGTCCAGTGAAAAAGTTCCATTTTCGAGGGCATTTTTAAGCAAGCTTTGCTCTGCGGACAAACTGATCGGGGCCCACTCATCTGCCAAAAGCCAAACCAGATCGTCTTCGGTCGATCCTATGCCGCAATGCTCCCAATCGAACCAAACGACACCGCCATCATTTGTCCAAAGGCAATTCCCCGGACGGCTGTCCCATTTCACAAATGACGGTGCCTTGGGCCGTATTTTGTCGATGATATCGGCCCTATTGAACATTGCGGGTTCAAGCCCGAGTTGGCCGGCCAATCGTGTCGGGGCGGATGCAAAGTCTTCGTGCCAATTGGGTCTGGCTCCGATCATTGGAACCTGCCCGATCAGGCCATTTTCCTGCCCGGTTTTCTGCAGGAACAGCAGCGATTTTCCAGCAGCAACAAGTTGTTTATTGCGCGCAGTTTCCGGTGACGTTTCCAATACTTCCGGCAAACGCTGGCCAGCAACAAAATGTTGCACAACAAATCTATCGCTTTGCAAAACCAACCGAGGCACGGCCTCCGTATTGCCAAATTTCGACAAAATGTCAGCTTCCAGCTTTGCACGCCCGATGCTATTCCGTTTTGAAACTGCCATTCTCTGGCCGTTAACTTCGACCAAAACCGTTTTGCGACTTGCGCCGCCGGGCCGTTCAATACAATCAGGTTTTGCGCCCAATTTGTCCAAGCAAAAGCTGGCAATCTGCTCATCATCAAAAATTTGCGAACCCAAGCCCAGATGCTCCTGCCTCTATCAACGGTGTTTTCGAACCTTGACCACTTTGGTCCGGGCCAGCCGGTAAAATGAGTTCGTTTTGGCATTCCGCCTTCTTGCAGTTGACTTAGAAGGAGAAACTCAAACCGGCCATGAGGCCGTCCATCTCCACGTCATATATAAAATCGCCATCGCGGCGGTCGACCGACACAAACCGGTATCCAAGCACGCCTGCGGTGGTTGAAGTAAACTGATAGCCGACTGCTGCGAAGACATCAGCCATACTGTCTGATCCGACACCAAAACCGCCCGCATACGCCCAGCCAGTCAGATATGTTCGATCGTCAAAATTGTAGCGTCCACGCAGCCCCAAAACCGGATCTGTCCAGCTGTTTTCCACATTGGCCGACGCCTTGGGAAGACGGCCTGAACTGAAACCAATGTCGTTTTCAACGTTCCAGTACCGGGCACCAAAAACACCCCACAGTTCAGCCTGCGATGACTGGGTCAGCTTGTATTCGCCATAGACGCTAAAAATTTTGTTGGTCACTGCCACCGTTGCGGTGTCATAGAGCGGCCGCAGCTTTTTGGATTCCGATTTTAAGCGGATATACTGAAGATCCCCTGTGATCCCCCAACGCCCGTTTTGCGCGTTGAGCAAGATCATACCTGCCATATCGAGGTTTTCCAAAATTTCGGCAAAGCTGAGATCAACCTCAGCAGTGGGTAATCTTTCGTTGGCGGCAACGCTGCCGGACAATCCAGCTCCAAAGGCATAGGGCGCAATTGTGTAGCTCCACCCATTATCCGACAACGATTGCGCCTGCACATCTGTTGCTGCAAACGAAGTAGCAAAAGAGATCCCGATCAAACTCAGTATGGTTGGAGCGGAGTCTTTGGCGCGTGATGTGTTAACTGCTTTTGTCACGATGATGGGCCTCTTAAGTCTTGGCATCTTTTGGGACGCGGTGAACGGCGAATGTTGCACGCTGCAATGTCGGCGTTTTATGCAATACTTTGCAATACAACGTCACCGAATTGCCACGCTTGTTCGAACGATGGCTGCGCCGGAGTATAAATCCGCCACAAGATATTTCAACTGTGGACCGGAATGATCAGGGCCAACGGTGATGTCCCAGACATCCATCACTTTTAATCGTGGCTACATCAATGCTCGGCGCAGACGGAGATTCCGGGTCGGTTTGGGTCAATAAACGGGTCTGGTGGTCATACAACTTAACTTCGCCCACATTCGCAATAGACGCATTTGGCTGAATGTTCATATTTTAGGTTTTGCCTCCGTCCAAAAGCGCTTTGTCGCTGGATTGCTAGGGCGTTTGATTGTGCGAACAGTCACCATCGGGCGCAAAATCCTGGCCGTATTTGATCCCTATTGGCAGCCTGTCGCCCAGTGCTACGCAATCATAGGCCCAGAGAGTCTGTCTGTGGTCAAAATCAGGCATATAGCACTCCGGTTTTCTGCACGGGGTCCAATATGCAGTGCAATAAGGCCTTTGCCGCATGCGCCAGACAGCAAACTGCACAAGTCACCAGTTGTTTTGCACCGGTCAGAGGTTAGGTATGTACTGTACCCCTTTTGTTGGCGAGGTCTGCCCAGATGACAGTCTTTCTTTCCCTTATGCTTTTGGCGGCGGCAGCACTGGCCGCACGCATATGGTCAAAACGGAAGCTTCATAGCGACCTACTGGCTCAAGAACTGTCAGAGGAGCAGCGTGCTGTCATCACCCGGCAGGTTCCCCTGACCAAAAAACTACCGATGGATTTGCGCAGCAGTTTTGAGGGTAAAATCAACGTCTTCCTCAACCAGATTGAGTTCACCGGTTGTAACGGGCTGGATGTGACCGAAGAAATGCGGTTGTCGATTGCAGCGCAGGCCTGTCTTTTGGTTGCGAATAGCGATACTTGGTATGACCATCTAAGCACTGTTTTGATATATCCCGGTGCCTTTAAATCACGCCAGACCCAGCATAATGGCTATGTCGTGACGGAACGCGAGATCGTGCGCACGGGGGAAAGCTGGTCACGTGGGCCTGTCATTTTGTCATGGACACACGCCAAACAAGGCGCGATCAACGACCAAGACGGTCACAATGTTGTCTTTCACGAATTCGCCCATCAGATTGACGATTTGTCGGGCCGCACTGACGGTGCGCCAAATCTTGGCAAAAACCAGAATTTCGCAGACTGGGAACGCGTCTTTGTCACCGCATACGAAACCCATGTCCAAAACGTTCATAAGGGGCGCAGGACGGTCATCGACCCCTATGGTGCTGAAGGCCATGAAGAATTTTTTGCGGTGAGCGTTGAGGTGTTTTTCGAAAAGCCTGCGTCTTTGAAACAATCTGAACCGGAGGTTTATGAGCAATTGTCCTTGCTCTTTCAGCTTGATCCGTCGACTTGGTAGCGGGAAGTATCGCTTCGGCTATTGGGCTGCCACCAGCCCTAAGGCTGGAAGCAACACTGACAAACTATCGGATCACAGTCCCAGATCTTTGGGCGGAAATTGCACAAAAGTAGCACCATGTGCCTTGAGTTCCGCGCCAAGCGATGCTGTCCATGCATTCATACGGTGCCCAACGGGGTATTCTTCCTTGGGATCTACGTACAGATTGAACAGCCAAGGCGCGAGGCCGGTTGGAACAACTGCAGCCATGTCGATATATAGAAATTTCTCTTGTGCGAGAGAGACAAGAAGATGGGCCTTGTATTCGCGCATCCTCATCGCAGCCAGTTTGGACCCGAGCCAGTTATAGACGTGCTCACGTTTGCTTTGACCATCGGCAGCCAACAAAAAGGATGTCTGGTCAATCCCGTCCCAATATCTGTCGGTCGGCAAGCTGCTGGTATCCACCCCGCCCAAGGCAAGCGACGTGTCAAACAGGTCCATCAAATCAAACAAACCGTCTGATACACGGCCTGGTTCAATCATCCCTTTCCAATAGGCTATCCCCGGAACCCGAACGCCGCCTTCCCATGTTGTGCCTTTGGCACCTCGAAACGGCGTATAGCCGCTGTCAGGCCAGCTATCCATTTGCGGACCATTGTCCGAGGTTACAAAAATGAAGGTATTGTCGAGTTCGCCAGCATCTTCCAAGGCTTGGACAATGTCGCCGATATAGGTGTCGACCTCGACCATGTTGTCGCGATACGGAAATTTGGACGCACTTGCACCGGTAAACTCTTTCGATGGGAAGTTATCGGCATGTACCTTCATAAAGGAATGACTGATATAAAACGGCTTGTCGCCCTCGGCCAGCTCGGCAATCCGTTTGACGGTGTAATCGCGCAGCTTGCGGTCACCTTCGGCCATTTGTTCAATGCTGACGATGGTTTCGACGGTCTGTGTTGTCCCATCGGCAAGGCCGTAGATCAGATCGTTGTTCGAGCCAATCGATTGATACCGTGCCAGTTTGTCTTCATCCAGAACGAGGTCAGGAAAACGGCGTTGATCATAGGCTTGGGTGTATTCTTTTTGCGCTTTGTAAAAGCCGTAGAATTCATCAAATCCGACGTCGTGCGGCCGCATGCCTTCACCTTCGCCAATGTGCCATTTTCCAACCAGCATCGAATGGTAACCCGCTTCACTGAGCAATCCCGCAACGGTCAGCTCGCCTTCCCACGGGTTAACCTTGAGCGTGTCGCCCGCCAAAATGGGCCGGATCAAACCGGTTCTGGCTGGTAAACGGCCCGTATACATCGCCGCGCGGGTCGGCGTGCAGGTGTATTGTGAATAGGTTGAGGACAGCTTGATCCCTTCGGCTGCCAAAGCGTCCATTTCCGGTGTTGCCGCGCCAATCATCTCTCCGCCACCAAAAGCACCGGGATCGCCATAGCCCATGTCATCGACCAAAAAGATCACAATATTGGGCTTTTTTCCGGTTTGCGCTTCTAGCGCTGCCAGTTTGCTGCTTGCTGCGGCCTCTTGCTCAGGCCAATGGATAAAAGGTTGTCGGTTGCCACTGTCTGCTGTGGCTCTAGAAAGCTTCGACGCCGGTTCCGGCACCGGTATTTCGTCTGCTGTTGCGCCAAATGCAAACGTCAGCGCGACGAGGGTTATCAAAGATCTCAACATCCAGAAATTCCTTTAAAACTACGAATGGTACTCACAATCCGCTTGTTTGAAAGGTGATGTTACAAAGGGCCGAATGGCCAACCTTTGCGCAACGCACCCTCAAGTCGAATGCGAAAAGGATAATATCTTTCGGGCAGAGTTGAGAAGACAATATTCTTCGATGCCCGCGAATTTATGGCCCCTTCAATCGATGCTTCAAGATCCGATCTGATCCAGTAACCAATGCGCCCGTTCCAACTGCGTTCCCACAGTGACCAGCTTGTTTTCCAAACGGTCCTGTTTCGAAGGCTTGTCTGCCGCAGCAAGCTCTTCTTGCAAAAGCGCTTGCTTGGCCTGCAGCTTTGCAATGACCTTCATAACATGTGACGGTTTTATCTTGGCTGCCTTGCCACTTTCTAAACGGCTGTAATATTTGTCCAGTTTCTCGGTGGCGCGCTCAAGTCCCATATGGCCCTCTCTTGGTTCATGTCAGTCTAACGCCCGTTTGCAACACATATGTAACAATGCGCTTCTCCCGTCTAATCGGGTTTGGGTTCGGAGGCTGTGGTTTGTTTTGATGTCATTTCAGTCAATTCATCGTCTTCGAGTGACAAGATACGCTCGACCTCGGCCATGGCGTCCTCTGTCTCGATGTAATAGGCGCGTGCAGCTTCCAGCAAATCACGCATTGCCGAATAAGCGTAGTGGCTGTCATTCAAAAAGGACGTTGCCATAGAAGCGCTTATCTGACGATCACGTATCAGCGTCTCAAGGGTCTGATTGGTGTCTTGGGCGTCGCTTTCGACCTGAATGCGTTCTTGATCCAGCCACAGACCCGACCGGTTTTCTGGATCGGCCAGTTCCAGTTTACGGATCTCGACCAGAATGCGGGCAATTTCGGTGCGCAATCCATTGTATAGGTCGGTGATCACCCCTTGAGGATATTCCGTGTAAAGGGCGGCGTTGCGGCGCAAGTGTTTGACCGATTTGACCGCCCGCACGAGATGCCCGGCAACGTCCCGCATGGCATAAACATCATCCATTACATCTGCGGGCATATCTTTGGTGCCAACACGGGTCGCAAATTCAACAATCGCCGAATAAAGGGTTTTGATCCGGTGCTCATAACGGGTGTCGAGATCAAATTCATAGGGGGTTTGGCTGTTCTCGACCGTTATGGCAATATCATCAGTCTCAAACAAATCATGCCGATGCAGGTTAAGTCCATGCGCGATCAGTTCGACCGAATTGTCATAAAGATGTTGCACCTCGCGGCGCATGGCGATCTGGCTGGTTTGTGGAAATTCGTCCACCGCCCCCGACAGGTATTTCGGCTGGCTCAAATCTTCTTTGGGTTGCGCAATTGTCCGTTCCAAAAACGATATCAGCTGCCGCAAGAATGGCAGCATCAACGCAACCCCGAGCACATTGAAAATCGTATGAAACACGGCCAGTTTGAGCGCGTAATCCGTGTCCGCAATGCCAACAAAGCCACTGACAGCATCGACCGATGCCCGAATTTGGTTGATAAAGACCAAAGCGACACCCGCAGTGACCAGATTAAAGATCAAATGCGCAAGCGCCAGTCGTTTGCCCTGAAAGTTCGCCGTCAAAGCGCCGAGAATGGCGGTAATTGTTGTGCCGATATTTGCACCAATCGCCAAGGCCAGCGCGTTTTCATAACTGATCTGGCCAGACGCCAGCGCCGTGATGATCAAAACCATGGTGGCATGGCTGGACTGCATCACCACCGTGGCCGTCGCCCCAAGGAAGGTGTAAACCACCAAGCCCAATAAACCTGTCATGGCGAAACGCGTCAGATCAACCTGATCTTTGACCGCCTCAAACCCCTCTTTCATGTAGTGAATGCCAAGGAACAAGAACCCCAGACCAGCCAGCACAAACCCCGTGCCTTTCAAGTATTTCGACTTTTGAAACACCAGCACAATGCTGATTGCCAGCATCGGCAGCGCATAGGCGGAAATCTTGACCTTGAGTCCGAAGCCCGCCACCAGCCATGCTCCGGTGGTTGTCCCGATATTGGCACCAAAAATAATGCCAACCCCCGCAAGCAGTGAAATCAATCCTGCGCTCAGGAACGAGATGGTAATCACCGACACCAAGGAACTGGACTGCATGATTGTCGTTGCGGCGATGCCAAAGCCAAGGGACTTGGGAACAGAAGCCGTAGCCTTTTCCAGAATACGTTCCAAATATCCGCCGCTGAACAGTTTGAATCCGTCCTCAAGCATCAACATGCCAAACAAGAAAATCGCCACGCCTGCGGCGATTTCCTGAAAGCTGGTGCTGACCCAAAAGCCAAAGATAAGCACCAGCAAAATAACTGGAAGTATGAATTTTTTCATAGCTCTAGGTGCCCCTATGGCAACATCATGCCGCGCAAAACAAAGTAGAACAAGGCCGCCAAAACCGCCGCGACAGGCACTGTGATGATCCAAGCCGAGACAATTTTGAACAAAGATGAGCGTTTAACCAGTTGGCGTTTCAAGGCTTTTTGCAATTCCTTACGTTGGGCTGCATCAATGACGGCCTCAGGGCCCATCTTTTGCAACTGTTTCAAGATCCGCTGTTTGTCTTCCGGTGGCGCGTCCTGAAAATTCATCAAAACACGTTCTGCTTCGGCGAAATCCGGCTCGCCTTGATGTTGCGATAGAACACCTTCGATCACTTTGCCCAATCGCAGTTCCAAAAATTCACGCAAGAACCCGACCCCAAACACCGCGCCAAGGGCAACATGGGTCGAACTGACCGGCAGCTTGAGATGGCTTGCAATAATCACCGTGATTGCGGCCGCCAGCGCGATGCAAAAAGCACGCGATCTGTCCAGCTCGGTGATTTCCGATCCAACGGTGCGGATCAGTTTCGGTCCGAAAAGTGCAAGACCAACCGAAATGCCCAAAGCCCCGATAATCATCACCCAGAGCGGGATGGCCACCTTTGAACTGCCAGCTTCGGATTCAGTCAAAACATCTACAATACCTGCCAAAGGTCCGACAGCATTGGCCACGTCATTCGCCCCATGCGCAAAGCTGAGCAAAGCGGCTGAGATGATCAGTGGAATTGTAAACAAACGGTTCACACCATCGCGGCTGTTTTCCAAATTCGGGGCCGCGCGGTTGATCATCGGCCGCACGATGACAATAGCAGAAAGACCTGCCACCAACCCAATCAATACCGCCGTGGTAAAATCGATTTGGATCAGCTGTTTAATGCCTTTAAGGGCAATATACGTTGTAAAGGCCCAGGTCATAACACCGATCATAAACGGAACCACTTTGCGCGCCGCATCGACTGGCTCGGCCTTGAAAAAGACTGTCCGTTTTAGAAAATACAAAAACAAGGCCGCAATAATGCCGCCCGTAACAGGCGAAATCACCCAGCTGGCGGCGATTTTGCCCATGGCGTCCCAGTTCACGACTTCCCAGCCAGCCGCCGCAATGCCAGCACCCATGACGCCGCCGACAATCGAGTGCGTGGTGGACACCGGTGCCCCCAGCCAAGTGGCTGCGTTCAACCAAATCGCGGCCCCCGTCAACGCCGCCATCATAACCCAGACAAAGACTTGCGGATCATCCACATCAGCAGGGTCAATGATGCCCTTTTTCACAGTGCTGACCACATCGCCCCCGGCAATGATCGCGCCAGCGGCCTCGAATACTGCCGCGATAACAATGGCCCCGGATAGCGTCAAAGCATAGGAACCCACCGCCGGTCCAACGTTGTTGGCAACGTCGTTTGCACCGATATTGAGAGCCATATACGCCCCGATCACCGCCGCCGCGACCAACAGGTAGGATTGGTCGACATGAGCAAACTTGGATCCAGCGTAAATCATCACTCCCACCACAAACAAAATTGCGGTCCCGAGCCGTCCGACTTCTGTACGGCTTAGATCTGTTGCACTTTCGATTTTCAGATAGTCTTTGATTTTCATGCTTGCCCCCCAGCGATTACAACGCACAAAACCCCCAGTCCCGCGCTTCAATCGGGAATGAATCCTTTGCTTGAGTTCAAAAGATCAGACTTGGCCAATTGCTGCCATGAGATGGATCATGAAACGGGGCTTCATAGATATTTTTCCACTGCCGGTGCATGCGACCGCTGTGAACGCGGGCATTGGGCCAGCTGCCCAAGTGCGCTAGCACCGCTCAGTTTCGACTTGGGTGTCAAACGCCAACCAGCATAGATGAAATCTATAATTCAAATTCTCGATATCTATTTGCGCGATGATGGGCCATGTGACAGCGTCTTGGTAATGGCTTCACGCCAAAGCCTACTGGCTGCTGGTTCGACTCATAAAAACGAAATCCGACAGGGGAAAACACCATGACAACGCGTAGAACGCTACTCAAAACAGCAATGGCTGCAGGCCTTGCAGTGACCGCAGGCTTTGGCGCCGCCTCGTTTGCAGCTGCCGAAGAATTGGGCAAAATCAAGGAGGCCGGCGTGATGCGCATCGCAATGAGCGGCGCCTACCCGCCCTTTAACTTTGTAAATGATTCTAACGAAGTGGTTGGGTTCGACCCAGCCATCGGCATTGAAATCGGCAAGCGAATGGGCATCGAAGTTGAAATCGTCACAACCGCTTGGGACGGGATTATTGGCGGTCTTTTGGCCAATAAATACGACGCCATCGTCGGCTCTATGTCTATCACCGAAGAGCGGGCAAAAGTGGTCGATTTCGTTGGCCCATATTATTCAACCAAACGCGCAATTTTTGCCAAACCGGGCGGCATTACGTCGGCGGCCGATCTTCCGGATGCCAAGGTTGGCTTGACGCTTGGCGAAACCCACGAGGAATGGGCGCGCGAGCAAGGCTATAATGTCCGGACTTACAAAGGCCTGCCCGAACTGCTGCTAGAGCTGGAAAACGGCCGCGTTGATGTGATTGTGAACGATTCAATCGCGGCGATCTTGGCTATGAAGGAAACCGGCCAGGATTATGTGATGATTGAAGATTTCGAGACGGAAGAATTCGGTGCCGGGATCGCGATCCGACAAGGTAGCCCTGAACTGGCTGCTGAAATGCAAGCCGCTCTGGACGCCATGATGGAAGATGGCACCTATCTTGAGATTGCCAACAAATGGGTTGGTGGCGACATCCGCTAATCTGATCTAACTTTGGCCTCGTCTTATTATCGGGATGAGGCCAAACTGGGTTTCAAGACACAGATTTTGACGCGCAAAAACACCGCTTCATCCCTTTGCAGGAGCAAAACCCGCCGTGGACTACGACCTGATGCAACGCGTCTTTCCCTTCTTCCTAGAGGCGGCATGGGTAACAATTCTATTGTCGCTCCTGACTGCGATCTTGGGGTTGGTTTGCGCGATTCTGGGCACCTTTGCCCGCCTGTCCCGGTTCTGGGCATTGCGGATGCTGGGGGCGACCTATGTCAGCATTTTTCGCGGAACCCCTGCGCTGATCCAGTTGTTCATTCTATACTTTGGCGGCCCGCAGATCGGTATTCAGCTTGATGCGTTCGAAGCCGGTGTCATCGGGCTCGGGGTAAATGTCGGGGCCTATATGACCGAAACCATGCGCGGGGCGATTATTTCCGTCGACAAAGGTCAGGCCGAAGCTGCCCGCACCTTGGGCATGAGCCGCTGGCAAGCCATGCGCAGTGTGATCTTGCCGCAAGCGATGCGGTTGATGATCCGGCCCTTGGGCGTCAATCTGAACACACTTGTCAAAAGCACCGCCCTTGTGGCCGCTATTTCGGTGGTGGAACTGACCTACACAGCGCAGCGCTATATCGGATCAACCTACAAGCCGTTTGAAATGTTCCTGATCGCAGGCGTTCTTTACATGATTATCATCTACATCGTTGGTTTGGGCGTCGCCTGGGCTGACCGCAAAGCTCAGCTGCACTGATCGGGGACACGCACACTCATGGGACTCGATTTTAGCGTCATTCCAAAATACCTAGATATCGTGCTGATCGGCGCGCTTTGGACCATTGCAATCACCTTGGGTGCCGCGGTGGTCAGCTTTTTCGGCGGCATATTTCTGGCAATTGTCGCGCTCTATGCACCTGCTTTTGTGCGCTGGCCTTTTCGGGTGTTTTCCTTTCTGTTTTTGGGAACGCCACTGCTGTTGCAACTGTTTTTGATCTACTTCGGCTTGGTCCAGATCGGCATCGACGTGCCCGCCTTTGTTGCCGGTGTCGTCGGACTTGGACTACACTTTGCCGTCTATAATTCGGAGCTGTTTCAAACCAGCATTCTAGCTGTCGACAAAGGCCAGACCGAAGCGGCCCGCACGCTTGGCCTAAGCCGGATGCAGGCCCTTCGCACGGTTGTCATTCCGCAGGCGGTGCGTGATGTAATTCCGCCAATTGGCAACAACATGATCGCGCTGCTCAAAGATTCCGCATTGGTGTCGGTGATTGGCGTTTCCGAACTGACGCTTTCTGCACAGCGCGCCATCGGCAGCACCTATCGCCCGTTTGAATTCTACGTGCTGGTCGCTGCAATCTATTACATCATCAACCTCGGTATGGAGGCTGTTTTGCGCCGCGTTGAACGCCGCATTCAGGCCTCAAGATGAGCCGGAAGGACCGCAACATGAGCGACCAAAAACCTTTTATCGACATCCGTCATGCCCAAAAGAGTTTTGGCACGCTGGAGGTTCTAAAAGACATCAGCCTTCAGGTGGATCGCGGTCAGATCGTAGCAATTATTGGCCCGTCTGGGTCAGGTAAAAGCACGCTGCTGCGCGCCATCAACGACCTTGATCCTCTGACCGGCGGCGAGGTCTGGCTTGAAGACAAACAGATCAACAAAACCCTGCCCCATCGCCAATATGAAAAGCACATCAACGAAGTCCGGCAAGAAATCGGCATGGTCTTTCAGCACTTCAATTTATTTCCGCATCTCAAAGTCCGCGAAAATGTGACTTTGGCCCCCAAGATGCTCAAAGGGTTGTCAGATGACGACGCCAACGCGCTGGCCGAAGAACAACTGACCAAAGTCGGAATGATTGAGCGGATCGATTACTATCCATCGCAGCTGTCCGGCGGTCAAAAACAACGCGTCGCGATTGCCCGTGCGCTGGCGATGAAACCCAAGGTGATGCTGTTTGACGAAGCCACGTCAGCGCTGGACCCCGAGTTGGTCGAAGAGGTAAATCTGGTGATGAAAAAGCTCGCTGAAGAGCATATGACCATGATTATCGTGACCCATGAAATGAGCTTTGCCGAGAGCGTCTGTGATCGCGTCTTGTTTATGGATCAAGGGGTTGTGGTCGAAGAAGGCCCGCCCGAGGTGATTTTTCGCAATCCCAAAAGCGAGCGGACGCAACATTTCTTGCGCAACCATTTGGCGGCTGCAGGGTAGACCCGCTATCGATAGCTGCGCTCTTCGATCGGGGTGTCTTCGATCGCCTGCAAAATCCTGTCGAGCAAGTTCTGCTCGGCCCGGTTTTTAGCGGCGCGTTCGCTCCAGACCAGATAAACATCAATGGAAGGCAGGTCTTCGAACGGCGGCACTTGCCACAACTGTCCATCACGCACATCGCGGGCGGCGACATGCACCGGCAAAGGCCCAATGCCCAATCCGGCAACGATCATCCGGCGGACCTCTTCGAGATGACTGGACACACCCGTGATCTTTTGCCCCAGCGCCGCCTGCGCGCGCATCACGGTCACCGGTTTCAACACATCTTGCAACCTATCGGTTTCGAAACTGACAGATCCATGCCCTTCGAGGTCGGAGATATTCAGGTTCTCACGTTTGAACAGCGGGTGTGGCGGGCCGCAAAACAGGCCGAAATATTCCCGAAACACCCTCCGGTATTCCAAGGCTGGGTTGTGATCCCCCACAAGGCAAATCGCAAAAGACGCCCGTTTGGCTGCAACTTCGGCAATGGCCTTGGCGCTTGAAAGCACGTCAATTGAAAGCGTGGCCTGCGGGTGGGCCACGTGAAACTCTGCCAAGGCCTGATCCAGCAGCGGGCTGACCACATGGCTGGCCACCGCAAGACGCACATGGCCGCGCACATCATCCGTCATTTCGCGCATCAATGTGGACAGGCGCAGGACCGACCCGCTGATTTCCACAGCTTCGCGATACAACAAACGTCCGGCTTCGGTCAGGGCATAATGCCCGGGAGACCGGTTGATCAATTTACGCCCGACCCGATCTTCCAATCGTTTTAAAGCGGTAGAAACAGTGGGTTGCTTCAATCTCAGCTGGTTGGCGGCATCGGTAATCGAATGGCTTTCGGCCAGTGTCACAAAGGTCCTTAACAGGTTCCAATCCAATTCACGCACAATGCGATCTGGGTCATAATGTGGGTCGCTTGCAGTCATAGCTTTTCTCAATAACTAGAATTCTGATTATCTATTTGATCTATAATACAGTCTCTCGCATGGTTTCAGCAAGACAGCTATTGGGGCAGGCTACGGGCCGCACTGTCACCCCGACCAATGGCCGTTTGAAGTGGCCCGCACACAAGCCCCGGAAAGACCAAAGTGAGCAACCTTTTCTATCAAACCCAAGGCCGCAAACCCGTTCTGGATCAAGCCAGAGGCGTGTATATGTGGGATCAGGACGGCAGGCGGTATCTGGACGGGTCTTCGGGGGCGATGGTGTGCAACATTGGCCATTCCAATAAAAATGTACTAACCGCGATGCGCCGCCAGATGGAGAAATCGACCTTTGGCTACCGGCTGCATTTTGAAACCGAGGCCTCGGAGCAATTGGCTAGCAAACTGGTCGGGCTAATGCCGGACGGGTTGAACCGGGTCTTCTTTGTTTCGGGCGGGTCAGAGGCCGTTGAGACCGCCATCAAACTGGCGCGGCAACATGCTGTATCCACTGGACAAAACAGCCGCTGGAAGGTGATTTCGCGCAGGCCGAGCTATCACGGCTGTTCATTGGGGGCATTGGCCGTCACTGGATATGATCCGCTGACCGCGCCCTTCATGCCAATGATGCAAGACATGCCCAAGGTCCCTGCCCCGCGCGCCTATCTTGACGGGTTGAACCCTGACGATCCGGCCACCGGTGCGCATTATGCCAACATGCTCGAGGCACAAATCCAAGCCGAAGGCCCTAACAGCGTTTTGGCGTTTTTGGTTGAACCCGTCGGCGGCGCGTCGACAGGGGCCTTGGTACCGCCGAACGGATATATGGAACGCATCCGCGAGATTTGCGACCACTACGGCATTTTGCTCATCATGGACGAGGTGATGACGGGCGTTGGCCGCACTGGCGCTTTTTTGGGGTCAGACCACTGGGATGCGCGGCCCGATATCGTGGTGATGTCCAAGGGGCTTGGCGCGGGATATATACCGCTTGGGGCGGTGATTGCAGGCGACGCATTGGTTGCCCCGATACTGGAGACAGGCGGGTTTGCACATGGTTTCACTTACGCTGGCAATCCCTTGGCCTGCGCCACCGGTCTTGCCGTACTCCATGAGATCGAGATGCAAGGGCTTTGCGCCAATGCCGCCGCGATGGGCGATACGCTTTTGGCCCGTTTGAAGAGCCTGATGCAAAAGTACGAGCTGATCGGTGATGTTCGCGGAAAAGGGCTTTTGACCGCCTTCGAATTCATGGCAGATCGCGACACCAAGGCCCCGTTGCCCCCACATCTGAATGCACATCAACGTTTTGTTGATCTTGCCTATGCGCGCGGTTTGATTGTCTATTCCAGACGCACCCGTGGCGGCACCGAAGGCGACCATATTCTGGTTTGCCCACCTTTGATTGCCAACACGCAGCATATTGATGAAATAATGCATGGTCTTGATGCCAGCATGGCGCAGTTTAGCCAAGATATTCATGCAGATTTGAAAGCAGGCTAACCGATGAGCAAAATCTTGATTTCTTGCGCGATCACCGGATCGATCCATACGCCGTCGATGTCACCTTATCTGCCCGTCACCCCGGACGAGATTGCCGCGCAATCCATTGAGGCTGCCGAAGCGGGGGCTGCGATATTGCATCTGCACGCCCGCAATCCCGCAAACGGCCATCCTTCGGCATTGCCCGAAGACTTCATGGCCTTTTTGCCGCGTCTTAAACAAGGCACCGAGGCAGTGCTGAACATCACTACCGGCGGCAGCGCTGTGATGACACTGGATGAACGGTTGGCCGCCCCCAAACGCGCCGAGCCGGAAATGTGCAGTTTGAACATGGGTAGTATGAATTTTGCCCTGTATCCAGCAGCAGAGCGGATCACCGATTGGAAATTTGATTGGGAAAAGCCGTTCCTTGAGGGGTCAGAAGACCTCGTCTTCAAGAACACACCGCGCGATATTTCACGTGTCCTGACAGAAATGGGTCAAGAACGCGGGGC
Source organism: Pelagimonas varians (assembly GCF_003208435.1). GTDB lineage: Bacteria > Pseudomonadota > Alphaproteobacteria > Rhodobacterales > Rhodobacteraceae > Pelagimonas > Pelagimonas varians. The sequence goes on along the minus strand of NZ_QKMF01000004.1, from coordinate 341,338 downwards.
CCGGTTTGAATTTGAATGCTACGACATCGGGCATCTGTATATGCTTAAGCATTTTGTCGATCGCGGCTTGGTCGAAAAACCGCTGTTTATCCAGTTTGTCTTTGGGGTGCTGGGCGGTATGGGCGCTGATCCGGAAAACCTGATGCACATGAAGGGGATCGCCGACAAACTGTTTGGCGACGGCTATATGTTTTCGGTTCTGGCGGCAGGACGACACCAAATGCCGCTGATCACCATGGCAGCAGCAATGGGCGGGCATGTGCGGGTCGGGCTCGAAGACAGCTTGATGATTGCGCGCCGAACCTTTGCCAAAAGCAATGCCGAACAGGTTCGCAAAATCCGCCGCATCGTTGAGGATTTGGGCCGCGAAGTCGCAACCCCAAGCGATGCCCGAGAGATGTTGGGCCTGAAAGGCGCAGACCGAACCGCGATTTGAATACAAGGTAAGCAGGCTGATGAAAGCTATTTTTGATGACCGCCAATGGCTCCATGATCCAAAACATTTCATGGCCAATGGCAAGATCCTACCGAACCCCGAACAACCCGGAAGGATCGAGGTTTTACAGGCCGGCGCCCGTGCCGCAGGCTGCGTGTTTGAAACCCCAAAGGACGCAGGGCTTGGTCCGATTGCGGCGGTTCATACCGCTGAATATCTAACCTTCTTCAAAAATATCTACCGCCGTTGGCAGTACATCGACGGGGCTGGCGACGAGGTGATCCCAAACATCCACCCTGCCCGCCGCAGCGACGGATATCCCAAATCCGCCACCGGTCAGTCCGGCTACCATCAGGCAGACACAGCATGCCCTATCGCGAAAGGCACCTATGAGGCGGCTTACTGGTCGGCGCAATCGGCGATCGGTGGCGCGGATCATCTGTTGGATGGCGGCGGGTCTGCCTATGTGTTGTCACGCCCTCCGGGTCATCATGCCTTTGGCGATCTGGCGGGCGGGTTTTGCTTTCTCAACAATTCAGCCATCGCAGCGCAGCGGTTGCGTGATGCCGGATTGCGGCCCGCGATTGTCGATGTCGATGTGCATCACGGCAATGGAACACAAGGCATATTCTATGACCGCGATGATGTTCTAACCGTTTCATTGCACGCGGATCCCGACAGGTTCTATCCGTTCTTTTGGGGACACGCCCAGGAGCGCGGCGAAGGTCGCGGCCTTGGTTGCAACCTCAACCTGCCCTTGGCCCGCGGCACCCATGACGAAGGCTTTCTCAAGGCGCTTGGCACGGCGCTTGAAAGGGTGTCGATGCATGGGGCTGATGTCGTTGTTGTCGCGCTTGGTTTGGACGCGTCCATCGATGATCCATTCCAAGGTTTGGCTGTCACCCAAGACGGGTTTTCCCGCATCGGGGCCGCATTCGCCGCCCTTGGGCTACCGGTTTTGTTTGTTCAGGAAGGTGGCTACCTGAGCGACAGCCTTGGCAAAAACCTAACCCGCGTTTTGGACGGATACCAAACCGCTGCTTGATATGATCCGACCAGAAAGGCCCCCCATGCACCCTGCCCTTACAGACGATCAATTGGCCCATTTGGTCGCCTTGCGCCACAACCTGCATGAAACCCCCGAGGTATCGGGCCAAGAGCACGGAACCGCCGAACGCATCTTGCAAGAGTTGCTGCGTGCCGAGGCGGATGAAATCTGGACAGACTTGGGGGAACATGGCATTGCCGCGTCTTTTGACGGCACAGCGGATGGGCCTACTGTCATGATCCGCTGCGAACTGGATGCCTTGCCGATCCAAGAAGTGTCTGGCCTGCCCTACCGGTCCAAAACCGATGGCAAGGCGCATCTCTGCGGGCATGATGGCCATATGGCCATGGTGCTGGGACTTGGTTTGGCACTGGCAAAACGGCCGGCTCGGGGGCGCGTGATTTTGCTGTTTCAACCCGCCGAAGAAACCGGCGCGGGGGCCGCTGCCGTGATCGCTGATCCCCGCTGGGCTGAAATCCAACCCGATTATGCCTTTGCCTTCCACAACGTTCCGGGCCACCCGTTTGGCCAGATCGGCCTGCGCAAAGGCCCCGCAAACTGCGCATCACGGGGGATGAAAATCTCCTTTCAAGGCAGAACTTCGCATGCTGCGGCCCCTGAAAACGGGGTGTCCCCCGCCTCTGTTATGGCGTCTTTGATGCAAACATTGCCCACCCTTGGCGGCGCGCAAACACCGCATAGCGACATTGCATTGGCGACGCTGACCCATGTCAGTCTGGGCGAGCCGAGTTTTGGGATTGCACCCGGAGTTGGCGAAATGCGGATCACACTGCGCAGTCAATCCGACACCCGTATGGAGCAGATGATCGCGGATGCAAAAGACCTGCTCGCCCATAGTTTGCAACACGACCCCCGACTGGCAGCTGATCTCACTTGGCATGAGGTGTTTTTGGCAACAACCAACGATGCGGATGCCATCGACATCGCAGCGGATGCAGCAGGAAAACTTGGGCTGGATTCGGACAGCATGACATCGCCAATGCGTTGGTCCGAAGATTTCGGACGCTTTGGAATAGACGGAGCCAAAGCCGCGCTTTTGTTTTTGGGATCGGGCAAAGAGCACCCGCAATTGCACAATCCAAACTATGACTTTCCCGATGCGCTAATCCCCATCGGCGTATCCCTGTTTGTTGAAATCATAGACCAGATCCTGTGCCAGCCTGCACCGGCCATTGCACCTGCCAATGGGTGACACATTGACCGAGAGTTCTTGGTGCGAAATTTCCAGGTCCAAACTCGAGCAAAATCTGGACGCCGTGATTGGTCTTATGCCCGCGGATACCCTGCTGTGCGCTGTTGTCAAAGGCGACGCCTATGGACATGGCATTGAAAATGTTGTGCCTTTGCTCATCAACCGAAATATCAGCCATATCGGGATTTCGTCGAATGCCGAAGCACGCGCCGTGCGCGCAGCGGGGTTCCAAGGCCGCGTTTTACGTCTGCGATCTGCCACGCCGTATGAAGTTCGATCCGCAATCGGGGATCGCGTAGAGGAACTGGTCGGAAGCCAGCTGTCTCTTGAGCAGTTGATCAAAACCCTCGGGGCCGCGGCGCTGCCCAACCTGCATTTGTCCTTGAATGCCGGTGGTATGTCGCGCGACGGGCTTGAACTTTCTACCGGTTTCGGGCGGACAGAGCTACAAAAGATGGTGGCGTTGGCCCCGGACAAAATCATTGGGCTGTGCACGCACTTTCCATCAAACGCCGCCGAAGACCTTGCTGCAAGTATCGCCCGTTTTCATCAGGATTGTGACTGGGTTTTTACCAACACTTCCCTGACGCGTGCCAATGTTCTGACACACGCAGGCAGCACTTTGACCCTGCGCGCGCAGCAAGATCCGAAAACCGACATGATGCGCTGCGGGGCCATCCTATATGGCATAAAGGGCCCGCGCCCCGCGTTTCAATCCGCGCTGGCGCTAAAGGCCCGCGTGATCAGCATCGGACACTACCCCGAAGGCAGTAGCGTTGGATATGATCGCTCCTGCCGCTTGCAAGAAAACAAAGTGTTGGCCAGCATCGCACTGGGGTATGCAAACGGATATTCGCGGCTGTTTTCCGGGCGCGGCGCTGTATTGATCGGCGGTCAAAAGGTGCCGGTTCTGGGTAAGGTTTCCATGAATACAATTGTGGCTGACATCACATCCGTTCCCGCAGTCGCTATAGGTGACGAGGTGGTAGCTTTTGGACATCAAGGGGATCAATCAATCGGGTCATCTGAGATTGAAGAGATCACAAGCTCGATCATGGCGGATGTGTTTACAGATTGGGGCCAACGAAACGCCCGCGTCGCCCGCCAATCCTGACGATCCCGCTATTGCCATTTGGTATTTGTCTTGGTGCTAAAACCTGCTGTGCTTAGGCGGGCGGCTTGCAAGGTCGCGCGCCCTTGCACTGTTCGGGTATAAACCAGCCTGCCGCGCCCCAAAAATGCTTGCCAATTGCGCCAGTAAAGCGTGGCACGTTCTTTGTTGGAGCCAAACCGATCCGGCACCGAAAAGTATTGAAAATTGGCATGAACAAGGCCTGATTTGACACAAATCACATAGCGCGGACTAAGAACCGAACTGAACAGCTGCTGAAATGTTTCGTGAAAAATGGCCTCGTCCAGCTTACAATCGGTGTTAAGCCCGACCTGCCAGCTTTTGCCATCCCAGGTCACGATAGGTGACAAATCGTGGGTCACCGGCGGCAAGTCACCCAAGTCTGACAGGCTGGCAACAATCATTTTTGCCATGCGCAAGATCACCCGGCGTGTTTGCGACACGGGTGGAGGTCGTCCAAAAGCTGCCCCGAGCCGCGCCCAAATTGACAATGCCGGAACCGGAAGCGCCTGAAGCTTTCGATGCCATGGAAGCGACGTTCTTGTTGCCAGTTTTGCTTCGAAATCGCCACGGCTAACCAAAGCTGTTTGCCACTCTTGCCCAAGCTGGTCATGGGACCTTGCCTGCTGTTCTGCCAGCGTATTTTGTGCGTTGACCGTCCCTTGCAGATCAAAACTCGAATGGATCACGCCCACAGCCCGGTCCAAGCGAACAAAACAGTCAAACCGGCGTTGCAGGCGTTCAATATCCTCGCCCTCGACCTTGCTTTTTGGCACCATAGCCATGTGCCAGATGTGTGATGTCTTTTCAGGCGCGTTTCGGAAAATCCGAAGCGCGCGGCCCCGCAACTGGTTAACGGCTACAAAGCTTTTTAAACGTGTCCCCAAAACCAGTGCATTTAGCGCCGGAGCATCCCAGCCTTGTCCCAAAAACGCCTGGGTTCCAATGATAACCTGCACATCGCCTCTGGTAAAAGCACGGTTCACCCGCGCCACTGCCTCGGAAATTTGTGTCCCAATAACAGAGACATAATCCGGTTCATCGATCATGGGACGGGCATCCAGCCCCTTGCTCAGCCTCTTAGGAAGGATCGCCAGCTGTCCAGTTAGAACCGCCAGATTTGCGTGCCGATCAGTCTGGCGCAAATGTTGGAAGACACCCAATGTATTGAATTCCGGCATGGCCCCCGCCAGCCGCACATTAGATTTGCCAATTCGGTCCAGCAAGATCGCCATGCGCAAATCTTTGCCCCGCGCCACCCGTTCAATTGAATAGATTGTTCGAATGGCCTTCAAAAGCGCTTGATCGTTTCTCAAAAGCCCGAGACGATCAGAAAACGCAGCTGGCGGCAAAGTAAGAGTGTCGTTGCGTAGGGCGCGCGAAGACTTGAGGCGGCGCAACAAATCCTTGGGCAATTCGTCTTGTGGAAAGGCCCGAAACAATATCAAAAGCCAGCGCCAATCCAAGGCTGGCCAATCAGCATCGTTCACCTGCAAAACACGTCTGGCATAGACAGGGATCGCACAATGATTGTGGCGCAGGTAAATCAACATCGCGCTGAAGCGGGCCGGGTTTTCCAAAATAGCATGGGCATGGATTTCGGTGTCAACAATCCAAGGGTCACCTTGCAGCGACGCCAATATATCCCGATCAGATGAAAGGGCGTCAAACAGCATCTGTTCGTTATGCAAACTGTCGTAATAGGCCTGCACATCTGCGGCACCCGCGAGATAAACGAGATCTTGATGCGGACACAAATCGCCGCTCAAAACCAGCTCCGGAACTGAAATTTCTGCATCAACAGGGCCGCATAACGCCATATAATTACGCCATTCTACGGCCTGCGCATCGTAGGGCGGCGTCGCGGTTAGAGACAATGTAACAGGCCGGTTTACGCGGGCAAGGCGCGTGAGGGTTTTCCACCATGCACGGCGCAAATGATGGGCCTCATCCAGACACAAGAGATCAAAGGGCGGCAGTTTTTTGGTACGGCTTGTGTGGACGTTTTGATAGGTGCTGACCCGCACTGGTGCATCCGAGGTCAAATCCGTGCTGATCCAATCCGGCTGCTGGCCGTCCAAAAAATCGTCAACCAACCGTGTGATCCACTGATCACGGACCAACAGGCTCGGGGCAAGGATCAAGGTTCTGTGCCCCAAACGCCGGATAATTTCCAACCCAAGCACAGTTTTTCCCGCCCCCGGTGCCGCGACAAAATGCAGTTTATCATCGGCGAGATGGTGCTCCATCTCACTCAGGAGACGGGCTTGATAACTGCGCCAAGGGTGACGAAACCGTAGTTTTGAAAAATCTGCTGGTAACGTCACCGGGCATACCGGTCTAATTGCGTCTCTACCGTCTTCATTGAAGCATGCAAATCACTGTATTGTTTTGACAAACAGGCGCGCTCTGCAGTTCGTATCAATGTCAGATAGTTCTGAAATTCAGCCAGCGCATTTGGATCTGCGGCTTCCAACGGGTTCAATTCTGCCAGCCTTGCCCATCTATTGGTCAGCTCCGACATCTTGGGAATGAAAAAAACGATGAGCTTTCTCAGCGGTGTGATCTGCGCAGGGTCTGCCGCCACTTTGTTGCGCAGGTCTGACGTTGCGCCAGCCAATTGCCAAAAAACCTGCGACTGAGGCGGACCGCATTTCTCTGCAGCACTTCGAAACGCCTCGGCAGAGATATCCAGCCGTTCAAGAGCCCGAGCCAACCTGCCTTTTTCCGGTTTCGAGAACAGAGTTTTTAGGAAACGAAACACGCTAATATCCCAGTTGTGGCTTGATTGATCCAGCAAAGGGTTCGAGTCCAATGCAGCTAGATCGCATTGTCACCAGTTCGGGGAGGATCGCAACCACACGGGACAAATCGCCATTAAAACTGCGACACTACATGCACCAATAGCTCAAGGGCGCAGTCAGCAAAGGGACGCGAAATTGGGGTCGGTTTTTGGATCCGGGTGTGTCCAGCATTCGCGCGCATGAATGCCCAATATGACCAAAGCGGGCCAAAGCAAGTAGACCTCGATTTCAATATTTTCGCCAAAAGACAATAAAATCAGAACCATACACAGGCCTAGCGGCAAACGCCCTCGCGGTCCGCGCGCCGCATCGATCAAGGCGATTGACGTTTGCCAGATCAAAGGCACGGCAAAGGCCAAAAAGCCGACCACCCCCTTGACGAACAACAAACCAAACCACGTGTGATGGCTGCCTATGGGCATGTATTCCACCAAATGCGGCCCCGGCTGGACGGTGCCATGACCAAACCAGACCGCCTCTTCTTGCCAGCGTTCTTTGGCGATGCTTTGCAAGGTTGCGCGCACACGCGTGCTGTCAGCCCGTGCGCCCTTAAAGGCAGCAACCCCATCGGACAGGGCTTGAACCAGACGCACGCCGATAACGCCCAAGGACGCAGTCAAACCCGCCACGATCATCCATGCCCAACTGCGCAACACCAGAGGCATCATCCGCGGTCCCAATGTACAGGCGACCAAGCCCACAAGCCCCATTCTGGATTTCGAGGCAAAAATCATCAACGTCCCGGCGGCAACACCAGCGGCGCGCCAACGTTTGTCCTTGTCTTCCAACGCAAACAATACCGTGGTGACCCCCAAAAGCGCGGCAAACGGCGACCAAGGCGCAAAGAATTGCCAACGCGGGGTCCAGGATGATGGGTCAAAAGTGAAAAAATAGACCGAAAAATACTCAGGCCCAGGGCCCCCAACCGCTTTTAGCGGTGACGTCCATATCCGTTCCGGCAAGCCAATGTAGGGGGCTATCAGCAAAATGGGTGCAATACACAAGGTCCAAAGACCAAGTTTGCATTGCGCCCGCACCAACAGTTCACGCCGGATTGGCAAAATTGCGCCTGCCAATGGAAACAAAGCAAGCAAGGCCCAGCCTTTGGCCCAGCCGATCGTGGATTTGATGGTTTGCTTTAACCCAAGTCCCCAGTTCAAGTGGCCGGCCCAAAGCGCCACCAGCATCACGAACATTCCCAAAAACCAAACCCAAACCAGTGGTGGCACATCACCGGTTGCACGCAGATCCTCGCGGATGGCAGGACCAAGGTAGAGTGACAGCAAACAGATACCAAACAAGACCCAAGCCAACACCGGCCCAACAATATAGAGCGCACCAAGGCCGTATAATGGCCAGGTCCAGACAATGGCGCGCCACATCATTTTTTCGGCGGGGTTTTCCGGGGCAATCAAAGGGTTTGTCACTTGGTAACCAGAATTTTGTCGATCAAACCACGGCGAACCCAGCCAAGGAACAGCGCAAATATCAGTAAAAAGGTAGCTGCGCCTCCGGCGGCAACTGCCAACATGCGGCGCGGCGAAGACGGGTCTTCGGGCAAAGTCGGATCCTCAAGGGTTTGGACCAAAGGATAGCTGGCATAGACGTCAGTTCGACTTGATTGAGATCGGGCGATTGCGGATGCAAAAACCGCCTCTGCGACATTAAAATCCCGCTGTTTGTCTTCAAGCCGCGCCGCATAGGGTGCCAATTCGTCCAAGCGGGCTGTGTGCTGCTGCAATAATGCGCGCAGATCTTTTAGTTCGGCGTCCAAACCGCTGCGCGCGGTTTCTTGGCGCACCAATTCCGTCAGCAGTGCGCCGCGTCCACCATCAATGGCCCCTTCAAGCGTCAACGGTTGCCCCGTCACGGCAATGGCGCGGGTTTGGGCTTTGCTACGCGCGGCCTGCATCGCCCGAGAGGCTTTGACAACATCTGGATGCTTTGCACCATAGCGGGCCTGTGCTGTCGCCAAATCCCCTGATGCCTGCGCCATGACCTGAAGCAAGGCAACATAGGTTTCGTCGTTGTTCAGGCGCAGGGTCAACGCAGCCGTTTCCGCATCAAGGTTGAGCTTGCTTTCCAGCCCCTTCACCGTAGCAGAGCCGCGTTCGCGGGCTGCGGACAAGGCTTCGATCTTGAGCTGCAGCGCATCTGCTTCTTGGATCTGACGTTGGAACTGTTCAACCGAATGCAGCCCGGTTTTCCGTTGTAATTCCTCAATTTTTTCGCGCGTCGCCCCAACCGTTTGTTGATACTCCCGGATTGCGGTCAAGCTGCTGGTGTGGCGGCTGTCACGCTCATCGTTTCTCAACCGGTCAATTTCTTCCAAAAACGCATCAAGCAAAAAAGCGTTGCGGGCTTGAACCTCAGCCGGGCTTGGTCCATTCATTTTGATGTGAATAAAGGCCGTTTGATCCACCAATTGCACCTGCGGTTTGCCAAACTCTCGAAAGGTCACGCCTGCCCGGCTGGCCGCATCACGCAGCACCCGATCGGCGGACAAAAGACGTTTGTAGGTCTCGGTCGGGCTGACAGAACCGCTGGAAAATGCTGAATTGGCAAAGCTGGAAGCCTGACCAATATCCGCCAGATTAACCGACGATGATGCGCCAGACCCCGGCAAAATCAGCGACATATGGCTAGTGTAAGACAGTGGTGCAGTTTTGAGGTAGCCAGTGATCGGTGCCCAGATTGCAGCCGTTCCAAGGGCAAAGATCCAAACGTAGCGCGGAATGCGAGAGCCATCTTTCAGCCCGCCGCCGCGCAAAATCCGACCCAGAGATACAAACTTGCGGCGCGGTTTCGCAGCGCCTGCAATGGGGTTGAAAGGCGGGGAAAGATCAGCGTGCATAACCATAACAGTACTCCTTGTTCGGTTATGTCTAGGCCAACAGTCATCCAAAATCTTGTGCGGGGACGGCTACGGATTGCGCACCTTTGTGCGCAAACCTACCCGTTCGGATGGGATGTTATCAAAACAGGTTGGCGTCGCGGGCAATAACGGCCGCTTGGGTGCGATTGTTGACTTCCAGCTTTCGATACAGCGTCTTCATATGCAGTTTGATTGTAGGTTCTGTCAGATCCAGATCGCGGGCGATTTCCTTGTTGGATTTTCCAGAGGTCAAACCTTGAAGAACCTCAAGTTCCCGTTTCGTCAAGAGTTGGGCAATGGGATGCGCTTCGGCTTCGTCCGGTGTGGTCATGAAATCAATCGGCGCGTATTGCTCGCCCATTGCCATAAACTTGACCGCATTGACCAATGACTTTGCTGGAAGCGTTTTGGGAATGAAACCTGCCGCCCCAAGACTTAGCGCTTGTTCAGCGATTTGACGGGTTGCCTGACCGGAAATCAAAGCGACCCTTTGACCACCCTTCATTGAAATCGCTTCAGACAGGCTATCAAGGCCGCGCATTCCCGGCATTTTATAGTCCAGTAACACCAGATTATAAGGATCGTCTTCCTGAATTCTGGTGCGGGCTTCTTCAAAAGTTGACGCACTGCCCAACTCGATACCGTCTTCAGCGCCGAGAAACGCGATCAGCGTGTCGCGCAAAAGATCGTGGTCATCTGCAATCAATACTCTTATCACCGGAAGCCCTCATTCGACATATGTCGTTTAAAATGCAGTCGCGCGGGTAGGTTACAACATACAAATGCCAACGCGAAAGGGCAACGGGATATAAGTTTAATCCAATTGGAGATAAACAGGCACGAAAAATCCACGATTTCCCCTTTGCACTGCCAGCGGCCCAAATGCGGAGCAATGAGCCCCATTGCGACCTGTTCTCATCCCGCTGCGAAATTGCGCGCCTCAGGCCGGTTCGGGCACAAATAAGGCAACTTTCACGCCTTGGAGCCTGACACATGTTTCATCAAACGAACCGCCCTGAATTCGCTGCTTCCCCTGTTATCACTGCGATGCCTCCCCTGCCTTCGCAATTGCCAACCCAATCGGTTCTTGGGCTTCCGGTTGTGGATGCAACGACCCAAACGGTTGTTACATCTTTGCTAAAGAACAACCGCAGCACCGCGTTCTTCATCAACGCCCATTGTGCGAATATACGCGTCAAGGATCGCGCTTATGCTGCGGCATTGGCACGTGCAGATGTGGTGTTGCCTGACGGGATCGGTATAAAAATCGCCGCCCGTATGACAGGCAGCGACTTGACGGAAAATCTGAATGGTACCGATCTGACACCTGTTCTATTGCAGCATGCCGCTGACCAAGGTCTGTCGGTCTTTTTGCTTGGCGGGCAACCTGGCACTGCCGCCAAAGCCGGACAAACACTGCAAGACAAAATTCCGCACCTTAATATTGTCGGCACGTTGAACGGCTTTGAAGATGCTCAAGACGAACAGGCCCTCATCGCGCAGATCAATGCGTCAGGGGCAGATATATTGATTGTCGCGATGGGCGTGCCACTGCAAGAACTTTGGATTGACCGCAACCGGAGTTCCTTGAACCCGAGATTGGTCATGGGGGTCGGCGCATTGTTTGATTTCCTTGCAGGCAATGTGACCCGCGCCCCTGCGCAAGTCCGCCAATTGGGGATGGAATGGCTGTGGCGCCTGTCGCAGGAACCGGTGCGTTTGGCCAACCGCTATATTGTCGGAAACGCCACTTTTTTGGTGCGGGCGACAGGGCATGCTCTGCGCACAGCTGGCCCCGACGCTGTGACAAAACGGGTTTTGGACATCACTTTAAGCGCGCTGCTGATCACCCTGACCGCGCCCCTGCTCTTGCTGACAGCTCTGCTCATCCGGTTGGACAGCAAGGGACCGGCGGTTTTTTGTCAAGAACGGGTGGGCCGCAATGGTCGAACGTTCAAAATCTACAAATTCCGATCAATGTTTGCGGATGCCGAAGCGCGCCTTGCTGCTGTCAAGGACATGTCCGATCGGGAAGGTATTTGCTTTAAGTCCCAAAACGATCCACGCATCACCCGCATGGGTCGCTTTCTACGGCGCACGTCGATTGACGAGCTGCCTCAGATTTTGAACGTCTTGTTTGGCGACATGTCGTTGGTCGGGCCGCGCCCTGCCCTTCCCCGCGAAGTGGCTGAATATCCCGCAGCTGCCATGGAACGTCTGGCCGTTCGTCCCGGAATCACAGGGTTGTGGCAAGTGTCAGGCCGCGCAGATATCGGCTTTGACAAAATGATCGATATGGATGTGGCTTATGTACGCTCCAAAAGCGTCGTGCTGGATCTGGTCTTGCTGGGTATGACCTTTCAAGCCGTAACAACAGGCCGCGGTGCTTACTGACCCGACCTACCCGAAAGGATAGGTGTTTAATCCCGACACCCAGATGAAATGTAAACGCGGGCGTGGCATTACTTTCTCAAGCAATGCGAAGGAGTGCCCGTGCCTGTTCTCATGTCAAAAAGTATCAAACTGTGGGCGGCAGGCCTTGTTTGCCTTGCCTTTCCCGTTCATGCAGACCCGCTGCCGATGCCCAGCGGACCGGTTGTTCTCACGATCACCGGAAACCTTGGGGTTACCAATTCCGATGGCTCGGCCATCTTTGATGTCGAAATGCTGCGGAGCCTTGGCGAGACCGACATTGTAACAGACACGAACTGGACCTCTGGCATACATACCTTCACCGGTGCCCGCCTTCTGGATATTCTGGCGCGGGTCGAGGCCGATGGCACCACAGTAAATGCCACAGCAATCAACGACTACAGCGTTGAAATTCCGGTGTCGGACGCTTCTGAAACCAGTCCCATTATCGCCTATGCGCTGGATGGCAAGCCGATGCCGCGCCGCGAAAAGGGTCCCTTATGGGTCATTTACCCATATGCCTCCTCTAGCAAATTCCAAACCGAGGTGATCTATTCTCGTAGTATTTGGCAATTGGACCGGATGAGCATCAAGTAATGACCCAGACCGCAATGACCAAACCGCGAAAATCCCGACTGCGCACCAGCCTAGAGAAAGGCACGATCGCTCTGGCCGGAATTATGTGTGTTTTGGGCATTGCTTTTCTTGTCACCGAATTCATGCGCGAGTTGAAGTTCTTTGGGTCTGCCCAATCCGACAATGTCGCTTGGGTTTTGTCGCAAGCGGAGGTCGAGGTTCTCGAACTTCAAATCGCCATGCAGACCGCGCAATCCTCTGACACGCAAGACCTTGATCAGGTTACTGAGGAATTTGACGTTTTCTACAGCCGGATCGCCCTGCTGAGCAAAGCGGAGCTGTATGCATCACTGCGCGAAAATCCAAGTTTTGCAGAACCGCTGGTCGAAATTCAATCGATGCTGGACGAGATGGTCCCGCTTATTGATGGCCCCCCGCAAGACTTACGCGCGAATCTTGCCCCTCTGTTGACCCAGATCACCAAGGCACGTTCAAGCCTGCGCGACGTCGCCGTAGATGGTTTGCAGACTGTTGTTCAAAAAACCGATCAAAGCCGCAGATCGGTGTCGAAAACACTTATCCGGTTGGCTTTTGCTATTTCCGCGCTGGTTCTGGCACTCATTATTCTGCTTCGAAACACCAACCGCGCGAACATGCAAGTGAGACGCCGGCGAAGCGAATTGGCCAACGCCTATGCCCGTCAAAACACGATTTTGGAAACGTCGTTGGATGCTGTGATCGTCACAAATGTCGACGGCGTTGTTCTGAATTTCAACGCAGCGGCAGAGCGCATCTTCCAATACACAGTGAGCGATATCATTGGCAATAACATCGTCGATTTTATCATTCCCGACCACCTTCGGGAAGCGCATTCCATCGGCATGAAGCGCATGCGCGCCAATGGTGAACAACGCGTGGTGGGCCACGGGCGGGTAAAACTGGAAGGGAAACGCAAAGACGGTCAGGTCTTTCCTGTTGAGATGGCGCTTGAGAAAGCAATCGCTGGCGATGAAGTCATTATCATCTCGTTTTTGCGCGATATCTCGCACCGTGTCGAAGCCGAAAAACAACTGGTCGATGCCAGAGACAAAGCTTTGGCCGGGGAGAAAGCAAAATCGGAATTTCTAGCGATGATGACGCATGAAATTCGCACACCTCTTAACGGTATCTTGGGAAACCTGTTGTTGCTCGAACGTACCAAACTATCCCAAGCACAGGACCGATATGTACGAAACATGGATATTTCTGGCGCGGTTCTGATGCGGCACGTGGATGCGGTCTTGGATGTCGCACGGTTTGAATCCGGAACAGACAACAGCCAACAAGATGTCATTCACCTTGGGCGATTTGTCCAAGATATCATAGATGGCCAAGCCAGCGCAGCGGAAGCACATGGAAACCACATCCAATGGGGCTGGGTTGGCGAACCTGTGGAATGGTTACTCATAGACAGCGGGCGTTTGCAGCAGATTTTGCTTAATCTGGTCAGCAACGCCATTAAGTTCACCCGCAATGGCCGAATCTTGATCGAGGTTGAACAGACCCCGGACGATCCGGATCACGGGTTGGAATTCCGGATAATCGACACCGGCATCGGGATCTCGGAAGAGAACCAGCCGAAGGTCTTTGACGACTTCCAAACAATGGGTCAGGAACTTGGTGGAACCGGTTTGGGCCTTGGCATTGCGCGGCGGTTCGTTGACGCGATGGGCGGAGAGATTAGCGTCGAAAGCACCTTGGAGGAAGGCAGTGTTTTTTGTGTCAAATTGCCGTTGGAGCGCGCGCAAGGACCTGAACTGGAAACACTTCCCGAAGAACAAACCCAAAATGTCAACAATTGCAGCATCTTGCTGGTCGAAGACAATGAAATCAATCTGCAACTTGCCTACGAGCTGTTGATTGGAATGGGCCACAAGGTTCAAGCTGTCCGCAATGGGCAAGAAGCCGTCGATCTGGCCGAGATACAGGTTTTTGATCTGATTTTAATGGATATCCGGATGCCTGTGTTGAACGGCCTGGAGGCGACACAACAAATCCGGTCCGGATCCGGGGCCTGCGCCACGGTGCCAATTGTTGCGCTCTCGGCAAATGTTTTGCCAGAAGCCCGCGAACGGTTTGTGCAATCGGGCATGTCCGGGTTCTTGCCCAAACCTTTGGACCCTACAGATTTGCAGCATGCGATAAACAAGTTTTGCAGCCCAACATCCCAAGCTGAACATTCTAAAAAAGCGGAGCCTGAAATGTCGGCCCTCGAAAAACTATGCCTGCGGTATATTCAAGAAATCAAAGAGTTCTTTGAGTGTGCCGACCAAAATGTCACCGAATTCGAGCAGATTTCCGAAGTGTCCCACAAGCTGGCCGGAAGCGCAGCAGCTTTTGGTCAACCCGCGTTTCGAGATGCCTTGATTGCCGTAGAAATGGCCGCCGACACCGAAGATACCGAGGCTCTTCGAGACACGCTTGCAGCCGCACGCGACGAATGGAAATCAGCACCGGCCCCAAGTCTGGGCTAGCACCTATGGTACAATGGCCGCTGCGATCCCGACAATTCCGACAACGCGCGCAACCTCAGCGAGGTTGGTCACATTGCTATCGTAACAGGCAATCGCATCGCCAGGCAAAAGATACGGGTCGTAATCGTCACGGTCGGGGCGGCGCATTTGATCTTCGATCCGGCGCTCGATCACAGTTGACACACCGGTGATCGGATTGCGCGTGAACAAAACAGCGGATCGATAGGCGCTGCTGGCCCGTGCGCCGCCGACACAATTGGTATCCACAACCGCCTGCATAAAGCGGGTGCCATAGGGCACTGCACGTACCGATTGGCCAATCGCGGACACCGCGTTGCCGGTCGCGGGTTGGGTCAGATTAGACATATACAGCGAGACGCCCGGCGGGCTGATCGGACTGGGGCGCATCAAGTCATCCTGGAAGCACTGCCGCGATGGCACGACAACTTCGTCGCCTGTCAGCAAGGTGACATCTACAGAATGCCGGCCTTCGAAGACACCGCGCATATCTACAATGTGGCGCTTCCCGCCGCGGTGTAATTCAACCCGCGACAGGTCCGCATCCGGCCGCACACCGCCAGCAGAGCGCAGGGCGACAGACAGGTTGCGGGCTTCTGTTGAAGATCCCAAGGCTGCTTGACGCGCCCGGTCAATCTCGTCGCCGGACACTTGCCCGATTTCCATCGCGTGCGGTTCAAAGACAGCACCTGAAACTGATACCTTAATGCTGGCGAAATCGGCAACACGCACGGATATGCGGGGGGCTTCTTCGTATAGGCCCTCTGACACCAAAAGACGCGCAATCTCGGCCTCGATCTGATTTGTGCTGCGGCCTTGGGCGCGCACAGGCGGTAAAAATGGCAGTTTTAGCGTGCCATCCCGTGACACCACATAGTCGCCATTAAACGTCTCGTCATCGCCAATGCGAATGTCCACCAAATCGTTATGCGACAAACGTTCGCCGTTCAAACTCAGCGTTGTCAACAGACCGCCCTTGGCCGAATTTCCGGTCCCTGCCAGATCAGAAACACAGGTTTCGGCATTCATACGCTCCGCGACCAAGAACGCTTGTGCGCCCGTGCGCGCGTCCGGATCGCGATACTGCGCCTGATACCCACCTTTGACACGGATCGGACCAATGTTGTCAGGCGATGGAAGCGGGCCGCAACCGGCAAGCAGTCCCAAACCCAGACAGGTTCCCAGCAGATTTGATTTGGCGAACATCTTGTGATCCCTCACTTAACACGGCCCTGTCTTACCTAATTGCGCTGTACCATGACCATGCAAGCAAGTGGACCCCCGACCTACCCGAACGGGTAGATAGTGCCGCCGATGTGGCATTTTCCTCGCCACCCGCGTCCAAGACAACGCGCCCATCAACCAGCTAAAAGTAACTCAGCTGTTTAGGAGTGCCGTGTTCGTGTCTGTATCTGTTCCCCCCATCTTGTCCAATTTGCTGGCCTTTGGTGCCTCAGAGATCGCGACCAAACTGTCCCGGCTTGTTGTTGTGGTCGCCGTGGCGCGGACCTTGGATTTGACTGAAATCGGCATCGCTGCTGCGGCGCTGGCGACCGGCGACATGCTGAAATCCCTGACAGAAAACGGGATCGGGCAACGGTTGATTGCGGCCACAAACCTCCAGTTGCCCGCGATGTGCAACCGCGCCCATGCATTGTTCTGGATTTGGTGCCTTGGTTTGTTTTTCGTACAAGCGGCTTTGGCGCTGATCCTTTGGTTTGTGACCAAAGATGCGGCGCTGGCGATGTTGGTTCTGGTTTTGGCCGGTGAATACCTGTTCATGCCGGGCGGCCTTGTTCAGGTCGCTTTGGCGCTGCGCAGCGGCAAACTGAAACGGATTGCGGCGATTGCCGGCACACAAGCAGTTTCAGCCAACATGCTGTCTGTGGTTTTGGCGCTGATCTGGCCGTCAGCGTTGGTGCTGGTGCTGCCGCGTCTGTTGACTGCGCCATTTTGGCTGTGGTCGGTACGCCGTCTGCACCCGTGGAAACCCGAGCCTGCCGCAGGTCTGTCGGAAATCAAGCCCTTCTTTGCCTTCGGCGGTCCCGTTTTGGCAACCGAGATTGTCAAAGCCGCGCGTCTTCATGCTGACAAGCTTATCGTTGGGGCCCTTTTGGGTCCACAGGCTCTTGGCATGTATTTCATGGCGTTCAATGCCGGTCTCAGCATCGCCACATCGTTTTCGACTGCTTTCGCAGCCGTGTTGTTCCCGCATCTTTGCTCCAGCCCCGATCGTTCAGCCGCCTTGCGTCAGGCCTTGGGTGTTTCGCTAAGCCTTGTTGCGCCGGTCGTCGTTTTGCAGGCCTTGCTCGCCCCTTGGTATGTGCCGAGGCTGTTAGGTGAAGGTTGGGCCGATCTG
Organism: Pelagimonas varians; assembly: GCF_003208435.1. Lineage (GTDB taxonomy): Bacteria > Pseudomonadota > Alphaproteobacteria > Rhodobacterales > Rhodobacteraceae > Pelagimonas > Pelagimonas varians. The sequence goes on along the minus strand of NZ_QKMF01000004.1, from coordinate 323,952 downwards.
GCCGAGCCGGTGTCGATATTGTGCCTTGCCGCCATTCCGACAATGATCTGGACCGCTGCTGCAGGTTGGTTCCGGGCTGAAAACAAAACCGGCCTTGAGCTTCGCGCCACAGCGATCTTGACCACTGCTTTGATGGCCAACACCATCTTGATGTCGCCATTCGGTCTGATTGCCATTGCTTATGGCTACCTCGCCACCTCAACCGCTGTGATGTTGATACTATCTCGCCCTGCCCTTGCAGCGGCTTTTACCCCCGCTTTAGTGAAAGCCTGATCTATGACCTTGATTTCCATCGTAATTCCAGTTTTCAACGCGGACAAAACCCTTGCAGCGACAATTGACGCGCTCAAAGCCCAAAGTCTGACCACATGGGAAGCCATTCTGGTCGATGATGGATCAACCGACGGCAGCTTAGAGATTGCACAACGCATTTCCAAAGAAGATCCACGGTTTCGCTCTGTCAAAAATCCGGGAAAAGGGCCAAGCGCTGCCAGAAATCATGGCGCAATGGACTGTGCCAAAGGTGAGATCATTGCCTTTTGCGATGCTGACGATCTTTGGACCAAAGACAAACTGCGCTCGGTGCAAAACGCCCTCGCGACAGGCAAAGCCGACGCGGTTTTTGGTCGGGTCAGCTTTTTCTCGGAGACCCCAAGCAAAGTGGGCAGCCACTCTTTTGTTCCGGCTTCAGACATCACTGTGCCGATGCTGCTGGGTGAAAATCCGGTGTGCACAACATCAAACCTGTCGGTGCGCGCGGCGACATTCAGCGTAATGAACGGGTTCGACGAAACCATGGTGCACAACGAAGACCTTGAGTTCCTGATCCGTTTGGTCGGAACCAAACACCGTCTGGTTGGCGTCAACGAAGACCACGTTTTGTATCGCCGCAGCCCCGGCGGCCTTTCGGCTGATTTGACCGCGATGAAACACTCGCGCGCTCAGGCGGTTGCGCGCGCTCAAAAGCTGGGTTTTCAAGTCTCCGCCCAACAAGAGGCCATCTTTTTGCGCTACCTCGCGCGCCGCGCGCTGCGCATGGATGCCCGCCCCGGCGTGACCCGATCACTGGTGGTCGATGGGCTGCGGCAGGATCCAAACGCCTTTCTCTTTCCTGCCCGCCGCGGGGTGCCCATCGCAATTGGCGCTGCTTTTCTTCCCGTTCTGCCTGCCCCTCTTCGCCACGCTTTGTTCAGCAAATAAGGATTTTTCCGATGCCCCATGCTTCTATCGTAGTTCCCGCCTTTAATGCTGCCGCGACCCTGTCGGACACGCTGACATCGTTGTCCTCGCAAACCTATCGTGACTTTGAAATTATTGTGGTCGATGACGGATCAACCGACACGACGGCCACCATCGCCCGCCGCCACGCCCACAGTGATCCGAGGATCAAACTGGTTCAACAGATCAATCGCGGCTTGGCCGGTGCGCGCAACACCGGTATCGCCCACAGCCTTGGTGCCGTTGTCGGATTTTGCGACGCCGATGACCTTTGGTTGCCCGAAAAGCTGGCGACACATGTTGCCCATCTAGACGGCGCGCCGGATGTTGGCATCAGCTATTCCGGCTCCAATATGATTGACGTCAAAGGGAAGCCCATCGGTCATGCACAGCGCCCCCGTTTGCGCAATGTCACCTCGGCGCATGTTTTCAAACGCAACCCGATTGGCAATGGCTCTGCTCCGGTGATCCGCCGTGCAGCGTTGCAGGCTTTGGCATGGTGCCCCGCGACTGAAACCCGTCGTGATTGGGTGTTTGACGAAACCTTTCGCCAATCCGAAGACATCGAATGCTGGCTCCGGCTGTGTGTAAGCACGGATTGGATCATCGAAGGAGTGCCGGGTCTGTTGACTGAATACCGCGTTAACGACAATGGGTTGTCCGCCAACACCACTGCGCAATTGGCATCTTGGGAACGAATGGTCGAAAAGCTGCGCCCGTTTGATCCCGTCTTTTTTGACGAACATACCCCCGCTGCCAAAGCCTATCAGCTGCGCTATCTGGCGCGTCGGGCGATCAGCGGCGGTGATGGAGAAACCGCAAACACCTTTCTGACAAGCGCCTTTGGCTCATCGACGGCACCGCTGCGCGAAGAACCTCTACGAACCCTGACAACTTGGGTGGCGGCGAAATTAACATACCGGTTTGGCACTGCACCGCTGCGCATCGTTCGCAACCTGCTGCTTTCAACCAAATCTGCTTAATCCAAAGGTTTTTCAAAATGACATATCTTCCCACCATCACCCACCTGATCGACGACACCACACCTGGCGGTGTAACCCGCGTACTTGAGCATATTCGCACCTGCAAAATCATGGCCAAAACCGCCATCCACAATGTGGTTGCAGTTCCCAAAAACAGTGCGCTGCCAGCGGTTCAAGGCGACATCATAGTGTCGCACCGGACCATAAACTGGCGCATCTTGCCGGGGTTGATTGCTTTTCGTGCCCGCCACAGTATAACCCCGCTGATCCATGTAGAGCACAGCTACACAGCTGGTTTCACCAGTTTGAACGTTGAAAACAAGCCACGTTTTTTCACTTTGCTTCGAACCGCTTACGCCCTGTTTGACAACGTTATTGCCGTCAGCACTGCTCAGGGCCGTTGGATGGAGCAGCGCAATCTGGTCTCCAAAGAAACATTGGCCATCATCCCGTCCGTGGTTGATCTCACCTCCTTCGAACACCTACCGGCACCAACCGGCACGCCGCGTGTTATTGGTGCTATCGGTCGATTGCATGCGCAAAAAGGGTTTGATGTCCTGATAGCAGCGTTCAAGGAAATGCGCGGCTCCGACCTGCGTTTGAAAGTCTTTGGCACCGGCCCCGAGGAAGACGCGCTAAAGGCCGCCGCCAAAAATGACAGCCGTATCCAGTTTTGTGGTCATGCTGAAACACCGGAACTGGCGATGTCGCAGGTTGATCTGGTTGCAATGCCGTCCCGCTGGGAAGCATTCGGATTGGTCGCTCTGGAAGCAAATGCCGCTGGTCGCCCGCTGGTCTGTGCAGACCGCGACGGATTGCGAGACAGTGCAGGATCATCGGCAACCTTTGTGGCTGGCCATGCCACCGCAGCTTGGCGAGACGCTTTGACAGCAGCCGTTTCCCACGAGCCGGTTTTTGCTCACAGACATCCTATTGCCGCCGTCGAAACCTTTGCTCAGTCATGGGAAAATCTAATATCCGGCCACCTTTTCAAAAGCGCGCCATCGGCCCTGACTTTGCAAAACTAAAGACAGGGGGGCCGCGCCAATTTCCAAAAGCTTTGCGCAATGAAATTTCCAAGATGGTCAGGTTAACAGGCGGTTTATTTGCCTTGCACAGCCCCTTTTTCAGCCGCAAACTGTGGCAAAGGCAATTCATACAGGACTGCCTGTGATAGACCGAACAAAATAGGTGACCAATGAACGACAGTAACAATGAACCCGCTTTGGACGGCCGCTTTGCAAAAAAGCTGACTTGGCTCGGAATTGCGCTGATCGTTTTGGGTGCGCTTGCGATTGTGTTTCCGCTGGCGACAACCATTGCTGCCAAAGTCTTTATCGGTTGGCTGTTTCTTTTCGGCGGAGCGTTTCAAATCTGGCAGTCGTTTTCGATCCGCGAATGGGGCGGATTTTTGTGGAACCTGCTGATCGGGGTCATGTATTTTCTGGTTGGGGGCTGGCTTGCATTTGACCCGTTTGCCGGGATCATCGGTTTGACAGTTCTCTTGGCCATGACTTTTATCGCGCACGGCGTTATGGAAGCCGCCATTGCCAACACACTGCGCCCTGAAACTGGTTGGGGATGGATGATGTTTTCAGGTCTCATCGGCGTTTTGGCGGGCATCATGATCATCGCCGGTCTTCCAAGTACCGCAGTCTGGGCCGTTGGCTTGATGGTTGGTATCAACTTGATTTCGTCAGGTTTTGCGTTTTTCGCACTGGGAAGTGCCGCCAAAGGCATTGCCGAGAATAGCTAAAACCACATTTTGGTTTTGATTTCAAAGACAGACAATGGGCACCATGTATCCTGCTGGTGTCCGTTTTCGCCCGATTACATGTGTCTCTCGCGTCCGGTCAACGACACAACCGGTTTTCTCCCTCAGGTATTCACTAAAGTCGCCGGTTTTCAGATGCCGAAGACGCGGTAGGTCTGCTTTAGGCGTTCCCGGTGACACCCCAATATAGGTCGAATTCTGCGATGGGTGTACAAGGTTCAGGTCAAAGGACCGAAACTTCGGCTCTGCGTCTGTGCGTTCGCAAGCGACCAGTGCAATTGCTCCGAAAAAAGCGAGATACTTTCCAATCGTCATGCACGGCCTCCGACATTATGGCCTTTTCAAACCTAATGGCGGCTTTGCGATCAGACAAGAAATAGCGCCGGACATCGTTAACAGCCAGCCGCGCGATTTGGCCATATTGGTAGATCCGGGCGGCACACAAACCGGCACACGGCCCGCCGCGCCGCCCAAACCATCCTTTTACCTAGACGCCCTATTGCCCGTCAAATTCGCAAAGGGGCGTTGGGTACTGGGGTCAAGGGCCAGACGTTTTTGATACGCCTCTTGCGTCAGCCGGATCGCAGTCATGGTCGAAAAACACCGGGCATCAATTCCAAATTTCGCTGCATCTTTGCGGATCATCCCAGCGCGTTTTTCTTCCCACATTTTTTGATGGTCCAACAGATTGTCCAAGGCCTCGTTCATATCAGGGAAAGCCCAATGGGCGACCCGATCTTTCAGTTTCCACGTAACTTCGGGCCCCACCGATACTTTGCGCCCGTTCACGGTTGTCGACAAAACATCCACCGCACCGCCGTAGTAGAAATCGAAATCCGCCAAACTATTTTCGATAAACCGCACCACTTTGTATTCGGACTCTTGCTGCCATTCTCCATCATAGAAATCCGAAGCAGAGCGCGTCAGATCAATGTCGATCCCGTATTTCAGCTCGACCTTCCCCTCATAGGTAAACCCGAATTTGTACCCCTTGGGTTTATGCCCCGCAATTGCAGTGTCATCGTCAGAGCGTTCAAAAGCGATGGCCACTTCAAACCCCACCCCGCCCCATTCGTCTGCATCTGCCATTTCAGGCAGTTTCATAACAAACTCTGAAATGACCGGATCGCCGTTTTCGTCCGCGGTCAGGCCAATTTCGGCAAAATCCAGATCAAGCCGGAGATCTTTTTCGTCGCCAACGGGAATCAAATTTGGCGCGTTGGCCAGAACATGCGTTACGGTTTTGATCAATGCTTGCTGCAAGTTCGGCGGCAGTTCCAGCGCCACGAGCTGTTCCATCATACGGTCGGACACCGCAAAGATTTTGCGCTCGGGAGGAACAGGGTTAACAAAGGTTTGCTGTTGGTCAACGCCGGCGAGCGCCCTTTGATCTGTACAATCGGGAGGCGCGTCTGCGGGCGGTGGGTCTTGCATCACCACCGGATTTCCGGTCAGCCCTTTGCGGTTGGCCCGATCCGCCAGCGCAGTGATGATATTGTCCAAAGGATTGCCGCCATCCAAGTCCTTAATTTTGGCACAGGATTCGAAGGTATCCGTATCAGATGGCAAATCGTGGCGCGAACACCCGTACCCAGAAACAATGCAGGGAGGTCCGGGATGTTGACATGAATAGCGCGCGTCATAGTCACCAATTGTATCAGGATGATAGAATTGACTTGTGCCTGATTGACCGTAACCCGCGGCCCGGCACACACAATCATAAAACGCCTGAGGAACCGTGACACCCAAGGATTGCAGCACCAGTATTTGCCTGTCATGCGGCAATTGCGTCCAGCGGGAAATGGCATGGGTGTCATGGGCATTGCGCGGGGCACGATCACCTGCACTGTCTTGGGCGTTTGCAGGGACAACTGACAAGGTCGCAATCAGACCCGCGTAGATATTGTAAGTGAAAACATTAGTCATTTTCCATCTCCAACCGTTCAATGGCCATCAAATCCGCAAAGGCACCTGCATCAAAATCTGCATCATCAACCAAACGCCAACGGTCCGCTTGCGACATCCCATTCGGGGTGCGCCAAGTCGCTGTGATTTTCCCCAGAGCAATGGCTTCGGCGAGATGCGTTTTGCGCTGCCCGGGCTTGACGACAATGTGGTAACTTTGGCCGCGCCTGCTTTTGTCTGACTGCATGGCGATGGCGGGCGTGTCGCCCAATTCCACTGCTACTTTGCCGTCCGACAGAACCAATCTGACACTGCCATCCCATGTCTCGAACCAGTTTTCAGGCAGCACACGCTGCGCGTGGCTATAGTACATATGCCCCGAATAAAGACGCACCCGCAGCCCGCCAGCATCTGGCCCGATATGGAGCTTTTGTAGATCAACCGCGACGCCCGCAGTGTCATAGGGATCATCCGGATTGCTGGCCAGATAGATCCAACCGGCAAGATTGTCTTTTTTCGGATCAAGCTGAAACGTTGTTACATGTGAGGTGCTTAGCAGTCGTTCATCCAACACCACGACCTTGTCTTTGCTAGCCAATCCGATCCTGTTGGCATTTGGCGGCGTATCGCGCCGCTCCATCAGCAATCCAGTGCCAGTGATCGATGCCAGATCACCAAACAAGGCATCGCCTTGCGACATCGGCACCCAGTTTGTCGTCGTGGCCCCGTCGAACAAGACCTTTTCCGGCAGTGGGTCGACGCCCGCAGCCGGTTTCGGATCTGAACGCTTTTTTCCCGGCTCGTAGGTCAGTGCGATATTGCGCAACACCAACCCGCTAGGTTCACTGCCCACGTCCGATTTCAACGCATAAAGCCAAAGCCGCAACCCTGCCCCATCCATGAGCTGTGTCCATGGAACAGGGTCTGACGGCAGGCCTCCGGCCTCAATCACCACCCCTTGCGACGTGAGCACGATGTCAAATTGATCCGGGATCGATGCCAACCCTTCGGCCAGGACAACAACATCCTTGTTTTCTACTGCGCTGCGGAAGGTGAAACTGCCGTCTGTCTGGCGTCTCCAACTTGCTGTCCAAGCGCTTCTGTCCAACATATTGTGATGCAAGCCAAAGGGTTGCTGTAGTCCGATTTCAAACCCGTTGCTGGCACCGCCATCCATTTCGACCGTGATTCTGGCGCTGGCCGTATCATCAAATTGATCCAGCCATAGCGCCGGTTCCGGTGAATAAAGACCGATGTATTTCGCATATCCAACGTCCTGAGGCCATTGAATGCGCAGCGCTCCATCCGCAAGGCGGGCGTAATTTAAAAACAGATCTTCCGCGTTTTCAATCGGGGCCCAAAGCGGTGCTAGTGCTGTGCCATCAAACAAGGCAATATCGCGCGCGCCGAGTTGATCGGTGTTCGGGCGGCGCTCTATTGCCCGATGGGTCACAGACACCTCGTTTAGCAACAAACTGGCCGCCGAATTTTTCCAAGGTACCTGTGCATAGACCGCCAAAGACCATGGCCCCTTTGGCCAAGATGTCGGATTTTGCCAGCGTGCAAGCATTACATCCGCGTCGTTACGCAACTCAAACACATCATCAGGGCGTAAAATAAACTTCAATCCGGCCGATCCGTTGGGCCACGGAAACCGGGCTTTGGGAATGCCTGCGGCATCTCGGACCGTCATCATCAAATCCCCCGCAGTTTCGTTCTTGCGAATTTGAAACCGAAATGCGTGGCTGTCCCACGGGTTCTGCATGGCATTGGCAGGGTCAACCAATGCAATGGTTAAGCTGTTGCTGGCATCTGCATCAAATCGCACGGAAATTTCGATTGAGGACTCGTTGTCTTTTTCAGGGAAAGCAAACTGTTCTTGGCGGTACACCAACCCCGTTTTGCCCCAATAGGCCCCGTCTGGAATAGCAAACCGCAAACCGTGCTGCTCCAATTTGACATGGGCAGCGTAATCCGCCCCGTCAAAGGCAAAACTGTCCCAGCCCGCCAGATCCTGACCGTCAAAAACCAATGCATCATTGCGGGTTTTCGGTGGTGCGGCGGTGTTGTCCGCCTTGTTTGTTTCGCCGGCCGGATCAATTGCCATGCTTTGCGGTTGGACAGGAAACAAGTCTTCAACGGCCAATGACAACGTCGTTTCGTTTTTCACAAACACATTGGACAACATGTTATCCACTACGGACAAAAAGGAATACGACCAGCCGCCATTCGCAGTCATCATCTTGATGTAAAGAGGGTGGAAATAGTCAGAGGTTGCCCCTTGAGGATCATAAGGAAAACCCACCCCAAACACCGGATAGACCCCGTTTTGACAAAGAGCTACAAAATGCAGCGTCACATTTGCATCTTCCATCACCGCACGGGTTGGATGTGACCAGTTTTCCAAAGGCTCCAACCGGCAGTTGCCGCCGAAACGATCATTCAAAGGGGCCAACCACACCAGCCCTGGATCAGCTGCCCCGCCTTCAACGGCAGCCGTGCTGAACCCCAGCGCGATGTCGTCCAATTGCAGACGTAGTGCATCTGATGCACCTTCGGACCGTATGGTCACAATGACAAAGGAAATGTCATCACCCTGCCCCTGAAAAATCGTTACCCGCCCATTGGGATACGGCATGGCGATCCCGTTGATCGCATAGATTTTTGCGATGGTTTCAATGGCATGAACCCCCATGTCTTCGATGTCTAAATAGAGATCAGCCTCGATGGATTTGACAACAAGCGCGTCACGATACAGCAATCCAAGCGCTTGATCTGTTGCCGTTTGCGCCTGCGCCCCACGGGCTACCAAGGCCAAAACCATGGCGTCGTGATCCGGGGCCACGACGGCTACCTGACTGACACCGGCCCCTTGCGCTGTGTGAATATTCCAACCCTCCGGCTTTGGCAGTGAAAACTGTGCATCACGATCATAAAAGCGATCCACAGCTGATCCTTGGCCGGATTGGGCAACCTGTGCAGGATCGGAGTTTTGCGCGCCTTGGCTAAATTTCAATAGGCTTGGCGGCCGCGCACTCTGACCTTGGATTGACAGCTTTTCTATCAGCTGGTTCATCTTTTCTTCTTGGGCCGCGACGGGCAGATCAATGGGTGAAAACAGTTGAAACAAGATGATTTCACCATCAGCATTTTTATGCTCGGGGAAGGCGATCGACAAAAACCGGTCGATTTCGCTTTCGGTTCTGGTCAAAAGCGCATCATGGCCCGCAAGGGTCATGAAATCGTGAAAAACGATGTCATCATAGCCAAGCAGCGGCTCGTCCGGAAACCACCAGCGGACCCAAAGTGTATAGGTGCCATCCGGACTGGCAAAATTGTATTCCACGTCCCGACGGCGATAAGTGATTTCCCAATCCGCCGGAACCGAAAAGGCCAAGCCCGGCAAGTCATAGTCAAGCCACTGTTCGGCGCTTTTGGCCGTGACGGGCAGCACAAGCACCCATAGTCCAATCAGGAAAACATAGGTGATCTTTAGTCTGCTTGAAACTCCCACGGTCCTACTCCTTATCTTGTTAAAGACAGGCCGGAACTGAGAAAAGCACGGCGGACAGGCATGACCCGTTCGGGCGGCCCTAGCCGTGAAACCGATGTCCGAGGCCTAAATGAAACTATAGCCCCGTAGACCGTTCTGGTCCTTGATTTGGATCACCGCTGGTGCCGGACGTTAGAGCCAGATCTGCGGGTTTATTGTGGCACAGTAAGCTCTTACGCCGCGGCTACATCTACCAAGGCAGTGTGTGCGCTGCTGCCTTGCCCAAGCAACGACGTGCCAACATCCAATGTTAGGACATTGGGGTTGCCATTGGGGTCAATGTTGCCTTGTGCGTCGCCAAACCACGCACCGGTTGGCAAAGCGACCACACCTGCAAGAATGTCCATGCTGATTTTGGCGCGCGCCCGACATGCGCCGCGCCCATTAAACACCCGCACCAATTGACCGCTTTCAATCCCGCGGTCTTTTGCATCTGTGGGATGCATCACAATGGTTTCAGGCCGCGCACCGTCGATATCTTGAAGCGCGGCTTCGAGCTGGCTGTGCAACTTGTCGCCCGGTTGCGGGGAAACCAGATGCAGCGGAGCCACGGGCGTCGCAGCCCCGAGCCATTCGGACGGTGGCAACCACGTGGGATGGCCTGCACAATCGGCATAGCCAAACTCTTCGATGGTGGATGAAAAAATCTCGATATTGCCAGAGGGGGTGCCAAGCGGATTTTGAAGCGGGTCTTGCCGAAACAAAGCCATTTGGGATGGGCGGTAGCTGTCGTCCCTGATCGGCAAACGGACCCAGTTTTCTTGGCGCAACCTGTCGAAATCCGGCACAGTGATGCCGCTTTTTTCAGCCCGGTCACGGTACTGAGTGAAAAGAGTTCGAAGCCAATCCTCGGCGCCGCGCCCTTCGGTAAAATCTGCGCCAGCCCCCAGTCGATCGGCCAGTCCTCCAAAGATCGCATAGTCATCGCGCGCACCGTCTACAGGCGGCACCAAAGCCGGCATATTGAACAGGTAGTCATCCATGCTCGACCGGCCGATATCTTCGCGTTCATAAGGGGTTGTGGCCGGAAAAACGATGTCCGCACGCTTGGCCGTAGCCGTCCACCACGGTTCATGCACAATGACGCATTCGGGGCGTTGCCACGCCTTATGAAGACGGTTCAGATCTTGGTGATGGTGGAAAGGGTTGCCGCCGGCCCAATAGACCAGCCGGATATCGGGGTATGGTCCGCGCTCTCCGTTGAAATCATAGTCTTGTCCGGGGTTGAGAAGCATATCCGCGACCCGCGCCACCGGAATGGACTGGCGCACCGGATTTTCCCCTTGGTCCAGTGTCATGCCCCCCAGTGGGCGCATGGATTTCCCTATGCCGCCAATCGCACCATAGCCATAGCCAACACCGCCGCCAGGCAGGCCAATCTGCCCCAACATCGCGGCCAGAACCGCGGACATCCAATAGGGCTGTTCGCCATGTTCTGCGCGCTGCAAGGACCAAGATACCGTGATCAAAGTCCGTGTGCGGGCCATCCGCCGCGCCAAGGTTCGGATTTGATCTGTGGCGACGCCTGTCAGCTCTGCCGCCCAGTCTGGGTTTTTGGGCTGGCCATCGATTTCACCCATCAAATACGGGCGGAAACGGTCAAATCCAGTGGTATATTGGTCGATAAACGCATGATCCGTCAGGCCTTCATCCTCAAGCACAAAGGCAAGTGCCAGCATCAAGGCCGTATCTGACGCCGGTTTAACCGGTAGCCAGTCACAGCCCGCGACACTGTCCGTGCGCTGCGGCCCGACATTGAGGCAATACATGCCTTTGGCCGCAAACCGGTCAAACCACGTTTCAGTGTCATGCTCGGTGATCCCGCCCATGCTGACCTGCGCGTTTTTGGGGTTGATACCGCCAAACATCACCATGGTTTCAGTGTTGTCGCCAATCGTCGCCCAGCTGTCTTGGCAATCATAGGTGTACTTTAGGAAAGGAATGCCCAAAACGTGGGGCATGATGGCCTGCGCACAGCCCGTGGAATAGCTTCCGAAGGAGGCAACATATCCGCCGATCTTGTTGAGAAACCTGTGAATTTGACTTTGGGCGTGATGGAAGCGCCCCGCCGATCCCCAGCCGTAAGAGCCGCCATAAATGGCCTCGTTGCCATGTTCTTTGCGGATGCGGTCAATTTCGGCGGCTGCGATATCCAGCGCTTCATCCCATGGCAGTTCAACATAATCGCCATCCCCGCGTCCTGACCGATCCCGATTGTCCAACCAAGCACGCCGGATGGACGGGCGCGCCACACGGGCCCGATGATGAACTGCCGCAGGAATGATTTTGTGGATTTCAGTAGGTGAAGGGTCGCCTGCAAAGTGCCGGGTTGCAACGATTTTATCGCCTTGGGTGTCGACTTCGAATGCCCCCCAATGGCTGGTTGTCACTTGGGTTTTGCAGTCAGTATAATCGGTCACGCCAGCATCCTATGTCTTGCTGTCAGTCAATCCGGCCACCTTGCGACCGACCTTTGCAAAAGACCAGCACCAAAACGCAAAACGCCCCGCCATTTTCTGACGGGGCGTTTCAACGTGAAGCGATGCTTTTACGCGCTGGCAGCAGCCATCTGGGTATCGCGGCGCTTTGTCAGCTCTTCCGCGACCAAGAATGCCAGTTCAAGCGATTGTGAAGCGTTCAAACGTGGATCGCAGGCGGTGTGATAGCGATCTTGCAGGTTCTCTTCGGTCACGGCGCGGACGCCCCCGGTGCATTCAGTGACATCAAGGCCCGTCATTTCAAAATGAACACCGCCCGGTACTGTGCCTTCGGCGTTATGCACACCAAAGAAGTCCTGCACTTCGCGTAGAACCGATTCAAACGGACGGGTTTTGTAGCCGGTTGCCGATTTGATGGTGTTGCCATGCATCGGGTCACAGACCCAAGTTACATTCGCGCCCTCTTCGGCCACAGCCTTGATCAAACGTGGCAGATGTTCACCCACATTTCCGGCCCCGAAGCGGGCGATCAATGTCAATTTGCCCGCTTCATTTTCCGGGTTCAACTTGGCCATCAAGATTTTGAGATCTTCCGCGGTGGTGGTCGGACCGCATTTCAATCCGACGGGGTTCAAAACGCCGCTAGCATATTCCACATGGGCACCGTCAGGCTGACGGGTGCGATCGCCGATCCAAATCATATGACCGGAGCCCGCAAGCCACTTGCCCGAGGTTGAATCGCGACGGGTCAGCGCCTCTTCATATTCCAGCAACAAGGATTCATGGCTGGTGTAGAAATCCACGGTCTGTAGGGTATGCGCGCGGTCCGCAGTGACACCGGCTGCTTTCATGAAATCAAGCGTATCGCTGATGCGGCCCGCCATTTCACGATAGCTGGCGGCTTTCTCGCCCTCGGTAAAGCCCAAAGTCCAAGCGTGGACCTGATGTACGTCGGCATAGCCACCCGTTGAAAACGCGCGCAACAGGTTCAATGTCGCTGCGGCTTGGGTGTAGGCTTGTAGCATTTTCTTAGGGTCGGGAATGCGCGATTCAGGTGTGAAGGCCAGCTCGTTGATAATATCGCCGCGGTAGCTGGGCAGTTCAACACCATCGATTGTTTCGGTTCCGGCCGAGCGCGGTTTGGCAAACTGACCGGCCATACGGCCAACTTTGACCACAGGAACCTTGGCCCCATAAGTCAAAACCATGGCCATCTGCAACATCACCTTAAAGGTGTCGCGGATCGCATCAGCGCTAAATTGTTCAAAGCTTTCGGCGCAATCACCGCCCTGTAGCAAAAACGCCTCGCCGCGCGATGCCGCCCCTAGCGCGTTTTTCAAGCGCCGTGCTTCGCCAGCAAAAACCAGCGGCGGATATTGCGACAATTGCGCCTCAACAGCATGCAATGCCTCCGTGTCGGTATACTCCGGCATCTGGATCCGAGGCTTATTGCGCCAGTTTGATTTTTGCCACTCGGTCATGGAAATTCTCCGCATCTATCAGTCGGCTGTTCTGGTCAGCACGTTATTCTTAGCGTTAACAGCGCTGCTGTATAGCCAATCTCACACGCTCTTACCAGACGTGTTTTGCGCAACAGATCTTGACGTATTTGGCACATTCTGACCATCTGGATATCACCACCCGGCGAACCGGGCCTCACTGCCCACCAAAAGGATGCCGTCCAATGCACCCGCCGAAACATACCCCCGCGTTGGAGCTGAAAAATACGGATGCAAAGCCAAGGCGCTTTGTCTTTGTATTGCTTGATGAATTCACTCTGTTGTCCTTTGCATCTGCATTGGATTGCTTGCGGTTGGCCAATCGCATGTCCGGCAAACAATTGTACCTTTGGCACAACGTTGCCGAGGGTGGAGGAATCGTTCGCTGTTCAACCGGAACCGGTTTTCAAAGTGATGGCGATCTGGAAGATTTGCACCGCGATGACACGCTGATTTTGTGCGGCGGGGCAAACGTTCAAAAAGCGACAACCAAACGCCTGCTAAACTGGGTGCGCCGCGAAACCCGCAAGGGGGTGGCCGCAGGCGGGCTGTGTACCGCAGCCTATTCTCTTGCCAAAGCGGGTCTGCTGGACGGGAAGAAAGCCACCATTCATTGGGAAAACCAGGACAGTTTTGCTGAGGAATTCGAAGAAGTCGAACTGACGAAATCGGTCTATTGCATCGATGGCAATCGCATGACCACCGCCGGTGGCACGTCTTCAATTGATTTGTTTTTGAAACTCATTGCCGATGACCATGGTGAATCCTTGGCTTCGGCCGTGGCTGACCAGCAAATCTACAGTTCGATCCGAACAGACCGCGATACGCAGCGATTGTCGGTTCCAACCCGAATTGGCGTGCGACATCCTAAACTGAGCCAGGTGATCCAGATGATGGAGGCCAATATCGAGGAGCCAATAAGCCCTTCGGTTCTAGCCAAAGATGTTGGCATGTCGACCCGCCAGTTGGAACGCTTGTTCCGCCGGTATCTAAGCCGCTCGCCGAAGCGCTATTACATGGAACTCCGGCTGCAAAAAGCCCGCAATCTATTGATGCAAACCGACATGAGTGTCATCAATGTCGCCTTGGCCTGCGGGTTTGCTTCCCCGTCGCATTTTTCCAAATGCTACCGGTCACACTATGAAACCACGCCCTACCGTGAACGCGGCACCCATGCGACCCGGCTGTCCGTGTGATTGAAACGGCGCGACTGACCCTACGGGCCGGGCGCGCCGACGATTTGACACCGTTACACGAGATTTTCTCGGACACGCGTGCCATGCGCTATTGGGATCGGCCCCCGCATGAAAATCTGGATCAGACAGCGCGTTTTTTGGACAACTTCATGGTGCCAGACCCGCAGACGCGTGAGGAATACATATTAGAGTATCAGGGCAGATGTGTTGGCAAGGCGGGCATGTGGCGCAGATTTGAAATTGGCTACATCTTGCACCCCGACCTTTGGGGCCTTGGGTTGGTTACAGAAGGCCTGCAAACCATTGTGCCGCGTGTGTTTGAACGTTTTCCGGACGCAGCCAGCCTTACTGCTGAACTGGACCCGCGCAACATCGGGTCCGTCAAAGTTCTTAGGAAACTTGGATTTACTCAGACAGACCTGAAAGAAAAGAACTTTCTATATGGCGAAAGCGAATGGTGCGACACCGCCTACTTTCGCTTGCTTCGCCCTTAAAACAACGAGTTCAAAGTCGTGAAGTCTGAATTGAAGCGAAAGTTGATTGCAACCATCTCATTGCCGCGATCATGGTACAGCACATACGCATAGACATAGGCAATGCCGGTCCAATAGGACAAAAGCTCTTGCTGGAAGCCCCCTTCGAGCGCACCGCGCCGGATCACAGCAACGTGCTCAAAATCATTGGGGTACAGCTGTCCGACCTGCGCGTCCAAACGGTCCAACTGCTCTTTTGTCATCTCATCCGCACCGCCGAACTTGATCATAAGTTCCGGAATATTGCGGTTCATCATCAGACGGTCCATTTCGCCCCGCATGGAGATGTAATTGTCGAAAATCGGTTCTTGTGCACCGACGGACGTTGCAATGCTGGTGATCAACGCGGCGATTGAAAGAAAACGCATAGTGGTCTCCGAAATGAATGAATGTTGCGCCTATTATCACACAAGACGCGCGGTTTTTCCATTGTCGATCAGAGCCTTCCCAAGACAGCTTTGCCTCCCCGCCGGACGCACGATGACCCGCCTTTTGTTTGCAAAAAGCCGGACAATCCTGTGCGCACCGTGTGGCGGCAGAATCGGAGGAAACGGCCAACTCTACAAAAACATTTTCACCACCTCATTACTGGGTCCTGAAACAAGGCAATAATGGACCGGCACTGGGGCCAAATTAATTCCTTTTTTTCAAGGACATTTGTCGGTGTGGAGATCTTGCGTCCACCGACAATATTCGGACGCGCGCCCAAAAAATATGCGCTTTTCTTTTCACAAAAGCAGGCATACGCTTTGCTCCGATCAAAAGATCCAACACGGGATAAAAAAATGAAAAAAATACTACTCGCCTCCGCAGCTATCGCGCTTACCGCCGGTTCTGTTTCAGCCGAAGACGTTCCAGTGGGCGTTATCCTCAGCTTCACCGGTCCAATTGAATCGCTCACCCCAATGATGGGTGGCTCTGCCGAGCTTGCGTTCAAAGAAATCAACGAAACCGGTAAGTTCCTGAACGGCACCACGCTGGTTCCGGTCCGCGCAGACGCAACTTGCGTTGACGCCGCCGCAGCGACAGCCGCAGCCGAACGTCTGGTTACATCTGACAAGGTTGTCGCCATTATGGGCGCTGACTGTTCCGGCGTAACCGGCGCGATTTTGTCGAACGTTGCGATGCCAAACGGCATTCCTATGATTTCGCCTTCTGCCACTTCGCCTGCGCTGTCTTCTGCCGAAGACAACGGCCTGTTTTTCCGCACCGCGCCATCGGACGCGCGTCAGGGTCAAGTTCTGGCTGACATCCTGAAGGAAAAAGGCGTCTCAGAAGTCGCAGTGACCTATACCAACAACGACTATGGCAAGGGTCTCGCGGATGCGTTTATTGCAGCCCACGAAGCGCATGGCGGATCGGTCACACTGACAGCTCCTCATGAAGACGGCAAAGCCGACTATTCGGCTGAGATCGGCTCTTTGGCTTCTGCCGGTGGTGATTTGCTGGCAATTTTCGGTTACTCTGATCAGGGCGGCAAAGGCATCATCCAAGCCTCCGTCGACACGGGTGCCTTCGACACGTATTTGCTAGGTGACGGCATGTATGCAGACGCCTTGCTGGTGGATCTTGGTGCCGATTTGGAAGGTTCCTTTGGTACAGTTCCTTGGGCCGAAGGCGAAGGCACCGAACTGTTCAACGCACTTGCCACGGCAAATGATGTGAACCCGGACAGCTCCTACACCCGTGAATCCTATGACGCGGCCGCGCTTTTGGCGCTGGCAATGGCAGCAGGCGGCGCGGCGACTTCGGAAGCTGTCGCAGCAAACGTGATGAACGTGGCCAACGCTCCTGGCGAAAAGATCCTGCCCGGCGAATTGGGCAAAGCCTTGGACATCTTGGCCGCTGGCGGAGAAGTTGACTATGTTGGCGCAACCGGTGTTGAATTGATCGGCCCAGGTGAAGCAGCTGGCACATACCGCCACTTCACAATCGCTGAGTCCGCCTACGAAACCGTCGAGTTCAAATAAACAGCGAAACGTTTCAGAAACAGCCCGGGGGCATCCCGGGCTGTTTTGCTATTTAAGAGAGCGAGAGAACATCGCTCCGAGGGGAGATAGCCTTGATCCGGGTTGAAAACCTACACCGCCATTTCGGCGGTTTCCGAGCGGTTGACGGTGCATCTTTGCACATCGCCAAAGGCTCGATCACCGGGCTTGTTGGACCCAATGGGGCCGGCAAAACCACGCTTTTCAATGTCATCGCAGGCGCCCTGCCCCCGACATCCGGGCAGGTCTATATGGACGGTGAAGATATCACCGGCCTGCCGCCGCATGAATTGTTTCACAAAGGCCTCTTGCGCACCTTCCAGATTGCGCATGAATTCGGGTCGATGTCCTGCCGCGAAAACCTGATGATGGTTCCGGGCGGACAATCGGGCGAACAGTTGTGGAACACATGGTTTGGCCGCAAACGCATCGCTGACGAAGAACGCGCATTACGGGCAAAAGCCGACGAAGTTCTTGATTTTTTGACAATTTCCCATCTGGCAGACCATCCCGCTGGTGCCATTTCCGGCGGTCAGAAAAAGCTGTTGGAACTGGGCCGCACGATGATGGTCGACGCCAAGATTGTGTTTCTGGATGAGGTCGGTGCCGGTGTGAACCGCACCTTGTTGATGACCATCGCCGACGCAATTCTCCGACTGAACAAAGAGCGCGGCTATACCTTCTGCGTCATCGAACACGACATGGATTTCATCGGCAAGCTGTGTGATCCGGTGATCGTCATGGCCGAGGGCAAAAAGCTGGCCGAAGGGACGCTCGATCAGATCAAGGCCAACAATCAGGTGATCGAAGCCTATCTGGGCACGGGCCTTAAAAACAAAGACATGGAGGCCGTGGAATGAGCAATTCCCCATATGACGATCACGGCAACAAGGACCTGTCGCTTGGCAATGCCAAGGGTATGGGCGAAATTGACACCACCAAACACAGCGGTCCGACACATGAAAGCGCCGGTGAGCCGTTTTTGATCGGTGCCAATATGACCGGTGGTTACGGCAAGCACGGTCCAGATATCCTGCACGACTGCACGATTGCTGTCGAAAAGGGGGAGATCGCGGTGATTGTCGGCCCCAACGGTGCCGGTAAATCCACCGCAATGAAAGCAACCTTTGGCATGCTGAACCTGCGCAAAGGTCATGTGACTTTGGACGGTGTCGATATCACCGGACTGACGCCGCAAGACCGCGTTGCCAGAGGGATGGGATTTGTTCCGCAGAACAACAACATCTTCACTTCGATGACTGTTGAGGAAAATCTGGAGATGGGGGCGTTTTTGCGAACCGACGATTACCGCCCGATCATCGAACAGGTCTATGACCTGTTTCCGATCCTGAAGGAAAAGCGCAATCAGCCCGCCGGAGAGCTTTCGGGCGGCCAGCGCCAACAGGTTGCTGTCGGCCGTGCCTTGATGACCCAACCCAAAGTGTTGTTGCTGGATGAACCAACCGCTGGCGTCTCTCCAATCGTGATGGACGAATTGTTTGACCGGATCATCGAAGTTGCCCGATCCGGCATCTCGATCCTGATGGTGGAACAAAATGCCAAGCAAGCACTTGATATCGCCGACAAAGGCTATGTTCTGGTTCAGGGGGCAAACGCCCACACCGGCACTGGCAAATCCCTAATGGCCGACCCTGAGGTCCGTGCCAGTTTCTTGGGAGGTTAAAGTCATGCAAAGCCTTACTCACCCGCAGGGCTGCAATACGCCCCCTGCCCTGACCACCCCCAGTTTGCGCGAGGTTCGGGACTGATGGATCTATTGAACGCCCTTGTGGCGCTTACCAACTTTGTTTTGATCCCGGCGATGACCTATGGCAGCCAACTGGCGCTTGGCGCGCTTGGGGTGACCATGGTCTACGGGATCTTGCGGTTCTCCAACTTTGCCCATGGTGACACCATGGCCTTTGGCACGATGATCGTAATTTTGTTCACGTGGCTGTTTCAGTCGATGGGCATTTCATTGGGCCCGCTTCCAACAGCCTTGCTTGCCATTCCGTTTGGGATCGCCGGCACATCTTTGCTGCTTTTGGGCACTGACCGCGTTGTTTACCGGTTCTATCGAGCGCAAAAAGCAAAACCGGTGATTGTGGTCATGGTCTCGCTCGGGGTTATGTTCATCTATAATGGTTTGACCCGCTTTATCCTCGGGACCAATGAACAGCGGTTTGCCGATGGCGAACGGTTCATCATTCGCGCCCGCGAGTTCAAGGAAATGACCGGTCTCAAAGAAGGTTTAACCTTTAAAACGACCCAAGGCCTGACAATCGTGACAGCCATAGTTGTGGTGATTGCGCTGTTCTGGTTCCTCAACAAAACCCGCACTGGCAAATCCATGCGCGCCTTTTCGGACAACGAAGATCTGGCATTGCTGTCGGGAATCAATCCGGAACGTGTGGTCATGGTGACATGGATCATCGTGGCAGGTTTGGTCACCATTGCCGGTACGCTTTACGGGCTCGACAAAAGCTACAAGCCATTTACCTACTTCCAGCTTTTGTTGCCCATTTTCGCAGCCGCGATTGTTGGTGGCCTTGGCAGCCCGATTGGCGCCATCGCTGGTGGATTTGTCATCGCCTTCTCCGAAGTGGCTGTAACCTACGCATGGAAAAAGGTGCTGGTCTATGCCCTGCCAGAAAGTCTCGAGCCAGAGTCTTTGGTGCAGCTGCTTGCTACAGAATATAAATTCGCGGTCAGCTTTATGATCCTCGTGATTGTTTTGCTTGTCAGACCGACGGGTATCTTCAAAGGAAAATCGGTATGACCCAGTCTTTGAGAACCATTCTCCTCTTCGCTCTGGTGGCCGTTTTGATCATCGGCACGGGGATCCTACAGGGGCCAAACCTTGCGCTTGTGATCCTGAACATGGGCCTTGTCAGCGCGATCATGGCGCTTGGGGTCAACCTGCAATGGGGGATCGCGGGCCTGTTTAACGTTGGCATCATGGGCTTTGTTGCCCTTGGTGGTCTCGCGGTTGTCCTGACCTCTATGCCGCCGGTGGCCGAGGCCTGGGCCGCAGGCGGTGTTCGTGCTTGGGCTGGCATTTTGCTTGGGGTCTTTACTGTTTTCGGATCGGCCATGGTCTACAAGCGCACGCGCAAAGGCTGGCTGGTGGGGTTGATCCTTCTGGTGGGTTTTGTGGCCTATAACTGGGTTCGTGATCCAGCTGTCAGCGCGATCGAAGCCGTAGACCCCGCTGCAACCGGCTATCTAGGCGGTTTGGGGTTGCCGGTAGTACTGGCTTGGCCTGTCGGCGGTCTGCTTGCCGCCGGTGCTGCGTGGGTGATCGGAAAAACAGCCCTTGGCTTGCGCTCCGACTATCTGGCCATCGCGACATTGGGTATTTCGGAAATCGTTATTGCCGTTATCAAAAACGAAGACTGGCTGTCGCGCGGCGTTAAAAACGTCAACGGCCTGCCGCGTCCCGTCCCCAACGAGATCGATCTGCAAAACGATCCGGGATTTGTCGAAGCGGCTGCCGGTTACGGGCTTGATCCAACTTTGGCTTCTACGCTGTATGTCAAAACCGGTTATGCACTGATGTTCGCAGTGGTGCTGGTCATCTTGCTGGTCTTGTCTCAGCTGGCTTTGAAATCGCCTTGGGGCCGCATGATGCGCGCCATTCGCGACAATGAAACCTCGGCCCGCGCCATGGGCAAAGACGTTACATTTCGCCACCTTCAGGTCTTTATCCTTGGCTCTGCCATTTGCGGCATTGCCGGTGCGATGATGACAACGCTGGACGGGCTGTTTGCGCCTACGGCCTATCAGCCCCTGCGCTACACCTTCTTGATCTGGGTGATGGTGATTGTCGGCGGTTCGGGCAACAACCTCGGGGCGGTGCTTGGCGGTTTCCTGATCTGGTTCCTTTGGGTTCAGGTCGAAACAGTTGGTCCTGACATCATGGTGTTTTTGACCTCTGGCCTTGCCGAAGGTTCTGCGTTGAAAACCCACCTGATGGACAGCGTTGCACATATGCGGTTGCTGACAATGGGTGTGATCTTGCTCTTGGTGCTCAGGTTTAGCCCGCGTGGATTGCTGCCGGAAAAATAGAGTCTTGGCAGAACAACAAGTAAAAAAGGCCCGCGCTCCCCAAGCGCGGGCCTTTTTCATTACTTCTTTTTCTTCGGACTTAGGTCAGAGACGTGACCCACAAAATGGATGCATCTTCGTCAGACACCGAAATCACGTTATGTCCCATGGTGGAATCGTAATAGGCACTGTCACCGCGGCGCATTTCAATCGGGCCATAGAATTCGGTATAGAGCCGCACCACACCGGTCAGTACATACAAAAATTCTTCGCCATCGTGGCGGACCCAACCGTCAAATTCTTCCATTGTCCGCGCCCGCACCCGCGCCCGATACGGAAGCATTTTCTTGCGCGTCAGATTTTCAGCCAGCAGTTCGTGTTCATAGGTCGCGGTGGCATGTTGCTGCCCTTCGCCCGAGCGGTTGACCGCCATCCGGCCATTGACCTTTTCCTGCTGCGGCTGCGTAAACAGCTGCGGCACACTGATTTCCAACCCGACAGCCAGCTTTTTCAGCGCGTCATAGGTTGGTGACATCTGCCCGTTCTCAATCTTGGAGAGCGTGGACCGTGCCAGACCGGCCTGCTTGGCGGCCTGTTCCAACGTCCAGTTCTTTTCCTTGCGCAGGTCGCGCACGCGCACCCCCAAGTCGAGAGGCTCTGGAACGGTATCGTCGCCATTTTCGCGTGCAATACTGATAAGGGATTTTGGATCTCGCGTCATAGTGTCCTGCTATAGGCGCAGAGCATCGTTCAGGCAAGCAATCAACTTGAACCGATGCGCCGCGAGGCTTAGGTCAAGCCCATGCAATCACTTTTTGACACAGGCGCGCTTGCGCCCTGCCCGACGCCCTTCAATCTGGCGCAGTATGTTTTGTTCGCAGGCCTCAAATGCCCCGAGAAAACCGCGCTGTCCATTGTGTCGCCCACAACGCACAAGGATTGGAGTTATGGCGCGCTGACCTCAGCCATTTTGGGAACGGCGACGGGATTGTTGGAAAGCGGGTTGAAGCCCGGTGACATTATGCTGATGCGCCTAGGCAATTCGGTGGATTTTCCGATTGCCTATCTGGGGGCAATCGCCGCCGGTATTATTCCCGTTCCGACCTCGTCACAGCTGACCGAAATCGAAGTGTCGAAGATTCTTGCACAACTGTCTCCGGCAGCGATTTTGCGCGGCGACGGCATTGCCTGCCCGAACGTCGATATTCCCGTTTTTACTGCTGCACAGTATGAGGGCTGGCATGACCTGCCACCGGCCGAGTTCAACTTGGGCGATCCGAACCGCTTGGCCTATATCATCTATACCTCCGGCACGTCGGGAACGCCGCGGGCGGTTGGCCATGCCCATCGGGCAATCTGGGCGCGGCAGATGATGATGGATGGCTGGTATGACCTGAAGTCAGACGACATTTTGCTACACGCCGGAGCGTTCAACTGGACCTACACGCTGGGCACCGGGTTGATGGACCCGTGGACGCGCGGTGCGACGGCCCTGATTCCTGTCGATGGCACGGATCCTGCGCAGTTGGCCCTGTTATTGCACCGGTATAAAGCAAGCATTTTTGCTGCTGCACCGGGGGTTTACCGCCAGATACTCAAGTTCCCATCCCCTGACTTGCCGCATCTGCGGCACGGATTGGCCGCCGGTGAAAAACTATCCTCCAGCTTGCGTGAAGGCTGGCAAGACCGTACCGGAACCCGAATATATGAAGCCTACGGCATGTCGGAATGCTCAACCTTCATTTCAGCATCACCGTCAGCCCCCAGCAAAGCCGGAACCTTGGGCAGCCCGCAACATGGCCGCCGGATTGCAATTTTGGATGATTCCGGTTCACCTGTTCCTTTGGGCACCGAAGGCGTGATCGCAGTCCACAGCAGCGATCCCGGCTTGATGCTGGAATACATCGGCGCACCAGATGCGACCCAAGACAAGTTTGTCGGTGACTGGTTCTTAACCGGCGATCAAGCGATGATGGATACAGACGGCCAGATCACCTATCTGGGTCGCAATGACGATATGATGAACGCGGGCGGCTATCGCGTTTCTCCACTTGAGGTCGAAGCCGCCTTACATGGATTGCCCGGTGTGACGGAATTGGCCGTGACCGATATTGCAGTCAAAGCCGACGTGCGCCTTATCACGGCTTTTTACACGTCTGCAGCGCCCTTGGACGAAGACCAACTCAAAGACATCGCCGGTCAGCGACTGGCAAAATACAAATGCCCGCGCAGTTTTGTCCGCATTGAAGCCATGCCTAAAAACCCCAATGGCAAATTGTTGCGACAGCGCTTAAAAGACAGCTCATAACGCAAGCCTCGCCATTCGGGCACTGCATTGATACATCTGGGTCGTTGCCGGCCAAAAGGACACGATTCATGATCCAACTCGACATCTTTTCCGACCCGATTTGCCCTTGGTGCTATATCGGAAAGGCCCATCTCGACAAAGCCTTGGCCGATCATCACGATCATCCATTCCAAATCCGCTGGCTGCCATTCATGTTGAATCCAGCGATGCCAGCCGAAGGCATGGATCGCCGTGCCTATCTCGAAGGCAAATTCGGAGGCAAGGATGGCGCGATCCAAGCCTACATGCCCGTGCATGAAGCCGCCGCTGCCGCCGGATTGGACATTAATCTCGATTTGATCAAACGTACTCCGAACACTGTCGATGCACACCGGCTGATCCATTGGTCCGGTGTTGAAGGCACGCAAATCGCCGTTGTGTCGTCCTTGTTTCAGGCCTATTTCGTCGATGGTCGGGACATTTCGGACCATGACGTTCTGGCCGATATTGCCGATGGCTGTGCGATGGACGCAAGCGTGGTGTTGCGTCTTTTGTCTTTGGATGAAGACAAGCGCGAAATTGTTGAGCGCGATGCAGCTGCACGCGGTATGGGCATCAATTCAGTGCCAACCTTTATCGTCGCTGGCAAACATGCGGTGCCGGGTGCGCAGCCACCGGAACTTTGGGCGCAGGTCATTGCGGAATTGCGTCAAGGAGAAGGCCAATCCGCATGAACGGCTACAAGGTGATGACATTGGTCGCCATGATGATCGCGGTGATTTCAATCGGAACTGTTTTTTTTCACGTTGTTGAAGAATGGTCCTGGCTGGATTCGTATTTCTTTACTGTGGTCACCCTATCGACGGTTGGTTACGGGGAACTGGTGCCCGCCACTGCTATCGGAAAAATTGGAACCACCGTTTTTATCATTACCGGGCTGGGGATTTTTGCAGCTGCGATCCAACAATTCGGCCATTACGCAATTCGCCGACGTGAACATCATACCGAAACTCTTCATGCAACGCTGGGCCGTGAAGAACCGCAGACTGCCAACCAAGATCGGGCTCCGGACAATCAGGAACCCGATTACAGGTCTTAGAACGGCAAGAAGTCTTCGCCAAGTTCATAGCTTTTGACCGCCAAAAGTGGCTGGTCACCGTCAAATGCAAACACAAAGATGTTGGCCATCTCAGAGGCCAATGTCATGCGGCAGAAAACAACATCCGGATCGAACTCTGTTGGACAGTTTTCCAAATCGACGTGATCCACCGACTGTTCAAATACATCATATGTGAAAACGCCACCGTCAAGGTAGGCTTCGCCGCCATGGTTTTCTCCTGGGCCAGACGCAAACGCGCCTGTTCCGACAAGGAAAAGCGCGGCTGCGGTTAAACTGCGGATGTGGGGCATTGGTGGTCTCCTATTTTGATTTCGCATTACCTGACAGATTTAATCGGATTAATAAAGCGCAAAATTCGCACCGGATCGACCTGTTCTTTCAAAGCGATGGCTGCTACGCGCTTGTCTTTGCCTGCGAGGTTTTATGCGCGCCCTTCCTTCAAAGCTTGAAATTATCTCAATTATTGCGATGCTTTTTGCCACGATAGCCTTTTCAATCGATGCAATGTTGCCCGCGCTCCCGGAAATCGCGGAAACCTTGACCCCGCAAGACGTGAATCGGGCACAATTTGTAGTGACGAGCTTTGTCTTTGGCATGGGGGTCGGAACGCTGATCACTGGCCCCTTATCAGATTGGTTGGGGCGCAAACCTGTCGTGCTTGGAGGCGGCTGCCTTTATATCATCGCCGCTCTTATCGCAGCAAAATCCGACAGTCTGGAAATGCTATTGGTAACCCGCTTTGTCCAGGGGCTCGGCGCGGCTGGCCCACGGGTCGTGTCGATGGCAGTTTTACGGGATCTGTTTTCCGGGCGGGAAATGGCCCGAACCATTTCTTTTGTGATGATCATTTTCACCATGGTGCCAGCAATCGCCCCACTGTTTGGATCCATTTTAATTGCCTGGAGCGGGTGGCCCGCAGTTTTTTGGTCCTTCGCAATATTTGCCGGTATTTCAAGTTTATGGTTTGCTCTGCGTCTACCTGAAACATTGCCCGTTGATAAACGCCGCCCCTTTACGGCGCGGTCACTGTGGTCGGCGACCTGCGATATGTTTCGAAACCCAGTGGTCCGTTTGTCGATTGTCGCGCAAGGCTTTTGTTTCGCGATCTTGTTTTCAATGGTTTCGATGGTTCAACCTGTTTATGATGAAGTATTCGGGCGGGCCGACAGCTTTCCCTACTGGTTTGGCGGCGTCGCGGTGCTGGCTGGAACCTCTGGATTTGTGAATGCGACCTTGGTGATGCGGGTCGGTATGCGGCGTCTTGTGTCAGGAATTTTACGGGCTCAAATGTTGTTCAGCTCGGTGATGTTGGGCAGCGTGATCATGGGCATCTCCGGCGATGCAGCCTTTTATACATTTGTGATTTGGCAAACGACCGTGTTTTTCCAAGTTGGTCTGACGTTGGGAAATCTGAACGCCATCGCAATGGAGCCCATGGGCAATATCGCAGGACTGGCCGCGTCCATCATGGGATTTATCGCGACGGTTGTGGCGGTTTTGTTGGCCGCCCCGATTAGCCTTAGCTTTTCCGGAACCATCACGCCCTTGGTACTGGGTATTTTGACATACACAGCCTTCGCTTTGATCACGATGCTGTTCATGGCAAAGGCCGAAAGGTCGCATGCGTCCGCCTAATTAGAGGGCTAAGCCGCCTTAGCCCCGTCCAACAAATCTTCATCAGTTAGGGAAAAGGCCGCCAAATCTTCGGACAGTTTTTTGGAGGCCATGGTCAAACGGCGGCTCATGGCACCAAGCTGCCCCCCCATTTCCACCGTTTTCTTTGTTTCGGTGTCGGCTTTCTCGACCATCCCATGTAGCCGTGCCAATGCCTCGGCCTGCTGATGGTTTTGATCAGAAATTGAGGATGCCAAACCATCCATCTCCGCAATTTTGCCTTCAATTTGCTCTAGGTGGCGACCGGCGGCATTCACCAATTCGGCTCCACTACTGACCTGATCGCTGCTTTTTGTGATCAGACGTTTGATTCCACTGGCCGCCTCAGAAGTGCTTTGGGCCAGCTGTCTGACTTCGGCAGCCACAACAGCGAACCCTTTGCCTGCTTCTCCGGCACGTGCAGCCTCAACACCAGCATTAAGCGCCAAAAGGTTGGTTTGAAACGATACATCATCAATCAAGTCGACGATTTGTGAGATTTCGCGCGATGAAGATTCAATCATCTGCATGGCTTCAATAGCGTTTTGAGTAACCTCACCGCCCTGCATCGCACTGGAGCGCACTTCACCAGCGCTCATGGCCGCGTGGCTGGCCTGCTCAGCCGTTTTTGCCAACGCGGCTTTTAACTCAGTCGCCGTCGTGTTCATGTCAGTTAGGGAACCTGCCTGCGCATCAGTAAGCTGAGACATGCTATGCACCGCTTTGACCAGTTGCATCGCATCAAGCGCCAGCTCATCCGCAACCCCATCTGCTCGCGAAAATGCTTCACGAAGGGTTTCAACCGCGATGTTAAAATCTTCCCGCAAGACATCGTATTCTTCAGGAAATCCGTCCTGAATGTGACACGTCAAATTGCGACCTGCCAATTGCGTTAGGGTGTTTCGCAAGGCGGCAATCACACTTCTGGCTTTTTCATGCGCCTCTTGCGCATCTTTGTGCGCATCAGCGGTGAGACGCGTCTCTGCCTCCAACTCTTTGCTTTTAATCTCAATTTTTCGTGCGTCAGCGGTGCGCTGCGCAATCGCGATGGCCAAAATGAACGCTTCGATCAGAACCACGCCACTGTGAAAACCGCTGCGCGTCAGATTCTCAACCAATCCGGCGGAAGGAAACAGCAAACTTGGAGCAACGGTAGCCAATACCATCTGATGCGCGATTGTCAGGCTACTTGCCCAAAACAGCACAGGAATACGACCCATTGTTGACACCAAAGCCAAAAATGCAAAATACAAAACGTGGGTGTCTGTTTGCCACGCATGCCCTTCGAACAGTGCCGTGATCAACATCGTTTGCCCCAAAACAGAGGCGGTTTTTATATAGTCGGAAAATTTGGGTGCCAAGCGATGGGACAACACAGCTGCCGCTGCCATCCCCAGAGAACCGACTGCGGCCACGGCCAGAGAAGAGCCTGCGAATGCGGCTGAAAACAAAGTAATGGGCACCAAAAACAAGGATGTCATCAAAGGAAGATCCCAAGCTTGGAGCCTTTCAGAAACCCGCAACAAAACACTCATCAAACTGCTCTCCATCTCACCAACACCCTGCCTGTACAGGGACCAGATACTTTTTGTACGCAGCCTGCGGACCAATCCATTTTTGGGTGAAATGCCATTCCAAATCAGACGATGCAGGTCTTTGTACCCCCATTCATCGCTACACCAGTTGCGTTTCGCAGCCTTTAACGCCGCCAAGAAACTGCCTTCAATTGCCGCCATTCTTTTGATGTGATTTCAGTATACCATTGCATACAGTCTTTTCTCAGCAACCAAAGTAGGTTATGAAGCGTTCAAACACACGCGCCAGTAAAGTGAGATTGCGATGACCAAGATCAAGGTAACGAATCCGATTGTTGAAATGGACGGGGATGAAATGACCCGTATTATTTGGCATTTCATCAAAGACAATTTGATTTTGCCCTACCTTGACATTGATTTGCTCTATTATGATCTGGGCATCGAAGAACGCGACCGGACCGAGGACCAAATCACCATCGACGCCGCCGAAAAAACCAAGGAGGTTGGCGTTGCCGTAAAGTGTGCAACGATCACTCCGGATGAGCAGCGGGTTGAGGAATTTGGGCTGAAAAAAATGTGGCGCAGCCCAAATGGCACCATCCGCAACATCCTGGGTGGTGTTGTGTTCCGCCAGCCGATTATTTGCAAAAACGTGCCGCGCCTTGTTCCCGGTTGGACACAGCCGATCGTTGTGGGCCGTCATGCCTTTGGCGATCAATACAAAGCCACGGATTTCCGCTTTCCCGGTAAGGGCAAGATCACGATGAAATTCGAGGGCGACGACGGCACTGTCATCGAAAAAGAAATCTATGACGCGCCAAGTGCCGGCGTCACTATGGGCATGTACAATCTGGACGATTCCATTCGTGATTTCGCCCGCGCATCCCTGAATTACGGGCTCAATCTGGGCTGGCCGGTCTATTTGTCGACCAAAAACACCATTCTCAAGGCCTACGACGGTCGTTTCAAAGACCTGTTTCAGGAGATTTTTGAAGAAGAGTTTGAAGCCCAATTCAAGGAAGCCGGTATTGAATACCAACACCGTCTGATCGATGACATGGTGGCTTGTGCTTTGAAATGGAACGGCGGCTTTGTCTGGGCCTGCAAAAACTATGACGGCGACGTACAATCCGATACCGTGGCACAAGGTTTTGGGTCATTGGGCATGATGGCATCGCAGTTGATGACACCGGATGGCAAGATCGTTGAGGCCGAGGCCGCCCACGGCACCGTCACCCGCCATTATCGCCAACATCAGGCCGGTGAAGCGACGTCTACCAACTCGATCGCGTCCATCTATGCGTGGACCGGAGCGCTTAAGCACCGTGCGAAGCTGGATGAAAACGAAGCGCTGCAGGGCTTTGCCGAAACGCTTGAAAAGGTGATCATCGATACGGTGGAATCCGGACATATGACCAAGGATCTGGCCCTGTTGGTTGGTCCCAATCAGGGCTGGCTCACAACCATGGGCTTCCTTGAAAAGATTGACGAAAACCTGAACAAAGCACTGGCTGGCTAACGTCAACCAACAAATGTCCGAAGCCTGATTTGGGGCTTCGGACGTCGTGAGTTTTGCACGCCTTCCGGCCTATCCCTGCCCGTGAAATCTTGGCGGTATTTGCGTTCGAAATGGCAGCTTCAACGCTCGGGCTTTTACGACGTTGTGCCGCTCTAAACGTGCCGGCTTGATGGAAAGGGTCGCATGGGCTTTGGCCTCGGCCTTTTCCCACGGCAACACCGGTTTGTCCGCAAAAACGGCTTTAAACGCCACCGAATCTGCC
Organism: Pelagimonas varians; assembly: GCF_003208435.1. GTDB lineage: Bacteria > Pseudomonadota > Alphaproteobacteria > Rhodobacterales > Rhodobacteraceae > Pelagimonas > Pelagimonas varians. The sequence continues at coordinate 294,442 of NZ_QKMF01000004.1, read as the reverse complement.
TCCGCGGCCTGCCATCCGGCCCCGGGCAAGCCGTGCCCGCCGGAATTTCCCACCTGCATCCGCACCTTGCTTGCGTCCTCTAAGGCCGCCGTATTGGCGTATTTTAAATGGGCCAAAAATAGCCCCCTTGGCATTTCAAAGGGAAAGCCAGCCAATCTGCGCGCCGCAACACGGACGCCGTGCAGGGAAAAATCGATGGCCCGCCGGGATGCGACCGCCTTGGAATAATGCCCGCTAAAGGCAATATGACGGCGCTGCCCAAACACCGGTCCTTCTGCTATTGGCGCGTCACCGGGCATTTCAACCAGATCAAAGCCCAAAGCCGTGACAACAGGCGCGCCGTGATCGCCTATAATCGCCTCGGCCAAAGAGCCGTACTGATCGGGATCATAACAAATCAGCTCATCCGCATCGGTTCGGACAACCCAATCATAGACAGCTGACAGCCCGGAGTGAATTCCATCTAAAACGGCACCGCGTTTTTTATCGAAATCGTCAAACCCATCGCGGGCAATGGTTAAAACACTGGCTTTGGGGCAAATTTCCTGAATCAGAGGATCGGCACCATGCGCTACAATAAACAGGTTCTCCGGCCCAAAATGCGCCGCGTGATGGGCATACCAGCGCGACAAGGCCCAGTGGTCGCGGTGTACCATGGTCAAAGCTGCGATTTTCATAGGTATGTCCCCTTTGACACCAAATCTAACCCATAGCCAAAGGTCGCAACAGCCCAAGGTACCCTTGAAATCGAACCCAGCGCACAAAAAAAGGGCCCCCTAAGGGACCCGTCTAGTTTCGTCGATAGGGCTCCTATGTTTCACCGCCCTTGATTTTGCCTGCGGCCCTATCTCCGTTCAGGATACGCGCACGTACCCCAGAAAACTGCAAAGGGCAGGTTTACCACCTGCCCTTTGTCTTGTGTGTTAGCTGCACCCGGATGTCGATCCGCAGGTGTTGCACTTCATACAGGTGCCGTTGCGCACCAGTGTGTAGTTCCCGCAGTCGCCGCAGGCCTCGCCCTCGTAGCCCTGCATTTTCGCGCGGCTGACGGCGTTCATGGCAGGCATGCTGGTCTCCATTGTTGCGGCTGTCGCAACTGGCCCGTCAGAAGTCTCCGGAACCAAAGTGTTCAGCGCCTGCACCGGATCAGTGCCGGTTTGGCCAAAGACCATGCCGCCCGCCTGCCCGCCTTGCAATACGACCAATTCTTGCGGCAACCGTTTGCGCAAATAGCCGGTTGAACTGATCTGTTTCAGCACGGCCAGAGATTTATTCGCTGCAGTTTCAGACAGTTCCTTGACGTTTGCAACTCCCTCTTCTTGGCCGCGGCCAAGATCGTCAAAGGATGCACCTTCGGGTTTAACATGCGCCAGATCGGTCCGATCCAGATAAGACACAGCCAATTCGCGGAAGATATAGTCAAGGATGGAAGTCGCATTTTTAATGCTGTCGTTGCCCTGCACCATGCCCGCAGGCTCGAATTTGGTGAAGGTGAATGCGTCTACGAATTCCTCAAGCGGCACGCCGTATTGCAGACCAACTGAAACCGCGATGGCAAAGTTGTTCATCATCGCACGGAAACCGGCACCCTCTTTGTGCATGTCGATAAAGATTTCGCCAAGCGCACCGCCTTCGTATTCGCCAGTGCGCAGATATACTTTGTGACCGCCAACGATGGCCTTTTGCGTATAGCCCTTGCGGCGTTCCGGCATCTTGGTGCGCTCGGATTTGATGATCTCTTTGACAACGATCTTTTCAACGATTTTTTCGGCCAGAACCTGCGCTTTTGCTGCCGGATTACCCGTTTCCAGAACCTCTGCCGCATCATCGTCATCTTCGACCAATGCAGATGCCAAAGGCTGGGACAGTTTCGAGCCGTCACGGTAGAGCGCGTTGGCTTTGACACCCATCTTCCAGCTGCGTTCATAGGCAGCTTGGCAATCTTCGATGGTGGCGTCATTTGCCATGTTGATGGTCTTGGAAATCGCCCCCGAGATAAAGGACTGCGCAGCCGCCATCATGTCGATATGCGCATTAACTGACAAATAGCGTTTGCCGGTTTTGCCGCATGGGTTGGCACAGTCAAAGACAGCATAGTCTTCGGTCCGCAAATGCGGTGCACCCTCAAGGGTCATGGTGCCGCAAACATGATCATTCGCCGCATCAACATCCGCTTTGGTATAGCCCAGATGGCGTAGCAAATCGAAGGTCGGATCATTCAGTTTTGCGGTTGGAATGCCCAGAACATCTTTGCAGAACGCCTCGCCCAAGGTCCATTGGTTGAACACAAAGCGGATGTCGAAGGCACTCGGCAGGGCCGCCTCAAGCTTGTCAATTTGGGCCGGACCAAAACCGTGGCCGATCAAAGAGGTGTGATTGATACCCGGTGCATTGCCAAGGGTCTGGTGACCGACAGCATGGCTGATGATTTCTTCGATCTGCGCGCTGGAATACCCCAAAGTGTCAAGCGCGGCAGGAACCGAGCGGTTGATGATCTTGAAATACCCGCCACCGGCAAGTTTCTTGAATTTCACCAATGCAAAGTCAGGCTCGATACCGGTTGTATCGCAATCCATGACCAGACCAATGGTGCCGGTCGGGGCAATCACCGAAACCTGTGCATTGCGATAGCCGTGCTGTTTGCCAAGGCGCAGCGCTTCGTCCCAGCAGCTCATGGCCAGCTCAACCAAGGTGCCATCGGGGCAACCAGCGTGATCCAGCGGCACAGGTTGGATGTCCAGCCCCTCGTAGCCAGTGGTTGCACCATGGGCGGCGTTCCGGTGGTTGCGGATGACGCGCAGCATGTGTTCCTTGTTGCGCTTGTAGCCAGAGAACGGCCCCAATTCGCCAGCCATCTCAGCCGAAGTCGCATAAGATACGCCGGTCATGATTGCGGTCAGCGATCCGGCCAGCGCCCGACCTTCGACCGAGTCATAGCCAAAGCCGAGGTTCATCAACAAACCGCCGATATTGGCATAGCCCAGACCCAAGGTACGGAAGTCGTAAGACCGCTGCGCAATCTCTTTAGAAGGGAACTGCGCCATGGTCACACTGACTTCGAGCGTCAGGGTCCATAGGCGGGTCGCGTGCATATAGCTTTCGGCATCGAAGCGGTCACCGTCCAAAAAGGTCAGCAGGTTCATCGACGCTAGGTTACAGGCGGTGTCATCCAGAAACATGTATTCCGAACACGGGTTTGATCCGCGGATCGCGCCATCTTCGGGGCACGTGTGCCACGCGTTCACGGTGTCGTGGAACTGGATTCCGGGATCGGCGCAGGCCCATGCAGCATGGCCAACATTTTCCCAAAGATCACGGGCTTTGATGGTTTTGGCGACCGAGCCATCGGTGCGGCGGATCAATTCCCAATCTTTGTCTTCTTTGACAGCCTTCAGGAAGGCATCGGTGACGCGAATCGAGTTGTTCGAGTTTTGGCCCGAAACCGAAGCGTATGCTTCGCTGTCCCAATCGGTGTCATAGGTCGGGAATTCGATGCTTGCGTAGCCCTGTTTTGCATAGTCGAGAACGCGCTTGACGTATGTCTCTGGGATCATCGTCTTTTTAGCGTCGCGAATGGCAGTTTTCAGGCCCGCGTTTTCTTTGGGGTTATAGGCCGCTTCAACAGCGCCATCCCAAGCTTTGATTGCATCGAAAATGCCGTTCAGCATTTTCTCGTGCATTTTTGAACCGGCGACAATGGAAGCAACTTTTTGCTCTTCCTTGACCTTCCAGTTGATGAATTCTTCGATATCGGGGTGATCGGCGTCGCAAATCACCATTTTCGCGGCGCGGCGCGTTGTGCCGCCCGACTTGATTGCGCCAGCAGCGCGGTCACCAATCTTCAAAAAGCCCATCAGGCCAGACGACTTGCCGCCCCCCGAAAGCGATTCGCCCTCGGCACGCAGTGACGAAAAGTTGGTGCCAGTGCCGGAACCGTATTTGAACAAGCGCGCCTCGCGGACCCACAGGTCCATGATGCCGCCTTCTTTGACCAGATCATCGCTGACGGACTGAATAAAGCAGGCATGCGGCTGTGGGTGCTCATAAGCGCTGTCAGAGGCGGTCAGCTTGCCGGTCTTGTAGTCGACATAAAAATGGCCCTGACCGGGACCGTCGATACCGTAGGCCCAATGTAAACCTGTGTTGAACCACTGCGGGCTGTTTGGCGCGGCCATCTGCGTGGCCAGCATATAGCGCATTTCGTCGAAATAGGCGCGGGCATCTTCGTCGGTGGTGAAATAGCCCCCCTTCCATGCCCAATAGGCCCAAGCGCCCGCCAGACGGTCAAACACCTGCTTGGCAGAATGCTCGCCGATTTCCTTGGTGCCTTTTACTGCGGGCACGGACCGCCACAAAAACTCAGGAACACCGTCCTCGGGAACGGATTTCAGTGCAACGGGAACACCGGCTTTTCGAAAATACTTTTGCGCAATCACATCGCTGGCGACCTGGCTCCACTTTGCCGGCACTTCGAGATTGTCATTAGAGAAGACAACAGTCCCGTCCGGATTGCGGATTTCAGAGCTGGTGGTGACGAATTCGACACCCTCATATGCGTCTTGGCCTGCTTTGGTAAACTTGCGCTCGATTTTCATTTGTACTGCCCCGTGTCTGGCTTGTCCGAGTGGTAACGCCCCCTGCTGCAGGGCATCGGAAAAAGACATCCATCCCGCACGAGTTCCGTGCAGGCACCGGCGGTCACCGGTGTGAAGTGGTTCCAAAAGAGTGTCGTGTCCCCATGCGGCCAAGGCTACTATATATAGTATGCTTCCCGACCGGCCTGCACAAATTGCTGATATCTGGGGTTTGGGTCAACGGATTTTTTCACAGTTTCTACATATATTTTGTGTTGACGAAACTTGCCCCCACTAGGGGAAGTATTCGCCCCCCGATTCACCCACAGAAGGTTAACGATGCCTTGCCCAATTAACACATGGAAAAACCCAATATACCGGCACGGTTATCCACAGTTGTTGATAAAGCCCCTGAAGATAACCGGCCATTTTGGTTAATCTTTATTAACACGGGAAAGATGTGGCGCAGAAGGCACGAACAAGGAGGAACGCTCCGAATCAACCTTAAGGCGAACACTAAATATAGGGAAAGATAGAACTCGGCCGCCCGCGGGCGTCTACATTTAGTTCAAATTTGGTGAAGTGGTCGGGGCGGCGAGATTCGAACTCACGACCTTCTGTACCCAAAACAGACGCGCTACCAAGCTGCGCCACGCCCCGACTGAGGGCTGTTTAGCGAGAGTTATTCCGGATGAAAACCCCCATTCGACGGAAAATTACTCACAAGGCCAAATTGGTGAAAAAATTGCTGGATGTTGGATCTGAACGCCGGGCAAAATACCCATGTCAGCCGCCATTCCGCCATTGATTTCCAACACATACTGTACAAGGCCCTCGCCGGGCAGCGGTGTCACATCACCGGGAATCGCATTGGCCTGTATGCTGGCAACCACGCCGTTTTCATCGATATAAATGATGTCCAAAGGAATCAGCGTGTTTTTCATCCAAAACGCCACCTTTTGCGGATACTCATATACAAAAAGCATCCCGCGACTGGCCGGCATGAAGGGAACATTCATCAACCCCTGTGCCCGCGAACTGCGAGTGTCGGCAACATCAACGGTGAATCGCGCCTTGCCAAAATCACCGCGCAACCAAACAACATCTGCCGGACAGGACATGCTTGGTTTTGGTGCGGTTTCTGCGGTTGGTATAATCGCGTCCGGTTCCGAACTGACCGGCGCAGCGCTCTGCCCGTCAGCCAGACCATCATCCCGACCGTCGGGCGGTCCTTCTTCAGAGCCACTGCTCTTGTCAGGAGAATCGGGAATAGGGTTTTCGGTCATAGATGCCACCGGATTTAGTGATGTCTGCGGTGCAATTCCGGGGGCCGGAACCACAATCGAAGGGGCGCTAACCGGTGCGTCCTCCCCCTGATCTTTTTTGAACTGATCTATGGCTGGATCCACAATCATCGGTGGATCCAGATTTAGTTCGGGCGCATTCTTGTCTGCCAAAGCAGGTATCGCCACAACAAAACTAACGGCCAAGGCGGCCGCGCTGTTGCGCGCGACACTGTTTACCGAGACAAGGCTGCTTCCCATGCGTTCACTTCCATCGCCATACGCCCACGCTTGCCGTCAACGACACGGACTGCAAGGGCTTCGCCCGGTTGCAATTCCGACAGTCCCGACCGGCGCAGAACTTCGATATGAATAAACACATCATCGGGTTTTCCAAATACATTTGCAAACCCAAAGCCTTTGGCCTTGTCGAACCATTTCACACGCGCCGGTTCAAGTTCCGCCTGCGCCATGATCTCTGGATCGATATGTTCAAAATCCGCCAAAGGCGCGGTGTCCGCAGCCTCGGGTGGATCAATTCGTAACACTTCTGTTGCTTGCACACCGCGATCGGTCTCTTGAACCTCGATCTCAATCTGCGCTCCGTCAGCTACTGAGCTTTGCCCGAAGTTACGCAGGACATTTGCATGCAGCAAAATATCCGGCCCTCCCTCATCAGCAACAACAAACCCAAACCCTTTTACCGGGTCAAACCATTTAACCTTGCCTAGTAACTGCCTTACTTCTGTCTCGTTCTGTTTCAAACTCACCTTCCAGTGATGTACTGACGTATCCCCACCGACTGTCTTGGATCATTTCGTCGCAGGAATTCAAGGTGTACAAATTGCTCTATTTTGTGTCAGCATCCCAGCGCCCCCTAACCAAAATAGTTTCAGCTATCCGTTTGAACCATTCGATTATTGGCATTTATGGGTTCAACCGGACGATCTCCCAAGGGGCGGCACAATCAGAACGCGTCCACCGAAACCGATCGTGCAACCGGAACGCGCCATCCGCCCAAAACTCGATTTCAAGAGGGCGAATCCTGTACCCCCCCCAAAACGGGGGCCGTGCCGGGTTTGGGCCCTTGGTGGCCGTAATCTTGGCCACATCCGCCATCAAACTGGCCCGCGATGACAAGGGCTGTGATTGGTCGGACGCCCAGGCCCCCAACCGGCTTTTGAGGGACCGCGAGGCATAGTACTCATCCGCCTTGGGGCCATCCTCTTTGGAGATCAAACCGCGCACCCGCACTTGACGGCGCAGCGATTTCCAATGCATGACAAAAGCCGCCTTGCCCTGCCCATCCAGTTCTTGCGCCTTTGCGCTTCCATAGTTTGTATAAAAAACAAAGGCATCGCTTTCGATTTCCTTGAGCAAAACCATTCGCGCATTGGGCAATCCGTCGGCATCCACGGTCGACAATGCAATGGCATTGGGATCGTTGGGTTCACTGTCTTGAGCTGCGTCCAGCCATGTCTGAGCGATGGCAAAAGGATCGCTGCCTGCAAAGATACCGGTTCTATCTGTCATTTGGAACTCCTGTGGGACCTCGTGTTTGTCATAAGGTGTTCCCTGACACGTATCAAAGTGCAACCCATGAAAGGACCAGCCTTGATGGGCGATTGTCTATCGCCTAAAGACCTTTGAAACACAGACAGGTGGAGAGCATATAATGTCGAACCAATTGATGGTCGGAAAACGTGGCCTGATCATGGGCCTTGCCAATGACAAATCGATCGCTTGGGGAATTGCCAAAGCCTGTGCGGACGCCGGCGCTGAACTGGCCTTTTCCTATCAAGGCGACGCTTTGAAAAAACGGGTTGGCCCTTTGGCCGCGCAGCTGGGCAGTGACATTGTGTTGCCTTGCGATGTTGGCGACGAATCTTCGATGGACGAGCTTTTCGCGGTTTTGAAGGAGAAATGGGGCGAGCTGGATTTTGTCGTGCATGCCATCGGCTTTTCCGACAAAGGCGAATTGCGCGGCCGCTATGTTGACACCTCGCGCGGCAACTTTGCCATGACGATGGATATCTCGGTCTACAGCTTCACCGCCATCATGCAGCGCGCCGAAAAGATGATGAAACCCGGGAGCAGCGCCCTGACGCTGACCTATTACGGGGCCGAACAAGTGATGCCGCATTATAACGTAATGGGTGTCGCCAAAGCCGCGCTTGAGGCCTCGGTGAAATATCTGGCCGAAGACCTTGGCAAAGACGGTATCCGCGTCAACGCTATTTCTGCAGGCCCAATCAAAACACTGGCCGCGTCCGGCATTGGTGATTTCCGCTACATCATGAAGTGGAACGAATATAACTCACCCCTGCGCCGCAATGTGACCACAGATGATGTTGGCAAATCCGCACTGTACCTGCTGAGCGATCTGGGGTCTGGTGTGACCGGCGAAAACCTGCACGTTGATGCCGGATATCACGTCGTCGGCATGAAGGCCGTGGACGCGCCCGACATCACCAAAGGCTAACCTGTCAAAGGACAGATCATGGACTGGACCCATCTTTTGGCCTTTAACCTGACGCTGCTTGCAGCGCTGGCCTCTCCGGGGCCTGCGTTTTTGTTCGCCTTGCGCCAGGCGATCACAGGTGGCTTGCGGGTCGGCTTGTCAACCGGGCTAGGTCTGAGCTTGATGGCCGCCACTTGGATGGGGGCCGCCCTTTTGGGGCTAGAGGCTGTTTTCACATTGTTTCCATGGGCCTATCTGGCCGTTAAAACCATTGGTGCGCTCTATTTGATCTGGATTGCCATTGGGTTGTGGCGCAATGCAGCCCAGCCTCTGGCCGCCAGCCCGCAGCCGGGGGCCCAAGCGTTTTGGGGCGGTGTTCTGGTCAATGTCGCCAACCCGAAATCAATGATCTTTGCGGCTTCTGTTCTGGTGGTGATCTTTCCCGCCGGTCTCAGCTGGGGGGAAAAGGCATTCATTGTGGTCGATCAATTTGTGGTCGAGGTCATCGCCTATTCCCTTTTTGCAGCATTGCTGTCCACGCCGCCTGCCCGCTCTGGTTATCTGCGGCTCAAACCGGTGTTCGACCGGATCGCCGGTGCTGTTTTGGGCCTTCTTGGTCTTAAACTTTTGGTGGGCCGGTAAATGGCTCTTTCTGTTTTCATATCGATCGGTTTGATCCACCTTTTGGCGGCTGTCAGCCCTGGCCCAACCTTTGTGCTCTGCCTGCGCACTGCCGCAACCGAAGGGTTTGGCACCGCCGCGATGCTCAGCATCGGGTACGGGTTGGGTGCCATGCTCTGGGCCGCCGGTGCCATGGCCGGATTGGCCCTGCTGTTTGAATTGATCCCAGTTCTCTTTGTCGGGCTCAAGGTCATCGGCGGGCTGTTTTTGATCTATTTGGCCCATCTGATGTTTCGCAATGCCAAAACCCCGATGCCGGACGTCCGCACTGACGCACCGCGCAGCCGGACCGCAGCGATCCGCATGGGTTTTTTGGCTTTTGCCACCAATCCCAAACCCGCCGTTTTCTTTGGTGCCGTCTTTGTCGGGCTTTTACCAAACGACGCCACTGTCTTGTCACGGGTTCTGCTGGTTGCCCTGATTGGAGCCAATGAAATCTTGTGGTATTTGACCGTCGCCCGCGTCTTTTCACTTCCCAAACCCCGTGCGCTTTATGCCCGTGTCAAAACGTCTGTGGATCGGGTTTTTGGAACTTTGATCGCTGTATTCGGGCTGAAAATCGCCCTCACCTAATCGCCCTCCTATTCGCCCTGACTTAAGGAACACATCATGACCGACCGTTTGCCCCACGAAAAAGGCTTTCATGTCAGCTGGGATCAATTGCACCGCGATGCGCGGGCGCTGGCTTGGCGTTTGCAAGATCTCAGCCCCGAGGGCAAAGGCTGGAAAGCCATTGTGGCCATCACCCGTGGCGGCATGGCTCCGGCGATGATCATCGCGCGCGAGCTGGATATCCGCCTTGTCGATACGATCAGCGTCAAAAGCTACCAGCACCAAAACCAATCCGAACCGCAAGTGATCAAGGCCCCCGATCCGGAACTGGTTGGCGATGGCACCGGCATTTTGATCATCGATGATCTGGTCGACACCGGCAAAACGCTCGAAGTGGTGCGCCAGCACATGCCAAACGCGCATGTCGCAACAATTTACGCCAAACCGATGGGCAAACCTATGGTGAATTCCTATATCACCGAGGTGAGCCAAGACACCTGGATCTTCTTCCCATGGGATATGGCACTTCAATACGTCAAGCCATACACCGGCTTGGACGACTAACCCACAAGGGCGCGTTCCACAGCGGATTGCGCCCCTTTTGATCAGAGGTGCCGAGATGACAAGTTGGACGCAGGCGACTTTCTCGCCGCCGATCCCTGCAGCACGCAAATGGTTGGAGGGGGTCACGTTCCCACCCGACCGGCCCTTGATTGATCTTAGTCAGGCAGTTCCGGCTGACCCGCCACCGATTCCGCTGCGGGCCGTCATGGCGCAGGCTTTGGACAATCCCGAAACCCATTTATATGGGCCGGTTTTGGGCATGGGAGCTTTGCGCCAGACTTTGGCCGCGCGGTGGTCAGACTTTTACGGCGCTGAAGTCACCCCTGACCAAGTTGCGATTACTGCTGGATGCAATCAGGCTTTTGCAGCCAGCATTGCCGCCCTGTGCACAGCCGGTGACGAAGTCATCTTGGCCGTGCCGTGGTATTTTAACCATAAAATGTGCCTCGATATGGCCGGTGTCACGGCCAAGCCTTTGCCGGTCGGGCCGGATTTACTCCCAGACCCGACGGTTGCCGCGTCCTTGATAACCTCGCGTACCAAAGCCATTGTTTTGATTACCCCGAATAACCCAAGCGGAGTGGAATACCCAGCAGCGTTAATGCAGGATTTTTTCGATCTTGCCCGCTCGCGAGGCATTAAACTGATCGTCGACGAAACGTACCGGGATTTTCACAGCCAAAACGGGACCTTGCATGACCTTCTTAAGGTGAGAGACTGGGGCGATACACTGATCCAACTGTATAGTTTTTCCAAGAGTTTTCGGATGACAGGTCACCGGACCGGTGCAATCATCGGTGATGTCGACTTTCTAAAAGAGGCCGAGAAATACCTTGATACCATCGCCATTTGCGCGCCCACTTTGGGACAAATCGCGGCGGAATGGGGGTTACGCAATCTGGGCGGCTGGCTTGCAGAACAACGCCAAGAGCTTTTGGAACGCCGCGCCGCCATTGAAACACACTTTCCTGCACTGGAAGCCAAAGGGTGGCAGCTTCAAAGTGTTGGGGCCTATTTTGCCTGGGTCACGCACCCATACCTTGGAACAGCCGAGGAAATGGCCCCGAAACTGGTCCGCGAGGCGGGAATTTTGATGCTGCCCGCGTCGATGTTCATGCCCAAGGGCGATGCCTCTGGCCACCGCGCGTATCGAATTGCTTTTGCCAATGTCGACCAAGCCGGCATTGCTGAATTCACCCGCCGGCTCTGTGCACTCGACTGGCCCCTTGCAGCGCCCCAGCACGCGGCGTAGACAAGTCCAAACGCGGCCCAAAACGGCCCAAAATCTACATTCTGCGGAGGAACACATGGCAGAGAAGAAAACCAGCATAGGCAAGATGATGATCTATGGCCTGATGGCTTTGCTCTTTGTGGGCCTTGGCGGCTTTGGAGCCACTAACTTTTCCGGTGGCGTGCGCAGCGTTGGCCATGTCGGCGAAGTTCCGATCAGCGTGCAGGACTATTCCAATGGTCTACGCAACCAGATCCGCGCTGTCGAAGCGCAATCGGGCCAACCGCTGCCCTTTCAACAAGCGCAGGCAGCAGGCCTTCCTCAGCAGGTTCTGGCACAGGTTGTTGTCGCCACCGCACTGGAAAGCGAAGCGGCCACTTTGGGCATTTCGGTTGGCGACGATCGCCTTGCCGACGAGATTGTGAACACGCAGGCTTTTCACGGTGTGAATGGCCAGTTTGATCGTCAAGCCTATGAATATGCGTTGCAAAACATCGGCATGCGCGAACGCGACTTCGAAGAAGGACTGCGCTCTGAAAGCGCGGCAACTATTTTGCAGGGGTCGGTTCTGGCGGGGATCAAGCTGCCTGACACCTATGTAGACACATTGGTTTCTTTTTCAGGCGAGCGCCGCGCGTTTACTTGGGCCGAACTTGGCCCCGAAACCTTGACCACTGGTATGCCTGTTCCAACCGACGAGCAGCTGACCGCCTGGTACGAAGAAAACATCGCGGATTACACACGTCCGGAAACCAAAAGCATCACCTTTGCATGGCTGACACCAGACATGATTTTGGATACGGTTGAGGTCGACGACGCGTCTTTGCGTGAGGCCTACACAGAACGCGAATCCGAATTCAACATGCCAGAACGTCGCTTGGTGGAACGTCTGGTCTATGGTGACGACGCCGAAGCACAGGCCGCCGTTGACCGGGTTGCAGCCGGTGAAGCAACATTCGAACAGCTGGTCGCAGAGCGCGATTTGACCTTGGCCGACACCGACATGGGTGACGTAACTACCGGAGATCTGGGCCCAGCAGCCGATTTGGTTTTCGCAGCCGAAGTCGGAACTGTAGCAGGCCCTGCGCCTTCCGACCTTGGGCCAGCCGTGTTCCGCGTGAACGCCGTATTGCCTGAGCAATCCACCACTTTCGAAGAAGCCACCCCTGATCTGCGCGATGCGCTGGCTCTGGACCGCGCCCGCCGGACAATCGAACAGCAAGCGCAAGACTTTGACGACCAACTGGCCGCTGGGGCCACCTTGGAAGAACTGGCCGAAACCACTGATTTGCAACTGGGTACTATTGGCTGGACAGGTCAGGATACAGACGGCGACATCGCCGGATATGAAGACTTTCGTGAGGCCGCTCAGAACCTGAATGCCGACGATTACCCTACGGTTGCCGAACTGGGGGATGGTGGTTTGTTTGCCATGCGTCTTGAAGAAATCTTGTCCCCTGCGCCCTTGCCGTTTGAGGACGTGCGTGCCGCAGTTGAGCTATCGTTTGAACGGTCCGAACGCAGCAAAGCCTTGTTGGCCGAGGCCGAAGCTCTGGCTGAGCAATTGACAGCTGGAAAATCCTTTGAAGACCTGTCCTTGACTGCCAACACCCAAGAAGGTCTGACCCGCACAGCATATGGGGCCGACCTCAGCGCAGATGTGCTGACAGCTGTTTTCGAAATGGAGCCCGGCGCGATCCGCGCGATTTCCGGTGGCAATGGCGCCCTTCTGGTACGGCTGGACGAGATCTTGCCCGCAGATACCGAAGGTGAAAATGCGCAGATGCTGGCCAATCTGTTTGGCAATCAAGCCGTCAATGATGTGTCCCAAGATCTGTTCCGTGCCCTGTCTGCAGACATCCAACAGCGGGCTGGTGTCAATATCGACCAACAGGCGATCAACGCCGTTCACGTCAATTTCCAGTAGAGCCGAGCACGTTATATGTCAGGTCTGACCCCATCCTTCGACGAATTTGAAGCCGCTTACAAAGCTGGTCAAAATCAAATTGTATACACGCGGCTGGCGGCAGATCTGGACACTCCTGTGTCTTTGATGCTGAAATTGACCGGAGCGGCCCGCGACAGCTTTATGCTGGAATCCGTGACTGGCGGTGAAATCCGCGGTCGCTATTCGATCATTGGGATGAAACCGGATCTGATCTGGCAATGTCACGGCACACAAGCCCGCATCAATCGCTCTGCGCGTTTTGATCCTGATAGCTTCACCAATCAAGACGGCGAGCCACTGGATTTGTTGCGCGAGCTTCTGGCCGAAAGCCGGATCGATTTGCCCGACAACCTGCCGCAAGCCGCAGCTGGCCTTTTTGGCTACCTTGGCTATGACATGATCCGGTTGGTCGAACATCTGCCCAACATCAACCCCGATCCTTTGGGTTTGCCGGATGCGTGCTTCTTGCGTCCGTCCGTGGTTGCGGTTCTGGATGGGGCCAAGGGCGAGGTGACGGTTGTGTCCCCCGCATGGATCCAGGATGGCATGTCGGCCCGCGCAGCATACGCGCAGGCCGCCGAGAGGGTTATGGATGCAGTCCGCGATCTTGAACGCGCATTGCCCCAACAAGCCCGTGATCTGGGTGAAGCGGCTGATTTGGGCACTCCGGTTTCCAACTTCACCCATGATGGATACAAGGCAGCGGTGTTGCAGGCCAAAGAATACATCAAAGCCGGTGACATCTTTCAGGTGGTTCCTGCACAGCGCTGGACCCAAGATTTCCCATTGCCGCCATTTGCACTATATCGATCGTTGCGGCGGACAAACCCGTCTCCATTTATGTTTCACTTCAACTTTGGCGATTTTCAAGTCATTGGTGCATCGCCGGAAATTCTGGTTCGGGTGTTTGGAAATGAAGTTACCATCCGCCCGATTGCAGGCACGCGTCCCCGCGGTGCAACGCCGGAAGAAGACAAAGCATTGGAACTGGACCTTTTGGCCGACCAAAAAGAACTGGCAGAGCATTTGATGCTGCTGGATCTGGGCCGCAACGATGTAGGCCGCGTCGCTAAAATTGGCACCGTGCGTCCAACCGAAGAATTCATCATCGAACGCTACAGCCACGTCATGCACATCGTATCCAACGTTGTGGGCGAATTGCACGAAGACCAAGATTCATTGTCAGCGTTCTTTGCAGGCATGCCAGCCGGTACAGTTTCCGGAGCCCCCAAGGTGCGGGCTATGGAAATAATTGACGAGTTAGAACCAGAAAAGCGCGGCGTCTATGGCGGCGGCGTTGGCTATTTCAGCGCTGGCGGCGATATGGATATGTGTATCGCATTGCGCACAGCCATCGTGAAAGATCAAAAGCTGTATATTCAGGCGGGCGGCGGTGTCGTCTATGACAGCGACCCCGAAGCCGAATACCAAGAGACGGTGCATAAATCGAATGCGATCCGTCGCGCGGCAGCGGATGCTGCGCGTTTCACCAAGAACGGCAACGCGTAGTTTGTGATGATTTCGGGGGCTGGTTAGCCTGCCCCCGGTTTTCTACCACCTGACACCAGACTTTTCAGGGGTCTTTGCGCTGTTCAGGCATTGGCCTCTTTTTGAATGCGCTCGATCATTGCGCGCAAGCCGTTTGATCGCTGTGCAGACAAGTGATCGTGCAAACCCAAGCGGCTCAGTTCTTCACGGGCATTCACCGCAGCGACCTCTGACATATCGAGCCCGTCGTACAATTTATGCAAAAGCGCGATAAGTCCTTGGACAATCATCGCGTCGCTTTCACCTTGAAAATGAAACGTGCCATTTGCAGGAGTCATGTGCAGCCAAACCTGGCTGGCACAGCCGTCTACTTTGGTCGCAGGCACTTTGAGTGCATCGTCAAGCGGAGTCAGCGCTTTGCCCATATCAATCACCATGCGATAGCGATCTTCCCAGTCTTCTAGAAACTCGAAATCCTCAACCACCTCTTCAAATGCTGCCTGCGCCATGCTGAAACTCCTTTTTCCAAGCACCTAAGCGGGCAAGCTCAAAAGGTCCAGCCCTTGGCGCTTTTCAAGCGTGAGGAATTGAGATAACCCATTAAACATGCAGGTATGGGGCAGAAACAAAATGAACAAACCTCTTTCCGTTTTGGTGCTTTCAGCGCTGATGCTTGGCGGCTGTGGATTCAAAGAATCCAATTTTAACCCATATAACTGGTATGGTGAAAGCAGCAGTGAACCTGTCGCTGTCCCTGAGGGGGTCAATCCGTTGATTCCCCAACGACGCGCGTCGATTTTTCGCTCTGAAAAAGACACCAATTATTATGGTCAATTCGTCGGCGAAGTGAGTGAAATGCTGATCGAGCGACGCCCTGGCGGCGCGATTATTCGCGCGACCGGAATTGTGAACCGGCAAGGTTTCTATGACGTTCGCTTGGTTCAGAACGAAGCTGAAACCACTGAAACCGTCGCTACCTATGATTTCAAAGCCATTCAACTGCGTGGCAATGTTGGAACCGAAGCTTCGCGTTCGGTCACCGTTGCGGTTTGGCTGACGGACAATCAATTGGCAGGTATTCGCGAAATCCGTGTCAAAGCCGCGCGAAATGTGCGTAGCTCAAGACGTTGATTTTGACCGGTTGAAAAGGAAAGAGGCCCCTTAGGGCCCCTTTTTATATCTCAATCACAACCACTTGCTTGCCTTTTGTGGCCAGCGCCACTTCGCCAGCACATAGGCGCAAGGCGTCTTCGCCGAACACTTCCCGACGCCACCCTCGCAACGCGGCAACATCGCGTTCGCCAGATGCAATCAAATCCAGATCTGAGGTCGGTGCAATCAGCTTGGACGCCACGCCAGAATTTTCTGTTTTGGCCTTCAATAGCACGCGCAACAGATCGGCTAAGGCAGGGTTCACTTGCACCTTGTCACGCTCGGTTCTGACCGTCGGCAATTGGTCCGCAGGCAGGTTTAATCCGGCCTGTATAGCGGCCAAAATGCCATCGGCTATATCACCCCTGCGGGCTTCGCGGAGCAACAACCGTGAACGCCCCAGATCCTGAAGGTTTTGCGGTTTGGTCGAGGCCAGTTCAACCAATGCATCGTCCTTAAACACACGATTGCGCGGTACATTGCGTGATTGCGCATGGGTTTCCCGAAACTCGGCCAAGGTTTGGACAACAGCCAAGAACCGTACGGAATTGGAACGGGTTTTAACACGTTTCCACGCCTCTGCCGGCCGAGAAATATAGGTTTCGGGATCAATTAAGATGCCAATTTCTTCTCGAACCCAACGTTCTCGGCCCGAGTCTTCCAGTTTTTTAGCAAGAAATTCATATATTTGACGCAGATGCGTCACATCCGCCAAAGCATAGGTTTTCTGCGCGTCCGTCAAAGGCCGACGGGACCAATCGGTGAAGCGCGACGATTTATCAACCTGTTGCTTGGTGATCTTTTTGACCAGTGTTTCATAGCCAACCTGTTCACCAAAACCGCACACCATCGCGGCAACTTGACTGTCAAACAAAGGCACCGGAATGACGCCATGATCGATAAAGAAAATCTCGAGATCCTGACGGGCTGCATGAAACACTTTGACGATGCTTTCATCCCGGAACAGGTCCAGCATCGGATCCAGGGACAACCCCTCAGCCAAGGGGTCAACCAACACCGCATCCGCAGGGTCTTGCCCCGGCAAGGCCAATTGCACCAGACACAGTTTGGAATAATACGTGCGTTCACGTAAAAATTCCGTATCGACTGTGACATAGGGTTTTCCCTTTGCACGATCACAAAAGGTTTTCAGGTCGTCCGTTGTCGTAATTGTCTGCATGCGCAGTCTTTTCTTTGTTGGTTTTGTTATTGTCAGCGTCAGTGCGTTGTTATGTCAGGGTAAACACCTGAGCGCCAGAAACACAACCAAAACTGCAATCTTGCAGGCTATGGCAACAAGACTGGGCTGCGATCACCGGACACAAACCGCCGCAAAACAGCCGGATAAAGCCCGTGCTCTTGAACCAGAACCCGCGCAGAAAGGCTGTCTTCGGTGTCCCCGGCAACCACGGGCACCCGTGCTTGGCCAAGAATAGGGCCGCCGTCAAGTTCTGCCGTAACTTCGTGGACCGAACATCCTGCTTCTGTGTCGCCAGCATCGATGGCGCGGGTGTGGGTGTGCAATCCCTTGTATTTCGGCAGCAATGAAGGATGAATATTCAACATGCGGCCCGCATAGTGCCCCACAAATTCGGATGTCAAAATACGCATAAACCCTGCAAGCGCCAAGACATCAGGCTCATAGGGGTCAATCGTAGAAATCAACGCCTTTTCAAAACCTTCCCTGTCGCCCTTAAAGTCACGGTGGTTCACAACTTCTGTTGGAATTCCCAAGGCGCGGGCTTTGGCCAAACCGCCGGCGTCCGGAACATTGGACAAGACCAAAACCGGACGGGCGGGATGATCGTCGATCATGTCTTCGGCTAGGCGAACCATATTCGATCCGCCCCCCGAAATCAGGATCGCAACCCGTTTCATGCAAGAGTTCCAGTGTAGGATACAGTGCCGGAATCCGTCACAGTGCCAAGGCGCGCTACGGTTTCCCCTGCCTCGCCAAGCAAAGACACAAGCGCATCAGCCTCCTCGGCAGAAACCACCAAAACCATGCCCAGACCGCAGTTAAAGGTTTTGAGCATTTCAGCAGAGGCAATATCGCCTGTTTGCTGCATCCACTTGAACACGCCGGGCAAATCCCAAGCATCCAAATCGATCTGCACGCCCATGCCTTCGGGCAAAACGCGTGGAATGTTTTCAGTCAAACCACCGCCAGTGATATGGGCCAGAGCATGGACGCCCCCTGCCCTGATCGCCGACAGAGCCTGTTTTACATAAAGACGGGTTGGCGTCAGCAAGGCCGCACCAAGAGAGCCTTCGTCCCACGGGCAATCCGAATCCCAATCAAGACCGGAAACTTCGACCAGCTTACGAACAAGGCTGTATCCGTTCGAATGTACGCCATCCGAACCAAGACCCAAAAGCACATCGCCAACAGCTACATCCGCAGGCAAGGTTGCGCCGCGTTCCATAGCGCCGACTGCAAAGCCTGCAAGGTCGAAATCGCCAGCCGGATACATGCCGGGCATCTCGGCGGTTTCGCCGCCGATCAAGGCACAACCCGACCGTACGCAGCCTTCTGCGATGCCTTCAACGACGCGCGCTGCGGTGTCTGTATCCAGCTTGCCAGTTGCAAAATAATCGAGGAAAAACAAGGGCTCTGCCCCTTGGCAGACCAGATCGTTGACGCACATTGCGACAAGGTCGATTCCGACTCCGTCTACATGGCCGGTGTCAATCGCGATCCGCAGTTTGGTGCCAACTCCATCCGTGGCCCCGACAAGGATTGGATCATTGTAGCCCGCATCTTTCAGGTCAAACAACGCGCCAAAGCCGCCAAGACCAGACATTACGCCAGAGCGATTGGTTCGCTTTGCGGCGGGTTTGATCCGTTCAACCAGCGCATTGCCTGCGTCAATATCCACACCTGCTTGGGCATAGGTCAATCCGGTTTTGCCATCGCTCATAGCGGTCTCCTTAAGGGGTCGTGTCGGCGTTTGCGTCGCGCATATCGTATCGAAGGACGTGCTGCAACGGCACGGATGGGGCAATTGGGGCCTAGAAGGTGGCTCCCACCCTCTGCAGACGCCGATTTGGCCGATTTTCTCCGCCGCCAGTGCTCTGAAACTGGTTTTGATCTGCTTGGGTATTGAGGCAATCCGCGTTTTAACGCCTGCGCTGATTCTTGCCCTACCCGCTGCGCCGCTTTCGGATGTTCAAACCCTATTGACGCGCCCTGCCGGTCTGATAGTGAACGTCATACGGTGGGCCTGTAGCTCAATTGGTTAGAGCAGGGTGCTCATAACGCCTTGGTTGGGGGTTCAAGTCCCTCCGGGCCTACCATCTTTCAATAAAACCAATGATATAGATAAAAGTGGGGCACTTTCAGTCCCACATGTTTTCAATGGCTTCAGACAAAGTGCCCTCCAAATTTCGCCAAAGAGGCTTAATCCCCCCCTACGTCAGCAGCGCGGTCATTTTGCTACCCAATAAAACTTGATTCGATTTCTGCGCCTTGCAACAGCTCAATCCAGCTACTGATCCGCAAGCGGGGGGCCGCAACTATCACAGCTGCGCGAAATCTGGAAACCCGCGCGCGCGCCACAACCGGGACGTACTGAGTTGCTTGGCCTAGATTTCGCGACGCACCTAGGAGTCGGCTGGGTGCAAGAAGTGGAGCTTGCAAAATCGACGAAATGGCCCGAACCCACCGCCCCGCAATCGCCGCCTCCCGAGTCATCCCCGCATCTTCTATGACAAAGTGCGCTGGCCCCCGCTCCGGGTCTACAATATCTTAGGTATCCAGCTACTTGTTTCCGGCATCCATCCCACTGGATTCATGTGGTAACCCCTCCGGGTGCGATTTGTGCACCAAAGCGTCTTGAACCCAGGAAAAGGTCCGTTCCATTCCCTCACGCAGTTTGAAGCGGGGCTGCCACCCAAGTTTTTCTGCAATTAGGAGATTATCGGAATTCCGCCCGCGTACGCCCTCGGGACCGGGAATGTTTTTGATGCCCAAGTCTTTGCCAGAGAAGCCAATCACCATCTTGGCAAGGTCATTGATGGAAATCATCTCTTCTGAGCCAATGTTAACCGGGCCCGCGAAATTCGACCTTTGAAGCCGGATGGTTGCCTCGACGCAATCGTCAACATAAAGAAATGATCGCGTTTGCAACCCGTCGCCCCAAACTTCAATGTCGCTTCCAGATTCCGCCTCGGCGACTTTCCGGCACATCGCAGCGGGCACTTTTTCCTTACCGCCCATCCATGTGCCCTCTGGACCATAAACATTGTGGTAACGCGCCACGCTGCACTGTGTGCCGTAGTTGCGATTGAACGCAAAATAGAGGCGTTCGGAAAACAACTTTTCCCAGCCGTATTCACTGTCAGGCTGTGCAGGGTAAACCGTGTCCTCTGCGCAGTTCGGGTTGTCAGGATCTTTCTGGTTTTTCTCAGGATATACGCATGCCGATGACGCATAAAAAAGACGTTTTACGTCTTTGTTCCGCACTGCATCCAAGACATTGAGGTTTATCTGCATCGAGTTGTGCATAACGTTGGCGTCATTGTCGCCGGTAAAAAGGTATCCAGCACCGCCCATATCTGCAGCCAGCTGATACACCTCGTCAAAGCTTTGATCAAAAACGTCCTTTACCAAGGATTGCTGGCGAAGGTCACCGACGACAAACTCATCTGCTTGCGTTTGGGCGTGCTCGTGCTCTTTGATATCCACCCCTTGAACCCAAAACCCTTCAGATTTAAGCCGTTTAACAAGGTGGCCACCGATAAATCCGCCTGCTCCGCAGACAAGGGCTGTTTTGGTCATTAGAAGTTTCGTCCGTTGTCCATTAATACTGTCAAATATCAACAATGATATTTGAGTGCACCAAACAAGAATTGGAGCGGTGAATTCGGAGTGCCCGAAATCTCAGGCCAAAACATACACATGCATCTGGTATGGGTCATATGAGAGCACAAAGTTAGCGACGTTTGAGTTGCCATGGATGAAGACGTCTGTCTCGGCCAGCAGCAATGCTTCGATCACCATGTCCAGACCCAAGCGGTAGGTTGGAAAGGTTTCATCTCCGTTTTCGGGGTGACGGGCGTGCATCTCTCCAAAGGTGCTTCGTATCGCGGGGTAGTCCACGACGCGATCACCATAGCGATCGCGGACTCTGTCGATCACTGGCTGACTATCGGAACAGACGAAGATCCCCGCATCAGGAATAAGGTCGAGAATGCGATCAGTGTGCTCGAAAAATGGCTGAAAGGGCACAGCACCCTCAGCTCCTAGCGCCTTGCGAAGTACATCGGCTCCGCCGTCCAAGCGCCCTGGCCCGCGAATGTGAAGGCCGATCATTTTACTGCGCCAGTGGTCTGCTTTAAACGCTGCTACAGCGTCCTTTATATATTGCTTGGGCCGCACATAGGTGTGCAGGAGGCGTGACGCGGCAGCCCGATCACGCGGCAAGAGTAAAGGATTGCAGTTCCCGTCCTCTAGCCGCGGTGTGATGACGTTTTCACGTGTACAGCAAATTGGTATCCCACCCGGTAGATCATCTGCTCCCTCGAAAGGTGTGACATCGGGAAAACTGGGCTCAAAGTAGTAAGCCCAAGGGTCTTCCTCTCGGTCTGCATCGCGATAGCACGACACTGACCAATCAATGAAAAACGAGTAGCCACCAAGCTGGGCAAGTCTGCCTTGCTCGATCACCTCGTTGACGTTGGAAAAGATGCCTGAGGGTCCGGCGCGCAGTCGCAAACGTTTGGTATTGTGAGATTCATTCATTCGCAACAGTAAGCATTCGGCCAAAGCATTTGCAAGCGTCCGGCGGGAGCACCTAAAGATTTCAAAGTCTGGAGAGAGCCGCCGTGAACAGCTGCCGGCATCGGCCCTCGGCGTGCTACGTTTCACTCAGGGCAGCGGTGGCAATAAGCTCGAAGGTGCCTAGACTGGTAGCCTGATCGTCCACTTCTGAGAGGCCGTCAGGCATTGCATGGGCCATGACCTGTGTGTCTCTGACGACAAAGCATCAGCCGAACCCGCTGAATGTCCGCTTTGGGAAAGTGAACTCGCTGACAGCAGCGGCGGAATATGGCAGATGCTGCGCGATACTCGAATGACACAAAGGCCTCAAACCGTTCCCGAGTACAGCCGCTGCTCGGGCATAGCCCGACATGACGAGAACCGGCAATGTCGATCATTGCTTCCTCGATGCCTTGGCAACGCCCCTTCCCTGCAGTGATCCTGACAGGACGATATCAGTTAGAACGAGATCAAAAGTAGGGTCGGCTTCGAATATGGCGAATACGGCTTCACCCGCCGGAGCCGCCGTCACTTGATAACCGGCCCGCTCAAGAACCTTGACCCAAGTGTTGCGCGCGTCTTCCTCGTCCTCAGCAATAAGCACTCGGATTTCACGAACTGCTTCATTGTATTTGGACCTCACGGAATCGTTTGGCTCAAAATGTGGCGCACTTTTAGCTGGGAAATACGGTTTCAATGTTGTGCCTTTGTCCAATTCAGAATAGACTTGAACCGTTCCGCGAGGTTGTTTCACAAATCCAACAACCATCGACAAACCAAAGCCAGATCCAACGCCTGTCAGTTTGGTGGTAAAAACTGGCTCCGGGATTTCCCCACTGTGCCCAGAGTGTCCCCGTGGCCGTTGTCTTTGACGGCCAGTATGACAAATCGACTGAGGACCAGCGTTTTCTGCCGAGTGTCAATGTAGGGTGCGTCAATCCGCATATTGGCGGTCTCGACTGTGAACCTCTCTTAGCCGTCCATCGCGTCGCGGGTATTCAAAATCAAGTTTAACAAAGCACTTTCCAATGAGGATCTCATCCGCAGCCAGCAGGTTGTTGAAATCATGTGCAATCCCGTCAGTTAGTTAACCTATTGCAGAAAGATTGTGGGATTGCGCCCGCATTTTCCGGCTCGCCCGCAGGCTCTCCTTGGTCTCTTTAAGGGCTGTGATATCAATATCGACTTTCAAACCAAGTGACGCCGTCGCTGCGCCGCGAGAGTGCGCCGACAGGCGGTGCCCCCCCCCAAACAGCCAATTTTTCGACCCAGAAGCGGTTCTCAATCGGAAACTCTGCTCCCGTTTTCCAGCGGACAGTTGCCGCCTTAACTGATGCTGCTGGTTGGGTTACGTCATCCAAATGAAGGATCTGCCAAAGCATGGTGCTGTCCTATGCGACATCTTCCGGGTAAGCTCTGTGGCATCAAAAAACCGGTCTCACATAGTCCAGAAATTGACGTCCATCCGTCTGAATGTGATCGCGGTTCAGCGCGCCAAGAATTTCAGCATCTCTTGGAGAACAAGGGAATTTCTTTGCGGGTATATCCCATTCACAAACCCCTTCACCAATTCCTTCTAAGGCGCGGGAAAGACGGTCTTGAAAGACTTCGAACAGCGGCGGTTTTGTCAGCTTGGAAGACGCCGTATGTGACAACGAGGGTCAGCTATCATAAAACCCGGGTTTTGACCCTAAGTTTGCTTCGGGCTGAAACCGTGTCCATGATCTTGGACACCGCACTGCGCATGGTCGACGTTTGTCCTCGCCATGCAGATTTCAGTGTTAGTGGACCCGCCTTCAACGGGTGTTTGCGTAATACACAAAATCACTGTGGTCATCCTACGATCAACATGCACGGCCCTCCCGGATGTCTAGTTGACCTTCAGTTCGAGCGCTTTGGCAGCGCTGCGCAGGATTGTCGCAAGAGCGGCAGAAAAGTGCTCCGAATTGTCAATTGGAACGAGTATGCTGATTGTTCGATCTGCACCCGGTATAGCAAGCGGCATGACACAAACTTCGCTGCGGTGGATGCCCTGCCGCCGCGCAAAGAGGTCGGGGAGGATGCCGATTCCTGCTCCGGTCGCCGCCATCAGCACGATAGAGTCGAGGCTTGTGCCCTCGTAGTCGTCAGAGACCGTGGCCCCGCTCGCCCCTGCGATGCCGTAGACAATACGTGCCAGCCTGTGGCCGGTGTCGAGCGTCAATAGGCGTTGCCCGGCAAGGTCATCGGCTATGACTTGTGTGCGCCCGACAAGGGGGTGGTCCTGCGACATCGCGACCCATAGCGGTTCGACGAATAGCTCGCGCTGGAATGTGTTCGGGTGATCCTCAGGCGTTGAGATAATCGCGTCGAAACGCCCGTTCCTTATGCCTTCATCGAGGCTCAGAGTGTTTTCCTCGCGTACTATGACCCGCAAGTTGGGTTCGGTTTCGTGCAGGGTTTTCATCGCTTGTGGCAAAAGATACGGCCCGATCGACGGCAGCACCCCCAACCGCAACCTCCCGCCAAAAGGCAGATCCGAGAGCATCGCGCCGCGCAATGCTTCGACTTCGGACAGGATGCGACGCGCGCGGGTGACAAACTCCAGCCCCCGCGCCGTGGTGCGCGAGCCGGCACGGCCGCGTTCAAAAAGCCGCACACCTAGATCGGTTTCCACCGCTGCCACCTGGTTCGAGAGACTGGGCTGACTGACGTTCAGCGTTTCCGCAGCAAGACCGAAGCTGCCCAGCTGATGCACGGTGACAATATATTCCATCTGACGCAATGTCGGGCGCATCCATAACCTCAGGCTATTTGTTTAGGTGTTCATTTGTATTTAAACTATTGGTCAAATCTGGGCAACAGGGCACCAACCTGTTCTGGAGACTTAAATCATGCAGATATTTGAAAGCCTTATAGGCAACCTAATGGTGCCGACGATCTTGTTCTTTGTCCTTGGCCTTCTGGCTGCTGTCGTGCGCAGTGACCTTTCGATCCCCGAAGGAGCTGCAAAGTTCATGTCGCTCTACTTGCTGCTGGCGATAGGTTTCAAAGGGGGGCACAGCCTGGCAGAAAACGGGTTGAATGCAGAGGTTTTCACTGCCCTTGCTGCGGGTTTGGTGCTGTCTTTTTTGATCCCCTTCATCGCCTATGCCCTGCTGCGCGGTATGACACGGCTGAACGCACTGAACGCTGCTGCCGTGGCGGGGCACTACGGATCTATCTCCATCGTTACTTTCGTCGCCGCCTCCAGCCTGCTGGACCTGACCGGAATTGCTTCGGATGGCTACATGGTCGCTGTGGCCGCAACGATGGAGGTTCCGGCGATCCTCTCGGCTCTTTGGATCGCACATCGCTTTGGACGCGACGGCGCTGCGGGAAGTGTGCCCCTGAAAGAGCTTTTTGCCAATGGTTCCATCGTACTCCTGACCGGCGCGTTCGTGATCGGCTTGCTGACGCAAGACAAGGGCATGGAGATGATTGCCCCGTTCGTTGTGACGCCCTTCACCGGCATTTTGTGCCTGTTTCTGCTGGATATGGGCCTGTCGGCGGGCCGCAGCCTGCTGCGCAACCGGCATCTATTGAGCGCAGGGTTGTTTGCCTTTGGCATCATGATGCCAATGATAGGTGCGGTTCTTGCACTGGGTCTGGGCGCCGTGATCGGTTTACAGACCGGCAGCCTCTTCTTGTTGATGGTGCTTGCCGCTTCGGCGTCTTACATCGCGGTGCCCGCGGCAATGAAGATCGCGTTGCCACAGGCTGAGTCAGGCATTTACCTGACACTCTCTTTGGGCGTGACCTTTCCATTCAACATCACGGTTGGACTGCCGCTATACCTCTGGCTTGCGGGATTGCTCTGAAAATTCGGGGGGGCCAAGGCCCCTCCGCTTGCTGACGCAATGAATTGCAAAGCGCGATCAGACTAGCATGTGCAACCAAGCGTAAAACCGTCCTAGACTATCCGGCGACCTGCAATCTGGTCCAACACCCGCCCCCTAAACATTGTCTGCCAGTATTGTATTTGGTCTTGGCGGGTGTGCCGCAGACCGCAGAAATGTCAGAGGTCACGCGTCGAATTCTGAAATGCGCACCAGCATGCCAAAGACATCACAAAGTCGCGTTTTTAAACTTGTTCAACCCCAATCAGATCTGAATAAGAACGCTCTCCACGGGTGATTTGCCGTTTAAGGACTTTCTTGGCGGCACTTGTCTTTCCTTCGTTGAGGTAAGCTGTGATTGCTTCATGCTCATTAAAGGATTTGACAGTGCGCTCCGGGCGTTTTGACAAATGCGTCCGCATTGTTCGGACGATGTCGCTGACCTTCTGATACCCTTCCCGCAAATAGCTGTTGCCGCAATGCTTGAAAAACGCGTCATGAAAATCCGCGTCCAATTCAAGGTACTCATCGAATGCGCCCGCTTCCCGAGCTCTCCCCATCTTCTCCACAATAAGCACCAACTCAGCGAGCAAAGCAGCAGGGTTTTCGTCGAGCGCTTGATCGATTGCAGCCGTCTCGAGGATCAATCTGAATCGGCAAAGCTGTTCAACATCTTCCTTGGACAGGGTGAAGACAAAGGCACCGCGTTGGGGAATGATCTGAACCAGACCCTGAAGTTTTAGTGCAGAAAGCGCCTCACGAATCGGCGTTTTGCTCATGCCCGTTGCCGTAGAGAGTTTTGCCTCTTGCAGCGGTTCTCCCAGTCCGAAGGTGCCTCCAACGATACCTTGGCGAATGTGTTCTTCCGCAATTTTACTTAGCGAATCCGGGCGTTTGATCTGCATCGCGTCTCTCACTTTCACTATGTCCCTATGCATCGTCCAGACATGGTAGCACATTCCAACTTGATTTATAAATCATATCTGATATTTCAGATAGTAGATCGAAAACCAACCACCAACAACAATCCTTGGGAGGATACCTTGTTCAAGAAAACTACTGTCGCGCTAAGCGCCGCCCTAGCAGCTGGGCTTGCATTCGCAGCCTCTGCTGAAACTGTCATCAAAGTCGGCCATGGTGCCGCCGAAGCATTTCATATGCATCGTGCCCTGTTGAAATTTGAAGAGTTGGTTGAAGCGGGTTCAGGCGGAGAGATCGATGTCCAGATCTTCCCTTCTTCTCAAATGGGCCCTGACCGCGAGATGATCGAAGGGGTCCAAACCGGCGTTCTCGAAATGGCCATCCCCCCCTCTTCGTTTTTCGCAGGTTGGGATCCGGCTTTTGCGGTGATCGAGCTTCCTTACATGTACGCCTCAAAAGATATTGCTTTTGGCGTGCTGGACAGCGATGCAGGCAACGAGATGCTGGCGCGTGTCGAAAACCAGGGTTTGGTCGGTCTTGGATGGCTTGAACTGGGCATTCGCAACGTAACCAACAATGTGCGTCCGGTGGCCGTTCCTGCTGACCTTGACGGTGTGAAGCTGCGCACGATGAAAGTTCCGGCTCATGTTGCAACGTTTGAATCACTCGGAGCCAATCCCACACCAATGAACTTTGGTGAGGTCTATTCAGCGCTCCAGCAGGGCGTAATCGATGGCCAAGAGAACCCATTGGCGATCATTACTTCCCAACGTTTCTACGAAGTTCAGAAATACCTGTCGACCACAGGGCATGTTTTTGCGGTCTATATGCCCGTAATTTCAAAGCCATTCTTCGAGGGTCTCTCGGCAGAGCATCAACAATTGGTCCGGGACTCAATGACCGCCTCACGCGCGTATCAGGCAGAGTTGGTCGCCGCAGAAGAATCTGCGCAACTTGAAGAAATTCGTGCCGCTGGCGTCGAAGTTCTCGAATTGACGGCAGAGCAACGTCAGGCCTTTGCCGAAAAGACAGAAAGTGTGCGCCTGCAATACCGCGAAGAAGTCGGTGCACAAGCATATGACACTTGGGTCGCCGCAGTCGCAGCAGCGAGCGGCAGTTGATCTTTTGTAAGTTTGGCTAACCGTGGCACCCGCGCCAAACAAGGAGCGAGTGCCCCATTTCTTTCTGGGGAGGTAAAGAATGTCGGTTTTCAAGTGGATTGATTCAAACGCCGAAAAGGTCTTAGCGAGCGCGCTTTTGGCCGCAATTGTTTTGCTAATATTTGGCAATGTTTTCATGCGCTACGTCATGAATGCCTCTCTTGTATGGGGAGAGGAACTCACACTTTGGTTGTTCGTCTGGTTTGTCTGGATTGGCGTCAGCTACGCCTTCCACACCGGCGATCACGTGCGCATTACAGTGTTTCGGGATGCTCTTGGTGAACGAACGCGGCTCTATGTTGATGTGATTATCGCACTGATGGTTCTCGGCTTTCTGCTCGTTCTGGCATTTGAGTGCATCAAACTGATCATGATGCCATTCGTCGCCAGCCAGACATCGGTCGTTCTTGGGCTGCCAATTCCGATCCTATATGCTTCTGCGCCTGTAGGAGCAGGCCTGGCCGCAATCCGTGTCGTTCAACATTTGAAACGAACTCTGCGCAAAATCGCAGAAACCAAGGCGTGAGGGCTCCCCGATGCTTGCAACAATTCTATTCCTGACTCTTTTTTCCCTGTTGCTGTTCAGCGTACCAATTGGCATCTGCCTTGGTCTGGCAACAATGATCGTGATGGTCTTTGTCGACGGCACACCGCCCATGGTTCTTTTGGCCCGATCCGTGGTTACAGGGGCGGATTCCTTTCCCCTGATCGCCGTACCGCTCTTTATTCTGGCGGGTGATCTGATGCAGCACGGCGGCATGTCTCGCCGGCTTGTTGGTTTCGCGAATGCGTTGATTGGCCATATTCGAGGAGGTCTTGCCTATGTGAATGTGCTGGCTTGCGTGTTCTTTGCGGCGATTTCAGGATCTTCCCCTGCCACCGTGGCGGCCATCGGATCCAACATGATCCCCGAAATGGAGAAGGTCGGTTACACCCGAAAGTTCAGCGGTGCGTTAACCGCTTCGTCGGGCATGATCGGCGTGATGATCCCGCCGAGTATCCCATTCATCATCTATGGCGTCACCGCTGAGGTATCGATTGGTAAATTGTTCCTCGCCGGCGTGGTTCCTGGCATCCTGTTTGCACTGATGTTCATGTTTGTCGCGCGCATTTTGCTGCGCAACGATGACGTTGTTCAGCAATCTACAACCCCATTCTCCGGGCCGGGTGTTTGGCAGAGTTTCCGCGCTTCTATCTGGGCACTTCTTGTGCCGGGCATCATTCTTGGCGGTATCTACAGCGGTATTTTTACGCCCACAGAAGCAGGCGCTGTTGCGGTGGTCTATTCTGCACTCATTGGCATTTTCGTCTACGGTGACATCACACTCAAAGACCTGCCCGAAATTTTGGCAGGAAGCGCCAAAACCAGCGGAACCATTCTGGTTCTGGTCATCATGGCAACTGCATTTGGCAGGTTGATAACCCTTGCGCGTATTCCAACCGAATTGGCCACGACGATCACAAGCCTGTCGGATAATCCGATCATCATCCTGCTGTTGATCAATCTTTTGCTGCTTGTGATCGGCATGTTCATGGAGACGATCTCATCGATTATCATTATGACGCCAATCCTGCTGCCGGTGGCGACCGCTCTGGGTGTTGATCCCATTTTGTTCGGCGTTATCTTGACGGTCAATTTGGCCATCGGGTTCTGCACGCCGCCGCTCGGCGTGAATCTTTTCGTCGCCAGCAGTATCTCCAAGGTGTCGATAGAAAACCTTAGTAAGGCGATTCTGCCATTCTTCATTGGCATGCTCATCCTGTTAATGCTCATCACCTACGTCCCGGCAATTTCTCTGGCTTTGCCGTCTCTTTGGTGATCGCCTCGAAACCGCTTTTGTATAACAACAGAAACAAGAGGAACCGTATGGATCTCGACCTGTCACACCCGTCGATAGCCGACCTGCGAACAGCCGCGCGCAAAAGGATTCCGAAATTTGCTTTCGAGTACCTTGATAGTGCAACAGGCCGCGAACTGGGCTTGAAAACGAACCGGGAAGCATTGGACGCCATTGGGTTCATGCCCAGCGTTTTATGTGGCCGTACCAAGGCCGACCTGAAGCAAACACTGCTTGGGCAGACATATGACCTGCCGTTCGGCATTGCGCCCGTTGGCATGTCCGGACTGATGTGGGCCGGTGCAGAGCGCATGCTGGCGCAGGCATCGGTTGCGCACAACATACCTTTTTCGCTGTCCAGCGTGGCGGTCGCGTCGCCGGAGGATGTCGCGCCCCACATCGGCAACAACGGGTGGTTTCAGCACTATCCCGTGAATTCCGCAGAGTTGCGGCAAAAGATGCTGCCGCGGATCAAGGCCGCCGGGTTTCACACGCTTGTCATCACCGTTGATGTCCCCGAGGAAAGTCGGCGCGAACGTCAAAGGCGCGCCAACCTGACCGTGCCTCCAAAGGCTGACCTGAGGACAATCACAGAGATGGCCCGGTGCCCCTCGTGGTGTCTCGCGCATATGCGCGAGGGCATTGTCCCAAGGATGCGGTTCTTCGATGACTACGTCCCCCAACGTGGTCGGGAAAGTTTTACCCATGCCGGCGCATTGATCCGTGGAATCCCGGATTGGCAATATCTGCGGGAACTGCGCCAGGAATGGGATGGCCATCTGGTCGTCAAAGGCGTTCTGCGGCCGGATGATGCCAAAAGAATGGTTGCTGAGGGGGTGGATTGCATCTGGGTTTCGAACCATTCGGGACGTCAATTCGAAGCCGGACCGGCCGTCATAGATCAATTGCCGAAAATCCGGGAGGCCGTCGGGCCAGATGTTCCGCTTATCTACGATTCCGGCGTGGCTTGGGGGCTCGATATCATGCGCGCTTTGGCCAAAGGCGCGGATTTCGTTATGATTGGGCGTGCGTTTCAATACGCTGTCGCGGCCTTTGGCGCGCGGGGTATTGACCACCTTGTGCATATTTTAAAAACCGACATCGAGGCCAACATGAGCCAGCTTGGAGCCGAAAAGATCGATCAACTTTCCAACTATCTTTTGGTGAAAGACTGACGACACTTCCGTTGGAACCGTGCACATGGGTTTGACAGCACCGGGGGTTGATCTAGGGGGTGACGCCCCTAAAACCGCTGGTTTCTCATCGCATCAGCAATAAGATTGGCCGTCGCGACGCTGCAAGCCATTGGAAGGTCGTACACTGTGGCCAGCCTTGTCAGGGCTTTGACATCCACGTCATGCGGCATGGGCGACAAGGGGTCGACAAAAAAGATCAGCGCATCCAGTGCCTCTTCACAGATCATCGCACCGATCTGTTGATCTCCGCCCAACGGGCCGCTTTTCAACGCAACAATGCTAAGATCTGGCATCGCCTTTGAAAGACGACTGCCTGTGGTCCCTGTTGAAAAGATGGCAGCATGTCGAAATGTATCGACATGCGCCTCTACCCAGTCGACCAAAGCCGACTTGCAAGCATCGTGGGCCACAAGGGCCACATGATAAGTTTTAGCGGATGAACTGGTCGACAAAATCGGCTCCCAAACCCACCTCTTCAAAGTGCTTTTTGCATAGGTCAATTTTGGTGAAGACGTCCTCATATCCGAGCACCTCACCCCAAGGGTCGACATAACACATCACGCCATTGACCTGAAAATAGGTCATCATTTCTTCGACGCCCTCTGGCACCACCAACGTGTGGGTCTCACCGGGCGGCTCATATACATATCCCCCCTCCTCTGCCGTCCAGTCGTGCTCAAGATAGTGCCAACGGCCCTTCAAGACGAACCCGTGCACCGGTTGTGGGTGGCGGTGCCGAGACAGAACACCTGATTTGCGTACCCGCAAAATGTTCATCCAATAGCCTTGTGACCGATTTAGACACAGCGGGCGAAACCAAACGTTTTCGGCTTGCGGCACCCAGAGGCGTTCGTCATCAGGAATGGCGTCCGGGATAACGATCTCTTGCTGTGCCTCTTTTGGGAACGGCAATTGATAAGGTGTGCGTTCGTCGTAATTTGTTTTATCGACCATCTCGGGTCTCCCTACATTGCCAGATAACCGCCATCCACGGGATAGACGGCTCCAGTTACAAAACTTGCTTCATCAGATAGCAGCCATTTGACCAACGCACCGACTTCGCTGGTTTTGCCCCAACGATTCATTGGCGTCCGGCCCAAAATACCAGCTTCTCGCTCGGGCGCATCGCGCAGACCTTGGGTCATTTCGGTCTCGATCCAACCAGGCGCGATTGCATTGACGCGGATGCCATCCACCGCCCACTTGCCCGCCAAGGCTTTGGTCAGCTGGGCCACCCCACCTTTGGACGCGGAATAGGCTGGTACCATCGGCCCCCCAAATGTGCTGAGCATCGACGCGGTGTTTACAATCGCACCGCCAGATTTGGCCAACAGTGGCTGAGCCGCAAGGCAACACCGCATCGTGCCCGTCAGGTTCACGTCGAGAACCTTTTGAAACACGTCGATGTCGTACTCGCGTCCCCGCACCAGAATACCGGCGCAATTCACCATACCCGCAAGGCATTCAAGACGGCCGAACAGAGCATCAACTGACGCACCATTCGTGACGTCCATCAGACAGGTCTCAATCTCGGGTGCGCCGGAAAAGCGATCAATTTCGTCCTGCGAGACAGTCGCGGCAATGACATGATAGCCGGCTTCATTCAGAACCTCTGCGACCCCTGCCCCAATTCCGCTTGTGCCTCCGGTGACAATGACGGTTTTCTTCATGTGCTATGTCCTTTCGCGAATGCCGTAACAAAAGCCTGCGCTCGAACCTGCAAGTTTGACAAGTCATACGATGGTTTGAAAAGAGCGGACCCCAAGCCAAAACTATTTGCCCCAGCCATTCGGTAGTCGCCCATTGTTTCAGGCGTAATCCCCCCAACCACGGCGACAATCGCATCCTTCGGAAGAACTGCCCGCATTGCAGAAATTGCTTTTGGTGGTGCCAATTCGGCCGGAAACACCTTAAGGACAGAAGCCCCCAGCTCCAAAGCTGCGAAAGCCTCTGTTGGTGTCAGAACGCCCGGACACCACTTTGCGTTCAGCTCAACCGCCCGGGCACCTACCTTTGGGTTCATATTGGGGGCGACGATAATTTGCCCGCCCGCATTGCAAACATCGGTGACAGTGTCTGAGGTCAGCACCGTGCCCGCGCCGACGACAATGTCATCGCCAAACTTGTGAGCAATCCGTTCGATTGAGACAAGTGGATCGGGCGAGTTCATTGGCACTTCGATGATGCGAAAGCCCGCATCTGCCAAAACGCCTGCAACATCCAGCGCGCAGGCTGGTTCCAGCCCCCGCAAAATTGCAATCAACGGGTTTTCCGCCAGTGCCGTATCAAAGTCCTTCATGAGACGAGCCCCGCAGCCTGAGCAATCATAAAATGACCCCTGGCGACAATATCATCAGGTGCGCGTTTGGAAGTCAGACCAGCCAGCTCCAAGCCAATTTCGTAACGATCGGAAAGATCGTCACGCCCCACAATCATCACCGGCCCATCAATCGATGCAACGTCCGCCCCTTTGATTTCCGCACCGATCAAAAGCCCGGAAAGATAGTCTTCTACCATGTTCCCTGCAATCTTGCCGAAAAGCGGCAAAGTGCGGACCCCGAAGAGATCGTGCAGCAGTTTGCTCCCCTCGGCCAAACCTGCAGCGCAGCCTTTGCGAAATGCGCCCTCTTGAAATGGCCCCTCTTCCATGAGGGTTCCAAGAATGGAGTGCTGGCGCATTGCCGCAAACACTTCGCCTGTCATGAAGGTCGCATAGTCATCAATGAGGTTGCTGCGCACTGTGATCCATTTGCTGTGTGTGCCCGGCATGACGAATGTGCCGTCAGACATTCCAAGCGCAGATGCGCCGATAATCTGGGTTTCTTCGCCTCTCATAACATCAGGCGCGCCGTCATGATCAGTCGTCATCCCCGTAACAAAGGTCACAGTCACCCCGTCAGAGGTCTTGTGCGGCACCAGCGCCCCGGCAAGTTCGTTCACACCCGAAGGCACAGAAACATAAGGGGTTTCAACCCAGCCGTTGCGGCTGGTGATCATGCCGGATGCGATGACCGGCAAGCCGGCAGCGTTCCCCCAAGGCCCAATCAGATCCCTAAATGATCCTTCGAAATCGCCATCTTTGACGTGCATGATACCTTCCGGTTTTGAAACTTGATCCAAGACCTCCCCGCCCGCGCCAATCAAAAAAGCGCGGAGCGAAGATGTGCCCCAGTCGATACCGATCAATGCCGGTTCAGATGCGACCGAATTCATTCAACAGATCCTCGACTGTTTTGCCCTTAGCGACCCATTTGCGTGTTTCTTCTTCGCGGTCGGCCTGTTCTTGCGCGAGTCTCACGACCTCTTTCGCAGTTTCCAAAGGCACAACGACTACACCCATCAAGTCGGCGACGATAAAATCACCGGGGTTCACCACCACGCCTCCGCAAGCGATTGGCACGTTGATCGAAAGCTCTTCCTTGCGTCCTGAGAACATTGTGTGCGTCCCACGCGGAGTGATGGCACGTGTCCAGATCGGCCAGTTGATGTCTTGAAGCTCGTCGGTGTCGCGCCCGGACCCGTCGACGATCATGCCACGAATGCCGCGATTTTGAGCCAAACCACCCATCAAGCCGCCGCACACGGATGTGTTGAGATCGCCTCCGGCATCCACAACAATCACATCACCCGCTTGGCCCATTTCAAGCGCTTTGAGCGGATCGACCAGATCGCCTTTGGACAATTGAACCGTGACTGCTTGTCCGGTGACTTTGGACCGGAAAGCAGGCTTTATTCCGCTATCCATTACGCCCGTGCGATATTGCACATCAGCAAAAATCGCTGCGGCTGAATAAGCGCCAAGCACTTTGTCGAATTTCTTGAGCAGGTCCGGGTTGCGCTCAAAGTCGTTGAAGACTCGGAGATCGGCGGAAACTTCTGGCATTTTTGCCTCCAATTATTGTGTTGCTTCGGTCAATGCATTTGCATTGACGGGATAGTCTGGTGCCTGCCCTGTCAGGACGAGCGCAACCTGTGTTGCCGCCGTTACCCGGGCAGCACGTATCGACTCCTCAGAGTAGTAGGCGGCATGCGGGGTCACGATGACGTTCGGCAATGTAAAGATCGGGTTGTCATCGGGCGACCACTTGGCACGCTTTGCCGGTTCTTCTTCAGGATCATCCAAGCCTGCTGACGCCAGATGTCCATCGGTCAAAGCCCGATATAGCGCTTTGTTATCGACCGTCGGACCACGCCCGGTGTTGACCAAGATCGCTCCCGGTTTCATCGCTGCGAATTCTGCATCCGAAAGAAAGTGACGGGTTTCAGGCGTCATCGGCGCTTGCATCAAGATGTAATCCGAGCGGGCCAAAAGATCGGCTTTGGAAACAAGCTCCGTATCCAAGTTGGCTGCGACCTCGGCGGGCACAAACGGATCAAAGGCAATGACCTTGACGCCAAACGCCTGCGCACGCGTCGCAATCGCTTGTCCGATCTTTCCAAATGACACAACACCCATCGTGCGGCCGCGCAGCCGGTTGATCGGCTGACCACTTTGCCATTTCCAGATGCCTTTGTGCGTGGCCCGGTCGTAGTCAGGCAGCTTGCGCGCCAATGTCATCCACAGTGCAATCGCGTGGTCTGCAACTTCTTCGGTGCAGTAATCCAAAACGTTGGTGACTAGGATACCCTTTTGGGTTGCGGTATCCACATCAACAATGTCAACGCCCACACCGTACCGGGCGATCACCTCACATTTCGTCATCGCACCGATCGTCTTGGCACCGATACGGGCATACTGATTGATCATCGCTGCGCAATCAGTCGCGACTTCTAGCAAATCCTCTTCGCCCTTGCTTTGTAATGCGATCACCTCTGCGCCGGCCGCTTCAAGAATGGCGCGCTCCACATCCAAATCACCAAAATCGTAGTCCGTTATCACGACCTTGGGCCGGTCTGCCCTTCGCGGGCCGAGTTTCCGATTAGACATAAGCACCTGCAGAATAAGTCAATTCGTAAGAATGACTGTAAAGTTCGAAGATGTTGCCGAATGGGTCTTCCATATAGACCATGCGGTAGGGTTTTTCGTCCGGGTAGTATTTGCGGACTTGTTGCATGCGTTGCTTGCCACCAAGGCTCTCGATGAGCTTGATACGCGCCTCGACGTCTTCGTCCTGCACGCAGAAATGAAACAATCCGCGGCGCCAGTATTCGAAGGGACGCTCTTCTTCGACAGTGTTTGGAAATTCGAACAGTTCGATTCCGGTCCCGTCGCCTAGCGACAAGTGTGCGATACGAAACGATCCCCAACCTTCGCCGAAAACATCGTCGCACATCTGACCGATGGCGCTTTCATCATGTTGGATTTCTGTGGCACCCATGATGACATAAAGCCCAAATGCCTTTGAATAAAACTCGACGGCTTTATCCAAATCCGGAACGGTGATGCCAATATGAGAAAAAGTAAGTGCGGCCATCTATAGGCTCCTTTGTTGATGTGGGTTAGAGTATGTTGCGGACAATGCCGCCTTCGACTTTGTGTGCACCGCCGTTCATCGCTTTGTTGGCTGCAACGGTGACAATGGTTTGAGCGACCTCCTGCGCTTGTACGAAGCGCTGGATCAACGAGGTCGGCTCGTCCGTCTTGAAATAGTTTTCGATTATATCCGCCAAGGGCGCGCCTTTTTGCGCGGCAAGGCCGTCAAAATAGGCTTCGACGCCTTCGGTCCAGGTCGGCCCCGGAAGGACAGAGTTGACACGAACCCCGGTCCCTTTGGTCAACTCTGCCATGCCACGGGTTAGTCCCAAAATCGCGGTTTTGGTGACGGAATAATGGATCATCTGCGGTAGGGGTTTTACGCCCGCCTCGCTGGCAAGGTTCACAATGGAACCGCTCCCACGTTTGAGCATCGCAGGCAAAATGACACGGGACATGCGCACCGCACTCAACACGTTGACGTCAAAATACAGCATCCAGTCGGCATCTGTCAGATCTTCAAATGCCTTCACCGAGAAAATACCGACATTATTGACCAAGATATCGATGTCGCCATGGCTTTGCGCAAAGTTGCACAAATCGATTGCCTGATCGGGATCTGTCAGGTCACCCGCCCTGCCCACGACGTCACCAAAGGGGGAAAGGTCTTTGATGCAGGAACCGACCTCATTCTCGGTCAGACCGTGAATGATGACTTTCGCCCCTTCTTGCAGAAACATTTTCGCGGTTGCCTTACCGATGCCAGACGCAGAGCCAGTCACCAATACGAGCTTGTCCTTCAAACCGAGATCCATGTTACCCTCCCTTCACTGAAGCAGATTTTCCGAAAACAGAAGACAGGAGGCTCGAGAGTTCGGCCCGCCACATATCAATCCCGACAGCCAGCAAAATGATCAGGCCCAGCACGATGTTTTGAACCGACGAAGGTGCAGCATTTAGATTGAGTCCGTTTTGCACGATCACGATTGTCATCGCGCCCATGAACGTCGCCAAAATATTACCCCGACCGCCTGCAAGGCTGGCGCCCCCTACAACCGCCGCAGCAATGGCTTGCAGCTCAAGAGTCTGACCGTAATTTGGAGACCCGGAATTTAACCGGGCAGACATCAAAACCGCACCGACAGCAGTCATAAACCCGGCAATGGCAAAGGTGATCGCTTGCACTTTTCGTACGTTGATACCCGTCAAAACCGCGGCGGCGGGATTGCCCCCAACTGCATAAATCTCGCGTCCTAGCTTGGTGAAATTCATCGTGAACGCGGCCAAGCCATAAAAGGTTAGAAGATAGAAGAACGGCAAAGGGATACCTGCCAGTTTCCCGTAAAAGATCGGTTCCAGACCGGGGTCCAACGAGAAAATCGGAGAGCCGTTGTTGAACGTCAGCGCAAGGCCGCGAAACGCGATCAGCGCCGCAAGCGTTGTGATGAAGGACGGGATCCGACCGTAAGCCGTAATGAGCCCCAAACCCAGCCCCAACAAAGCGCCCACGACAAGGATCAGTGGCAAAGCGAATATCAAGGGAAGTCCCATGAACTTGAGCATCTGAGCCAGTATCATAGTCAAAAGCGCGACCATCGAGCCCGAGCTCAGATCAATACCGGCAGCAAAAATCACAACCGTCGCCCCAATGGCTATCAGTGCAACGATGCTCACCTGTAGGAACAAGTTGGATAGGTTGCCCGGATTCAAAAACCTGTCAGTTGTCATAGCAACGATCAAAGTCACGATGACCATGGCCGCAAACGGGCCGATCAGTTGCGCATCAAAAATTCGTTTCATGAGGCCAGTTGCTCCTTCGATACGTGTTCAATGTTGTCAGCCGAAGCGCGCACAAGGTCGTCATGTGACAACTCTTTCGCAGCAACGATCTTTTTGATGGCTCCATGTTGAACAACGGCGACACGGTCGCTCATCGCGAGTAACTCGTCGTGGTCGGAACTAATCAGAATGATTGACTTGCCCGCGCGTGTAAGCGTGTTCATCAACTTGTAGACCGCGATCTTGGCACCGATATCGATGCCCTGCGTCGGTTCATCCAAGATCAAAACCTGCGCGTCCGCGAACAACCACCGAGCGATGACTATTTTTTGTTGGTTGCCGCCTGATAAAAAGTTAACGGTCTTGGCTTCTGCCTGCGCCGAGATTTCAAGCTCGTCAATCAGGCGCTCTGTGCCGTCTGCTTCTGTCAAAAGGTCAAGGATGCCCAATTTGGAGATTTCGGCGAGCGATGCCGCCGTGATATTTCCGCTGGCCCTGAAATTGAAGAATAGCCCGTCGGTTTTTCGGTTCTCCGGAACCAGAGCCATCCCCGCCTTGATGGCGTCCATCTCATTGCGAAATTTTACCGGTGAGCCACCCAGCTCCACCGATCCTTCAGTCAATGTGTCAACTCCGAACAAGGCACGTGCAATTTCGGTTCGACCACTGCCCAGAACTCCGCCAAGCCCAAGGACTTCGCCCTTTCTCAGATCGAAAGTCGCGTCACTGACCCCGGCTTTTGTCCTCAAGCCCGAGGCCCGCAGAACCACATCGTCGGTGGCATTGTTCTCTTTGGGATAATGCTCGCCGACATCCCCGCCAACCATCGCACTTACGATTTCGCTGACATTGATTTCGGTCTCACCTGCCGCACTGACAACCCGGCCCCCCCGCAAAATTGTGACTTCATCCACAATCCGTTCCACCTCATCCAAGCGGTGTGAGACATAAAGGATTGCGGTCCCGCGACGGCGCATATTCCGCAAAAGCTGGTGCAATTGTTCGATTTCTTCTTCACCCAACGCGGCCGTTGGCTCGTCCAGAATGATCATGCTGGCGTCCATCGCGACCGCCTTTGCGATCTCAACAAGCTGTTGCTCTCCAACAGACAGATCGCCAGTGATTGCTTCGGGATGGATGTTGACGTCCATCTCTTTTAGAACACGTGCAGACTCTGAATTGACTTTGCGCCAATCAATTGCGCCCAGTCGCGAACGCGGCATGTTTCCAAGGAAGATGTTCTCTCCCACAGACAAGGTCGGCACGATGGAAAATTCCTGAAATACTGTGGCGATGCCAAGATCTCGCGCGGCAAGCGGATCAGATATTTGCACCGCTTTTCCATTGTAAAGGATGCGTCCACTGTCAGGTTGCTGAACACCTGAAAGCGTCTTGATCATTGTTGATTTACCGCAGCCGTTTTCACCCAACAGACCGTGGATAGACCCCTTCATCAGCTTGATACAAACTTTGTCGTTCGCGAGAACGCCAGGGTATGCCTTGCTTATGTCGGCAAATTCCCAAAGAGGAGTGGTATCGCTCGTCATGGTCATCTCTCGAGTTAAAAATTGAAAGGAACACTGTGTGCGCCCCCCGGCGGCACCATTGCGCACCGCCGAGGAACAGGAGGAGGCTCAGTATTCTTTGGATGGCAACGGGAAGAGCTTTTCAGGCTCTTGAAGCACCGCAATCGCACCGTTTTTGTCTTCGATAGACGTGGGCGTCTCGATCCAACCACCGGGATACGTACCCTCAAGCGCGTCCAGTGTGGCGTGCATTGCCGCCTGCCCCATAAGGTAGGGTGACGTGTTGACCGTTGCCGTCACATTTCCGGCCGCGATTTCTTCCAGACCAGAGGTGTCGCCGTCATTGCCAAGCAGTGCAATATCAGAGCGACCCAGCGCTTTGGCCGCGAATGACGCGCCAATGATCATGTAGTCGTTTGCCGCGAAGATAACGTCCAAATCCGGATGCGACTGAAGAATATCCATACCAGCGGTATTGCCACCTTCAACGTTCCAGCCACCGGGGATGGAAACCACAACCTCGAAATCTTCGTTGCCCTCGATACCATCCAAGAAACCGCCAACACGCTCTGTTGAGTGATACCCCGGTTGGCCTTCGATGATCCCGACTTTCACTGGCTCACCGCCATAGGTCTCGATCGCCCAATCGGCTATCTTGTGTGTGCCATTTCGTTGTGAATATCCGACAACGCCGTGAATTGGTGTCGGGAAGTTCGGGATGTCAGAATTGATCATCAAGACAGCAATACCTTGGTCAACAGCCTTCTTGATCAGCGGCGCTGCCGCAAATTCATCATGCGTTCCAAAGATGATGGCGTCGACATCTTGTGTCAGGACATCTTGGATCATACCCATTTGACCATTAATGTCGGCACCACTCTGCGGTGCGAGCATAAAGACCTCGGCCCCTTGCTCTGCCGCGATTGCTTTGATGCCTTCGCCAACCGCAATATAGTAATTGAACTCTGTCGCCGGGGGCATGTAAGCGATGCGAAACGTCTCGTTTTTCGGAGTGATCGCATCGATTGCAGCCTGCGCGCCGTCCATCATCGGCACAGGTGCAGGATAGTCCTCAGCGGCTGCTGCGTTCGCGCACAGTGAAACCGTTACGGCTATTGTTGTCGCCTTGAGATAATTGATCATTTATTCCTCCCTGATCATCGTCTTCAGCCACAGAACAGACTGTCCTGAAGCCCTTTGAAGCCGGGTTTGACTGCGAACAGCCCCCCTGAATGTGGTTCGCGCGCCAGCGCGACTTCGTCGCTCATCAATCGCGACGAGGTGATGTACAAAGTATCGAGTTCTGGTCCGCCAAAGGCACAACACGTCGGTTTCCAGACAGGCACGTCGATCACAGTATCGATCTGCCCTTCGGGGTTGATACGCACGACACGCCTCCCCTCCCATTCCGCATTCCAGACACCGCCTTCTGCGTCGACGCAGGACCCGTCCGGCAATCCGGGTTCATCCAGAAAGGACGCCAAAACGCGTCGGTTTGACAATTCAGCGCCATAGTCGAAGGCGAGAATTTCGCGATCAGGTGTATCGGCGAAAAACATGGTGGTACCATCCGGGCCAAAGCAGGTTGAATTGGCGCAAGACACGCCCTCTAACAACGTTTCTACGTTCAGCTTTTCGTCGATCCGGATCACAGATGAGTTCGCCTTCCTGGACTTTTCGTTCATGCCGCCAACGACAAAACGCCCCAACCGATCGGTACGCCCGTCATTTGTGCGCGTTTCCGGGTTGTCAGGTTCAAAATCGCAGATTTTCTCTTCGCGTCCGGTTTCCAAGTCGAACAGGGAAATCCGGTCAGCAAAGGCAACGATCAGACCACCTGACTTGCGCGGGGCGAAACAACAGACACGGTCCCGCATTTCATAGGTATGTTCTTGCAATGTGGCCGGATCAAAGGACCACACAGTGCGCCCTTCGATATCTGTCCACCAAACCAAGCCATCCGCGGCATTCCAAAAAATGCCCTCTCCGTGCTGGTTTTTGCAATCAAGTATGAGTTTTGCGCTGATCAACTTGCCCTCCCTAGTAAGAATCTACTGGTGTCTGATATACCAGCTTGCGGGACTTGGTATATCAGATATTATAATCTGACAACAAAAAAATGGACCGACCATGACACTCACGCGCCCAAAATCACTCAGAGAGCTCGCACTGGAACATTTGCGGGGACGGATCGTCGGTGGCGAACTAAAGATGGGCCAAGTTCTCTCGGAACGCGGCATCTCGGATGAACTCGGGGTATCCAAATCACCCGTCCGCGAGGCCCTCGCGCAGTTACGAGACGAAGGTCTTGTCACGATTGAGCCCCAAAAAGGCGCACGTGTTTTTACGTTGACGGAACACGAGGTGAACCAGATCTGTGACTTCCGTCAAACCATCGAAACAGCCGCGTTCGAATTGGCACTCAAGCGCAATCAAAAGGCCCTTTCAAGCGACATGATCCGGATCGTCAAAGATATGAGTGCGGCACGAAAATCTGGCGATGAGGCCAAATACCTTGAACTCGACACGGCCTTTCACCAAGCCATTTTCAAAAATTGTGAGAACGATT
This sequence comes from Pelagimonas varians, assembly GCF_003208435.1. Lineage (GTDB taxonomy): Bacteria > Pseudomonadota > Alphaproteobacteria > Rhodobacterales > Rhodobacteraceae > Pelagimonas > Pelagimonas varians. The sequence continues at coordinate 252,488 of NZ_QKMF01000004.1, read as the reverse complement.
ATCTTTCTGCCAGCTATGACCGGTACGTTGGAAAAATTGCGGCGCTTCGCACTCACTTGTCTGCACTCCCCCAACACACCCAATTGTCTTTCGAAGAACATATTGGTCTCGCAGAAGCGGTTCAGAAAAGTGATTTGGCAGAAATCCGACGCTTGCTTTCTGAGCACATCGACAGAACTCGCCAGACTTATGCATCGTCCATCAAAGAGTCCTGAAATGACGTCATAACGGGATGAGCACGCCTTAAAAACCCGACTGACAACTGGACAATATCGCGATGTGTCACCGATCCTGATCACATCACTTCGCGCCATGTCGCTGTCTTAATTGAATTTAATTTTCGTTGACATCTGAAATATCAGACGCCACCCTTAAGGCGGGAGGATATTTTTGGTGGATTCACGACAATTAAAAGATTCAAACGCAGTGCGTTCGAAAAGCCTGCTTTCACTGCATGGCGTTCAAAAGAGCTTCGGCTCCAACGCTGTTCTGAAAGACATCGACTTCGCTCTCAATCAGGGCGAAATACATGCACTTGTAGGTGAAAATGGCGCTGGTAAATCGACTTGCCTCAGCCTTCTTTACGGGCTTCACACGCCCTCTTCCGGTGACATTAGACGAGACGGAGAAACCGTCCGCATTCTTGGCCCTTCTCATGCCCAAGACCTCGGGATCAGTTGTGTCTTTCAAGAACTCAGCCTCGCCGGTTCCCTCTCCATTGCCGAAAACATTTTTGCCGGGCGCGCTCCTTCACGGTTTGGCGTTGTCGACTGGAAGGCGCTGAGGCGTCGGGCCGAAGCGCTCCTGGCGGAATTCGATCTCGCACTCGATGTGACAGCACCGGTCGATAGTCTGCCGATCAGCACACGCCAGATCGTTGAAATCGCCAAAGCGCTGTCGCTTGATTCAAAGGTTCTGCTTCTTGACGAGCCAACCTCGGCACTCACTCCGGACGAGGTTGAAGCCCTCTTTAAAGTTTTAAGAAAACTGACCGCTCGCGGTATCGGAATTGTCTATGTCAGCCATCATATGTCTGAAATCTTTGCAATTGCGGATCGGATTTCTGTGTTGCGCGACGGTCATATGATCAGCTGCAACGCGACACAAGATACCAGTCAAACACAGGTTGTCGCTGAGATGATCGGAAGCGCGCATCCAGGTGACGTTGAACGGTCAATCGACAAGCTGGGCGATGTCGTTTTGGCCGTGAACAACCTTTCGCAGGATGGACATTTTTCCGATATCAGTTTTCAGGTTCGAAAGGGCGAAATACTTGGCCTTGCTGGACTTTTGGGATCACGCCGCAGCGAAATTGTGCGTTGCATTGCCGGTTTGACGCAGTCCGATACCGGAAGCGTCACGTTGAATGGCCAGAAGATTGCCTTCGCCTCCCTAAGAGCTGCAATGCGCGCCGGGGTTGGTTTTGTTCCCGAGGAACGCAAAACCGAAGGCCTGTTTCTGGATGATCCGTTAAGCGCGAACCTTGTGTCATCCAGCATGGAGAAACACACGTCTTTCGGTCTCTTGAACGCCAAATCGATCAGGGCAGCCAGCGACAGCGCAATTGCCAGTTTTAGCGTCAAGACGCGCGGTCCAGAAGAAAAAATTGGCGCATTATCAGGTGGCAATCAGCAAAAAATCATGTTGGCCAAATGGCTGGAGCGGTCTCCGGACCTTCTCATAATCGAAGAGCCGACCAAGGGTGTCGATGTTGGGGCAAAATTCCAAATTCACACCGAATTGATGCGCCGCGCTGCGGCAGGAATGGCGATACTTGTTGTCTCTTCGGATTTCCCCGAACTTGTTTCGCTGGCGACGAATATTCTCGTCATTCACGAAGGACGCATATCCGGTTCTGTAGCAGCCAGAGACGCAACGGACGATTTGCTGCTGCAAATGGCAGCGGGACTGCCATCACCCACTTTTGATCAAACACAATCTAACGCGGAGCTTTGACGTGGACGCAGCACTTAGTACAGAAACCACTAATGCAAAAACTGGCCTGAAGCGGGTCTTTAAAGCATTTGTTGACGTTCGCGAATTGACGCTGATTGTGTTGATCGTCGCAATAATAATAACCATGTCTTGGCTCAGTCCTTATTTCTTTTCGGCTGCCAATTTTCGAGCGGTTGCCGTGGGCATGACCCCCAACGCGATCATTGTCATCGGGATGGCAATTTTGTTGGCCTCCGGCGGATTTGACCTATCTGTTGGCTCGGTCATGGCGCTGTCCTCTACTGTCGTCGCGATGCTTTTGCTGGATGGCATGTCCATCCCGATGGCAACAGTTTGTGGCATCCTGCTTGGCGCAGTGGCTGGATTTTCAAACGGGATTCTCGTGACAGCCCTCGGGATCAATCCATTGATCGCAACTCTTGGGACAATGTCGATTACCCGAGGCATCGCCTTGGTGTTAACCGAAGGATTTTCATTATCGAGCTTACCTGCCGACTTTGCCTGGATCGGCAAGGCCTCGCTCGGTGGCTTTCCAATGCTCGTCTTACTGACACTTTTTCTGGTCGTCATCTTCGACCTAGCCGTACGTCACACGCGGTTCTTTCGTCAGGTTTATTTCATCGGCGCAAACGAAAAAGCGGCGATGCTCTCGGGTATCCATGTCAATCGGGTGCGGATTATCGCCTATGTTCTGACAGGAATGTTGGCGGCTTTGGCCGGTGTCTTGCTTGCCTCTCGCCTCATGAGCGGAACGCCAACAGCAGGCAATGGTATCGAACTGCAGGTGCTCGCTGCTGCGGTCATTGGCGGGGCTTCGCTTCGAGGTGGCGAAGGGACAATTCTGGGCGCGTTTCTGGGGGTCGTCTTTGTGGCTCTCATTAACAACTCAATGACCATGCTCGCCGTTTCGATCTACTGGCAGATGATCGTGATCGGCGGAGTGCTGGTCAGTGCTGTCGCGCTCGACATGCTGATACGCGGCAAAAAGGGCTGATGAAATTTCACGCAGGTCTCAACAAACACTTCATACCCAAAGGGAGAAAACTATGACTGAAATAGATACCAAACGGCGTTCATTGCTAACGGCAGGTACTGCCGCAGGCTTGGCAACAGCTTTCGGTTTGCCAATGCTGTCGAGCCAAGCAATGGCCCAAGCCGCGGGCAAGGAATACGTCTTTTTATCAATCGTCACACAGGTGCCATTTTGGGTCGATTATCGCAATGCGATGAAAGACCTAGAAGATATTATGGGTATCAAAGCGACCTTCACTGGTCCGCTGGACTTCGATACCGCAGCTCAGGCACGCCAGCTTGACGAATTGATTGCACGCCGGCCAGCGGGTATTTTGATCTTCCCCGGTGACCCTGCCACATTGGCTCCCGGCATCGAACGTGCTGTTGAAGCCGGTATTCCAATCACCTGCTGCATCGGCGATGTCCCTGAAAGCCCGCGTTCGACATTCCTTGGGATTAACGGCGTACAAGCTGGCCGGGTTGGCGGCGAAATGCTGGCGCAAGCCATCGGCGGCAAAGGCAAAGTGATCCTTGGAACATTCCCTGCGCCATCAACACTTGAACGGGTCGAAGGCTACAAACAAGTGTTTGCCGAGAAATACCCAGAGATCGAAGTCGTCGATGTCGTCAATGACAAAGCAGATCCATCTTATGCGCCAACCGCCTATCTCCAAGCGATTCAAGCGCACCCCGACATTGTCGGGATCGGAGGCACCGATGGTGACAGCGGCAAAGGTGCTGCAATTGCCGTGACCGAAGCAGGGCGTAAGGGCGACATCAAGATTGTCGCGATGGACCGCAACGACGACATGTTGCCCTACATTGAAGACGGAACGATTTCTGGCGCAGTGGCGCAGAAATCCTATCTGGAGATCTTTCTCGCATTTCACATGATGCATTGGCAAAACACCGACGCGCTCAAGGTGCTGCCTGATTGGAAAGCCGCAGGCATCAATCCGCTGCCCGAACGGGTTGAAACTGGCGTGATGGCGATTACAGCCGAAAATGTTGCCCAGTTTAAACACGCCTAACCACAATCGGCACCGCAAACCTCGCGGTGCCGAACCTCTTACGATCCGGGTGCCTTGATGTCAGATGTTTGGAAGCAGGAAACTTTGAAGTCTGGTGATCTCGAATTGATCATCCTACCGGGCATCGGTGGGCGTCTTTGGGATGTCGTGTTTCAAGGACGATCGCTCTTGTTTCACAACAGTGACCTCAAGAATTTCATTCCCGACATCACAAATCTTCGTGGTTTTCCCACACGGTCTCCTCAGTTCGGGTTCCCGTTATGGGGCGGTGAAAAAACCTGGATTGCGCCTCACACCAAGTGGCCTGACGGCGCGCCTTATGCTGCACTGGATTCAGGGCCTTATGAAATTGCCGGAGGCAGCAAGGCGCATATCACACTTCAAAGCGTCGTTTGCCGCCAATCCAAGCTACAGATCACACGCGAACTACGCATCATTGACGGCGCAACCTGGTCGATCCAACACACCGTAACCAATCACGGCCGACATGATAGGGATGTCGGCATTTGGTCAGTGATGATGCTCAATCACAAAGCCCGTATTGGTGTCACCTCGCAAGATTTGACGCCAACCAAGGTTTTTGGTGATCCAGACGGCTTTTTGTCGACGCACAACGCGGGCATCGTTTGTGATTGCAATGAGCGCGGCGAATTCAAGGTCGGCATTGAAAACCGCAGCGCCCATACCCTCATCCGGCTGGATCATGATGACAAACCGGTCTGGATGAGCTGCGACACGCCCCCCCCAACACCGGCGGACAGGTTTGCACATATCCATCCTCTGGAAGTCTTCAATTCAGGTGACTACTCCTATTGCGAGGCGGAATGGCATGCCCCTCTTCAAACCTTGTCGCCGGGCGCAAAAACCGAGTTCGGTCAGCGCTTTGCAGTGTGGACCGATCCCACAACTCAAGACCTAAACAATTCAAAACTGGAGCTTATGAAATGCATGTCTTGATCACAGGCGCTGGCGGCCATCTAGGTCGTATGCTCTTTGACTATCTTGAGGCAGACGCGCAATTTACGGTTAGTGGGTTGGATATGCGTCCGGTCGATCACCCGAATATCCACGTTGCCAACTTAGCAACATCCGAGGAATGGACCAATCATTTGGACGGTGTAGATGTCATCGTTCATCTCGCCGGGGACAGAGAACCGACGGCCAGCTGGGCCTCAAGCGTCAAGAACAACATGGACGCGACCCTGACCCTATACCACCACGCCGCCAACAAAGGGGTGTCACGGGTTGTTCTGGCAAGTTCAAATTGGATTCACGGTGACAAGCGCTTTGGCGATGACCTATTGAGTCGCGCCACCCCGCCCGGTCCGGTTAATGCCTATGGCATGTCAAAGCTCTTTTGTGAACGCACCGGGGCTTATTTCGCTGAATGCCACGGCTTGTCCGTGATTTGCTTGCGCATCGGATGGACACAATGGACCCATGACAATCAACCGGGGCTCCATATGGCAATGGGGCGATGGGGTCAGGAAATGTGGCTCAGCGATCGCGATTTCCTTGATGGCGTCAAATCCGCGATCAAAGCCAAGGATGTGAATTTCGCCGCCCTCAATCTGATGTCGAACAATCCTGGGATGCGATGGGACATGCAAGAGACAAGCGATACGATCGGATTTGCGCCTCAGGACGGAAGTGAAGCAACTGTAAACCTTAAGCTAAAAGTTCAAGCGCAACTTAAGAAGCTCATTGTCTTCTCCCTACCGCGCTGGTTCGAAAGACGTTTTCCAAGTTGGTAGCTTGGATGGCGGCAGACATCTATGGTCTTGCGGACAAGCACTGGCGCGAACGGCAAGTCCCATAAACGCGGCTGTTCTCGTAAAAAACGCACCAAAACGGGACCGCTTCAGCGAACGGGTCCGATAAGAACTCAGAAACATACGAAAAGCAGTGTATTTTCGGCTGACGTGTATTGGCCCTGTCACGAAACAGTCTGACACGAAACAGTCTGACAAGGCCAATGACGAAACCTGTTTACTCTCCGCGCACCGCCCAAGTTTGATAGGCCAATAGGTCTTGGTCACATGTTTCCAGTGTCAGATTCTTGATCTGGTTCTGGTCGCTGCGGCCAAAACGACTGTCTTGTGCAAGGGTCAGGCACATATCGGGTGCAGCCGATGGTGTGATCACGCCTTCGCCGGAAAAGGCAAAGGACTGGGCTGCGCTGGTGTTGCAAGCCGCAAGATCGACCGCGGTGCCTGCCTCAAGCATGGCCACTTCGGCGCAAACATCGAATTCGGGCATATAGAGCGTACCGTCGGAAAACTTCGCGGTGTCAAAAATCTGATCGACGCCAAGTTCACCCAGCGGGCTGTAGCAGGTATGTCCTTGTAGGCCCGACTCTGGATTGGCATCGCGCCCTTTGGCACCGCCGATATCAAGACAGTACCCGTTTTGGATATTGTCCAGTTTATCGACCAGATAGATTTCTACTGGATCGGCCTGTGCAGCAGTGGTGCAAGCGACAGCCGCAACAATGGCCCATATGAGAGGGTATTTCATCTGTGTTTCCTTAACTAAAACTGAAGTTGGTCAGCGCCAATTAGCGCACGCAGCGCACCAAATTGTCGGACCGGTTGTAGTCACAAGCGTTGACAGAACAGGTTGTGTCTTGGGTCATATCCTGACCGACGACCGTCTTGATCGAAGATCGTTGGGCCCCTGCCCCGTGCCAATCGGTGAATTCGGTTTGATCCCCCGCTTTGCTCAACGCCTTTCCGAATGCAATGACATTGGCGTAGTTTTTCCAGTCACCAAAGGTTGTGCTGGTCCAAAAATCCAGCGTCTCGGAGTCTGAGGTAATCGAGAACACCTTGCTGTCAATTGCGGGGAAGCCAGTCCGCCGGTAGTCCACGATGCTTTGTAGCTCTTTCGAGTTGGGCAGATACCAGTCGTTATGTCCGCCAAGTTCTAGCGCCTCGCAATAGGCCAGTGCACCGGCCCATTCACGTCGAATGCCATCATCAGATTGCTGCCACATCCGCCCGGTGGCCGCGTCGGACACCGTCCCGTCGCCATTGTCGGAAAAAGCGTTCACGCCATAGACCCCTGTTTCACCGCTGACGCAGCGCACATAGTTCCCAGGTGCTTTGCCATCTTCGGGACCATTGGCCAGGCCGCTGCTGGCGGCTTGTGCCCCGGTGTAAAAATCCAGCCCAGTGCCATATGATTTGATATGCCCATCAGCAAAATTGAAGCCGAACGCGCCTTGGTTAAGGCCGTTCATCACTGGCCCTTTTATATAGAGTGTGCTGCTCCAATACTGACCGGCAAAGATCATCGGTCCATCCGGGTACTCGAAATCAAAGACGGTCGTATCAATATAGGGTCGCGGTTCGCCCTCTTCGGGTTTAAGCAATTCACCGCGGAAATCGGCCAGCGAGTAGAGCTCTTTGATGGAAGGAACACGCCAGTCACGCCCCGCTAGATTCAGTGCACTGCAATAGCTCAGGCCATCGGCGTATTGCATGCGATCGTCTTGGGGTGTTTTTTGCCAAAGCAGACCAGTGTTTCTATCAAGAACCGTACCATCACCATTGTTGGAATAGGATGCGGCCAGCCGAGGATGTTGAGCGTTTTGCCCATAGAGGTCATCTCCCTCAGCCGGGCACGAGATCTTGCTCCCGGTCTGGTCGAAACATGACTCTTGCATAGTATCGACCAGAATATAGGGCAGATCTTGCGCTGTCCCTTGCGTGGCAAGAAGGGCAAGGCAGGAAGCCGCCAGAGTTACGGTGGGATTGAAACGGGAGCGCACGGGAAGATCCTTTGTCGGTTTCTCTTTCCCAACCAGATAGCCCGACTTCAGATGGCCGTCGTCCGCGCCGCTAAGCTAAGACGTCCCGCCGACATATTGGAACGCCTGAGTAGGGTCGTCCTCATAGCTGATTTCGATACTGTGACGGCGTCATTCCGGTCGCCCGCTTGAAAGCAGTGTTGAAAGGCGACTTGGAGTTGAACCCGGACGCATAGGCCAGATCCAAAATCGTATCCTCGGACGTCTTGGGATTCATCATCGCTTGTTTGACCGCCTCAACCCGATATTCGTTTACGAAAACGTAAAAACTCTTGTTGTGGCGCGTGCTGATGACCTCGGTCAGGTGATGGCGGGACACAGCCATTTGTCTGGCCAGTTCTGAGATGGTGAGGTCTGCCGAGAGATAAGGCTGATCGGATTTCATAAAGCGATCAAGCTTGGTCTGGATCCTGTCAGCGCGATCTTTGGTTAGTCCGGACCGGCTGTAGCTGGCCTGAAGGTTGTCTGATGCGCCGTCACTGGATGGGGCGTCCGGTTCGGGCGGGTGTTTATTTGGATCGCCGGTGGGCTGTGGGTCAAAAACCTGCGTTTGCCGCAGGCCAAAGAAGCTCAGCACCAAAATGATGACCACCTGTGCAGGAAGGTGCACCTTCAAAACCTCGGGGAGCGACAAAAGCGACGCCACAAACAGCAAGAAAAACACAGCTGATATCGCGGCAGTTAACCATTGCAACCAGACCAGCGTCACTCTGTTCGGCAGGGCCGAAAAGTGCTGGGCGGCCGTCCTGCCATGCTGTTTCAAGCGAATGACCACGGCGAGAGCATAGGCCAGATAGACACATAAATTCACCGCACCGACAACCCGAGTGGCGATGTGGAACTCGGTGCCCTCGGGATTGGGCGGGGCCGGTCCCCAGCCGGTCACCAGTTGGATTATGCTAAGCCCGACAAATGGCAAGAAGTGTAACCAATCCCAGCGAGATAGCTGGTCAATCTCTCCGGTCAAAGCGCGCATGTAGAACCACAAGAAAGGACCGTAGGTGAGCGGATAGACCAAATCGGAACGCAATATCGGGATGTAAACATCGGGCCACAGCCGGATCGCGGCTCCCGAAATCATCGGCAGCACAAGGAAGATCATCCATACCGCAAGCAGCATGTCGCTGGCCACGCGCTTGGGTTTTGACAAGAGAAACACACAGGCAAACAGTGCTTGTACGATTCCGACGAAAAGAAGGATTTCCATTTCTTGGTTAATACGCCTCTTGTCACCATGCTTTACCTGTCACAAAGTAGCATCCCCCCCCCGTCATGTGCAATCCGTTGCCACCACTCAAGTGCTGTCGCGACAGCATTCGAAACCTACAACGACTGGTATCAATCCATTCCGGTATGACCCTTTGGGCCCCAATGCTGCCCGTCCAAACGGGCAGCAAAGATCGCCTTTTTTCAGCCAAGGTATTCAAGATCGGATCTGCTTTCGGCTGACTGACGGTTCACTGGATTAGCCCCAAGCAGATCAGCAAAGTGAAGCCCGGCAGAAATTTGCCCCCAGACACCGCCGCAAGACAGCTATGAACCCAAAGTGATCAGTTTCCCTGATGCAACGAAAAACGGCCACCGCAGGCCACATCCCATAGTGGCCCCCAGATTTCATTGGACTTGATAAAACTACATGTGATGGTCTTGGAAACATAAATTGGAAAGGTGATGCGATGATTGATGTGCGAGCCGTGGCCAAGATGGCTGCAGATTATACTGCAGCTTGGAACTCCAAATCAGCAGAGGCGGTAGCGTCTTTCTATGCAGAAGATGGCGAAATAATTATCAATAACGGCGACCCTTGGAGCGGGCGGTCGCGTGTACAGGATATGGCTGCAGGTTTTTTTGCGGATGTCCCGGATTTGACGCTTACCTGTGATGACGTGCGTTGTGCAGCAAATCACGTGATTTTCGTTTGGACATTCACTGGCCACGACGCAACCAGCGGAAACGCCCTGAACATTCGGGGCTGGGAAGAATGGGACATTGGTGACGACCTCAAAGTAAAGGCGTCACGCGGGTGGTTTGATGCCGAAGATTACGGACGGCAAGCTGAAGGCAAGTAGCAGCATTCAGGTCTTTGGGACGCATTTTGCGGTTGGGCATTGGTACACACACGCCGCAAAATGACCTAGTAAAAAGCTTGCACTCCGCGATGGCAGTTCAAATGCCGCAAGGCCCGGCCCAGCCGGGCATTTGGTCAACGTGAACGCCGAACCTAAGCGCCAAAACCTGGTTGGGGAAAGCTGCATCACCGCGTTAGATGATCAGGCCAATGAAACGTCAGGGCCGCAGCTCACACGGGCAATCCATACCGGTGATTCTTTCGAATATTACCTTTATAACTCAATAAATTAACGCAAATTCAAAGCCCCTCGGCGACTTGAATTATGCAGATCATCCAAACCGTCAGACGAACAGTGACAACGCCAACCAACCGGCGCAATCCGCTGCCAATTGGACGGCCCCCAATACATCACCGGTTTGACCACCCACCAAGCGTTTCGCTTGCCAAGCAAGCGCTGCTGAGGCCAAAGCCATTGCCGCTACAACCGCAAACAGGCTCCAGCCCAGTGGGAACGCAACAACCAACGCGGTTGCCAAGCCAATCCAAATGCGCCAGCCTCCACGCTTATGGGCTTTGAACCCCATTCCGTCACTGCGTGCTGGCGGCAGGAACTCTTGCACCGCCAGCATAAAAAACCGGCTGAGAGCGGCCAGCGCAACTAGCGGCCAGAACACCGAACCGGATGAAAATACCGCAAACATCGCCTGAGTTTTGAGGGCCAACGCCAACCCCAGCGCCAAAACTCCGTAACTGCCAATCCGGCTGTCACGCATAATTTCGAGACGGCGTGCAGGGGTGTGCCCCCCACCGAAGCCATCCGCAAGATCGGCCATTCCGTCTTCGTGCAGGCCGCCTGTTATCAGCACACATAGTGCAACAACCAGCAAGGCGGTGATCCCATAGTTAAAACCAATCGCTGCGCCAATGCAGGCTATCAGCCCCGCACAAATGCCAAGGCACAGCCCAACCAAAGGATAGGCCCAGCGGGCATCGGGTAAATCGGGAACAGGGTCACGCAGAGTGCCCATAGGCACCCGTGTCAGCAACATTCCCGCCAAACGCAATTCTGAAATTCGGCGGGAAATCAGGGTCATGCGCCGGAAACACCCGCTTCGGCAAAGGTGGCCATGCCGTTGTGACAAGCCAGCGCGCTGCGCAAGATTCCCAAAGCGACAGCCGCCCCGGACCCTTCGCCCAGACGCATATCGAAATCGAGAACCGGCTCCTTGGAAAGGCCAGCCAACAACTTTTGATGGCCCGGCTCGACGCTCCGATGCCCCACAAGGCAATGATCCAGCAGGCTGGGATCGACGGCAAACAACGGTGCAATGGACGCAGTGCAGATAAACCCGTCCAATATGACCGGAATACGCGCCGCGCGCGCCGCGATCACCGCACCGCAGATTGCGGCCTGTTCACGCCCACCCAAAACGGCCAATATATCAAGGCCTTGGAGGTCTTTGTGAAGGGACACGCCGCGCTCTACCGCCGATATTTTGCGTGTGACCCCCTCGTCATCCGATCCTGTGCCGCGCCCGACCCAATCACTGGCGTTGCCGCCAAAAACTGCGTTGGACAGCGCCGCTGCGATGGTCGAATTGCCGATCCCCATTTCGCCCAAAATCAAAACCTGTGCGCTGGTGTCCACGGCTGCCGCGCCGGTGTTGAACGCGGCCAATGTCTCATCCGGGCTCATCGCCGGACCGGTGGTGAAATCGGCGGTTGGTTGATCCAGATCCAATGCGATCACAGACAAATCCGCACCATTGGCACGGCAAAGCTGGTTGATCGCCGCGCCGCCGGATTTGAAATTGCCCACCATCTGCGCGGTGACCTCTTGCGGATAAGGGTTAACCCCTTGGGCGCAAATCCCGTGATTGCCCGCAAAGACCAAGGCCTGCGCGCGCTCGATCACCGGCTTTTCAGCACCTTGCCAGCCCGCCATAAAAATCGCCAATTCTTCAAGCCGTCCCAAGGCACCTGGCGGTTTGGTCAAACTGTCCTGACGGGCCCGTGCCGCATCAGAAGCGGCATTGTCCACCTGAGGCAGGTCTGCCACTAGTGCAAAGAGCGCATCCAGCGCAGTCAGTTCAAAGTTCGATGTCATTGGGTTTCACCTTTATCGGATAGCCAGCCACGGCGAGATATAGCGCGTCGCAAGCCTGCGCAATGATTTGATTGACGCGGCCTGCCTCATCGCGAAACCGGCGGGCCAATTCATTTTCCGGCACGATCCCCGCGCCGACCTCGTTGGTTACCAAAACAACCGGAGAAGACTGACAGGCAATTGCCAGTGCCAAATCTTTGGCCGCGCTTTCCACGTCTTGGTCGTGGTGCATCAGGTTCGATGTCCAAAGTGTCAGGCAATCCACCAACCTAGGGCCCTGCCCGTCTGATTGCCTTAGTGCCGCGACCAAATCCAAAGGTTCGGATATGGTTGACCACTGCGGCCCGCGCCGGTCTTGATGCGTCTTGATGCGTGCCTCCATTTCGGAATCAAAGGCTTGGGCGGTGGCGATATAAATCAGCCGGTCCCCCATTTTTTCGGTCAATCGCTCTGCGATGACGCTTTTTCCAGATCGGGCGCCGCCCGTGACCAGTATCGACTTGCTCATGGCGTCATGAAAAAGCAGAAACAAGCCGCAAACGAAAGAGGAATAACGACCGTGCAGACCAATGGAGCGACACAGCTGTATTTGATCCGCCATGCACCGGTTATTGCCGATGGTTTGGTCTATGGCCGCCGCGACTTGCCTGCCGATTGCGGCAATGCTGCGCGGTTCGCAAGCCTGCGCGCCTCACTTCCTGATATGGATTTGGTGCTATCCAGTCCGGCAAAGCGCTGTCTACAAACGGCCCAGATGGTTTGGCCAAAGGTCAAGCCGCGTGTCGAGGATGCACTGTGGGAGCAAAGTTTTGGCGATTGGGAGGGTATTCCCTTTGCCGATATCCCCGATCACGGCCAGTTGGACGGCGCTGAACTGGCGGCCTTCACCCCTCCAAATGGCGAAAGCTTTGATGATGTCTGCGCCAGAACCGCCGCGATTATGGGCACATTGCCCGCCGGACGGGTTGCGGTTGTTGCCCATGCCGGTGTGATACGTGCCGCGCTGTCGCAGGCTTTGGGCGGCGTGCCATCCGCGCTTCGCTTTGAAATTGCAAACCTGTCCCTCACCTCGATCCTGATTTTGCCCGAGCGTCAATATGTCGTGCGAGAGGTCAACAGATGTTGCTGAAGACCACCGTTAATGGCCATTTCGGAGAGTTGCTTCAAGGTTGTTTGGGGCCGTCGGGACCGGTGGCGCTGGTCACTCTGCCCTGTCCTGCATTGCAATTGACGGCGCTTGGCCACCCCGCGCGGCGGCTTGACCTCTATAGCCCGCAGCGGGTGTTGTCGCCGCAAGTGGCGCGGCGCTTTTTGACCCGATTGGGCCGACGCGACCCTCTGCGCATAGTCCTGAGAAGCGCCATGCCGCCCGGTGGCGGAGCGGGTGCGTCGACTGCTGCCCTCGTTGCTTTGGCACGGATTAGCGGCACACAATGTGATCCCCAAGATCTGGCCGAGGCCTGCCTTGATATTGAAGGGGCAACTGATCCTTTGATGTTTGCGCAGCCTGAACGCCTTCTTTGGGCATCTCGCCAAGCGCGGATCTTGGGTAACATGCCAGCCCTACCCAAGTTTGAAGTCTTGGGCGGGTTTTGGGGACCAATGACCCGAACGGCACCACAAGACCGGAATTTTTCGGATATCTCTGATCTGATCCCACAGTGGCGCAGCGCTGCTCTGGCCCAAGATTTAGCCAGCCTAAGCGCTCTGTGCAGCCAATCCGCGAACCGCAATTTATCGCTGCGCGGTCTTGCACAGGACCCGACACCAAGACTGTCTTCGACGCTCAATGCTTTGGGCTATGTTGTTGCCCACACCGGCGCGGCGCGCGGATTTATATTTGCCCGTGGCACCTGCCCGAAAGACGCAGCCAGACTTTTACGCAAAACCGGCTATGAACGTATCGTCCACTTCAACGCGGGTGGCGGAGTATGAGCTGGGCCATGGCTATGGTGATCGCCTTGGCAATCGATGCCGTGATAGGCTGGCCTGCACCGCTGTTTAAACGCATCGGACATCCTGTGACTTGGATCGGTTGGCTGATCGCGACGCAGGAAAAACAATGGAACCGAGGGTCCGGAAAGCGCCGGTTTGCCTTGGGTGCCCTAACCACCGCAGTGACCGTCGGTGCCAGTGTTCTGGTGGCCGCAGCGTTGGTTTTCGCCTTGCCTCAAAACTGGCTTGGCACTGTTGTTGTTGGCGTTCTCGCATGGCCCTTGGTGGCGGCCCGATCCATGTATACCCATGTCGCAGATGTCGCCCGCCCGCTCGTTCAAAATGATTTGCCAGCGGCGCGTTATGCCGTTTCAATGATTGTCGGCCGCGATCCGGCGCAGTTGGACGCTGCTGCCGTGACCCGCGCCAGTCTCGAAAGTCTGGCCGAAAACACCTCGGATGGGATCGTCGCGCCAATCTTTTGGGGCGCTTTGTTCGGATTGCCGGGCATTGCCGGATACAAAGCCATCAACACGCTGGATTCAATGATCGGCCACCGCAACGACCGCTATGAATACTTTGGCAAAGCAGCGGCGCGGCTAGACGATTTGGTGAACCTGCTGCCATCCCGGCTGACCGGCCTGCTGTTTGGCCTAACATCCTTGCATCCTGTGCGCGCCCTGCGCTGCGTGTTTCGAGACGCCCGTTTGCACCGGTCCCCCAACGCAGGTTGGCCCGAAGCGGCCTTGGCCGGAGCTTTGGGCATACGCCTGTCCGGCCCGCGCATCTACGACGATCAAGTCAGCAAGGAACCGTGGATAAATGAGGGCAGTCCCGACCCAAGCCCGCGCGACATATGGCGCGGTTTACGTCTGTATACGCATGCACTGCTTGCCTTGGCATTGGGTCTCGCTTTATGGGCGCTGGTGGGAGGAGCCTGACAATGCGCGACCACGGCGGAAATATTGATGGGGCCAAGGCTCTTTTTGGCGGTGCAGATGCCGATTGGATTGACCTGTCAACAGGCATCAATCGGGTGCCCTATAACATCCCTCAGCTGTCTGATACCGCGTGGCAATCCTTGCCAACCCGTGCAGCAATTGGCCGATTGACGGCTGCCGCCGCGCATGCCTATCGATGCACAGCTGGCATATTGCCCGTCGCAGGCGCGCAAGCCGCCATACAAATGATCCCCAGATTGGGCCGTCCCGGACAAGCGCGGGTCTTGGCACCAACCTACAATGAACATGCCGCATGTTTGCGCGCAGCCGGTTGGCGGGTCGAAGACGTGTCACAGGTCCAAGACCTGATCGGTGCGGACCTGGCCGTGGTGGTCAACCCCAACAATCCCGACGGGCGCGAAACCACGCCAACAGCCTTGATGGAGCTAAGCAGAAAAGTCGGGCAGTTGGTTGTCGATGAAAGCTTTGGTGATGCGCGACCCGATCTGAGCGTCGCCCCCGATATCGAAGAGGCGGAAAACCTGTTTGTTCTGCGGTCGTTTGGCAAGTTTTACGGCCTTGCCGGTTTGCGGCTCGGATTTGTTCTAAGCTGCATGAAGAATATCAATCAACTGACTGAAATGTCTGGCCCTTGGCCTGTTTCGGGACTCGCGATCGAGGTTGGGGAAAAGGCTCTTTTGGATAGCGATTGGGCCACCAAAACCATTGACCGCTTGCGGGGCGAGATAACCCATATGGATGCCATCGCAAGCGCTACAGATTGGGAGGTTCTTGGAGGAACGGAATTGTTCCGCCTCTATCGCACACCGGATGCAACATGTGCACAAGAACGGCTTGCCAAGTCACAAATCTGGAGCCGCATCTTTCCGTGGTCCCCGCACCTCATCCGGCTTGGATTGCCCGGAACCATGCACGAATGGACCCGATTGCAAGAGGCACTGCGATGAAATTTGACAGCACCCATCAGACGGCCCTGCATGAAATTTTGACTTGGCGGCGCGACACCCGTCACTTCCAAGACACTCCAGTCGCTGAACACGATCTGGCAGTTCTGCAAAATGCGATGGAAATGGCCCCTTCGGTGGGCAACTCCCGACCGTGGCGGGTTTTGCGTGTACAAACGCTTGCGCTCAAACAAGCTGTTCGCACAGAATTTGAACGCTGTAACAGCGAAGCCGCCATGGGGTACAGCGGACAAACCCTTGATTCCTACACAAAACTAAAGCTGGCCGGGTTGGACAAGGCCCCTGTGCAGCTTGCAATATTCACCGAAACCAATCCACCAGAAGGCCAAGGGCTTGGCCGTCAAACCATGCCGGAAACGCTGGCCCAATCAACCTCAATGGCGATTTTCAGCCTTTGGTTGGCGGCAAGAGCCCGAAATCTGGGCGTCGGTATGTTGTCTATCTTGGACCCTGTTCATATCGAAACCCTGTTTGAGGTGCCGAAAACGTGGAAATTTTGTGCCTATTTGTGCATCGGGCATCCATCATTTGAGGATGACACCCCGCTTTTACATCGGGCAGGTTGGCAAGAAAACACTGCCAACCCCTGGGAAAACCGCTAATGAGCGAGACCCAAAATACCTTCGATATCAAGGTGCTGTTCCATATGATCTGCCAAAGCATCCAATGTGGCCTCAACAGTGCTATCATAACCAAGCCCAGAAGACGGTGCCCCCAAACCCGCCAAAAAGGCTGCTCGGAATTCATCCGAAGAAAACAAACCGTGCAAATAGCTGCCCATGATTTTGCCGTCCGGTGAAACGGCCCCTTCGCGGATGCCGCCAATGGAGGCAAATGGGCGGGCTCTATCCGGTCCTTCGCTTTTTCCGATGTGGATTTCATACCCCTGCATCGACGTACCCGAGGCTTCATGTTCGGCTGTAACGCGGGTCAGTGTTTTGTCGTCTGTCATTTCGGTTTCGATGTTCAAAAGTCCCAAACCTTTGTCTGTTCCTGCTTTGCCTTCGATGCCATTTGGGTCGCGAATTTCCATGCCAAGCATCTGATAGCCACCGCAAATTCCCAGAACAGCCCCCCCGCGCCGAACATGGGCCGCCAGATCAATGTCCCATCCCTGCGCCCTGACAAACGCCAGATCTCCGCGCGTTGATTTACTGCCCGGAAGGATTACCAAATCGGTGTCGCCCGGAATGGCCTGACCGGCGGACAGCATGGTCAAATCCACCCCCGGTTCCTGTGCCAACGGGTCCAAGTCATCAAAATTCGCGATACGTGACAGCCGCAAACAAACCACCCGCAGTCCCTGCCCCTTGGACCGCTTTGGCAAATCCAGCGCGTCTTCGGCAGGCAGTTTATAGGCTGCGTCAAAGAATGGCAGAACGCCAAAACCCGGCCACTTGGATTGTTGTTCGATCAGAGTATATCCGTCATCAAACAGACTAGGATCACCGCGAAATTTGTTGATCAAAAAGCCCGAGATGCGTTCAATATCTTCGGGATCAAGTACCGCGCGCGTGCCAACAATCTGCGCAATTACACCGCCGCGATCGATGTCGCCCACTAAAACGACGGGAACATTGGCCGCCTCGGCAAACCCCATGTTGGCAATATCACCGTGGCGCAAATTCACTTCGGCGGGGCTTCCGGCCCCTTCGACCATCACCAAATCATAGGCCGCCTTGAGCCGGTCAAAACTCTCCAGAACGTGTGTCATCAGTTGCGGTTTTAGCTTGGAGTATTCTCTTGCTTTACAGGTTGTTAGACGTCGACCTTGCACCACAACCTGCGCGCCAACATCCGTTTCAGGTTTCAGCAACACCGGATTCATATCGGTGTGTGGCACCAAACCGCAAGCCATCGCCTGTAGGGCCTGCGCGCGGCCGATTTCACCGCCATCGGATGTGACCGCCGCATTGTTGGACATGTTTTGCGGTTTGAATGGTGCGACAGACAGGCCACGCTTTCGAGCCGCGCGGCACAGACCCGCCACCAACAAGGACTTGCCCACATTCGAGCCGGCCCCCTGAATCATCAAGGCTTTGCTCATTTCGGTAGAATTTTCGGATCGAGAAAGGCTTCGACGGCGGCCGATGCGATGACAATAACATTGCCGCTGTCCGGATTGGTGACATTCAACCCACCTTGAACCGCCTTTACCTTGGCCTGCCCCCGCGGCAGTTTCTTCGCCAGCTCTGCGCAATCCACTTTGTCCGGTTCTTGAACGCCAACAGTGACTTGGACAGCCATCTTTGTGTGATCCAAACCGAGCGTATCGAACATAGGAATTGAGGAATGCCGGATTGCATCTTCGATCGCGCGGGCTGCGGCCTTGGTATAATCTTGACCGTATTGATCGTTGCCCGACCCCATTTCAATAATGAATCTTTGCATTTAGGTCCCCATTTCAAAACTGACCGAGATAGCCGCATTGGCCATAACTGTTGGCAACCCGCCATCACCGCGCGGGATGTCCAAACCGCCCTTTACAACGTGCACAACCGGTTGGCCGTAAGGAAAAACCGCTTCGATTTGAGCGATGTCAACAGCGGCCGGATTTGCGACGCCAATTTCCACGTCGATCAGCATATCGCCTTTGGGGCGGCCGAACAGTTCGGCCAGATTAATTGAATTGTGCCAAAGCGCATTTGTCACCGCCCGCACCGCTGCCTGCGTATAGTCTTGGCGGCGCAAGGAAGATCCCATGCCAAATTCCGTCAGCAAACGCTTTTTAGCCATTAGAATTCCACCCCTTTTTGGCCCTTGATGCCAGACCGGAAAGGATGTTTCACCAAAGTCATTTCGGTGACCAGATCAGCCAGTTCAATCAGCTCTTCCTTGGCGTTGCGCCCGGTCAACACCACGTGGGTCATCTCGGGTTTTTCGTCGCGCAAAAAACTCACAACATCGTTGATATCCAAATAGTCATAGCGCAGCGCGATGTTGATTTCATCCAGCAGAACCATCTTGATCTCGGGATCGCGGATCAGCTCCTTGGCCTTTTCCCATCCTTTTTGCGCTGCGGCGATGTCGCGGGTTTTGTCTTGGGTCTCCCAAGTAAAGCCTTCGCCCATTGCGTAAAACTGGCACAATTCGCTAAAATTGGCTTCGATCAATGTACGCTCACCGGTTTGCCATGCCCCCTTGATGAATTGGACAACGGCGCAGGGCATTTCATGGGCAATACAGCGCAAGATCATGCCAAAACCGGACGAAGATTTTCCCTTGCCCGGGCCTGTATGCACGATCACCAGACCTTTTTCGCCTTCCTTGCTGGCCATGATTTTGTCGCGCGCGGCTTTCTTCTTGGCCATTTTCATCGCGTGGCGGTCAGTATCGGCACTCATCTGCGGCTCTCCTGCTTTGGGCTCAGGATCGGAGTTGAAACGCAGGCGCGCGCGGCTGTCAATGGGGGCAAGGCCGCTGATCCGGCGAACACCGCGCAACGAGATTGGCGCATTTTAATCTTGCCGGAAGCGGGACAAAACAGCCGTTAGCGTCAACAAATGCAGCCGATATATGCAACAGACGCCCATGTGCGGTGAGTTGGCTTGGCAGATGTCGTTTTCCAGCGCCAAATCGCCCCCCTTGTCGCTTGACAACCCTTGGCGCTCTGCCTCATGTGGCCCCTGTTGGTTCCTGTTTTAGGACAGGCGAAGAGGGAATGCGATAGATCGCCGTTTGATCAAAGCGCAGCCGCCCCCGCGACCGTGACCGGAGAGGTCGCCGCGCCACTGGCACAATGCCGGGAAGGTGGGTGAACCGCCGGGGCAAACGCCCCGATATCCGCAAGCCGGGAGACCTGCCAACGAAGTGAGTTGCAACGGGCGAACGGGGTGTTTCGCGTCCGGCTTTGAGAGCTTGGCTCTCATGCTGGCTATCCCCTATTCGACCAAAATAAGGACGGACCCTATGGCCGAAGTCACGCTGACGGTTTGCACTACATGCCGCGCCGGTGCCGCAACGGATGATACCGGCCCGCGTGCCGGAACGCAGTTGTTTGATGCCCTAAACGCCCAGAATCTGCCCCAAGGTGTCCAACTGCGTCCGGTCGAATGCCTCTCCGCCTGCACGCGTGGGTGTTCCATGGTTCTATCGGGCGGTCCGCAACGATGGACTTATGTATACGGTGATCTCGACGCAGGCGATCACGTTGAGGACATTCTAGCCGGTGCAGCCGCCTATGCCGCCACCTCTGACGGGCTGGTGCCGTGGCGCGAGCGTCCCGTAATCTTTCGCAAACAATCTGTAGCCCGCATTCCCCCGCAGGAGCCCAAAAATGACTGATCTGTCTAAAATCCCCGTTACCGTAATCACCGGCTTTCTTGGGGCAGGTAAAACAACATTGATCCGCCATTTGATGATGAACCCTCAAGGCAAACGCCTTGCGGTTTTGGTCAATGAATTCGGCACGGCTGGCGTAGATGGCGATATCCTCAAAAGCTGCGCGGATGAAAACTGCCCGGAGAACAATATTGTCGAGCTGGCCAACGGTTGCATCTGCTGCACCGTTGCCGATGATTTTATCCCGACGATCGAAGCCTTGATGGCGCTGCCCGAAAAGCCGGAACACATCTTGATCGAAACATCCGGCTTGGCGCTGCCGAAACCCCTGCTCAAAGCATTTGAATGGCCGGCAATCAAATCGCGCATCACCGTAGACGGTGTCATCACCCTGGCCGATGCCGAAGCGGTGGCCGCCGGCCAATTCGCCCCTGACCTGGAAGCGGTGCAAGCGCAGCGCGATGCAGATGACAGCCTCGATCACGAAACACCCTTGTCCGAAGTCTTCGAAGACCAGATTTCTTGCGCTGACATTGTTCTGCTGTCAAAGGCAGATTTGGCCGGAGAAGCCGGAATCGCCAAGGCCCGCGCAGTGATTGAGTCCGAAGCACCGCGCAAACTGCCGATCATTCCGATGACCGAAGGTGTGGTTGACCCGCGCGTTATCCTTGGTCTTGGGGCCGCCGCCGAAGACGATCTGGACAGCCGTCCCAGCCACCACGATGGCCATCACGATCACGAGCATGATGATTTCGACAGTATCGTTATTGATCTCGGCGAAGTTGCCAATCCCGATGCCTTGCAGGCCAATATCGAACGCCTTGCCAAGGAACAAAACATCTTACGGGTCAAAGGATATGTTGCTGTCACAGGCAAACCGATGCGCCTGCTGGTTCAGGCCGTAGGTGCCCGCGTTCGTGCACAATTTGACCAACCTTGGGGCGCGCAACCGCGCAAAACCCAATTGGTTGTTATCGCTGAACACGATCACATCAACGAAGCGGCCATCCGCCAAGTGCTTGAGGCGTAACCACCGATGCATGTCGTCTTTCGCGAAAGCCACGGGCTAGAGGAATCTGATACTCCACAAGATCTGGGGCAAACGCCCGCAGATCTTGTGGTACTGTCCTTTTCCGACAGTGACTTGGGCGCTTTCGCGGCGGGCTGGCATCGTTCCAAAGGCGGGTTGCCCACGTTGCGGTTGGCCAATCTCGTTGCCTTGAAACACCCTTTGTCAGTCGACACCTATGCAGAGCAAACGTTACATGGTGCCAAAGGCATCTTGGTGCGCTTGATTGGCGGCGAAAGCTATTGGCCCTATGGGCTGGCAACACTGCAAGATCTGGCGCGGCGTAACGGCATTGCCTTGGCTGTCTTGCCTGCAGATGGCCGCACCGACGCCCGCCTTGACGAAGTTTCGACCCTGCCGGTGTCCACTCTGCGCCAGTTGCAACACTTGTGTGATGCGGGCGGCGCGGTGGCAGCGCAAGCGGCTTTGGCGCAAATGGCACTTGCTGCCGGACTCTATAGCGGTCCGGTTGCTGGCGACAAAACCATGCCGGACATGGGGTTCTATCACCCCGAGAACGGCGTCATCCCAGCGCCGCCAGTGACCGGAAAACCTTTGGCTTTGGTGAGCTTTTACCGGTCCTATCTGACATCTGCGGACACCTCGCCGATTGATGCTTTGATTACAGCACTTGAAGCCCGCGGATTTGCAGCCTGCGGTGTCTTTGCACCCAGCCTGAAATCGCCCGCCGCAGCAAAATGGCTGCGCGAGCAACTGACCGAACTGGCCCCTGCGGCCATCGTCAATGCCACAGCCTTTTCGGCCCAAGGGGCAAATGGGGCTGCGTCTCCGCTCAGCGAAACCGGATGTCCGGTGTTTCAAGTGGCCCTGTCTACCGCCCGCAAAAAGGATTGGGCGCTGGCGGATCGCGGTTTGTCACCTGCGGATTTGGCAATGCATGTCGTATTGCCCGAAGTAGACGGACGTATTTTCTCTGGCGTTGCAAGTTTTAAGCAGCCCGGCCGCAAAGACCCCGATTTGGAATATTCGCGCTTTGCACACCGTGCTGATCAATGCCGGATTGATGCCGTTGCAGACAAGGTCATGCGCTGGCATCGTCTGGCCACCCTGCCCGCTGCCGACAAACAGGTGGCTTTGATTTTATCGACCTATCCAGGCAAAAGCCACCAATTGGCGCATGCGGTAGGCCTTGATGCGTTGGCATCGTGCAACGAGATTTTGCTAAATCTTAAACGGGATGGTCACGCTGCGAACCCTGTCGAAAACCTTGGCAGCACTTTGGCCTTTCACCGCCTGCGCTGGCCAGTGGCCAAGTATGTAGAGGCGCTGAAAACGCTGCCTGAAGAGTTACAAGATGATCTGGCCGCCGCTTGGGGAACACCGAAAGAAGACCCGCTATTTGACAGTGGCGATCTGTGTTTTGCTGCAATTCGTGCACAAAACGCCCTGATTGCGTTGCAACCGGAACGCGGAAATGTCGACAGCCGTGTGGATGATTACCACGACCTGGACCGTACGCCGCGTCATTCTTATGTCGCCTTCTATTTGTGGTTGCGCACCCAGTCTGATGCCTTGGTCCACATCGGTGCGCATGGCACGCTGGAATGGCTGCCCGGTAAATCAGTCGCTCTTTCTAACACCTGCTGGCCCGAGGTTTTGATCGGCGACATGCCGGTGATCTACCCGTTTATTGTCAACGACCCCGGCGAAGCAGCGCAGGCCAAACGCCGAATTTCTGCTGTTACAATCGGCCATATTCCTCCGCCACTTGCGCTGACCAAATTGCCCGAAGGCATGGGCCGCCTTGAAGGCTTGCTTGACGAATACTCAACCGCAGACGGGCTGGATCCTGCCCGCCGCGACCGTCTGGTTACTGATATTCGCGCCGAAGCGCAGGGCACCGGTGTTGAGGCCGATTTGGGTTTGACCGACGAAACCAGCCCCGCCGAAGCGATCACGCGGATTGATGCCTTTGTCTGTGATATCAAAGAAAGCCAGTATACTGTCGGGTTGCATGTCTTTGGACGCGGCGACTACGGGACACACGAAACAGCCGGTCTAACCGCCGCGTTGAACGGGCGCATGGTTGCCCCCGGCCCGTCCGGATCGCCCTATCGCGGCCGCGAAGATGTGCTGCCCACCGGCCGCAACCTTTTCACCACCGATCCGCGTGCCGTACCGTCCCGATCTGCCCATGCCCAGGGTGTGAAACTGGCCGAAGAATTGCTGCGCCGCCACTTACAAGACAATGGCGATTGGCCAAAGGGATTGGTCATAGATCTTTGGGGATCCGCCACAATGCGCACCGCCGGCGAAGAATTCGCCATGGCGCTGCATTTAGCCGGACTTGCGCCCAAATGGGACGACGGATCAGAACGTGTCGGCGGCTTTGAAGTTGTGCCCTTGGCAATGCTCAACCGACCGCGAATTGATGTGACCTTGCGGGTGTCCGGCCTGTTTCGTGATGTGTTTCCCGGCCTTGCGCAGATGTTTGAAAGCGCCGCTGCGGCCCTTGCGGCCCGCGAAGAAAGCGCTGAGGACAATCCTTACCTGTCTGCGCAGCCCCGCGTTTTCGGGCCGCGCCCCGGTTTGTATGGTCTTTCGATGGGCGCACAGTTGGAAACCTATACCGAAGAGGCAAGGCAAGCCGCAGGCGAAGCATGGCTTCAGGCCTCAAGCCATGCCATCGACGCGAAAGGCAACATTACCTACGCCCGAGAAGCCCTTGAAAAACGGGTGAAATCAGCTGACAGCTTTGTGCATTTGCAAGACTTGCCGGAAACCGATGTGTTGATGGCGTCGGATTATGCCGCCCATGAAGCCGGATTTGCAGCCGCCGTTGCGCGCTTGGGCGGAAATACCCCGTCCTTGTATCACATGGACGCAACCCGCCCCGATACGCCCGTCGCACGCGATCTGACCGAAGAAATCGCCCGCGTGACCCGCGCCCGCGCGGCCAACCCCGATTGGGTCACATCCATGATGGCACACGGGTTCCGCGGCGGCGCTGAAATCAGCGCCACATTGGATCACATGGCTGCCTTTGCACATCTGGCCCAAGTCGTTCCGGCACATTTGTTTGACCTGTATTTCGAAGCCACCTTGGGCAGAAACGATCTTGTTGAATTCTTGGAACGTGAAAATCCTGGTGCCCTTCAGGCTTTGCGGGACCGATTTCGTGCACTGCAAGACGCGGGCCTGTGGACCACCCGCCGCAATTCGATCACCGCCCTTCTGGAGGATCAAGCATGAGCGCACCGGAAATCAAAGGATGGTGCCCCGGCGCGTTGCGGCCAATGATGTCTGGCGACGGGCTTGTCGTGCGCATTCGTGCGCCCTTGGGCCGCCTGACTTCCCAGCAAGCCGGCGCGATCGCCGGACTGTCCCGCCAATACGGCAATGGTTTGATCGACCTGTCGGCCCGCGCCAATCTTCAGCTGCGCGGCGTTGCTCCTACAGATCATTTGGCTCTGATCGAGGGGCTGCGGGCTTTTGGGCTGATCGATAACAACGTCGAAGTGGAAGCCCGTCGCAACATCACCCTCACCCCGTTTTGGCAGCCCGGCGACAGCAGCCATCGGTTGGCGACAGATTTGGCACAGGCTTTGGCCAGAGACGATGCGCCACAGCTGCCGGGGAAATTCGGGTTTTGTGTTGATTGTGGCGACAAACCCACCTTGCAATCTTGCGCAGCGGACATCCGGTTCGAGCGCTGCAAAGACGGCGCAATTTTGGTCCGCGCTGACGGAGCTGTGACTGCGGCCAAAGTCAGTTTGGACGATGCCGTTGCAGTGGCAATGCGGTTGGCGCATTGGTTCGTTGACAGCGGCGGCGCACCCAATGGCCGTGGCCGTATGCGCCCACATCTGGCCGCCGGATCAGTTCCGCCATCAGAGCTTTTAGGCACACCCGTGCAAACCAGCACGTATAATCCGGCACCACAAATCACGCCAATTGGTGCGATGATCGCCCTTGAGTTCGGCCAAATCAGCGCTGAAACTTTGGGCCAGCTGGCAACGCTCGGGGCGCTGCGTTTGACACCTTGGCGCATGCTATTGATCGAAGGCAATGCGCCTGTCCCCGTTCTGTCTGGTCTAATCCGGAACGCTGACAATCCATTGCTTCGCATCGCAGCCTGCACAGGCGCACCGGGATGCCCCCAAGCCCTCGGCCAAACGCGGGAAATCGCTCGATCCATGGCGCTCAACTTACCCAAACACGGCATTTTGCATGTATCGGGATGCGCCAAAGGATGCGCCCATCCGGCCCCTGCCAAAATGACCCTGACAGCGACAAGCACGACCCAATTTGATCTGATCTGGAACGGCACCGCCGCCGATCAGCCCGCCAAAATCGGTTTGACTCTGTCCGACCTCGCCCAACCTCTTTTGTCCGAAAGCCCGTGAATGCCGCACACATATGAAATGAATGGCGCCGCCATCTACAAAGAAAGTTTTGCCACCATTCGGCGCGAAGCTGAATTGGCCAGTTTTGACCGCGACGAAGAACCGGTTGTGGTGCGGATGATCCATGCGCTTGGTATGGTTGGCCTAGAAAAACATGTGCAATTTTCGGCTGGTATGGCCAGTGCCGCGCGCAAGGCTCTCGCGGATGGCGCACCGATTTTATGCGACGTGCGCATGGTGTCAGAAGGCATCACCCGCCCGCGCCTGCCAGTAGGCAATCAGATCATCTGCACCCTCAAAGATCCGCGTGTGCCAGAGATGGCACAGCAAATGGGCAATACACGATCCGCTGCGGCGCTTGAACTTTGGCGCCCGCATTTGGGCGGCGCGCTGGTCGCAATAGGCAATGCCCCGACGGCGCTGTTTCATCTGCTCAATATGCTCGAGGACCCCGATTGCCCGCGCCCTGCGGCGATTATAGGTTGCCCTGTCGGTTTTGTCGGCGCAGCAGAATCCAAGGACGCGTTGATGGCCGATCTGCCAGTGCCGTCGATGATATGCCAAGGGCGACTTGGCGGCTCTGCGATCACTGTCGCAGCCGTGAACGCGCTGGCCAGCTGGAAGGAATGACGATGGGCAAAGTTATTTGTGTCGGGCTTGGCCCCGGTGACCCCGAGTTGATGAGCGTCAAAGCTGACCGCATGATACGTTCCGCGCAGCATGTGGCCTATTTTCGCAAAGCTGGTCGCAGTGGTCAGGCGCGCAAAATCGTCAATGGCATCATTTCAAAAGATGCGATCGAATATCCGATGGAATATCCGGTCACGACCGAAATCCATTTCAGCGATCCCGAATACAATCGCTTGCTGTCCGAATTTTACGACGACTGGGCGAACCGCATGACAGAACTGTCGCAAACCCAAGAGGTTATCGTACTTTGTGAAGGTGATCCTTTCTTTTACGGATCTTTCATGCATCTGCATTCCCGCCTGCAAGGTCGCGCGACGGTTGATGTTGTGCCCGGCATTACCGGCATGTCCGGCTGCTGGACTGCGACCGGCATGCCGATCACTTGGGGCGACGATGTCTTGACGGTTTTGATGGCGACCCTACCCGAAGAAGAGCTGAGCCGCCGTGCCGCCGACACCGACGCTTTGGCCGTTATGAAAATTGGCCGCAACTTGCCAAAGCTGAAACGCGCCTTGGAAACGGCTGGCCGGTTAGAGGACGCATGGTTGATCGAACGTGGGACCATGGAGGGTCAACGCGTTCAACGGCTAAGCGAAGCCACTGGCGATTGGCCTTATTTCACCATCGCGGTGGTTCATGGTCAGGGCCGCAGACCATGAGAGGTTGGGTTGTAGTTGCCGGACTGGGCCCCGGCGACGATGGGATGATTACATCCGAAGTGCATGATGCGCTGGAACAGGCCACTGATATCGTTGGTTATATTCCCTATGTGCGCCGCATCAATCCACGCGAAGGATTGACCCTGCACGAAACCGACAATCGCGTTGAACTGGAACGCGCCGCGCATGCGCTGGACATGGCGGCGCAAGGGAAACGGGTTGTTGTGGTGTCTTCTGGCGATCCGGGCGTATTTGCCATGGCGTCTGCCTTGTTCGAAGCGCTTGAGGCAGGTTCGCCCGAATGGTTGGCTTTGGATATCCGGATTTTGCCGGGTATCACGGCAATGCTGGCGGCAGCAGCCCGCCTTGGTGCCCCTTTGGGGCATGATTTTTGCGCAATCAATCTAAGCGACAATCTCAAGCCTTGGGATTTGATCGAAACGCGGTTACGTCTTGCCGGTCAGGCGGGATTTGCCATGGCCTTTTACAATCCACGATCCAAATCGCGGCCGCATCAATTTGGGCGCGCTTTGGAAATTTTACGTGAGGAGTGCGGCGTAGATACCCTGATTTCATTCGCAAAAGACGTGACGAAACCGGGGCAAACACTGACCACCGTCACCCTTGGGAACGCCACCGCCGATATGGCGGACATGCGAACTGTGGTGATCGTGGGAAACAAAGACACGCGCAAGATTGGCGAATTTGTTTACACTCCAAGGCGGGTTGAATGACCAAGCCACGCCATCACCTGCCCCAAATCGCCCAATATCACGCGCGAAGGGACCAAAGGACGATCGACCAAGATCACCGGAATGCCCAGTTCCCGCGCCGCGTCCAGCTTGGCCTGCGCACCGTGTCCTCCGGCGTTTTTGGCAATGATAACATCGATTTTCTGCTCGGACAGCAACGCCCTGTCGCCCGCTGTTGTAAATGGTCCACGCGCAATCACCGCAGTGACGTTGGGCAAAGGCAACGGTGCGTCCGGCGTATCAACCAGACGCAACAAATAGTGGTGCTGGGAAGCTTTGGTAAACAGCGCAAGGTTTTGTTTGCCGATGGCCAAAAACACCCGTTCAGGGGTTTGCGGCAAAGCCTCAACCGCCGCATGCAAATCCGGCACCTTTTGCCAGACATCCCCCTGCTGGGCCTGCCACGGCGGCCGCTCAAATGCGCACAGCGCGACATCCGCTTGCGCACAAGCTTCAACGGCATTTGCACTCATCTGTGCGGCAAAGGGGTGCGTGGCGTCAACGACGTGGCTGATGGAGTCACGTTGCAAATACTGCACCAGCCCTTGGACACCGCCAAACCCGCCAACCCGTGTCGGCAAGGGTTGCGCAGCGGGCGCATTGGTGCGGCCCGCATAGGAAAACACTGCATCAGCGCCGCAATTCGCCAAAGCGCGGGCCAAACTGCTGGCCTCGGTGGTGCCGCCCAGAACCAATGTGCGTGTCATGTCTAATCCTTCGACCAATCCGTGGCTGACCATCATCGGTATCGGCGAAGATGGCCTGAACGGGCTGTCCGCTGCAAGCAGATCAGCGCTGAATGCCGCAGAAATCGTCTTTGGCGGGCCACGACATTTGGAACTGGCCGAGGTCGGCAACAAAGGTCAACCTTGGACGGTGCCGTTCTCGCTCGGTCCAGTGTTGCAACACCGCGGGCGCAAGGTTGCCGTTCTGGCATCGGGCAACCCGTTTTGGTTTGGTGCCGGCGGATCACTCAGCGCGCATGTGCAACCCGGCGAATGGGTCTGCCATCCCGCGCCATCCGTGTTTTCACTTGTGGCGGCGCAGATGGGATGGCGGTTGGAAGATACCCTGTGCCTTGGCCTGCATGCCGCCCCCTATGAACGGTTGATCCCGCTCTTGGCCCCCAATGTTCCGGTGATTTGCACCGTACGCGACGGCGATGCTCCGGCCGAATTGGCCGCGTGGCTGGTTCAAAACGGATTTGGCGCTTCGCAACTGACCGTTGTGGAATCTTTGGGCGGGCCACGTAAGAAACGGCACCACTGTTTGGCACAATCATTCAACTTAACGGGTGTATCCGCCCCTGTTGCCGTGGCAATTTTGCCCATCGGCGGACAGGCTTTGCCGCGCGCCAGCGGGCTGGACGACGACCTTTTCGCATCGGACGGGCAAATTACCAAACGGCCTGTACGTGCCCTGACCCTTTCGGCTTTGGCCCCGCGCCCCAATGAAACCCTCTGGGACATTGGGGCCGGATCCGGGTCGATTTCCATTGAATGGCTGTTGAGCGCCCGAGGCAGCCGCGCCATCACCTTTGAAACGCGCGCGGATCGTGCTGTGAACATCCGGACCAACGCAGATCGTTTTGGTCTCAGCCATCGGCTGACCGTGGTCGAAGGCAATGCTCTGGACACCGTGGCAGGGCATTCGTCGCCTGATGTCGTGTTTATTGGCGGCGGCGCGACCCAAGCTTTGCTGCAACAGCTTTGGGATACAGTGGAAACCGGCACGCGGATTGTGGCAAACGCGGTGACCTTGGAAACAGAATCCTTGCTGATGAATTGGCATGCTGAAACTGGCGGGCAATTGTTGCGCGTTGAACTGGCCGAAGCCGCGCCATTGGGCCGGATGCGCGGTTGGACCCGTGCGCGGCCTGTCATTCAATGGAGCACGGTTCGATGAAGGTTGCAGGAATTGGTTTTCGGACGGGTGCGGATATGAACGCCTTACTGGCCGCCTATCATGCGGTTGGGGGCACTGCCGACGCATTGGCCACCTCGGCCCATAAGTCCAAAGCTCAAGTGATTAGCGAACTTGCCCGTCATTTGACCCTGCCGCTTTTGTTCATAGAGGCGGACGATCTGGCGCAACAGACAACGCTGACACAATCCGCCCGCCAACAAGCGCAGTTTGGCACAGGCTCCGTGTCCGAAGCGGCGGCACTAGCCGCTGCGGGTCCACATGCGAACCTGTTGGGACCACGTGTAAAATCACCCTGCGGAATGGCAACCGCAGCCCTGGCGCAGGCCCCTCATTTTGCCGCTCGGAAAGGATCACAAACATGACCGTTCATTTCATAGGTGCAGGCCCCGGTGCGGCCGATTTGATCACATTGCGCGGCCGCGATTTGATCGCCGCTTGTCCGGTGTGTTTGTATGCCGGATCGTTGGTGCCAGAAGCCCTGCTTCAGCATTGCCCAGGCGGCGCACGGATCATCAACACCGCCCCCATGTCGCTGGACGACATTATCGCCGAGATCAAAACCGCCCATGACGCAGGCCAAGATGTAGCGCGGCTGCATTCTGGCGATCTGTCGGTTTGGTCAGCATTGGGAGAGCAAACCCGGAGATTGCGAGCATTGGATATCCCCTATGATGTCACACCGGGGGTTCCGGCCTTTGCAGCGGCGTCGGCAGCGCTTGGGGCCGAATTCACCCTTCCCGGTGTCGCACAGTCGCTGGTATTGACCCGCACATCCGGGCGCGCGTCGTCTATGCCGGATACTGAAACGCTTGAAAATTTTGGCAAAACCGGTGCGACACTGGCGATCCATTTGTCGGTTCACGTGCTCGAAGATGTCATCAAACGGCTCACGCCCTATTACGGAGCGGATTGCCCCGTCGCCGTGGTCTGGCGCGCCACTTGGCCCGACCAGCGCATTGTCAAAGCCACTTTGGAAACACTCGAAGAGGCTACAGGCGGCGAACGTGGGCGCACCGCTTTGATCATTGTTGGCCGCGCTTTAGGTGCCGAAGATTTCGACGAAAGCTGTCTCTATGCGGGAGACTATGACCGCCGGTATCGCCCCGTCGGCACCAACCCTCGTTTCCCGGAGGATGCAGAATGACTGCCCATATGAACACACCCGGATTGGTGATTTCGGCTCCGGCCTCAGGCACAGGTAAAACCACTTTGATGCTGGGCCTTCTCAAGGCATTCACCGAACAAGGTTTGGCCGTTCAGCCGTTCAAAAGTGGTCCTGACTACATTGATCCGGCATTTCATCGCGCCGCGTCAGGCCGGCCTTCGGTCAATCTCGACAGCTGGGCGATGTCGCGCGGCATGCTTGCCGCACAGATCAGTGCCGCGCGCGGTGCCGATCTGGTGTTGGCCGAAGGGTCGATGGGCCTGTTCGACGGTGTTGCCGTTACCGGAGAGACTGGAAATGGGGCCAGCGCGGATGTTTCCGAGTTGACTGGCTGGCCTGTGGTTTTGGTGATCGACGTGTCTGGTCAGGCCCAATCGGCGGCCGCTACTGCCAAGGGCTTTGCCAGCTACAACCCGAACGTCAAACTGGCGGGTGTGGTATTGAACCGGGTGGCCTCGCCGCGCCACGAAGCCTTGACCCGTGTAGGTATGGAAGCCATGGGGATCGAGGTTTTTGGCTCCTTGCCCCGCGTCAAATCCATAGAAATGCCCGAACGGCATTTGGGTTTGGTGCAAGCCCAAGAACATGACGCGCTTGATGATATTTTGTCAGAGGCGGCGAAATTCGTCAGTCAGCATGTCGATATGGACCGCCTTCGCGCCGCCGCACGGCCCTGCAAACCGATCACGGGCACACCGGCCCAAATCACTCCGCCCGGTCAACGCATTGCCTTGGCCCAAGATGATGCATTTTCCTTTGTCTATCCGCATCTTTTGGCGGGATGGCGGGCAGCAGGTGCCGAGATTTTGCCTTTTTCCCCATTGGCGGATCAGGCACCGGATCCAAGCGCCGATATCTGCTGGCTTCCCGGCGGCTATCCCGAACTTCATGCGGGCAAAATCGCGGCGGCAGCCAATTTTCGCAGCGGTTTGCAGCATTTTGCCCAAACCCGGCCTGTGCATGGCGAATGCGGTGGCTATATGGCCATGGGCGCGGCTTTGATCGACAAAGATGGCACGCGCCATGAGATGGCCGGTCTTTTGGGTCTTGTCACCTCATACGCAAAACGAAAAATGCATTTGGGGTATCGGCAGGCAACCTTGACCCACGGGTTGCCCGGTTTCGCCCCTCAAAGCCGGTTGCGTGGGCATGAGTTCCATTATTCGACGATTTTGGACCAACCCGATGCGCCTTTGGCTTGCGTCACCGATGCAACCGGAACAGAAGTGCCTGAAACAGGGTCGTTGCGCGGTTTCGCCAGCGGGACCTTCTTTCACTTGATTACAAAGGCCACAACATGACCGGTTTTGTCAGCTTCGTTTCCTCTGGTCCGGGTGACCCCGAGCTTTTGACTATCAAGGCGGTTAACCGGTTACAAAACGCCGATGCAGTGTTGTTCGACGATCTCAGCTCGGGACCAATTTTGGCCCATGCCCGCGCCGGTGCGGATATGATCGGCGTTGGCAAACGCGCGGGCCGGCCGTCGCCCAAACAAGAGCACGTCAGCAAACTGCTGGTGGAATACGCACAGGCCGGTGGCCGTATCGTGCGGCTCAAGTCCGGAGACGCCGGTGTATTCGGACGACTGGAAGAAGAGCTGATCGCCCTGCGCGAGGCTGGCATCAAATACGAAATCATCCCCGGCATCACCTCGGCCTCGGCGGCGGCTGCGGCGGCAGGAATTCCCCTGACGCGGCGGTTGACGGCACGGCGGGTGCAATTTGTCACTGGCCACGACGTCACAGGTGCCTTGCCCGAAGATTTGAACATGGCTGCCTTGGCCGACGACACCGTGACGACCGTTGTTTATATGGGCCGCAGGACCTTTGCCAAAATGGCGGATATGCTGATCGCCGCAGGGTTGCCTGGCACCACCCGTGCAATGTTGGCCGAAGCGGTGTCGCGACCAGAACAAAGCATTAGTTTTCATACGGTGGAAGAATTGGCGCGCGATTTGGCAGGCCACCCCAGCCCTGCCCCTGCGTTGATCCTTTATGGACCGCTAGCGCAACCAGATGCTTGACAAGAAACGCAATCGCATGACAAGCCTTTAAGACGACGGTTCCTCAACGGTCATCGGACCAAGGGGATGAAAAGGGAACACGGTAAGGTGTAGCCATCAGGCGCCTAATCCGAGACTGCCCCCGCAACTGTAAGCGGTGAGCTTGGCCGGACAATGCCACTGCCCCACGATGGGGTGGGAAGGCCCGGACAAGCCATGACCCGCAAGTCAGGAGACCTGCCGCCGGGGATGCCCATGCATCCTGAATGACAACCCGGGGCCCCGAAAAACGGGGGCACCTATACAGGAAACGCCGTCGGGTGAGACGGTAGGGAGACAAAATTATGCACGTAGAACCAGGTATCGTTGACGCCGCAAAAATCGGCCTGAGCTATGCAACCGCAGCTGCTGCTGGCGGTGTGGCCACCAAAATGGCGATCGACACTGTTCGCGAATCCGGTGTTTCAAAAATGGCAGCACGGACAGCCATTGCCACCGTTGCGACTTTTTCATTCTTTCAGATCCTGCCGCATTTTCCGGTTGGCGTCTCTGAGGTTCACTTCATCCTAGGCTCGACCCTCTTTTTGATGCTGGGCGCTGCGCCTGCCGCATTCGGCTTGGCCATCGGTCTGCTTCTTCAGGGCATGTTCTTTGCCCCTACAGATCTGCCGATGTATTTCGTCAACGTCACCACACTGCTGGTTCCGCTGATGGCAATGTCGGCTTTGGCCAAGCGTATCATCACACCGGGCACTGCCTATGTTGACCTGAGCTACAAACAGACCCTTGCCCTTTCGACGGCTTTTCAAGGTGGTGTCGTTGCTTGGGTTGCGTTCTGGGCGTTCTACGGTCAGGGCTTTGGCGCAATGTCTTCGGTCATGTCCTTTGGCGCGGCTTACATGATGGTTATCCTGATTGAGCCTCTGATTGATCTGGCCTGCCTTGCCGGTGCCAAATCGATCCGCGACATCAAAGCATCCGGTATCTTGGCATCGCGCGTTTACAACGCCTGATCCAACGAACCAGTCTAAATCGCACGGCCCCCATTTTTGCGGGGCCGTGTTTCGTTTCAGGGAGGCATACATGATCGAACTGCTTTTGGTCGGCGTCGGGGCTGGCAATCCCAAACACCTGACGCTTGAGGCAATCGAGGTGTTGAATAGCGCGGATTTGATTTTGATCCCGCGCAAGGGCACCGGCAAAGACGATCTCGCCGAACTCCGCCGCGCCATTTGCCGCGATGTATTGTCTGATGGTGGCCCGCGTCAGCACGAATTTGACCTGCCTGTGCGCGACCGGTCGACGCCTGATTATCTGAAACGGGTCGAGGACTGGCACGACGCAATCGCCGATGTTTGGGCTGAAAACATCACGGCTCAGGCCGGACCATCTGGCCGTGTGGCGTTTTTGGTTTGGGGTGATCCGTCCCTTTATGACAGCACATTGCGGATCGCAGAGCGCGTTGCGCGGAAATTGCCCCTGCAGATTACAGTTATCCCCGGCATCACCTCGGTTCAGGCGCTGACCGCAGGCCATGTCATCCCCGTAAATGGTCTCGGAGCGCCGTTCACGATCACCACAGGACGCCGGTTGCGCGATTTTGGCTGGCCGGACGGGGCCGAAACGCTGGTGGTCATGCTGGATGCAGGCGGTGCTTTTGAAGTCTTGGACGGGCAGCATTATGATATTTGGTGGAGCGCCTTCGCAGGTATGCCCGAAGAGATCCGCATCGCAGGCCGTTTGTCCGACGTGGCGGCCCAAATCATCGACACCCGCGCCGCTGCCCGCGCAGACCATGGCTGGATCATGGATGTCTATCTTATCCGAAAGCGCCCTTAAGCCCTGAAATGCCAAAGAGGAAAAATCATCACGTCCCCCCTTTGCATTCCGTCCAATCGCCCCTATATTCCTCTTGTTCCTTCGGGAACTATGAACATAAACGCGCTTGTAATAAGCGGATCGGACCCGGGGGCGGTACCCGGCGTCTCCACCATATATCTCTCATTTGGGGATCTTGGGGACGAAATAGGATCGACGAACGTCTAAAGAGGTTAGCTTTGTTTCGGCTGTCTGCCACCGTTATCGGCGAAAACTGTACAATTGCAAATGACAATCGTGCTCCGGTAGCCCTCGCAGCGTAAGCTGTTCGGAAAACCGAAAATTAAGCCCTTGCGCCTAGCAGCGTAAGGCGGGGTTTGCAGGTACCTGGCAACAGAAACCTGCGCTTTTCAAACAATTCGCGTTCAGCTTTCAGCATGTCTTAACTGCCACCGTGCGAGGCTATGCCATGAACTTGAATCCGCAGCAAACTCACAACCTTATTGATGATGTCATGACCGAAATCTGGGTAAACGAAGACCTGGATGCCATTGACACATACTTTCATCCAGACGCGCAATTCCATGGTCGCATTCAAGGGGCCGCGCTGACACGGTCCGAATTTCGAGACTGGGTCGCGCAGTTTCAATCCATGGCCTCTATCGAGGGGTTTCGCCGCACGGTTACAGTGGACGGCGGCAATGGCCGGTTCGCGCATGTGATTGAGGCGGATCTGAAGTCGCTTACCTCCAAAAAAACCGGCGTCCTGATGGGCATGTTCTTTGATCGCATCGAAGAAGGACAAGTCATTGAATCTTATGCCAATGCGGACCTGCTCAATTATTTCGAGACCGTTGGCGCTTTGCCCGAGAATTCGGGTTTGATTATGCTGACCGGTACGAAGTTTTCGTAGCACCGCGACATTCGTGTTGCGCCAAAACGCCAAGCCTGTATGGCAATACGGATGAAACAGGCTGCTCATCCCACCTCTGAATTGGTCCGGGTTTTTGGACGTATCGGGCTTTTGTCGTTTGGCGGGCCCGCCGCGCAGATTGCCCTGATGCACCGTAATCTTGTGGAAGAGCGTGACTGGCTAACCGAAGACCAGTTTTTGCGCGCACTCAGCTTTTGCATGATGCTGCCCGGGCCGGAGGCGATGCAATTGGCAACCTATGCCGGTTGGCGGATGCGCGGTGTTTCTGGCGGGTTGATTGGCGGTCTGTTGTTCGTATTGCCCGGCGCAATTGTGATTACCGTGCTTGCTTTGCTATACGCTAATTTCGGCACCCGCCCCGAAACCGCAGCACTGTTGCTCGGGGTCAAAGCCTGCGTTTTGGTCATTGTTGCCCAAGCCTTGGTTCGCCTTTCCGCCAAAGCGCTTAAATCCCCCAGCGCCTATGCTTTGGCAGGCCTTTCGTTTCTTGGGATTTTTGCCTTTCAATTGCCGTTTCCAATCATCATTGCAGCGGCCGCGACATGGGGGGCCATCACCGCAACCAATGACACTCCCAAGGAAATCCCGCAAAAGCACCCGAGCACCCGGCCGCGCACATTGATCTTGTGGACGGCGCTTTGGTTGGCACCCTTGCCGGTTCTATGGCTGATCGGACAGCAATTCTTGTTCAGCCTCGCTGCTTTTTTCGCCAAGCTGGCGGTGGTCACTTTTGGCGGTGCCTATGCCGTTTTGGCCTATATGTCCCAAGAAGTGGTGATCACGCGCGGCTGGCTAGACGCTCCGCAAATGGTTGATGCCCTTGGATTGGCCGAAACAACGCCGGGGCCGCTGATTTTGGTCACCCAGTTTGTCGGGATGTTGGCAGGGCATTCCGTCGGCGGCGTGGCACTGGCCTTGATCGCAGGGGTGCTGACGCTTTGGATGACCTTTGTTCCTTGTTTTTTGTGGATTTTCGCTGGGGCTCCGCATGTTGAAAACCTGCTGGCGCGTCCGCGACTTCTGGCAGCGCTTCAGGCCATAACCGCGGCCGTCGTTGGGGTTATTTTGAACTTGTCACTTTGGTTTGCATTGCATGTGATCTTTGCCAAAGTAGGACAGGTCACCCTTGGCCCTGTCACCCTGCCCTGGCCTGAATTTTCGTCCTATAATTGGCAGATCATTCCCTTGATCACAGTAGCCTTTGCCTTGATCGGCCCCCTAAAACGCGGTGTGTTGTTCACCTTGGTGGTTTGCAGCGCAATTAGTTGGGGATTGAGCCTGCTGTGATCCAAATCCACTCTTCCGTTCCTGCGCAAAACTAATATGCTGACTCTTAACAAGTGAAGGCGGAATTATGTCATCGGCTATCGACTACGGAAAACTCATGCACGGCGCGATGCGCGGGCTGATCCAAAAGGTTCTAGAAAACGTCAAGCAAGACGGGCTTCCGGGAGAGCATCATTTCTTCATCACCTTTGATACCAATCATCCGGATGCCGAATTGGCCGATTGGTTGCGCGACCGCTATCCAGATGAAATGACAGTGGTTATGCAGCATTGGTATGACGATCTAGAGGTCACGGACGACGGCTTTTCGATCACATTAAACTTTGGCGAATCCCCTGAAGCGCTCAAAATCCCTTATGATGCGATCAAGACCTTTGTTGACCCTTCTGTTGAATTTGGTCTGCGCTTCGAAAGCCAGGAAGAAGAAGACGAAGAGGAAACCGATCCACCCGAGGATGATCCGGATGGCGGTTTGCCAACCCCAGAACATCGCGACGCAGAAGTCGTGAGCTTGGACCGGTTCCGCAAGTAATTCTCTGATTTTGAAAAGAAATCCCCCCTTCGAGGGGGATTTTTTTGCATGCGCAATGCATGCGGAGCCAGACAGCGTAAAGTACTGGGTTTGTTGACCTAAGGTCTTGCTCCGGTCAATTCTGAGGCGCATGGTGTATATCCATTTAACAATTCACGGTCAGTATTATGTCGCTGCAATCCGGACTTCCCTTATTTTTGGGTCAATTGATCCGCTCTCCCCATAAGATTTCGGCAATTGCGCCGTCTTCAGCGGCATTGGCACGGCGTATGGCAATGGAACTGCCCTTGGATCGTACTGGCCCGGTTGTAGAGCTCGGGGCTGGCACCGGAAAAATCACTCGGGCCCTTCTGGAAGCTGGCGTTGCCCCAGACGACCTGCATGCCTTTGAGCTGAACGAAGAATTCGTAGACAACTTGCGCAGCG
The DNA here is from genome assembly GCF_003208435.1 of Pelagimonas varians. Lineage (GTDB taxonomy): Bacteria > Pseudomonadota > Alphaproteobacteria > Rhodobacterales > Rhodobacteraceae > Pelagimonas > Pelagimonas varians. Next base: position 214,728 of record NZ_QKMF01000004.1, on the reverse strand, counting down.
GGTTTCCAAACATTCATGTCCATCACAACAAGGCCCAAGAGATGGACCAGCTTGGATTGAACAATGTCCGGGCAGTTGTGTCTGGCCTGCCTTTTCTATCGATGCCCGGCAGCATTCAACATGCCATTTTGCGCGCTTCGTTCAAGGCCATGGGACCAGGCGGTGTTTATATTCAGTTCACCTACGGTCCCAAATCTCCGGTTCAAGATAGGGTCAGCGAAGAGCTAGCGCTAACCTACACCAAGTCCGAAACAATTTGGGGCAATCTGCCCCCTGCTCGGGTCTATTCCTTCCGCTGCGCTGTGGTATAAGCCCTGCGCGCATGTTGCCAGTTGCCCTGCGCGCGCGGGGCGGTTATTCGGCATGCAACTGCATACCAAGCCCAGGAGACCACCATGTCCCAGACCCGTACAGAGACCGATAGCTTTGGCCCCTTGGAGGTTCCCTCCGACAAGTATTGGGGTGCGCAAACGCAGCGCTCGATCATGAACTTCCCTATTGGTTGGGAAAAGCAGCCCGTCGCCATCGTGCGCGCCCTGGGTGTGATCAAGCAAGCCTGCGCCATGCAAAACAAAGCCACCGGCGCGATGGAGCCTAAAATTGCTGATGCGGTAATCGCAGCCGCTGGCGAAGTGTTCGAAGGCAAATTCGACGACAACTTTCCTTTGGTCGTTTGGCAAACCGGTTCCGGCACCCAGTCGAACATGAACTCGAACGAAGTGATCGCCAACCGCGCAATTGAAATGCTTGGCGGCGTGATCGGGTCCAAGAACCCAGTTCACCCCAATGATCACTGTAACATGGGTCAGTCATCAAACGACACATTCCCAACAGCCATGCATATCGCCACAGCCATGTCGGTCCGCGATGTTCTGGTCCCCGGCCTGACCAAATTGGCCGAAGGTCTGGAAGCCAAATCCGAAGAATTCAAAGACATCATCAAGATCGGCCGCACGCATACACAAGATGCGACGCCTTTGACTTTGGGTCAGGAATTTTCTGGCTACGCGCATATGATCCGTCAGGGTCTGTCCCGCATCGACGCAGCCCTGCCCGGCATCTATGAGCTGGCCCAAGGCGGCACCGCAGTTGGCACCGGCCTGAACACCGCACCCGGCTGGTCCGAAGCTGTGGCTGCCAATATGGCAGAAATCACCGGCCTGCCCTTTGTGACCGCGCCAAACAAATTCGAAGCGCTTGGTGCCCATGACGCAATGGTCTTTATGTCCGGCGCTTTGGCAACAGTCGCGGGCTCGATGTATAAAATCGCCAATGACATCCGCTTCCTCGGCTCAGGTCCGCGTTCGGGTCTGGGTGAGTTGATCCTGCCCGAAAACGAACCCGGCAGCTCGATCATGCCTGGCAAGGTCAATCCGACCCAAGCCGAAGCCATGACCCAAGTTGCCGCGCATGTCATGGGCAACAACGCCGCGATGACCTTTGCCGGCAGCCAAGGCCACTTTGAGCTCAACGTTTACAACCCAATGATGAGCTACAACCTGCTTCAGTCGATTCAATTGCTGGGCGATGTTGCCGACAGCTTTACCCTGCGCATGCTCAACGGCATTCAGGCGAACGAACCGCGCATCGACAAACTGATGAAAGAGAGCCTGATGCTGGTCACCGCATTGGCCCCCACCATCGGCTACGACAACGCCACAAAGGTTGCCAAGACTGCGCATAAAAATGGCACCACCCTCAAAGAGGAAGCCATCGCGCTTGGCTTTGTGGATGAGGCAACGTTTGACGCAGTTGTCCGCCCCGAAGACATGGTTGGCCCCAAAGCCTGATTTTGACGGCAAGCAAGACAATTCAAACGCCCGGGTTCTGCTCGGGCGTTTTTTTGTTCCATTCGTGTCTTTTGGCGACGGAACGGCAAAGCTGATGCGTTTAGAAGACCAGACATGCATTAAGGAACACATTATGGCACGCTTTTCCCCCTATTGGCTTTGGCTTCTATTAGCTTTGCCAGCCTTTGGTATGGTCGCGGGAATACTTGAGGGAACAGACCCGGAAATCTATCATCAACTGTTGCACCCCACAGGTGAATTTGCAGCTCGGTTCACCATCATCGCCATGATGGCGACGCCGCTGACACTGTTGTTCAAAGGCTGGCGTGGGCCGCTTTGGTTGAAAAAGAACCGCCGTTATTTTGGCGTGGCAGCATTTTTCTATGCCATCGCACATACTGTATTTTACCTGATCGACGTTGCGACTCTGACCAAAGTCCTAAGCGATCTGCCGAAACTGTACATTTGGACCGGCTGGTTGGCCTTTGCGATCTTTATCCCTCTTGGCGTAACATCGATGGATTACTTCGTTCGCAAAATGGGTCCGGCGTGGAAATCTTTGCAGCGTTGGACTTATGCCGCTGCGGCCCTGACCTTGCTCCATTGGGCGGCTTTGCACAATTGGGAAGGGTTGACCGGCGCAATGGTACATTTCACGCCCTTAATCGCGCTTGAGGCCTATCGGGTTTGGTACTGGTATCTGCGGCCCCGCCCAGCCCGCGCGTGATCTACTTGGCAAAATTATCGGTCTTGGCTATGATTTTCTCATGGCCGAGATCGTAAATTTGAATCGCTTCAGAAAATCGAAATCCCGCGCGGAAAAACGCCGCGAAGGGAATGAAAACGCCGCTAAATTCGGGCGTAGCAAGGTCGTCAAGATCCTTGAAAACACGCGGTTAGACAAAGAGAAACGCGACTTGGACGGGCATGAGCTGGAATGAGCGGACGCCCGGAAAAGCACTCTTTAACGCTCAAGGGGCACCGGACTTCTGTTTCTTTGGAAACCGAATTTTGGCGCGAGTTTCGGCGTATCGCCACGCATCGCGGCCAGCCGATCAATGCTTTGGCCGCTGAAATTGATGCCGCGCGCGACCCGGAGGTCGGTCTCGCATCATCTATACGGGTTTTCATCTTGAACGAACTGCTTCAAAACACTTGAAGACAGACCAGCAAGTGCCTGTTTTCAGGATGGAAATATAAAACAGCGATCGCGCCGTACAGTCAACCACATCGGTGTTCCGGGTTGTGGCATAAACACATTCGGAACGGTTGCCTTCAACATCTGGCCATCCCGCTCCATGCGAAACTCAATCAAGCTTTCAGACCCCATAAAGCGTGCCCGCTCAACAATGCCGCGCGCAGGTGTGCCCGCCAAAACCGTTGGATGGGGGCCTTTACCTTGGCGGTCAAAGTCGATGCTGATGTGTTGCGGGCGAAAAACGATTTCCACCTCGGCCCCGTCGGGCACTCCGGGGGCAAGGAACTGGCCAAATGTGGTATCTGTCAAAGCGCCTTGAACTTTGCCGCGCAAGATATTGACATCACTGAAAAATGACACAGCCTGCCGGTCAACGGGTGCGTTGTAGATATTGTAGGGTGCGCCGCGCTGTACGATCTTTCCATCCCGCATCAACGCGATTTCATCTGCCATGCGCATGGCCTCTTCTGGTTCATGGGTGACCAGCAGAACCGACGCGCCTTCCTCTTTGAGAAGATCCAGCGTTTCATCCCGAATACCATCGCGCAGCCGGTTATCAAGGCCAGAGAACGGTTCATCCATCAACATAATTCGGGGCCGCGGGGCCAAAGCCCGCGACAGCGCTACACGCTGTTGTTCGCCCCCTGACAAATGGTGCGGGTATTCATTGAGGAAATGTGCCAAACCAACCCGATCCAGCAAGGATTTGGCGCGGGCTTTTTTCTCCGCTCCGCTGCCTTTTAAGCCAAAGGCCACGTTTTCCCCGACTGTCAAATGCGGGAACAAAGCGAAATCCTGAAACATCAATCCGATCGACCGGCGTTCCGGAGGCACCCGAAACACCGTATCGCAGACCAGCTCCCCGTCGACATAGATCGATCCGGAATTTTGCATGTCGACACCGGCAATCATGCGCAAGGTTGTAGACTTGCCGCACCCCGATGGGCCCAGCAAACACATGACTTTGCCCGGCTCAATCGACAAACAAACGTTGTCGACCACGGTTTTGCCTTCGTACACGCGCACAAGGTCGCGGATTTCCAAACGGGGGTGTGTAGCTGTCGTCAAACCGGCCTCGCGTTAATTCCGATGTAAGTCCTCGGGATTAACGCGAGAACTATCAGCCTGCGGGCTGTGCTGCAACCCTGCGGCTGCCGATCAAAACCGCGACAAAGCCCACCAAAAGGACAGCGATACAGATGACAAACAGCTGTTCGTACTTGTGGCCTTCGGGCAAGAGTGCCACCATTGCGTCCGAACCGCGGGCGAAATACGCAGCGGCCCCCAAGATCGCCGCGCCCCAAGCCGTCAGATAGGACCAAACTGCGATCTCGCGGTTCATAACCAGTCCAACAACCAACACCGGTGTCAGGAACATACTGGCAGTACCAGACACCGCAACCGCGTCAAACAACGACTGGCTGCCCCAAAGTGTCAGCGCCGTACCAGCAAGCGTAAACACCACCATCGCGGCGCGGCCTCCGTTCAGACTGCGCGGAGCAAGGCGCAATTCCTCAACCACCAAACGCGCGGCAGAGCTGAGGGCGGAATCAAGTGTCGACAGCGCCGAGACCAACAGCGACAACATGAGTGCGCCAAAGACCCAAGCGGGAAACATACCAGCCCAAGTGCCCAGCAATTGCCCTTCGTATTCAGCACCTTGCAGGCTGGCTTGAATACCAAATAAGCCAAAGGCGATGATACACAGCGCCGAGATCCAAAAGGCATGCAAAAAGGAGCTGCGGGTGGTTTTTTCATCTGCGATAAAACCGCGGTCCATCATCACTGGATCATGAACCGGATAGGAAAATACCTGCAGCGCTGCCACCGCCATCAAAACCCAGCCAAGATAACCGCCCGATGCACCCGGCGCAGTTAACACCGCCCCAAGCGAAAAGTCAGGATTAACAACCAGCGCCACAAAGGCGACGGCAAATACGACCAAAAACAGCGCCATTTGCAAAACATCGGTCCGCAAAGCAGCCGACAGACCGCCCCATGCCGAATAGGCCAGCGCCAATGCCGCAACGATCAATATCGCCATGGCGCCGGCCCCTTCGCTAACGGCACCAAAGATCAGACCAACCACCAACAGGTTGGCAAAGACTTCGGACAGCAAACGCAGGGCAATTACAATATTATACGCAGCCTTACCCGATGCCCCAAACCGCGCGCCCAGCCAATCCTGGACACTGCTGGCCCCGCCTGCGCGCAGCCGTCCTACGACAAAAGCGCCGGTTAGAAATGAACCGTAGTACGCGGCGTAGGCCAGTGTGCCCGCGATACCATAAAAATACCCCAAGATCGCTGAGTTCATCAAGGAGCGGGCAAAAATCCATGTCGTGACTTGGCTCAGGACCAGCGTCCAAAGACCAGGTGCCCCACCGGCGCTATTGGCCCCGCCAAAGAATCCCTCAACCGTGGCGCGGCGCGGGGCCACCACAATACTAAGAACAAGAATGGCCCCAAAAACGGCTGCCAGAGTGAGGGTTTGCATGTGATTTCTCCTGTCGCTCCCTCTGCGCTAACAGGTGTGCGAACAGCAAACCAGATGCGTTACATCCGGCTTTCGCAAATGTGAGCGCGCGTTAGAAGGCTTAGGTCAGCGCCTTGGCCAATCGCGGCAAGCGGGCTTTTTTCAGCAAGGGGCGCATGTCCCAATCCGGCGTTGACAGGCGGCGGGCTTCGGCAAGAACTGCGTCGCCAACGTACTGCAATGCATCGGGGTTCGCCTGCCACAGGCCTTGCAAGAATGCGTCAGGATCAGAGCGGGCCAGCCCCTCTTCGGCAAGGATATTGCGTGGGAAATCCTTGGCGTTCATGGTGATAATCATATCGGCAGACCCCGCAATCGCAGCGGCCAACACGTGGGTGTCATTGGCGTCCGGCAAATATAGCCGGTCTTCCAAAGACGGCTTCCACGTTACTTCGGATTTGGGCCATTTTGCCCGCAGTAGCGCGATCTCGCCGCGCGCCTGCGCTTCGCCGTCTGGCCCTAATTTTCGGGCAGCGCGCGCCCATTCTTCAAGAATGCGAGCCGACCAAAGAGGGGTAAACATCCCCTGCCCGGCCGCACCCAACAACATCTCTCGCATCACTGTCGGAAACAGGACGCAGGTATCAAGCAAGATCTTCAAGCGCGCATCTTCATAGACGGAAGAACAGCGCCTTCAGGTATCCGCTTTCGGCCAGCTGTGGCAGCAACGGATGGTCAGGCCCGGCTGTTCCGGTATGCAACAGCTGCGCACGGCGTCCACCGCGCCCGATGCCCCGCAAACACGCACCGGTAAAGGCGTTGGTGTCGGCCGCATGCGAACAAGAACACAGCACCAGATAGCCGTCTTCTTTGACCAAGGCCGCTGCCAAACGTGCAATACGTTCATAGGCGCGCAGACCTTTTTCCAAGGTTGGCTTTGATGGCGCAAAGGCGGGCGGATCACAGATCACCACATCAAACTTGCGTTTTTCATCAGCCAAGGCGCTCATCACGTCAAAGGCATCACCCTGACGGGTATCAAGCACCTTATCCATGCGCTTGGCCCCTTCGGCGGCCAATTCCAACGCCGGAGCGGATCCGTCAACGGCCAACGCGCTTTTTGCACCATTGGCCAGCGCGGCCAAAGCAAAGCCGCCAACATGCGAAAACACATCCAGCACCGATGACTCGCCAGACAGGCGGGCCGCAAAGGCGTGGTTGTCGCGTTGATCAAAGAACAGGCCGGTTTTCTGACCGCCAGTGAGGTCCGCCATATAGATCGCGCCGTTCATTTCAACCGGTACAGCTGCATCAGGTGCTACGCCGCGCAAAACAGTGCTGACGTCATCAAGACCTTCCAATGTCCGGCCGCGACCAGCCGAATTTTTCAAGACATTGGCAACGCCCGTAGCAGCCATCAAAGCGTCTGCCAGATCTTCGATCAGCATCTCTGCCCATGCCGCGTTCGGCTGGATCACTGCCGTGTCGCCAAACCGGTCGATGATAACCCCCGGCAGGCCATCGCCTTCGGCGTGAACAAGACGGTAGAATGGCTTGTCGTACATACGATCGCGCATCGCTACGGCTTTGGTCAGTTTGGCAAACAACCAGTCGCGGTCAATGACCGCCAGCGGGTTCCGGTCCAACATCCGTGCCACAATTTTCGAGGTCGGGTTGACGGCAACAACGCCCATAGCCTCGCGGTCATGGTCTTCTAGAACGGCAATGGTTCCGGGGGCGATTTTACGCGTGCGCCGGTCCATAACCAGTTCATTGTCAAAAACCCAAGGTGCGCCGCGCCGGATGGCTCGGGCGTTCGCTTTGGGCAAAAGGCGCAAAACAGGGATGGAATCGGGGCGATCAGATGCGGAAATGGGGGTGTTCATGCTCCGCCTTTAGCTTGCTTTTGCCGCTGTGGAAAGCCACAACAAGTGTGTTGGCAATTCCGAGAGATATTTTTCGCCCATTGGTTATGCGGATCATCGCCGACCGCGTGCCATTCCTTTTGCCGCAGTCGACTTGAAAACGTCTGATTTGGATTTCCCTTTACTGTTAGCGCTAACTTGAGTAAACAGCGATCAAGCACAGATAGATGGACACAAACATGCCTTTGAATAATACGATCGCCCGCGTCACAGCCCGGATTGAAGAGCGTTCCAAAGATATGCGCGCTACCTATCTGGACCGCATGCGACAAGCCGCAGAGGAAGGGCCGCGCCGGGCTCATCTGACCTGCGGGAATCAGGCGCACGCCTATGCAGCCATGGGTCAGGATCAAGACGCACTGGCCACTGGCCGCGCCCCAAACCTTGGCATTGTGACTGCCTATAACGATATGCTGTCGGCGCACCAGCCTTATGAACGCTATCCAGACCTAATCCGAACTGCCGCACGCGACAGCGGCGCAACGGCGCAGGTTGCAGGCGGTGTCCCCGCCATGTGCGACGGCGTCACCCAAGGTCAAGTCGGCATGGAACTGTCCTTGTTTTCGCGCGATGTGATCGCATTGGCCGCAGGCGTTGCCCTGTCGCACAACACCTTTGACGCCGCTGTGTACCTTGGGGTCTGTGACAAGATCGTGCCCGGATTGGTCATTGGCGCGGCGACCTTTGGCTATATCCCAGCACTGTTCTTGCCCGCCGGTCCCATGCCATCAGGTCTGCCCAATGATGAAAAAGCCCGTGTGCGCAATCTGTTTGCCACCGGCCAGGTAGGCCGCGAAGAATTGATGAAGGCCGAAATGGCCTCCTACCATTCGCCCGGCACTTGCACATTCTATGGCACTGCCAACTCTAACCAGATGCTGATGGAATTTATGGGCCTGCACTTGCCCGGCAGCTCATTCATCAATCCCAACACACCGATGCGCGATGCATTGACGGTTGCTGGCGCGAAACGCGCGCTTGAAATCACCGCCCTTGGCAATGAATACCGTCCGGTTTGCGATATTCTGGACGCCAAAGCCTTTGTGAACGGCTTGGTTGGTTTGATGGCTACTGGCGGATCGACGAACCTTGTGCTGCACCTGCCTGCCATGGCGCGCGCCGCTGGTATCGCACTAAGCCTCGAAGATTTTGACGATATTTCCTCGGTCACCCCGCTGATGGCCAAAGTCTATCCAAACGGTTTGGCCGATGTGAACCATTTTCAAGCTGCAGGCGGCATGCAGTATATGATCGGCGAACTGCTTGAGGCCGGTTTAATGCACGAGGACGTGCAAACCGTCGTCGGCACCGGCATGAGCCACTATACCCAAGAACCACGTCTAGAAGACGACACAGTCACGTTTGTCGAAGGCCCCAAGAAAAGCGAAAACGAAAAGATTTTGCGCCCCGTGTCGGACCCTTTCCAAACCTCGGGCGGTTTGAAACAGTTGGCGGGTAACCTAGGACGCGGTGTGATCAAGATTTCCGCCGTGGCCCCCGAACGCCATCTGATTGAAGCACCCGTGCGGATCTTCCACGATCAGGCCGACGTCAAAAAAGCCTTCCAAGCAGGTGAATTCACCGGCGACACAGTCATTGTTGTCCGTTTCCAAGGCCCTAAATCCAATGGCATGCCGGAATTGCACAGCCTGACACCCGTGTTGACCGTCCTTCAGGACCGCGGCTACAAAATGGCTTTGGTCACGGATGGCCGGATGTCCGGCGCATCGGGCAAAGTGCCATCGGCGATCCACGTCAGCCCCGAGGCTGCAGACGGTGGGGCCCTTGCCTATCTGCAAGACGGCGACATTGTTCAGCTGGACGCCACTGCAGGCACATTGAGCTGCCTCACCGAAGGATTCCTGTCGCGCAAACCAGCTACGGCTGACCTGTCGGGCAACGGCCACGGTGTTGGGCGAGAGCTTTTCGCAGCTTTCCGTGCCAACGTTGGCCTATCTTCGGATGGCGCCGCCGTCGTGGTGTGATACTCCCCTCCTTAAACGCATTTTTCCTCCCGCCGCGCTTTTGCGCGGCGTGACCACAACAAAGGTCTGACAAATATGACTCCCCAAGACGCATGCATCGCTTCTGAAAAACTGTGCCGCATGGCCCCGATCATTCCAGTGATTGTGGTCGAAGATCCGGCCCTTGCCAAACCCTTGGCCGAAGCCCTTGTGCGCGGCGGCTTGCCCGTCCTCGAAGTCACCTTGCGCACGCCTGCGGCCCTTGAGGTCATTCAGGAGATGTCCAAGGTCGAAGGCGGCATTGTGGGCGCAGGCACTTTGCTGACCCCTGCTGATGTGGCCGCAGCCATAGACGCTGGTGCGCAATTCGGCGTCTCGCCCGGTGCCACAGACCGGTTGCTTGATGCCGTCGAAGAGGCCGATCTGCCCACCCTGCCCGGCGCAGCTACATCGACCGAAGTCATGCGCCTGCTAGAGCGCGGCTATACAATCCAGAAGTTCTTTCCTGCCGAAGCCAATGGCGGCGCGCCCGCGCTCAAGGCCATCGGTGCGCCATTGCCACAAGTACGCTTTTGCCCAACTGGCGGTGTGACGCTGAAAAACGCGCCGACCTATCTAAGCCTGTCTAACACTCTGTGTTGTGGCGGATCATGGGTTGCGCCAAAAGACCTGATGGTCGCGGGCGATTGGGACGGTATCACAAAGCTGGCGGCCGAAGCGGCTGCTCTGCCGCGCAGCTAAATCACCACCGCCCCGCAGGCCTTGTTCAGGTCATGTCCGGATGACGGGCCCTTACTCCACCGCGCCGCCTTGGCGCGGTGATTTTCGTTAGACCATCACGCAACACTGCGGTCATCGGATGGGCGTCATCTTCGCCGTGGCGCTGCATCAAGGCACCAATCATAACGCCTGTGTCGACATCAACCGGCACTGACAGCGCCCAGTCCAAAAAGATGCTGCGGCATTCCTCGACTGTGATGCCCTCGATCCGATATGCATCGGCAATCAGCCCCTTGGGGTCCATCGCGTCACCCTTCATTGCCCGTCTCCTCGTCTTGTGCTTGTTGGTTCAATTCACGAGATATGATCTGCGCAGCGCAGCGTGATTGCGTTTCCAGTTCCGACAACAGGCTGTCCATATCCGGCGCCCCTGTCAATCGCGTCAAAAATGCACAGCCGCCAGAGCCAACGGTTTGCGAATCCAGTGCGTCGCCGCTAAGTAACCGCGACCCCAGTTGCAAAGACCAGAACAGCTCATAGGCTTTGATCAAAGCGGTCCGGTCTGCTTCAGGCAGCCAGTCTGTTTGACGCAAAGCCCGTGCAGTTTGCCGGACCGCCTTGCCAGACACCAAGGTTGCCGCCTGCGAAAACAGTTCGATATCTTGCATCCTGCCGGCACCGATTTTGGCCTCCCACGGGCCGCCGTCCCCCTTGGCCGCCGCAATCCGCGCCCGCATCTCCCCCACGTCAGCCAATATGTCAGAACGGGGTCGGGGCGTGTTCAAGAGCTCAAGCCGAAAGGATTCGACATCTGCACTCAGCTCTGGTGGACCTGCGACAACACGCGCACGGGTCAAAGCCAGATGTTCCCACACCCACGCATCGTTGCGCTGGTATTCTTGGAATGACGCCCAAGACGTCGCCACCGGCCCCTGATTTCCCGACGGACGCAAGCGCATGTCCACTTCGTATAGGCGACCTTCGGACATTGGGGCCGTCATGGCCGTGATCAGGGCTTGGGTCAACCGCGCGTAATAAGCCCTTGATGCCAAGGACCTTTTGCCGTCCGAAAAATCCACACCGTCAGGGTCATAGATCACGATCACATCCAAATCGGACTGCGCGTGCAAGCGCCCGGTGCCCAGTGATCCCATCCCGATCACAACCGCACCGCGCCCCGGACAAGGCCCGTGTTTTCGGGCAAATTCGTGTTGTACGACCGGCCACAATGCGGCCAGCGTTGCCTCGGCCAAATCGGCATAGGCCCTGCCTGCTTCTTCAGCCTCCATCAACCCGCGCAGCAAATGCACCCCCACCCGGAAATGCCATTCCTTGCCCCAGCGCCGTGCCAGATCAAGCCGGCGCTCATAATCCGGCTCGCTTGCAAATTGCGTTGACAAATCTGCCGTCAGGGCCGCTCTGCCCGGCCAAGGGCTAAAGAAGTCTCCGCCAATCACAGCATCAAATACTTTGGCATTGCGGGACAGATACTGGGCCAGTTCCGGCGAGGTGCTCACCACATCAATCAACAAGTCGATCAATTGCCGGTTTGCCTCAAACAATGAAAACAACTGCACACCCGCTGGCAGGCCTTTTAGAAACCCGTCAAAGGCCAGCAAGGCCTCTTCGGGTTTGGCAGCTTGCCCAAGCCGGCTTAGAATTTCCGGACGCAACCGGCGGAAAATCTCAAGCGCACGTTCGGATCGCAGCGACGGATAGGTCGGCCAGCGCGCTGGTATTTCGCTGTCTTCCAGCGCTTCTGGCAACGCCTGCGACGCCACGGCGTCAGGGGCAAAGAACCCTTCGGTGACCTCATGCACTTCGGTCAAGCGCCGGTTCAAATCCTGCTCCATCTCTGACACAGAAATGCCCATCAGACAGGCCAGACGTTCAAACCCGTCGGGGTTTTTCGGCAGATCATGGGTTTGGGCATCGTTGACCATCTGGATGCGGTGCTCCACCTCTCGGTGTGCGCGATAATGATCGGTCAAGACATCCGCCGCGTCTTGAGGAATCCAGCCCTTTTGCGCCAGAACCTGCAATCCTGGAACGGTCTTGTTGGTGCGCAATTCAGGATCGCGGCCCCCTGCGATCAATTGACGGGTTTGGGTGAAAAATTCGATTTCGCGAATACCGCCTCGGCCCAGTTTCATATTGTGGCCGGGCAAAGTGATCGGCCCGCCTAATCCTTTGTGCTCTCGGATGCGCAGCCGCATATCATGAGCATCCTGAATCGCGGCGAAATCCAGATGCTTGCGCCAGACAAAAGGTTTGAGCGTGGTCAAAAACCGCTGACCCGCCGTGATATCCCCTGCGCAGGGCCGTGCCTTGATATAGGCGGCGCGTTCCCATGTCCGACCAAGGCTTTCATAGTAACGCTCTGCGGCCTCCATCGCGATACAAACCGGCGTGACAGAGGGATCAGGGCGCAACCGTAAATCAGTCCGAAACACATAGCCGTCGCCGGTCAGATCGCTCAGGCAGGCCGCCATTTTGCGCGTTACCCGCACCAATGAAGTCCGCGCATCGTGGAAGTCATCCGGATCATAGCGTGTTTCATCAAACAGACAGATCAGATCAATATCGGAACTATAGTTCAGTTCATGCGCTCCGCCCTTGCCCATCGCCAAGGTCACCAAGCCGCCCGCCGTCCCGATGTCACCTTCGGTCTGACCGGGCAGTTTCCCACGTTTTATTTCACGCGCAATGGCGGCTTCCAAGGCCCGTTGAACTGCCAAATCCGAAAAGTCGGTCAGGGTGCCTGTCACCTCCTCAAGGCACCACGCGCCAGAAAGATCACACAAGGCAATCAATAAGGCCACCCGCCGTTTGGCCTGCCGTAGGTCGAAATCTATTGTATCATAGGAACGGGTGCGGAGTGTCTCAAAGAGATCGACAATCGCGGCTTCAGGGTTCTCAACCGCACCTTCGAGCCAGTCCGTTTCCTTTGCGATCAATCCCATTAAATACGGGCTCGAGCCGCACACACCTTCGAGCAAGCGCGCCAGATCGCCTGTTGCCCAAGGTGCAAAACTGTTGGCTTCTTTCCCAAGGTCACAATCAAAGGGACGCGGCAGGCGGGTGATGCGTTGGATCAATGTCATATCGTCAAAAGGCCATGCAAATTCGCAATTCGCAACACTGCAAATCCATGACTTAGTGACGCGGCTCTCCGGTTCCTCCCCGATTTTTTGGCGATTTTGGCTCAAAATCCACCCCAAAAGCCCTGAAAACAGCCCAATTGGCGGGAATTCCCCCCCTTAACGGCAGCAAAAGACGCATCCCTCAACACACAGATTGAAAATCTTACACGCGCAACCAACTGATTAGATACAATAATTCAGGTAAATGTAAAAAAGATTTACATCGACGCTTGAAATACCACGCAGTCATCCCGATCTCTTCAATGTGAAAGACATTCACATACACACAGAACGGAGACACATAATGACCACCGCCACTTATTCCGCTGACGTCCCTGCCAATGCTGGCTGGTTCGCCAAAAGCGAAGCCTGGCTTGATCAGCGCGGTAAAGGCGCGTGGATTGCTGCCATGGTTCTCGGATTTGTCTTTTTCTGGCCTGTTGGCCTCGCCCTTCTTGCCTATATGATCTGGAGCAAACGTATGTTTGGAAAATCTTGCCGCCACTCTGGCCCCCGCACCGCCCGCCGCCAAGCTTGGTCCGCCATGAAACCAAGCGGCAACAGCGCTTTTGACGCCTATAAGTCTGATACGTTGCAGCGTTTGCAGGACGAACAAGACGCCTTTGAAGCCTTCCTTGAGCGTCTGCGTGAAGCCAAAGACAAGACCGAATTCGACCAATTCATGGATGACCGCGAAAAGCGTTCCAAAGAACTGATGGAAACCGAAGACGCCTAAGCTTAGGTTTAAACACAATACCGCTGGTCCCAAAATCGGGACCAGCCCATTTTTAAGGGAGACCAAAATGTATTCCGAGCCGCTGTCCCATCTGCCCGACCCCGTACGTCAGGCCGAATTCTATGACGGAGTCGCATTTAAGCGCGGCATCGCCTGGGTCATCGACACAGTCATTATTGTGGCCATCACGCTGCCTTTGGCGCTGTTCAGCATCGTAGGCCTGTTTATGATACCGTTGCTTTATATAATCGTCGGCTTTCTATATCGCTGGTTTACGATCTCGGGTGGATCTTCGACCTGGGGGATGCGGATGATGGCAATTGAGCTGCGCGATGCCTTTGGGCGCCGTCTGGATGGTCAACAAGCCTTGTTTCACACATTGGGTTATTCGTTCACCATGACCACGGTAATCCTACAAATCGCATCTATTGTTTTGATGCTTGTATCAGAGCGCGGTCAAAGCCTGACCGATATGGTGATGGGCACAACCGCCTTGAACCAGCGGGCGTAAATCCGCCACGCGACACAGGTCCATTAACCGAAAACCCAAAAAGACCCCGGATTCCGGGGTCTCCCCATTTTCGGGGGGTTGGAGCGCGGTGCAAAAATTGTTACCGTTTTGTTAAAGTCTTACCGATCAATGGACCCTTATGCGCCACTCGCTTCCTCTTGCTCCTCAGTTTTACGTCACCGCCCCGCAGCCCTGCCCTTATCTTGAGGATAAAATGGAGCGGAAACTGTTCACCGCCCTGCAGGGTGATCAGGCACAGATGCTGAACGACAGCCTGTCAAAACAAGGCTTTCGCCGGTCGCAAAACGTTTTGTATCGTCCGTCCTGTTCTGATTGTACCGCCTGCATGTCAGCACGGATCGCGGTTGAAAAGTTTACGCCATCGCGCAGCCAACGCCGAATCTGGAAGCGGAACGCGCAGTTCGAACGCCGCGCCACCAGCCCTTGGGCCACGGATGAGCAGTACGAGCTGTTCAGGACATATCTGGACAATCGCCATGCAGATGGCGGTATGGCCGATATGGATATTTTTGAATTTGCCGCGATGATCGAAGAAACACCGATCCGGTCGCGTGTTATTGAATATATCGACCGCGAGACTGGAAAACTGGCGGCCACCTGTCTGACGGATATGTTCGATGACGGGTTGTCGATGGTCTATTCCTTCTTTGATCCCGCTTACACAAAATCAAGTCTTGGAACGTGGATGATTCTGGATCACATCGAAATCGCCAAAGACGCAGGCCTACCCTATGTCTATTTGGGCTATTGGGTGCCGGGCAGCGACAAAATGGGCTACAAAGCACAATTTGATGCACTGGAAATCTATCGCGGTGGCAATTGGGAACTTTTGGGCGATGTCGCCTCTTTTGAAGAAGACCTACACCCGCTGTCTAACGATCCAATTGCCGAACAAGTCGCCAATATTTCGTTTCCTGATAGCCGAAGCACGTCTTCTTAACCAACCAGCCCAAATACCAAAAGAAACGAGACTGCAGCCGTAATCATGACGACGGCGGCCTGAATCAGGGCACGTATCATCTCAGCGACGTAAAGGCGGCTGCGGCTCGGGGAATAATGCATATCGTGCGGGCGCGCCCCGCTTGAACAACTGCGGCTCCAGTATCTGGCCTGCTGCAAAACCATACGGTCTTCTGCGACTTGAAACAGGTCTCTTTGGATACGTCCCTGGATTTTTAGGCGGCTTAATGCCTCTACTCGGGTGCCTGGCATTTCATCTTTTCCTTTGCTTGGATAATTTGCAACTTTGGCGAGATTAGCGTCAGCTTGGGGTCCATTTACGATTTGTTAACGTAAGACCTGCGGCAGGCTTGGTACGACATTGTGAAATTATCGTGGCAAAGAAAAAGGGCCGCCCAATTGGGCGGCCCTGATTGTTTTATGGTCCCTAGGATCAGTTAGACATCAAATCCGGAATGATCGTTACGATTGATGGGAAGAACCACAAGATTGCCAGACCAATCACTTGGATCAACACAAACGGGATCACACCACGATAGATGTGGCCGGTTGTGACCTCCTTCGGTGCGACGCCGCGTAGGTAGAACAGCGCAAAGCCAAAGGGCGGGGTCAGGAAGGATGTCTGCAGGTTCACCGCGATCATAATCGTCACCCACTTCGGATCGAAGTGTGCGCCATAGATCACCGGCCCCACAATCGGCACTACGATGTAAATGATCTCAAGGAAGTCGAGCACGAAGCCGAGCACAAAGAGAACCAACATCACGATCAAGAACACCGTCCGCACGTCGTCAAAGCTCTTGAGGAACTGTTGGATGTAATGTTCACCGCCAAAGGAGATGACCACAAGGTTCAACAGCTGCGAGGCGACCAAGATGGTAAACACCATACTCGTCACTTTCGCCGTTTCGCGCACAGCCGGACTTAGAACACCCGCTTTGAACAAGACCCAACAGCTGAAGAACAGACCGAACAGCGCATAGAGATATGCGGCATAAGCAAAGAAGAAGGCAACCCAGCTTTCAAAGGATACCGAGGATGTGTTGATCCGCAGATCAAAGTTGATCCCGAACAGGATCATCACCACAACCGAAAGTGTCGACATCAAGATAACTTTGGGCGATCTGTCTTCTTCTGCCAACTTCCGATAGGCCGCCAACATGATCGCACCCGCCGCACCAAGCGCCGCTGCCGGCGTCGGGTTGGTGATCCCGCCCAAGATCGAGCCAAGTACAGCAACGATCAGAACCAGCGGTGGGAAAACCACGCGCAGAAGTTCGTTTTTGGACAAACGACCAAAGGAATGCTTGCACCCATAAAGCGCCAGAGCCCAAGGAATGGCCATAAAGATCACGGTCACACCGGGGGTCGAAAGCGGCGTTAAGAAAAGCGTATCAACCGCCAACCCCAAAGCCAAACCGCCAGCACCAATCATCAACGGAACCGGATCAGAAGCCGGCGAGACACCGCGTGCAAATGCAAGGATCAGGCCCATCATAACAGTCAGGATCATGATACCGGTGCCGATGGGGGCCGCGGCTGCAACCTTTTGCGCGCGCAGATCGACGATTTCCTCTTCGGACAAACGACGGCTTTCTTGTACGCCGCCCGAGCTGTCAATGTCAGTTTGTTCGGAAATCGCTGCATCCCAGGCCTCTTGGCCATGCAGTTCAATCATCGATGCCTGGCACAGTTCCGGCACATTGGTTCGCAAGCTGGCCGACCGGCCAACATCCGTAAAGCTGTCAATGCGTGTCGATTGATCCCCGACAAGGCCCACTTGCGCGCCCAAAATCGCACCAACGATCAGTGCAACAGGCACTCCCAAATACCAGGTAAAGGCTTCGGAGCGTGTCACAGGCTCGCCGGTTTTGACACCCATGGCAACCGCAGGCGCTTTGGACGGGTTCAACATCGCGTAGCCAAATGCATAAGCTGCATAGAGCCCCGCCAACATAATCCCCGGAACCAGCGCCGCTTGGAACAATGTCCCAACGGAAACAACCGCAGGCTGGCCTAAATAGGTCAAAGCATCGGTACAGCCAGCTTCAACCGCACGGGTTTCTTGCGCGGCCGAATACAAATCGCCCGCAAGCGTTCCGAGCAGAACAATCACGATGGACGGCGGAATAATTTGCCCCAACGTCCCCGAGGCCGCAATCACGCCCGTCGCCAGTTCTGGCGAATAATTATTGCGTAGCATGGTCGGCAAAGCGAGCAGGCCCATGGTCACAACGGTCGCGCCAACAATCCCGGTTGATGCTGCAAGGAAAGCCCCCACAACCACAATCGACACAGCCAAACCGCCGGGCAACGGGCCAAAGACCCGCGCCATGGTGGTAAGCAGGTCATTCGCGATTTTGGACCGTTCCAATACAATGCCCATCAAGACAAACATCAAAACAGCCAAAAGCGTTTCAATCGACTGCCCTGCAATGACCCGTTCGTTGATCCGGTTCACAATAAACGACAGGTTGCGGTCGAGCGCATATTCCCAGCCGCGTACGAAAACAGGTTCTGCCAAGCGTGGCAGGTCCGGGTTTCTGAAAAGCGAAATCTTCTCGGCCGGAATACCGGTTGCGAGCAGCGCATTATAAGCGTCCGAGCCAGTGTCGATCGCTTGGTGGATCAGCAAACCCGCGCTATCAAGCGCCGCGATAATGCCAAAGGAAATGATCCCTGCCCCGCCAATGGCAAACGCCACTGGAAAGCCGGAAAGGATCGCGGAAAAAAGCGTCAGAAAGACGATGATCAGGCCGATCTCGACGCCATCAAGTCCAAACAACATGGTGTGTCAGCCTCTCAGAATTCTGCGTGGTCGTAGGGCTCTTCGCCCTCTTCCAACACATCTTTGTCAAAGTATTTGCCTTCGGATTCTTCGCCTTCTTTCCATTCCAGGAAAGAGCGGAAGAAGAAGGCCCAGGCGTGAATGAAGATCATACCAACCATGATCACCATCAAAATCTTGAACAAGAAATAGCCGTTAAAGCCATTCGGACTAAAGCCGATGGTTTCAACGTTCCATCTCAGAGCGCGAGATTTCAACAGCAACCGTTCCAACGTGTCCGACGCGGATGGTTTGGGCACAATCAGGTGGCGCCACATGAAGAACCAGGAATACATCCAGATCAAAGTCGCCATGGGAACCATAAAGATGATGGATCCAACCATGTCGATCACCCGTTTGGTGCGAAAGCTGACAGCAGAATAGACCAGATCCACCCGCACATGTCCGCCCTGCACAAAGGTGTAGGTTAGGCAAAGAGTGACGACCATCGCGTTGAAAAGTTTCAACTCTTCGGCGTACCAGGAGATATCGAACTGTAGTGGAACACCAAAGCCGAACACGATGTCAGGTCTGGTAAAAATCCGCTGCATGAACACGATGATGACTTGCTGAAGCACCATGGCCAAACCGGCCCAGGCCGCGAACCGGCCCACGGTATTTGCCAAGCCTTCAAGTACGCGAACGACGCCCCACAAAAAACCGTTACGCCACAGCCCAAAGCCAAAAATCACCAAAAAGAAGGTGGCACAAACAAAGAAGAACTCGACCGAGCCGCCATAGTAGACGACGCGCATGATCGCATTTTTATCGCTCCAGTCCAGCCACAGCTGCGGATGCGTCAGCGCATAGCCAAAATTGTAAAACGCCATGGCGATGTTTTGAAAGGTCCATATGAGCCCATCGCCAATGACGCCAAGGGCTGCTCCCAGGCCGCCCGCGCCAGATTCTTCCATGATTGTCCCCCTTAACCCGCTCGACCGGGTTTGTCTTTTACAAGACGGCCCGGTTTAATCCGGGCTGCCGATGTACGAAAAGGCCCCCGAACGTGCGGGGGCCTTTCCAGAATTTTAAAACTCGGCTTAGCCGCCCAGAACGCGAACGCGCTGCTGAACGTAGTAGTTATCTGATTTGTTGATCCAGCTGGCAGACTGAGCCAGCGAAGTTTCGAACGAACCACGGATTTTTGCGAACAGTTCGTCACCCATGTTTTCGTCCATAACTTCTTTGGACGCTGCACCGAATGCATCCCAAACATCGTCAGAGAACTGCAGAGTTTTGACACCCTGTGCCTGAAGGCGCGCCAGAGCCGCACCGTTGTTGGCAAGAGTTTCAGCAAGCTGGTACTGAGTTACAGCCATGGAAGCGTAACGCAGGATCGCTTTGTGCTGATCGCTTAGCTCGTTCCAAACATCGAGGTTGACCGAAGAGGCCAGCGCCGAGCCTGGCTCGTGGAAGCCGGCTGTGTAGTAGATTTTCGCAACTTCTTGGAAGCCGGCGCGTTCGTCGGCCATTGGGCCAACCCACTCCAGACCGTCCAGAGCGCCTGAAGACAGAGCCTGATAAAGTTCGCCGCCCGGAATGTTCTGAACAGATGCGCCCAGTTTACCCAGAACCTTGCCACCAAGGCCAGGCATACGGAATTTCAGACCGTTAAAGTCGTCAGCCGATTGGATTTCCTTACGGAACCAACCACCGGACTGAGAACCGGAGTTACCCGCCAGCAGGCCTTTGAGGTTGAAGATCTGGCCCAGCTCGTCGTGAAGCTCTTCGCCGCCGCCATGGTAGTACCAGTTGGATACTTCCTGTGCAGTGCCGCCGAATGGTACGGCTGTGAAATAGGCATAACCCGGGTGCTGACCAATGTAATAGTAGTCGGCGGAGTGGTACATGTCTGCCTGGCCCGAAGACACAGCGTCAAACACTTCCAGAGCGCCAACCAGCTCGCCCGGTGCTTTCTTGTCGATTGTCAGGCTGCCACCGGACATTTCTGCAACCATGTTTTCCATGTATGTTGCAGCGTCATCCAGAACAGCAAAGCCGCGTGGCCAAGATGTTACCATCGTCAGTGTGCGGTTGCCTTGCGCATAAGCCGGTGCGGCCAGTGTCGAAGCTGCGGCAGCGCCTGCTGCGCCAACGGTCGAGGCCTTCAAAAAAGAACGGCGATCCATAAAATATCCTCCCATGGGTATTGTCAGTGCGCGTGGGCTCCCCACCCGCGCGCGGATCGTTACAAGTTTGGGGAGCGTAGGGCGAGACTTCGCGGATAGGAATACCCACTGCTACGGAGAAGCTGGGCAAACTTTCCAACACACTGTAATAAATCACTAAAATTGATAAAAGAAATCGAATATGACCGCGGAAACACGCGGAAAATGGATTTTGGCTGGCGTGTTTACAAATTTTGCAGATTCTAAAACTTCCGTTTATGAGCTTTTTCGTGCTCACGCATTCACTTAGGCACCTTTAGACCCGGCCCTATAAGAATTTGTTTTGCTAGTCTTAAATTACGCCAAAGTCTGTTCCTTCAATGGCCTGACTAAAACGAATGCTATGTGGACATGGCCAAGTGATCCAAATCGATGGCCCGGATCGCCGGATTTGCGGCAACAGAGTTTGGCCGGCCCTTGGAACCTCGGCATCCTTGGTCTCTTGGGCCGGCTTGCGGTTGGATTGATGTGGCGCGACGAAGCGCTTTTTCTTGTTCAGCTTGTGGCCTTCAGGGCCATGGTTGGCGGTATGTTGACGCGCTAACGGACAAATTGCCTTTTGCGTCACAACACAAATTGCTTTAACCCGCCCCTATGGCGTCCCTTTTCGACCGCATCAGCCTTAGCTACGGCCAAAAGATGTTTCTTTTGGCCTCTGTTCCGTTGATCTTGGCGGTCTCAGCGATTTCTTTTTTGGTCGCAGCGCAATCTCGGGCCTTGGCTGAACGTGAAATCCGCAGTCTCGAAGAGCAATTGATCGAAGCCAAGAAAAGCGAACTGCGAAACTATGTGACCCAAGCCCGCAATGGTTTCTATTTTGTGTATGGCTCTGCGGCCCCCAACGATGACGCGGCCCAAAAGCAGGTCATGCAAATCCTGGCCGCTATGATCTATGGCGACGAAGGGTTCTTTTTCGTCTACGATTATGATGGCAACAACATAGTGTCGCCGCGCCAGACCGAACTGATCAACAAGAACTGGCTGGACTATAAGGACAGCGAAGGTACGCCCGTTGTCGCAGAATTCCTGTGGACCGCCCGCAGCGGTGCCGGATATGTCGAACATCTCTGGCCCAAACCCTCAACAGGTATCGAAGCCCGGATGATTACCTATGTGACGTCCTTCCCATCTTGGCGATGGGCTGTCGGCACCGGGGTTTTTATCGATGACGTTGTCGCTTCGGTTGCGGCCACCCGCGCCGAAGTCGAGGCCCGCGTCCAACGCACATTCCTTTATATCGGGGCGATCACCCTCTCCGCTCTGATCTTGGTCTTTATGTCTGGACTGTTCATCAACATCCGCGAACGTCGTTTGGCCGACGCCAAGCTGAAGCAGCTGACACAAAGGGTCTTTGACACCCAAGAAGAGGAACGCGGCCGCGTTGCCCGCGAATTGCATGACGGGATCAGCCAGATCTTGGTCGGGGTAAAATACGCGCTGGATGTCACACGCCGTCGGCTCGCCCAAGGCGATGATCGCGCCGGAGAAACCTTGGACAAAGGGATCGACAATCTCGGTCAAGCCATCAACGAGGTCCGCCGGATCAGCCGCGATTTGCGGCCCGGTGTTCTGGACGATCTGGGGCTTGGTCCGGCAATCCGTTCCCTGACGGATGATTTTCGCGCCCGCACGGGTATCGAGACCCGGTTTGAAACCGTCGTCTTCCGTAACCGGCTCAGCCAAGAGGCGAAAATCGCACTCTACCGCATTGCCCAAGAGGCATTGACCAATGTGGAGCGCCACTCAGGGGCGACACATGTTACTGTCAATTTGCGTGGTCATCGCGCTGGCGGCACCCTTAGAATCGAAGACGACGGGTGCGGGATCGAAGAAACCCGTCGGAGTCACCGCTCCGGCATCGGATTGCGCAACATGCAAGAACGCATGGAGCAGTTGGGTGGCACATTGCGGGTCTTGGCGACCAAATCCGGAACCGTTATCGAAGCCCAAGTTCCGCTGACCCATATGTTGCAGCCTGAAAAGGGTGCCACCCCAAAATCAAAGGCCCGCGCATGAGCATTGAAACCCGCGTTGTGATTGTCGATGACCACCCGATGGTCGCCGAAGGAATCGAAGCCATTTTGGACAGCTACGACGATATTTCCGTGATCGCGACACTGTCAGACGGCAAGGCAATCATCGATCAGTTAGAGCAGCTTTCGCCCGATGTGATCCTGATGGATCTGAATATGCCCGGAATTGGTGGGCTATCTGCGACGGAACTGATTTTGGAAAAAGCCCCCGACACGCGGATATTGGTGCTGTCGATGCATGACAGCCCCGAATACATTTCAACGGCTCTCAGCCATGGCGCGCGCGGCTACGTTCTAAAGGACGTACGGACCGAAGAAATCAAGATTGCGATTGATGCGGTCATGGCGGGCGACGTCTATCTATGTACAGGTGCCGAGGGCGCATTGGCCCCTGCTGACAACAATCGTGAACCTTTGACCAACCGCGAACAAATGGTGCTATTGCAATTGGCGCAGGGAAAATCGAACAAAGAAGTGGCTATTGCCTTGGACATCTCGGTGCGGACCGTTGAAACGCACCGCAAAAACATCAAACGCAAGCTGGGCATAAGCACAACGGCCGGACTGACCCGCTACGCACTGGAGCATGGGGTTTTGCAGGGCACCGGCGCAAATATGTAGATCCTAGGCTTTGCCACGGCCAGTCCTCGCAAGTCGGCAATCAGCAAAAAAGCCTGCCAAAAAAGGCAGGCTTTCAGTCATTTATTCGACCAGATCAAGCGACCTGAGAGGATGATACCTTAGCGCGTACCGGACGAGCTGTTGGAAATTGCAAATACGGTTACAAGCACTGCACCGGCAGCAATCGCTGCACCAGTTGATGCGCCACCCGCGCTGGCACCTGCAGCAGGTACAAGGCAAACAAGCTCATTTGTGTTGGGATCAACCTGCGAGCTTCCTCCGAGATCGATACACTCGTCTTGAGAGAC
The DNA here is from genome assembly GCF_003208435.1 of Pelagimonas varians. Taxonomy (GTDB): domain Bacteria; phylum Pseudomonadota; class Alphaproteobacteria; order Rhodobacterales; family Rhodobacteraceae; genus Pelagimonas; species Pelagimonas varians. The sequence continues at coordinate 191,327 of NZ_QKMF01000004.1, read as the reverse complement.
CTCTTGACGTGCATTTGACGGATCTTGACCTGTGAAATCCTCACAGGCCGCAACAGACAACAACAAACCTGAAATACCTAGCGCTTTAATAACATGCGAAGCGTTCATGACTTTACCCTCTTTGGCAGCCGACCCCAGGGTGGCAGCTTAAAATTAACTTGTGATAATTTTTCGTTAACACAATTTATGAATTTATAGGAGTGAAAACAGCATGTACAATGGTCTAAAACTACATTTGCGCAGTATTTTTGCGTTTCTCGCTCGGTGTGCGACACGAAAGCACAAACTACTCGCGCTATAATTGAACCCCGATATCTTCACTGACACAATCTGCGCCGAACAATTGAATCACGGCTGGTATCAAACGGACTCCAGACTCAGCCCCTTGCGCCATTGTATTTTCTGGTGCTGGAATTTGACCGGCAGCCAAGGCCATAACAATCAAAAGAACCAGAACGCCTGCGCGTGGCAATGTAAAATCACGGTGAAACAAATTGCGAGTCATTGTACCCTCATCGGTTAGACGCGTTTTAACCAACGATGCACGATAAACCCGCCTCAAGACAATTCACGTTGCCGCGCGCTTGTGTTGCAATCTCAATAAGTCAGGCTGATTTCGGCCTTGGCAGCCATAAATCGGCGAGGATCCGCACATTTATCCCAAGACGCTGGCCAAGACACCTGTCTGCACTGCATGCGCCAAAAGTATGAGCACGATCAACGACAGGGCTTTAAACGTTGTGAAGTCGCGGATTTGATGAAAGCGTAACATTCCGATGCCTTTCAGTGTTTTTTGTCAGAGCTTTCGGACAAAATAGCCTGCACAGCGCAGCAGCGCAAACCCAGCTTTGGTGCATAAATGCACAACACCTCTAATGCAGAGAAACCCAACTCTAGGGACTGCTGCCGGCAACGGCATCAATGCAGCCGCCGAATATTGCATAAATGTCGAACCGCCCACTCAAGACGCAACTTCCGGCAAGATTCAGAGGGGGGCTGCGACATTAATTTCCCATCTTTGACGGTTGACGCCCCCGCCGCGCTGCCATAACGTCCGGCTCGTGTTTAAAGGAGTCTTGGGCATGAACGCTCTAGTCGTCATTGTAGGAAATCAGCGCATGGGCCGGTAACGGACACCCTTTCAGGACCCCATGCGCCCCCGCCAAACCGACGGGGGCTTTTTTATGCGCGTAACAATTGTGAATGATCGTAGACGGAGAAGTGCGATGAAGGGTCAGATGACCGGTGCAAAAATGTTGGTTCAAGCCTTGATAGATCAGGGTGTGGAAACTGTATTCGGTTACCCCGGCGGCGCAGTCCTACCAATCTACGATGCCATTTTTCAGCAAAACACCATTCGTCACGTTTTGGTGCGTCACGAACAAGCTGCGGTTCACGCCGCCGAGGGATATGCCCGGTCAACCGGTAAACCCGGCGTTGTTCTGGTCACATCAGGCCCCGGTGCCACAAACGCAGTGACCGGTATTACCGACGCTTTGCTGGACTCGATCCCGATCGTTGTTTTGACCGGTCAAGTTCCGACCTTTATGATTGGTTCGGATGCCTTCCAAGAGGCGGACACGGTTGGCATCACCCGCCCGTGCACGAAAAACAACTGGTTGGTAAAAGATACTGCCGATTTGGGCGATGTCATCCATGAGGCATTCCACGTCGCCACCGCTGGTCGGCCGGGTCCGGTTCTGGTGGATATTCCCAAGGATGTGCAGTTCGCCAGCGCCACCTATAAAGGTAAGCCCAAGGCCCAACTCAGCCATTATCAACCACCTGTCAAAGGCGACATTGAGACCATCACGCAGTTGGTCGAAGCCATTGAGAACGCTGAACGTCCACTGTTTTATACCGGGGGCGGCGTAATCAACTCGGGGCCCGGTGCGTCGCAATTGTTGCGTGAATTGGTTGATGCCACAGAAATTCCGATCACCTCGACCTTGATGGGCCTCGGGGCCTATCCCGCGTCGGGCAAAGCATGGTTGGGTATGCTGGGCATGCATGGCCTGTACGAGGCCAATCTCGCGATGCATGGCTGCGATTTGATGATCAACATTGGCGCGCGTTTTGACGACCGGATTACTGGCCGTTTGGATGCATTTAGCCCCAAATCTATCAAAGCCCATATCGACATCGACCCTAGCTCGATCAACAAGGTCATCAAAACAGATATCCCGATTGTCGGCGATGTCGGCCATGTTCTTGAAGACATTCTGCGTGTTTGGAAAGCGCGGGGCCGCAAGGTGAACCGCGAAGGTATCGCGCGTTGGAACGCCAAGATTGACGAGTGGCGCAAAACCGATTGTTTGAAGTTCAAACAATCCGGAAAAATTATCAAGCCGCAGTATGCTCTGTCGCGTTTCGAAGCTTTGACCAAGGGGATGGACCGCTACGTCACCACCGAAGTCGGTCAGCATCAGATGTGGGCCGCGCAATACCTGGGGTTCGAAGATCCGAACCGTTGGATGACGTCCGGCGGTTTGGGGACCATGGGTTATGGTTTTCCTGCGTCCATCGGTGTGCAAATGGCACATCCCGAAGCCTTGGTTGTAAACGTTGCTGGCGAAGCGTCCTGGCTGATGAACATGCAAGAAATGGGAACTGCGATGCAGTACCGCCTGCCCGTTAAACAGTTCATTTTGAACAATGAACGCTTGGGCATGGTGCGTCAGTGGCAAGAGTTGCTGCATGGCGAACGGTATTCACACAGCTGGTCCGAGTCTCTGCCCGACTTTGTAAAATTGGCCGAGGCCTTTGGTGCCAAGGGCATACAGTGCAGTGATGCAGATGACCTAGATGATGCGATCATGGAGATGATCAAATACGATGGTCCGGTGATTTTCGATTGCTTGGTTGAAAAGCACGAGAACTGCTTCCCGATGATCCCGTCGGGCGAACCGCACAACAAAATGCTGCTCGGAGAAGCGTCGACCAAGGATGCAATCGGCACATCTGGCGCGGTTATGGTCTAATTCTCGCGACCCGTCGTTACAAAATCAGAGCCCGCTTGATCATCAAGCGGGCTTTTTTAGTCCAAATGGGTCATTTGAACGCGCGCGCCAGCTTTCAACTATTGGGACTGCAATGCAGCCAATACTGGATGCGCCCACCTTTGCTTGTCCACCAGTTGCGCCGATAGGCCATAAAGCAAGTCATCGCGCCGCACCGGTTTGGTTAAGAAACCATCCATTCCGGCAGCCAGCGCATCAGCTTTGTCTTTGCCAAACGCATTGCCTGTCAGCGCAAGAATTGGCCTGTGAGGCCACCCCATATTCAACTCCCGCGCTCGTATTTCGCGGCAAGCTTCCAAACCCGTCATGACCGGCATTGAAATGTCCATCAGAACAACATCGAAACGATTTGCATCATAAAGCTCCAACGCTTCGCGGCCGTTGTTGACAATAACAGTTGTGGCACCGCACCGCTCAAGAATGCGCCGCGCAACCAATTGATTGGTTTTATTATCTTCAACCACCAAAATGCAAATACCTTTTAAATTCAGTGTGCTGGCAGCTTTTCTTCTCTCGGGTTTTGCCTGGACTACGCCGTAGCGCAGCGGAATGAAGACGTCGACATCTGTGCCGTCGTCCAAATGCGAGCTTACCTCAATCTCTCCCTTCATGAGAGACACCAACCGCTTGGTGATGGCCAAACCCAATCCCGTGCCTTGATGCTGGCGGGACAGACTGGAATCGACCTGTTCAAACGGATCAAAAATGCGCTGCACTCGATCAAAAGGGATACCTATGCCTGTGTCGCTCACACGGAACCTGAGTCTCCTGTCGCGTGAAACAGTCAATGAAACCTGCCCCGTTTCAGTGAATTTGACGGCATTTCCCATAAGGTTCAACAACACCTGCCGAAGGCGCAACGCATCCCCCACGACGATTTGCGGGACATCATCCCTGACATGAGCAAACAGTTTCAGCTGCTTCCCAACAGCCAATGGAGTGAGCAAGTCTATAATTTCTTGTGTCAGTTTTCGCAGGTCGAAGGCTTCATTGACCACTTCCAACCTGCCGGCCTCAATTTTGGAAAAATCGAGGATGTCGGAAATCAACGCAGTCAAAGCCACTGCCGATCCCCGAATTGTATCCACAAATTCGGTTTGCTCTTCAGATAGATGCGTATCAGCCAGTAAATCAGCCATCCCGACAATCCCGTTCATTGGGGTTCGAATTTCATGGCTCATGGTGGCCAAAAAACTTGATTTTGTTTGATTGGCAACCTCGGCGGCTTCTTTGGCTTTCGCCAAAGCATTGTTTTTTTGCTGGATGTCAGTGACATCCGTATGCACCATGACATAGCCGCCCGATGGCCTGCTGGCGGCGGTTGTGTGAAAGAACTTATTCGTGCTGGGCACTTCCATCACCACGGTCTCTCCCGCAGCCAACATCTGATTGAAGTCGCGAGCCTTTTGCAAAACCCGCGCGCCGCCACCGCGTTTGGCCAGCATTTTCAGAAAATCGCGCAATGGCATATCTGGCTTGATGTCGGTTTCGGATAGATTGAACAGGTTTCTACAGGCTTTGTTCACCATTAAGATGCGATTTTCAGGGTCGTCCGTGTCGGTGCCCGAAGTCACCATCAATCCCTCTCCCATCGCCTCCACAACCTCTTGCAACAACTGGTTTGTTTGCTCCATCTGCTTTTGACGCTTGATGATGACGTGTTCTAGGTCCTCGGCACGTCGCAGCAAATCCTTTTCTGCCTGCATTGCCTGACTGGACCCTTTGACCGCACCCGACAAAATCATTGCGGCACCGCGATACCCCAAAAATTCCCCATCAGGACTAAACAAGGGATCTCCGCTGGTGGACACCCAGTCCATTCGACCAGGGTTGAATTCATGGCGATAGACAAAATCACGGAACGGCCTTTTGTGTTCAAGGTCGTTCAAATGCTGCCGCGCGGATGCACTGTGGTGCGAAAGGCCCATAAAGTATTCTTTGCGGCACATTCCCAGATAGGCTTCGGGATGGGCATTAACCAAACGTTTCCAGCTATCGGAAAAGTATCGGAAACGGTGATCTGCATCTGTTTCCCAAAACCACAGCGGCAAGGCGTCAAGCACGCCAGCGACCTCTGCTGGCATGTCCCGCATCACTGTGCGCAAGCCAGCGGCTAACAACCCGTCTTTGGCCCCATCTTTCATTGCATCACTTTGTCCAAGCTCAATCCTTGCTGGCTTTGACTCTGGCGCATGGACGTGAAGTATTGTTTAAGTACCAAAGCACTTTCCGCGCAACTTTACGAAAAGGCCCGACATGTCGCCGCTAAAGATCAAGCAAGGCTCGAACAAGCATTCCGCCTACAACCTGCGTCCTACGTTTTCGGATATTCAGGAAACACACACATTAGCCGTTTTGGTAGAAAATGAACCTGGTGTCTTGGCGCGTGTGATCGGACTGTTTTCCGGTCGTGGATACAATATTGAAAGCCTGACGGTCGCCGAGATCGATCACGAAGGGCATTTGTCGCGCATCACCGTGGTCACCACCGGTACGCCTCAGGTTATTGAACAAATCAAAGCACAACTGGGCCGCATTGTTCCGGTTCATGAGGTCCACGATCTCACCGTTGAGGGCCGTTCGGTTGAACGTGAGTTGGCGCTGATCAAGGTCACCGGGACCGGCGACAAACGCGTCGAAGCGCTGCGATTGGCCGATATTTTCCGCGCCAATGTGGTCGACTCAACGCTGGAAAGCTTTGTGTTTGAACTCACAGGCACGCCGGACAAGATCGACGCCTTTGCGGATCTTATGCGGCCTTTGGGTCTGGATGATGTTGCCCGCACTGGTGTCGCAGCCTTGGCGCGCGGTGCCTAAGCCCAAAAGCACCATCCTGTTTCTATTCCCCTGAAAGGCACCCCAACGGGTGCCTTTTGGCTTTTAGGCACGAAGTGCTGGAAATTGGACAACATTGCTACCAGAGGCAGGTTTGCTTTGAAGGTTCAGCGCTATGTCCGGCGCAAACCCGGCATTCACATGCTGCAAATTCCTTGCCAGCCGACAGTCAGGCTCTTCGCGCAACTCAAACTGGATCAGGTCACCTGCATCCAACGCGACACCTTGATGGATACTTGGCTCTGATGCCGAGTAATAAGCGAGATTTCCGTGGTCTTCACACCAGATGACAGCTTTGCTGTCCATCTCATCGGCCCAGAGGACCACCCCATACATCCGTTCTTCCATGACGCACTCTTTGGTTATTTCCCCCTTAAAGTGACGCAAACTTTTTGTATCGAATACACACTTTATGGCGTCGATGCCTTGATTTTTGTGTCTCAAATCGGCACGGTTGGTGCGAATGCGCATCAGCCCTGACGCTGAATCGCATCATGTAGTGTATCAGTTTGGGACAGATCTCCCGCAATGGTTTGAATTTGAACTGAAAAACAACTAGAAAGCGAAGGCGCATGTCCTCCGAACCAACAAGAAGCGTCACAAAACGCCCCAACCCGTCCGAACTTCGCAGCATGCTTGGCGCAAACCTGCGTCAGCTATCCAGTCAGGCGACCTCAATCTCGGCCCTGTGTCGCGATCTCGGTATCAACCGGACACAATATAACCGCTACCTCGCCGGAGAGAGCTTTCCGCGTCCCGATGTTTTACATCGTATTTGTTCGTATTTTGAAGTTGATGCACGCATTCTTCTGGAACCCGTTGAACAGATCGAGAATTCATCTTCCGGTCTGCTGACCGATCCGGCAATTACCGAGTATTTCAGCGGCGCGTCCCGAAAACTGGAAGAAACGGAATTCCCGAGTGGCTTTTACAGGTTTGCCCGGCGCAGTTTCATGGAAGACCAAAAATATGTCCAAGGGCTGATCTACGTCTTCAGACGCGGCAATAATACCTTCCTCAAGGGGTTTGAAGCCAAAGACGCGATGAGCCAACAAGGCCTACCTACAGACCCGTCTACGCGCGAATTTCGCGGGGCCATTTTACCGCAAGAAGACGGTATCGGCGCATTGGTGAGCCGCAAGGGATCAACCACCACATCCTTCAACTACCTCGCCCGTATTCCATCGTTTGAAAACAATTTCTGGGTTGGCTACGTGACCCGTACAGTGCGCGAAGCCGTTGCCGGGCGCCGGGTTGAACGGCTGGTTTATGAGCACCTTGGATCAGACACCCACAAGGTTCTAACCGCTGCTCGACAATCGGGGTTTTGTGACCAAGACGGGCTTAGACCTTACCATAAGAATTTGCTCAAGATTGGCGAAGCCTTTGCCTGAGCATTGTTAAGCTGGCAAGTCGCGGAACACGTACATCTAGCAACAAAAAAGGCTGACGGTATACCGCCAGCCTTTTTGTGTGATCAAAGGTAAAGATCCCTCTAGACGGCCTATTCCACCAAGTCGGATGTCGGATAGGCCAGCATGTCGTATAGATGCCATGTGGCGTGCCCAAGCAGCGGTAGCGACAAAAACAAACCAAAGAAACCGGGCACCATCGATACAAAGGTGAAAACCGCAATGAACCCTGCCCAGGCGAACATCACAACAGGATGCGCCTGAACATACTGAAACGACGTTATCATTGCAGTCACAAAATCAATCTCGCGATCAAGCAGCAAAGGCAACGACAGGACCGTAATCATATAAAGAACCGATGCAAAGACTGCCCCGACCACTGTTCCGACCGTCAACATTGTGATGCCGTCAACTGACAAATAAATCTCGTATGAGCTGGACACATTCGTCATCGTCGCAAGCCCCATAAAGAGGGCAAAAATCATATGCGCAATGAAAAACCAGAACAAAAACACGACAATGATGATCGCACTGATTGATGGCAGTTGGCGTTTGGACTGACGCGCAATGACGGACAGGATTTCAACCCAGTCCAGCGGCCTACCCTGTTCGATCCGGCGACTGATATCGTAAAAACCAACCGCAAAGAACGGCGCAATCAACGGAAACCCAATGGCTGCAAAAACCAGCCAATAGGTCTGGCCGGTCCACATCGTGATCCAAGCCATCATCCATCCGCACAGCACATAGGTGCCAGCAAAGACAAACGCAAAAGCGGGTGCTTTGAGCAAGTCAGACCAACCACGCTTTAACGCCGTTTTCAAATGATCGAACGTAACATCACCCAACGCTGGAACGCCGGGTTTGGGTGTATCGGGCATGCCCCCTCCTCCCTGAGACAAGTCCTAAGTTTCATTCAGTAAAGCGGATATGACCGTGAGGCGCAAGAAATCAGCGGCCCAGAGAGGGGCCTGCGACAATAGATGCCTGCTTGCCGTACTTCTTTGTCCCGCCGACATCCGCGCAGCCCAGTGAAACCGCGCACCGGGTCCGCTCGGCCAAAGCGTGCCGGATAAGAAAGGATCAATCGAGTGTTTGGGCGTCGGCGCGGCTTTTACCAGAGACCTGCTGGGCCAAAGTTGCAGCCATCAACCCGTCCAGATCACCGTCCAAGACACCCTTTGTGTCAGAGGTTTCATAACTGGTGCGCAAATCTTTGACCATTTGGTAGGGCTGAAGCACGTAAGACCGGATCTGGTTGCCCCACCCCGCATCACCTGCGTTCTCATGCACTTCGTTGACCAAAGCCGATCGTTTGTCCAATTCCATCTGGTACAGGCGCGACTTCAGCGCCTTCATCGCGATGTCGCGGTTTTGGTGCTGTGATTTTTCCGAACTTGTCACAACGATCCCCGTTGGTGCGTGCGTAATACGCACGGCGGAATCGGTTGTGTTCACGTGCTGACCGCCTGCCCCTGAGGACCGGTAGGTGTCGATCCGAATATCTGACGGGTTTACTTCGATCTCGATGTTATCATCAACCACAGGGTATACTTTGACCGATGTGAAGGATGTGTGCCGCTTTGCTGCGCTGTCAAACGGGGAAATCCGCACCAAGCGATGCACACCGCTTTCGGATTTCAGCCAGCCATAAGCATTATGACCGGAAATCTTATAAGCTGCGGATTTAATCCCCGCCTCTTCACCCGCGCTTTCAGATTGCAGCTCTACGTCGTAACCGTGCGCTTCTGCCCAGCGAACATACATGCGGGCCAACATGCTGGCCCAATCGCAGCTTTCAGTGCCACCTGCACCCGAATTGATCTCAAGGAAGGTGTCGTTAGAATCGGCTTCCCCGTCCAGCAAGGCTTCCAGCTCTTTTTTGGCAGCTTTTTCGGTCAGTGCTTTCAGGGCAGATTCGGCATCATCGACAACCTCTTGGTCATCTTCCATGTCGCCAAGCTCGATCATCTCGATATTGTCGGACAAATCTTGCTTGATCGATGTGTAGGTTTCCATCGCATCAACCAACATCTGACGTTCGCGCATCAGTTTTTGCGCGGCTTCCGGATCATCCCATAGATTGGGGTCCTCAACGCGGGCATTGAATTCCTCAAGCCGGTGCGGCGCGGTGTCCCAGTCCAACCGCTGGCGCAGCAATTCGAGCGATTTCTCGATCTTATCGACATTGTTTTGTGCTTCTGCGCGCATGGGTCTGATCCAGTTTCACTTATTCAGGTGATGCGTGATAGCAAGGGCCGAGAGGCTGGGCAAGATAAGGCAGGCGTACAAATGGATTTGCATCAAGCATTGACCTCTTTTGCGCTGTATGAACCCTGCCTTTTGGTCAAAACCGGCATCGCCGACCTGTGGCGGGTGCGGGATTCACAGCAGCGCGATTTGGTTCTCAAGCTGTATCACTCAGACGACATGGGCAACGAAGCCCCCGGTGTCGCCCTGATGCAAATCTGGGCTCAGTCTAATCCGCGGCCAGTACCGCACTTGTATCATGTCACTCGAAACGCCATCGTGATGGATTTCATCAAGGCTGGAACATTGGGCCAAGCCATGCGGGATGGTCATTGGGCAGCCGACGAAGCATTGGCAACGTTCGCAGCGGATCTACACAATGTACCGCTGCCGCCCGTCGTAGGTCTTCCCGCCCTCTCAGAGTGGTTTCATGTGTTGTTTCAAATCACCTTCGCGCCAGATTGCCCAGACGGGACAAAGCGCGACATGCGACGAGCTTCTGAGCTGGCCCGCGGCCTGTTACAAAGCCAATCCAATATTCGACCGCTGCATGGGGACCTTCACCATGACAATGTGTTCTGCTCTGATTTCGGCCATGTCACCATTGATGCCAAGGGGGTCTTGGGCGAACCCGCCTATGAGCTGGCCAATGCTATGCGCAACCCGAAAGGCTGCGCTGCGCGCCTGTATGACAAAGACTTGCAGATCAACCGGCTGGACATCTTTGCACGGCATCTTTCAGTTGATCGCACGCGTCTGGCCCAATGGGCCGCTGCCAAATGCGCTTGGTCTATGGCTTTGCGCGCCAAAGGAACGCAAAAGGCCGACCCCGAGGCCGACCTTTTGTCATTACTCCTGAACCTCGCAGACGAAGCTTAGAACAAACCACCCGAGGACAGTGTGCCAAAGCCGGCTTTTGGTCCGACAACGGCTTTCTTACCCGTTGACGTGGTTACTTCGCGCGATGCGCCGCCCGTGTCGGACGGATTGATCAGATCAAAACTGCCCGAAACCGAGAAACTGCCGGTCAAGCCTGCGCCGCCAAAGATAATAGTGTCGAGATCATAATCACGGAAGCATTCCGAAACGACATTGTCGCCGCTGGCGTCATCACCAAGGCGTGCGCCAGAGAAGCGATCGATTTTGATGAAACGGCATTCCTCAGGGGTTTTGAATTCGCCGCCGCCGTATTTCGCAACGGCTTTTAGCATAAACCGATTGAACACCGGACCACACATACCACCACCAGACGCACCGCGCCCCATGGACCGTGGTGTGTCATAGCCAATGTAACAGCCCGCAACGATATTAGAGGTAAAGCCCACAAACCAAACATCTTTGGCATCATTGGTGGTGCCGGTTTTACCAGCAGTCGGGACGCCGGTGTTCACCGTCCGGCTTGCCGTGCCGCGTTCAACCACACCGCGCATCATCGAGGTCAACTGATAAGCTGTCACAGGGTCCATCACCCGTTCACGATCGTTTACAATGCGCGGGCTGCGCCCCGGGGTCAGGTTGGGATCATCACAATCCACACAGACCCGTTTATTGCCGTCTGCCGCGTCATGCGAAAAAATCGTGGTGCCGTAGCGGTCTTGGACACGGTCAATCAAAGTTGGCTGCACCCGCTCGCCGCCGTTCGCGAACATCGCATAGGCCGCCACGACCTTATACAGCGTGGTTTCATCCGCCCCCAAAGCGTTGGCCAGAACGCGGCCCATGCTTTCGTACATTCCGAATTTTTCAGCATAAGCGGCAACCACATCCATGCCCACTTCCTGGGCCAATCGAATGGTCATCAGGTTCCGAGACCGTACGATACCTGTGCGCAGCGGCGTCGGTCCATAGAACTTGTGGCTGGCGTTTTGCGGGCGCCACACACCTGTTGGCGTGTCGATCTCGATCGGGGCGTCCACAATAATGGTCGCAGGCGTATAGCCGCTGTCCAAGGCTGATGCATAGACAAAGGGCTTGAAGCTGGAACCGGGTTGACGCTGGGCCTGGGTTGCGCGGTTAAAAACCGAGTTTTGGTAGCTAAACCCACCTTGCATCGCGATCACACGGCCTGTGTTGACGTCCATCGCCATAAAGCCGCCCTGCACTTTGGGCACCTGCCGAAGGGTCCAACGCAGAAAGTTTCCGTTACCATCATCGCGCATTTCGCGCAGATGAATCACATCACCACGCTCGAAATTATCGAACAGGCTACCGGCAAACCAACTGGTATCACTGCGCGGCACAGTGTTGCCACGCGGATCGTTACTGGCAATGTCTTCGATCCCGACAACCAGTTCGTTTTCACGAACATCCAAAACAACCGCTGGCCGCCACTGAGACACAAGATCGACATCGCGGGCGACGCGGGTGTTGCTCAAGGCATCCCGCCAAGCCTCTTCGGTTCCCAGTTGATCTGCGGCAATCGTTTTCCCGGTGCCGTTCCACCGGCCAAGACCGCGATCAAAATCTTCCAGCGCACGCTGCAAGGAATGAGCCGCTTCGACCTGCATTTCAGGATCAAGCGTCGCCCGTACCGAATACCCACCAGAGAAAAACTGGTCTTCACCAAAGTTGCGGCTGAGCTGGCGACGGATTTCGTCGGTAAAATAATCGCGTGGCGGCAAAGACCGGCCGTAGGGTTCATAATCCCCGTTTTGCACCGATTTCAACGGCAACAGTCGCTCGGATTGATAAAGCTCATAGGTGATGTAGCCGTTTTCGTACATTTCCTTGAGCACGTAATTGCGGCGGTCCGTCACCCGCTCCTTGCGGCGCACCGGATGGAAGTCCGAGGGCGCTTTGGGCAATGACGCCAGAAAAGCCGCCTCATGCGGGCGCAGTTCACTTAGCGATTTGTTGAAATAGACCTGTGCAGCTGCGGTTACACCGTAGGCGTTCTGGCCAAGAAAAATTTCGTTTAGGTACAGCTCAAGGATCTTTTCTTTGCTCAACGCGCCTTCGACTCGCGCGGCCAGAATGATTTCCTTGATCTTACGTTCCATTTTCCGGTCGCCGGACAAAAGGAAGTTTTTCATAACCTGCTGGGTGATCGTCGAGGCCCCGCGCACGTCGCGGCCGCGTGATTGCACAGCTTGCGCCGCCGCAGCAGCAATGCCGCGCACGTCATACCCTTGGTGGCTGTAGAAATTCTTATCCTCGGCGCTGACAAAAGCGTGTTTGATCAGCTCCGGAATTTCGTCAGCCGGAGTGAAAAGCCGGCGCTCCTGAGCAAATTCATCAATGACCTGCCCCTTGGTGGAGTAGATCCGGCTGATGGTTGGCGGCGTGTATTGCGCCAGATGTTCATGGCTGGGAAGATCCCGCCCGTACATCCAAAACACCGCGCCAATGGTCAGGGCGACCATCATGATGCCCATCGTCAAAACTGAAAAGATCGATCCGAAGAACGATAAAATGAACCTGGTCACGTCTGACCCCCAAAACTGCTCAAGGCTTTAGTATACGGCAAGGCGAGCGGGGTCAAAACACATCCGCGCGGGGAATTGCCGACAGGCATCACCATTGCTGGAGCCGCCAATTTATTGTCTTCTCATTGTTGGTCGCTCACTATTGCCTTCGCAGGCGTGCAAGAGCCGCGTCTTCGATCGCCCACGCGTCAATCCCGTCTCGGATACCAGCCGCCATGCCGGCCCGCCAGACCGGATCCTGCAGGTTTTCAAGATCTTGCTGCGTCGACAAAAAGCCCAGCTCGATCAGAACCGATGGAATATCAGCAGATTTCAACACGGAAAAGCTGGCTTGGCGTTGGGGGCGTTTGTGAACATGACCAAGCGCGTTGCGAATGCCATCGACCAAATGGTGGGCCAAAGCCTGCGACCGCGGGGTGTTGTCCAATCGCGAGAGGTCCATAAGGACACGGGCGACACGGTCGTCGGTGCCCGACAGATCAATTCCTGACAACAAATCATCACGGTCGTGACGTTCTGCCAAAGCGGCAGAGGCAGCGTCCGACGCTTCTTCGGCCAGCGTGTAGACCGATGCGCCATGCGCCACCCCCTGCGCCAGCGCGTCGGCATGCAAGGACACCAAAAGATCGGCACCGGTTTCATGTGCCATGGCAACTCGTCCCTCGAGCGATACAAAACGGTCATCGCTGCGGGTCAACACCACATCGTAGTTCCCCGTCCGAAGCAGAACCTCGCGCAGTTCAAGCGCCACTTGCAGCATCAAGGCCGCTTCGGAAAGACCGCCGCGTTCCGCGCCGGGGTCAATGCCGCCATGGCCGGGGTCCAGCATGATGGTCAGTTTACCATCCGGACTTTTTTCTTTGGCCCGCTGCACTGCCGTCAGCGGAATTTCCCACACCGGATCAAAGGGCATGCCGGACAGCTGGGCGAATTGGGCGTCGTCAACAGGGGCAAGCTGCAATGTCAGCTTTGCCTGTCCAGTGTCGTCGTTGATTTGCAAACCGGCTTCAGCCACCTGCATCGGCTCTGCCAACTCGGCCACCAAACGGGACCATCCCGGGCGAAAGGCCCCCATGCGCAGCGCGACGATTTTCTCGCTTTGATCCAGTGTTGCGGCATCCGCGCCGGTCCAGTCGACCTCGCGGAAATCCAGAACCAAACGTGCCGGATCGCTTAGGGTGAATACCCGCCACGGAACGCCCTGACTGAACGCCAACTGTAATTGCGCAGTCTCTGACCAATATGAATCGCTGATAGTGCCGGATTCAAACCGGGCCAAGGCGCTGGTGTCTTGGGCATTTAATGCCGCGGGTGCTATCATAGCCACCGCTGCAAGGGCTGGTATAAATCTGCTCATCGGCCTCTTAGCCTACTTGTTTTACGGCATCCTAGCAGGCCTGCGCCCCGCCGCGCCAGATTACAAACCCTGTCAGGCATGAACATGCCCATGCGCCACCATGAACTTGCGCAATCTCTCAAGCCCTTCGGTTATATCCGCTGTTGCGCGCGCATAAGAAAACCGCAAGGTCCCTGCCCCGCGCTGTTGATCAAAATCCAATCCCGGCGTAACCGCCACGCCGGCTTCGTCCAAAATCGCACGGGCAAACGCGCGGCTGTCATCGGTGATGTGACTGATATCGGCATAGACATAAAACGCCCCGTCCGGCGGTGCGATCCGGTCAAAGCCAGCGGCAGGCAGACCGTCCAGCATCAGTTGTCGATTGGTGCGATAGACTTCCATATTGGCCTGCAATTCATCCCCTGCATCCAAAGCCCCCAACGCGGCGATCTGAGCCGCATGTGGTGCACAGATAAACATATTTTGAGCCAACCGTTCGACCTGACGCACTTGGGGTTCTGGCAAAACCAGCCAACCAAGCCGCCATCCGGTCATGGAAAAATACTTGGAGAATGAATTGATTACACAAACATCGTCGGAAATCTCAAGCGCGGTGACGGCCTTCTTGTCATATTCGATGCCGTGATAAATTTCGTCCGACATAAAGGTTGCACCTTTTTCGGCGGCCGTTCCGATCAAAGCTGTCAGTTCGTCCTTGCCCAACATCGTGCCCGACGGATTCGCCGGCGATGCGACCATGATCCCTTGGTAATCAATGCCTTCCAGATCTTGCGGCACCAGCTGCAAGCGGTTCTTTGCCGAGGTCTGAACTTCCACCGGAACCAAATCCTGCGCTTTCAGGATTTGGCGATACGAAGGATAGCCCGGCGCTCCCAAAGCGATACGATCCCCCGCATCAAACAAAGCGGTAAACGCAAGGACAAAGCCACCAGACGAACCCGGAGTGACCACAACCCGCGCCGGGTCCAGATCGACATTATACCAATCGCCATAAAGGCTTGCGATACGTTTGCGCAGTTCGGGAAGCCCCAAAGCAACCGTATACCCAAGCGAGTCGTTTTGCATTGCACGGCTTAAGGCGTCGCGCGCTGCGGCTGGCGCAGGTGTGCTGGGCTGGCCCACTTCCATATGAATAACGTGGCGGCCTGCGGCTTCGGCTTGCCGCGCGGCTTCCATCACATCCATCACAATAAACGGATCAACTGATCCCCGTCTTGAATTCCGCATGGTCCCCTCACTACTGTGGCGCTACATGAGGCTTATGAGTGGCAAAGGCAGAACGCAATGATCCTTACTCGATTAATGACCATCGCGCTGGCGGTTACGCTGCTGGTGTCGGCCCCTGCCCGTGCCGGAATTTCTTTGCTGCGCGATGCGGACATTGAATACGGGCTCCGAAAGATCGCAAAACCGGTTTTGACGGCCGCCGGATTGAACGCATCCCAAGTCAAAATTTTATTGGTGGACGATTCATCCCTGAATGCCTTTGTCGCGGATACCAAACACATCTTTATTCATTCAGGTTTGATAATGAAGCTTGATAGCGCCGCTGCTTTGCAAGCGGTTATCGCCCACGAGGCCGCTCATATCTCGAACGGTCACATCACCCGCCGGATGAGCAACTTACGCATGGCGCAAACCGCTGCCGGTGTCGGTATGGTCTTGGCGGCAGCGGCCGGTGCCGCGACTGGAAATGGACAAGCCGCAGCAGCCATTGCGTTTGGCAGCGCAAATTCAGCAAAAAGACTGTTTTTGGCCCACACACGCGCCGAAGAATCCGCCGCAGACATTTCGTCTGTCCGGTATCTGAAGCGGGCCGGAATTGACCCGACCGGTGCTGTCGAAGTGCAAGAACTGTTTCGCGGCCAAGAGGCACTATCGGTCGGTCGGCAAGACCCCTATGCGCGGTCGCATCCGCTAAGCCGCGAACGCCTGCGTGCGCTCAAAGGATTGGTCGCAGGAAACTCCGGCGGGACACGCGACAGCACAACGGAGTATTGGTTTGCCCGCGTACGCGGCAAGCTAACAGCCTTCAAACGTGCACCCAGCTGGACGCTGCGCCGCGCAGGGGGCAGTGCCACCAAAGACATTGCTTTGATGCGCCAAGCGATTGCATACCACCGACAACCCAACAGCGGCAAGGCGATCAAGGCAATCAACCAAGCCTTGGCCATACGCCCGACGGACCCTTACGTGATGGAGCTGAAAGGCCAAATTCTGCTGGAATCACGCAAATTTGATCAGGCTGTTCAAACATACCGCCAAGCCGCGAGCCGTGCGCCGCGCGAAGCCTTGATACTTGGCGGGCTTGGTCGCGCTCTTCTCGCCGCTGGCCACCCCCGCGATGCTTTGAAAGCCTTGGAAAAAGCGCGTGCCCGTGATTTTTCCGATGCGCGTATCCTGCGGGATTTGGCTGTCGCCTATTCAAAAACCGGTCAACCGGCACTGGCGTCTTTGGCCACTGCGGAACGATATGCCCTTCAGGGCCGTCTGAAAGATGCCGGATTACATGCAAAACGCGCCGCAGACCGGCTTCCGCGCGGCTCTAACCAGTGGCAGCGCGCCCAAGATGT
Organism: Pelagimonas varians; assembly: GCF_003208435.1. Lineage (GTDB taxonomy): Bacteria > Pseudomonadota > Alphaproteobacteria > Rhodobacterales > Rhodobacteraceae > Pelagimonas > Pelagimonas varians. The sequence continues at coordinate 174,452 of NZ_QKMF01000004.1, read as the reverse complement.
GCTACATGCTGCGAACCAAGCCAAGCGGCGTTAAGATCAAGATTGGAGTGACCATGTTCAACCCCCGCCCCCTGTCATCGGTACTGCTTAGCAGTGCTGCGGCGCTGATGCTGACTTTTGGCACTCCAGCAATGTCAGAAGGTTTTGATGCCAGCACAATGACCGACGCAGAACGCACAGCGTTTGGTGCAGCAGTGCGCGCCTATCTTCTTGAAAACCCCGAAGTGATTTTCGAAGCTGCCGCCGTTTACGAAGAGCAACAAGCCGCAGGACAAGCCCGGGCCGACGAAACCTTGGTTTCTGACAATGCAGATGCCCTTTATAGCGACGGGTTTTCCTGGGTTGGCGGCAACCCTGACGGCGACATTACCATCGTCGAATTTCTGGACTACCGCTGCGGGTATTGCCGCAAGGCCCACCCCGAAGTCGCTGAACTGGTTGAATCAGACGGCAACATCCGTTTGATCGTCAAGGAATACCCGATCTTGGGCGAAGCCTCTTTGGTTTCCTCGCGCTTTGCGATTGCGGCCCAGATCGTGGGCGGCGACGAAGCCTATGAAGCTCTGCACAACGGATTGATCACTCTGACCGCCAACCCCGGAAAAGGCCCACTGTTGCGCCTGGCCGACACGCTGGGTCTGGACGGAGAGGCAATCTGGGCACAAATGGACAGCGAAGAAGTGACGCGCCGTATCGCAGAGACGCGTGCCTTGGGTCAACGCATGGGCATCAACGGAACTCCCAGCTTTGCCTTTGGCGACCAGATGGTTCGCGGCTATGCGCCTTTGGATGCGATGAAACAGATCGTCGCGGACCTGCGCAAAGAAGGTTAACACTAAAAAAGGCGCTGAGGGAATTTCCTCAGCGCCTTCAAATTCTTACAAGTTCAACCTAGCGTTAAACCCGAACTATTCAGCTGCGTCTTGTGCTTGCTCTGCGTCCAGAATTGCCGCTTTCTTTTCAACCTCTTCGATAATGTGTTCAACCATTTGCTCGTTGCTCATCTTGTGGCTCGCCTTGCCTGCAAGGTAAACCATGCCGCTGCCCGCACCGCCGCCAGTAAACCCGACATCGGTCATCAACGCTTCGCCCGGTCCATTCACAACGCAACCGATAATCGACAGGCTCATCGGCGTTTTGATGTGCTCTAGCCGCTTTTCAAGCGTCTCAACAGTTTTGATCACGTCAAACCCTTGCCGCGCACAGCTGGGGCACGAAATGATATTCACACCGCGATGGCGCAAACCCAGCGATTTGAGAATTTCGAACCCGACTTTGACCTCTTCGACCGGATCTGCCGACAGGCTCACGCGGATCGTGTCACCAATGCCCATCCAAAGCAGGTTGCCCATACCAATTGCCGACTTGATGGTACCAGAGGTCAGCCCCCCTGCCTCGGTGATCCCGAGGTGGATTGGCGCATCGGTTTGCTCGGCCAACTGCTGATAGGCTGCTGCTGCCATAAAAACATCAGACGCCTTCACACTGATTTTGAATTCATGAAAATCAAGGTCTTGCAGGATTTTGATATGATCCATCCCGCTTTCGACCATGGCATCCGGGCAAGGCTCACCGTACTTATCGAGCAGGTGTTTTTCTAAAGATCCGGCATTCACACCAATTCGGATGGAACAATTGTGATCCCGCGCTGCTTTGATAACTTCTTTCACCCGGTCACTGGACCCGATGTTGCCGGGATTGATCCTCAGACAAGCCGCGCCCGCTTCAGCCGCCTCGATTCCGCGGCGATAGTGAAAATGAATATCGGCGACAATTGGCACCGGACTTTCACGGGTGATTTCTTTTAGCGCCTTAGACGATGCCTCATCGGGCACTGAAATCCGCACGATGTCTGCCCCAGCCTCGGCCGCGGCCTGAACCTGCGCAATTGTACCGGCGATGTCTGTGGTGACCGTATTGGTCATGGTTTGCACCGAAATCGGCGCATCGCCCCCGACTGGCACACTGCCAACCATAATCTGACGCGATTTGCGGCGATAAATGTTGCGCCAAGGGCGCACGTGATTGAGACTCATGGGAACGGTCCAATTTTTAAAAACGCTTGCCGCATACATAGGGCTTCGGACACCGGTAAACCAGCGCCGCAACCGTGTCATTCATACGTTATTTGGATTAACGGCTTTCCGGAAGGCTAAGCTCTGCGACAACTTTGGCCAGCACGGGGTTTTGTGTCAGGTCAGCAACCGCCATCTTTTTCTGGATCGTGTCAGGCGATAGAACCAAGTTGCGCCCGAATTTGCCGCTTTGTCCATATGGGCCATAGGTTTGGCCATTTACAGCAAAGTAAACACCGCCCGCATTGCCAGAAAAGATAGTCGCGGCTTGTTCTGTTTGGGGCACATGATAGGAATCGCCCTTTTGCAAAATCGACGCGAACAATTTCGTGCCAGAAGGCGACGTGACTTCGACCCAAGTTTCCGCAGTCGCAACAACAGTAATTCCTGGAATGGGGTCCACCAGAACCTTGGGAATGACAGGAGACGCCACTCGGATCGGAGCACTGCCGCGTGATTTCAACTCAAGCTCAACCAGAACTGTTTGTAGATCGTCATCGGATCCAGCAGCCACGGGGCTGTAGCGGGCCATCAGTTCGTTGCTGGCCAGAGACACATCTTCGGTCACACTGCCATTGGCACCAGCAGGTCCAAAAGTCGTGCCATTTACAGCAAAATACACAGCGCCGGATTCACCTATCTGCATACGCGGAGATGCAGCATCATGCGGGACAACATAGGTGTCACCGGCGTTTAAGATACCCGAGTAAAGCACTGATCCGACTTCATCTTTAACCTGAACCCAAGCTGGGCGCGCGGCAACAACGGTAACCCCTTGGGTCCCAAGAACAGGCACCGCAGCATTGGGCTGCTCACCCGGTCTAACCGCCAAGCCACTGGCCAATGCAGCGGCTGCAAGACTGCTGTCCTGAACAGATGGCAATTGCGCCATGGCCAGACCTGAAAACACACCACCGCTTTCCGGATCAAGGGAGGAAATTGGTGCATCACGCGCAACCAAAACGGGCACGTCCAAAGCTTGGGGGCGGTAAAGGCGGTCAAAGGCTTCGTTAGACGGTGGGGTAAAAACACCAGCCCCAGTTGGCGCAGCAGATACAACCGTTGGCCCATCCGATGTCGCGCCAGAAGACAACGAGCGCGCAGTTCCGGCAGCATCCAAGGGATCAAGTTCACTAAGAACTGTTGGGGTTTGTTCAATTGGTGTGACCTGCACACGCTGAACTTCTTTTAATACAGACCAGCCGCCGTAACTGATCCCGGTGATCAGCGCGATCAAAACCAACGAAGAGCCCACGGCCCCTGCCTCGATACGGGACAAATAGGAATCGCTTACAGGCGCAAATGGCATTTTGGGTTCGGCCAACGGGTCGCGTGCACGCGGCCTAAGGCTACTTTCTTCCGATTTTTTTACAACCGATGCCTTGTCGGACATGCCATGCGCGACGGAAAAACCGCTTTCGGCGCAAAAGGCATCAAATGCCTCTTGAGGGTCCATACCAAGATATCGGGCATAGGATCGAACGTAACCGGCGATAAAGCCCGGTGTGTCAAAGGCGGAAGGATCGCAATTTTCGATTGCTGCGATATAACTGGCTTTGATGCGCAATTCACGTTGCACATCCAGCAATGATTTACCCAGTGTAGCCCGTTCGCCCCGCATGAGGTCGCCTAGTTTCAAGGCAAAATCATCGAAGCCCTGAGGAGCCTCTTCAACCTGCTCCGGCTTACTTTGGGATTTGCGCCCGATCATCAGACTGCCCCATCCAACTCTGTTCCGTTTAACGCCTGCTCTTTTGCAGGCAACTCGATTCGAGTCGCCCGCTTATTGCGTTCACTTTAACAGATCGCAATGGTTATGACAGGTTTTCCACAGGTTACCCGGCCAGTTCGGCACGATTCAGCGCACAGTGGCTCCAAAGTTCATCCATTGCATGCACCAATTTGTCCATTTCATCAGGACCGTGCACTGGTGACGGCGTAAACCGTAGACGTTCGGTTCCGCGTGGAACCGTCGGAAAGTTGATGGGCTGCACGTAGATGCCAAACCCTTCCAGAAGCATATCAGACAGCTTCTTGGTATGCACAGGGTTGCCCACGATCACAGGCACAATATGACTGCCGTGATCGATGATCGGCATACCAAGCCCCTTAAGGCGGGTTTTTAGAATTTTGGCTTGAGTTTGATGTTGTTCACGCAAGGTGCGGTCATGTTTGAGATGACGAACAGAGGCACAGGCACCAGCCGCGACCGCAGGTGGCAGCGAACTAGAGAAGATGAAGCCCGGCGCATAAGATCTTACGGCATCGCACATTTTCGCGCTAGCAGTGATATACCCACCAACAACACCATAGGCCTTGGCCAAAGTTCCGTTGATAATATCCAAACGGTGCATCAGACGATCACGTTCGGCAACACCGGCACCGCGCGGGCCGTACATGCCAACAGCGTGCACTTCGTCGATATAGGTCAAGGCACCAAATTCGTCGGCGAGATCGCAGATCTCTTCGATGGGGCCAAAATCGCCATCCATCGAATAGACTGATTCAAAGGCGATCAGTTTCGGCGCTTTGGGGTCATCCGCCATGATCAGTTCGCGCAAATGGTCAACGTCATTGTGTCGGAAAACCCGCTTGGCCCCGCCATTGCGTCGCACACCTTCGATCATCGATGCGTGGTTCAGTTGATCCGAATAGATAATCAAACCGGGGAACAGTTTAGGAAGCGTGGACAATGTCGCGTCATTGGCAACATAGGCGCTGTTAAACAGCAATGCGGCCTCTTTGCCGTGCAAATCAGCCAGCTCGGCCTCAAGCGCTTTGTGATACACAGTTGTGCCAGAAATATTCCGGGTGCCGCCCGAGCCAGCGCCAGTGGCGTCGATCGCCTCGTGCATGGCTTCTAGAACGACGGGATTTTGCCCCATTCCCAAATAGTCATTCCCACACCAAACCGTGATAGGCTGCTCGGTTCCATCGGGTTTCGTCCATGTGGCGTGCGGAAAGTTACCTTTCTTTCGCTCGATATCAATGAAGGTACGGTACCGGCCTTCTTCGTGAAGACGGTTTAGGGCATCGTCGAGTTTCGCGGTGTAGTTCACCGGTGACCTCCTTCTTGTCATGGGCCTGTCGCGCGGAATGGCCCTTAAAGCAGTCTGATTTGGCATTCAGTTTGGTGAATGCATATCGCCCGCGCAACTTTATGTCTACGGTTTAGCGTCGGACCTACGGTCGCATCCTTGATTTACGTCAAGCTTTTGGAAACCCTTAGTCCGGCAAACCCGACTTTTGTCCTCTATCGGAAACTTTACGGCGTTGCTGGACACCGCCTTGGCCTCTGATAGGGTCATCTCAACCTATTTCCAAGGAGTGATGACCCCATGTCTCTCGACAATGTTTTGTCGCGCATTGATGCCGATCTTCCCAATGCAATTGACCGCCTTTTAGACCTGCTGCGCATCCAGTCAATCTCGACAGATCCAGCCTTCAAAGACCAATGTAGCAAGGCTGCCGACTGGTTGGTGGCGGATCTCAAAACGCTGGGCGTAGACGCCGAAATCCGCGAAACGCCGGGGCATCCTATGGTGGTCGGCCATGTCGACGGCGACGGCCCGCATGTGCTGTTTTACGGCCACTATGATGTCCAACCGGTTGATCCTCTCGATCTATGGAACAACGATCCGTTTGACCCCCAAATCGAAGACACAGCCAAGGGAAAAGTGATCCGCGGGCGCGGATCGTCCGATGACAAAGGCCAACTTATGACTTTCGTCGAAGCCTGCCGGGCTTGGAAAGCCGAACATGGAAAGATGCCCTGTCGAATCACCTTCTTCTTTGAGGGCGAGGAAGAAAGCGGATCCCCCTCTTTGGTTCCCTTCCTCAAAGAAAACGCCGATGACCTGAAAGCAGACCTCGCGTTGATCTGTGACACTGGTCTGTTCGAAAGTCGGGTTCCGGCGATCATCACCCAGCTGCGCGGATTGTTGGGCGAAGAGATGACCATCACCGCCGCCAACAAAGATTTGCACTCCGGAATGTTCGGCGGCCTTGCGATGAACCCGATCCGGGTACTGTGCGGGATTTTGGCCAATCTACATGATGATACCGGGCGGGTGCAGGTGCCAAATTTCTACGATGGAGTGCCGGAACTTGCTCCCGATATTGCTGAACAATGGAAGGCGCTTGAATTCGATCACAGCACCTTTTTAGGCGATGTCGGCCTATCTGCCCCTGCAGGCGAGCAAGACCGCAGCCCGATCGAAATGATCTGGTCGCGGCCTACTGCCGATGTAAACGGCATTTGGGGCGGCTACACTGGCGATGGTTTCAAAACCGTTTTGCCCGGACAGGCGCATGCTAAAGTCAGTTTTCGCTTGGTTGGAACCCAGGATCCGCATGTCATTCGCAAAAACTTTCGCGCATGGGTTCAGGCGCAGTTGCCCTCTGATGTAGAGGTGGAATTTAGCGGTCACGGCGCGTCGCAAGCCGGTCAGATGTCCACTGTCCATCCGGCCTTTGAACAGGCGCGATCCGTTCTCGGGGCTGAATGGGGGCACGAAGCTGCCTTTGCCGGATGCGGTGGATCGATCCCGGTCGCAGGCTTTTTCGAAACCCTGCTTGGGATGGATTCGATGTTGGTCGGCTGGGGCAAGGACGACGATCAAATTCATTCACCGAACGAAAAATACGATGTTGAAAGCTTTCACAAAGGTATCCGCAGCTGGGCCCGCATTTTAGATGCCATCAACCGCTAAACACCATTGATACAGCACAAACTTCGGGGCGCTGGGTTTTCAGCGCCCCTTTGACTACACAGAATCGGCCAATAGACTGTTGGATATAACTGTCAGAATTCTTGAGCTATTCTCAAATTTATGAAAACCGTTCAAAGAAACCCCACTGAAAGACCCGAGTTTCGATGTTCATGGGCTCAAAAGTGACGGAATGGCCATAATCCTTCGTAGGTTTGACAATATTCGCCGCTAAACCTTGGCCCATGAAAAGACCCCCACGCAAACTGACCCAGCTCGACTTTCGCCAACGTGTAAAGCGGGTAGATTCCAACGTTCACGCGACAGAGCACGGAGCCCGAGCTGAAACCGGCAGGTCCCGCACGTTCAAAGCTTCGGTTGTGGGGTTCGGTTGGGCCTATGCGATCTTGTTCCTTGCCGCGAACCGGCCCGCGATTGATGCCTACCTAAGTCAGGGAGTTTTACCCTCGCAGTACCATACATCGGTTGTGGCGGGATTGACCATTGCGATTGCTGTTTCCATGGTCTTGCTGGTTGTTCATGTACTGCGCGCTGTGTTTCAAAGGGGCCGGCAACGCACCGCTTCCGCAGGTTTGTTGTTCGGAACCGGGCTGGCACTGGCCCTTAGCTATGCCCCGCCAAGCGTCTGGGCCGCAGGGCATACAATGTTTGATGATCATTTGCGCGGTTTCGTTTTGAGCGCAAATGACTCCATGGACATGGAATTTCCAGAAATCGATTTTTCCGAGCTCACCTTTGTGACATCTGCCGGAAAGTAATCCGTTAGATAACTCCAATGAATCGATCGGGCAGGACAAACTGCGCGTCATACTCAGGCCGGTTGAACTGGAAAAAACCGGTGTCGCCGCGCGGTCCCCAGCTGCGATGCATCCGCTTGCGTACCCAGCCCAGATCAAAGCCCTCATGCTGGTCTAGATGTTCAAATGCTTCAAACACGGCACGGTCTTCGCCGCGCGCTTCTGCGAACCAATGCCGCCCTATAGCGGCCTCTTTGACACTGACCCCAACGTCTTGTGTCACTTGATTGCGGGCGTTCATCACGGATGAATACTCGGAAAAGTCGCAGAACTTCAGGTGCATCAGAAAAAGCTCGTCCGGCGCAATCAGCCTGTCAAACTGGGTAAAATGCCCGCCGCGTGCGATTTTCGCGCCATGGCTGACGATACAGGGTTTGGAATAATGTGGCGCAAGTCGAACATGACGGCGCGGCCCGATGATGTGATCTGTGATTGCCTCGGGCTCAAGATCAATACGGTGGATTACCTCAAGACCTAGCGGAGTCAGCATTCGCTTTTGTGGCTGATCCGTGAGGTATTCCAGCAAGTTACGACCATCATCGGGATCGACGATGACCAGTTCATCCACATCGCCAACGATGATATGATTGTAATAGCACCGCAATCCTTGCACAAAATTGTTGAGCATGCGCCAGCGTTTCATGTCGAAATTGGGATGCGGATCGCCGGGAATGCCGATGACATTACATCCCTTTGCCAGATCGGCCACTGCTTCTCCCCGCCCATGGTTGATCACGTAGCAGTTTTCGCGGCCCAGTACGTCGCCGTAATGGCGCAACCATGACTTCAGGAAAAACGCATCATCGCGCACCATTGTGACTGCGGCCCCGACTGATTGCATCTGCTTGCCCCGACAATTGTTTGTTTTGCCGCAACAATACCCGATCAGATGCAGGCTGAGAATCGCATTCTTTGAAATTGGGCGCTATCGTGACCCTCAAACCATCAAACGGGACCCTGCCCCATGATTTCTGAAGCGTTGCGCACGACCGGATGGCACATCAAAACCGGCGCGCAAGCCCCCCACGCGATCCAAGTGTTTGGCGAACGGTCCTCAGGCACCAATTTTGTCAAGCGATTGATTGGGCGCAACTCGGTTTTGAAACCGACCGAAGAGATGGGCTGGAAACACGGGTTTCCACAGATGACCGCAATTCCGGCTCATATAGCGATTGTCTGCGTTGTTCGCGATGCCCGCGCATGGGCCCTATCGATGCATGCCAAACCTTGGCATTGCCCACCTGCAATGCAAGCGCTGACTTTTTCGCAGTTCATCAGGGTTCCTTGGCTTACGATTGCTGATCGAAAACGCTATTTTCCGCAGGTCCAGCAATCAGGAGGACAAGGTCTGCCCTTGCAGTTGGACCGCCACCCGATTTCTGGCCTACCCTTTGCCAACCTGTTCACCCTGCGCCGCGCCAAGCTGGACGGCTTGCTGTCGTTTCAAAATCGCGGCTGTACTTTGGTGTTTTGCCGTTTGGAGGCTGTTCAATCCACCCCCGAACAGTTTTTGTCCGATCTGCATAACGCATTGGAAGTGCCATCATGGAGGCAAGAATACCGGCCCGTGGTCAAACGCTTGGGATCCCGGTTTCTCCCATCAATCGAAACAAGGCCAGAAACCCCAAAGCACCTGAAAACAGAAGATTTGGCATTTTTGCAAAACCAATTACACCCAGAGCAAGAGGCTGCTCTGGGCTATGACTATTCGGCGGTTTAATCCGCGTGTTTGGCTGCCAGTGCTTCGACAGCCTGCAAAACCTGCGGCAACGGCGGGCAGGATTTGCGCGTTTCCAATGAAACATGTAGCAAAAACTGATCGCATGTCGCCAGCAGCGCATCATCTTTGGCCCGCTTCATTTCGTGCAGCAAGCGCAGCTTTTTCCCCTGCCCCAAAGCCACACGGGTTTCGACATAAAACCCTTCGCCTGCATGGGTTTCGAGAACGTATTTAACGCCGGTTTCAGCGGTAAAATAACTGTTTCCGGCCGCGATATAGTCTCGATCCGCGCCGACATGGAACATCAGCTCCTCGGAAGCGTCGCTGAAGACCTGACCATACCGGCCTTCGTTCATATGGCCGTTCACGTCGGTCCAATCCACAGGAACCGTCCGGCGTACTGTGACCAAAGGCACCTCGCCTCCCAAAGGCGCACGCAACGTGGCATCGTGATCGGCGATCAGCTTGCCCGCACCAGCATTTTGCCCCTTGAGTGCCCGTAAAATTGCAACCAGATTATCGTCGCGAAGCCGCTCCAATTCGCGGATCGACATGTGGCCGGACTGCGCATCCGACTGTCCCGCAATCAGATCCACCAGTTCTTCGTTGAACTCCGGCACATCCATCAGTTTGGTCCAAGGCCACTTCAAAGCGGGACCGAATTGCGCCATGAAATGCTTCATCCCCGCTTCGCCGCCAGCGACGCGGTAGGTCTCAAACAGCCCCATCTGTGCCCACCGCAGGCCAAATCCATAACGGATCGCATCATCAATTTCCTCGGTGGTAGCAATGCCGTCTTTGACCAGCCAAAGCGCTTCTCGCCAAACGGCTTCCAGAAAGCGATCCGCAATATGTGCGTCAATTTCTGCTTTTACGTGCAGCGGATACATGCCAATGTCGATCAGGATTTCGCGAGCCTTTTCAACAGTCTCCGGCGCGCCGTTCACACCCGGAACCAGTTCGGCCAAGGGCAACAAATAGACGGGATTAAACGGATGGGCCACAATTATTTGACCGGGGCGCGCAGCCCCTTCTTGCAGTTCTGACGGTTTGAACCCGCTGGTCGAAGACGCCAATACCACATCCTCGCTACAATGCGCCTGCAATTCGGCATAAACCTTTTGCTTTAGCTCCAACCGTTCCGGCACGCTTTCCTGCACATATTGTGCGCCTGAAACGGCCTCAGCGATAGTTTGATGAAAGCTGATTTTGCCGCGCGCGCGCAGCGGTGCCTCATATAGCATCGGCAAAGCCCGCTCTGCACCCGCCATGACTTCGCTGATTTTCCGCTTGGCTTCAGGGTCAGGATCAAAAACCTGAACATTCCATCCCATCAAGGCAAAACGCGCGGCCCATCCGCCGCCAATTACACCACCGCCAACTATGGCTGCAATCTTGGTCATTTTTTCATCCCTGTCCCAAGTGTCTGATATCCGGTCTATTTCAACCGGTTCAGGTCGTATCCGTACCAGTTGAGTATCTTGCGCGCCGCATTCAATCGCTCACCAGGGTTTCCTTGTCTGTCCATGATCCAAACACGCGCTCCATCCGGGTTTCCCAAGGCTGCTGTACGGTTGTTTATGTCCAACCAGTGTACCCAAATGTCTTCGCCTCCAAGTTTGAACCGGCCTGGACCGGAAGGCACAAACGATTGTTCAACGCCATCAATCAAAATCAAACTATCGGTGATTGTCAGATGGCTACCCACGGCAATTCCGGCCCCGGATACCACCTGCCAATCGCCGTTCATGCGTTCGACCGTTACATCCACCTGTGACGCGATAGGAGCTGTTGGATTGCGCAATGGAATGGATGTATTTGGCAACATGGTTACCGGTTCGCAGGCGACTAGGCCAAGCAAAGAAATGCAGGTTAAACCTTTGACAAATATGCCTGAAAAGTAAAAATTCATCCGCTATTCCTGCAAGCTTAACACAGTGTAAACGTCAATTCTCCGCAGCCTCCATGCCGAATGCGACCCAGGCCATGCCCAAGGCGTCCCGCAGTCCAAAACCTGCCGCAATTCGAACTCAGGGTAAAGCCAGCCTGCTAAACCTTTGTTATCCGGAGCCACTGCCAATGCTTCACCACAAACCTATCGCGCCTGCCCTCCCATCGGGCAGCCGGTTTTCACGCCTGTTTGATCTGTTCGAACAAGGACTTCCACAAGACGGCCATGCAAAAGCAGCGCCGTTGAGCGCACAAAAAGCAAGACGCCTGCTGACCTTGGCACGCGCGTCCTTCAAAGACCGTCCAGTGTCTGAAAGATCAGCCCCGGAAACCTGTAGCAATGACGAATTTTTCCGACGAATTCGATCGGCTGGCCGGAGGTTTGACATGCGCAACTTTGGTGAACCGTTGCTTTAGAACCTTCTGCAATGTTCCTTCGGCACCGCCGGCCAGAACTTTGGCAACAAAGGTTCCGCCTTCTTCGAGAACATCAAAGGCAAAATAGGCAGCCGCTTCGCATAGCGCCATAATGCGCAGGTGGTCCGTCTGTTTATGACCCGAGGAAGAAGCCGCCATGTCCGACATTACGACATCGGCTTTGCCTTTGAGCCAGCCTTTAACTTTTTCGTCGGCGTCATCTTCCATGAAGTCGAGCTTGTGAATTTCACAGCCCGCAACCGGATCAACGTCCTGCAAATCAATGCCAAGGATATACCCAGTGTCCTTGCCCTTCTTGTCGCCAAGTGCGTTTACACGGCGGGCTGCAACCTGACACCAACCACCGGGCGCACAGCCCAAATCGACAACACGAGCGCCAGGAACCAAGAACCGGTATTTGTCATCCAGTTCCAGGATTTTATAAGCAGCGCGGCCACGATAGCCATCAATTCCGGCCCGCTTCACATAGGGATCATTCAACTGGCGCTGCAACCATAAGGTCGAAGACAGCTTGCGACCCCGTGCTGTTTTTACCTGAACCTTCAGGTCGCGTTGTCCGCGCCCAGAAGAATTTTTGGGGGATTTGGCCATGTTGACGTGCCTCTTAAGGTCTGGAGCGGGTCAATTTTTCGCAAAATAGCACCGGAAAAATCGGTCCTATCACAAGGGGCCGTCTTCCAAAACCCCATCAGCGGACATCTGCGCGTAAAGCAACCCTTCGCGCAAGCCCCGATCCGCGACGCTCAGCCGATCTGTCGGCCAAATCCGCAACAAAGCCTGCAAAATCGCGGATCCAGACATGATCAAAGCCTGCCGGTCCGGGCCAATGCGCGGATCGCGCCGGCGGCCCGTCGGGCCCAAATCCAAATAGCGCTGAATGACAGCTTCGATTTGGTCAGAGCTCATTCGCAACCCGTCGACTTTGGTGCGGTCATAGCGCCGTAGTCCCAAATGGGACGCGGCTACGGTGGTCACGGTGCCGCTGGTGCCAACGATCTGGAACCCTTCACGGGCTTGCTCATCCGCATAGGGGGCGAAATTGGCCAGTTGTTCTTCGAAAAACCAACTCATCAAGGCATAACGTGCCGCATCATCCGACACATCGGAAAACTGATCGCGCAGTGTCGCCACCCCCAGAGGCACCGAAATCCAATCCACCACTTTCGCGGCGGGAAACGGGCTCTCGGGCGGATGAAATCCTGCGTGCAAGCGCATAATTGAACGTGGTCGATCCCGCGGCGCTACCTGCGACAGGTCAAGCCAAACCAATTCAGTCGAACCGCCGCCGATATCCACCACGAGCAACTGTTCGGTTTTGGTTGAAACCAGGGGCGCACAAGAAATCACCGCAAACCTGGCTTCTTCTTCGGGTTTGATGATTTCAAGCGTCAGGCCGGTTTCCCGCTGCACTTGGCGCATAAATTCCTGACCGTTGCCCGCCCGACGGCAGGCCTCAGTCGCGACAAGGCGCATACGGCCTACGTTGTGGCGCTCAATCTTTTGGCGGCACACACGCAAAGCCGTTACCGTTCGCCCCATTGAGGCGCGGCTTAGCCGACCATATTTTTCAAGCCCCTGCCCCAACTGGACAGACTTTGAAAAACTGTCGATCACATGAAACTGACTGCCCTTTGGCTGGGCAATCAGCATGCGACAACTATTCGTTCCCAGATCCAATGCAGCATACAGCGCATTAGGATCCGGCCTTTCAGGCGCGGTGCTCTCGACCGGTTTCGGGAAAGCGCCCGCAGCCTTGGGACGCTTGGGCGCCATGATGATGCGCCTCTCCGATATATCAACTTGAGTTTACGATACGCGGCGGATCGGCATCGCGCAAGACGCATGAACACGTGCGCCCAAAGGATTATCGTAAAACTCTGATAAGTAGCTATATTCGCTGTCCAGAAATGGACGGACCGCATCAATTGTCTTGTCTTGCAAATCTTCCAACCGCAATCGCATTTCTGATGTGTTCCGGCGCGGCATTGCCACTGGTTGGCGGGTCAATAGGCTGAGATCATAGGCCAATTGCCCCAAATCTTCGGTCTTGTAGACTTTGTCATAAACCCCCAAATCGCGGCCAACAAACAACCACGCATCGATGGAATGGTGTTTCACACTGGACGATGCCTTTTTGTAGACATCAAGGTTTTGGAAAAACTCGTCCGGGCTGGGGTCGCGCGCTATGCCGGTCAACCAATCGGGACCGGCCCGCATCTTCGTACTTTTGCGCAGGTCGCCAAACTGCAGCACGCGGTTGGTGTAGACCGACAACAGCCGTCTGACCGGATCACGCACAACACAAAACCGCCAGTAATCTGCATAGCGTTTGAACCGGTGCTGACGAAACCGGCTGGTCGGGTACAGATCATGCCATGTATATAAGGTGATATGCCGCCTTTTGGGCAGCTTGACCGACGGGTCTAAACGCGCCAAAGCTTCTTTAACAGATGAACACCCGGCCTTGGGCAGGGCCATATAGGCCAGTTTATGTGCGTCTACTGCAATGACCATCAGCCGCTGCCCTTTGTCTCTGTGTCACGAGGCGTAGCGTGACTTTAGGGCCTGAGTTTATCGACAAGGTTAATTTCACTCCGAATATTTTCCTGTTAACCATATGTAAAGGCGTCACTTTCACTTGGGTTGTTCCCTTTTTGTAAGCGGATTGTAAGCGTTTCGTCGGACTTCGCTCCTAAGCCTAGGGCGCGTCAGGCGGTCCGCCGCTTGCCGAGGCTGATCCGCACATTGGGCCGTTCCCTGCAACAGCACACATCATTCTGCAAATCGACGAAAGCGGTCGGTCAAGACACCGAATAGCTCGGCCATCCATGCTGCGCCAACCGTTAAGGTCAGCTATGCGCAGTAAGCGAGCTTTGCAAAGAGTGGCCCGCTTCCCGACAGCGGACCTTCGTGCTCTGCGCGGCGAATTCGGGCTTGGAGCCCGAAGTATCGAATGCTGCAACGTGCTTGAATGTCGGCTTCCACGTTCAGTTGGCAGCAGCGAGGCTCTATTCACGCACGCCACCTCGCAATGTGGCTGTCTTTGTACAGTTTTCTGAGTGAACTACGGCGTGGGCAGCCCGGTAACGTAACGGTATGAACCGCGCACCAGTTCAAGTACGACATCCAACTCTGCTTCCGTGGTGGGCGTGTAGATCATCACAAAGCCTTCCCAACCGGATCTTTGATCGGCCCATGGGTGCGGTGTTGCCCAACCGGCCTGTATCGCGGCGCGGGCCAGTTCCGGTTCAAGTGATGCGTGCAGACTGCCATCGGGGTGTACGTGCGCGAACTCGCGGCCACCGACGATTGCTTCTGGTCTAGCAATGTCGACATCTTGGTTCAGTTGGAAACCAACGGCCCCTGGCAAGGATACTCGTGTCGCGCCAAGTGTGACACCTGGGAGCTCTTCCATTTGTTTCAACATCAATTCAGTAAGTTCCGAAACCGGCTCCAAACCCAATTGGATATGAGGGACGCCATTGGTTGTTTCGGGTCGCGGTCCTTCACGGTTTGGCAGTGCCATATCCTGTGCAAGGGCGGCCGTGACGTTGGTAAGAAGGGTTGCCGTGGCCAAAATGGTGAGACGTTTTGAAAGTTTGAACATTCTAGTTTCCTTATGAATTTGGCCACGGTTTTGGACTTGGGCGTTACTTTGCGTGGTAGGCTTGGCTGACCGCGAAACTGTCTTCAAACCAATTCCAAAGTACAACTTGGCCGTCGCGGACTTTGGCACGCAGGGCGAATGTGAAATCACCAATTTCTTGGCCTGACTTCGTCGTGATCCCATTCATGTCACCAAAGATTGCAACCGTGTCGCCAGAGGCGAGAACATCGGTGTTTTCCCATTTGGTCGTTTGAAAGTTTTCACTAAAGACGCCGAGGAAGCCAAAGATCGCTTCCTTTCCATCCCACGGGCCTATCCAGGGAACGGTCGGATCACCCGCGTTGAGCCAAACCATATCGTCGGCCATCAGATCGGCCATCGCACCCATGTCACCACTTCCCATGGCACCCATAAGTGCCATGACGGTGTCGAGGCTCGCCTGACTTTGATCATCGTTTGACTGCGCTGTTGCAGCCGAGCCAAGCGTCATAGCTGTTGCGGCCGCGACGGAGGCTTTTAATGCTTGTCGTCTGTTCATTTTCAGAACTCCTTTTGGTTAGGTTTCTAGCGGCCGGAAAGTTGCTGCAATGCGCCTGCCCAGTCTTCGACATGGTAGGAGCGGACGATTTTTCCGTCGGCAAGTTCGTGGATATCGATGGTCATGATGTCAAAGCTGCGGCCTTCACCGTCGACACCGAAAAACGGTGCCACGGGCGTGCCTGTCGCGCGGCCGCGCACAGTGACGAAATCACCGCTTTCGTGCATGTCTTGGATGGCCCAGTTCAGATCAGGCAAGAGCTGGGCGAAGCCGCCAACCTGTCCCAAGAACGCGTCGCGACCCTTGTTTTCACCGGAATAGTCCCCGACGCTTTCCCATGTGTCTGCCGTTGCTTCCACAAATGCGGCAGTGTGGGTTTCCGAGCCCGGGTTGCTGAGAAGATCATAGAACGTCTGAACCGTTTCGGAATTATCAGCGGTTGCTGAGGACGCGATTGATGAGGCGGCGATTGTCGCTGCCGCGAGGATGGCGTGTGTTGTCTTCATGTTAAGGTTTCCTTTTGAACGATATGACGCCCTTGCATTTGCGGCGCTCTGTACGAATAGGATGGACACATTCTGATTAAATCATAAGGTGGTTTTATAAAATTTAACTGTTCGGAAATATTGCCTAATGATTAATCGCCTCAGACAAATGGCAATCTTTGCCAAAACGATTGACCATGGGTCTTTTCGGGGTGCGGCCCGTGAGTTGCATTTGTCGCCGTCCGTTGTCAGCCACCATGTTTCACAACTGGAAGAATATCTTGGCGTCGCGTTGATCTATCGCTCGACCAGGAAACTGACCCTCACAAACGAAGGTCAAAGGTTGCTGACGGCAACACGCAATATGCTGGACGCCGTAGAAGGCGAATTGCAGGATCTTTCGGCGACCGCTGGCGAACCAAGTGGAGAGTTGCGCATTACACTGCCGTCGGTCCTGTCGTTGTCGCACATCACGGATCAGATCGCCGCGTTCTCACGGGCATATCCGCGCATCACATTGACTGTAGATTTTTCAGACACGCGTCGCGCTTTAATTGATGATGGGTTTGATTTGGCTATTCGCATGGGGGCCATATCAAAGAACTCTGCGACGTCGCGCACTCTGTTTGAAGTGCGACGTGTTCTGGTTGCGTCCAAGGATTATCTTGCAACGCGGACCGTCGACAATGACCCATCGGCGCTCGTCGATTGGGAATGGCTGGCGCTTGCACCAGTTCAAAATGTTCCTTTGAGTTTTAAAAACAAGGACGGGGAGACCAAGAAAATCAAGCCAACCCTGCACATGTTTACAAACGATGCCCAAGCATTGCATCGCCTCGCACACGCTGGAGCTGGACTAGCTATCGTACCCGAGTTCCTTGTCGCGGCCGGCATTGACAACGGCACGATGGAAATCGTGCTGCCTGAATGGGAATTACAATCAATCAGTGTCTTTGCCGAATGGCCAGCAAACGCGCCAAGACATGGGCTTATTCACCTTATGTTAAACGCATTGAGTAAAGCAAAATTCTAAACACGGCAGCTAGTGTCAATTACAGGAAATCCCGAAACAAGACATTGGTGCAATTGCAGCGAAATAGCACTTCGTCCGCATTGTGTGATGTCGCGACCTGCGTGGCGAAGGTCAGCTATTGCAAATTCGCACCGAGGACCATGGGTCCGCTGCGGGCTGATTCCCGCCACTCTGCTTGGTCAGCGAAGGCCTGAGCACAGGCATTTTGCCCAAATCACGCGTCGCACTCCCGCATGTCGGTTTTTAGCTCGCTTCTCAGCATCAGCATTCGGCTCTACAATTTGTGACTGGCTTTCGTGTACAACTGTGTTTTGTCGTGTGTGCCGGACGCTCTGGGGCGGGCGCTTGCGGGCGCTAGATTTCCGTTTTGGCTTGCGCATTTTCGAACATTCGAAGTTCCGTTTCGATCAATGTCATAACCTCTGCGACCCGTTCCCGAATGGCTTCACTATCAATGGGGATGCCGGTTTTTTCGTGGATAGACCCCTGTAGGAAGCCTTCACTGCCTAGGGCGAACAGGGCTTCTTCCAGCATCCCCTTGTCGATCTGGTGGAGGCGGAGATTGCCCGCCCCCTCCTGACCTTTTCCGTTTGGGCCGCTCACCAGCTTACACCGCTGATGGCGGCGACGGTTCCGCCTTTGATCACTGACCAACTGACCGGAACGATGTATCGAAGGGCGATAGAATTGGTCTGGAACATTGACTGAACTTTCGCAGGCCCGCCCGTAACATCGGCAGCGTCCGATACGTCCACAGAACCAGCTTCGGTGATAGCGCCGGTCTCCGCCATTGTCGGGGCGACCCCATCGTCATTGACCATGACCAAGGTTGCGGCCTTCGAAAAGTCAATCTCAGGAACATCGACACCCATCACGAGCGCGTCGGCGTCAAGAGCGATAACCATATCCACAGGGGCGGTATCGACAACGATTGTTGGAATACCTGCCAACATTCCCTTCTCAAGATCGTCCTTGAAGGGGCTGATACCGGTGCCGGATGTGACCTTGAGAGATAAAGACGCAACGAGCAGCGGGTTCAGGATCAGAACCGGCTTACGGGCGCGGATCGAGGTGAGATGGGCCAACAAGACGCGCAAGTCTGCCAGAACATTGTCAACCGTATCCCCCGTTGAGGCGGTCGGTGTCACGCCAGTCATTAGACCGGCAGGACGAACCCCAACAACGGCGGCAGTGCTATCTAACAAGAAGGCATCGAGCGCATCCAAGCTGTCACGGCGGATGTTTTCAGTGACGATATCGACCACTGAGTGGGTGGTCAGGCGCGTGATCTCATTCGTAAAGGCCGTGATAACGCCCATCTTGTAGCGGGAAAACAGGGTTGAGCTGAACAAGTCCTGCTTCACGGGGATTGTGGCTCCTTCTGCGATGAAGGCTGCGGAGATTGATCCTTCACCGTCGCGGTACGGCATAGACAAAGCATTGGCACCGTCGAAGAACATGGGCCGTGCCCCATTCGCCACGAGGGCTGGGAATAGGTGGGACTTGTCTGGCTCTGCGTAATAATCCATCGCAGCGGTAGTCGTCAGGACTTGGCCGCTGTTTTCGCTGGTTGTTGACGAAGGGCTGACCATTTCTTTGTGGGAGCGGATCGCCTTGCGCTTGTTGAACCGGTGCTTCTCACCTTTGAAAACCGTGCTGATGAAGGCTTCGGGTGACGAATGGTCGATCTGACGGAAGATTTCAGCGGCGATGGCAGCGGCTTGGACTTTGGCGGGGCTGGCGTGGGCTGGTGCTTCGGTTTCAGGCGGAGTTGTCAGGACCACGGGCCGCTTTACGGTGTCACCGAGGATGTTGATGGTGTCCTTTAAGGCCTTCATCTCGGCAAGCATTTCAGGAGCCATCTCGGCAACCCGCAGGTTGTCTTCGCGCTGTTTCACGAGTGCGGCCAATTCCTTCTGCTTCATATAGACTTCCGCGTTTCGGTCCATTTCGGTCAAGGTCTTGGTCTGGCGGTTGGTGCTCTGGCGGAGAGCGTTGTTTGGTGAGGAGCGCATTTATTCGCCTTCCATATTGAACAAGGGGGATGTTTGGGCAGGGGAGCTTTGGGTGTCGGGCGTATCCATGCCTAAGACCACTTCTTCGAGGCTGGTGATCCGGCTCAGAAGCTGGTCATTAGCCTCTTCCAACTCAGAGACACGGAGAAGAAGGTCTTGGGTTTCTGAGCCTTGCTTCGTTAGGATCGAAAGGGTCTGTTTTTCGAACTCTTTGAAGGTGGCCTGTACACCCTTGGTTAAGGCGGTGATGCTGCCCTTGATCCGGTGCCGGACGTATTCACCGTTGACCGGCGGGCCAGAAAAGGTCACGTCAGAACCGGCTTCCTTCATCATGAACGATGGGCCACGGGGAGATTTCGGGGTGGCTGAGATGCCGTTCCGTGGGGAAGTGAAGTCAGGGGGTGCGAAGTCTGGCACGGTGAAATCGGGGGTTTCAGCGAAAGGGTCTAACTCAGACATTGGCTTCCCCTAGCAGGGCCAATCCCAAATCAGCGCGGGAGGCTTCTACTTCTTGGCTCAGGTGGAGGCCCAGATAGGTCATGGAATAGTCACGGATAGCGTCGGAAAGCCGCTGCTCTGTGGCGGCTAACTCACGGGCGGTGATCTGGTCAGGGTCGATCTGGTGGGCGATTTCAGTGACGCCGAGTGTTTTGGCCCTTTTGATTACTTCTGCCAATTCTGAGGCGGCTTTGGCGGTTGTTTGGTTGTTATTCACTGGTGGTAGCTCCTATTCCAAGATTGGCACCGGAATGTGCATCGGTCGGTTTTCGGCGGTTCAATGCGACGTTCTCATTAAAGTTGCCGGCATGGGCGTATGGTCGTGGGTGGCCTGCGACGTAGCGATCCGAGTGGATATCCAGAAAATCCTCAGCCACCTTGAACTGGAAAGTCAGGAATTTGCGCCATTGCTCGGTGTGGGTGGCCCACGGGGGCGGCTTATCGCTGGCGATTAGGAAGGGCTTGATCTCAGGATCGCACATTAGATTTGCGGCGATTGTAGCGCCCAAACGGAATTGCCGGATGTTGCCGGAACTGCGGAGTTGCCACGCGATTTCCACATGACGATCCACCCCGCCGTCGATTTTCCAGTGGCGGGTCATGTCACGGACCCCGCAAAGTAAATCCGGCAAACTTGAAGCGACCATTCCGGCGCGGATTGTGGCTTGGGTCACATCTAGGGCGCTGGCGATTGAGATGAACTGCCGTTCGGCAATCTCTTCAGGGGTCATTGGCGTCTGATAGACTGGCATGCGGCTTGCTTTCGGTTGGTTCCGGCAAAAGGTTCAAGCTGCGTTCGTGCCCAATCGGGGTTCCAATCAAGCATTTCACAGATGAGTTTGAACTCGGCACTGTTGAGAAAGCCGATACCGATTGGCCCGCCGCCTTTTTCTTGGACTTTTGCAGTGACACGGGCGACAACACTTTCCCCCCACAGGCGGTATAAGCGGGTCAATTCACCGCTATCGACATAGATTTTGTCGATTGGTGTCAATGGCTTTGGGAATTGCGGTTTTGTTTGTTCTTTCAGCATCGGATTACATCAACAATTGGTCGTTGTTATCGGATTTTGAATCAGCTTCGGCGGCTGTGGTCTTATAGGCGCTTTTGGCGTTTTTGGAGATATCACGGGCGCGGGATGTGCCGTCAACGCTGATGCCAATTCGGCGCAAGAGGTTATTTTGGAGCGACGACATCTTTTGGAGGGCTAAAAGGGATGGGTTGGTGATGATGCTGCCTGCGGGGGTCTGGAGGGTGGCTCCGTTCAAACGGATATCCTTCATACATTCTAAAATCGGCAATTCCAGATCAACAGCCTGAGCCAACAGGCGCAAATCACTGGGGAGGTAATCAACACCGGCCTTTCCTGAAGCATATTCACGCCAAATCGTATGGTGTTTCTTTGTCCAAGTCCTAGCGTAGTCAGCGGGTGGCTCCGGCGAAACGGAATTGGCTAATTCTCGGTGTCTGTCGAGTTGGTTCTGTTTGGCCATTGGGCTTACCTCAATTTAGATAGGTCATTTATACTGACCTTTTTCGAAAAGTGGGGTCAATAAAATTGCGTAGCTGTGATTTTTATTCACAAAATGGCGGAATAGGATGGAATTGCTGGTGAAATGGAATGGAATTGCTGGCGTGTTTTTTTGCTTGGTGGCTAATGGGCCTTTCTGGTTTTGTTCCAACGTAAAAACGAAGATGGGGGACAACGACGCCACCTTCGGCTTCTAGGTTTTGGACTGCCCTCCCCCTTGATGGGGGGCCACCAGAGGGATGCGCTAAGAGGTCTTAGGGCGTTGCGGCGGATATCCTGACCGACCGTAGGCAATCGGGGGATGTGGGGTGGTAGGGCCTTGCAGGCTTGGTCCTTGCCCCCTCGCTTCGAAGCATAGCTGAATAGAGCGGCGGAAACCTTGGGGCGCTGTAGGGTTCGGGTCCGGTTGGGGATGTCTACTTGTCACGGCTTGGCTGGGGGTGGCTCGGTAGCTACGGGTTGCATCCTGAGCATGTGGCCTTGTTCACCGGACGGTAGGCCTCTGATACAGGGCGGATAAGAGGCTTGAGAGAGGCCTTCTAAGGTCGGCGGGGGGGCGTAGGTCACTCGAAAGCCGAAGCGGCTAAGAGCGGCGCTTATATCGGCCTGCATATCGGGCCTAGGTCGGCGGACTTCGGCCTTGGTTCGGATAAAGATAGAACTGGCGATAGTATCACAGTAGGCTTCGGATAGTGGCCGCGCGCGTTGGCGGCGTCCATTCGGATTGAATTGAAGCGCAATCCACAAAAAGAGGTTCGCCCTTAAACGGGTTGGGCCTCTTTTTTATTTACGGGTCGGAATGTTTGGTATAGCCTAAGTCTAAAGGTCACCTAGCGGTGGCCGTTGTGCGTTCTAGGATCGCGGTGGGTTACTAAATCACTGAAAAGGTTACTTCTAAAAACAAAGTAACCCAGAAAGTAACCCAGCTTAACTACCTGAAATAATTAGACGAATTGCGGATTGGGATACGGGTTACTTGAATCACCCACTGGATGCCTGCACGCCCTTGCACGCCCTCCCCCCCAAAAAACCCTTATTATTATATTTTTATATATCCAGTACATATATTAAGTAACCTATAACCCATTTAGGATTTCCCCCTCTCTTATCAGAGGGTTAGGTTGGGTTACTTTCTGGGTTACTTTGTTTTTAGGAGTAACCCTTTTGTGATTTAGTAACCCACTTCCGAAGTTCCCAGATAATTCAGCGCATTACGTTGTTGCTCAAAACAAAAGCGGGCGGGGAATTGAATCCCGCACCCGCGTTCAACCGTCAACCGGCCTAAATCCTTTCACCCGAAAGGGACCATTATATCACTAGAACGGTTCGTCATCCTCAATATCAGGCTGTCCTTCATAGTTGACATCACCCCAAATCGTGACATCGAGACCATACATCAACCGATCCGCCCCAATTGCATTTTTCAAAACTGACCAAGGGACACGGCCAACCTTCAATTTCCACTTCTTCACCACAGCTTTACTAGGGGACGGGTGCGGCTCGTACAGCATCTCTTGGGGGTTGACCTTAATCAGCCCCTGCTGCTCTAATTCATCCACAATTCCTTTCGGCAAAAGCAGAACACCATACTTCCTTACCGGCACCGTTGACCCATCGGGCTTTTGGATTTCACGATTGGCTCTCATGTAATTCGGCAAACTCGGATTGTTCTGGTTCGCTCGGCAGCTATACAGCCCCGCGCTCGAAATGGACTTGCCGAGGTTTTGTGGACGGAGTTGGGCAATCGACCCATCGCTAAGGCCATGCTTCCTTCCGTGTCGGGCGATGCTTTCGTAAAGAGTGTCAGAGAAGTAGGCCCGCTCATCCTTTCCTGTTCTCTCTTCAATCACCGCCCTCAGCGCCTCTGTGGCCCTAAGAACAACAGCCGAACCGGATTGCGCACGGGTTTCGGCTTTGGAGGAAGTCCAAGGGGCCTGTTTACCGCTCGGCAGGTATTTAGGCTTGCCCAAATCACCAATCGCTCCACCATCCCCCCGCGTTTCGGAAGGCACATCATCACCACCAATCCCAATCTCAGCCGCCAACCAATCCGGCAGATTTTCGTAGTTTTCAGCGATCCAAACAAGGTGGCCGCGCCCTACCCCATTCGCATAATCCCTTATCTCCGCAAAGTTCCTCAGTTTTTCTTCACCAGAACCGGCAATAAGCCACCGCCGATCCCCATCATTAGACAACATAACTGCCGTCGCATATTGGCTGGTGCAGTATAGGGTCGCATGGTTCTTCACAGCGCGGATGTGTCGGTTCTTCGGATTGACCTCAAGTTCCCCCGCCGTGATCACACTCTTCAACAGGTCGGCACGGTCTTTGCTCTCTTTATTCGGCAGGTCATCGATGTTAACCATCACCTTATTAACCATCCAAGTCCGGTGTTCTGAGCCTAAGTTGTCAACATTGGGCCGAGACACCATCCCAAATCCCAATATTGGCGCAATCCAAACATCCATCAGCATGGATTTGCCCGTCCCTTGAACCGGACCATGAATAAGCACCGCCGGTATCTTCCAGTCTTGGTGGGCTATCGCCGTGGCAACCCAATTCCAAATCTGTAGCCGTTCCCACGGATTAGGAAGCAGGTGCTCAAAATACCTCACCAGAGGGGCGATATCTTGTGGGGTTTTAGGCTCAACAGGCTCCACTCTTCGGGGTTGCCAGTGGTTAACCAACCGCTTCCCATCCTGACTGATTATCGCCGGTTTATGTGGGGAAAACTCATACCCATCATAAACCCCAACACCATTCCTGCGAAAAGACGGGGCAAGGCCGTTCGTGGTGGGTGCCCGATCATCAAACGTCCGTTCAAACTCCTTTTCTTTTTTTTTTTTGGGGGCAGCGGACGGGTCTTGAAGGTCTGTAAATTCGTCATGCTGCTTCACGTACCCCCAATCATCAATGGACTTCGGGATATAGGTCGCTGTTTTGCTGCCTGTGGCGACCTGTGTAATCTTCCGCAATAAGTTTTTTGGGTTCAGGTGGATTGCCGGATCAAACTTCTCCACTCCCTCTTGTTGGCGATAGTATTTCTCACCAGCAGCCGCCACATCCGACAACCCATCCGCAATATCCCACCCATTCGGGAAGTATTCAGGAAAGTCGAAACGGAAAACCTGCCTCCCTTTTAGGGCCGGAGCCATCGAGATGTCTTTTGCGGCACCAACACCGGACGCATCCGCATCGTTCGCAACATAGATCGCACCAGTTCCATCTTTCATCGGCTCCCAGTTGATCCGGTGTGAGACGTTGGTTCCCCCGATAAAGGCCCGCAGAACCTTACCTTGGAGGAAGTCATACCATGGGTGTCGTTCTGCCTTGTCCTTGTCCACCCCGTATTTCTCTGGAAAGGCGATCATCAAAGCCCCTGCCAGTGCCTTAGCACCTTCAAAAAGGACAGTATCGCGGCCCTTGCCACCACCCTTGACCAAGTTCAATTCTTCAGTATCAACCCGCCAAATCCCGTCGCTAAAGGGTCGATAGTGTTGGCAAATCTTTCCCCCATCAGCCTTCTTAACGCGAAACTCAATGGCCGTTATCCGGCCTTCAGCATCGACAACCGGCACCGCGCATCGGTCTTCACCCAGAACCAGTCGCGGCCAATTTTCCAGCGAGACAACAACCCCAGACAACCAATCAGGTATCCCATTGCCCCCGCCTTGTTCGATGTACCATTCATTTTCTTTGTGATTTTTCAGTACAAAGGGTGAACAAAGCTCAGTCGGCTCAACCGAAACCGGCACCGGCAGCATACCCTCTGCCTCCAGCCCCATTACCTCACCATACATCGCCTTCAGATCATCGTCCGAGGGCATCAATTCCTTCAGGTCTGCCGCTGTTAGGGGGCTTCTGCGGGGCTTGGTGATCCTTATCACCCCTTTGGCATTCTTTGGGTTCTGGGGGAACCGCACTTCGGCCAAGGCCACCGGATATCCCGACCCATCGTCCGCACCGCGAATAACCGTAATCCGAAGCCCCTCAACCACCGCATCATTATCCATCAACCACCGCTTGATTGTTGGTGATTTAAGAAGGGGATTATTGTCTTTGGCTCGTTGTTTTTCCAGATCAGCCATTGCCATCTCAGTCAGCTTATCTAAACTGACACCGTTGCTGTATTGGTTTCTTTCCTTGATATCTTCACCAAGATCACTAAATCCACCCATGGGATGTTCCTTGTCTTGCAATAAATAATCTGGGCGATAACCACCCAAACCCTATTGAAAGAGCCAACCCGCATTTTTCCCTTTGAGAAACCAACTATCTGAGATATAAAGATATCAGGTTCGTATGTTGGTTTTTTTTGGGGGGGTGTCGGCTTGGGTCGGCTCCCCTCTTTCTTTACGCTACTGCCATTCCAGAATACGGCAAAGATATTTCCGAATGAATTCGGAAAGCCCTTCAACTTTTATCCTGAAACCAGAAAGCGATTATTTAAGACATATCAACATCCCGTTCTAATTTTTTACATTCCGCCGCGCTCACTTTTATCTCCTTCAATTTATCAAAACCGGATATTGATTCAACCCCGATATTTGAAAGCCGTTTCCGCCCAGATTAGTTTATAAAAAAAGTCGTTAACCATTTTCAGCCTCGACATTTTTCTCCAGAATTATTCGATATCAGCCCACAGACCGCCAAAACCTACAAAAACCGTCAGCCTTCCGAATCAGATCAGCAGCCTTCCGAATTAGACCCGCGATTGATGGTGATTCTGTTTGGTGGGCCGACCTAAGCTAAAAGGTAACTGAAGCCTTGGTTTGGCTTTTAAAGACGATCAAAATGCTTTATATTCCAAAGCGTTGATATATCTTTCAGTCAACTTTGTTATGGCGTGAGTTGGGTCGGGCCATTTCATCAGAAGCGGGCCTTTCGGGGTCCGCTTTTCGCTTATGGCAACATCACCCGTTCGCTTGTGTCTGGGATGTTGCAAACGGCTCAATTTGCAGAGCCTCTATCTCAGCCATGAACCGTTCCAACTCGCTGCGCGGGATCACCCAGCGTCGGCCAACCTTCAGAGCCTTCAGCCTTTTTTGCCGGATCAGGGAGCGGATGCTGTCTTTCGACAATCCGACTGCTTTTCCGAACGAAGTCGCACTGTAGGTAAGCGGACCATCCACTTTTGCCACTTTCGCTGTTGCTTCGCTTGATTCACGTCCACCTCCCGTGATTGGGTCGTTGCCCATGAGAGTGTCGGGCTGGGTTGGGTCTTTGGTCATTATCTCTACCTTCTGGTGTCGTTTGACGGAAACGAGCCTAGCGGAAAGAGATTAATGGGGAAACCCCTCTTTACGAAAAAAGTTATGTATAACAGGTCATTAGATACAATATAAAGGCTTGGGCTGATCCAAAACTCATGCCGTACTGTGGTTTATTGTCGCGCCCATTTGCCGAGTTCAATATCTAAGATATATCGACCCAAACGAAGAAAGATTTAGGCCCATGGCTTACACGGCGAAAAGAACCCCGCGCGGAAAAGATGCTTACTATTTGGCCTGTTGGCGGGCCGTTGACGCGAACGGAAAGACCACAGTCCAATACGAACGCTACACCGGCCCAAACGGCAAAAGAGGCGCACAGAAGCTGGCGACCTTGCGCGAAGCCGAAGCCGAAGAGGCCCTCCTATCCACAACCGTCAAAGACCGGATGCCGGTGGACATTTATCTAAGGGACGTTTGGCTCCCTCGCATAACTGTCGGTGATTCCCGTTATTCAACAGCCGTCAACCGTGAGCTAACAGTCCGCAAGCTGATCGAAGTCCTAGACATAAAGCCGATTGGCGACATCACAGCTATGGATTTCGGCACCGCCCAGATCAGAATGAAACAGCATGGGCTTGCCTCTGTAAGCACGAACCAACGCATGAAAACCCTAAAGCGGGCGATGCGCAACGCGCATGAGTGGGGCCTTATCGAGACACGGCCTTGGGAGGGGGTTAAGCCCCTACCCCTGCCTAAAGCCCCGCCACGCGTCGTATCGCTTGCAGACGGGCTTAGGGCGGCTGATTATCTTCGGGACAAGGGAAACGACGCCACAGCCGATCTAATCGTGGTCTTAGCCCACACCGGTTGTCGGTTGTCGGAGGCGCTAGGGCTACACTGGGAGGATGTAAACTGGGAAGCTGATACGATCAAGATTTGGCGGATCACGGCCTTTTTTAAAGACCCTGTGCGGCGTGTGGGGATTAAGGAAGGGACAAAAACTTCGGCAAGCCGACGAACCTTGCCCATGTCGAAGTCGGTTCGGGAAATCCTTGAGCGACGAAAAGCGGCATCGAACAATGACCTCGTTTTCCCGTCCTTTGTCGGGAAGCCTCTGTCGTCAGCAATGGCATCCGCCCGCATCGCCAAAGCCTTTAAAGCGGCAGGAGTAACCGGCACCGCCCACGGGTTGCGGCACGGATTTATTACACGGCTCTTAGAACGGGGGGTGCCGCTGAACCGCGTTTCGAAGCTGGCGGGCCACTCTTCAACGAACACCACAGCAACGACATATCTCGCTTGGGCTGACGAAGATGAATCAATTGCGGACATGCGCGCGGTCCTAGAAGATGAAAAGCTGTAAGCGGATTGTAAGCGGATTAGGAGGATTTAGACGCTTTCTAGCGATATTCGATCCGATAAACGTCATAAAAACAAGGGCTTGGTTTAAAATCTAACTTCCGACAAGGTTAATCTGGCTCATGTTCTTCGTGAAAACTTCGACAGTCCACAGCTGTTTAACATTCCCGGCGCAGGCTCTACCCTGTCGCGGATGGATTGGCACAAGTCGAAAACCGACGGCGAATGCCCCATTCCCACGGCTAGGGTCAGTCAGGAACAAGAGGAATCACCACCATGCCAGATATCACAATCGTCTATTGGCGCGACATCCCCGCACAGGTGATTGTGGGCAAAGGTCGCCGCGCAGCCAAGATACAGTTGCCTGAACGTTTCGAACAGGCCATCGACCGCGCCGCCATGAAAGGCGGCGAAATTGATGCCGACGCGTATTTGGCAGAATGGCGCAAAGTGGCCTCTGGTTCCGAAGAAGGTGATCAAGCTGAACTGGCTGCCAAGACGGCCACCGGTTTGGACACAGACTATGACCAAGAGCGTCTGAAAACGCTTATCGCAAATGACGGTTGGGCGTAAAACCGACCATGCAGTTGAGGGAGGCCATCATGGCTCTGTTGAATTTCCGCAAGCGCGACGACAAACCTGTCGACGGCCCACGCAACGAAAACCTAGAAGCCTTCATGCAAGGTTATTCCATCGAGGTGATGCCGCGCACGGCGTCCAAGGTTGAAAATTTCCGCGATTTGCTGCCTGAGGGCACACGCATCTATGTTGCCCATATCGAAGGCACCCCAATCGAAGAAATGGTCGCCACGGCCAAGCGGATCGCGGACGAAGGTTATTCCGTCATGCCGCATTTTCCAGCCCGTATCATCAAAGATGCGGCGACTTTGGAAAACTGGATCGCAATGTACCAAGGCGAAGCTGGTGTTGAGCAAGCCTTGTTGCTGGCGGGCGGCGTGGCAGAGCCGCATGGCGATTTCCACAGTTCAATGCAGTTGATGGAGACAGGCCTTTTTGACAAAGCCGGTTTCAAGCGCCTTCATGTCGCTGGCCACCCCGAAGGCAACCGCGACATCGACACCAAAGGCGGCGACGCGGTGGTCATGGATGCCCTCCGCTGGAAGCAAAAATTCAACGAGACCACAGATGCCGAGATGGCCCTTGCCACGCAGTTCGCCTTTGACGCCGATCCAATCATCGCTTGGGCAGACCGGCTGGCAGCTGAAGGCATTGATATCCCGATACACATTGGCATCGCTGGCCCTGCCAAGCTCCAAACGTTGATAAAATTCGCCATCGCTTGCGGTGTTGGCCCGTCGCTCAAGGTCTTGCAAAAGCGCGCGATGGATGTGTCCAAACTGTTGCTGCCCTATGAGCCAACCGATGTATTGACCAAGCTAGCCGCGCACAAAGCCAAAAACCCGGACTTTAACGTTGAGCGCGTGCATTTCTTCCCACTTGGCGGCATCAAGACAAATGCCAAATGGGCAACTGACAATGGCGGCCCTGCGGCTGCCCCCGCTTCTGATCTTCAAGGATAAAGAATGACCCGTACTATTATTGAATCCAAAAGCAAAACCGCAATCATCGGTTTTGATCAGCCCTTCTGCGTGATCGGCGAACGGATCAACCCTACAGGGCGTAAAATCCTGAATGCGGAATTGGAAGCGGGCGATTTTTCCCGCGTCGAAGCCGATGCCATTGCCCAAGTCGCCGCTGGTGCCACGGTTTTGGACATCAATTCCGGCGCGGTGTTTTCCAACAAGATGGCAGAAGACCCCCGCTATGCGGACAATAACTTTGTTGAGCCGGAATTGATGCGCCAGTTGATCGAGCGGGTCCAAGCCGTCACAGATTGCCCGCTTTGTATCGACAGCTCTGTTCCCGGTGCGCTGGAATCCGGCCTTGCCGCCGCCGAAGGCCGCCCCTTGCTCAATTCCGTCACCGGCGAAGAAGAACGTTTGGAACTGGTTTTGCCGCTGGTCAAAAAATACAACGTTCCAGTTGTCGCGATTTCCAACGATGACACCGGCATTTCCGAAGATCCGGATGTACGTTTTGCCGTTGCGAAAAAGATTGTCGAACGTGCCGCAGATTTCGGCATTCCAGCGCATGACATTGTGGTTGATCCGCTGGTTATGCCAATTGGCGCGATGGGCACTGCCGGTCTGCAGGTCTTTACCCTTGTACGCCGCTTGCGCGATGAACTGGGTGTGAATACAACCTGCGGCGCGTCGAACATCTCGTTTGGTCTGCCCAACCGCCATGGCATCAACAATGCATTTTTGCCGATGGCAATGGGCGCAGGAATGACGTCCGCGATTATGAACCCGATCGCCCTGCCCGTCGGCCCGAAAAAACTGGCTGAAAAGAAAGCAGAAGTCGAAGCCGCAGGCATCGTTTTGCCCGAAGGTTTGGATGACGAAGCCTTTTGCATCCTGTTTGGCCTTGGCAGCACCAAAGCCAAAGCTGGAAAGGAAATGGAAGCCATTCGCGCAGCCAACTTTCTAACCAACAACGATGAATCTGGCGGAGAATGGATCCGGTTCAACAAAGCGCCCGGCGAACTTGGTGGGCGCGGCGGACGTGGCGGACGTCGCCGCCGCGGGTAACCCCCCCATAAAAAAAACGCCCGCCTAATCAGGCGGGCGTTTTGTTTTCAAGCTTTGGGTCCCGAGAATACTGAAAATCACTTAACCCGTTTCTTGATCTTTCCAGCGGCTTCGGCCAGATCGCGGGCAATGGCAAACGCACCTTGAATCTTGTCTTTGTCACTGCGCCAGTCGCGCCGGACGATGATCTTGTTATCCTTGATTTTAGCCGTATCACCCTGCGCCGCCATAAACGTCACCAGACCTTCCGGCTTGGCAAATTTGTCGTTGTGGAACTGAACGGTCGCCCCCTTTGGTCCGCCATCCAGCTTGGCAATTCCGGCACGCTTACACATCGCTTTGATGCGGACGACCAACATCAAAGTATTTACTTCACGTGGCAGTTTCCCAAACCGGTCGATCAATTCAGCTGCAAACCCTTCCAATTCGACCTTGGTGGTCAGCGAGGACAAGCGGCGATACAGCCCCAAACGCACATCCAGATCAGGAACATAATTTTCTGGGATCAGAACCGGCACACCCAGATTGATCTGCGGTGCCCATTGGCCATCATCATCCGTGAGGCCCTCCATCTTGCCAGATTTGATCTTGGCGATCGCCTCTTCCAACATGGATTGATACAATTCATAGCCAACATCGCGCATCTGGCCGGATTGCTCTTCGCCAAGCAAATTGCCCGCGCCCCGAATATCAAGGTCTTGCGACGCAAGGCTAAAGCCTGCCCCAAGCGTATCAATCGATCCCAAAACCCGCAGACGTTTTTCCGCCGTCGTGGTCAGTTTAGCGCGCGGTTTGGTGGTTAGATAGCAATACGCGCGGGTTTTTGAGCGCCCGACACGGCCACGAATTTGATAGAGCTGGCTCAGCCCAAACATATCCGCCCTGTGCACAATCATCGTGTTCGCCGTCGGAATATCGAGACCGGATTCAACAATTGTCGTGGCCAGAAGCACGTCATATTTACCGTCATAAAAGGCATTCATCCGTTCATCCAGCTCGCCCGCCGCCATCTGGCCATGCGCCACCATATAGGTGATTTCGGGCATCTGCTCTTTTAGGAATTCCTCGATTTCGGGCAGGTCCGCAATGCGCGGCACCACATAGAACGACTGACCCCCTCGGTAGTGCTCGCGCAGCAACGCTTCGCGTATTGTGACGGCATCAAATTCGGACACATAGGTGCGGATCGCCAAACGGTCGACGGGCGGTGTGCCAATGATTGACAAATCCCGCACGCCGGTCAGCGACAGCTGCAACGTGCGCGGGATCGGTGTTGCGGTCAAAGTCAAAACGTGGATGTCGGATCGAAGCTGCTTCAACCGTTCTTTGTGCTGCACACCAAAGTGCTGTTCTTCGTCGATGATAAGCAGCCCGAGCCGATCAAACCGAACCCCTTTGGCCAGTAGTGCATGCGTGCCGACCGCGATATCAACTGTGCCGCGGGAAATCCCATCGCGGGTCATAGCGGCCTCTTTCGTGCCGACAAAGCGCGACAGCGGCGCGACCTGTAGCGGAAAGCCCCTAAATCGTTCCGCAAACGACCTGTAGTGCTGGCGCGCCAGCAAGGTTGTCGGCGCAATCACAGCGACCTGAACCCCAGACATTGCAGCGATAAAGGCCGCACGCATCGCAACTTCGGTTTTGCCAAAGCCAACATCACCGCAAATCAAGCGGTCCATCGGCTGGCCGGAATGCATATCCTCCATCACGTCATTGATGGCGTTCAACTGGTCATCGGTTTCCTGATACGGAAAACGCGCCGCAAAACTTTCGCTGGCCCCCATCGGTGGGTCCATAACCGGCGCGGTTCGCAGCGCCCGTTCAGCAGCAATCCGGATCAGCTTGTCCGCCATCTCGCGGATACGTTCCTTGAGCTTGGCTTTCTTGGCTTGCCATGCACCGCCGCCCAAGCGGTCCAGCAACCCTTCGTCATGGCCATAGCGACTAAGAAGTTCGATATTCTCGACCGGCAGATACAGCTTGGCCGCCTCAGCATACTCAATAGTGATGCATTCATGCGCCGCACCCGCTGCCGAGATGACCTCAAGCCCCAAGTAACGACCAATACCGTGATCGACATGCACAACCAAATTGCCGGGGCTCAGGCTTTGCGTCTCGGTTAGGAAGTTCTCGGCTTTGCGGCGTTTGCGCGGGGCGCGGATCAGCCGATCACCCAGAACGTCTTGTTCTGAAATAACGGTGATCTTGCCGTCATTCCAAGGGGCCTCAAACCCCGCCTCAAGCGACCAAACCGCCAGATGCAACCCGTGTTTGCCGATCCGCGCACCATTGGATAGCGGGATCGCTTCGGCCAGTCCTTCGTCTTCGATCAGCCCTGTCAGACGTTCACGCGCCCCTTCGGAATACGATGCAATCAACACCGGACCGGCGGACATTTTCACCTTGATGTGATCGGCCAGCGCGCCAAACAAACTGATGCTTTCTTGCTGTCGCTCGGGGGAGAAATTGCGACCAATACGCCCGCCTGCGTCCACAACACCCGGACCGGAGGCTTGCGGCAGCGGATGAAACTGCACCACGCGCCGCCCGTCAATTGCTGCCTCCCACGCTGCATCATCAAGATACAGCAGCCCGGGTGGCACCGGTTTATACACGCTGCCCATGGTCTTTTTCTGGGTCAAAGCATGAGTGCGCGCTTCGTATTGATCCTGGATGCTATCCCAGCGCGCCAAACGCGACGGAGTAAATTGATCATCGAGCAGCAGTGGCACATCCGGCAGATAATCAAACAAGGTTTCGAGACGGTCATGGAAAAACGGCAACCAGTGTTCGATGCCCTGATGTTTGCGCCCGGCACTGACCGCTTCGTATAGCGGATCATCTTTGACCGAAGCGCCAAATTCGATGCGGTAGTTTTGCCGAAACCGGGTGATCGCGGCTTCGTCCAAAATCACCTCCGAGACAGGAGCCAGTTCGATGTAGTCCAGCTTTTCTGTGGTGCGCTGGGTCGCGGGGTCAAAGCGCCGCGCGCCGTCCAACACATCCCCAAAGAAATCAAGCCGCACCGGCCCGCCATCGCCGGGCGGAAAGATGTCAACAATGCCTCCGCGAATGGCGTAGTCGCCGGGTTCGGTCACTGTCGGCGCTTGGCTAAATCCCATCCGCACGAGAAATCCGCGCAGGGCGTCCTCGTCCACCCGGCCGCCCACATTGGCAACAAAAGCCGCTTCGCGCAGCACATCTCGTGCTGGTAGTTTTTGGGTAACCGCAGACAGGGTGGTCAGCAAGATATATTGCGCCGGCATGCCGTGCAAAAAACCCGCCAAGGCCGCCATCCGGGCCGACGAAATATCGGCATTGGGCGACACACGGTCAAAAGGCAAACAATCCCAACCGGGAAAGCTGACAACTGGAACATCCGGGGCCAAAAAGGCCAATGCATCGCGCATTGACGCAAGGCGCTTGTCGTCGCGCGCGACATGGATGACAGGCCCGTTGACCTTTGCCATCTCGTTCAAAACCAGCTTGGCGTCGAACCCTTCGGGGGCTCCGCCCATGACAATTTGCTTTTGTACCATAGGGTTCGAAATGCCTTTGTGTGTCGTCCCCGTCAAGCTGCCGCGCGGATTATTTGGCTGTCACGTCACCCACTGCGTAATCCAAGAGCGCGGACGCGCATAATATTACAGCGGTTCGCAGCCTAAGGATCACAGGATGAAGGAGGACAAATTGTGATACATGCCCCACATGGCAGTCAAAAAGATCGACAACATCCCAACCAATTGCGTGGTCATCCGGTGGATTCGCAAACGGCGCCAGAGCGGCTCACCGCTGTTTTCGCCGTTGCGCACTTTGTGAGCGGAATGAATGCTTAGCAGCCCGACAAACGTCAGCGGGAATACCAGCAAGAACACCGCTTGCGCGATTTCAACGCCATAAAACAGTCCCAGAACCACCAGTGCGGACAGCAATGCCGATACCAGCGCAGTCATCCATACTCCGGTTTCCTCAACAACGAACAAAATCCGGTTGGCGTTGATACGGACCAAATCCTCTAGGTCTTGTTCAGCTTGTCCGCCATGGCGCCGCGCCCGTGCCACCATGTCAAAGGGCACGCCAAGCACCCAATGGCTGATGGATGACCATGCAACGGCCAAAACAACCCAATACCAAAGGTTTGAAAACGACCGCATGTCGATGACTTCAAAGACGGTGGTGTACCAGTCCAAAACGCTGCTCTTTCCTTGGGCCCGGCCTGTTTTAGCCTTGGGCGGTTCGCGACCCCGTGGCACGAAAGGCCAAATGGGGCTTGAGACAATTCCCATTCCATGCCACCCAAATGCGACGTTTACAAGGACTTCGCCGAAGGACATCGCCATGAAGCCGACTGTTGCCCCCTTTCCTGCCACACGGCTGCGCCGTCTGCGCCGCAGCTCTTCCATCCGTGCATTGGTGCAAGAAACCACACTGACCCCCGGTGATTTCATCTGGCCGGTCTTTGTGCGCGATGGTGTTGGACAGGTTGAACCCATTGCTTCGATGCCGGGTGTGAACCGCCTGTCTGTTGACAAAGTGGTCGAAGCTGCCCGCGAGGCGCATGCCTTGGGCATTCCGTCCATTTGCCTGTTTCCCTATACCGATCCCAGCCTGAAAACCGAAGATTGCGCCGAGGCATGGAACCCGGAAAACCTGTCCAATCGCGCCACCCGCGCAATCAAAGACGCGGTTCCGGATATAGCAGTGATGACCGATGTCGCCCTTGACCCCTATAATATCAACGGCCATGACGGATTTGTTGAGAACGGCGTGATCGTCAATGACCGCACAGTCGAGGCCTTGGTGAAACAGGCGCTTTCGCAGGCCGACGCCGGTGCCGATATTATTGGTCCATCTGATATGATGGACGGACGTATTGGTGCATTGCGCACGGCCTTGGAAGCCGAGGGCCACCAAGATGTCTTGCTCCTGAGCTATGCCGCCAAATTTGCCAGTGCGTTTTACGGACCGTTTCGCGATGCTGTCGGTGCATCGGGCGCACTCAAGGGCGACAAAAAGACCTATCAGATGGAAGCGGGCAATTCCGACGAAGCCATGCGATTGATCGAACGCGATCTGATGGAAGGCGCGGATATGGTAATGGTCAAACCGGGCATGCCCTATCTGGATATCTGCCGACGCGCCAAAGACACCTTTGGTGCACCCACCTTCGCCTATCAAGTTTCAGGCGAATATGCGATGCTTGCGGGGGCGAGTGAACGCGGCTGGGTTGACGGCGAAAAGGTCATGCTGGAAAGCCTTGTTGCCTTTAAACGCGCCGGATGCGACGGGGTATTGACCTATTTCGCCCCCGCAGCTGCAAAAATCCTGAACGGGTAGCGGGCTTTTGCCCATTGCAGCCCCTTGGCAATGGGCCTGCGGCAAGGCGTGGTGACAAGCTACGTTTTGCTGCGTATAAGAACGCGTAACCGGCGAAAACAGCCGGATCTGAGGCCCCAATCAGGGGCACAGGCAAGGAACGAGCAAATGACCCTTTCGAGACGAAAACTGACTTTGGGCTTGGGCGCTGTTGCGCTTGTCGCAGCGTGTGGCAACGGCGTTGGCAGCCGCAGTGCTTCCATGATTGACGCGCGCGTCGACAGCACCTTGACCCAGCTTTATTCAGACTACCCTTCAACCCAGGATCTGGCCGCGAAATCGGTTGGGATTTTGGTCATGCCTTTGATCACCGAAGCCGGATTTGGCTTTGGCGGCGCATATGGCGAAGGCGCGCTGCGCGTTGGCGGCGGAACAGTAGACTACTATTCACTGGCCAAAGCGTCCGGCGGATTGCAAATCGGCGCACAGCAATATGCGCATGTTTTGTTTTTCATGACCGAAGACGCCTTGTCGACCTTCCGGCGTTCGCCCGGCTACGCCGCCGGAGCAAACATCGAATATGCCACGCCCGAGCGCGGCGAAAAACTGGGTGCGGAAACCACAACCGCGCTGGCACCGGTGATCGCAATTGTTTTCGGCCAATCCGGTCTGCGCCTTGGCGCGACTTTGGAGGGTGTGAAATACACCCGGATCATTCCCTGATCCAACAACCTGCACAGACTGCCACGAGGGGCATGGTGCCCCTCTGGCTTTGGCGACCAACGCAGTCAATGATAGGTAAATTCGCCCACAACATTCCGCCACTCGCCCGGCGAAATCATCTTACGATGACTAAAACGAACCGAATGTAGCGGCCCTTCGATTTCGTCGTGCCAAAAAGAAATAAACCCGAGCAACTTGTCATGATCAGGGGCAAGATCGTAATCTTGCCAGACAAAACTGTTCAGAACATGCGGGAAATCGGGCATGTGATAATAGAGTTCAGCCGTGGTTAAACCATAGCCTTTGAGCATCATTTCCGTTTCTGACATCTGCATGGCGTGCCTCATTTATTTTTGTGTAAAAACATGCTGCGCTGAAAATCTTTACTTTTCAATAAAATCAAACTGTTAGCAGATACACGCCTTGGCTGCCAGACAAGGCAGCAAGGCTGCCATTGCACCCTACATCCTGCATCTGTTATAAAACGTTCAACAATATATGGCAGACAACCGAGTAGGTAACCTACGTGAACGACACGCCAGAAGCACCTGAAGATACAGACGAAAATCCGCCAGTGTATAGCGGGCCTTCCATTTCCATCACGGATGAGATGAAGACCAGCTATCTGGATTACGCCATGAGCGTGATTGTAAGCCGTGCCATCCCTGATGTGCGCGACGGGCTGAAACCCGTGCACCGACGCATTTTGTACCACATGTATGACGGTGGCTATACGCCCGATAAGTCCTATCGCAAATGCGCCAAGCCCGTGGGTGAGGTCATGGGGAACTATCACCCGCATGGTGATAGCGCGATCTATGACGCCCTCGTGCGTATGGCGCAGGATTTTTCGATGTCACTGCCGCTGATCGATGGTCAGGGCAACTTTGGCTCGATGGACGGTGATAGCGCGGCTGCGATGCGTTATACCGAAGCCCGTCTTGAAAAATCGGCGCTGAACCTGCTTTTGGACATCGACAAAGACACCGTCGATTTCCAGGACAACTATGATGGCAAGGAACGCGAACCCACAGTTCTTCCGGCCCGCTACCCCAATGTTTTGGTCAACGGTGCCGAAGGTATTGCGGTTGGGATGGCAACGCGCATTCCGCCCCATAACCTGGGTGAAGTGATCACCGCAGCCCTTGCGCTGATCGAAAACCCTGACCTGACCAGCGAAGAATTGATCGAATTCGTCCCTGCCCCGGATTTTCCGACGGGTGGTATTATTCTGGGCCGGAGCGGCGCACGCAAAGCCTATACCGAGGGTCGCGGCAGCATTGTCATCCGCTCTAAAACCCGCGTTGAAGAGATCCGCAAAGATCGCTTTGCCATCGTCATTGATGAGATCCCGTATCAGGTGAACAAGTCCACCATGATTGAGCGGATCGCCGAAGCGGCACGCGATAAAAAGATCGAAGGCATCTCGCACGTTCAGGACGAATCAGATCGCAACGGCGTGCGTGTCGTGGTCGAGTTGAAACGCGATGCGACGGCCGAAGTGGTACTGAACCAGTTGTTCCGCTTTACGCCAATGCAGACCTATTTTGCCTGTAACATGTTGGCCTTGAACGGTGGTCGTCCCGAACAGCTCAATCTGCGCGGCTTTCTGACCGCCTTCTTGGACTTTCGCGAAGATGTCATCGTGCGCCGAACAGCCTACCTTTTGCGCAAGGCCCGTGAACGCAGCCACATTTTGTGCGGCTTGGCCGTCGCTGTCTCCAACGTTGACGAAGTCGTGGCAACGATCCGTGCCTCGGCTGACGCGGCAGAAGCCCGCGCAAAGCTTATGGAACGCCGTTGGCCTGCTCTGGAAATCCTGCCCTTTATCGCTCTGATCGATGATCCGACCCATAAAGCGAATGAAGACGGCACATATAACCTGTCTGAAACCCAAGTCCGCGCGATTTTGGAACTGCGGTTGCAGCGCCTGACTCAACTGGGTGTCAAAGAGGTGACTGATGAGCTCGAAGAACTTGCTTCGAAGATCAAGGAATACCTTGAAATTTTGGGCAGCCGCGATCGCATCATGTCGATTATCTCGAACGAGATGATCAAGGTACGCGACGATTTTGCTGTGCCGCGCCGCACCGAGATCGTCGATTGGGCCGGCGATATGGACGATGAGGACCTGATCGAGCGGTCCGACATGGTCGTCACTGTCACTGCTGGCGGCTACATCAAACGCACCCCATTGGTCGATTTCCGGGCGCAAAAGCGTGGCGGCAAAGGTGTGTCTGGCGGAGCCATGAAAGACGACGATGTTGTCACAACGTTGTTTGTAGCCAACACGCATACTCAGTTGTTGTTCTTCACCACCGACGGCATGGCATACAAGCTGAAAACATGGCGTTTGCCGCAGGGGTCACGCACCTCGAAAGGCAAGGCAATTATCAACCTGTTGCCGATTCCCGCAGGTGTTTCGATTGCGGCAATCATGCCTGTTGATCGCGACGAAGACGATTGGGACGATCTTCAGGTGGTCTTTGCGACCAGCGCCGGGACCGTGCGTCGCAACAAACTGTCGGACTTCACCAATGTGAAATCCAACGGCAAGATCGCGATGAAGTTCGAAGACGATCACGCCGAAACCAAACTGATCGACGTGCGCATTGCCGAAAACGATGATCACGTCATGTTGGTGACGGACAGTGGAAGGGCGATCCGTTTCCCTGCCACAGATGTACGCGTCTTTAACAGCCGTGCGTCGGTTGGTGTGCGCGGGATCAAACTGCTGGGCGACGACAAAGTTGTGTCGATGTCGATCATTCGCCACTTTGAGGCAACCCCCGATGAGCGCGCCGCATATCTTAAGATGCGCCGCGCTATGGCCGGTCTGGCTGATGACGCCGAATTGCCCGCAGAAGAAGAAGGCAACGCCAATACCCAGCTGAGCCAGGAACGCTATGCCGAAATGTCGGCGGCGGAAAACCTGTTGCTGACCATCACATCCATGGGCGCGGGCAAGCTGAGCTCTAGCCACGATTATCCTGTTCGCGGGCGTGGCGGTATGGGCGTGCAGGCCTTTGACAAAGCGATGCGCGGCGGACCTTTGGTTGCCAGTTTCCCGGTTGAAATGGGTGATCAAATCATGCTGGCCACATCGACAGGTCAGTCGATCCGCGTACCGGTTGACGGCATTTCCTTCCGCTCACGCGGGGCTGGCGGCGTCAATGTCTTCCGGACTGGCAAGAAAGAAGTTGTTGTTTCGGTCGCACGCATTGCCGACCAAGGCGATGAGGACGAGATCGAAGATGCTGAGGTGATCAGCGAATCCGGCCCTGAAGGCGCGGCAGAATAGATTCTGACAGCTTTTGTCTGAAACAAACACCGGCCTTGGCGCGATCCAAGGCCGGTGTTTTGCTTTAAGGGGCTTTCAATCTCTGTCTGGCAAGGTTGTCGTCAAAGGAGCGCTGCGATGAACCTCTATACCTGCATGATTGATCTGAAGAACGACACCAAAGCACTGGCATTTGCCCATGCGGCAGAGCTGTGGCTGGATCACTTGATGACGGAAGGGGTGATTTTGCGCTGGCATCTGTATCGCCGCAAGCTGAACCTTGCTGCAGATTGCTACCGTGATTTTTTGCTACAGATTGAGGTCGTGGATCTGGCGCAATTGGATCAAGCGTTTCGCATGAACGGAGCACAAGATGACAATATCGAACGGTTGTACGGGGCGGTTCACGATCAGATCTTGAAGGCCGATTTCGCACTGTACCGCCCCTTCCCAGATCCAGAACGGGCGGAGCGCATGGCCCTTTTATAGGGCCCAAGGCAGGCAAGGATCACCCTGCCCGCCCCAATTGTTACAACTTGTAAAGGCTGCTGAACTTGCTTTCCAGATAATCGAGCAAGGGCGCTTCGGACGGCGCTTTGCCTGTGGCATGCTCAATCGTGGCGCGCGCTTCTCGTAGACCGCCGTGCTGTTGCAGTTTTTCCTTGAGCCAGCCGGTTGCAGCCGAAGTGTCCCCTTGGGCCAGTTGATCATCCAGATTTGGCACCGCCGCCTGCAAGGCTTCGAACAGGCAACCTGCATAAACATTGCCCAAGGTGTAGGTCGGGAAATATCCGAAATAACCCGCGGACCAATGCACGTCTTGCAAAACGCCGTTCGACGCTTT
Source organism: Pelagimonas varians (assembly GCF_003208435.1). Classification (GTDB taxonomy): domain Bacteria; phylum Pseudomonadota; class Alphaproteobacteria; order Rhodobacterales; family Rhodobacteraceae; genus Pelagimonas; species Pelagimonas varians. The sequence goes on along the minus strand of NZ_QKMF01000004.1, from coordinate 133,688 downwards.
GTCGACAGCATAGCCAAAGTCGGCCCGAAACCGGTCATTCCATGCGGTTTCCAGATCATCAATGGCAAGGTCACCCGAAATCACCGCGCGTTCGAGATCGAAGCGCAGCAAGACGTGTAGGTTGTATTGGACTTCGTCTGCTTCGGTACGAATATAGCCATTCTTGATCCGGTTCACCGCACCATAGAAAGCATCTTCGTTTGCGACACCAAAATCACCAAACTCATCTCGCATCTGACCATAGAGCCAACCTGTAAAGGCCCGAGACCGGCCAAGCTGGTTTTCATAAATCCGGCTTTGGCTTTCGTGAACCCCCATGGACACACCAGCCCCCATTGGGGTCAGACGATAGGATTGGTCGATGTTTTGTTCATAGCAACCATGGCCAACCTCATGAATTGTCGAGTAAAAACAATTGAAAGGGTCCAACGCCTCGGTGCGGGTGGTGATGCGCACATCATTCCCGCTCCCGGAACTGAACGGATGGACAGCTTTGTCGACACGGCCACGATTGAAGTCATAGCCGAATGTCGCTGCCAGTTTTTCAGTCACCCGCATTTGGCCGTCAGTGGCGAATGATCCTGATAAGCCGGGCACTTCTGGTTGGTCCAAGACCGCTTCGCGCAGGGCGACAAGACGCGGCCGCAAAGCGCCAAACATGGCCTCTAGGTCCGTGGCCTTGGCCCCCGGTTCGTATTCGTTCAACAGCGCGTCATAAGCGTTTCCACCTTGGGCCAAGGCCTCGGCTTCTTCGCGGCGCAGCGCAACGATGTCCTTCAGCACAGGCGCAAAGGCGGCAAAATCATCATCCGCCCGCGCCGTGGCCCAACTGCCATGCGCCTTGCTGATAGCCCGCGCCAATTCGGAAGCGAGCCGTTCCGGCACCCGCAAATTGCGCTCGTAAGATCGGCGGATGAGACGCAGTTGAGATTTTCCGACAGCGTCCAGTGCAGTTGTGTCAATGGACGCCAGCCAATCACCAATGCGCGGATCAACCCGGCGCTGATGCAAAATGCCCTCGATCGCGGCGCGTTCATCACCCCGTTGATCGCTGGCCCCATGTGGCATCATCGTTTCTTGGTCCCAGCTCAACCGGCCTGCGGTTTGGCCAAGCGCCTCTGTGTCACGTTGAAAGGCCATCAGTTCTTTGAATGCCGTCATCGTTACGCTGCTCCTCGGATCGTTTCTTGGATCGGATACCGCGCCGCAAAGCGCGCCCGCAAAATAAGTGCCCATAGCACGACAGCCCCCAACTGGTGCAAAATCGCCAAATGCCATGGTGCGATGTACAGAACGGTGGCGATCCCCAATACTAGTTGCACTGTCAGCATGGCCAGAACGGCGTTGAACCTGAACCGCGTATCCCCATTCGGGGACCGCCGTCCGCGGCGCCAAACCAAAAGTCCAAAGACAATCAAGCCATACCCCAATACACGGTGAAGAAACTGAACCAAGCCAGCGTTCTCGAATAGGTTGCGCCAAATTGGCTCGATGTCAAATGCAAACGGCGGGAAAAACCCGCCTGCCATCAAAGGCCAGTCATTAAAGCTCCGCCCTGCATCAATCCCCGCAACCAAAGCGCCAAAGAGGATCTGCAAAAAGGCGAAATGCATCAGCCCAGTCGACATGGAAAACAGTTTTGGTTCCGCCAAACGGCGCGCCTGCATCAGGTCACGCTCTTCGCGGCCAAGGCTATAGATGAGCCACGCGATAAAGCCCAAAATCACAAAGGCCAATCCGAGATGGGTCGCCAAACGGTATGACGCAACATCCGTCATCTGCCCGACCAGACCAGAGGATACCATCCACCAGCCAACCGCCCCTTGCAGGCCGCCCAATGCCCCGATCCCGAGCAATGGCAGCGTCCAACCGGTTGGAATGCGCTTGGCGATCAGAAAGCCGAAAAATCCAATCGCCCACACCAACCCGATCACACGGCCAAGTTGACGATGCCCCCATTCCCACCAGTAGATAAACTGGAATTCAGTCATCGACATGCCCTTGTTTTCCAACTGGTATTCCGGGCTGCTTTGATACTTTTCGAATTCTGATCCCCAGGCTTCATCGCTCATCGGGGGAAGCGCACCAGTCACAGGGCGCCATTCGGTGATGGACAAACCGCTGTCGGTCAAGCGGGTCAATCCTCCGACGGCGATCATAACAACCACCAATGCAAACAACACCATCAGCCAAGCGCGAATACCGCGCCGTGCCCCGCGTTTACCGGCATCAATCATGCCGCCCCTAGGGTCTGCTGGCTTGACCGCCCCATCCCCGACATCTTCGAACAGCTTGCGTTTTTCAGCCATGAAATCCCGCCATGTCTTAACTCCGTTTGCGCGTGACACTAGTGCCGCCGCGTCCGGCCTTCAACCTTTGACCCTCGGAAAGCCAAAGGTATGGAATACCTTGGTCAGACATTCCTGACTTAGGGCACCGCCAACAATGATGTAGTTTGCATGTACGAATTCAAAACTGCTGCCAAACAATTTTCCAAAGGACCCGACTTATGAAAAAGCTTCTGATTTCCGCCATCGTCGCCGCCTCTGCTTTGACTGCGTCCGCCGCCTCCGCCAACTCTGCCTGGACACAGCACGGTGTCACTCTGAATGCGCGCTCTGGTCCCGGTACAAATTACCATGTGATCGGCAGCTTTCATCCATGCACCAACGTACATGTAGTTGGCCACCAATATGGCTGGACCAAAGTATCCTACAACAATCATTATTATTGGGTGTCGGCAAAGTACTTGCAAAACCATGCCTGCAACAACAGCTACACACCGCCAAAGAAAAAGCACAGCGGCGGCGGATCGGGCTACAGCGGTGGCTCTAACTATTGATAATGTCGCCGGGCCTCCTCCCGTCCCGGCAACCCACCTGCGGATCGGTCATCAGGCCGGTCCGCATTTTTGTGGACGGATCAGTCGCCGCGGTCTTTCCACCGAACCATCTGGCGCAACATCCCATGCAGCATTTGAACATCCGCGCGGGTCAAAGGCATTCTGCTCCACATATTGCGTAGGTTCAGCTTCATGCTTTCGGTTTTGTGTTCCGGATAAAAGAATCCGGCATCATCCATGCGGTCCTCGTAGTGGAGCGCCAGATGCTCAACTTCTTTTCCAGTCGCCCAATCGGTTCCGGCCATAGCGTCCACCACTGGCTCGGCCTCTCCGGCTGCACGTTGCCATTCATAGGAACACAGCAACACACATTGCGCGAGGTTCAGCGAGGCAAATTCGGGGTTCACAGGAACCGAGATAATAGCATTCGCCTGCGCAATATCGGCATTCTCAAGACCTGCGCGTTCCGGGCCAAACATCACAGCAACTTTTTCACCGCGGGCAATGCGCATTTGCGCCTCTTGCATGGCACGCTCGGGCGTGAAAACCGTCTTTGTCAAATCCCGAGGGCGCGCCGTGGTCGCCATCACATAGGTGCAATCCTCAAGCGCGCTTGGCAAATCAGGGGCCAGTTGGGCCTCGTCCAGCAAACGGCCAGAGCCAGACGCCATGGCAACCGCTTTTTCGCTGGGCCAGCCATCGCGCGGGGCGACCACACGCATACGGTCCAAGCCGAAATTCCACATCGCCCGTGCCGCTGCGCCGATGTTTTCCCCCATCTGCGGGCGTACCAAAACAAATGCGGGCTGTGGTTTTCCAGTGGCCATGACGGTCTCCTTGCGTGTCCGCCTGCCCTAAGCTGCCACGGGCAAATGAGCAAGAACCCTTGCCTTTTAGGGGCAAAATTCCGCAAACTGATGCCAATACAAGGGGACAAACATGGCCTATGACGAAGGGCACGCGACAGTGATGCGCGAAGATCTATTTGCGGCCGGGGATCTACCCGGTAGCGAAGAAAAGCGCATGTTCGGTGGGCTATGCTTTTTGAGCTTTGGCAATATGGTGTGCGGCGTTCACAAGGGCGGCGGGATGTACCGCGTTGGACCCGACCGTTATGAAACGGCTTTGGCCTTGCCGGGAGTCGAAGAGCTAAGTTTTACCGGTCGGCCGATGAAAGGTTTGGTCGAAGTCGACGATGATGTGTTGGGGAATGATGACACCCGCAAGGCCTTGACTGATCTTGCAATGGCATTTGCAGCAACATTGCCCCCCAAACCTCCAAAAAAACCGAAACCGGCCAAAGGCACCCAGCGCAAATCGCGATAGCCAAAGGGAATTTCACAGGGTATGACAAGCGTCAAATTGCCCGCAGGATAGCATGTCATGTCAGATCAGGACCGCCCTCAAATCTACCTCGTCACCCCGCCGGAATTCGACCTGAGCACATTCCCTGCCCAGCTTGAAACCGTGTTGAACGGCGCAGAAATCGCGTGTTTGCGCCTGTCACTGTCGACTCATGACGAAGACAAACTGACGCGTGCGGCTGATGCGATCCGCGAAATTGCCCACCGCGCAGATGTCGCATTGGTCATCGATACCCATGTTGTGTTGGCCAAACGGCTGGGGCTGGATGGCGTTCACTTGCTCGACGGTGCCCGGACTGTACGTTTCGCCCGCAAGGAATTGGGCGCTGACGCCATTGTCGGGGCCTATTGCGCCCAATCCAGCCACGAAGGCATGAGCGCAGGCGAAGCCGGTGCCGACTACATTTCCTTTGGCCCCGTCTCCGGATCGCTGGGGGATGGCGAACTGGCCGATCATGAACTTTTTGACTGGTGGTCAAAAATGATCGAAGTGCCCGTCGTCGCCGAAGGCGGCGTATCTGCGGCAGAGGCTAAACAGCTTGCACCAGTGACCGATTTTTTTGCCGTTGGCGAAGAGATCTGGAACACCGACGATCCGCTTGCTGCATTGAATGCTCTTTTAAAGGCAATGGATTAAGTCTAGGCCCTCACCCAGTGAGACGTTGATCATCAAAGCCTTGCCGCACTTGGGATTCCAACTTTGCGGCAAGGCTCTTGCGGTTGGGAAAACTGTCAACGCGCACGGGTGTGTTATACACCAAGGTTACCGATCCATGCCGTGGCTGCGCCAGCATCTTGATCAAGGACGGGGCAAAATCCATATCTCCCCACCAGCCATAAAAACGATCGTCCGCGCCCTCTGGGGCTTTATAAACCACGCTGACCGCTTGCACCTGCAAACTGTGCTGCAGCCTCGGTGAGAAGAACGCCGCGAACAACGTCGATTTGAACGGCAAGACCCGGCAGCTGTCGGTCGACGTGCCTTCGGGGAAAAACAACAAGCGTTGACCATGCATCAACCGGTCTTCGAACATTTCGGTATGAACTTTGGCCTCCCGCCGGTCGCGATTGATGAAAACGGTTCCCGTGGCGCGGGCCAACCAGCCTATCACCGGCCATTTCGCAACCTCTGCCTTGGAAACAAAGTAGATATTTTTCCGGCTGTTAAGCACAAAGATATCCAGCCATGACGCATGGTTGGCAACAATTGCCCCCGGTCCAACCATACGTGGCCCTTTAAGCCGCAGCGGCAAGCCGATCACCCGCAAAGTGATCCGGCACACTGTCTGTGTGATCCATGGCGTCAATGGGCGGTCCATGCCAAACAACGGCTTTTCGATTAAGCGCATCAGCAAAAGCAAGGCCAGCCCGCCAAAAATTACGATCAACAAAACTGGAATACGAAGGACGACTAGTAGCCATCCTAGCGGTGAAATACGGACCTTATCTGGCCATTCACCTTTGTCCCACGTCGGGTTCATTCTTTACCATCCTTACTATACAACTTTCTCTGACGCGCAGTCATTTTGGCCGTATCCATGACCAAACACACATCCGTGGTGTTAAACGCATGATCAATGTAGGCCCCATTCCCGACACAACCGCCCAATCGAAGGTATGCTTTTATCAGGGCAGGTATATCCAGCAGCGCCTGTTTCCGATCAATCTGATCAGGCGAAACAAGATCCATATCTTGAAACACACGGGCCGTGACACAAAGCTCGGGCGGTGCAAGGTGTTTTTGATAAAGCAGCGACAAAGGCTGTGCCAAAGCATTCAGATCTGTGCCATGAAAACTGGCCGTTCCGAAAAGAATCTCAATTTCATGTTCAATGACATAGGTCGCCAAACCTTGCCATAAATGCAGCAATCCAGACCCGCCACGACAATCCGGTGCCAGACAAGATCGTCCCAATTCCAATAACTTACGACCGCTTCTTCGTAACGTGGACAAATCGTATTCATCTTCGGAATAGAACTGGCCAGCTGCCCTGGCCTGATCGTCGCGCAGCAAGCGATAAACGCCCACGACACGGCCATTGTCCTTTAACAACAGATGATCAAAAAACGGATCGAAACGGTCAATTTCAAGACGGTTTTTGTGGTCCACCAAAGGACCATCCCCGCCCAATTCCGCCACGAAAACCTCATAGCGCAGACGCTGTGCCTCGGCGACCTCGGCGGGAGTCTTGGCAAGGCTGGTTGTGAAACCTGCGCTCATTGGCACATCCTGTTGCTCAGCGGTTGCTTGGTTCTATGCAGCCAGAAAAAGATTGGCAAGCTGGGGAACATGGTTAACTATTCAGAAACACTTCACCTGCTATGTTAATCTTCGTAAACTGGGACCAACACAACGCGAGCACCATCAATGACAACTTTTCCCTCTTCGCGAAAATTGACAGTGATGCGCCCACCGACGTTGGATTGTACCTGACCTGTTCCCCAATCGGGCTGGTCGGGATGTAAAACCAGCATTCCCGGTTCCAGTATCGCGTTGAGATCGTTCATTTCCAATTCTCCAAACCTCGGAGCTATCAATGCCCCAACACAGTGAAACACTTGCCACCCTGATTGGGTCGCGCATGTGTCACGATCTTATCAGCCCCATCGGTGCCATCCAGAACGGATTGGAACTAATGGCTATGGCAGGCACAGCAGACACCAGCGCAGAGATGGAGCTGATCCAAGACAGTTGCGCCAGTGCGGCCGCACGCATTCGCTTTTTTCGCGTCGCCTTTGGCCTTGCAGCAGACGCCCAAAAAATGAGCCCGCGCGAGAGCGCCATGACTCTAGACGGGCTTTGCAACGGCACGAGGATGTCTGCATCCTGGTCGCCAAAAGAAGACATGCGCCGTACCGAAGTACAATTGGCCTATCTGACCCATTTGTGCTGCGAATCCGCCATGCCAAAAGGCGGCAACGTGCAATTTGAACACAGTGCAAACGGTTGGTTTATCACGGCCACTGCACCACGCCTGACAGTCATCTCCAACCATTGGGATCACCTGAACGGCACGGCCGAGCTTTTGGAACTCGCTCCCAATCGGGTGCATTTCGCTTTGTTGCCAATACTGGCCGCCGACCGCGGTCACAAATTGCTTGCGACCGCAACCGAGAACAAGCTCAGCATCTCAATTACTTAAGACGTTTAAGGTCTGACCGATCCGTCACCGACAACAAGATACTTGAAACTCGTCAGCTGCGCGGCCCCAACCGGGCCGCGTGCATGCATTTTGCCAGTCGCGATGCCAATTTCAGCACCCATGCCGAATTCGCCACCATCAGCAAACTGGGTCGAGGCATTTCGCATCAAGATTGCGCTGTCCACCCGGGCAAAGAACCGATCAGCAGCCGCGTCATCTTCGGTCAGAATACAATCGGTGTGATCTGAGCCATACTTGCGGATATGGGCAATCGCCGCATCGATATCATCGACCACTTTGGCGGCGATAATCATATCCAGATACTCGCGCCCCCAATCCTCCTCGGTGGCTTCTTGCGTACCTTCGATCGCTTTGAGAACCTCTCCCGCCCGAACTTCGACACCGGCAGCGAGCAATGCCTTGACCAGCCCTTGACCAATGGTGTCAACGACATCGCGGTGAATAAGCAAGCATTCCGCAGACCCGCAAATGCCAGTACGGCGCGTCTTGGCGTTCATCACAACAGACAGCGCTTTGACTGGATCGGCAGCTTTGTCGACGTAAATATGAACGATCCCCTCAAGGTGTGCAAAAACCGGCACCCGCGCTTCGCGTTGGACCAACCCCACAAGGCCTTTTCCCCCGCGTGGAACAATGACATCAACAGTTTCGGTCATGGTCAGCAATTCACGCACCGCTGCGCGATCACGGGTCGGGATCAACTGAATGGCATCTTCCGGCAGGTCCGCCGCCTGCAAACCAGCAACCAAACAGGCATGGATTGCACTAGATGAATGAAAGCTTTCCGAACCTCCGCGTAAAATCACGGCATTGCCAGCCTTAAGACAAAGCGCACCAGCGTCTGCGGTTACATTTGGCCGCGATTCATAGATCACGCCAATAACACCCAAAGGGGTGCGTACCCGGCGAATATTCAAACCCGAAGGCTGATCCCATTCTTCGGTCACCTTGCCGACAGGATCATCTTGCGCGGCCACGGCGCGCAGGCCGTCAACCATGCCTTGAATGCGCCCTTCGTCCAGCATCAGCCGGTCGAGCATTGCGTCAGACAGTCCTTTGCCCCGGCCAAATTCCATGTCTTTGGCATTCGCTTCGATGATATCGGCGCGCGCAGCCCATACTGCATCGGCAGCGGCTTCAAGGGCGCGCTGTTTGACCGGCCCCGGCGCAAAAGCGAGCTCGGCAGAGGCGGCTTTTGCGCGCGCCCCGATGTCGGCCATAAGGGCGGGAATGTCTGTCAGATCTTTCATGACGGCGTCCTTTTTGCGAAGGGTTTGGTTGGGAAAAGTGTTAACGTTTTTGTGCTGGGTCAGAGCGCATTGTCAAAGTGCCATGTCATCGCGATGAACCAAAACGGCCCGGCCGGAGTATCCTAAAACGGACTCAATCTCGGAGCTGTGCCGCCCCGCAATGGCCCTCGCCTCGGATGCGGTATAGCGCGAAAGCCCCTGCCCCAGCGTTTCACCGGACGGAAGCTGGATTGCGACCGGTTCGCCGCGTCCGAAACGCCCTTCGACCCCGCGCAAACCAGCAGGCAACAAAGATTTTCCAGATGCCAAGGCCTTGGCTGCGCCATCATCGATCAGCAAAACCCCTTGGGGTTTCATCGCAGATATCCAGCCCTTCCGGGCTGCATAGGGGTCAAGTTGTGGTGTGAACAACGTATTTGCAGCACCGTTCTTCAATCGACGAAGCGGATGATTTTCGGCCCCATGCATGATGATCATTGCGCAGCCAGACGCGGTGGCCGTTTTGGCTGCCAAAACCTTGGTTTTCATCCCGCCCTTTGACAGACCCGATCCAGCATCACCGGCCATCGCCTCGATCTCAGGGGTGATATGATCAATGATATCAATCCGCTGCGCCGTAGGATCCTGTTGAGGATTGCCCGTGTACAGCCCGTCCACATCCGACAAGAGCACAAGTAGATCCGCACCAACGGTTGCCGCGACTTGGGCCGCCAAACGGTCATTGTCCCCATATCGGATTTCATCAGTGGCGATTGTGTCATTTTCATTCACAATCGGAACGGTCCCAAAGCCAAGCAATGTTGACAGTGTCGCGCGCGAATTCAAATACCGGCGGCGGTCGGCGCTGTCTTCCAGCGTGACCAAGACCTGTGCTGTGATCAAATCATGTGGGGCAAGTGCCTCTTGCCAAGCGCGGGCCAACCGAATTTGTCCAACCGCTGCTGCAGCTTGGCTTTGCTCCAAAGGCAACTCAACCATCGGCAAGCCAAGGATCCTGCGCCCCAAGGCAATAGACCCCGAGGAAACCAATACAACATCCGCACCAGAGGCCCGCAATTCTGCGATATCTATTGCGATGGCATCCAGCCAGTCGCAGCGCAAATCACCGCTGTTCCGGTCGACCAAAAGCGCCGAACCGATCTTGATAACAACGCGCCTTGCTTCGGTCAGGGATGCCAAGTCCCGTCCTCCTCCTCGTCGATAACAACAGGGCGATCCGCAGCGCGGCGGGCGTCGACATGGGGGCGCAGTGCGCGCAAAACATCCGTTACGCCTTCGCCAGAAGCACCTGACATCAGCAGCACGTTTTCAGCGCCAATCGCTTCCAGCTCGTCCTTCAAGAACGCGCGTTCTTCTGCGTCCAACGTATCAATCTTGTTCAGAACCGTGACGCGGGGCTTGTCAGCCAACCCTTCGCCATAAGCTTCCAGTTCGGAGCAAATCGTTTTGTAATCCTCAAGCAAACTGCCTGAGCTGCCGTCGATCAAGTGCAGCAACACGGCGCAGCGTTCGACATGGCCCAAAAACAGATCACCAAGACCACGCCCTTCATGGGCACCTTCGATCAGGCCGGGAATATCCGCGACGACAAATTCATTGCCATCAACCAGCACAACCCCAAGATTGGGGTGTAGCGTTGTAAACGGATAATCGGCGATCTTGGGGCGCGCGTTTGATGTCGCAGCCAAAAAAGTCGATTTACCGGCATTTGGCAAACCCACAAGACCCACGTCAGCGATCAATTTCAGGCGCAGCCAAAGGGTGCGGTTGATCTCGTCCTGGCCCGGATTGGCCCGGCGCGGTGCCTGATTGGTCGAGGTTTTGAAATGCAGGTTGCCCCAGCCGCCATTGCCGCCTTTGGCCAGCAAAACGCGCTGTCCCAGTTCGGTCAGGTCGGCAATTACAGTTTCCTGATCTTCGTCGATAATTTCGGTGCCAACCGGCGCGCGCAAAATGATGTCTTCACCATCTTTGCCAGTACGCCCACGGCCCGCACCAGACTGCCCGTTGCCAGCAAACCAATGCTGCTGATACCGAAAATCGATCAATGTGTTCAAGCCGTCTACGGCCTCGACCCAGACACTGCCGCCCCGTCCGCCATCGCCGCCATCCGGCCCACCGTATTCGATGAACTTCTCGCGGCGGAAACTGATGCAGCCATTGCCCCCGCCACCAGAGCGGATGTAGACTTTGCAAAGATCGAGGAATTTCATCGGACAGGGCTTTCACTATAGGGTTCGGGCGGTGTAGCGGGGATGGGCGGTTTTCTCAAGCGGGCTTGCGTCATTGCCGCCGTTCTTTCATCAAACAAACACTGTTTACTAGCGCTTCCTTGCCCAAGGCGTCGGCACAGCGCATGAAAATAGCACAGAGTGCCAATTGGGCCATCCCCCTTGGCCTTGGGTTTTGCGATGTCACCGCTCAGCCCAAGGATCAGTAGCCGCACCCAACCGGACAATTTAGGCGCGGCCATTGGTCAAAACCAGAGCCTACGCAAGTTTCTTCAAATAGGTCCAGGTCGGCACTTTGGCCGCCCTCGACACGCAGTAAACTTCGGCGTCACCGATGTATTCAAAACCGCAATTTGTCAAAACACGGGCCGAAGCCGGATTGTCTTGAAAAACGGAGGCAAAGATGGTCGCGTTTTGCATCGGATTTGCTGCCACCAAAGCTTCGACAGCTTCAGAGGCCAACCCAGTGTTCCAAAACAATGGCGCAACCCAATAGCCAACTTCGGATTGTTTGCGGTCCATCCGTTTCAGCGTGATCGCCCCCATAACTTCGGCACCGCCGACCTTAGTGGCATCGATGACCCAGACATCTTCGTCCCGGTCAGACCCTGCGGCCCGATCAATCATTGCCTCAACGACACCGGGCGGCAATGGATGAGGGATGGTCGGGGTCATTTGCGCTACGCGCACTTCACCCGCGTAATGCTCCAACAGGCCAATGTCTGACCGCCGAACGGGACGCAGGTCAAACCGCTCAGTTTCAACAACTGGTTGGTCTTGGATTTGATCTAGGCTCATCTGCACTCTCCTCCTGTGCATTGCCTGTAATACATAGGCATTGGGGAACGGTTAAACCGCCGGCTTGGCGATTTTGTGACTGGTTTTGCCCACATTCCCGTATTCAAAACGAAAAGGGGACCGGCACTGCCGATCCCCTAATTGTCTTGTAGACCTCTAGGTCGGCTTATTCAGCGGCCTCCGCCACTGGAAGCACCGAAATAAAGGTTCGGCCTTTCAGGCCTTTGCGGAAGGTGACTGCGCCTTCGACAGTTGCAAAGATTGTGTGATCTTTGCCCATGCCTACGCCTTCGCCCGGCCAAAACTTGGTTCCGCGCTGACGCACGACGATATTGCCCGGAATAGCCGCTTGGCCACCGTACAATTTCACACCAAGACGGCGACCAGCTGAGTCGCGACCGTTGCGGGAGGAACCGCCAGCTTTTTTATGTGCCATGTGTTGCTCTCCTTAGCCTTAGGCCAGTGTTTTGGCTTGCTCAACCCACTCAGCTTTGACTTTGGCACCTTCAAAGGTGTCCGCGTCAACTGCTGCAAGTTGTGCAAAAGTTGTGATGCCGGCGTCTACCAGCTTTTTGGCGGCGGCGGGGCCGACACCAGTGATCTCGGTCAGATCATCTGCACCAGCAGCCGCAGCCGCTTTTTGAGGAGCAGCAGCGGCCGGAGCAGCGGCTTTTGGTGCGGAGCCCGCGCCAACAGCAGCTTTTACGCCGGATGCATCTGCGCCAGAGGCCAAGATGTCTGTGATACGCAGCAAAGTAAGCTGCTGACGGTGACCCTTGGTACGCTGCGAGCCGTGCTTACGGCGACGCATGACGAAGTTGATGGTCTTTTCGCCTTTGATCTGGTCGACGATTTCCGCCTGAACACCAGCGCCAGCCACAAAAGGCGCGCCAATGGCAGTGCTTTCGCCGCCAATCATCAAAATGTCGTTGAACTGGACGGTTTCGCCCGCATCAGCAGCCAGCTTTTCCACACGGAGGATATCACCCGCCTGGACTTTATATTGCTTGCCGCCGGTCTTGAGTACCGCGAACATCGCGTGTTTCCTTTCATATCGCGTTCTTCGGCCCCCATTTCTGGGCGTTCAGGACCTTAGGGCAAATACCCAGGCCGCCTAGAACCGCGCGTCCCGCCAAGGACGTTCGTTTCAACAAAAAACAAAAGGCGGAGCAATCGCCCCGTCCTTTGAAGCGCGCTTATGCACGTGCGCCCGCCGCCTTGTCAAGCAATGCTTATGCCGATTTACAGATCGAGCCCCTGCAATTGCTGGGCTGCCGCTAATCCCAAGGCGTAGGAGATTTCGTCATACATGGCGTTGAACCCCGCGAACAGCGCGCGGTTAAGCGCCCTGCCCTCAGGACTTGCTGAAAACGCAGTGTATTTTTCAAGATCTCCGTCTTCCAACGGGCCATAGGCCATCATCAAGAATCCATAAATCCATTCTTCGGTGTCTTTACGGGTCTCGGCCTCTTGGGCCCAGACATCCGACAAGATCTCACTTTCGCTCATTTCAAAGCCGCCACCATCGACCATACCGCGATAAAATTGAAACGAGGCATTTAATGCACCGGTGACATTCGCCTCGATCAAATCATTGGCCTGAATAAAATCGGTCACCCGGTCGAGCACCCTATCCTCGGCTGTATGATAGGAACCGCGGGCTGCCTCTTCGACGCTATCATCGATCATTGCGCGCCGCGCGCTCAACTCCAAGGACACCGCACGTTTTCCCAAATCCGATTCAAAAAAGTTCAAAATCCCGGCAGTATCGGTATCGCCCAAGACTTCGCCGAAATTGCGGCGAACCAGTTGATCCATTTTACTGGTGTCATAGATTTCCTCCAAAATCCCCTGCCAGCGCGCATTTTCACCGCCAGCAAACAGGTCGGTTGCCATTTCGGAGCCATAAAGCACGCCCTCTTCACGCATGATGTCCAACAATTGGTCAAGTTCAAGCGCATCAAGCACGTCGTCCGACGGAGCGGCATGAAGGGGGAAAGCCAGTGTCAAAACCATCAACCCAGCAAAAAAACGGCGAAACATCCCTGAATCCTTCTATTGTATTCCCTTTAACGGTAGGCCTCGCGGACAAGTTTTCCAAGGGGGCAGCTCATACATGAGCGGATTGTGTAAATTTCTTGTTGCAAGCCCCGACAACGCGGTCTAAACGCCCCACACCAAGATCCCCGCGGAGAGGTGCCGGAGTGGTCGAACGGGGCGGTCTCGAAAACCGTTGAGCCTTCACGGGTTCCCAGGGTTCGAATCCCTGTCTCTCCGCCACTCGCATCCCGAGTGCACACGTCGCTGAAAAGACGTAGTTGTTTGAGACGTAAATGATCCCTACCACACACGACGATCGAACACACTTAAGCTGTACACACGTTCAGGACGACCTCTGAGCGGCATTCTCCACCCTAAGATCTTGGATGTTCTGCGCAAGCTTTAGGACGCTTTTGATTACACGTCCAACTGTAGAAAAATGAAATGGTCCTGCCTTTTTCGACAAGATCGGGTCTTGGTTAAAATGCTGCTGATTTTAGTTTAAGCGGCTTTTCGTAGCTGTGCTTGGTCGACCTATGTCGTGTTCGCGGAGCGCTTGTTAAGGGCGGTGCGCATTGAACGAGGGCATATCTATCATCACAGCGCTTTTTTCGCTGTGAACCGCCGCCAAACCCGACGTCATCTGGCCGAAAACACCCCGTTCGCTCCCTCGCCTCCACCGTGAATAGAGCACCTACCGGCGTGATTTATTGGCGCTGCGGTACACTGGATTTTGTTGGCAAGGGGCGGGAAATTGAACCGCTGAACCGCCGCTTTGGGCCAGAACCGCATGTCTCAGTCCTCCGGTTATGTCATTTGCCCCCTTTGACCTCGCACAACTGGAATGGTGAAAATGACTTTTGTCGGATAGGAGTTTATTGCACCGAATTGGCAGGGTCTTTTCGCCCTTCGAAAAGCCAAATTCTTTGGGCGAAACGCCCTAGACCGGTCCATGCGAATATTGAAAAACGCTACGCAGGAGCCTCACCTAAGCAGGCATTCACCTTCTATGCGGCGCAATTGGATTTCATCTGACAGCGAGCCGCATTCGCGCCGGTCACCCGACCTTACCGATAATCCCCCCTCTAAGGGTGATTTCCTTTAGTGGTTCAAAAGACTACACCCATAGGTAAAACTGGCCACAGGAGAGAACGATGAGCAGAGTAATCTTTGTCGCGTTGATCGCAATTGCATTGGGGACCACCTTAGATCCTAAACCGGCAGCAGCAGGCTCGCTTGGAAACTACGAGGTCTTTGGCGTCGATAACGATGATATGTTGAAATTACGGGCAGGACCCGGAATTGGTTACAAAGTGATCCTAGGCCTTCCGAACGGAACCGCCTTGCGTGTCCACAGCTGCCAACAGACCGGCGCGACCCGCTGGTGCAATGTGTCTTTGAAAAAGGCCCGGGGGCTTAAGGGACATGTCTCATGGGCATATCTACGCAAAATGTGATCGCGCTGAGGTCAACTTTTGAGATCTGGAAACTTGTGCTGAGGGCCTCCCCCAAGCGGCCCGTTTTACCGGTCGCGAAGCAGGCTGTCGCAGCAGTTGGCTGTCACGACATCCGGCAGTTGGCCCCCTCCCCTCAAATGCGACAGCAGTCCTTTCGGTAGAGTGCCCAAACAAGTACGGGTTCTAACGCTGTACTGAAAGCCCCATGATCTGGGCCGCTTTTATCACTGCGGATCAGCCTATCACGCCGCCGTTTGAACGCCATCGGAGGCCTATGCGATCAGGCACATAGTGTTCGTAGGAATGATCACCCGCCCGCGGGCCATTCACCCTGACCGTCTTGATGTCCATGGCCTGCCACTCAAAAGCGATATGGACCGGATGATCAGGTGCAGCCCATGACCGAATGCTACCTTGCGAACCACGGAAACTGTGCGCAGCGGCTAATTAGCGCCATGTGGCATCCAAGGCCTCAAATGCAGCCATAACATTTGGGTCCGATTTACGGGAGGCAAGAGTGACGAAGCGCAGGGACGTTTCGATTTTCACCCTGTTTGAAATCGCCAGGCCACGAGACTGCCTTTCCTCCAAAGCAATCGACTCTCTACATAGACTAAGCCCTATGCCAGATCGAACCATCGCCAACATTGAGGGTTCCTGATCCACAAGGCAAACCGGGTCAGGTTTGTTATCCTGACCGGCGTAGATACGCGCTATCAATTGATGGTGAACCGATTGCGTTGGTGTCCCGATCCAAGGCATTGCCGCCAGTTCGTTCCAATCTTTGTCGGCAATACGTTTCCCCCAACCAGCAGGTGCAATGACGCGATAGGTGAAATTGGTCAATTCTCGTTGGTAGAAAATCGATTCCTTCTGGTTTTCACCCTCCGGCTCATAGCTGCTCAACTCACCCAGAAAAAAACCTACATCCACGTGCCCCTCGATCAGGTGCTTTATGATGTCGCCGCTGATGCCATGCATGAGCTTGGTATGCAGGTCGGGATATCCATTGACCAGTGCCGCCAGAAATGCCCCGAGCCGAATGAAGTCCGGGTCCACAATGGTCCCTAGTCGCAAAGTTCCCCGGACATTGCCGTTGATCCGTCGGGCTGTTTGTCCAAACTCGGCAATCGCTGCCTGTATTTTTTCTGCTTTAACGACAAGTGCTTCGCCATCCCGTGTCAATTTCACACCCTTCGGCGTCCGGTGGAATAGCTCCATCCCGATGTCTTGGCTCAAACGCTTCAGTTGAAGGCTGACCGCAGGTTGGGTGAGATGTAGTCGTTTTGCCGCGCGCGAAACACTGCCCTCTTGGGCGACAGTCACAAAAGCGTTCAGGATGCGGATGTCAGAGATTGGCTTCATATAAATCAGGCTTATATCACCTCACATCATTAGTCATTGGATTTTTGAAGTTCCATTGGTGAATGTCCCCCTAAGCTCAGGAGGAATAGACCATGACGACCACAGAAATCGGCCACTACATCAATGGCGAAAAGTTTGCTGGAACACGCACAAATACTCAGGACGTGTTTAACCCTGCAACGGGCGCAGTGACCGGAAACGTGGATCTTGCCACCACTTCGGACGTGGACAAAGCCGTCGCTGCTGCCAAGGCCGCTTTTCCCGCCTGGTCAGACATGCCCCCGATCCGTCGAGCGCGACTAATGAACAATTTTCTGAACTTACTGAATGAAAACAAAGACAAACTGGCTCGGGCTATCACGGCAGAGCATGGCAAGGTCTTTACGGATGCGCGTGGAGAAGTGGAGCGCGGCATAGATATCGTCGAATTCGCTTGTGGTATGCCTCAGCTGTTGAAAGGCTACTTCACCGATCAGGTTTCGACTGGAATCGACAATTGGACAATGCGTCAGCCTTTGGGCGTGGTCGCCGGTGTGACGCCGTTCAACTTTCCAGTCATGGTTCCGATGTGGATGTTCCCGGTTGCGATTGCTGCTGGAAACACGTTTGTTCTCAAACCCTCCCCAACGGATCCGACCCCCTCGCTCCTATACGCAGCGCTTATGAAAGAGGCCGGTTTCCCGGATGGCGTTTTCAACGTCGTTCAGGGTGACAAGGTCGCAGTTGACGCCTTGCTGGAACATCCCGATGTGCAGGCAGTGTCCTTTGTTGGATCAACCCCAATTGCAAATTACATTTACGAAACCGGTGCACGTCATGGCAAGCGCGTGCAGGCACTCGGCGGGGCCAAAAACCACATGTTGGTTATGCCAGATGCGGATCTCGAAAAAGCAGTGGATGCACTAATGGGCGCGGCCTATGGCTCGGCCGGAGAGCGTTGCATGGCCATTTCCGTAGCCACTTTGGTCGGCGACGTGGCTGACAAAATTGTACCGATGCTCAAAGACCGACTGGCGCAGCTCAAGGTCAAGAACGGTGTCGAGATGGACGCCGAAATGGGCCCCATTGTGTCCAAGGCCGCTCATGAGCGCATCACCGGCTATATCGCCAAAGGTGTCGAAGAAGGTGCCGACCTGATTGTTGACGGACGCGGCTTTACCCTTGAAGGCCATGAAGATGGCTATTGGATGGGCGGCACACTCTTCGACAATGTCACTCGGGATATGACAATCTACAAAGAGGAAATCTTTGGCCCAGTTTTGGCCTGTGTCCGTGTCAAAGATTTTGCCGAAGGGGTTCAACTGATCAACGATCATGAATTCGGAAACGGTGTCAGCCTGTTCACCCGTGATGGCAATGCAGCGCGCGAATTTGGCCGCAAGATTCAGGTCGGAATGGTGGGCATCAATGTGCCTTTGCCTGTGCCTATGGCCTGGCACGGCTTTGGTGGTTGGAAGAAAAGTCTGTTCGGCGACATGCATGCCTATGGCGAAGAAGGCGTGCGGTTCTACACCAAACAGAAATCCCTGATGCAGCGCTGGCCGGAAAGCATCGCCAAGGGGGCAGAATTCGCCATGCCTGTCGCCAAGTGACCCCCTAAGGAGGAGCGAATAAAATGCAAAAACCTGAAGATGAAAAGCTAGAGGGCGGCCCTCTTTCCGGGATCACAGTACTTGATTTTTCGCGCGTTCTGGCTGGCCCGTATTGCACCATGGTTCTAGCGGATCTTGGCGCGCGGGTGATCAAGGTTGAAAAATTCGGGACAGGCGACGATACCCGCGCCTTCCCCCCCTTTGTCGACGCCGAAAGCGCATATTTCATGTGCTTCAATCGCGGTAAAGAAAGCATCGTGCTGGACGTCAAATCACCACGGGATCGTGAACTATTAGAGCGCTTGTTGGACACCTCTGACATTCTTGTTGAAAACTTCCGGCCTGGTGTAATGGATCGGTTGGGCTATGGCTCTGACCGGTTGGCGAAGACGCATCCACATTTGATCTACGCCTCGATTTCCGGTTTTGGACATTCCGGGCCGATGACGGATTTGCCGGGCTACGACATGGTGGTTCAGGCGATGGGCGGCGTTATGAGCTTGACCGGCTGGCCTGGCGCACGACCTGCGCGTGTCGGCACCAGCTTCGGGGATCTGGGTGCAGCTCTGTTTGGTGTCATCGGCATCTTGTCTGCTCTCTACAAACGGACCAAAAATGCGCAGGGTGAACGGGTAGATATCGGCATGCTGGATTGTCAGGCGGCTCTGATGGAAACCGCATTGGCGCGTTATGATGTCGAGGGAACGGTGCCCACGCGCACCGGCGATTGCCACCCGTCTCTGGCCCCGTTTGAAACCTTTCAGGCGGAGGACGAGCGCTTTGTCATCGCCGCCGGTAATGATCAATTGTTCTTGCTGATGGCGGACGCTCTCGATGCCCCGGCGTTGGCAATGGCACCGGACTTTGCGACCAATGATTTGCGGGTGCGCAACCGCCCCAAAATGGTTGCTGCAATCGAGGCCGTGACATCGAAGAAACCCGTAGAACATTGGCTGGACGCATTGAATGAGGCCGGTGTCCCCTGCGCGCCAATCAATACGATCGATCGTCTTTTGGATCATCCACAGCTTTTGTCCCGTAACATGATCGTACAGGTCGAGGGGGCGGGCAAAAAGCCGTTCCGAACAGCGGGCAACCCTATCAAGCTGGATGCCTACAAAGACATTGATCCCACTGAACCTCAGGTGGCCCCGGGGCTCAACCAGCACAGGGAGGCCATTTTGGCCGAGAAAATGGCGGATTTTGAAGCCTATGACCAGAATGTCTCGGCCAAAGCCAAACACACTGATGAAGCGCCAGCAGAAGGCACTCACTGGACCGAATTCGGTCTGAAACGCTGAATAAAAATTCCGGGAAAAGACCATGACAAGCAGCAATACAAAATCCAAATTGACCTCCGAAGCCGCACCCAAAACAGAACTGGTTGCAGCAGCCACCGCAGAACCGGCTTCGACCGCACTTGAAGAAATCATCGTCGAACGCCGCGGCAGTGTCGGACTGATCACCTTGAACCGTCCCAAGAGCCTGAATGCTCTGAACCTTCAACTGGCCAAAGAGGTCATGCAGACGCTGAAGAGCTTTGACGCGGATGATCGGATCGGGGCCGTTGTCATCACTGGCAGCCCGCGCGCCTTTGCGGCGGGTGCGGACATCGAAGAAATGGCCGAAAAGACATTGGTCGAATTGCTCGGAAATGACATTTTCGCCGAGTGGGATCAGATGCGGTTTGTCAAAAAGCCGGTGATTGCCGCAGTCAGCGGGTTTGCGTTGGGCGGTGGGTTCGAACTGGCCCTGATGTGCGATTTCATTATCGCCACTGAAGATGCGCAATTCGGCTTACCTGAAATCAAGTTGGGAATTCTACCGGGAATTGGCGGCTCACAGCGGCTGACAAAATCAATTGGCAAAGCACTGGCTATGGATTTGATTCTGACCGGTCGCACCATCGGCGTTGACGAAGCCAAAAGTGCCGGGATCGTAGCCAGAGTGGTTCCGACCGGAGATTTGCTGCAAACCGCTCTCGAGGCAGCCTACCAAATCGCGGGCCTGAACGCCCCTGCCGTTGCGATGGCCAAAGAAGCGGTCAACTATTCTTTAGAAACAGGACTGTCCGCAGGTGTGTTGCATGAGCGCCGCTTGTTTCAGGCCGCCTTTGCGACTGAAGGTCAAAAAGAAGGTATGGCTGCGTTTATCGCCAAACGCGCTCCCGTTTTTCGCAATTGCTGATTTAGGGAGAGCAAGAGAATGTCTTTTATAGCCGCTGAAAAACATGGCCGGGCTGGGATCATCGCCCTGGATCGGCCCAAGGCAATGAATGCTCTGAATTTAGGGATGATCCGCGACATCGACAAGGCGCTGGACCGGTTTCAGGCTGACCCGGATATCCACTGCGTGGTGCTGCAATCCACCAGTGAGCGTGCGTTTTGCGCCGGTGGTGACATGCGCCGCATTCGTGAATTATGCCTTGAGGGACGTTTCGATTCTGCCGAACAGTTCTTTCACGAAGAATACACGCTGATAGAAAGGATCGCGGATTTTCCCAAACCCTTTATCTCATTGATAGACGGAATATGTATGGGCGGCGGCATGGGGCTTTCGGTTCATGGGACTTATCGTATTGCGACTGAACGTGCCGTTTTTGCCATGCCTGAAACCGCTATTGGGTTCATTCCAGATGTGGGCGGAAGCTATTTCTTGTCTCGCATGCCGCATCATTTCGGAGTTTGGATGGGCTTGACCGGCGCGTCGGTTCGCGGGTTTGACGCTCACGCGCTTGGCATTTCGTCGCATATGACGGTTGCGGAATCCTTGCCGCGAATTTTGGATGAACTGTGCACTGGCCCGCGCTCAATTGAAAATATTCTGTCTGATCAATGTGCAACACTTGGCTATCAACCAAGCGTTCTGATGCTGGCCGATACCACCATGTGTTTTGATCAACCAACGCTGTGTACGATCTTCGATTGTTTGGAACAACATCAGTCCAAGTCCAAGAAAAAGGCATTGATCGCACTGAGAAATGCGTCGCCCCGTAGTCTGCACGAAACTTTGACGCTGCTACGAAGCGGACAGGACCGGTCCCTGTCAGACTGTCTGAAGCAAGAATTCGAAGCCATGCGCCGCGCAATACGTCATCCGGACCTCAACGAGGGTGTGCGTGCCGTGCTTGTCGATAAGGATCACAAGCCGAACTGGCATTCCCAAACAATCTAAATAGCCGTCACGCGCGTGCCGTCCAAAGCTGAAAGTTGAACATATGTCACAAAGCTCAGAAGAATTCGACTACGTGATCGTCGGTGGGGGTTCGGCAGGCTGCGTGCTGGCCAATCGCCTTTCGGAAAACCCCGCAAACAAGGTGCTCCTTCTCGAGGCCGGGGGAAAGGATAACTATATCTGGATCCACATTCCCGTCGGGTATCTGTATTGCATGGGCAATCCAAGAACGGATTGGGGGTTTCAAACCAGCAAGCAGGAAGGATTGAATGGCCGGGCTTTAAACTATCCGCGCGGGCGTGTCTTGGGCGGCTGTTCCTCGATCAACGGTATGATCTACATGCGAGGCCAAGCAAATGACTATGACACTTGGCAGCAAATGGGCAATGTCGGCTGGGGCTGGGAGGATGTCCTACCCTATTTCAAGAAATCTGAAGACTATTATGCCGGTGCAGATGACATGCACGGTGCCGGGGGCGAATGGCGGGTCGAAGAGCAGCGGCTGACTTGGGAAATTCTTGATGCCTATCGCGACGCCGCTGCAGAGGCGGGCATCGCCAAGGTCGAAGATTTCAATCGCGGCGACAATGAAGGCTCGGCCTATTTCCGCGTAAACCAGCGTGATGGATGGCGCTGGAACACGTCCAAGGGTTTTTTGCGGCCCGTCCGGAAGCGGCCTAACCTCAAAATTGTGACCAACGCACAGGCGCGGCGCGTGTTGTTTGAGGGCAAGCGCGCGGTGGGTGTCGAGGTGGAGATTGGTGATAGCATCACCCGATACATGACAAACGGCGAGGTGATCCTCTCCGCTGGCGCGGTGGGATCTCCGCAGCTATTGGAACTGTCAGGGATCGGAAATCCGGAGCATTTGCGCAGCCATGGCATAGAGGTGCTGCATCAAAATGATTCTGTTGGTGAAAATTTGCAGGACCATTTGCAATTGCGTGCGGCTTTTCGGGTCGAAGGTGTCAAAACGCTGAACCAGCGCGCGGGGTCCTTAATGGGTAGAATTGGGATCGGGCTTGAATACATGCTGACACGGTCAGGCCCCATGTCCATGGCACCTAGCCAGCTCGGCATATTCGCTAAATCGGGCCCCGAGGTCGAAACCGCAGACCTTGAGTTTCATGTCCAACCCTTGTCACTAGAGAAGTTTGGAGATCCGCTGCACCCCTTCCCTGCCTTCACCGCCAGCGTTGTTCCACTTCGTCCGACCAGCCGGGGTTCCATCCATATCACGTCCAAGGATCCCAAGGCGCATCCGTCAATTGACCCCAAATACCTGAGCACCGAGGCCGACAAACTCGTTGCAGTGCGTGCCATTCGGTTGGCCCGTGACATTGCCAACCAAAACGTCATGCGCAAGTACAACCCGTCGGAAATCAAACCTGGTGCGGCCTACCAATCAGACGAGGATCTGGCCAAGGTTGCCGGCGACATCGGCACGACGATCTTCCACCCGGTTGGAACGTGCCGCATGGGCGCTGATGACAGTGCTGTGGTGGACACTCATTTGCGTGTCAAAGGGGTTCATGGGCTGCGTGTTGTGGACGCCTCGGTCATGCCGACGATAACCTCCGGCAATACAAACTCTCCAACCATCATGATTGCAGAGAAAGCGGCCAACTATATCTTGCACAATTGAGGCTTAAGGTCCCTCCTTTCAACAAACGCACCGCGAGTGACGTCAGCAGTGGAGCAAAAAATCCCCCGTTTGGTCAGCGCCCAGATGGGGGCGTCCTTTCTTTGCAAAGGGATTGAATTGCTCCCGAGTGAACCCGATATTTCCGGTTCGCCCTGTTCAGGTTTTGGCATTCCTTCGATCTGTCATCCCGCCTCAGGGTTATGCGAGCAAGGCTTGATTTCGGGCGATGGTGATTGAAGTCAATACGCGCCGCAACTGCCACAGTGCATGCACCTATGCTGCTGACCAGATGTTCATCCAAACCTGCGTCTCGACATCAGTGCCATTTCGGCCCAAATGCGCATGCATTCCGTCCGATCTGAAAGTGCGCAGTGATCGTAGCACAGATACAAATACTGGGTATCACATTTTGGCCTGGCCGCAGCCCTTCGCAGCCTCGGCATGCGCGGCAATCTACTGCTGTACAGAGCCTTTTGGATCTTTCACCTTCCTTTCGGCCGGAACAACAGAATTTTGTCTTCGCGCCTGGCTGGGATTGATTGGCCGCCGATGCGAGGCCGGAACGTTTTCAGGTGTTACGATTTGAACGTTGGACATCGTTGCACTTAAATCTCCAGAGATGAGCTTGTGATACCGGAGCAAGGCTTGGAACACATTCTCCAGATCGATCCGCAGATCGTGATGCAGTACGAAATCAAGCTGCCCTGCATCCAAGAGCCTCCGATTGTCCTTGTCCAGATCGTGGGCCACATAGATGTCTGGCAAAAGGCCATGCTGTTCCAGAACGCTCAGAATTGCAGGATTGCCTCCGCCCATGGAGTAGACGGCTGAGAAATGCTCCAGCCCTTCCATAGCGTCATGCATGACCCGGGAGGTTTCAAAATGGACGCCACTTCCGCCGCTCAGATCACAAATGCGGATCCTTGGGCACAGCCTGTTCAACGTCGCGACAAAAGCTGCTTCTCGCTCTTCTTCGCCTAAAAACCGGTCGTTGCTTCTGGAAGTCAAGACCGTCCCGCAGACGTCTCCTATCGTTTTGGAAATCAGATAGGCCGCCGTGCGTCCAGCGCTTTGATTGTCCAAACCCACATAGGCGATGCGCTGTGTTTCACTCAGATCCGTAACCAGAGTGACCACGGGGATACCGGATGCCACCAGATTATCGACGGCGGCTCTGATGGCAGGGACATCGCGCACCTTTAGGCACACGCCGTGACTGCCGCGTTTCGAAATACGCATTAGGGCCTGCAAGACGTCCTGCTCGGTCATAATTTCCTGCATCAAAAACCGGGGGCGGCACACTGCCCCACCAATGCGCGGCAACACATGCTCTGTGGCCTGCCGTACCTCTCGACTAAACCGCTCCGGCGCTTCGATAACAAAGTCAAAGAACAAACGGCGTCCCCGCGCGGCCAGTTGAGCCTCTTGTCCCTCCAGTTCACAAATGGCCGCCGCGACCCGCGTTTTCGTCTGCGGACTGACATGGGCACGTTTGTTGATAGCACGGTCAACCGTTGCTGTGCTCAAACCGGATTGTCTGGCAATTTCTTTGATGGGAAAGCGATGGGTCATTGATGTGTTTTTGATGTATTTTCGCGATCTGATCAAGGCTGAGTTGCAGCACACTGTTCCCACCAAGAGGAGAGCGACCATGACTGCCCCAGCCGAAACCAAAGTTGGCTTTTTTGATGCCGACGCCTGCGATCTGTGCGAATTCACCAATCTGATCGAGCGAACCACTACCCCAGCGGCGGTGCCAAGAGCCAGCGACATCCAAAAGAACATCCCGATTTACGACATGTCGACCCTGCGGGCACCGCTGGAAGAAACAGATGAGCGGCGTGAAATCCTGACCGAATGGGCGGGTGTCTTGATGGATGGTCCGGGTGTTTTAGTCTTGCGCGGAGCCTATGCCGAGACCGCAGTCTTGGACGAGGCAACATCGGCCTACGAGGCAATTATCGCAAGGGAGGCTTTGGCCAGCGATGGCGGCGGCGATCACTTTGCGGCCGCGGGCTCCAACGACCGCATCTGGAATGCACTGCAAAAGCTGTGCGAAGAAGCCCCCGATGTATTTTTGCGCTACTTCGCCAATACTTCCATAGATGCCATTTGCGAAGCGTGGCTCGGCCCGAACTACCAGATGACCGCCCAGATCAATCTGGTGCATCCGGGCGGCGCAGCTCAGCAAGCCCACAGGGACTATCACCTCGGTTTTCAAACCGCAAAGATCAGCGCTGAATACCCGGCACATGTCCATGATCTGTCACCGGTTCTAACGCTGCAAGGTGCGATAGCGCATTGCGATATGCCGATTGAAAGCGGGCCGACCAAACTGCTGCCGTTCTCACAGCTATACCGTGCAGGATATGCAGCTTGGCGGCGGGAAGATTTCCGTGTCCTGTTTGAAGACCGACATGTCCAACTGCCGTTGGCCAAAGGCGACGCCCTTTTCTTCAATCCAGCGCTGTTTCACGCGGCGGGTGCGAATACGACAAAGGACATCCACCGAATGGCGAACCTATTGCAGGTGTCTTCTGCTTTCGGGCGCGCGATGGAAACTGTGGATCGCACAAAAATGTGCAAACTTCTGTATCCTCACGCCGTGCAAAGTCAAAAGGCCGGTACACTCACCACATCTGAACTGCGCTCATCAATTTGTGCGGCGGCTGAAGGGTATTCTTTTCCCACCAACCTGGACAGGGATCCCCCAAAAGGCGGACTTGCGCCGGAAACCCAACAGGCGCTGTTTATCCGTGCAATTGCCGAGGGTCTGACCGAACAGGGATTTTCAGATTGCCTCGACTTGATGGCTAAGAACCAAAAACCCTAGCCGTTGGAGCACTGCGTCCAAGGCAAATGCCGGTCCATACAGATGCGGATTAATTTTTCCGCATCTGTATCCAATCCGAAAGATAAATAGGGGGCCATTCATTCACCTAAATCTTTGGATTAAATACGCTTTGGCCGCACGCCCAATAATTAGGCAGAATCGCCAAGTCAGTCGAAAAATTCGCTTGAATCCACCTGCCTGAGCCGGTTACGGAGCCTGCCGCGTTGCAGTGCCAACTACGCCGCTTCATAAACGACAGCATGACAGCCACCACTGACTTGATCGTTTTTACCGACCTTGATGGAACCTTGATCGATCATGACACCTATGATTGGTCTCCAGCGCAACCGGCACTGAGCGCGCTCAAAGGTATGTCCGCAGGTGTTGTGCTGGCAAGCAGCAAGACCGCCGCCGAAATCATCCCCCTGCGCCAGACGCTTGGACTGCACCAATGGCCCGCGATTGTCGAAAACGGAGCGGGCATTCTCTCGCCAAATGGTGCCGAGACACAGGACGCGTCGCAATATAACGAATTGCTGTCCATCCTGACAAAGATCCCGCCTGCACTGCGCGACTTGTTTCGCGGTTTCGGGGCATGCTCGCCCGAACAGGTCATTGACATGACCGGCCTAACGGCCAAAGCCGCACAATTGGCCAAACAAAGGATGTTTTCCGAGCCGGGACTATGGCTTGGCACCGACATGCAAAAAGCTGAGTTCTTGAAGATACTCACAGCGCAGGGTGTCACTGCCCAGCAAGGTGGCCGGTTCCTGTCGCTTTCGTTCGGCACCAACAAAGTCGATCAGATGCGCCGCATAATCGAAACCTATCGCCCAAAACATACCATCGCCCTCGGCGATGCACCAAATGATGTGAAGATGCTGGAACATGCCGAATTTGGTGTTGTTATTGCCAATCCGCATCGTTCCCCCCTCCCCCCTTTAACCGGTGAAGAAGACGGTCACATATTGCGCACCAAGGCCTCCGGCCCAATGGGATGGAATATGGCAATACATGACCTGCTTGACCGACTTGAATTGCATTAGGACCAACGACCATGGCTGATTTTCATCAAAACGGAAACATCACAACGCTTCACAATCTGCGTGCCAGATCTGCTGATGAGATGGAGCATGAGCTGTCCGTCTTTGCGCAGTCGCGGAAAATATCCCTGATCTTGCCTTGCCTGTTTTCCGAGCTTGAGGGACAGGCGATGCCGCACATTCTGTCCGAACTCTCCAAGGTGAGTTATCTGCACAGAATTATCATCGGGCTGGATGCAGCCGACGAGGCGCAGTTTAGACATGCAAAGACGTTCTTTGAAGGTCTCAATCAAAACCACATTGTCATCTGGAACGACAGCCCGCGTATGTTGGCATTGGGTGCGCGGCTAGAGGCGATGGGACTGGCCCCCACTGAAAAGGGCAAAGGCAAGAACGTCTGGGCCTCTCTTGGGTATCTGATCGGCTGTGCGGACAGCGCCGTTATGGCGATCCATGATTGCGACATCCTGACCTATGACAAAGAGATGCTGGCAAGGTTGGTCTATCCGGTGGCCAACCCTACGTTCCCCTATCAGGTGGCCAAGGGGTATTATCCGCGGATTGGTGGCGGAAACCTCAACGGGCGGGTGACGCGCCTATTGGTCAGCCCGCTGCTGATTGCGCTGAAACGGGTTATCGGGGATCGCGACTATATCGATTACCTGCGCAGCTTTCGCTATCCGCTATCTGGTGAATTCGCCATGCGCACGGCGATCTTGCCAGACTTGCGCATCCCATCCGACTGGGGCCTCGAAATTGGCGTTCTGTCCGAAGCATGGCGCAATCTTGCCCCCAAGGCCGTGTGTCAGGTCGATATTTCCGACGCCTATGACCACAAACACCAAGAGTTGAGCCCCGAGGAATCCAACGCTGGTTTAAACCGCATGTCTACAGACATCTGCAAAGCCATATTTCGCAAATTGGCGGCAGATGGCACTGTGTTTACACCGAACGTTTTCCGCACGTTGAAAGCCACTTACTACCGCTGCGCGTTGGACCTTTTGGAGGCCCACTACAACGATGCAAAAATGAACGGCCTGACCATTGACCGCCATATGGAAGAGCGGTCAATCGAACTGTTTGCCGAAAACATCGTGCGCGCCGGGCAGATCTTTTTGGACAACCCGCATGAGACACCCTTTATCCCAACTTGGAACCGCGTCCATTCTGCCGACCCGTCGTTTATCTCGGATATGACCGCAGCGGCGAAGGCCGACGAAGAAGACTATCTGTAGCGATCAACCGCGATTGGAGATCCAGCGACATTGATAGGGTGCAAGGGTGATTTTCTCTTGCGCCATATCGATGTGATCCCCGCTCAATAGATCCACCCAGCTTTCATCATCGATCAGGTTCATCGATTTGTGAGACACATCCACAGGCTGGTCGCTTACATTGTGCAGGGCAAATATGGATTGATTGCGGTCAAGGCTTTGACGCCACACGCCAAAGACCCGGTCATCCAGCGACAAGGTGAATTGTGTCGCGTTCGGATGGAACGCCGCCTGTTTGGATCTGATCCGCAACCGGTCCGACAAGGCATTTAGAACACGCGATTGCGGTGTGGCCGGATTATCCAGCAAGCCGTTCAATGTCGGATAATCCCAGCGGTGACGGTTGATTGCACGGTTCATGCCGCGATGCTCAACTTGTTCGTGGTCGTTCGGCGTGGCCAGCATGGAATGAATGTAAAACGCCGGAATCCCCTCAAGCGACATCACAATGGATTGCGAGCAGACGAAACGGTCAAAGTGGTATTCATCTTTTCCGTCAAAGGTTTGTCCGGTTGCCTCATAGAAGGTCGTATTGATTTCATAGGGGGCTTCGCCGCCGTCGGGCAAGGCCCGCATGGACACAAGTCCGCCAATATCCTTGATGGTTTCGATCATTTTCGCCTGTTCACCTGCAGGCAAAATCCCTTCGGCAGGCCGCATTCCAATACCATCATGGCTGGCGGTAAAATTCAGATAGGCACATCCCAATTGCGCAGGCGGCATCCCGCTTTGCCAACGCCGCAAATATTGCGCAGAGCCGGACATGACGGAATGCAAAATCAACGGCGGCAACGGGAAATTATAAATCGCATGGGCTTCGTTCCGTTTGCCGAAATAGCTGAGGTTTTCAGCCTTGGGAACATTGGTTTCTGTCAGCAAAATGATCGTCTCGGCGGCATAGTCACACAGCATGCGCATCAACTGCACTATGGCATGGGTTTGCGGCAAATGGATCGAAGACGTGCCCGGTTCTTTCCACAAGAAGGCAACCGCATCCAGCCGGATGATCTGCACGCCATTGTCGACATGCAGTCGAATGATCCGCAAAAACTCCAACAACACTTCGGGATTGCGAAAATCCAGATCAATCTGGTCGTGGCTAAAAGTGCACCAGACATGGCGCGGCCCGTTTGCTGTTTCCACCTTTTGCAGCAGCGGCGTTGTGCGCGGTCTGACAACATCGCCTAAATTATCTTCCGGCGAGGCTTCGAAAAAGAATTTGTCGTAGGGCGCCTGTCCCTGAAGGTAGCTGTTAAACCATGTGCCCTGACTGGACACATGATTGAGCACAAGATCGGACATCAGATGAAAATCTTCGCTGATCCGTGTGATATCGGGCCAATCCCCTAGCTGCGGATTCACTGTGCGAAAATCCGAAACTGCAAAACCATCGTCAGAGGTATACGGAAAGAATGGCAATATATGCACGCCATTCACCACGCCCTTCATCCGGCGCAGCAAGAAATCATGCATAAGATCGAGCGGCTTGTGCGTGCCATCCAAAATCGAGTTGCCATAAGTGATCAGCAAGGCATCTTTTTCGGTCCAAAGGTTGTTGCTTGGCAATCTGCCCCTTTTTCGAGGTTTGGTTCCTGCGGGCCAAAAGGCCTCAACGATCATGCTCAACAAAATATCGGAATCGACGTCCGGATAAATGCTGCGGATCAAAGACGTCAGACGTCTGCTAAATGAATTGGCTTGGCTCGTTTGCATCCATCCATAAAGGTTCAAAACCGGCGCATATTCAAGCCGGTCAATGCCATCACAAGGAATGACACGGGAGCTACGCCCAAGCGACGTGAAATGAAAGTTTTTCGTGCAGCGCGCCTAGTTTTTGAGCACAAACATGATGATCCATGTTCCAGGCTTGCAGGCGCGGCCCTTCTCCAAGATCCTATCCCACAATGCCGATGACCTGCCGGCCAAGCTGGGCAACCCACCCGTCCGCCTTCCTAAATCAACCCAGTCCGGCCGTGCCGTAGCGCAAGATCGTTTATGGTCGTGTGGAACTGACCGATTGCAACATCCCCTGCAGTTCGCACCTGCAGCGCAGCATTCGCGTGTTCTACAAAGGTATTGAGATGGCCATCCAACGCATGGTGGTCATGATCAAGCAATTCAAAAGCCCGGGCAATACGCGCGTCCTTTTGTTGAAGAACGGGAAAGTAATGACCATCCTCAATGGAATGATGGCCATGCAATTCTTGCACAAACGTGGAGCCAAGCCGCCCTGTCTGTTGCTGGAACAGTCGCAAGTCCATATGTCTGTCGATCACACTTTCGGTGTGGGTTTGCAACTGCTCCAAAATCCGTCGAAACATCATGTGACGGTCCAGCCAAAACCGGATCAACCCATCATACCCTTTGTCTGTTTCCCATTGTGATCGCGGATAGTCATGGAGCAAAACACGTAGCGCGTCTGGCAAACCTGTGCGCACATCCAGATGCAACAACTCTGCGGGACTTGACGGGGGCATGTTTGAAACCTTGCAACGACGACGCCGGAACTGGCCAAAAAAGTATAGTCCGTTTTTGGACGTTTTCCAGCGGCGGCGCGACTTGCATGGACAAAACATCCTGCACTTGAGAAACTAGCGCAGAGAATGCGGACCAATCTGCCTCGGCAGTTGCTGGCTGGCAGGTCAATTTGATCAGGGACACAGATATGCAGATGAGAAACCTTGGCAATAATGGACCGTCGCAACACCCTATCGGAATCGGAGCGATGTCCTTTTCCAATTTCTACGGAACCACGAATGAGGGCGAAAGCCATGCCATTCTTGACGCTGCAATGGCTGCAGGCGTCACCCATATTGACACCTCGAATGTCTATGGAATGGGCACATCCGAAACGGTTATCGGCACCTACTTCAAGGCCAATCCAACCGCAAAAGATCACTTCACCATTGCGACCAAAGGCGGGATCACCCGCAATCCCAACGGATCGGGCAACATTTTTGACAATTCGGCCGAACATCTGGAAACGGCGCTGGACGCAAGCCTGAAACGGTTGGGGCTCGAAGCTGTAGATCTCTATTACTTGCATCGCCGCGATCCAGCCGTGCCGGTCGAAGATGTGACTGAAACACTGGCTCGATTTGTCAAATCGGGCAAAGTTAAATCCATCGGATTTTCAGAAATCGCGCCGACAACTTTGCGCCGTGCCCATGCCGTGCATCCCGTCGCCGCCGTTCAATCCGAATACTCTCTGTCCACCCGTTCCCCTGAAATGGGCCTGGTGCAAACCTGTCGTGAACTTGGAACGGCCATGGTGGCGTTTTCTCCGGTCGGGCGTTCGCTTTTGACCGACACGCCCCTTGGATCGGATACCATCAAAAACCTTGCATTCCTGGCTAACAATCCTCGCTTTTTGGAGCCAAATTACAGCGCAAACATTGCGGCAATCGCCCCGTTTCAGGCATTGGCAGCAGACTTGGGTCTATCAACTGCGGGCTTGGCCATTGCGTGGATTTTGGCCCAAGGGGATCACATCATACCCATCCCCGGCACCCGTTCCGTTGCACATTTCACCCAACTTCTCGAAGGTGCGGACCATCTGCTCACCGCGGATGAAGCGCAGAGGATTGATCAAATCCTGCCCATTGGCTGGGCGCACGGAGAGCGGTATTCGCCCGCACAATGGAACGGTCCCGAGCAGTACTGCTGATATGGACGGATAGCTGTTTAAAGATTGAGGGCGCTTGGGAGGCCGCCAAATGTGCGGCCCCGATCGCAATCCGTTACCCTTTGATCGGATATCGGTCCGCTTCTTGAAACACATCGATCACACGTGTTCCGGCCTTGATCTTCGCACCGTGAACAATTTCAGCTGCAATGGAATAGCTGTCCCCGGGCCGATAGATCTTAGTAACTCCGTCGATCGTAAATTCTATTTCACCCTCAACCACAGTCCCCCACTGCGCTCCATGCGCGTGTGGCGGCAAAACCATATCTTTGAGAAACGTAAAAAAGGCCACCATGCCAGCGTCTGATTTGATGACCGCCGTTTGCACGACATCTTCGGGAAAAGGCACATCTATGCTTGGAAATGCAGAGATAAACCCGGGGTATGGCATGGAGGTATCCTTTTGAACGATTGGGATAAAACGGTTTTCTTCAACTCACGATATTACTTTGGCGTCCATCTGGCCGCCAAAACCCCCGAAGTAGACCAAATCAACAGGCCCCAATGTGCGACCGAGTCTGGTCATTGATACATTAAAACTGCGCCCCTGTCGCCCAGAACCGCCTGTGAGATCAAAGCCGCATCCCGTCCGGTTTCAAGTTGGCAGCAGGTCCATTCTCAACACGCAAAATCGTCACACCCGATGTCGCAGACAAGCCAGAACACCTCTGAAATCCGTCTCAAACTCAAAAAAACGGAAAGTCACAGTGATGTATAGCGGTATAGATTTGATCAACCTTGACAGATATCCAATCCATTTGGATGATCCATTGCGACAGAGCGTTCTAGCCAAGGCCCGAGCAGATCTTGCGCACGACGGGTGCGCCATTCTGAAGGGCTTTTTGACGCCAGCCGGCATCGCTGCGTTAACCGAAGAAGCTGACCGTGTCGCCTCCAAGGGCCACCGTTCGTTCAGTCGTACAAATGCTTATTTTACGCAAGATGATCCGGATCTGCCGCCCGAAGACCCGCGCCGCCAATTCTTTGAGCGGTCAAATGCATTCATCCCCGCCGATAATTTCACCCCGCATGGACCGCTGCGTACAGTTCATGATTTTGAGGGGTTCGATCAATTCATTCAGGACTGCCTTCAAGAAGAGCATTTCCACCGTTACGCTGACCCTCTGGCCGATGTGATCGTGAATATGGCTGATGAGGGCAACGGCTTTCCATGGCATTTTGACACCAACAATTTCACGGTAACACTTGCCATCCAGAATGCCGAAGGCGGTGGCGCGTTTGAATATGCCCCCGCAATTCGAGAAGTAGATGAAAATTTTGACGAGGTCAGCCGCGTGATGGACGGATCGTCGGATAGGGTCAAAGTGCTAGAACTCGAACCGGGTGATCTTCAACTGTTTCGCGGTCGGTATTCCTTGCACCGGGTCGCCCCTCTCAAAGGGAACCGGCCGCGTTACGTAGCGATTTTTTCCTATGTGGACGAACCTGGAATGGTCGGAAGCGTCGAGCGCACCAAACAGCTTTACGGGCGTGTCTTGCCCATACACATTGAACGGGCAGGACAACGGTTGGACAGTTTCATCGATTGAAAACACGTGGCAGTACGCCCGATAAGCGGCGGCCGGTGTGTTGACAGTATTCTTTTCGCCATTCTGGCGAAAATGCGTCCTTGCATTCAAGAAAACCCCACCCGAATTGCGTCAATAAACCCGACATTTCAAGACCATGACGGGTTTACTTGAGGCACAACCTTCAGATTAACTTTTGACGGCGGTGATCATCACTTCGACCAAGAATTCAGGTGTCGCCAGCTTGCTTTCGACGCAGGCGCGCGCAGGCGTGTTTTCGGGGTCAACCCACGCATCCCAAACCGCATTCATCTCACCAAAAAGCGCCATGTCTGCTACCCAAATCTGCGCCTGAAGAATACGTGACTTTGAGCTGCCCGCAGTCGCCAGATGGCGATCAACAGAGGCCAGCATGTCCTGGGTCTGGCTGGTCATATCGGGGCCACGTCCAACCTGACCAGCGAGATAGATCATATCACCATGAATGACGATCTGGCTCATCCGCGGGCCTGTTTCGTGCCGTGAAATTTTCATTTTTGTTGTCTTTCTTATAGAACTAGAAGGATGGGAAACTGTGCTGGAGTGGAAGTCGGTGATCAAACGTTCCGTCCTAGTAACCCCCTATTTTCAAGGAGGTCCAGCCATCGCCTCAAAATACGCGGGAAAAGAGTGCGTCGCCCTATTCTTTTGTGATTTGAAATGTGCGGCTTAAAACGTGCCCGAACCCCACCTCGGGATTTGCCTAAATGCGCACTCATCCGTGTGCCACGATTTTGCTCTTTCTGAGCATAAGCCCTCGGATATTTGGCTTGGACAAGGGTTTTGAACAAAACCGGCTTTGTCGGGGACAACCGCCGTTCCATTGATATCGCTCATCAGAGCAAACGACCCTTAGGACCAAGGCCCTCACCCCTGTCTGGTTCGATGTCACAGTGCAGCCCATTCGTGTGCCGACCCGTCGTAATAAAACAGGTTTGATGTCGTTTTTTAGCGAGACTGGGGCGAATTTCGCCATAATAGTTTTCGTATGGACATGAAACAGCCCCGCGCAATGCGCATTGAATTGATGACTGGCGCTCGGCGCGGGCGGGCAGCACGCGGGCGTCCTGCTTAGGGTTTTTAGCCACCCTCAAAATCCTCCTTATTCAGGTATATAAAATGACAGCCATGCCCCGCCGCTCTGCCGGACGGTCTGGCGGACGGGCAGCCCGAGTGGCCGCCCGAGCCGCAGCCTTGTCCGACGACATGCGTCCCATCCGTCCCGGAATGACAGGTGGCCAATACCGCCCCCTGACCGACATGCAGATGGCCCGTATCCATGAAACAGCTTTGGCCGCGCTAGAAGAAATCGGCCTCGCAGATGCCCCACAATCGGGCATAGATGCCATGACCGCAGCGGGGGCCGTACTTGGAGACGATGGCAGGCTGCGCTTCCCAAGATCTTTGGTGGAAGACACCCTTGCAAAGTGCTGTAAAAACTTAACTTTATTTAGCCGGGACCAGCGTCACGATTTGGATTTAGGCGGCTCGAAGGTTCACTACGGAACCGCGGGTGCAGCGGTGCATATGGTCGACGTAGATGGTCGCAACTACCGCGAAAGCACATTGCAGGATTTGCATGACGCCAGCCGTATCGCCAATACACTGGACAATATCCACTTTGTTCAACGCCCGATGGTGGCACGTGACATCACCAATAATCTTGAAATGGACCTGAACACCATTTACGCCTGCTGCGCTGGCACGACCAAGAATATTGGCACCTCGTTTTCCGACCCCAGCCATGTCGAGGATTGCCTTGAAATGCTATACATGATCGCGGGCGGCGAAGATAAGTGGCGCGAGCGGCCTTTCGTAACAAACTCCAACTGCTTCGTAGTTCCGCCGCTCAGGTTCGCTACCGAGAGCTGCGAAACCATGGAGATTTGCATCAAGGGCGGCATGCCTGTACTGCTTCTGGCAGCCTGCATGGCTGGTGCGACAGCACCATCGACCATTGCAGGCGCGATTGCCCAGACTGTGGCCGAGTGCCTTGCCGGGTTGGTTTATGTCAACGCAATCAAACCCGGTCACCCGGCAATTTTTGGAACGTGGCCCTTTGGTTTGGATTTACGCACCGGCGCGATGTCGGTCGGTTCGGGTGAACAGGCGTTGCTCAGTGCCGGCTGCGCCCAGATGCACCAGTATTACGGCCTGCCCGGTGGAGCCGCTGGCGGCGCATCTGACAGCAAATTGCCTGACATGCAGGCAGGTTGGGAACAGATGTGTTCCAACGTAATGGCCGGCCTGTCTGGCCTGAACATGGTCTACGAAGCCGCTGGCATGCATGCGTCTCTTTTGGGATTTTGCCATGAAAGCCTGATATTGGGCGACGATTTAATTGGTCAGGCGCAACGCTGTGTGCGCGGCATCGAAGTCGATGACGAAACTCTCGCGCTCGATCAAATGCGCGAGGTCTGCCTGAATGGTCCAAGCCACTACCTTGGAACCGACGCGACCCTGAGCAGAATGCAAACCGACCACGTCTATCCATTCCTGGGGGACCGGACGTCGCCCAAGGAGTGGGAAGAAAAATCCAAACCGGATCTGTTGAAAAACGCAGTCGCCCGCAAGGAAGAGATCTTGGCAACCCCGTCAGAGGCGCGGTTCGACCCTGCGCTGGATGCCGCCCTACGGGCGCGGTTCAATATCCATTTGTCGTAAATTGATCAGGCGGAGTCTCTCTCCGCCTTTTCTTTTCACTCAACTGCGGCCACACATGGGGCAAGGAGACCATCATGCCCTATCTTATCCTCGCCCTTGCCATTCTTGCCGAAACCATCGGGACCACCGCACTGCAAGCCAGCCATCAGTTCACCAAGCCCCTACCCGCATTAATCACTGTCATAGGGTACGCAGCGGCCTTCTATTTGCTCTCGATTGCGCTCAAGACCTTTCCGGTCGGGATTGCATACGCAATGTGGTCAGGCCTTGGCATTGTGTTCATTGCAGGCATCGGCTTTGCCGTTTTTGGCCAGAAATTGGACCTACCCGCAATCTTTGGAATGGCGCTCATTCTGGCGGGGATTTTGGTTATAAACCTGTTTTCGACAACTTCCACGCATTAATCGCCGCGTCATAGCGCGGAAAAAGGCGCATTTTCGCGACATCTCATCAAAGCCTCTGGCCTTTTGCGCAAAGGCCCGTTACGGGCTGCGCAACTCTCCTGAACAAGGCTTCCTAATATGGACATGCGCAATATTGCGATCATCGCGCACGTTGACCACGGCAAAACGACACTGGTTGACGAGCTACTGAAACAATCCGGCGCATTCCGTGCGAACCAAGCTGTGGCTGAACGGGCCATGGACTCCAACGATCTTGAACGCGAACGCGGCATCACCATCTTTGCCAAACCCACGTCCGTTGAATACAAAAACACTCGGATCAACATCGTTGATACCCCCGGCCACGCCGATTTCGGTGGTGAGGTCGAGCGGATCTTGTCGATGGTTGACGGCGTTGTTCTGCTGGTAGACGCCGCCGAAGGTCCGATGCCACAAACCAAATTTGTGACTGCCAAAGCACTGGCTTTGGGTCTGCGTCCGATCGTGGTCCTGAACAAAGTCGACAAACCAGACGCCGAACCCGATCGCGCACTGGACGAATGCTTTGACCTGTTCTCGAACCTTGAAGCTGACGAAGACCAGTTGGACTTCCCGCACCTCTACGCCTCGGGCCGCAACGGCTGGTGTGATGCTGAGCTGGACGGACCACGCAATAGCCTGGACGCATTGTTCAACCTCATTGTGAATCACGTGCCTGCGCCCAAGCAAATCAAACACAAGAACGAAGACTTCCGTATGCTGGCGACCACGCTGGGTGCTGACGCCTTTGTGGGACGCGTTCTGACGGGCCGTGTTGAATCCGGCAGTGTCAAAGTCGGCGCAACCTTGCAGGCTTTGTCGCGCATTGGCCAAAAGATCGAACAATTTCGCGTGACCAAAATTCAGGCGTTCCGTGGCTTGCAAATGCAAGACATCGAAGCCGCCGAAGCGGGTGACATTGTTTCGCTGGCCGGTATGACCAAAGCCACCGTTGCAGACACGCTGTGCGCACTGGCTGTGGATGAGCCCATCGAAGCCCAGCCGATCGATCCGCCCACCATCACCGTGACCTTTGGCATCAACGACAGCCCCTTGGCTGGCCGTGATGGCAAAAAGGTACAGTCGCGCGTTATCCGTGACCGCCTGATGAAAGAAGCCGAAACCAACGTGGCGATTAAGATCGCGGACACTCCCGGCGGCGAAGCCTTCGAAGTGTCTGGTCGCGGCGAATTGCAGATGGGCGTTTTGATCGAAAACATGCGCCGCGAAGGTTTCGAACTGTCGATCTCGCGTCCGCAAGTCATCATGCGTGAAATCGATGGCAAGCGCATGGAACCCGTCGAAGAAGCCACCATCGACGTAGATGACGAGTATTCTGGCGTTGTGATCGAAAAATTGACCAGCACCCGCAAAGGTGAATTGGTTGAGATGAAACCGGCTGGCGCCGGCAAAACCCGCATCGTGGCCCATGTGCCATCGCGCGGTTTGATCGGCTATCACGGCGAATTCCTGACCGATACACGCGGTACAGGCGTTTTGAACCGTGTTTTCCACGGCTGGACCGAACACAAAGGCTCAATCCCTGGTCGTCGCTCTGGTGTTCTGATCTCAATGGAAAGCGGCGATGCCGTGGCCTATGCCCTGTGGAACCTCGAAGATCGCGGTAAAATGATGATCGGGGCTCAGACCAAAGTGTATCAGGGCATGATCATTGGCGAGCACAGCCGTGAAAACGATCTGGAAGTGAACCCGCTGAAAGGTAAAAAGCTGACCAACGTTCGGGCCTCTGGCACCGACGAAGCGGTTCGCCTGACCACTCCGATCACGCTGAGCCTTGAAGAAGCGATTGCTTACATCAATGATGATGAGCTGGTTGAAGTGACACCAAACGCAGTGCGCCTGCGCAAACGTCATCTAGATCCGCATGAGCGTAAACGCGCTGCACGGTCTGCCTAAACCGCGTCGATCACAAAAAGATCAAAGGCCGCTTTTCAGCGGCCTTTTTTGCGTGTGTGTCAGTATTTCAAATCCATGATGGGCTGGCTCGGATCCAAACCTGCGGCCTCTAATTGCTCTGCCAGCAAAGCTTGAAATGTATCAGTAGAGGAGTCGTCCTCTTCGGCCATTGTCTCCAACACCGAATTCAACACCTCAACGGCTACAGAATTCGCGCCAGTGCCAGATCCTTCTTTGCCCGATGCGCCGCCAGGTCGTCCACCGCCCCCCGGCGGCCCACCGGCCCCGCCTGGGCGTCCTGCACCGTCTTGAGGACCGCCGCCCTCAAGGCCACCGTGAGGTTTCAACAGGCCCGCCTTCTCGGCCAAGTTTCCGGCATCTATGCCAGCTTCGGCCAAGGCCGTCGCCAACCCTTTGCCCGAACTGATTTCCAGCTCTCGTATTCCGGCTACAATCTGCTTTGCGTCTTCATCGCTAATGGTGGCGGTGTCGTAGTCGCCCAACAAGGTCGTTAGCCCTTGCTTTTGATTGTTTGTTAAAGATGAGGCACCGTGTCCCGATGAAAACCCCGGCGACATAGACCCACTGATTGGCAGTGTCATGGTAAATATCCATTCTGTTGTCGTTGCAGCCTCCTGACTGCATAAAACGGATAGGCCGACTGCTCCTAGCAAGGGGTGAACTCTGCCAAAAAGAAACACGGAATTTTATAAAAATATTCTGTGATCGTCCCCATGCGCTGGACACAAAAAAAGCGCGGGGTGGCAGCCCCCGCGCCCTTCCGTTTTGGTCTTAGACCAATATTATCTGCAAGGAGCCTTGCGTGCCACATAGTGACCTTGGGTCTTCATGTGGTTGCTTTCTTTGTAAACAGCTGGGTAATGGATCTTGACCATTTGGCCACCGCGGTATTCCCACTCGGTGTGCGCCGCCATGATGAGGTGCTTGGACGTGCTATACGTCGCAGGAACCCAAATTTTATCATAGCAAGCTACGACGTTGCCTTCCCAAGCAAATGCCGGTGCGGCCAATGTTGACGCAGCAATAATTGCGCCTGCAAGAACTTTTTTCATAGTCTTTCTCCCAAGAAAAAATTTTCAGTGGTTAAATTCTAGACAAGATGCATGGGAACGCGCGACAGGAATTCCTTACTTGTCAGATCAAATCGACCAAACCACCTGAATTTTGCAACTTTAGGATGTAAATGTGGTCGTCAAGCCATAGTTCCAGACAGTTATCCACAGCATAAAGAGCGTTCCGAATTTTCCAATTCGGAAACAATTCCTTCGAACGAAACAATTAGCGACGAAAACAGAAACAATTAACCAAAACAAAGCCGAATCAGTTGGTCTTTTCCGCAGTGTTTTGCCAGTCCGAAGCTCCGCGATTTTCCGCCAATTAGCCATGGCTCATGCGTATAGGTTGCGACTGAAAATTGACCTCAGGCAATATGTGGCCGAACAACACGAAAAAGGGCGATCCCGAATAAGGACCGCCCCTGCAATTGCTCGCTGCAAATCTGGTGAAACTCGCACCACTCAATCTGTGATTTCAACCACCAAAAGTTCGCGCTCAGACGCACCACGCGCATGGTTTAGAGCCTCTTGATATGCATCGGAATGATAGCATTCTTCAGCCGCCTCAACGCTGGGAAATTTGGCCACAACATTGCGCGGACGCTCTTTGCCTTCCAGTTGCACATACCGGCCGCCACGGGCGATGAATGTGCCGCCATGGGCCGCAATTGCGGGCCCGGCAAGTTCCGCATATTTGCCATAGGCTTCGGTGTCCGTGACGGTCACATGAGCGATCCAGAGTGCGGGCATATCTTATCCTCCAATGACGGCTTGAGCCGCTTTTATTGCCGCGTCGGCGTTGGCCACATCCTTGGCCCCGCCTTGCGCCATATCAGGGCGGCCACCGCCGCCTTTTCCGCCCAGTTCAACCACGGCTGCCTTGACCAAATCAACCGCCGATACCTTTCCGGTCATGTCAGCCGTCACACCAGCTGCCACAGCAGCCTTGCCGCCCGCATCCACGATCAGCAGAACTGCGCCCGACCCAATGCGGGATTTGTGTTCATCAATCAGCGCCGGCAGATCTTTGCCGGACACACCGGTCAAAACCTGCGCAACAAAGGCGACCCCGTTGACATCGGTTGATTCCGCGCCGCCGCCCTGCCCTGCGCCGCCCGCCATGGCCAACTCTCGGCGCAGTTGCGCCACTTCGTTGGTCAGGGCTTTGCGTTCGTCCATCAGCGCCTTGACCCGTGCAGGCACCTCGGACACGGGGGCTTTAAGCTCGCCCGCAACCGTACTCAGCGCTGCAGACTGTTCAGACAGGTAGTCCATTGCCGCTTGCCCAGTCAGCGCTTCAATCCGCCTTACACCAGCGCTGGATGCACTGTCTCCAAGGCTAACAAAGGCACCGATATCGCCCGTTTGGCGCACATGGGTTCCACCGCACAGTTCCAGCGAATAGGTTGAACCATCGCTGCCCTTGCCCGATCCGGATTGCTGCCCCATCGAGACGACACGCACTTCGTCACCGTATTTTTCGCCAAATAGCGCCTGCGCACCAATGGCGCGGGCGTCATCGGGCGTCATGATGCGGGTGCTGACGCTGGAATTCTGACGGATATAGGCGTTCACCTCGGCCTCAACCTGTGACAGTTCGGCAGCGCTCAATGCCTTGCCATGGCTAAAGTCGAACCGCAGCCGATCCGGTGCATTCAACGATCCGCGCTGCGCGACGTGATCGCCAAGTGCATTGCGCAGGGCCTCGTGCAAAAGGTGAGTCGCCGAATGGTTGGCGCGAATGGTGCTGCGTCGGCCGTGCCCCACTTCCAATTCAACGGCTTCGCCGGTGGCCAATGTGCCCTTGGACACCGTAACCTTGTGGGCAATGATCTTGCTGTCCGCGAATTTACGAGTGTCCGAAACTGCGGCCGCATCGTCGCGGTTTTCGAGACGGCGGATCACGCCTTCGTCGCCAACCTGACCGCCACTTTCGGCATAAAATGGCGTCTGGTTGGTCACAACCCAACCCGTTGCCCCCTCAGCCAAACTGTCGACCAGCTTGCCATCAGCCACCAAAGCCAAAATCTGACCTTCGGCCTTTTCGGTGTCATAACCAAGAAAGTCCGTGGGCTCTGCACCGTCAAGCACGTCAAACCACACCGTGCTGTCCGCAGCGTCACCAGACCCCGACCAAGCAGCCCGCGCTTTGGCTTTTTGCTGCTCCATTGC
Organism: Pelagimonas varians; assembly: GCF_003208435.1. Taxonomy (GTDB): domain Bacteria; phylum Pseudomonadota; class Alphaproteobacteria; order Rhodobacterales; family Rhodobacteraceae; genus Pelagimonas; species Pelagimonas varians. The sequence continues at coordinate 92,112 of NZ_QKMF01000004.1, read as the reverse complement.
CGCTGTAAACCCGTCGGTGTCGACTTCGCGGCCCTGCTCGCGCAGCGCATCTTGGGTCAGATCGAGAGGAAAGCCATAGGTGTCATAGAGTTTGAACGCGGCTTCACCAGAAAGCTGCGCCCCTTCGTCCAATCCGCTGACTTCATCATCAAGCAATTTCAGGCCGCGGTCCAAAGTCTGTTTGAAACGGGTTTCTTCAAGCAGCAATGTCTCCTCGATCATGGCTTGTGCCTGACCAAGTTCAGGATAGGCCTGCCCCATTTGTCCGACCAGCGAAGGCACCAATTGATGCATCACCGGGTCTTTCGCGCCCAACAAATGCGCATGGCGCATCGCACGGCGCATAATCCGGCGCAAAACGTAACCGCGCCCGTCATTGGATGGCATCACACCATCCGCAATCAAGAACGAGGTCGAGCGCAGGTGGTCCGCAATAACCCGATGATGCACATTCTTGTCACCATAAGGCTCAACGGAGGTGGCATGGGCCGAGGCTTCGATCAATGTTTTGAACAAATCGGTGTCGTAGTTGTCGTGGCTGCCTTGTAACAGCGCGCCGATCCGTTCCAGCCCCATGCCGGTGTCGATCGACTGCATGTCCAACGCCTTCATCGAACCATCTTCGAACTGCTCGTTCTGCATGAAAACCACGTTCCAGATTTCGATGAACCGGTCACCATCTTCCTCGGGCGAGCCGGGAGGGCCGCCCCAGATATGATCCCCGTGATCGTAGAAAATCTCGGTACATGGACCACACGGACCGGTTGGCCCCATCTGCCAAAAGTTGTCAGAGGTCGCGATCCGGATGATCCGCTCTTCGGGGACACCCAGTTTTTTCCAGATGTTATAAGCTTCGTCATCGGTGTGATAAACTGTGGTATACAGTTTATCCTTGGGAATGCCGTACTCTTTGGTGATCAGCTCCCATGCGAAGGTGATTGCCTCCTCTTTGAAGTAATCCCCAAAGGAAAAGTTGCCGAGCATCTCAAAGAACGTGTGATGACGTGCCGTATACCCGACATTGTCCAAATCGTTGTGCTTGCCGCCAGCGCGCACACATTTTTGCGCAGTTGTGGCCCGATTGTAGTCGCGTGTTTCAAGTCCGGTGAACAGGTTCTTGAACTGCACCATGCCCGAGTTGACGAACATCAGCGTCGGATCGTTGCGCGGCACCAGAGGGCTGGAATCGACGATCGTATGCCCCTGTTTCGCGAAGTAGTTCAAAAAGGTCGACCGGATGTCGTTCAGCGTCGCCATAGTAGTGCGCCCCACTAAAAAGGAAATTTCCGCAGATGTACCTGCCTGCCTCGGCGCTGTCCATGGGGCAAGGAGCTTCAGGGCCGTTTGGAATGGGTGCCCAGATGCTTTTCAAAGAAATGTTCGGCATAAGGATTGTCGTTATAACGCGGAATTTCATGCCACCCATCGTTGCGATACAGCGTCAATGCCGGCGTCAGCTTGCCATTGGTGTCCAACTGCAAAGTCGCCATCCCAAGACGGCTGGCCTGATCTTCGATCTGGCCCATCAATTGCTTGGCCAGCCCTAGGCCGCGCGCCGCAGGCGACACCCAAAGCCGCTTCACTTCGCCAAGCCCGCCTCCCTGTCCCTTGAGCCCGCAGCACCCGACCGGCAAATCATCCGAAAGCGCCAAAAGAAAGACACCATGCGGCGGCCGCAGGCACTTCGCTTCGGGATCACCTGACAATTGGGGGTCGAACACTGTGCCCAATTCCGTGGAGAGTTCCTCACAATATGCTTTCACGCAGTGCACAATGCGCGGATCCTCAGGATCAACCTGAATGATTTCGATTTGATCACGGCCTAGAACCGTTGCTACCAGATCCATCGCGTCAAGCAACGCAGCCCGATTCCCATAACGCTTTAGAACCGTTTCAGCCGCGCCATTCGACAGGGATTCATATTGTAAAAACTCTTGTCGTCCCTTCGGAGTTAGAACAGCCTCGCGTCGCCGGGCATCCTCTTGCACAGGTCTGGTTTGCAACAGGTCTTCGGTTTCGAGACCGCGTAAAAGGCGGCTCATCAATCCGGAATCCAATCCCAAATAGCTTCGCAAATCTGCTACGTCGGTTTTACCCTGTCCAATTGCGTTCAAAACCCGGGCAGGCCCAAGCGGACGGCCCAAGCCAAGAAACGAATTGTCTAAGGCACCGGACTGTGTGGTGACTGCCCGCGACAGGCGGCGAAAGCGGGATATATCATCTTGCGTCATATACCTGACTTATGTCAGGTAATTTGAGTCAGCAAGAAAAAAGGCACCCGATCGGTGCCTTTCCAAATCTTTTGCATCGGGACCTTCGATCAGTCTTCGACCAAATCAGGATCATCCTTGGGCATATCAAATTCAAGCCCGTGCGCCGCGCGAATCTTGTCCTCAATCTCATAAGAGATGCGGCTATTCTCTCGCAGATAGTTTTTGGCATTTTCACGCCCCTGCCCGATCCGCTCATCCCCGTAGGAATACCAAGCCCCGGATTTTTCAACCACACCGGCCTTAACCCCAAGATCCAGCAATTCACCCATTTTGGAGATGCCTTCGCCATACATGATGTCGAATTCAACCACTTTAAACGGTGGTGCGACTTTGTTCTTAACCACTTTGACGCGGGTTTGGTTACCTACAACTTCGTCACGATCCTTGATCGCGCCAATCCGACGAATGTCCAATCGCACCGAGCTGTAAAACTTTAACGCGTTGCCACCAGTTGTGGTTTCGGGCGAGCCAAACATCACGCCGATCTTCATCCTGATCTGGTTGATGAAAACAACCATACAATTCGAACGGCTGATTGATCCGGTTAGTTTGCGCATCGCCTGGCTCATCAAGCGAGCCTGAACGCCGACACTGCTGTCACCCATGTCGCCCTCAAGTTCGGACTTTGGTGTCAAAGCCGCAACCGAATCGACCACAACAAGGTTGACTGCCCCGGAGCGGACCAGCGTGTCCACAATCTCAAGCGCTTGTTCCCCAGTATCGGGTTGCGAAATCAGCAATTCATCCAGATCGACGCCCAATTTCTTGGCATATTGCGGATCAAGCGCGTGCTCGGCGTCCACAAAGGCGCAAACACCGCCCTTTTTTTGTTCCTCTGCAACCACATGCAAGGTCAGCGTGGTTTTACCGGAGCTTTCAGGGCCATAGATTTCAATGATCCGGCCTTTGGGCAAACCGCCAATACCGAGGGCGATATCCAATCCAAGAGAGCCCGTTGATGTCGCTTCGATGTCCCGAATGGCGTTTTCGCCACCCAGCTTCATGATTGACCCTTTGCCGAATTGACGTTCGATCTGGGCCAGAGCGCTATCGAGCGCCTTTTGCTTGTCCGCGGTCTTTTTGTTCATTGTGAGGAGATCTGCCGTTGCCATCAGTTGCGTCCCTTATCCCATAGGCCGCAAGGCGCGGCAATTGGCTGTTTTGTTCACTTGTTGTTCTTTTCTTAATGAGATCAAAAGCAGAACATTTCAAGTGAATTCTTTCCTTTCACAGATTGGTGCAGGATGGTTAAAGGAAAGTTAGCAAACTGTGGATAATTTTTGATGTTAGTATTTTGGAAGCAAAAACTGGTGTTTCTGGCAGTCCCGAAGACCGGAACATCGGCCTATGAGGCCGCTTTGACGCCTGTGGCATCAATGATTGTGAACGACCCGCCTGAATTGAAACACGCCCCGGTTTATCGCTATAACCGGTTTTTCAGACCGATGTTTGACAAAGTCGGCAGCGAACACATGGATATTATTGCGGTGATCCGCGAACCGGTCAGCTGGCTTGGATCCTGGTATCGATACCGCCAACGTAGTTTTCTTGACGGTCGACCGACTTCGACCAAGGGAATCAGTTTTGACGCGTTTTGCCAAGCCTATGCCACGGGCGATCGCCCCCCCTTTGCCAATGTCGGCAGTCAGGCAAAATTCATCGAACCCCGACCGAACGGTGTCTCGGTCACCCATCTGTTCAAATATGAGAACCAAGCCGGTCTGATTGGTTTTCTTGAAGAGCGACTTGGCGTCACTTTGGATCTACCACGAACCAATGTTTCCCCACGCAGAGACCTCGAATTGTCCGCTCAAACGGAAGAAAAATTGCGCCGTAAATGCGCCGGTGATTTTGATGTTTGGAACAAGGCCCAGTAGCGGGTCAGTCAAACTGATCGTGCACAGTCTCTGTCAGTTCGGAAAGTGAGAACGGTTTGGGCAAAAAGACGGAGTTGGGAACTTCCTGACTTCCTTCTCCAAAGGCATCTTCTGCATAGCCGGACACAAAAACCACCCGAGTATCCGGGCGATCCACCAATGCTTTGCGCACCCATGTCGGGCCATCCATTCCCGGCATAACCACATCCGTTACAAAGACATCCACAGCCAAGGTTTCGTCTTCCAACAGCTCCAATGCATCTTCTGCATTCTCAGCCTCGACAACCGTATACCCCCGCAACCGCAACGCGCGTGCCGCAAAGGCACGAACCGGGGCCTCGTCCTCAACCAACAACACGACCCCTGACCCTTTTTGCGGAAGTTTTCGGACTTCTTCTTTGGGTTTTGGTTTGGAATCTGGCGCGGCTTCATGCGCCGGAAACAGCAAGGTAAAACATGTGCCCTGACCGACAACGCTGTCGACAAAGATGTAACCACCAGACTGTTTGACGATCCCGTAAACTGTCGAAAGGCCCAAGCCAGTACCTTCGCCCGTGCGCTTTGTGGTAAAGAAGGGTTCAAAAACCTTTTGCAATTTGTCTTGCGGGATACCTGACCCTTCATCGTTGACCCGTACCGACACATAGGTGCCGGACGGAACAATTGCGCGATCACGTTTGAGAGGTTCACGCAACACGCGGCGCTCGGTATCAATGGCGATTTCTCCGCCGTCCACCATAGCGTCACGCGCGTTCACTACTAGGTTCATCATCACTTGCTCAAGCTGCCGGCGGTCCCCGCGCACCTGCGGCAATACCGGGTCATGGTGGAGGTTAAGGCGAACTTTCTCTCCAACCAGCCGATTCAGCAAATGGGCGAGATCCGACAGTGTGTCGCGCAAATCCAAAATCTCAGGCTGCATCGTTTGTTTGCGCGAGAAGGCTAGGAGTTGCCCAACAAGCGCAGCCGCCCGATTTGCGTTTTGGTTGATTTGCACCAAATCACCATAGTCGGGATCGCCCTGATCATGACGCAGTAAAAGCAAATCGCAATGGCCCGAAATCGCAGTCAAAAGGTTGTTGAAATCATGTGCAACACCGCCCGCAAGCTGACCGATGGCTTGCATTTTTTGGCTTTGAACGAACTGCGCCTCAAGGGTTTTCAACTCCGTCGCATCATTTAGAACCGCTACCAGAGTCGGTTGTCCGTCTTCCACCACCCTATTCAATGTGACTTGAACAAAAACCTCTTGGTCAGCTCGGGTAAGGCGTAGAAATTCGGAACGATGTAGACCTTTTCCTGCCGCAGCCTCTTGGAGCCAATCGGTCAGGGCCCGGCCAAGTCCTTCCATATATTCCGATAAATTGCCAAGCGGTTCCATTCCAAGGTCAAGCATCCGCCGCGCTTCGGGATTGGCACGCAGCACGCGGCCTTCGGGCGCGACCTTGATCAATGGAACCGGCAAGCTGTCAAAACTACCGACGGTTTCTGCCCCGGTGTCTTCTTCCGCGATGGCGGACAAGACCAATTCAATCCGGCCTGCGCCTATCTCGGAACTTTGAACCAGAACCCGTTGCGGGCCGGTTTCAGATGACAAAATATGAACCCCGCCCGGCCTCAAAGGAAGATCATCAAACACTTCGTCCAGACTTTTGGCACGGCGTCCAAGCAATTCGCGGGCGGGTGTGTTCATGAACAAGACCGCTCCATTGCGGCCCAAGGTCATAATAGGAGCATCCACACGGGTCTGTTGACCACTACGGACGGCGTCGGGTTCCAGCCGCCACAAGACCAAACCGGGCGGCACGCTGCGGACATGAATGCGAAACCCTTCGGAGTGGCTGGTTATGTTCTCAGTCGCGGATCCATTCGCCTGCACCTTGTGAAACAGACGGTACACAACCCCCTCAGAACTGGCAAAGACATCCCGCAGCACACTCGCTAAAGGCAGCCCCTTTTCAGTTTCGAACCGCTCGCGGGCGGCGACATTTGCATGTTTCAGATTGCCTTCAAGATCGCAAAGGAAGCAAAATACCGGCTCTTCTTCGACCAAATCAACCAGCATAGTCAATTGGCGTTTCGTTCGCTGCCGTCTCAACAAGTCATAGCCGGACCAACCAACCGACATGGCTCCCAAGGCCCCAGCCGCCGTCAAAAGTGCGACCTTGATCATCGGCGACGTTTCGAGAAAGCCGACCGAAGCAGCACAGCCTAACGCCAGCCCCCCCAAAAGCGCGCTTCCCCCTAAAGGTGTCACAAGCCAGGGACGCTGCCGGGAATTCTGCTCTGCCATTGCCAATGTGAGACCCCTTGATGCGATTCTTGAACCCGGATTTCATCCCGTCGTCGTTAATTACTAGTTAACCCCCGTCAAAAAACAACCCTAAGTGGCATTTAGATCTCTGTCATTTTCTTTTAAAGAAAGTCACATAAAATCCATCGCCGCCGTCCTCCGGCAAAAATTGCCGTTCGACTTGTTGTTCCCAGCCCGAATTGGCCTGCAAGAAACGCGCCGATTGATGGGTGTTTTCAGCTGGAAGAACCGAACATGTTGCGTAGGCAAGAAAACCGCCAGGAGACACCAAGCTCTTGGCATTATTAATGATTTCTGATTGCAAACCAATCAGCGCCTCAAGGTCCTCCGGGCCAAATCGCCACTTCCCTTCGGGAGAGCGGCGCCAAGCACCACTACCGGAACACGGCACATCACATAAGACCAAGTCAAATTGGCCTGTTGGGCTGTCGACGATATCCACTTTCGCGGCTGCCCTTTCAGCCCGTGCAGGCAAATCGGACATGCGGCCCACATTGGCGTCATGGGCCGTGACCGGTCCGCCATCCATGCGCGCTGCCATTGCCAAGGTCTTACCACCACCGCCTGCGCAATAATCCAACACCCGCATACCGGCCTGCAATGGCAACATATCAACAACGGATTGTGAGGCGGCATCTTGCAATTCAACCAGTCCGGTCAAATAGGCCTGTGATCGTGCCACCTGCCGTGCGCCCTCGGTGACCCTTAAGGCTGTTGGTGACAATGCATGCGCTTCGGTCAAAATTCCTTCGGCGGACAATTCGGCTTGCGCGGTGGCTAGATCGGCCTTCAACGTATTGACTCGCAAGTAAACCTCGGCACGGTGGCGCAATGACATGGCCGTGGATTCAGCTTTCTCTCCCAGCCCATCGGAAAAGCGCTGACCCAGCCAGTCCGGCAGATCCCAGGCTGCATATCCATCTGCATCCCTGCCTCCCGCTTGCTCATCATCGCTCAGTGGGCCCGGCGCATGACCCTGACCTGTGAACATGGTGTCCGGATCAATATCTGCACTGCGCAACAGCCCAAGAACACGGCCCCTGCCAGTCTCGGCTCCGCCAAGTGCGGCAGTGCTGCGCCACATGCGCAAACAGTCAAACACATGGTCGCGCACCGCACGGCGGTCCTTGCTGCCAGCATAACGGGAATTACGCGCCCAATTGGTCAGGGCTTTTTCAGCAGGTATGCCGCCTTCGATACGGTCAATGATTTCGGCGGCGGCTTGCAGACGGGCAGCTGGGGTCATGGGGGCCTCATGCGTTGGTTTCCTACGCCATAAGCGAGCCTGCGCCGAAGGAGCAAGCGCAAACACGCATCTGCCCCTTTAACCATGCCTGCCTTGGCTGGCACCTGCGCCTATGATCGCCGAATTGGTGTGGGATCAGAGGCCTTTTGCACCGTCCCGCCACGCGAAATAGTGGTGGTGCGCACTGTCTCGGCACCTTGATGCGCCACTTCGATCTGGACCTGATGCAGCTCTGCGTCTGCACCGCCAAAACAGGTCTGCATCGCTTGCAACAAACCGACATCATCAAGCGTGTTGATGCGCGGGCGCGGATTGTTGCGCGGACTTGGAACGGTGGCGGGAAACAGGTAGATGCACGGCGGCTGTAGCCGGTATTGCCCCACTTCGGTCACCCGATCCGGTGCCAAAGTGAGTTTTGGGCATGGTCGCGCCGCCGTGCCGCAAATCCAATCCCAAACCACCAGCCCATCTATTCGTTGATTACGATCAATCATCTCGGCGCTCAGGCGGGTGTGAATGCCCGACCAAACATTGTGACGGGGGTCCGCGCCCGGGTTCGAACAAACAGACCAGATGATGAATTCATCGGCATGCGGCGGGCGTTCAAAGATATTGGTATTATTGCCATCCAAACAGCCCTTAAGCTCAATGATCGCGGTCCGGTCGGAATTCAAAGTCACCGCATAATCGTGCCGGTTCGACTCTCCGGCTGAAGCCCAATCCTTTATGAACCCACCAAAACGCATATGGTCCAGAACCTGCGCTACAAACCCCCGCTTTTCTTTCATCGAAGCGGAATACTGCCCGCGAATGCGTTCAATCGCGCCGCGAAACAGACCGGATTGATAGAAGTCTTGTTCATCAAGCCCATGATCGCCCAGCAAATGCGCCTCGCGCTTGAGCACCTCTGCAAATTCGACAATCTTCAACCGCAGCTCGGCGTTTTTCTCGCAGGATATCTCGCTCATACGCGGGCACTTTGGGCGGCGGGTATCAGGGGCTCAAACAGGTGTTGCGACAAATACCGAACCACCGGAACGGCAACTCCGTCGCCGGTCAGGTGATAGGCTTCATTGTAACGGTCAGGCAAAATATATGTCTCGGGCAGCCCCATCAGCCGCGCGGTTTCACGGGTCGAGATCAATCGCGACCGGATACTGCTGTTTTCGACAACCATGATCAGTTGCCGCGAAGAGCCCCCAGCCGGTGTCCGCAAACATCCGGCGATTTCATCAAAACGAACCTCGGCGCGCTGCACCTTGATGCCATGTTCGACACGTGTGCGTTTATAAATCGTACCCACCATACGCACCCCCGCCGACTTGGCGGTTTCAACCTTCGCCAAATTCACTTCGGACATCATCGACAGCAATGCACGGGTTTCAGATTTGGTGTGCCATTTGGTGGATGCCGGTCGATCCTCGACCAGATCAGCAAAGCGTAAAATCCGCTCTGCCGGTTTGGGCATTTCCCACCACAGCCATTGTTTTTGAAGCGTTTTCGGAAGGCTGTCATAGGCGTTGCGCAGGCCCTTGGTGTGCCATGGAACCTGTGGTGCCTGCCGGATGATACCTACCGGCATTGGCAAATCTGCGCGCATCGCAACAATGATTAAACGTGGCCGTGATTGCGGTACAAACAACGCGGCGTCCATAACAATCGCCCCGAACCGATACCCCAAATCGCGCAAGGCCCGACAGATAGCAGTGAAGTCTTTTCCTTGATGAGAGGTCAATGTGCCCAAGACATTTTCCAGCGCAATCACCGCTGGCGCGCGGTTTTCATCCCTCAAAGTCTGGATATGGTGGACAAATGGCCAAAACGTGCCAGAGCGCGCGCCCTTGAGACCGCCGCCCAAGCCCGCCAATGACAGGTCCTGACATGGAAAACTTCCCCAGATCAGGTCGGGCTGGTCAGGCATATCATCTGGCGACAGGTTCCGAATATCATCAACAATAAGATGATCCGATCCCCAATTGCGGATATAAGATGCCCCTTTCTTTGCATCAAAGTCATTGGCCAGTAGACACTTCCAGCCCACGCCAAGACCAGCGCGTGCCATGCCGCCCCCTGCAAAGAATTCGTAGAATCTGCGCAACTGCCTCTCCTTTTGACCTCTTAGACCATGTGCCTTGGAACGGAGCAAGAACGCAAACAATGTTATGCCGCCAATCGTGACAGGAATAAAATCGCAAGAGACCATGGACAAATCCGTATAGATTTGTATTTTTTTGTCAAAATCCCAAAAGCGAGCCAGCATGCCTGAAATCCCCGCCACCCCGTCGCGTCGGGATATTTTTGCTGTGGCCTGGCCTTTGGGAATGAAGGCCATGATGATGCATGGCATCATAGCCATCGATGCCTATCTGGTTTCCTCATTGGGCGAACCTGCCTTGGCTGCCATGGGATTGGCAGGCGCGATCGGAGCTTTGCTGTTGGGCTTTCAATTCGCCTTTTCCAGCGCGTCACAAATCCGGATTGCGCAGGCTTTTGGATCGGGCGAAACAGTCCCTTTGAAAACCGGATTCTACATCGGGCTTTTGATCAACTTGATCCTTGCATTACTTGGAATCATTGCTGTGCTTTTGTTCGGCGGGATGGTTTTAAGGGCCTTTGCCCACACCCCTTGGATTGCCGAGCAAGCACAATCTTACTTGTTGGTGTTTTTGGCCATGGTGGTGCTCGAGGCGTTTAGCCATGCCTTCACCAGCCTGTTTAACGGCAGCGGAAAAACCACGATGGCCTTTTACAGCCAGCTGATATCGATACCGGTCAACATCGGCGTGAGCATCGTATTGATCCATGGGCTGTACGGGTTTCCCGCCATGGGCGTAACCGGTGCCGCTGTGGGAACAGCCGTCGCAGCCTTTGCGCGGGCAGCATATCTGGCGGTGATGTTTTGGCGCATAACCGGGGGGTATTTGACGGTTCAAGGATGGCGCAACAACAGCTTTGTCGAGGCCACCAAACGGCACCTGCGTTTCGCGTTGCCCATCGCAACAACATTTTGCAGCGTCACAATCACCACCGCTGTCTGTGCGTTTCTGTTCGCCAAGATGAGCGTCAATGAATTTGCAGCCATCACTTTGATTATGCCGTGGATTCATGTCGCGGGAGTCTTTGCGATTTGCTGGGCGCAGGCGACGGGCATTATCGTTGCGCAACTGCTGGGTGGGCATACCCCTCCAGCGGCGCTGGATGCCTTTTTAAGCCGTGCATGGCGGGTCATCTTTGTTTCCAGCATGGCGGTTTCCTTGATGTATCTTGCGGTCTGCCTTTCGTCGGGCTGGATCTATTCCGAACTCCAAGATGAAACCCGTGCCGCCTTGATGAGCTTTTTGCCGATCTTGTTGGTCCTGCCCTACCCCAAAGGATCAAACGCGATCTGCGGAAATACTTTGCGGGCGGGCGGCGACACGGTCTATGTGATGAATATTTTCCTGACATCGCAGTGGCTTTTTCGCATCCCGTTGACCGCGCTATTCATTTTGTATTGGGATCTATCGGTGACTTGGGTCTTTGCCCTGCTATTGGCCGAAGAACTGGTCAAGTTTCCTGCCTTTCACCTACGCCTCTACAAGCGAAAATGGCAGGCAGGCGGGATGTCAGACTAACCGGCATCCAAAACAAAAGCCGCGTGCATGATTGCACGCGGCTTTTTTGATCTCACTCAGATCAGCTATTTAGCCAATCCGGTAGTTCGGGCTTTCACGCGTGATCTGGACGTCATGCACGTGGCTTTCTTTCAGCCCCGCGCCGGTGATCTTTACAAAGCTGCAATCGCTACGCATCGAGGCCACAGTCGGACAGCCGGTGTAGCCCATCGCCGCGCGCAAACCGCCAACCAACTGGTGAATGACGGCACCGGCAGAGCCTTTGTAAGGCACCTGACCTTCGATACCTTCGGGCACCAGTTTGTCACTGGCGGCATCCTTTTGGAAATAGCGATCAGCAGAGCCGCGCGCCATAGCGCCAAGGCTACCCATGCCGCGATAGGCTTTGAAAGAGCGACCCTGATACAAAATCACTTCGCCCGGCGATTCATCAGTCCCCGCGATCATGCTGCCAACCATCGCACAAGACGCGCCAGCCGCGATGGCTTTGGCGAAATCGCCTGAGAACTTGATACCACCATCGGCGATAACCGGCACATTGCCTGCTGCTCTGGAGCAATCGTCAATCGCTGTCAGCTGCGGCACACCAACACCGGCCACCATACGTGTGGTGCAAATAGAACCGGGACCGATGCCAACTTTGACCGCATCGGCACCTGCGTCGATCAGGGCTTTGGTTGCGTCGCCAGTGGCCACGTTGCCAGCAATGACTTGGATGTCGTAATTGGCTTTGACCCGTTTCACCGCCTCAAGAACACCGTCCGAGTGACCATGTGCGGTATCGATCACAACAATATCAACACCTGCGTCGATCAGCATTTCGGTGCGGGCATACCCGCTGTCCCCAACACTAGAGGCAGCAGCTACCCGCAGGCGCCCCAGCTCGTCTTTACAGGCTGTCGGGTTCAAAACCGCCATTTCAGTGTCTTTGAGTGTCAACAAGCCGGTCAGTTTTCCTGTGCCGTCATGCACCAACAGCTTTTCAATCCGGCGTGCCCGCATCAGGCTTTTGGCTTCTTCCAGATCTGCAGGTTCTTGCAGCATCGCCAGATTGTCCGAGGTCATCATGGCATGCACCGGCACATCATCCGATTGGGCAAACCGCATATCACGGTTTGTCAAAATACCCATGACACGGCCATCTTTGTCTACGACCGGAAAACCGGTAAAGTTATACCGCTCGATAAGCGCTTTGGCCTCGGCCAGAGTTTGATCGACCGTCAAAGTCACCGGGTTGTAAACGATACCGGATTCAAAGCGTTTGACACGGCGCACTTCGCGCGATTGCTCTTCGGCATTCAGGTTTTTGTGGATCACCCCAATACCGCCCGCTTGGGCCATTGTGATGGCCATGCGTGCCTCGGTGACTGTGTCCATCGCGGAACTCAGCAGCGGGATATTCATGGCAATGGATTGGGTCACCTGTGTGCGCGTATCAGCAGTACTGGGCAGCACGCTGGATGCGTTTGGAACAAGCAGAACATCGTCGAAGGTCAGGGCCTCGCGAATCTCCATGGGGGGTACTCCTGGGCAGATATCGGTTGGCACGTCGCTATTACACGGGTTGGACGCGGGGGAAAGAGGGAAAGCATGCTTGTGGTGGGATTGTTATCATTCGAGCTGGCCAATGGACGCCCGCAGATGGGGGCCAGCCCCCAAACCCCCGGGATATTTCGGGACAGAAGAAAACACGGGCGGGGAATTGCCTGCCTGGCAATTGACCGTTGCCGAGGTCGGGTAAGTGGCGCATCCAAGGGGTAGAGTTTTTTAGGACGGATGTGATGACGGCTCCTCTTGCTGGAATAACCATTTTGGACATGACGCATGTCTTGGCAGGCCCCTATTGCACAATGACGCTGGCCGATCTGGGCGCAGAGGTGATCAAGGTCGAGCAGCCGGTGACGGGCGATGATACACGGGCTTTTCCGCCATTTAAGGACGGGAAGTCTGCCTATTTTGCCACAATCAATCATGGAAAAAAGTCCATTGCTTTGAATCTAAAAGACGCTGATGACCGCGCTATTTTCGAGCGATTGGTGGCGCGGGCGGATGTTTTGGTTGAGAACTACAGGCCCGGAGTGATGGAGCGTCTGGGCTATGGCTGGGACGCTTTGCATGAAGTCTTTCCCCGGTTGGTTTATGGGGCGGTCAGTGGGTTTGGCCACACAGGCCCTGATGCCAAACGGCCTGCCTATGACATGGTGGTGCAGGCGCGCGGCGGGGTGATGTCGATCACCGGCGAAAAGGATCGCGACCCTGTGCGGGTTGGCGCATCCATCGGGGACATCGTGGCTGGAATGTTCTTGGCGCAGGGGATTTTGGCCGCCCTTTTTGACCGTGACCGTTTGGGAAAGGGGCGCAAAATCGATGTTTCCATGCTCGACAGTCAGTTGGCGCTTTTGGAGCATGCTGTGGCCATGACGTCGGTAAACGGGGTTGCGCCCGGCCCGTCTGGTGCCCGTCATCCATCCATCACTCCGTTTGAGACATTTCACGCGGCCGACGGATTGTTTGTGATCGCTGCAGGTAACGACCGCCTGTTCGAAAAGCTGTGTCTGGCGATGGAATTGCCCTTGGCGGATGATCCGCGTTTTGCCACCAATCCGGCCCGCTGTGAAAACGCGCGGCTGTTGAAACGATTGATCGAGGCCGTTACACTTGGCGACACGCGGGCCTTTTGGATCGCAAAGCTGACGGCGGCCGGCATCCCGACCGGCCCGATCCAGAACGTCGGCGAAGTGCTCAAAGATCCACAGATTCAAGCCCGCAATATGGTTGTCGATGTGCTCGATAGAAATGGCCGTGCAGCGTATACGGCCGCCGGGAACCCCATCAAAATGACAGACAACCCTGACCCCAGCACACGTCGCCCTGCCCCCGATCTGGATGGCAATCGCGGCGAAATTTTACGCTGGCTGGACGATTCATGATGCTTAGACCCGCTGAAGTATCCGATGCTGCAGCGCTTGCGGCCCTGTCTATTGAAGTGTGGGTCTATACGTACCTACGCAATGGCGTGTCTTCGTTCTTTGCTGACTACGCACTTCGGACCTTTACGGCCGCCTCTTTTTCCAAAGCTGTTCGCGCGGGCTCTGAAACCATCTTGGTATCACAAAACACGCAAGGAATTGATGGATTTGTCCGTCTCAGTGAAAACCGCGCTGCCCCTGTCGCAGGATGCGGCACTTTGGAGATCAGCTCGCTTTATGTGCAACCGCGTCATCATGGCAAAGGCATCGGCGCGGCGTTGCTCCGCGCTGCGATTGACCGGGCGTGCAGCTTGGGTGCAACGGATGTCTGGTTGACAACAAACGCGGAAAATAGCCCCGCTATCCGGTTTTATCTTGGAAACGGTTTTGAGAAAGTTGGGGAGGCAGCCTTTCAAATCCAAGACCAAGGCTTTCTCAACAATGTCTATCGCCTGCAGCTAAATCCACCGCGCGACGAGGTTTGACGCCTTTAGGCATACTAAGGTCGCCGATTGGCTTTCACTTTTCAGGTTTGGCGCTATTTTGCCCCTGCGCGATACAGGAAACCCAGTGCCATGACCCAAGATCCCCTTGTGATTTTCACCCCCTCAGGCAAGCGGGGCCGCTTTGCTGTTGGAACACCGGTGCTGACGGCAGCGCGACAGCTCGGGGTAGATCTGGATTCGGTATGCGGCGGGCGCGGGATTTGTTCCAAGTGTCAGATCACTCCCAGCTATGGCGATTTCCCCAAACACGGGGTCACCGTTTCCGAGGGCGCGCTGTCCGACTGGAACGCCGTTGAGCAACGCTATGACGACAAGCGCGGGCTGAAGGCGGGACGGCGACTTGGGTGTCAGGCGGTTGTACAAGGCGATATTGTCATCGACGTGCCGCCTGAAAGTCAGGTTCACAAACAAGTGGTGCGCAAAGCCGCCAGTGCCCGCGTGATAGAAATGGATCCGGCGACCCGACTGTATTTTGTCGAAGTTGACGAACCTGACATGCATGAGCCAACCGGCGATCTGGAACGGCTGGAACGGGCCCTAAAAGCGCAGTGGAACATTGACGGCATCGAAATTGATTTCGCGGTGCTGGCCGGATTACAAACCGTTTTGCGCAAAGGGAAATGGCAGATTACGGTTGCGCTCTACACGGCGCACAAACAGACCAAACCACGCGTGATTGCAGCTTGGCCTGCGTTGCATGAATCCGGATTGTTTGGCCTTGCCATCGACCTTGGGTCTACCACAATTGCCGCGCATTTGACCGATTTGGAAACCGGCTTGGTTGTCGCCTCTTCGGGTATCATGAACCCTCAAATCCGGTTTGGCGAAGACCTGATGAGCCGGGTTTCCTATGCCATGATGAACCCGGGTGGCGACCGTGAAATGACCAAGGCAGTGCGCGACGCGATTGATACCCTCGCGCTCGACATCGCCAAGGAAGCAGAGATCGACACCTCGCTGATCCTTGAGACCGTATTCGTATGCAATCCGGTTATGCATCATTTGCTATTGGGCATCGATCCGGTCGAGTTGGGTCAGGCACCATTTGCACTGGCCACGTCCGAACCGATGAACCTGTCGGCTTCGGAATTGGGCCTTAGCGCCCTGCCCGCTGCTGCACGCATCTACATTCTTCCGTGCATTGCCGGCCATGTTGGGGCCGATGCGGCAGCTGTTGCGCTGAGCGAGGAACCGGGTAAATCCGAAGACCTTGTTTTGATCGTCGATGTTGGCACCAATGCGGAAATCCTTTTGGGTGATACAGCCCGCGTCTTGGCATGCTCATCCCCCACAGGACCCGCTTTTGAGGGCGCGCAAATCAGTTCAGGCCAGCGCGCTGCCCCCGGTGCAATCGAAGCCATTCGTATCGACCCCGTGACAAAAGACCCGCGCTTTCGGGTGATTGGCTGCGATTTGTGGTCAGACGAAGACGGGTTTTGGGATCATACTGCCCAGACTGGCATCACCGGAATCTGCGGTTCCGGCATCATCGAAGCGGTGGCCGAAATGCGCATTGCGGGCCTGTTGGACCCATCCGGCCTGATTGGCTCGGCAGAGCAAACCGGAACCGCGCGCAGCGAACCTGAAGGGCGCACGCATTCCTATCTGATCCACGACGGCAGCGCTGAGGGCGGCCCGCGCATCACAGTGACCCAAGGCGACATCCGCGCCATCCAATTGGCCAAATCCGCGCTCTATGCCGGTGCTCGGTTGTTGATGGATGTGCGTGGGGTCGACAAGGTTGACCGTGTCGTGCTGGCAGGAGCTTTTGGCGCGCATATATCGCCCTTGCACGCCATGGTCTTGGGTATGATCCCCGATGTGCCAATCGACAAAGTGCAATCAGCAGGGAATGCGGCCGGCACTGGCGCGCGTATCGCGCTGTGCAATCTGGCCGCACGGCGCGATGTCGAACGAATGGTTCGCGAAATTACCAAGGTCGAAACCGCAATCGAACCGAAGTTTCAAGAACACTTTGTGGCGGCCAATGCCATCCCCCATGCCACCGATCCCTTCCCCGAACTGTCGAGCAAAGTCACCTTGCCCAAAGTCAGTTTTAACACCAATGGCGGCGATGGCGCAGGCGGGCGGCGACGCCGTCGGCGGGGGTAATTTCCCGCCCAAACGGGCTTGACCCCCCTGCGCACTCGGACTACCAAAGCATTCTGGTGCGCGGGTATGGTGAAAAGGTATCACGGCAGCTTCCCAAGCTTTAGTTACGAGTTCGATTCTCGTTACCCGCTCCAGATTTCCCTTTGTTTTTCATTACATTCAAGTATTTGCAAAAACCATCTGATGCCAGACAAGGCAGTGATCAACAAGGTTTCGCGGGGAATTCGGTAAGGTTTGCGCCGCTTCGAGCAACCGTTTCCCAGATTTTCACCCAGACTTTGATCACTCTTCCCCCCGATCTGCAGTCGAGCTCCCCCGACGTCATAGTTTCGGTTGGTCAGAAGGCACCAAGCGCGCCCAACACCAACCAAACAAGCCAAATAGCACCATCAAAAGAATGGACGCGTTCGGACACTAACTTAGGCTATGCTTTGTGGTCAGTTGATGATGTCAAAACAGAAGCGACGTCACCCGAGGTTCAACTCCAAAGTCGCGTTGTAGGCCCATCAAGGTGAGGAAACGGCCAGCGAATTAGCCAGTCTATTGGGCGTCCATCCTACGTGATCCACCAGAGGAAGCGCGCTTTGCCTGAAGGCGCGTCTGCTGTGTTCGAACGCTGTGGCCGCGAACCATCGTGCAGTGTTAGCCCCGCATCTCAGAAACCCGGTCCAGTTCGCGGGCAACCCCGTCGCGCTTCAGCAGGGTGGGCAAGCGACGGGATCAAAAGCGACGCTGTTCAGATGACAGCTTTTTCAGTCAGTCTCGCAAATCGGTAACTTCCCGGCGCTTGGATGACCGCTGCTAGACACGCAGATCAATTCCCGCCTAGGCACTGGCCCCGCTCTCTTGCACCAAGCCCAGCTAGATGCTCTTTCAAAATCCCAATGATCTGTTCTTCGGTGAAACGGCTTCTGGTCATCGTCTGTCTCCTTGGTTGGAGAACAGGCTGC
The DNA here is from genome assembly GCF_003208435.1 of Pelagimonas varians. Lineage (GTDB taxonomy): Bacteria > Pseudomonadota > Alphaproteobacteria > Rhodobacterales > Rhodobacteraceae > Pelagimonas > Pelagimonas varians. The sequence continues at coordinate 74,251 of NZ_QKMF01000004.1, read as the reverse complement.
CCCTAACCGCTGGACACTTCAGGGGAGCAGGTCCGAGTGGTTTATGTCTAAACCGCCTAAAACACTACACGCGCTCTGAGGCCGAACAAAGTCATGCTCGACTGTGACGGGTTGAGTAGCGGATTGTCGATGAATTGAACCGATGGGGTAATCTGTAGCCCAGCAGAAAGCGAGAAGCGGTAAAAGGTTTCGACTGTTGTCTGGCTGCCAGAAATGCCGTTGGCTTCGGCCCAGTTGACGCCTATGCCAGCAAGGTCGGTGTTTTTGCCATAGTATCCCAATCCGGCAGAGAGCGATCTGTTGTATAACGCAGCTGTGCCTTTGGAGATCCCGCCCCGAATGAAGGGCATCCATTTGTTGTCCACAAACCAAGCGCTGGAAAACGCCGCTCCATAGTCTTCTGCGCGGCTCCCGTCGTCTGAAGCATCGCTGTGCCAAAGGGTAATGTGGATGTTATCAAAATAAATCCGATCAAAGCCACTCGTATAGCCCAGCTCAACGCTTTTGAATAATTTGCCGTCTGAGAAAACATCCAAATCAGGCGAGGAAGGATCAGCGTTCGCATCAGCGACACTGGCTGTCGCATAGAAGTTCGATCCCAACCGGACCCCTCCTGCAATGGCCAAACCGGGGTTTGGTGCATTAATGGTCGGGCTGGTATTAAAGGCGAGGTTCTGAAAGGCCGTATAGGGGCTTACCATGCCGTATACGTCCACAAAGTCGGTGACATCGATTTGCCCGACCTGAAACGTCCACGACTGATCCGCTGCGCGCTGTGTCCAGAACAGATTGGTCAGAAGTGCATCGCTGGCGTTGAATGCAGTACCGGTTATGGACAGCGCTCCGCCGTCAAATCCGAAAAACTGTGGGGCGATACCCCCGTAAGTATGGCGGTGTTCGATTTTGAACGTAAGGGAGCCGTTCTCGGTTCCCTGCCACGTGCCGTAAAGTCGGGCGATGCCGCTGCCAGCCTCTCCGGCGCCCAATTCCGCATTGGAAGACTGACCAAGCGCCAAATAATCCAGATTGAATCGAAAACCGTGATCCTCAGCCAAACGATCCTTCCAACCAAAATAGCGCGGGGCGATGTTATTGGGAAAGGTAGAGCGAAAGGAAGGGTCGGTTAACCCGTCGCTTTCAGCAAGGTCTGCCTGTACCGAGGAAGGCCCCCCAAGGTCTTGGGCAACGGCTGGTGCCCCAAAGGAGCAAAAAATCGCAAGAGGCAAAAGCCAAGTCCGGATCGTGTTTTTATTCATCTACTGCACCATGGTTGGCAAGTTCATGTGAAATCATCGGTGCTTGGACCAATACGCTGAGCAATCGCCGCGGCGGCCGGAAACGACGCAATACATACACCAGATATGGAAAGGACAAGGGCACTCCTGCATTCAGCATTTGCTATTTCCTTTGGAGGTTTCAAGCCGCCTAAAAACGGGGTGTATGGACAACTCCAACACCCCGCCTGCCATCAATTTAGAGTGTTTTTATAGATAACCCCGTCTTTCATAATGACGGTGATGGTCTCAGGGCTTTCAGGGCGCAGAGGTCCGTCAAACCACTTGTCGGAAGTTCCCATAACCGAAAAATCTTCCAGAGGGTTGCCATCGATCAGGAGAATGTCGGCGTAGGCGCCCTCTTGGATCACACCAAGTTTTCCATCAGGGTATGGGTTCATGAAGTCGCCCGAAAGCGCAACGAGTTCGCCGCCAGTTGAGGTCAAAGTGACAAGGGCAGTGTGGGGGTCAAAAAAGTCGGCATTTAGATATTTCTCATAGGCAATCTGCTTGTTGCAGGAAGCGACATCGCCGACACAATCAGTCTGAAAGGCGCGTTTGACGGGGCATTTCTTCATGTTGGGGATGTAGTTTACAAATGCCGCTGATGCGGATGTCGCTTTGCGCAGGCTCGCAGCCACATTCTTGACGGCGGGAATTTCCAATAGTCCGGGATCGAAAGCCGTGAGATTGGTTGTAATATACGCGCCTTTCTCTTTCATCAGGTCTGCGACTTCACAATCGAACATAAACCCATGTTCAATTGATTTTACCCCCGCATTAAGGGCGGTCATGATGGCTTCTTTCCTGTATGAGTGCGCCATCACATAGCTGCCGTACTCATTTGCAACCTGAACAGCCGCCTCAATTTCTTCTTGCGACCCAGCAAGCAGCTGCCAAGGATCAAAAGCGGAAACTGCGCCGCCAGATTGCATGAATTTTAGCTGGCTTGCCCCCATACGAAAGTTGTTGCGCCCAAACTTGTGAATATCCGCGACGCTGTCGGCCTCCTGCGCCATGTTGAGCCGGCCCATATTTGTGGACTGACCTACGGGCGACGTAAAGTTGGCAAAATCCGCATGGCCGCCCCGCGAACCGATGAAGGCTCCAGATGGGTAAACGCGTGGTCCAAGGATCGTTCCGTTGTTAATCGCACGCTGTAGGCCAGCATTTGCACCGCCGGCATCGCGTACCGTGGTGAACCCCTGCATCAAATACATCTCAGACATTTTGACGCCATGGATCGCGAAATCTTCCCATGTCGTGTTGGCCTCCATTGCCGGCAGAGAAGGTCCCATCAGCATGAGGTGAGCATGGCCTTCGATGAGGCCGGGCATTAGGGTTTGTCCACCGCCGTCAATGACAACCGCGTCCGCACTTCCCGTGAGGTCATTGCCACCAATGGTTTTTATCAGGTTGTTTTCGACCAAAACGCTTTGATTCATTACCAGAGTGTCACTGAAACCGTCGAAAATATTAACATTTGTGAAAAGGACCTGTTGGGCCTTTTCGTCCTGCGCCTGAGCGAAAGATGCCCCCCCGGCCATTAATACACTCAGGGCGGCACCTGATAGAAATCCACGCATTTTCATCCCACTACTCCCTTGAGAATCAGATTTTCAATTGAAATCTCTAAAACGACTGTCGCAAATATCGCGGATGCATGCCGGTCTTTACAGGACAGCACGCGTCGAATTTCGGCGCGAAATGAATGGTCGGAATTGACCGGCGGGCACTTTTCCTTTTGAACTGAAGGCACCCGATGGAAAAATGCACACAATGCCGGACTCTTTACCCCTTGTTCAACTTCAACTCCTGAAGCCGTTGCTCCACGGTTTGCGAGGCCGAGGGATAGATCCGGAGGCGGTTCTAGAAAGTGTTGGTTTGACAATGAGGGCCGTAGATCAGGAAGGAGCATCAGTCCATGTCATGGTCATGCACCAATTTGTAGAGAACTGTGCAGAGGTAACCAAGGACAACACCTTTGCCGCTCAAATTGGCAGCCGCTTGGACCCCAGCGGGTGGCCCATGGTCGGTTTGGCCCTAGACACTGCGGCGACGCTCGGAGAATTTTTGAACATCTATGTGGTGAATGCCGCCAAAGTCGCGACCTCCGCAACGCCTTATTTGGAGATCAGGGGGAACATTACGACGTTTGGTGAAGAACGTCGATTTAAGCCACTGATAGAACCCAGACAAAATGATGGTTTTATGATTTCTCTTAAACTGTCCATTTTGGAAAACGCACTTGGGCCGGCGCTCGAGCCTGAGAAAGTCCTGTTGGTTTTGTGTGATCCGCTAGTATTGCCCAAGAAGTATGCGCGTTATCAGTCGATAAAGGGCAACAATATGGGCCCTCGCATTCAATTTCCATCTGAATGGCTCGCTGTTCCACTTAGCCGCTATTTAAGGGCTGTGGAACCCGGGCTGCCACCGAGGAAAATGGGCCAAGATGACTTTCTTTCCAGTTTCAGGGGGCTTTTGGAGCAAAGCATCGGAGAGGGAGGCATGAATCTGGATGGAGCGGCGAAACTCGTCCATATGAATTCGAAAAAGCTCTCAAGGACACTTTTCAGCCTTGGGACCACGGTTTCACAAGAAGTGTCCCGCGCAAAGATGAACCATGCCAAAGCGGCACTATCCACCAGCACTCTTTCCATACAAGAGATCGCTTCATCTCTTGGGTATACCGATGCATCAAATTTTGCTCGTGCCTTTTCTAAGGACGCGGGATTGAGCCCGAGTGCGTATCGATTAAAATACTCCCCCCAAAAATAATTTGGACAGTTTGAGTGCGTATTTGTTCTGATTTTCCGGCCACCAGCGGACATTCGTCCCGAGAGGATTAAATGACTTGATTGGGCCGAATGTGAATGGTTTCATCACGTTTGGGGTGATTTTGCAAAGCCCGCGTCCTGCAGCTCGTGCAGATAGGCAGCTTCGTGTTTGAGAGACCTCCAGTGCCTTTCGATGAAGGTATTGTCCAGATATCGGCCTCGCCCATCCATCGATATCTTCACATCAGTTTCGGTCAGAGTGATGATCCAGACGGCACCCGTAAACTGTGTCTTTTGGTCATTACTTAACCATTCTTCAAGGTCGGACACATCTTGGCACGCGGCCCGAATGCGGCGGACCAATTCAACCTCATGATCGCCTGCAATTTATCGGTCACGCAAGCGTCGCCTAAACGGGGATCAAGGCTGCTTGAACGACCTCATCCCACCCTAGATACAAAGTCTCCTGATCACGTATGACTGGCCGGGCCATCACTTTGGGTTTTGCAGAAATTTGAGCCTCTGCTTCAGAATTTTTCAACCATTCATTTAGCGCCCGATAGTCATTCGATTTTCGATCTACCAAACGGTCCCCGAACTCAGCAATCAACCCAGCCAGTTCTGTTTCGCTGAGGGGCTCTGCCCTAATATCGCGAAAGGTAATTTCTTTACCCGCGGCCTCCAAGGCCTTACGGGCCCTTTGGCAGACCGGGCAAGTGCTCAATCCATAGAGTATCATAAAGCAACTTTCCTTGATGATGATATTTGGGCCAACTCTGCCAGCCTGTCGCGCTAAGGCATATCAACCACTTGATGAACTTCGATCACATTGCCTTCCGGATCATAGAAAAAGACTTGATGCCATCCCTTCACGGCATCAGTTCCCCAATCCGAATAAGGCACGCCTTGCGCATCCAAATGCGCCATGAACCCCTCAATGTCATCTGTACGGTACGCAATGTGCCCGCGTTCCAACGGGTTCACCACATGCCCTGATCGAAATGAGTTCAGCACATCACGCGGTGTCAGGTGCAGCTGAATATCGCCATCGGTCACGAAGGAGACATCCCCTACCAGTCCCTTTTCCTGATTCAAGGGCGGCAGTTCGGCAGGGTCTTCATCCCCCAAAGACAGTACATCACGATAAAAGCGGTCCATTTCGGACACTTTGGCTGAACATAAATTAATGTGGTGTAATTTGAGTTTCATGGGCGCAGTCTTGCCCAATGCTCAAGCGCACACAAGTGATGGTTTCGGCTATTTGGCAGGAGTCTACCGCCAGATGAGCGGCAGTAAGAGCTGCTATGAAGTTGTCTACGCGGCGCATCACAGAAATGCCGGCTCTGGGAACAGGTCTGATGCCCTTGGGTTGATTGCTGTTGCCAATGTTCGGGCGTAAGAGAAAACAATGCAGCTATCACAAGACTTCCTTCACCGATCCGGTTTGACCTGTGCGCTTTTAGTGCTGGGCGGTTTCGGAGGCTTTATTGCCTCGAAACTATCGGTGCCAATGCCTTGGATGCTTGGCGCTTTGATGGCTTCGGCGGGTTTGGTTTTGGTACGGCCACCGCTTGTTCTCAATGAATATAGCTTTCCGACCGGATTGCGCAGCGGATTTGTCGGACTGATCGGGGTCATGATCGGGGCGCAAGTCACACCGGACTTGGTGACCGTTTTGCCTGAAATGCCCCTGACCATTGCCGCATTGGCGCTATTTGTCGGGCTTTGTTTTGCAGGAAATCTGGTAATCTTCGAACGTCTTGGGGGATATGACCGCGCCACAGCATTCTTTTCCGGCACCCCCGGCGGTTTGCTGGAAAGCATCGTCATGGGCGAAGAATCCGGAGCCGATATACGCATATTAACCACACAGCAGTTCTTGCGTGTCATTGCGGTGATCGCCTTAGTGCCCTTGGGCCTGTCGCTCTGGCTTGGCCATCCGGTTGGCAGCGCTGCGGGGCTGTCTGCAGCCCTGCCCGACCATCCTGTCACCGTCCAAAGCCTTGCTTTGGTGATCGCGGCGGCTTTGACCGGATTTGCTATGGCCAAAAAGCTGAGACTGCCAGCAGGCCAGTTGACTGGCCCTTTGCTGCTTACCGCCGCGCTAAACCTAAGCGGAATTGTTGATATTCATTTGCCCAGCTGGATGGTTGCCGCCGCACAGCTTGTCATCGGCGTCAGTCTAGGCTTGCGGTTCCAAGGTGTTGACGGGGCTTTGCTGCGCCGCTCGCTTTGGCTTTGCATGATTTCGGTCAGCTATATGCTTGGGCTCGGGCTGTGTTTTGCCTTTGCCCTTCACCAGTTTACCCAGATCGAGTTCCTGCACCTGTTCATCAGCTTTGCCCCGGGCGGCGTCGCCGAAATGTCGATCATCGCGCTCAGCCTTGCGGCCAACCCCGCCTTGGTCAGCTTGATCCACGTCATACGCATTTTGATGACAGTCGCCGCGATGCCCATAATAGGGCGTTGGATGAAGCTGCGCTGAACCCGCTAGCCGTTTTCAGCCTTTTCTTCCAATTCCATCCACTCTTCTTCCGCCGCGCTTAGCGCCGTTTGACGCTCAACCAAAGCCTCAGTCGCTTTTTTAAACTTAAGCGGTTCTTTGTGGAACAGGTCAGGGTCGGCCATGAACACTTCTAGCTTGGCAATCTCTGCACCCAGACGATCAATCACCGCAGGAAGCTCTTCCAGACGGTGCTTTTCCGTAAAGGACAGCAGAGGCGCTTTTTCTGCGGTCGGGGCCTGACGCGATGCCTCTTTCTTGGCTTTGGCTTTCTCGGTCACCTTAGCGTCCGCAGCGGGTTGTTTTTGCGCCTGATAGTCGCTCCAACCACCAGCGTAAACGACGGCCTGCCCCCGCCCTTCCATGGCAACGGTGGTTGATGCAACACGGTCCAGAAAATCCCGGTCGTGGCTGATCAGCATGACGGTTCCGTCATAATCGTCCAACAGTTCCTGAAGCAGGTCCAGCGTTTCCACATCAAGATCGTTGGTCGGTTCGTCCAAAACCAGAATGTTGGATTCGCGGGCCATGATCTTGGCCAACAGCAAACGCGCCTTTTCACCACCCGACAAGGACCGAACAGGCGCGCGAACCTGCCGTTCATCGAACAAGAAATCCTTGAGATAGCCGACCACATGGCGTGGCTCGCCGCGAACCATAACCTGATCGGCCTTGCCTGAAACGCCAATTTCCTTGTCGCCGGCCAAGCTGTCCCAAAGCGACACATCACCATCCAACTGCGCGCGCGACTGGTCAAAAATCGCCGGAAGCAGATTGGTGCCCAGTTTGACACTGCCCTCATCCGGTGTGATTTCGCCCATCAAGATGTTGATCAACGTGGTTTTGCCCACCCCGTTGGGGCCAACAAAGGCAATGCGGTCGCCGCGCTGAATGGTCAAATCCAGGTTGCGTACAATTTGCTTGTCACCAAAGGCGTGGCTTATCCCTTTGGCCTCAATCACTTTCTTGCCCGACTTCGGGCCTGATGACAGCGCCATTGCAGCGGGACCCTGACGGCGGATCTGACTACTGCGTTCTTGACGTAAATCGCGCAAGGCCCGCACGCGGCCCTGGTTACGGGTCCGGCGGGCGCTGATGCCTTCGACGGCCCAGCGGGCCTCGGCCTTGATTTTGCGATCCAGCTTGTGACGCTGCATGTCCTCGTCTTCCCATGCTTTGTCACGCCAGACTTCAAACTCTGCAAAGCCTTTTTCCTGACGCCGGACCTGACCGCGATCGATCCAAAGTGTGGCGCGCGTCAGTTCGGTCAAGAAACGACGGTCGTGCGAGATCAGAACAAAGGCACGGCGCGTGGCTTTCAGTTCGTCTTCGAGCCAGCCAATCGCCTCGATATCAAGGTGGTTTGTCGGCTCGTCCAGCAACATCAATTCCGGCTCTTCGGCCATCAATCGGGCCAATGCCGCCCGGCGACGTTCGCCGCCCGATGCCGTTTCGACCAAACGGTCGGGGTCGAATTTCAAGCCCTCACCGGCGCGTTCGACGCGGTACATTTCCGACGGGTCCAGATTAGCGGCCGCAAATTCACCCAAAGTAGTATAGCCGGACAAATCCGGATCTTGCTCCATATAGCCCACCGAAGTTCCAAGCGGCACAACGCGGTCGCCTTTGTCGGCTTCGACGAGGCCCGCCATAACCTTGAGAAGGGTGGATTTTCCGGATCCATTTCGACCTACAAGCGCAACACGGTCCCCCGGTTGCACGTTTAGGGAAAGATCGTCGAAAACTGGTTCACCGCCGAAAGTCAGCGACACACCAGAAAGTTGAAGAAGAGGAGATACAGCCATAAGCCAGAGCGCTAGGCTTTGAGGCCGGCAACGTCAAGTGTTGGCAGCGGCAATTTCCATCCACGAATGTTAAATCGCGTGCGCAGGCTGTTGACAGCTAGCCTACCACCGCCCGCAAGAGCCGTTTTCGCGCGGGCGGGATCAATGCAATCTCGACCCCGGTAAAGACATGCAACGTGCCCATATCGTGATCAATGACCGCATGATCGCTGACCCACCCGCCCATCATCAGATAGGTTCTAAGCATTGGTGGCATCCGCAAAAGCCCCCGTCTGGAATCGGCAACGGCTGGCACTGGCCGCGCCAATGAAACGACATCGGGCGACTTGACTTCTGGCCGCCAATGGTCTGGCACCAAATACCGGGAATTGAGCAAATCAAACGCATCGGAATAGACCTTGGGATCCGTTCCTGAAAACGAAGCACATCCAAACAACAATTCGACACCATTGCGATCGACATAATCGGTCATCGCCGCCCAAGCGATCCGCAAGATATCAGGATCAAAAACAGTCGTGTCGACGCAAAAGCGGCCCATCTCGACCATTGGCTGGTCAAAGGCAGCCAATCGCTTCAAATCATAAAATTGTGCAGAATAGCACGAGTTGATTTCTGCACCGCTCGCCAGAGGCAAGAACCGGAAACAACAAACCAACCGGCCGCTATGGTGATCCTCGATCAAGACATGGTCGCAGCGGGCATCAAACGGATCCTTGTCTAACCAACGCCCGTCAGATTGCCTGCCAAAAGCCCGCCCCCGAAGGGTTTGAGCCATTTCAATATCTTTCGTCCCGCGTGCCAGCCGCGCTGTGTATCGCCCTTTAACCAGACTGATCATTGCGCCACATGCCCGTCATAGCGCGCCCGAAGACTGGGCGCGCATCAAAGTAATCCACGAAGGCAAGGGTCGCTTACTCTTCGAACAACTGCCCGACGTTCAAGCCACCGATGTTACCAAACAGCTTTCGAATGAATCCGATGTCACCATCGCCAGACTTGGTGACCCGCCGTGTTAAAGGCACCACTTGCCCGTCTTCCAGACCATAGGTGATCAGATTTTCCACAACGCCTGCCTCATCAAAGGTGATGGCCAGAACTTCACGTTCCACAACTTCGGGCCTCTTCCAGGCGAAATGACGGATCTGAGTTTCAATGTAATAGTACCCGCTGTCACGCAGCACACCAGACGATGTTGGCACGCCAATCACGTCTTCAACCGAGGCCCGAGTATCAATACCGGGAATGATCTGCTGAAGTTCCTCTTCGGACGGTACATAACCATGCTGGAGGTACTGCGACGTGCAAGCGCCAAGCGCGATCAAAGCCAGTCCGGCGACTGCCATCTTAGCTGTTCTATGAATGCTGCGCATAGCGCCCCCTTGCCTTGACCTGCTCTGGCTCCTATTCGGCTTACATAAGGAATGCCCGTCATTCAAGCACAGGAAAACCCGACCAGATGTCCGCAAAGCACCCTACCGCCCCTCAGATGCCCGTTGCAGAGCTGCGCAACAGCGGCCCAACGCAATTTCTGTTAGAACCAAATGCTGGTGTCCGTGAGGCATTGGCGAAAGAACTGGACGCGCAATCGTTGAAAAAGGTCCGGTTTATTGGGGAAATCATTCCCCAAGGTCGAAACGGCTGGAAATTGCTCGGTAAATTGGGGGCAACCGCGGTTCAGACCTGTATTGTAACGTTGGAACCCGTCACCACACGAATCGACACCGAGGTAAAACGCAGCTTTGTACCTGCCCATAAGATCAAAGCAGCCACGACCGACAGTGAAATCGAACTGACGGACGAGGATGACGAGACCGAAGAATTGGGCGACACAATCGATGTTGCAGCGATTCTCGCAGAAGCTTTGTCTCTGGCGTTGCCAAGTTATCCACGCAAGGATGGTGCGGAAACCCAAAACGCGCAATTTTCCGCCGATGGGGTCACGCCAATGAAGGACGATGACATCCGTCCCTTTGCCGGACTGGCGGCATTGCGCGAAAAAATGCAAAGCGAAGACAAAGAAAGCTGACTTTGCCCTTGCTCTTTTGGGCTTTGTGCGTATTTTCGCGCCTTCATAAGAACACTAGACTTGTGTCCAGCTAGAGCATGGCTTTATGAGGCTGGAGACAAAGCAACCATCAGGGCCGGCCACGCCGCCCTCGTACGAGAGAAAGTTGAGACATGGCCGTCCAGCAGAACAAAGTATCCAAATCGCGTCGCAACAACCGTCGTGCGCATGACGCATTGGTTGCTGCAAACCCCAACGAATGTGACAACTGCGGCGAGCTGAAGCGCCCGCACCATGTATGTCCTTCCTGCGGTCACTACGCAGAACGTGAAGTTATCGCTCAGGCCGACGAAGTCGAGCTGGACGAAGACGCAGCATAATTAACCTGTCAGGCCGTCCTGTATGACCTCTTTGAAGGATCATAGCGTTACGCAAAACGGGACTGGCTCGGACCGGATCGTGATTTCTGTTGATGCCATGGGCGGAGACAGAGGACCGGCGGCAGTTGTCGCCGGTATTGCGCGTTCTGCTCATAAGAATCCGACACTCGACTTCATTTTGCACGGGCCAATGGCCGAATTGCAAATGTTGGTGAACAAACGCAGCGAGCTTTCTGGTCGCTGCGAGATTCGCCATGCCAGCGGCATCGTGAGCATGGAAGACAAGCCCAGTCAGGTGATGCGCAACGGCAAAGACACGTCGATGTGGTCCGCGCTGGAATCAGTCAAAAACAAAGAAGCCACAGCCGCCGTGAGTTGTGGCAACACAGGCGCACTGATGGCGCTGTCGATGATCCGGTTGCGCAAACTCCCGGGGGTAAACCGCCCTGCTATTGCGATTCTCTGGCCGTCACGCAACCCGCAGGGGTTCAACGTGATGCTTGATGTGGGCGCTGATATTCGCGCCGACGCAAAAGATTTGCTTCAATACGCGCTGATGGGGGCATCCTACGCGCGCAACGGGCTTGATCTCAAAAAACCGCGCATTGGCTTGCTGAACGTTGGCACAGAACAAAACAAAGGCTTTCCTGAGCTCAAGGAAGCCTATGACCTGATCGAAGCCAATGCAGAGCGCGGCCAATTCGAATTTGTCGGTTTTGTTGAAGGCGGCGATATTCCAGGCAAGCGCTGTGATGTCATTGTCACCGATGGTTTCACAGGCAATGTGGCTTTGAAAACCGGTGAAGGCACCGCAAAGTTGATTGTCGATCAGCTGCGCGAATCGTTTACCCAGTCGTTTTTTGGACGCTTGTCAGGGCTTATTGCCCTGCCCGCCCTGAAACGCTTTCAAAAGAAAGTCGATCCGCGCCGCGTCAACGGCGGGGTGTTCCTTGGATTGAATGGCACAGTGGTCAAATCCCACGGCTCTGCTGATGAAACCGGTGTCTCGGCAGCTGTTAAGCTAGCCTTTGAGCTTGCCAATGCCGGTTTTTCCGATCGACTGGCTGCACGGGTTGCGTCTGCTGACGAGCTTGTCCAAAGTGACACAACGGAAAATCGCGACACAAAGGACAAGAGCAACACATGACCATTCGCGCCACCGTGATCGGGGTTGGGCATTATTTGCCGGACCGCATTGTTGAAAATGCGGAATTTGAGGAAACTCTTGAAACTACGGACGAATGGATCAAATCGCGCTCCGGCATTGAACGCAGGCATTTCGCAGCCGAAGGTCAGACCACGTCTGATTTGGCAACCCGGGCCGCCCGTGCGGCCCTTGCCGATGCCGGACTGGATGCGAATGACATAGACGCCATTGTGCTCGCGACCTCGACGGCCGATCTGACATTTCCATCTGCCGCCACCATCGTGCAATCCGAATTGGGAATGACCGGTGGATTTGCATTTGATGTACAGGCCGTTTGCGCAGGGTTCGTTTACGCACTGACCAATGCCAATGCTCTGATCCTTTCGGGTCAGGCCAAACGTGTGCTGGTGATCGGAGCCGAAACCTTTTCCAAACTGATGGATTGGACGGATCGCGGCACATGTGTGCTGTTTGGCGACGGTGCTGGAGCTGTGGTTCTAGAAGGGCAAGACGGCCAAGGCACCAAAGAGGATCGCGGTATCCTTGCTGCCGACCTGAATTCTGACGGGCGCTACAAGGACATCTTGTATGTCGACGGCGGCGTAAGCACCAATGACACCGGCCATCTGCGCATGCAGGGCAAAGAAGTGTTTCGCCATGCTGTTGAAAAGCTGGCTTCGACTGCGACAACCGCTATGGGCAAAATCGACATGACAGCCGATGAGATCGACTGGATTGTCCCCCATCAGGCCAATATCCGGATCATCAATGGCACCGCCAAAAAACTTGGGTTGCCGCGCGACAAGGTCATTGTGACGGTTCAAGACCACGGCAATACCTCGGCAGCATCGATTCCCTTGGCCCTTTCGGTGGGCAAGCAGCGCGGTCAAATCAAACCCGGAGATATGATTGTCACAGAAGCCATTGGTGGCGGGTTGGCATGGGGCGCAGTGGTTTTGCGCTGGTAGCAAGTTTTAACCACCTTTGATGCAATGGGCTTTTGATAAAGCACTGCTTTCAACCTATTGATATTGACTTGGCTTTTGTGCCTCGCTTAGTCTCCTTACAAAACCGGGAGCGATGACTATGAGTGAAAAGACCCTGACACGTATGGATCTCAGCGAAGCCGTCTTTCGCGAAGTTGGTCTGTCACGCAATGAAAGCGCCGAATTGGTCGAAGCCGTTTTGCAGCATATGTCGGACTCACTCGTCGAAGGCGAACAGGTGAAAATCTCGTCGTTTGGAACCTTCTCTGTCCGCGGAAAGGCCGCGCGCGTTGGCCGTAACCCCAAGACCGGTGAAGAAGTGCCCATTCAACCACGGCGCGTTTTGACCTTCCGCCCATCGCACCTGATGAAAGATCGCGTGGCAGCCGGCAACAAGAACTGAGGCCTAAAGTATGGCGAAGTCCCGAGACGCATTCCGCACCATTTCTGAAGTTGCGGAATGGCTGGAGACGCCAGCACATGTGTTGCGCTTTTGGGAAAGCAAGTTCACCCAGATCAAGCCTGTGAAACGGGCTGGAGGCCGCCGTTATTACCGGCCTGCCGATATGAAATTGCTCGGTGGAATCAAGCAACTGCTGCACGAAGACGGCATGACCATCAAAGGTGTGCAAAAGGTCTTGCGTGAACACGGCGTGCGGCACGTCGCGTCTCTAAACTCCTACGTTGTAGATGACACTTCCGATAACGGCGAAAATGAAATCATCGGCGATGCGCCCTATATCGAAGTAGAGGTGCCGGATTCGGTCGTTGCATTCCCGGGATCTGCGACGGTGAAAGATGAGCCGGAAACGCTTGAGATGTTTCCGGATGCTGTGCAGGACGATGTGGATCTAATCGAGCCTGACACTCAGCATATCGAGGACCCAGCCATTGAATCAGAAAACGAAGTACCGTCTTTGGACAAAAATGTCGCTGACGAGGAAGCAGATTCGGACCTCATGGCGGAATCTGAAATCGATACAGCGCAGGCTGGGCATCCGCAAAGCCTCGATAACGCGGAACCTGAACAGCCTGCCGTCCTAGACGAATCAACGCCTGAGCCTGAGCCTGAGCCTGAGCCTGAGCCTGAGCCTGAGCCTGAGCCTGAGCCTGAGCCTGAGCCTGAGCCTGAGCCTGAGCCTGAGCCTGAGGAAATGGACGTCACCGTCGAACCGCAAGCCGAAAACGTCGATGCTGTGCCGAATGTTGTTGTTCCGACCCCAATCGCGCGCCCGGCTCTACTTGGTTTGTTGGCGCGCATCACTTCACTGACCCCCGATCAGGCAACGAGGTTGCATCCGCATGTCGTCCAACTGCGTTCTGAATACGAAAAATTCGGCGCCAACGACTAGGCTACAATTAACATCTCCAAGGGGCTATTTTTCGCAAACAAGGGGTTGCCCCTGCTTGGAAATCCAGTATGAAACTCCAACGCGTCGGGCTATGGCGCAGTCTGGTAGCGCGTCCGTCTGGGGGACGGAAGGTCGCAGGTTCGAGTCCTGCTAGCCCGACCAATTTCAAGAACATGTAAGACTGGTTAAATTCCCCCACCTCGGGGTCATGTTTTTGTGCGGTATAGATATTTTTGCCTTTGATCGCCTGATGCTATGGCTAAAAATCCCCGTAAGTAATTGTATTAAAATATCAAATTCAGATATCGCCATCGCTGAAATTGCGACGTTCACTCCGATGTTGCCACACATGAATGCTATTCGCACACAACTTTAAATGTTGTACGGCTCAATCTTGAACAAAGCAGAAAACCTTGTATCGTCTTTTTAGTGCTATGAAATAATCTAGTTGAAGGCGGCAATTCTTTGTCGGTCCAAATTATGAGCCATATCTATGTTGCGGATGACAACACCGAATTCGCAGAGTTCCTTGCCACTGTTGCAAGGCGAGAAGGCTGGACGGTGAGCTTGTGCTCAAATGGTATCGAACTGTTGGAAAAGCTCAAACTGGAAGACGGACCTGCATTTGTGTTGGTCGATATCAATATGCCTGAGATGAATGGTATTGAAGTGATCGACGACATGTCAGAAATTGACCGTCCGCTGCGTGTGCGCTTTGTAACCGGGGGCAGTGATGCAACTTTGTTGGCGGCCAAGATGATTGCATCCGCTCGCAGCCTGTCTGTCGGGCGCAGTGTGTTCAAACCTGTAACACTGGACGCATTTCGCAAGCTGCTGAAAGAAGAGCACGCTGAATTGGCGGCACTTTAGACCATCCAACCTGCTCATTTGTCGTCGAATTCTATGTCAGTTTTGTACCAATTTGAGGCCACACCGCGGCTTGGAAACAGTTTGTCTCCATCGAAAGCGCCGGAATTTTGGTTATTTTTCTTGACGTTAACCACTCGTTTTCTATGTTTTACATGCAAGCAACGTCAGTTGTATGGCTAATTTGTCTCTGGTTGAATCTTTGCGAAAATGGTCGCAGCACGGCTGCGTCGCGCTTCAGAACCTTCGTTGGGACCCATTCAGTATTACTTGCTTTGAGAACGAAGGCACGAAACCATGACCCAGCACAATTCGCCGAAAGACAATTCTTCCGTATGGCAATCAGGCCGACCCGACCCCATGACAGCGCAATATGACCGGCTTCTGCAAAGTCCGCGCGGCGGCACTTATTGCTTTACACTCAAAGCAGAGGATCGGGCTACGGTATTGGTGAATGGTGATCTTCTTATTGATATGGCCGACAGCGATCAGACTGATGAACAATCCAGACATGTTGCCCTTGCACCGGGCAATCATCACATCCAATTGCGTTACAAGGAACGCAATGGAGAGGCGAGCCTGCGCCTGAGTGTAGGCCAAACACTCGCCACAAATACATTGCCAGATTCCCGCGCCATGCCACATACGCATTTGATGGAAATCCAACAATCCGGCAGCAAAGCCACCGTTGTCTAATACGCGTTGAATGGGCCTCTGTTCCTTTTTGCACCGCCTTGTTATGCAGGGCAGCGAAAACCAATAGGGATCCGGACAATGACAGGTGTTCTTGCCAGCCAGCAAATCGAAACGTTGATCCAAACCGGCGCGCTCAGTGCCGAATCCCCTTTTGTTGACGGGCAAATACAGCCCGCCAGCCTCGATTTACGATTGGGCACGACGGCATACCGCGTCCGTGCGTCTTTTTTGACTGGCGAATCCCGCAGCGTCGCCGAACGCATCGATGAATTCGAAATGCACCGCATTGATTTGTCGAACGGTGCTGTGCTGGAAAAGGGCTGTGTTTACGTTGTCCCTTTGAAGGAGCGGCTTTCACTTGGGCCAGATGTCCAAGCCATCGCAAATGCCAAAAGCTCAACCGGACGATTGGATCTGTTGACCCGTGTCATCACTGACGGCGGAGTAGAGTTTGACCGTATTCCGGCAGGGTACAACGGCCCATTGTATGCTGAAATCTGCCCGCGCTCCTTCTCTGTTTTGGTGCGTCCAGGGATGCGCCTGAATCAAATTCGTTTTCGCCGTGGTCAGGCAGTTCTGACCGACGCTGAATTGGCTGCCCTTCACGACAGCGATACCCTTGTGGCCGGGGGACCGGCAGTGATCAGCGAAGGTCTAGGCTTTTCCGTAGATCTGAAACCCGGCAAAGCAGGTCTTGTGGGCTACCGCGCCAAGCCGCACACGGGTGTGATTGATTTGGACCGCATCGGCGAATATGAACCGGCGGACTTTTGGGACGCCCTTTATACGGAGAGCCGCCAGCTGGTTTTGGACCCGGGAGCCTTCTATATTCTGGTTAGCCGCGAAGCAGTCCATATCCCGCCGCTCTATGCCGCTGAAATGGCCCCCTACTTAGCAATGGTTGGTGAATTTCGTGTGCATTATGCAGGCTTCTTCGACCCCGGCTTTGGCCATGCTGCAGCCGGAGGGACCGGCGCGCGCGGTGTTCTTGAAGTGCGTTGCCACGAAGCACCTTTTGTTCTGGAGCACGGTCAAACCGTTGGCCGATTGGTCTATGAACGCATGTCAGAAGAACCGGCAACGCTTTATGGCGCGGGGATTGCGTCCAACTACCAAGGTCAGGGCCTTAAACTGTCAAAACATTTTCGCAGCGCTTAAAGGGACGAAAAGACCGGTAATGCCGTTTGGCGCAACTTCAGTCTTCGAACAGCTCGCTTTGGCCGAAATCGAACTCTTCTTCTGCATCCAGATCCCCTTCGCCCGCCATTGGAATGCCCGATGGCAAAGGGCGACTTTCAAGCAAACCGGCCGCCCGCAATTCAGCAAGCCCCGGCAAATCGCGAGCGCTTTCAAGACCAAAGTGGTCGAGGAATTCTTGTGTCACGACAAAGGTCACGGGCCTGCCCGGTGTCATCCGGCGGCGACCAAATCTGATCCACTCCATTTCCAACAGCTGATCAACCGTGCCGCGCGACACACCCACCCCACGGATTTCCTCTATTTCCGCACGGGTCACGGGCTGATGGTATGAAATAATCGCCAATGTTTCGATCGCCGCGCGCGACAGCTTGCGGGTTTCGACGGTTTCGCGCTGCATCAAGAAACCCAGATCAGACGCGGTGCGCATTGCCCAAGCATCGCCCACATGACTCACCTGCACGCCCCTGCCCTCATAGCGTTTGCGCAGATGCATAAGGGCCTCAGCAGCGTCGCAGCCATGCGGCATCCGGTCATTCAGATCTTTGACAGAGACCGGATCTGCTGACGCGAACAAGATGGCTTCGACCATACGTTCTTGCTCCGCCATAGGCGGTGCGTCAAACAGGCTGTCGCGGTCCGTGCCTTCGTTCGATGGATCACTCACGCGGTGTCTCCCTTCGGCGCACCTGGATTGGTGCAAAGCTCTCGGACTGCTGGATTTCGGCGCGGCCTTCTTTGACCAATTCCAATGATGCCGCAAAGGTCGACGCCGTGGCCGACCGCCATTTCACCGGATCGTCGTGCCAGCCGTCAGGCATATAGCTATCAAGATCTGTCCATTGGCCAGTAAATCCGATCATTCCGCGAAGCCGTTCCAAGGCCTCTTCCATGGTAAAGACCTTTTGACGGTCCAACACAAAGGGGCGAAATTCATCTTTGGTTCGAATGCGGGCATACCCCTGCATCAGATCAATCAGCGTAGCCGTATATCGGACCTTGCGCAGCCGCTCCATTTGCTCGAGGATGCCGCGCACAAAGAAATCACGGCCCTTTTGATCACGTGCCATCAGCTTGGCAGCGCAATCCCGCATCGCTTGCAAACGTTCCAACTGAAAAGCCAAATGGGCAGCCAGATCCTCACCCGAAGGGCCCTCTTCTGTCGGATCAGGCGGCAGCAACAACCGTGACTTCAAGAACGCAAGCCAGGCCGCCATCACAAGGTAATCCGCCGCCAGCTCCAAGCGCAGCTCTTTGGCTTGCTCGACAAAGCGAAGATACTGACGCGACAAATCCAAAATCGAAATCTTGCGCAGATCCACTTTTTGCGTCCGTGCCATCGACAAAAGGATGTCGAGCGGCCCTTCAAAGCCGTCGACATCGATCACAAACGCTTCGGCAGCGAGACGATCGATGACGTTCAACTGCAGTTCCGGTGTGTCTTTTGGGTCAGTCATCATGGCTCTGGTTGTGCGATTGAGGGTTTTAGAGCCTCAAACTCTGTCCGAAGCGCCTCGATGTCAACATCTGCGGGGGAATGCCGTGCCGCCAAGGCCCGCTCCGCCCGGCTGTGCGCTGCTGGCGTCATCATATCGATCCCGCCCACGATGCTTTGCATTTCCGACAGCTTGCCGTTGCAATGCAACACTGCATCGCAGCCCGCCTTGATCGAAGCAGCGCTGCGCTGCGCAACCGTCCCTGACAAAGCCTCCATCGAAATATCATCGGTCATCAAGAAGCCGTCAAACCCAAGGTCTGTCCGGATCAATTCAATCATCTTCGCGGAGATTGTAGCAGGTTGGGGGTCGATCTGCTCGAACACAAGATGCGCGGTCATGCCAAGCGGCACGTCGGCAAAGGGTTTGAACGCCGCGAAGTCCACTGCATCCAGCGCGTCCTTGTCTGTATCGATACGGGGCAAATCAAGATGGCTGTCGAGCTGCGCCAAACCATGTCCGGGCAGGTGTTTCATAACCGGCAACACGCCAGCATCCAGATGGCCGCGCGTCACCGCCCGGCCAATTTCAACGACGGTTTCAAGATCAGAGCCATAGCAGCGATTGCGCAAGAACTTATGGGTTTCGGGGCGTGCTACGTCCAGCATGGGCGCGCAATTGCCATCGATGCCATAGGACCGCAGCTCATGGCCAATGATCTGATAGCGCAGGCGCATTGCAGCAGCCGCATTCGGGCCAAAACGGGTAACATCCTCCAAGGGTGGCAGCCATTCGGTTGCCATTGGCGGGCGCAGGCGTTGAACGCGTCCGCCCTCTTGGTCAATAAACACCGGAGCATCCCAGCCGACAGCGTCCCGCAAATCGTTCGTCAGAGCACACAACTGATCTGCATCGCGGATGTTGCGACCAAACAAAATGAAACCAAAAGGCGATGTTTCCGCAAAGAACCGCTTTTCATCGGAGCTCAGACGTAGCCCTTCACAGCCAAAAATAGCGGCTGCAAAACGGCTCATTTAGTGACCAGAGGAATACAGTCTACGTTTCGAGCCATAAAGGCCGCGCAAAACCGACGTGCATCAGAAAGGTCTGCAAACCCGTGTGCCCGCAGACGGTAGAATTCTCGCCCGCCACGGTTGGCTTTTTGGATAACACGGTCTTTGCCGTTCAGATAGTCGCCAAGTGGCACATCCAGACGGGCCCATTCCTTGCGTGCGCTGTCGGGGCTGTCAAAGATGCCGATTTGAACCAAGCGGGTGCCAGCAGGCAGGCTTTCAGCTGCCAATTCACGGATCGCAACGGTGTCATTGCTCACGACTGCAACCGCAGGTGTGTTCGGGACGTCGAGAGCAGCTGTGCGCAAGCCTGTCGGGCGTATCTGCGGACGCAGCGATCTTTGCAAACCCGGTGGCAATTGTCTGGTCGCGGCCGCTAGTTCGGCCTCAATTGTGGATGGTGCTGGGGTTTCTTCGACCTTTTTCACCACTGGCGCATCATCGACCATGGTTACAACCGGCGCATTTTGCCCCGGTGCAAGGCTGGTTAGCGGTGCCGCACCGGCAGCCAACTGATTGGCCAACGCTTGGATCGGATCAATTTCGGCCACGGCTTCGGACAACCCATCAGTGGGTTGGATTTCCATAATCTGTGCTTGTCTGGCCAAAGACGCCGCCATTGGCACAACATCAAGTTCACTAGGCGGCGTTACAATTACCCCTGCAGCCACATCTTCGGCCCCAAGGCCCGCTGGCACAGGCGCAAGAACCAAACGATCCGCCGGCCCTTCGGTGCTCCCGTTGCCGGCCACATTATTGACGGCCAGCCCTTGATGATCGGCCGTGGTGCCGCCGGGATCATCCGGCGCAACCCGCATAGGGCCAGACATCGCCATCACAATCGGGACACCGCTTACATCACGTGCCATCACCCGATAGCCCCAAACGCCAACGCCAACGATCAGGGCCAGCGATGCCGCCGCGCCCAGCCAGTTGGCCATGCTTGCTACTTTGCCAGAAGCAGGAGCCGCGTAACCGGCCCCGTCATAGGTGTAATCCGCCATCTATGCCTCATGTTCCCCAGAGAGGTACATTGCCGCCCCGGTGGTCTGCTGTCATTTTGATTTGCGCGCCGAAAATCGGTTGCGCGCTGCCTGTTTTTGATCCAGCGGATACGTCTTTTAGCGCATTTCTGTGGCTGGAGTTACGCCCAAGATACCAAGACCGGCGGAAATAACAACTGCAACGGCCCGCGCCAGCGCAATTTTGGTCAGTGTGACATTGGCGTCATCTTGCAAAAAGCGCAGCTCGGTCTCTTTGTTGCCGCGGTTATAGTGACCGTGCAGGTCCGAGGCCAGCTCTTGAAGGTAGGTCGCAATACGGTGCGGTTCGTGCACGCGGGCCGCAATTTCCACCTGACGCGGCCAGTCAGCCAGCTTGGCGATCAAGGCAATTTCAGCTTCATGCAGATTGCTCAAATCCGCACCCGCCAATGTTGCGTCATCGGTGGAGATGCCCTGCGCTGCTGCATTGCGTAAAACAGAGCAAATCCGGGAATGCGCATATTGCACATAGAACACAGGGTTTTCACTGCTCTGTTCGACAACTTTGTCGAAGTCAAAGTCCAAAGAGGCGTCCGATTTGCGGGTCAACATATGGAAACGCGCTACGTCTGCACCAACCATTTCAACCAGATCGCGCAGCGTGATAAAGGTCCCTGCCCGCTTGGACATTTTGAACGGCTCGCCGTTTTTGAACAGTTTCACCAGCTGGATCAGCTTGATATCAAGTGGCACAGTGCCCCCCGACAGTGCCGAAACCGCCGCCTTCATCCGTTTAACATAGCCGCCGTGATCGGCCCCGAAAATATCGATCAGCAGATCGTAACCGCGCTCGACCTTGTCGTAGTGATAGGCAATGTCGGGGGCAAAATAGGTCCAGCCGCCGTCCGATTTCTGGATAGGGCGATCAACATCATCGCCATGCTCAGTTGATTTGAACAAAGTCTGTTCGCGCGGTTCCCAATCTTCGGGCTTTTTACCCTTGGGCGGTTCAAGCACCCCGCGATAGATCAGATCCTTGTCACGCAGACTGTCAATCGCCGCCTCGATCTTACCGGTTCCGTACAGCGATTTTTCGGAGAAGAAGTAATCCATCTCAACGCCCAAAGCTTTGAGGTCTTCACGGATCAAATCCATCATCGCATCCGTGGAGTAGACACGAACATCCGCCAGCCAGACATCTTCGGGCTGATCGATATAGGCATCGCCAACCTTGTCCTTGAGCGCTTGACCCACCGCAACAAGGTAATCACCCGGATAGGTGCCTTCAGGAAATTCGACCTCTTGGCCATGTGCTTCGAGGTAGCGCAAATAGACAGAGCGCGCCAAAACATCCACCTGCGCGCCGCCGTCGTTGATGTAGTATTCGCGTGTTACGTCAAATCCTGCGAAATCCAGCAAAGAGGCCATCGCATCGCCAACAATTGCGCCGCGCGCGTGGCCAACATGCATTGGACCGGTCGGATTGGCGCTGACGTATTCAACGTTGACTTTCTTGCCCGCGCCCATGTCAGAGCGGCCATAATCGGTGCCAGTCTTCAGGATCTCGGCGGGCACTTTTTGCCACAAAGCCGGCGACAAGCGCAGGTTCAGAAAACCAGGGCCTGCCACTTCTGCGCTCTGGATGCGGTCATCCTCAGCCAGTTTGGCCGCCAGTGCTTGTGTAATGTCGCGTGGCTTTTGCTTGGCCGGTTTGGCCAGCACCATCGCGGCATTGGTCGCCATATCGCCATGGGCAGGATCGCGCGGCGGCTCAACCGTCACCGGAGCGAGGTTCAACTCTCCCGGAAGCGCGCCGTCGGCTTGCATGGCATTGATCGAAGCGAGCACCAGCTCGCGGATATCTGTAAAGAGGTTCATCAGTCGGCTCCGAAACTTGAGGCTGCTCTATCATGATAGGCGGCGGGGTCAAATGGATCAGAAGCCAATCACCCATCTTCGCCGTCTATATCTGTGCCATTTGGCAGATCTGGTCGTTTTGGCCCAAATGAGAGCACCTGCGCACCGGTTACGTCCCGCAACTTGTCATCGGGTCCCAACAACCGCAAACCGCCGCCCTTGCCAACAACGGCAATGGGAATGGCATCCGGATGCTCTGCCCGCCAATCATCCGCGCTGAATTCCTCTGTCAAATTGGTTGATCGAAAGGTCCAGCCCTCGGCGATTTTGGCGTTGAGTTCAAAGAACGTCTCGTCAGCGCCAAACGGCCGTCCTCCCAAGGTAACCGGCAATGCATGGCGCGTGCTTTTTTCGCGGACACGGCGCAGCTGGAATACATTCGAACGGCCAAATTCAGGCGCAAGATCGGTTGCCACCAAGGTGTTATAGGCATCGTTGTCGGTCGCGCTGATCAACATGTCGAAAGCCACTAAATCCAAACGATCTTCGGCGGCTTCCGATAGAATGTCACCGTAGTATACCGGCACTCCAGCCTCTCGTGCGCTGCGAAGATGGGCGTGGTTCGGGTCCGCCAAAAGAACCTGCAATCCCAGTTTCTCCAAGGCCTGCGCGAAGGCAACGGACCAGCGAGATCCCCCAAGGATCAAGACGCCGGGCGCGGTGCCAGCCGTCAGGCCCAAAATCCGTGCAACGGGCGTCAGCGTGAAGCCGTGCAGCACGACAGTTGCCAGAACCAAAGCAAAGGCAAGCGGCGCAATCTGCGCTCCGTCCTCGATGCCAAGTTCCGCCAGACGTTCGCCAAACAGCCCCGCCACGGCCACCAAAACCACGCCGCGCGGGCCGGTCATCGCCACCAAAGCGCGTTCACGCCACGGCACATTGGTAAAGGCAAGCGCCACGAGCACCGGCAAGGGCCGCGCGATGCAGATCACCGCAAGCACAAACAGTCCCGCACGCCAATCAAGGGCCGCCAGAGTGTCGCGGCTCATGTTTGCGGAAAGCAAGATAAAAACGCCGGACACAAGCAATACCGTGGCGTGTTCCTTGAAGCGGCGCAGCTCGACGTAACTGGGCAAGTCAGAATTGGCGATCCACAACCCCATAATGGTCACCGCCAGCAGTCCACTTTCGTGCAGCACCGCATCTGACGCCGCGAATACTGCAATGAGAACAACGAACAAGATCGGGATCTTCATGTATTCAGGTGCCCAGCCCCGGCGAAAGGATTTCGCGATACCATAACCGCCAAGCACGCCTAAAACCGATGCCAACCCGATGCCAACGACCAGCTGTTGTACAGCGTGGCCCGCACTGGTTGCGCTGTTCAAAACAACGACGACCTCAAAGGCCAGGACCGCTGCCAATGCGCCCACAGGATCGTTTACGATCGCCTCCCATTGCAGCAATGCTGCGGGGCGTTTTTGCAAACGTGCCTGCCTTAACAACGGCGCGATGACAGTTGGTCCGGTCACAATCATGATGCCACCAAACACCGCAGCACTGGCCCAGCCCAGCCCCGCAACATAATGTAATACCGCCGCCGAAGCCGCCCAGCCCAAAGGGGCCCCCACAATGACCAAACGGCGCACCCCTTTGGCCGCGTCGTTCAACGAATGCAGGTTCAAGACCATGCCGCCTTCGAACAAAATAATCGCAACGGCGATGCCGATCATCGGCCTCAACATGTCGCCAAACTGTTGTTCGGGGTTTAAAATCCCAAGGCCCGGACCAACCAACAAACCGGCTGCCAGCATCAAAACAATCGCCGGAAGACGCAGGCGCCACGCCAACCATTGGCTGCCCACGCCCAACACTCCAATCAGGGCCAATGCCAAGACCGGATCAAGCCCGCCAGTTTGTGATACAGCCATACTACCCTGCCCTTTTTTGCCCAATTCCCGCAGGGCTATCCCCCAAGAAAACAAGCCTAAACGTCCTGCACAACCATGGTTACCCCACGGCCGGACTGCCGTCGATCTTCATTCACCCCCAAGGTACGTTTATGGGCGTCTCGTTTTTGGCCATGAGAGGCCCAAGCAAAAAGCTCAATAGGCAGGCAACCGAACGGGGCCGTCTTCGGCCAGCACATTTGTCCCGGTCAGCAAAGCATGTTGTTGCAGCGCGAAGCGGTCTGTCATACCTGCGATATAATCCACCACCAAACGCGCCAACACGGTTCTATCGGCATGCGCCAAGCTTTGCCCTTGCCAGCGATCCGGCAGTAAGGACGGATCCGCCATGTAGGCCGGGAAAAGATCGTTCAGGGCAATCGTGACCCGGCGACGCTGTTCCATCACTGACGGCGCGCGGTACATGTTTGAAAACAAAAACTTACGGATTTCCTTTAGCTCGCCCCAAAGCGGATTCGAAAAGGCAATTACCGGCCTTCCCAATTCGCGGATTTCTTGGGCATCGGTGCAATTTGACTGCTGCAACCGGCTGCGCGATTCCGTCAAGACATCGGTGACCATCACCCCGAAAACGCGGCGCAGTGCCTCGTGGCGGCGGCGGTATGGATCAAGATCGGGGTAGATTTTGTCCACCTCGGCATAGGCCGGCCCGACAATCGGCAGGTCTTGAATATCGGCCTCGGAAAACAATCCGGCGCGCAGCCCGTCATGCAAATCGTGATTGTTGTAGGCGACGTCATCCGACAGCGCAGCCACCTGCGCTTCGGCGCTGGCGTGGGTGTGCAATTCCAAATCATGCTTGGCGTTGTATTCGGACAAGGCATAAGGAATGTCGCCGGTCACAGGACCATTGTGTTTGGCGATCCCTTCCAACGTATCCCATGTCAAATTGAGCCCGTCAAAATCGGCGTAGTGCCGCTCTAATGTGGTGACAATTCTCAGGGTTTGCGCGTTGTGGTCAAAGCCACCATAGGGCTGCATGAGCAGATCCAGTGCGTCTTCACCGGTGTGACCAAAGGGCGTGTGGCCCAGATCGTGGGCCAAAGCGACTGCTTCGGTCAGATCAGTGTTGAGCCCCAAAGCGCCGGCAATAGTACGGGCGACCTGCGCCACTTCGATCGAATGCGTCAAACGGGTGCGATAAAAATCACCCTCGTGTTCCACAAAAACCTGGGTCTTGTGTTTCAACCTGCGAAAAGCCGAACAGTGGATAATCCGGTCACGATCCCTTTGAAAACACGAACGATGTGCGCTTTCTTCTTCGTAGAAAAGCCGGCCCCGCGCGGTTTGCGGATCACAGGCATATTTTGCGCGCATGGCGTGCGCTCCTTGTCGCTTGTCCCAAGAGGCCATATATTGCATCGCAAGCACAAGTTAAACCACGAGGATTGCAATGCAGTTGCCCCCCACTGTGACCAACCGCGCATTTGAGCGTCTGTCCGAGATCGGCGCTAATGATGATGGCAAAGCCCTGCGCGTCGCAGTCGAAGGCGGCGGCTGCTCGGGCTTTCAATATGACATCCGTCTTGACGCCGTGGCCCAAGACGACCTTGTCCTAGAAGGCGACGGTCAAAAAGTCATCGTTGACCCGGTATCCTTGCCGTTTTTATCTGGAGCAGTGATCGACTTTTCCGATGAATTGATTGGCGCACGCTTTACCATCGAAAACCCGAATGCCAGCAGCTCGTGTGGCTGCGGCACATCGTTTTCCATGTAAGGTTATGTCTTATTCGGCGGCGATGGCCGCCGGATTACGCTGACCTTCAGACGAGGCGGCCTGAGCGGCGGCCTCCTCTCCGGCTTTTCTGCGCATGAGGCTTTCTTCGACCACCAGCCACAGCCCAGATGCGATCACCATCATGACACCAAGGACCGTGCCGGATCCGGGCACTTCGCCAAAGGCCACCATGCCGATGGCAACCATCCACACAAACTGCAGGTTCATCAGCGGTGTTGCGACATAGGCGGGCAGCAAACGCAGCGCCTCGGCTACAACATAGCGGGCACCAAACAGGGCCACAGCATAACCGACAATCCAAGCCGCATCTATCAGCGTCATTGGACGCCAGACAAAGGGCAAGGCCGCGGCCATAACCACCATCAACGCCAAGTTGGGCCAGAACACCTGCGCCAAGGGCGCACGCTCAACCCGGGCAATCATCCGCGCCAGTAACATGGATCCCGTGCCGGTTAGAACCGCCAAAAACGCCCAGGCATGACCCGCCTGAAGACCGCTGACACCGCCAGGCATCAAAAAGAAAATGCCGCAAGCTCCGATAGTTAGCGCCACCCATGCCAAAGGTCGCGGCGCTTCGCCGAGCAAGGGGCCGGACATTGCAGCCGCGATCAAAGGCATTAGGCCGATGAATAGGAACACATCCGCGAACGGCATCTGCTGGAAGGCTTTGAAAAAAGCGACGGCGGCAAATACCGTCAACACAGAGCGCGCGATCATCGCCTTTACACTTGATATTCTGAGCGTGCCACCTTGCGTTGAGCGCGCAGCCGTCGCAGCCATCAGCACCACCAATGCCGATGAAAGAGCGAAGAGTTGCGGGGCGGCATATCCGCCTGCAATGAATTTGGTGATGCCATCGGCTGTGGCCATCATGCCGGTGTATAGAATGACCAGCACTGCACCCATTGTTGTCGCTTTCATGCCTGACCTGCCCGGGCAAACCCTTCGAAGAATGCATCAAATTCGGGGCTACTTTCGGCGGCAATGTCTAAAACATCGCGGGCCTCGGGAGATAGGTTCGGGGCCATCTTGTTGCGCATGATCTGCCAATCGGTGCTGCGGGCGTCGTCCAGAGACAGCATTAACTGGCTAATCTCGCGCAGCGCGGTCGGGCGGGCATGGCGTTCAAAGCGCATGCGCCCGGCTTTGATCGGGTTGCGGAACATGGGAGCACCGGCAACAGATTGGTGCCAGTTACACACCAAAAACTCATGATAGTCATCGTTCAGCGGCACATGATCCCCTTCTTCGATTTCAAACCCCATCGTTTCACCTTTTAACCAATCCGTCCAAATCGACGGAGGAACAACGCCTGCGTAGCGCAGACCAATACAAATCTCGGCCAGCAAATCAGCGTTCTGATCCAAAAAAGCGGTCAGTCCGGCAAAGTGCAAACTCAGCTTTCCTTCTACGCTAAGCATCGGATCACGTCGACCATACTCGCTTAGGTAGAATGAAATATGTGTCAATTCATACGCAGCTTTTTTGTTTGGTAGTGAAAAAGTGCCCGTTCGACCGGCAAATCTGCGCAAACGGTCGTCTAATCCCGGGTCATCTGACGACACAACCCCACGGCGAATCATCAACCTTCGCGCCTCGGCACGTTGTAGGTCGGACAGTTCAGCCTCGGCCAAACCTTCTTGCTGTGCGAATTCTACCATACGCTGCGCGGTGTCCCCTGGCATTCCCAGATCCTCTAGGTCCAACACAAGAGACAGTAAAAAGCGGTAATATTGCGGAAAGAACCGGAGCCGTTTTTCGGCTTGTTCGTAAAATGCAACATGATGTTGCAAGGCTTCTGGGGCGACCGGTTGGCCGGTCGACTCCAAAATATTCAGCAGTTCTGCGTTTTCTTTTAACCAAAAGACATCCGCGCCTATGCGGCGTGACTGGGCAAAACAACCAACCAGCGCGGTGATCCGCGCCTCCAAAGGCAGAATCCGGGTCGGAACGTTTAGTGCGATGACGTTTGTCATTAAGTAACTCCTCTTTCGGGTGAGGCAGAGCGACCTTCGCCCTCCCCGGATTCTGATGCCTTAGGCGGTGACCGGGCCGGACCAAGATGTGAATGCTTCTACGTTGTCGCCGGCGTCGGACGTGCCGGTGGTGGGGCCAGACCAGGATGTGAAGGCTTCGACATTGTCGCCAGCGTCGGTGTTGCCTGCAGCCGGACCGGACCAGGATGTAAACATCTCAACATTGTCACCTGCGTCCGAATTGCCGGTGGTTGGACCTGACCAAGAGGTAAATGCCTCTACATTGTCACCTGCATCGGTGGTGCCGGTGACAGGACCTGACCAAGATGTGAACATCTCTACCGCATCGCCTGCATCGGTGTTCCCGGCAACCGGACCGGACCAAGATGTGAACATTTCGACCGCATCACCGGCATCAAGGTGGCTGTCAGATGGGCCAGACCAAGAGGTGAACATTTCAACCGCGTCGCCTTCGAAGGCGCTGATTTCACGTACAGAAACGGTTTGTTCAGATTTAGCGTGTTTGTGTTGAGCTGACATTGGAATTCTCCAGTTGAGAGTTGCTTGTTTTTGCCCCCCAACATTGCAGCTATAACGCGTTTGCATAAAAGTTAATTCTTGTTAAGGTTGTGAATTCAATGACTTATCCACACGAGCTTCGTCCGGTACCGAATTTTCATTTCGCGTTAATCAACTTTATCCACAGATTGATATTTTCTGTGGATAACTTTTAACTTTGCAATGCAACGGGGGTTTGCAAATCTGCAAAGCCGCGAATCACAGGCTTTGCTTGATAGATTCGATGGAACAGGCGATAGGTTTTAGGACCGCGTCCCCAACCAAGGAGCCCGCAGATGAAAATCGCCACATTCAATATCAATGGTATCAAAGCCCGCCTTCCTGCGCTGCTAGATTGGCTGGACGAGGCCGCGCCAGATGTGGCACTGCTGCAGGAAATCAAGTCAGTTGATGACGCTTTTCCGCGTCAGGAATTGGAAGATCGTGGCTATATTGTGGAAACCCACGGTCAAAAGGGTTTCAATGGTGTCGCCATCCTCTCAAAGCTGCCGCTAGAAGACGTCACTCGTGGATTGCCGGGCGATTCGAGTGATGAACAGGCGCGTTGGATCGAAGCAACGGTTATGGGCAAACATGATGCCGTGCGGCTTTGCGGATTATATCTGCCAAACGGCAACCCCGCCCCCGGCCCGAAATACGACTATAAACTCGCGTGGATGCAGAGATTGGAAACACGCGCACGTCAGTTGCTGCAGGATGAAATGCCTGCGCTTATGGCGGGCGACTATAATGTCATCCCCCAAGCCGAAGATGCCGCAAACCCGTCCGATTGGACCGACGATGCGTTATTCCGCCCCGAAACCCTTGCCGCCTATCGCCGCATCTTGAACCTTGGTTTCACCGAAGCTTTTCGCGCCCGCACCCAAGGGCCCGACCACTACAGCTTTTGGGATTACCAAGCCGGTGCATGGCAGCGTAACAATGGTATTCGCATCGATCACTTCTTGCTGACCCCGCAAGCTGCCGACAAATTGACGGCTTGCGAGATAGACAGCGCCATTCGCGGCCGCGAAAAACCGTCCGACCATGTGCCGGTTTGGATCGAGTTGGACATATAGGCCCTCTTGCCCAATCAATGGCCGGCGCGACACTTTAAAACAGCCCACCTGCCCGCTTCGGGTTGCACCGGAGCGAGTGGCGCACTACTTCTGTCAGGAAACCAATAGCCCGGAGCCACCGCACCATGCCGATGCATGCCAAGCAAATCGAAGAGCTTCTTCGCGAAACATTCCCTGAAGCCGATATTCAGGTCGCCGGTGAAGATGGCGTTCATATGTCCGCCATGGTCATCGACGAAAGCTTTCGCGGCAAGAACCGTGTCCAGCAACAACGCGCTGTCTATGCCGCACTCAAAGGCAAGATGGACGGCGCAGCGGGTGAATTGCACGCGCTCGCCCTGACCACCAAAGCGCCGGAATAATCATATGTCCGGGTTGATGTCATACCTTTCAAGCGTTTGGCCAATTCTGGCCTGTCTCGCAATATTCGGGATCATCACCTACGGATCCGTAATGCCCTATGTTCGCAAGGATCGCCAACGGCGACTCGAAGAGGAAAATCAAGATGACTGATGCAAAAACCAAGATCGACGAAACTGTAAAAGCCAACGACATTGTCCTTTATATGAAGGGCACCAAGGAAATGCCGCAGTGCGGGTTTTCCAGCCGTGTGGCCGGCGTCATGAATTACATGGGCTTGGATTACACCGACGTGAATGTACTGGCAGACGAAGAAATCCGCCAAGGCATCAAGGAATACTCAGACTGGCCGACCATTCCGCAGCTCTATATCAAGGGCGAGTTCGTCGGAGGCTGTGACATCATCACCGAAATGACACTGTCAGGTGAGCTCGATCAACTGCTGGACGACAACGGGTTGGCCTACAACAAAGAAGCCGCAGACAAGATCCGCGAAGCTAACGCCTAAGCGCGGCTAACACCTGCCTGCCTGACTGACACACAAAAAGCGCCCCGATTTAGGGGCGCTTTTTTGCTTTTTTCTGGATCAAGTCTGGAAAGACGGTGCTGGACTAGCCCAGCTTTTCATCAACCGCACTGGCCAAGGCTTCGGCCTGCGCCGCAAGTTCGGCCAAACCATCGGTGACAGAACTGGGAATGACGGGCACCTCAACCTTTTCAGGCATTGGGGGCGGTGCGCTTTTCAGCTCCTCCAACTCAGACGACAAAGCAGACATTTTGTCTTCGGCTTCGCGCAGCTTTTCTTCTAGTCCAGCGGTCTTATCCGCCAGCATCAAGCCCGACATCAGCAACATACGCGGTTCGGGCATGCGGCCGATTTGACCAACCAAAACGCTGGCTTCAGCATCCAGCATTTTTGCGGCAGATTGCAAATACTGCTGTTCGCCCTCTTGGCAGGCCACTTCGAAACTACGGCCGCCAATGACAATTTCAACTTCGATCTGAGACATTATACGCCCCCTTCGTTCGCGGCTTCAGCCAAGAGCGGCTCCATCGCTGCCAAAATCGTATTGGTCTCTGCCGTTTCCACCGCGCGAGCTGCACGCAGGCTTTCCAATTCCGCCACCATTGCTTGATTGATCAATTCCGGCTCTCCGACGCCCTGTGCATTGGCCTCGCGCAACGCCGCAATCGTTTCTTCCAGCGCGGCGTTAGTTGTTTGCAAACGTTGCAAATCGGCTTCCAGTTGTGCCATTGCATCGCGGCCTGCATCCGGTTGTTGCTCCACTGCGCTTTGCGTAGCCTCTGCCGCATCGCTCAAGCGCGCGGTTAAGGTTTCGAGCCGCTCTTGCAACTGCGCATTGGCGATTTTCTCGTCCTCAAGCTCTTCTCTCAAGGCGTCCAGCTCAGCGGTATCCACTTCAGGCACCGGTGCCGCGACCTCGGCAGCGGCGGCCTCAGGATCAGGCATCGCCGCCAGTTGCTCTTTGAGACTTTCGACCTCATCTTGCGCAAAACGGTTTTTTTCAGCCTCGGCTGCCGCTGCCTCACGGGCGACATTTGCCTCGATCTGAGCGGCTTTTGCATCGGCTTGTGCAATTTCCAAGGTCTTTGATGTTTCTTGAAACTGCGCTGCCATGTCGGCAAGTTTGGCCTCGGCCTCAGCCAGCTTGGATTGTGCTTCTAAGTCCACCTCAGGCTCGGGAGCCACGGCGACCGGGACGTCATACCCTTCGACGCGCTGCGAAATTTGATCTAGTGCACGGGTGATACGGCCGTGCAATTCATCTATTTGGGTCATCCTGCCCCCCTTGCCTGTCTCGGGCCCAATTGTTGGCGCTCACGAAAAACGAATCGCTTTTTGGCCCGTTGTCAAAAGTTTAACAAGCACCAATAGAAAAAGCGCCCCCATAAGTTCCAATGATTTAGGCGGATTTCACCGTCTTTGTCCACCTGCCCGCGCTTGCACTTTGCCGTCACACTGATATTGAGCGCCCAATCCCATTTTGCGAGAGGATAAAGGCCCCGTGGATATCCAAGAGCTTCGTACACGTAATCCTGATCACTGGATGCGCGCCACCGCGATCCGCGCCCTAGCGCTGGATGGTGTTGCAGCCGCAAATTCAGGTCACACTGGTATGCCGATCGGCATGGCCGACGTGGCAACTGTGTTGTTTTCCAAACATCTGAAATTTGACGCCAAGAACCCCGAATGGCATGACCGCGACCGGTTCATCCTGTCGGCGGGCCATGGCTCTATGCTGATCTATTCGCTGCTATATCTGTGCGGCGATCCAGAGGTCACGCTGGACGAAATCAAGAACTTCCGCCAGTGGGGTGCGAAAACCGCCGGTCATCCGGAAAACTTCTTGCTCAAAGCCGTTGAAACCACCACCGGCCCACTGGGTCAGGGCATTGCAAATTCGGTTGGCTTTGCCATGGCCGAAGAAATGCTGCGGGCACGTTTCGGCAAAAAGCTGGTCAACCACCATACATATGTCATCATGGGTGACGGCTGTTTGATGGAAGGTGTTAGCCAAGAGGCCATCGGCCTTGCGGGCCGCTACGAGCTGGGCAACCTGATTGCCTTTTGGGACAACAATGACATCACCATCGATGGCAAAGTCTCCCTGTCTGACCGAACCGATCAGGTTGCACGCTTCAAAGCATCAGGCTGGCACGTTCAGGAAATCGACGGCCATGACGCTGGCGAAATCGATGCCGCCATCACCGCCGCCAAGGCAGATGGTCGCCCTTCGATGATCGCTTGTAAAACCCACATCGCGTTGGGCCATGCTGCGCAAGACACCTCAAAGGGTCACGGCGCATTGACCAACCAAGAACAGAACGACGCGGCCAAAGCTGGCTGGGGTTGGACAAGCGGCGCATTCGAAGTGCCTGCCGAGATCAAAACCTGGTGGGAAGACGCCGGATCGCGCGGTTCTGTCGAGCGCGAAGCGTGGAATGCACGTTTGACCGAAGCTTCGGCTGCGCGTCAGGCCGAATTCGAACGCGTGATGACTGGCGAGCCGCCCAAACGTTTGTCAGCTGTGGTCAAAGCGCTGAAAAAGCAAATCTCCGAAGACAAGCCCAAGGTTGCGACCCGCAAATCATCTGAAATGGCGCTGAGCGTGATTAACCCGATCATGCCTGAAACTTGCGGCGGATCTGCTGACCTGACCGGTTCGAACAACACTCTGACCGCCGACATGGGTGTGTTTGATGTTGAGAACCGCAAGGGCCGCTACGTCTATTGGGGCATCCGTGAGCACGGAATGTCTTCGGCGATGAACGGCATGTCGCTGCACGGCGGCGTGCGCCCCTACTCGGGCACCTTCATGGCCTTTACCGACTACGCCCGCCCAGCGATGCGTTTGGCGGCCCTGATGCGCACGCCAACCGTGTTCGTCATGACCCATGACAGCATCGGCCTTGGCGAAGATGGCCCAACCCACCAGCCGGTGGAGCATTTGGCCATCTCGCGCGCGACGCCCAACACTTTGGTGTTCCGTCCTGCTGACACCGTGGAAACCGCCGAAGCATGGGAAATTGCCTTTCGCCAGACCGGCACACCTTCGGTGCTTTCGCTGACCCGTCAGGGCCTGCCGACTGTCCGAACAGAACATAAGAACGCCAACTTGGTTGAGAAAGGCGCATATGTGCTGGCCGAAGCCGAGGGCAAGCGTCAGGCGATCATCATGGCCACCGGTTCCGAGGTCGAAATCGCCCTTGCTGCCCGTGATCTGTTGCAGGCCGAAGGCATCGGTACACGTGTTGTATCCATGCCCTGCTGGGAGCTGTTCGAACAGCAAGACGAAGCCTACCGTCGGCGCGTATTGCCGCCCGCCGGTCCGGTTCGTGTCGCTGTTGAAGCCGCAAACCGGATGGGTTGGGATCGTTGGCTGTGCGGCGAGCGCGGCAGTGCCAAGAAATCCGCCTTTGTTGGCATGGATGGCTTTGGTGCTTCTGCTCCCGCAGAAACCCTATACGAAAAGTTCGGCATCACCGCTGCAAATGTGGCCGAACAGGTCAAAGCGCTGCTGTAACTTAGGCGCAGACATACAAAGACAAGGCCGCGGAATTCCGCGGCCTTTTTTGTTGGGTATATCCTAGTTTCCGTGTCAAACGGGTCGGCCAAGTCCCCTAAGAACGGCCTTGGCCGCCCGCAGGCCGGGGTGCTCGCCACCAAGACCCAAACGCTCCATTGTCACACGCATGGCGTCCTTTTGGGCATCTGGTGCATCAAGAACCTGTATCACAGCCTGAGCAATCGGATCGGGTTGGCATTCTTTGCCGATGAATTCAGGGACCGCGCGGGTTTCAGAGACAAGATTGACCAAGGTGACGGTATCCACCAACATCAAGCGACCGATTATTTGCCGCGACAGCCAGCTCATGTCATAAGCGATGACCATTGGTGTTCCCGCCGCTGCCAGCTCAAGTGACACAGTTCCAGAAGCCGCAATCGCAACATCCGCCGCCCGAAAAGCCGCCCGTTTTTGCGACCCGTCATCGCAGCGCGGATCAATGACAATGGGTGCACCCGGCCAATTCCCTGCCGCGTCCAGGATGGTTTGCGCAACAGCGCCAGCAGCCGGCAGCACAAGCCTCACATCCGGGCGCAGGACCTGTAGCTGCGCTGCGACCTGTTCAAAAACCGGCAACAACCGCCCAACTTCGGACCGGCGCGACCCCGGCAAAATCAAGGCGATTGGCCCCGTAATCCCATGTTGTTTGCGAAAGCTCTCGACCTCTGCCGCGCTCGCTTGGACGTCTGTCACTACCGGATGGCCAACAAAATCGCATTCCATGCCAGCCGCATGCATATAGGGCGGCTCAAACGGTAAAACGGCCAAGACTTGATCGACATGCGCGGCCATCTTCTTTGCCCGTCCCGGACGCCACGCCCAGACCGTCGGGGCCACATAGTGAACGACACGCAAGGCTCCGTTCGCCTCCTTGACCAGCTTGTTCACCCGCAAGGAAAACTCAGGCAAATCAATGGTAATCAAAACGTCCGGTTTTTCGGCAATCACTGCCTCGGCGGTTAGCCGGATACGCGCCTTTAGGTTCCCGTATTCTTTAAGGATCTCACCGATGCCCATGATCGAAATTTCGTCCATCGGGAAAAGGCTATCGAGCCCCTGCTCCGCCATTTTTTCGCCGCCGATCCCGCGAAACTCCACCTCCGGCACCAGTTGGCGCAGGCCCTCCATCAAGGCCGCCCCCAGTTTGTCCCCAGATGCCTCGCCTGCTGTAATAAAAACACGCATCAGACGGGCCTTTCGCGAATCCAGAGAAACAGGCCTTCGGCATCCAAACGCCGCAGAGTTTCTTCAAAGTTCAAAACCATCACACCGTTCGCCTCGATGACAATTCCGGCCAAACCGGCCTGAGCAGCGCCGCGCGCCGTGGCGGGGCCAATAACTGGAAGGTCGGCGCGCCGGTCTTGGCCCGGTTTCGGAGCTTTGTACAAAATGCCGCCCTTGGCCCCCTGCCCGACCCGGTTCAGCAATGCATCCGTGCCGTCGTCATCCTCACGCTCACACATGCCATTGCGCGCGACAATGCAAGCCTGTCCTAAATCTTGTCGCGATTGGTCTTCGCTCACATTGTCTCCCAAAGTGGCAAGGCTTTCGGCCTCTGGCGTAGGATTGCACAAGGTCGGTACACCGCCGTCAGGCAGCAGGTCCGGAACCGCGTCATGGGCGGCCAAAACCTCAAATCCGGCATTTTCGAACAATCGAATCGCAATACGCAGCGCCCCGTCATCGCCGCGCCGCAGCCCCCTGAGCACGCTTGGCAGCAGTCGCAAGGTCGCGAAATCCAAGTGACGCCAGTCAAAATCGGGACGGCTAATGGAACCGCACATGCACACCTGCGTAACGCCATGCGCCTTAAGCATCCGGAACAGACCACCCAATCGTTCAAGCCGGAAGACGTGATCGGGGATCAAATCGCTTGGAGGGACGTCTTTTAGTGCGCAGATCAACGGCGGGGTTGGCATGGCAGAGGCCACGGCCTTGGGCAATGCCCCCTGTCCTGCGATGAGAGCCAGCACCGTGCGATCAGCCCGGTGTCAGAAAGGACCGATCACTGTCGCCAAGGATAAACGCGACAATCTCGGACACATATTCGCTGGTGGTTTCTTCGCCTAATCGGCGGGCACGATCCTGAAAAGCACCTTCGCCTTGTGCCAACATCTGGAACGCAGCCCGAAGCGCTGTGATATCCGCCCGCGATACACCGCGGCGTTTCAGCCCGACAAGATTCAACCCATCCAACTGACCGCGCGGCCCTTGCACCAGACCGTGTGGGATCACGTCATTTGTCACCATCGTTACCGCGCCAATAATGGCGCCGCGCCCGATGCGGACAAACTGGTGCACGCCAGACAGACCACCCACGATGACTTGATCAGCCAGAACGCAATGCCCTGCCAAAGCAACATTATTTGCCAAGATCACATTGTTGCCGACGTGAACGTCATGCGCCACATGGCTGGATGCCATGAACAATCCGTCGTCGCCGACACTGGTCAAGCCACCGCCGCCTTGGGTGCCCGTGTTCATAGTCACGTGTTCACGGATACGATTGCGCTTGCCGATAACCAACCGGGTCTCTTCGCCGTCGAATTTCAAATCTTGCGGGATTTCGCCAATAACGGCGAAGGGAAAGATCACTGTCTCCTCGCCGATCTGCGTGCACCCTG
The DNA here is from genome assembly GCF_003208435.1 of Pelagimonas varians. GTDB lineage: Bacteria > Pseudomonadota > Alphaproteobacteria > Rhodobacterales > Rhodobacteraceae > Pelagimonas > Pelagimonas varians. The sequence goes on along the minus strand of NZ_QKMF01000004.1, from coordinate 37,520 downwards.
TCACAACAACGTGGCTTTTCAATTCGACACGAGGACCGAGTTCCACATTTGGCCCGACGTGACAAAACGGGCCAATGATGCAGCCTTCGCCGATTTTCGCTCCCGTTTCGACAACAGCGGACGGGTGGATGGTCGCGCTCATGCAGGCAGGTCCATCATAGCTGTGAATTCGCATTCCGCCGCCATTTCGCCGTCCACTTCGGCAACGCCGTTGAACTTCCAAACCTTGCCGCCGGGTTTGCCGCGCACGGTGGTCAGGTTCATACGCAGTTGATCACCGGGGACAACTTTGCGGCGGAATTTGCATTTGTCGATGGCCATGAAATATACTTTCATTTCCTTGTCAGCCATGTCCAGAGCCGTGCCAACAATGACCGCCGCGGTCTGCGCCATCGCCTCAACAATGGTCACACCAGGCATAATCGGCAGTCCCGGGAAATGCCCCTGAAAATGCGGCTCGTTCATGGTGACGTTTTTGATGCCCACACCAGATGCGGTGCCGTTGATCTGCTCAACCTTATCCACCAACAAGAAGGGATAGCGGTGCGGCAGAATGCGCTGGATCAGCTGGATATCAGCGCTCAGAAGCGTGTCTGTCATGGGGCTTGCCTTTGTCTTGATTACACTTCTTTTCCTACCAACCAACCGGTGTCGGGGCAAGCAGACAGCAGAAACTGTCGTTACGGGTCTGGGTTCTGGTCCACCGGTTCGGGCACCACATCAGAGTTTTCACCGAGCAGACTGTTGATCCCCAAGACCACTTGATCTGTTATATCAATGGCAGCCACGGATACAAAAACATTGCGTTTTTCCAAGATGAGCGATGCACCGAAATCCAGCATAATCTCATTCAGAACCGGCTTAACCGCCACAAGAAACTGGCGGCGTGCCGTTTCTTGTCTTTCTACTAGGGCGCGCGCTTTCGTGTCTTGTTCACGGCGCAGGTTCTGGACTTTTTCGTCAAAAGCATCTGCCAGTTTCCGAAACACTTCTGGTTCCAAAGACTCACGTTGCGCGGTCAGGGCCAGTTCTTCGTTTTTCAGCTCAGTTTCGATCTGACGGTTTTCCGATGCAATTTCGGATCCTGCGCGTTCAATCTCTAGAGACGCGCGTTTGCCAAACGCACTTTGAGCAAATGCGCGGTCAGATTCGATAACAAGAATTGGACTTTGAATCGTACCGACGTCAAACGCCGCACCTGTCGACTGGGCACTGGCCGCCACGCCCCAAAAGGCGCAGGCCAGCAACACAGCAAAACGTTTGAAGACCACCATCAAGTTAGAACTGCTTCGAAACCGAGATATTGAAGTTCAGCGGTTTGTCATATTTGTTCTTTTGCAACGCCTCGGTGAAATCCATCCGCAAGGGGCCAAGGGCACTGTTCCAATAGACTGTCACGCCAATAACATGGCGCAATTCAAAGTCTTCAGAGACGATCTTGCCGCCGGTGCCAACGAAGTCATCGTAGCCATCATTGACCCCCCAAACGGACCCGACATCATAGAACACACCGCCGGTCAGCCCATATTCCTCTGGTAACCCCAACGAGAAATCAGCTTCCAAGCGCGCAACCGCGAAGTAGTTACCGCCCAAGGAATCATCGATGCCATTACCTGAATTGATCTCACGCGGGCCGATTCCGCCGGATTCGAAGCCACGCATAATCGATGGTCCCGTTGAAAAACGGTCCGTTTCACGGCTTTGCCCCCTGTCATAGGCGATTGCCCCACCATGAAAGCTTGCGCGCAGCGTCAACTCTTCGTTGAAAATCTTGGTTTGAGCGATGGCACGAACGCGCGATTTGGCAAACGTCGTATCGCCTCCCAAGCCAGAATAGTCCTGACTGAATTCCAGAAGAACACCTGCGTTCGGATTCAAGCCCGTACGGCGCGAATCAAAATTATAGGTAAATCCGAGCGAGCTTTCGTGACGTGGCCCAAGGCCGGCTTCGTGGCGAATAATACCACTGACGGTTTCATCAGCAGGATCATCCGGCTCATCTGGCACGCCGAAGTCAGTATATTTGTAAGTATAGCGAACCTGCAGGCGGCCATTGTCAGATATCGGAAAGTCCAGATACGGACGAAATGTGCCTGTGGTGGTCGAAAAGTCAGAATCGTCGTCTTCGTCCTCAACATAGCTGCTGGCAAAACCAGCCGTCATATTGCGGCCCAAAAATGCAGGGTCGGCAAAGTTGAAAACATATTGGTTGGATTCAAACGACGTATTGAACGACAGATCAAGCTGCTGCCCGCGGCCAAGAAAGTTTCGTTCGTTGAACGAGATATTCGCGCCAATACCGCTGTCCGTTGAATACGATCCACCAAAACCGATGGAGCCGGTTGGACGTTCTTCGACGTCAACTTCGACGATCACTTGCTGCGGGGTCGAGCCTTCGCGGGCTTCGACGTCCGCCGAACTGAAATAACCCAAGGCACGAATACGTTCGGCACTTTCACGAATGGCGCGTGGATTAAAAGGATCCCCTTCCGCAACCCGGAACTGTTCACGTACCACACGGTCAAGCGTGGTTGTGTTGCCTTCGATGTCGATCCGTTCCACAAAAATTCGCTCACCGCGAGTCAGTTGGAATTCAACATCGAGCGTCAAATCGCGATCGTTCCGTTCGATACGCGGATCGACGCGAACAAAATTCAGCCCTTCGCGAATGGCCAAACGTTCAAGCCGTACAATCTCGCTTTCGATTCTGGCAGCAGAATACACAACACCCGACCGCAATTTCAGCTTGCTCTGAAACAAATCCGGATCGACATCAGGCAGGTCGGAAGAAACCAAAACCTCGCCCACTGTGAATTGCTGCCCTTCTTCGATATTGAAGGTCACAAAGTAGCCGTCACGTTCCTGAGCAAGCTCCGCATTCACGCCAGTAATCCGGAAATCAACATAACCGCGTGACTGGTAGAAATCAGACAGTAGTTGCTTGTCGAACTCGATGCGGTCTTCGATAAAGGAGTCTTTGCTTACAATGGCGCGAAACAGACCCGCCTGTTTGGTTGCAAGAACCCGGCGCAGACGCCCGTCTGAATACTTGCCATTGCCGGCAAATCCAATGCGCTCGATCTCGGTGACGCCACCTTCGAAGATTTCGAAAACAACATCCACGCGGTTGTCACGCCGTTTGATAATCTTGGGCTGAACACGGGCTGCCAAACGCCCCTGCTGGGAATAGCCTTCGGAGATGCGTTGCGCATCTTCCTCTGCCACACGCGGGTTAAAGACACGGCGGATCTGTGTCTGAACGATACCGGACAGATCCTCGTCCTTGAGGCGACGGTTCCCCTCAAAAGAGATCTGGTTCACGGTCGGATATTCGACAACCTTGATCACCAGACGCGACCCTTGCGGAATCAAATCGACGGATTCGAACAGACCGGACCCTAAGATGCGTTGATAGGAATCGTTCAGTTCACCCGCGGAAATAGACTGACCCCTGGCAATTCCGGCATACGACAGGATAGTTTCCCCTTCGATGCGGTCGTTGCCTTCGATCGTCACGCTACTGAAAGAATAGCTTTGCGCATAGGCGGTTTGCGGCATCGCGATACCGCCAAGCCCGGCAGCCAAAGCGATGGTGACAGCCACCACTTTTGCGGCGCTTGAAACCCGGTTTTGTTTTTTAACATTCTGCGACGATTTACGCCCCGAAATGACCATTGCCATCTTACCAATCCACTTCGACATCCCTTGAGTATGGGAGTATCGGGATTGCGGCCCCTTGTCAAAAGGCCATGGCGATCAATTGCCGGTGTTTTTTGTCTTGCTCCCCCCTAAGGCTAGGGGATCAGAGCATAACTGTCCCAAGATATGCACCCAAGAACAGTGCAAATACGATGGTAAAGACATACAAAAGCCGGTCCCAATTGATCGAGACCAAGACGCTCATGCTGCGATAGCCAGCTTGGATAGTGCTCATGGATTCGGTCCTTTTGTTGCTAGGACCTGAATACATGGTGAATCGGGCAGGATTTAGGCACCTGCCCGACAAATTTTATTCTTAGCAGAATAAATCGCTGGTCACGCCCAAGATCATCACTCCAAGCACCACAGCCACACCGACTTTCATAAGCAAATGTAGAACCCGCTCGCTTGGCTGACGCCCGGTAACCGCCTCATAGGCGTAGAACACCAGATGCCCGCCATCCAAGACCGGAATTGGAAACAGGTTGATCAGGCCCACTGCCGTCGACAGAACGGCGATGAACCAGATAAAGTTGGCTGTGCCCTGACTGGCCATGTCACCCGAAGTTTCAGCGATGCCGATAGGACCGGACAAGTTACAGGTGCTGATCGCGCCCGTTACCATGTGCCACATACCCGACAAAGACCCCGATATGATGCGGCCCACCTGATTGACACCGGCCATAAAGGCTTCGCCAAATCCGGGGGTTTGCGTGGCTGGCTCGAACAAGATGCCGCCGATCACACCGATACGGAAAAATGTTTTGAAACTGTTGTCGGCTTGCGGCTCATCCACGCGGCGCGGTGTCAGATCGGCGGTGACATCCTTTCCGTCGCGCCAGATCGTCAGGGCCAGTGTCGCCCCGTCCGAGCTTTCGACCTTTTGTTTAAGTTGATCAAACGCAAAGACCGGTTCGCCATCGATGGCCGTAATCACATCGCCCTGCTGTAACCCGGCGTCGCGCGCGGCGGATCGCGGCGCGACCTGTGTCACGATTGGAGGATAAACATACGGACCGGACACCACTTGCTCGGAACCGCGGCGCAGGACGGTGTATTCCAGTTCCGGCTTTTGCGGCAGGGCCTTCATAAACGCGGTATAGGCGTCAGCATCGTCAAATGCAGGCGGTGCAGCCCCTTCGATTGCGGTTACAACATCCCCGATCTGCAATTCCTGAACAGTCGGCATCGTGCGCAACTCGCCAACCGTCAGCGGTTCGGTGACAACGCCGCGCACCAACAAAACGCCAGTGAACAAAACAATCGACAAAATGAAATTGAAGACCGGACCGGCTGCAACTGTCGCTGTGCGGGCCCAAAGCGGTGCGCCGTGCATGGTTGAGCGCAAAGCCGTATCGTCCAAGGCTTGCATCGCCTCACCGTCCACGCCACCAGAGGCGTTTGCATCGCCGCGGAATTTCACAAAACCGCCAAAAGGGATCGCTGCTATCTGCCATTTGGTCCCAAAATTGTCATATCTCGACCAAAGGACCGGCCCGAACCCCAAAGAAAACACCTCTGGGTATATTCCGGTTTTTTTGCCGACAATGTAGTGTCCGTATTCATGAATCGCCACGATGATCGAAAGCGCCACCACAAAAAACAGCAAAGTCCAAAGCAAGCCGCCAAACTGCGGGATCAAAGTCGTCAGGTCCAAAGCATATGCCTCTTAGGTTGTTTTTGTAGTTATCGCGCCATAAATTCGTCTGCCCGTACCCGAGCGAGATGGTCCGCTTCAGCAACCTTATCAAGGGTAATCTCGGCAGGATTATGACTTTCGTAAGTTGAAAGGTCGCTTAGCACCTCTTCGACCACAGCTGCCATTTGCGGAAATGTAATGGCTTCGGCGATAAAGGCGTCCAGCGCTCGTTCTTTTGCAGCATTGAAAACGGCCCCCATCAAACCGCCGGCCTGCATAACCTCCCGGGCGAGGCGCAGGGCTGGCCAACGGGCCTCACATGGTTCGCGGAAGGTCATCTGGCCCAGCTTGACCAGATCAAGCCGCTCAACCGGCAAAGGTTTGCGGTGGGGATAATGTAGGGCAAAGCCAATTGCATGGCGCATATCCGGTGCGCCGACATGTGCCATCAAGGCCCCATCGTTAAAACCGACCATGGCGTGGATCATCGATTCCGGATGCACTACGGTTTCAATCTTCTCGGGCGCGATCCCAAAGTATTCTTTGGTTTCAATCAGCTCCAAGGCTTTGTTGAACATGGACGCCGAATCGATTGTGATCCGCTGCCCCATGTCCCAATTGGGATGTGTCGCCGCCTGCGCTGGGGTCGCCTTGGCCAGATCTTCGATCGGCCAATCACGAAATGCACCGCCGCTTGCGGTGATGATCACCCGCTCAACCGCTGCAAGATCTTCGCCAATCATCGCTTGGAATACCGCGGAGTGTTCGCTGTCGACAGGCAAAATATGTGTGCCATGCGCCTGCGCTGTACGCATAATCAACGGACCGGCGCACACCAGACTTTCCTTGTTGGCCAAGGCCAAAACCGCACCGGTTTGCAGGGCCCGCAACCCCGGCTCCAGTCCAGCAGCCCCGACAATCGCGGACATAACCCAATCAGCAGGACGGCTGGCCGCTTCAATCAAGGCCCTTCGTCCAGCCGCCGCCTCGACCCCGGATCCGGCAAGGGCATCACGTAAGTCCTGAAGACGCGTTTCATCAGCCGTAACAGCCACTTGTGCGCCAGTCTTAATTGCTTCGGCGGCCAGCAGCGCAATATTTTGACCACCTGTTAGTGCCACAACCTCATAGGTTTGCGGGTCGCGTGCAATCAAATCAATTGTGCTTTGACCAATTGACCCCGTAGCACCAAATATCGAAATACGTCTGCGCATCAAGTTTTCAGTAGCATGTAGACCAGCAACACCAAGGACGCTCCTACGACACCGTCAAAGCGATCCAACACACCGCCATGGCCCGGAATCATATTCGAACTGTCCTTGACCCCCGCCCGGCGCTTTAGCCCGCTTTCGGCAATATCACCCAGTTGGCTGGCAAAACTCATCAGCATCGCCACCGGAATGACCATCACCTCGAAAGAGCCTGTGATCGCAGCAACAACGCCTACGCCGCCTGCTGCAATCCATCCCGCAATCACACCTGCCCAGGTTTTCTTGGGACTAATTGTAGGCCAGAATTTCTTGCCACCGATGGATTTTCCGGCAAAATATCCAGCCACGTCCGTGAAAATCACTACGGCCAGAAGAACCAATACACTGGACGGCGACACTTCAAACAACCCCGCCAAAAGCGTCCCCGTCAGCAAGGCGGCCATTGCATAAGGTGCAAACAGCCGGCGATCATTGTTGACGCCAAATGTCAAAATACCTGCCAAAATCAGACTAGCTGCAACCGGATAGACCCAAAGAGCCCCCAAAAGCATCGGGTAATCGATGAACACCAGCACTGCGGCGGCGGCAGCGGCAGCTTTGGGCAAAAACCGAAAGCGTGGGCCATGCATGCGAGTCAGCTCCCACAGCATCAATCCGGTCGCCACTGAAACCAGTACTGCAAAGGCCAGCGGCCCTGTCCATGCGGCCCCAATGGCAACAGCCAACATTGCAACGGCCGAAATCAGCCGTGGCCCAAGATCCCGCCACTTATCCGTCATGTTTTGACCCCGCCAAACCGCCTGTCGCGCTTGCCATATCCACCAACCAACTTGCCGAACTCTTCGGCGGAAAAATCTGGCCAAAGGGTATCGACAAATTCGTATTCCGCATAGGCCGACTGCCAGAGCAAGAAGTTGGAAATCCGGGCCTCGCCACTGGTGCGGATAACAAGATCAGGGTCCGGCAACACATGCGTATCCAGATAGCGGGGCAGTGTTTCTACATCGACGCTTTCGGGATCAAGCTTTCCGTCCCGCACATCCAGCGCAAGGCGTTTTGTGGCACGCGCCACTTCGTCCCTTGCTCCGTAGTTTAACGCAATGGTCAAATTGGTGCCGGTACAGTGTTCGGTGCTTTGCTCAAGTTCGTCCATCAGCTTGATCAGTTTAGCGTCGAGCCGGATCCGGTCCCCGATAAAGCGGACCTGAACATTTCGATCCCGCAAGGCTTTGGTTTCTTTGGCGATATAGCGGCGAAACAGGCTCATTAAGCCGGCTACCTCCACCTGCGTCCGCTTCCAGTTCTCGGTCGAAAACGCAAAGATCGTCAGATATTTCACCCCGACAGACGGACAGGCTTCGACAACTTCTCGAACACGTTTGGCACCCGCATGATGGCCAAACAACCGCGGACGACCACGATTGGTGGCCCAACGGCCATTGCCGTCCATGATGATGGCCACATGGCGCGGTCCACCTTGGTCACGGAGCGGTTCTGCCATCACGTCATCCTTCGTCAAGCGCATCGCCCTTTGCGACATCGCACCGGGGCATTCCATAGAAAAAGGCAGCCCTAAGCTGCCCAAAAGCGGAAGGCGGCCCATAAAAGGCCGCCCAACCGTTAAACTTGCATGATATCTTCTTGTTTTGTTTCAAGAAGATCATCGACCTTTTTAATGTAGGTATTCGTCATATCCTGAACTTCGGATTCCCAAAGTTTTTGGTCGTCTTCGGACATGCCGTCGTTTTTGGCTTTTTTGATTTTGTCCATGCCGTCGCGGCGCACATTGCGGACCGACACACGGGCATGTTCCGCATAGTTGCCGGCAACTTTTCCCAGCTCGCGGCGGCGTTCCTCGTTCAGTTCGGGGATCGGCAGCATAATGATTGTGCCATTCAGCTGCGGATTGATACCCAAACCGGATTCGCGGATCGCTTTTTCCACTTTGCCAACCAAGCCCTTGTCCCACACATTGATGGTAACCATACGCGGCTCCGGCACATTGACAGTACCGACTTGGTTGATGGGCGTCATCGAGCCATAGGCATCGACGTCGATCGGCTCCAGCATGGACGCAGAAGCACGGCCGGTGCGCAGAGATGCAAACTCCGTCCGCAGGTTTGCCATTGCGCCATCCATACGGCGGATCAGATCATCAGTATCGAGTTCGAAATCTTCGGACATTGAGGCCTCAGTCGTCTTCTTGTTTTCGCTGGCATTCGTTCTATGCGCTCAGACAGCGATTGTATAGCCAAGATGGCATGCCATTCGTGTCGCGCCCGCAAAAGCTGTGGTTTGCACGATATATGAAAGGGTTCATTTACCTATTTCCCGCAAAACTGGGCAACAATATCCAGCAATCCAAGTCGAAACGGTTACATGCACATTTGCCTTATCCTCGCTCCGGGTTTTCCTGTCTTGACCTACGTGTTGCTGCGCGAAGTGATTTCGATTGCCAATGCGCAGGCTGGACAAGCGCTGTTTTCCGTTGAAATCCGAACCGTCACAGGTGCGGCGGCGAACTCTATAGACGGGATCGAAATTTCCCCTGACCGCATGGATTGGAGTGATCCGCCAGGCTGGGATCTGGTGATTTTATGCGCCGGAGCCAAACCGCTACACCGTTTACCCATGGGATTGCGCGGCTTCTTGGCGCGGGCCGAACAAGCGGGCGCTACTTTGGCCGGATTCGACGGCGGTGTCACGATCCTTGCCGCGCTTGGCTATTTGGACGGGTATCAAGCGGTTCACCCCAACAGCACGACAGAAGAAGAAGCCGAGATATTGGCTCGGGTTGCCTCTTGCGGACAGATTTTTTCATTTGATCGGGGGCGGTTGACCGCGAAAAGCGGTCTTGCCGCAGGTGATGCGCTTTTGGCGTGGATCGCCCGGGTGCTTGCGCCCGATGTGGCAAAGCAGATATCTGATAGACTGTCGCTGGGTCGGTTCCGCGAAGATGGCGACACCCGCCACCTGCCCCGTGCCGAAGATCCCGTATTGGCGCGGATGCAATCAATTATGGTCACACATCTTGGTGACACCCTGCCCCTAACGCAAATTGCGTTCGATCTGGATCTTAGTCCCAAACAATTGCGCCTGAGATGCCGGAAAGGATTGGGGCAAACGCCAACACAAGTGTATTTGAAACTTCGGCTGGACCGCGCAGAACAATTGGTGCGCGACACGGTTCTATCTGTCGAAGAGGTGGCGCAAGCCACCGGCTTCACCTCTCCCTCAGCGTTTACCCGCAGCTTCAAGTCCCACTTCGGAGCACCGCCAAGGGTGATACGAAAAACGGCTCCGGATAACCGGAGCCGCCCAAATTAGCCTAAACAGATGAGCCGGCCAGTTTATCCGTGAACCCGAGTATAGGTACCCTTGCCGGCTAAAATCCCACGGAACCCGCCCGGTTCATCCAAAGGAAACACGATAAGCGGCAGTTTGTTATCGCGAGCCAGCGCAATCGCGGATGCATCCATAACTTTGAGGTTCTTGGTCAACACTTCGTCATAGGAAACGCTGTCATAGCGCTTTGCATCAGCGTGCTTTTGCGGATCTTTGTCATAAATGCCGTCAACACCGTTTTTCCCCATAAAGATCGCCTCGCAAGCCATCTCGTTGGCGCGCAAAGCCGCCGCCGTGTCTGTGGTGAAATAGGGGTTACCCGTACCGGCCGCAAAAATGCAGATCCGCTTTTTCTCAAGATGGCGCACAGCCCGTCGGCGGATGTAAGGTTCTGCAACTTCGTCCATACGAATGGCAGAAATAACGCGGCAAAATACGCCCATCGCTTCCAGCGCAGATTGCATGGCAAGGGCGTTCATAACCGTTGCCATCATGCCCATATAGTCTGCGGTGGTCCGCTCCATCCCTTGGGCACTGCCCGACAATCCGCGAAAAATGTTGCCGCCGCCGATCACCATGCAGATTTCGACGCCCATGTCATGAACCGACTTTACCTCTCGGGCGATGCGTTCCACAGTGGGCGGGTGCAGGCCAAAGCCTTGATCGCCCATCAATGCCTCTCCGGAGATTTTCAGCATTACGCGATTAAAGGTGGCTGTGGGGGTGTCGCTATCGGCCATGTTGCGCTCCATCGGGGCTGAGGGATATGATCGCCGGCATATTTGGAGGAAAAACGTCCCGGCTGCAATGGTGCGACGGCGTTTTAACCGCTACTTTTCTGAGGCGAACGGAGCATCGCGAATGGGGCCACAGGCACAAGCGACACTAAAGGCATGTGTCGCGCAACTCGACCCGGACAAACCGGTGCTGATCGCAGGCCCCACGGCCAGCGGCAAATCCGCTCTCGCTCTCGCGATTGCCGAAATGCAAGGCGGCGCGATCATCAATGCCGATGCCATTCAGGTTTTTGACGACTGGCGTGTCTTGACCGCCCGCCCCTCACCCCAAGACGAGTTGCGGGCCAAACATCTGTTATACGGGCATATTCCGGGTGACCACGCTTATTCCACGGGGCATTGGCTGCGGGATGTCGCGCCGCTCCTGACTGGGCCGGACCGCCCCATCATCGTTGGCGGCACCGGGCTGAATTTCACGGCTTTGACCGAAGGGCTTGCGGATATTCCAGCAACCCCGCCGCAGATTCGCGCAGCTTGTGAAGAGCAGCTGGCCCAAGACGGGTTGGCCAGCCTGATTGCCCAGCTGGACGGCAAAACCCGCGCCCGCATCGATTTGCAAAATCCGGCTCGGGTGTCGCGCGCTTGGGAAGTCTTGCACAGCACCGGACGCGGCATCGCCGATTGGCAAGACGACACCCCGCCCCCCTTGCTGCCATTGGCGCAGGCGCAGGCGATCGTCGTTGAGGCCCCGAAGGAATGGTTGACCCCGCGCATCGAGACGCGTTTTGATCAGATGGTTGATCAAGGCGCACTGGACGAAGCCCGTGCCAACCTAGACACTTGGCACCCCGATCTGCCTTCTGCCAAAGCCATCGGAGCGCGCGAGTTAATCGCACATTTGCAGGGCGACATCACGTTGAAACAAGCCTGCGCCAAAGCCACAATCCTTACCCGTCAATTCGCCAAACGTCAGCGCACCTGGTTCAAAGCCCGCATGAAAACCTGGGATCGGGTTTCGCCTGCGGATTGGGCGTCATGAAGCGTCCCGGCTTTCTGTCTAAACCGATGCCACCTGCTCCGATGTTACCGTCGCAAGTTTCGCGCGCCGCGTCGGACGAACCGCTGCGGTGCGGATCCTTTGCCTTGCTGGCGCAATCGGCCCCGTGGCGATATTCCTTGCTGCACGATCAACCAAATAACCTTTTGCTCTGGATAACCCGTGGCCAAGGTGTGGTCAATGTAAACGGTGTTCGTCGCGGCATTTCCATGCATAACGCGTTGTTCTTACCCGCAGGCACTTTGTTTGCATTTGATCTGCCTAAAACCGTTCAGGCCCTTATGATTCAAAGCCCCGCCGGTCTGACCAACCGCATGCCCCGAGAGCCGCTTTTGCTACGGATTAGGGATGGGTTGGCACAGGCGGAGTTAACCGGACATATCGATGCGATGGGCCGGGAAACCCTGCAAGATCGCCCTTTGTTAAACGATGCGATGCAAGCCTACGCAAAACTGGTTGCAATCTGGCTGCATCGCCAGGTTCAAACAGGAGCCGTTGATGTTCCAAGCGACACAGCCGCCGCCCGCCTCACCCGCCGCTTTGCTCAACACGTTGCTCGCGGCTATCGCAATCCAATGACAATCGCGGATTACGCCCAAACGCTTGACGTCACACCCACCCATCTGACCCGCGTTTGCAGAAAATCTTGCGGAAAAACCGCAGCTGAAATTTTAGCTGAGCGGAAAATGCACGCGGCATGGGACGCGCTCACAACATCAAAACAGCCGATCAAGAAAATTGCGTCTGATCTCAGTTTCACCTCTGCCGCCTATTTTACGCGTTTTGTTCAGGTCCAAACCGGCGAAACCCCGTCAAAATTGCGACGTCAATCCAAGCCAGAAACGCCCAGATAATAATACATCCTGTCGCTTTGTCGCTTTCGTGCCTCAAAAGTGTCGCTTTACAACTCCCTGCGCGTCGTTTTTAAGCATCTTATAGATGAGATATATCATCAGCAGCCTGTGATATGACAGTTGCAATGACATAAAGGGATGTTCCAAGAGTGCAAAAGAATCTTAAGTTTGCACCGCTCGCCAATCGAACATCCACGACACAAACGATGTCTTAGGGAGACGAAGTATGAAATCCACCACTCAAATGACTCGGATTCATCCTGCTGCAGAAATGTACGCCAATGAATTCAAAAATGGCCAAATGGACCGCCGTGAATTTCTGACGCGAAGCACTGCGTTGGGCCTTGGCGCATCAGCGGCCTATACATTGGGTGGCTTGACCAGCCCCGCCATGGCAGATGGCCACATCGCCAAGGGCGGAACAATCCGCATGCAAATGGAAGTTCGCGCACTCAAAGATCCACGGACGTTTGACTGGACGCAAATTGCGACCTTCACATCCGGTTGGCTGGAATATCTAATCGAATACAACAACGACGGTTCGTTCAAAGGCATGTTGCTCGAGAGCTGGGACGTCAACGATGACGCAACAGAGTATACGCTGCACGTTCGCAAAGGCGTGAAGTGGAACAACGGCGACGACTTCACTGCCGAGGATGTTGCGCGCAACGTTGCCATGTGGTGTGACAAAGGCGTTGAAGGCAACTCAATGGCCGGACGTATGGCAAGCATGATTGATGCCGACACGAACAAGGCCGCAGAAGGTGCGATCACCGTCGTTGACGCCCACACGGTTGTGCTGAAAACCAACGCGCCGGACATCACAATCGTTCCAGGCATGGCCGACTATCCAGCCGCAATTGTGCACTCCAGCCATGATGCTGCGACAATGTTGGAGAACCCGATTGGCACGGGCTTCATGAAGCCCGAAAGCCTCGAGGTTGGGGTCAAAGCTGTTCTGGTTCGCAACGAGGATCATGACTGGTGGGGCTATGCTGCTGGCAAAGGTGGTCATATCGACCGGATCGAATTCATCGACTACGGAACCGATCCTGCCGCCTTTATCTCGGCATTTGATGCCGAAGAGATCGACCTGAACTGGGAATCAGTTGGTGAATACGTTGATCTGTTTGATGGAATCGGACTGGTACGCTCCGAAGTCCCATCAGGCTTTACCATCGTTATTCGCCCCAACCAGCTTGCCGAAGACGCGGATGGCAACAAGATCTACGGTGACAAGCGGGTGCGCCAAGCGCTTGCAATGGCTGTCGACAATGCAATCTGCCTCGAACTGGGGATGTCTGGCCACGGGCGCACTGCTGACAACTGCCACGTCGGGCCTATGCATCCGGAATATGACCCAAATGTCACCCGACTGCCGCACGATCCCGCCAAAGCCATGGCTTTGATGGAAGAGGCAGGTATGGCTGACTTTGAGCATGAGCTGCATTCCATCGACGATGACTGGCGCCGCAACACCACCGATGCCGTAGGTGCCCAGCTGCGCGACGCGGGTATCAAGGTAAAGCGGACCGTTCTGCCGGGCTCGACCTTTTGGAATGACTGGGTCAAGTATCCCTTCAGCTCAACCAACTGGAACCACCGTCCTTTGGGCACCCAGGTCCTTGCACTTGCATATCGGTCGGGTGAAGCGTGGAACGAAGCCGGCTTTGCCAATGCCGAATTCGATGCATTGCTGGCAGAAGCCAACTCTATCGCCGATGCGGACAAACGCCGCGAAGTGATGAGCAAGATCCAAGCAATCATGATCGACGAAGGTGTGACGATCCAGCCCTACTGGCGCACCGCCATTCGCCATTCTCGCGAAGGCTTTATTGGTGTCGACAAGCACATCTCGGATCTGCCTCAACTGTACAAATGGGCGATCGAGGCCTAAATTAATACCAGAAGGGCGCACTTAATGGTGCGCCCTTTTTCGTCCTGAGCCAGAACAAGAGACACAACCGCCCGCTTCTCGGGGCGGATTTCGTCCAGCCACCAACAGGGGCACCCATGGGACTATTTTTTCTCAGACGCCTCGGGATAATGATCCTGACGGCACTATGTCTGACCTACATCGTATTCTTTCTGACCAACCTTTATCCCAATCTGGAAAAACTTGCGAAAACGCAGGGCAATTTCCGGATGTCGGACGAAGCTGTCGCCAGTTGGCTGACCGACCGCGGTTATTTGCAATCCACGCCAAAGAAATATGCGGAATGGATCGGCGTCGTGCCGTCTTTTCGGCATGTCGATGAAGACGGCAAGGTGATTGGCCGCTGCATCAAGCCGGGTATGCAGCCCGCCGATGCCCCGCAGTATTGCGGCATTTTGCAAGGAGACTGGGGTTGGTCATCAGTGTCCAAGGCACCTGTTGGCGAGGTGCTGAAACCACGACTGCAAAACACAGGGTATTTAATGCTTTGGGTGATGATTGTTATGATCCCCTGTGCGTTGATTATCGGTGTTCTGGCAGGGATGCGCGAGGGATCTGTCACAGATCGCAGCCTGTCCAGCGTATCGATTTTATCGACCGCGACCCCCGAATATGTTTCCGGTGTTATCTTCATCGCGCTGCTGGCCTCATCCAAATCACCCATCAACCAATGGTTGGTGGCGCATGAATGGATTGAAGGCAAAGCGCTTTTCAAAGGATCTGCCGCTAAGGCGATGGAAAATCCGACCTTCGAAAACTTCTTTTTACCGGTCCTGACCATCGCGCTTTACGGCATGGGGTATATCGCCCGAATGACCCGCGCCTCGATGGCCGAAGTTATGACGGCACAATACATTCGCACCGCCCGGCTAAAGGGTGTGAGCTTTGGCAACGTTGTGATCAAACACGCATTGCGCAACGCGCTGATCGCCCCTTTCACGGTGATCATGTTGCAGATCCCATGGCTGCTGAACGGCGTCGTGATTGTCGAAACCTTGTTTCAATACAAAGGGCTTGGCTGGGAACTGGTGCGTGCCGCCGGCAATAATGACATCGAAATGCTGCTGGGTATTTCCGTTGTGTCGGTTTTCGTTGTTCTGACAACGCAGCTGATCTCGGACATTGGATATGTCTATCTCAACCCGCGCATCAGCGTAACATAGGGGGCGCTTGTGGATCCGTTAAGCTGGGGCGCCATTTTCACGCAAATCATAATCCAGTTCACCCCTGTTTGGGTGGCCTTGATTGCTCTATTCACTGTCTCAATGCGCTACAAACGGCGGCTGGGACTATACGGAAAGCTGTTTGATAGCACTGTCGGTATGATCGGTTTCGCACTGGTGATGTTTTGGGTGTTCACGGCCATCTTTGCCGGCCTGTTCGATCTGATCAGCACCCATGACCCGCTGTCTCAAGTATCCGGCATGAAAAACAAAGTGCCCGGAACGCCGCTAAAAGGTGCCGAAGACGGTGAGTATGCCTATTATTTGCTGGGCGGTGACAAACTGGCGCGCGATGTGTTCACCCGCATGGTGATGGGCAGCACGGTGGTGATCGCCATCGCACCGCTTGCCACCTTGTTCGCCTTTATGGTTGGCATCACCCTGGGCTTGCCTGCCGGATACTTTGGCGGACGGCTCGATACAGTGCTAAGCTTTCTCGCCAACCTCATCCTCGCGTTTCCGGTGATCTTGCTGTTCTATCTTCTGGTTACTCCAGAGATCGTCGCGACCGGTTTGCCGCAGTACATGGCGGTGGTCTTGTTCATCAGCCCGCTCGCTTTTTCCGGTGTGTTGATTCATTCGCGCTTTCGGACACAGCCGAATAAAAACATTGTGCGGCTGGCCGTTGTTCTGGTGCCTTTGACCCTGCTCTATCTATCCTTGATCAACGAAGCTGGCAGCAAAATTGATTTCTGGCCATTGGACTTTTTTGACATTCCGGGCGGCACGCTTGTGGTGTTTGTCTCTGTGGTTTTTGTCAATTCGCCAACGGTGTTCCGGATTGTGCGCGGCCTGACGATGGACATTAAAACCCGCGATTATGTGGCGGCAGCGCAAACGCGCGGTGAACGCCCTTGGTATATAATGCTTTGGGAAATCTTGCCCAACGCTCGCGGGCCGCTGATCGTCGATTTCTGCCTGCGGATTGGTTACACCACAATTTTGCTCGGCACGCTTGGGTTCTTTGGGCTGGGTCTGCCGCCAGAAAGCCCTGATTGGGGGTCAACGATCAACGAAGGGCGCAAGCTTCTGTCGGTTTATCTGCATCCGGCGCTGCCGCCCGCCATGGCGCTGTTGTCGCTGGTTCTCGGGCTCAATCTGCTGGCAGACGGCCTGCGCGAAGAGAGCCTGCGCGATTGATGAGAGGTGCGGACCGGGGCACAGCCCCCGGCCCCCCAACGTATTTGCGAACAGGCGAAACGGCAACTTTTCACTGTTCCTCCGCCAAGGAGACATAAGATGACAGACGGTTACGACGGCCCCATTCTAGAGATCGAAAACCTGTCGATTTCCTTTTTCACGCGGCTGCGGGAAATCCCTGCGGTGATGGATTTTTCAGTCAAGGTTATGCCCGGAGAAGCCGTCGGGCTTGTCGGAGAATCCGGTTGCGGCAAATCCACAGTGGCCTTGGGCGTCATGCAGGATTTGGGCAAAAACGGCAAGATTGTCAGCGGCTCGATAAAGTTCAAAGGTCGGGATCTGGGTGCCATGAGCATGGAAGAGCTGCGGGATATTCGCGGCTCCGAGATTGCGATGATCTACCAAGAACCGATGGCCAGCTTAAACCCGGCGATGAAGATCGGCAGCCAGTTGATGGAAGTGCCGATTGTCCACAAAGGTGTCTCCAAAAGCGAAGCCTACGACCGCGCTTTGCAAGTGGTCACCGATGTAAAACTGCCTGATCCCAAACGTATGCTGGACAGCTATCCGCATCAGCTGTCTGGCGGCCAACAGCAACGCATTGTGATTGCAATGGCCCTTATGGCGGAGCCGTCTTTGTTGATTTTGGACGAGCCAACAACAGCCTTGGACGTCACCGTCGAGGCCGCCGTCGTTGAGCTGGTAAAGGAGCTGGGCGCGAAATACGGCACGTCCATGCTGTTCATTTCGCACAACCTTGGCTTGGTATTGGAAACCTGCGACCGGCTTTGTGTGATGTACAGCGGCGAGGCCGTCGAAACCGGATCAATCGAAGCAGTGTTCGACCACATGCAACACCCCTATACGCAGGCCTTGTTTCGGTCGATCCCCCTGCCCGGCGCAGACAAAAACGCCCGGCCGTTGAAGGCAATTCCCGGCAACTTTCCTCTGCCGCATGAACGCCCAAACGGATGTAACTTTGGCCCAAGGTGTGACTACTTTGAAGCCGGACGTTGTGACGCCCAAGCCATTCCGATGGCTGCGACAAGCCAAGAACGGCACGACACTAGGTGCCTTAAGTTTCAGGAAATTGACTGGAACGCACCCATTGTCCAAGGCGACAGCACTGAAAAACCGGCCCCCGGACGCGTTGTGCTGAAGATGGAAAACCTCCGCAAGTATTACGAGGTTGCCGCCAATGCGCTCTTTGGAAGTTCGGGGGAAAAGAAGGTCGTAAAAGCCAATGAAACCCTCAGCTTTGAAGCGCGAGAGGGCGAAACGCTTGCCATTGTTGGCGAATCCGGCTGTGGGAAATCCACATTTGCCAAGGTGTTGATGGGGTTAGAAACAGCAACCGAAGGGAAGATCCTGCTCGACAATCGTGAGATCCAAGACATCCCAATCGAGGATCGCGACACAAGCACCATCGCGGATATTCAAATGGTGTTCCAAAACCCGTTCGATACGCTGAACCCTTCTATGACCGTGGGCCGGCAGATCATCCGCGCCCTCGAAGTGTTCGGGGTTGGCGATAGTGATGCGGCTCGCCGCGACCGGATGCTCACCTTGCTCGATCTGGTGAAGCTGCCCCGCGCTTTTGCGGACCGGATGCCGCGACAGTTGTCAGGTGGTCAAAAACAACGGGTTGGCATTGCCCGCGCTTTTGCCGGTGACGCGCGGATCGTCGTCGCAGACGAACCGGTTTCAGCTTTGGATGTGTCTGTGCAAGCCGCAGTCACAGATCTGTTGATGGAGATCCAGCGCGAACATAAAACCACCTTGCTGTTCATCAGCCATGACCTGTCGATTGTCCGATATTTATCGGACCGAGTCATGGTGATGTACTTGGGCCATGTGGTTGAGCTGGGCACAACAGATCAGGTGTTTTCGCCGCCCTACCACCCCTACACCGAAGCGCTATTGTCCGCGGTTCCCATCGCCGACACTTCGATCGAAAAGCAGCACATTGTCCTTGAAGGGGATATCCCTTCGGCAATGAACCCTCCTTCAGGGTGTCCATTTCAAACCCGGTGCCGTTGGAAGTCAAAGGTGCCCGGCGGGCTATGTGAACAAGAAATCCCGCCGGTGCGAACCCTGAGCCATGGGCATCAGCTGAAATGCCATCTCAGCGATGCGCAATTGAATCAGATGGAGCCTGTGATCAAGATTGCTGCCGAATAGACGGCCCAGTTCCGGCCAGTCACATTTAGAGCGCCAATTGCTTTTCCTGACTGGTCGGTTTTTTACCGGTTTTCTTCACGTAATAGGGCGAAATCGTGGACAGTTTTAAAAGCGTTTTTTGCGCCCTTAGATGGATGTTTTGACGAAATCTGAAGTCCGACACGTCTTCGTAAATGGCGCTGATATTTGCCTCGATGACAAAACCATCAATGTCAAACAGCGTCGGGACTTGGCGCATTTGCGCAAGGTGATCATCAAATTCGTCAAGGTCGGTTGGATGCACACGGCACCCGCCCCGCCCCAATGTGACGATGGTCGCTTGAAAGGTCTGAGTGCCCAATCGCAACGTCACCGGAATTCTACAGGCTTTGCGGTTGTACATCAGGGCCATAACCATGCGATATCCACTATCAATCAGGTACAAAACCCCGACCACGCCCCCCACCAAAGTCACCAAAACGCCCATGCCAACCGTTTTACTTTCGGTCAGCAAACCGTTGACAGCCTGCCAGTCCAAGTCTGCAATTGACGAAAAACCGTCATAGCTATCTTGTTCAAATTGCTCAAAAACGGCATCCCCTGCATGTGCACAGGCTATGAGCGTTTGTTGGTTCAAATCCCGCAAAATCAGGTTCAGCCTGCGCGCATCCGAAACTTCTACGCTTGTGGCAATTCGGTCTGCCTCATTGGTCACATCCCCCACAAGGCGAGACAGGCTAACCAAGCCATTTTCACGTAGGTCAGCCACCAAGGATTGATCATCGATGTTTTCGAGCAATGAAGCGATTTGCGCGGCCGTGCGCACAGAAATTGATCCTTCGTCATCAGGCAGCGCTGCCAAAGAATCCACCAAGCGAGACAGCTGACTAGGCAGTTCACAAGACTGCGCCAAGGCCTGATTCCATGACACCAACATCCAAAATGCGGCGGCTGCCAGCACCCGTGTAGTTTCACGGAATCCGATTTGCCTATGCATCGACCATCCAACCCAAATATCTTCTGATATTCAAAATGGACCAAAACCAATAACAAGGCCTAAAGCATACTGAAAATCAGCTGCCCCAGATCCTTTTGACATAGTTTTTGGTTTCTTTGTACGGAGGAATGCCGCCGTGTTTCAAAACCGCACCTGGGCCCGCATTGTAGGCCGCCAAAGCCAAACGCCAGGACTTGAATTTGACGTATTGAATTTTGAGGTAACGTGCGCCGCCATCCAGATTTTGTTTCGGATCTTTGGGATCGACCCCCATAGACTTGGCCGTTCCAGGCATCAACTGTGCCAGACCAATTGCGCCAGCGTGCGATTTTGCTTTGGGATTGAAACCGGACTCTTGCTTGACCAAGCGCAAAAACAGGTCCTCGGGGATACCATGTTTACGCGCCGCAGCCCGTGCCATGACTGCATAGGGTCCGTTATACCGTCCGCGATACTTCGGCACGGCCCCTTCGGGGCCCGATGGAAGTGCGCCATATTTTGTCGGCGTGATAACAGTGGGCGGTTTTAGACGGATAGAGTTATTGTACTGCTGGGATGCCCGACTATCGAGAACACTTGTCTGGCTGCTAAACAAGCGCGCCCGGCTTTTGGTCGACAAAACATCGGCCATCGCGGCCTGCCCCATCACGCCAATCGCAAGGGCTGACAGCACCCCAAACCGTAAACTAGACATGACAGCCCCCTGCCCACAAAAATCGCCAAACTCAGGTCCGGCATCTCGACTACGCGCAATATAGCTGAAATTCGCCATATCGCCAGCACCTTCCCTACCGCCCCTTTGTTTCTGCTCCAGCGCTGGTATAGGTTCGGCGAACAATTGCCGATAGATTCGCATAAAAGCGCAAGGAGAGAGCATGGCCGGTTCTGTTAACAAAGTGATCTTAGTGGGAAATTTGGGTCGAGACCCTGAGGTCCGCAGTTTCCAGAACGGCGGCAAGGTCTGTAACCTGCGCATCGCCACTTCGGAAAACTGGAAAGACCGGAGCACCGGAGAGCGCCGCGAAAAAACCGAATGGCATTCAGTGGCGATCTTTCAAGAAGGTTTGGTTCGAGTCGCGGAGCAATACCTGCGCAAAGGCTCCAAGGTCTATATTGAAGGCCAATTGCAGACACGCAAATGGCAAGATCAATCTGGCGCTGACCGCTATTCGACCGAAGTTGTCCTTCAAGGGTTTAGCGGTACTTTAGTGATGCTTGACGGTCGCGATGGCGGCGGCGGTGGTGGTGGCGGCCAAGGTGGCGGCTATGGCGGCGGCGGCGGGGACTACGGCGGCGGTCAAGGTGGCGGCTATGACGACCCCGGATATGGCGGCGGTCAAGGTGGCGGCGGCGGGGCCAGCGGCGGAGGTCAGGGCCAGTCTCGCCCACCAGCGCGCGACATCGACGACGAAATTCCATTCTAAAAACCAAAGGCCGGCGTCAATGCCGGCCTTTTTTGACTGTATCGTTATCCGAAATGATACCGAAAGGTCAGCGCAATTGATCTTTCAGCAATGTCAAAACCTTATCGCTGGGCACATCAGAGGTGACAAAGCTTTCACCGATGCCGCGCGCCAGAATAAACCGCAGCTGACCATCGACAACTTTCTTGTCCTGCCCCATTAAGTCCAACAAAACATCTGCAGTTGGCAGGTCGCCGGGAATGTCGGACAGATCACATTTCATCCCCATGGTTTTGAGGTGCGCGCGCACACGGCTAGGGTCTTCTTGACTACACAAACCCAAACGCGAAGACAGCTCAAACGCCAGAGCGCATCCAATAGCGACGCCCTCACCGTGCAACAAGCGGTCTGAAAATCCGGTCGCGGCCTCTAGAGCGTGGCAAAAGGTGTGCCCCAAGTTCAAAAGCGCGCGATCGCCTTGTTCAGTTTCATCACGCAATACAATTTCGGCCTTCATCTGGACAGACCGTTTGACCGCGTAGATTCGCGCATCAGCGTCTCCGGCCGCCGCACGTTCGCCATTTTGTTCCAGCCACTCAAAGAAACCCGCATCGCCAAGCAGACCGTATTTCGCAACTTCACCATAGCCAGCCAGATAGTCTCGTTTGGTCAAAGTGCCCAGAACATCGATGTCTGCCAGCACCAGTGACGGTTGATGAAACGATCCAATCAGATTCTTGCCTTGCGGAGCGTTTATTCCGGTTTTACCGCCAACCGAACTGTCGACCTGTGCCAACAGACTGGTGGGAATTTGCACGAACCGCACGCCCCGCCGCAAAACAGCCGCAGCAAAGCCGACCAGATCCCCGATCACACCGCCGCCAAGTGCCACAACCACATCGCGGCGCTCAATCTTTTGCTCAAGCAGCCATTCCACCGTCCGGGTGAAATGCGGCCAGCTTTTGGTCGCCTCACCGGCTGGCAGGCTCATTGAAACATGTTCGATCCCCTCGGCCTCAAGCGCGCGGGTCAGGGTTTCAAGATGCAAAGCCTCGACATTTTCATCTGTCACAATCGCAACGCGTTTGCGGGCCAAAAGCGGGGCTATATGCGCCCCTGCGTCTTGCAACAGGCCCTGCCCGATCCGCACTTGGTATTCGCGGCCCTCTAGCGGGACTTCAACAACTTCCATCATGTCACTGCCTCCAAAACGTCCGGACGCTGTGCCAGCAATTCTTGTTGCACCCGCGCGCCCATTTCCTCTAGCGAAGTATTTGACCCTGACGCCACCGAAACATCCGCCATGGCATATATCGGCACCCGCGCTTCATAGATGCCGGCCAGTGTCGCCTTAGGATCAGAAGTTTGCAGCAAAGGCCGGGTATTTTTGTGACGCACGCGTTCCCACAGCACCTCAAGGCCCGCATCCAACCAGATCGACACGCCTTTTGCGGTAATCATCTCGCGGTTGCGCGGTGCCAAAAACGCTCCGCCACCTGTTGACAGAACACCGGGCGTTCCCTCAAGCAGGCGTTCGATCACCTGACTTTCTTTCTCACGAAAGAATGCTTCTCCGTCTCGGGAAAAAATCTCGGCAATACTGCGATCTGCGGCGATTTCGATTTCATGATCGGAATCGAGGAAGTCCACCCCGAGTTGCGCAGCCAGAGTACGGCCAACAGCGGTTTTGCCAGCGCCCATCATGCCCACAAGAACGATCGTCTTGTGCAAGATAACGTGATTGTGGGGTTGCTCCTCGGCCATCTCTCGCTCATTCCTTATTTCGTTGCGTGAATGACGTGAACCAGCCAAAAAGGCTAGGTATAAGTTCGAAAAAAGACGCAGCAGGGAAAGCATACGTATGGGGCGCATCATAAAATGGCTGTTCATATTGGCACTGCTGGGCGCATTGGCGCTGGCGGCATATGCCTATATCGGGCCATTCTTTGGGGCTGATTTTAGCCCACCACAAACTGAAATCCATATACCTGTTGAGCTGGATGCAAATTAAAACACTTCTCTGCGCTTTATTTTGGGTTCCGGCGGTTGCGGCAGCTCAGACTGCATCGGTTGCACAAAACGCGCCGATTTCGCAAAACGCTTTGCCACCGCAGATCGAATCAAGCCCGTTGGACGCACCGGATCCCGGTGCGGTTGGCTTGCTCCCGTCGTCCCGAACCGGATTGCCAGCCACAATCTGGCTTGGCTCAAATCCCAAAACACTTGGTGATTTGATCCGGGCAGTAGATCAACCGGTCCCGGCCCTGCGCACTTTGATGCGGACTTTGATGCTGGCCGAAGCTGATCCCCCCAAAGCGGGATCAGAAGGCGTGACCCATTTGACCAACCGGCTTGATTGGCTGATGAAAACCGGCGCGGTTGATGAATCGCTTGCCTTGCTGGATATTGTCGGCGTCGAAATCCCGCAGCTGTTCTCAAAATGGGCGGACCTGAACCTGTTGGTGGGCCGCCCGGATCCGGTTTGCAAAGCGTTGCTTACCCGCCCGCGCCTATCTAACGATTTTGCGCTGCGCATTTATTGCACCGCCCAAAGCGGCGATTGGAATCGGGCTGTATTGATCTTGCGCAGCGCGGAAACCCTTGGCGAATTGAGCAGCAGAGATGCGGATCTTCTGGCCCGCTTCCTGGACCCGGAACTGCACGAATCCAGTCCGACGCTCTTGCCGCCCGTTCGGCCTACCCCGCTCGAATTTCGCCTGTTCGAAGCCTTGGGGGAACCGTTACCAACCGCACCGCTGCCGCTGCCGTTTTCTGTTTTGGATTTAGGCGGCGACAACGGATGGCGCGCGCAAATTGAAGCCGCCGAACGATTGGCCCGCAATGGCAGCCTTCCCGCCAACCGTTTGTTGGGGCTTTATACCCGCCGCCAGGCCGCTGCTTCTGGCGGCGTATGGGACCGGGTGCAGGCCTTGCAGAATTTTGAACTGGCATTGGAGCGCGGTACGCCGGACGCCATAGGGCAGACTTTGCAGGAAATTTGGCCACAAATGCGCAGCGCTAGATTGCTTGTGCCATTTGCCGAACTGTTCGCCGCCCAGCTCCCCTATGAATCGCTCAAGGGGCGCGCCGAAAGCACTGCAATCCGCGCCGCCTTTTTATCACCGAACTTTGAAGAACTGTCCCGCCGCACAGGTCAAGACACCGCCGAAATCCGGTTTTTGACCGCCCTGGCGCGCGGCGAAGACCCCGGCGTCATTGATTTGCCAGACCTGCCGCATGTCGGGCCTGTGGCTTTGGGTTTCGGGGATGCCGAAATGCCAGCGGCTCTAAAGGACCAGCTTGACCAAGGCCGCCTTGGCGAAGTTATATTGCGCTCCATGGCCCTTTTTGCCAGCGGAGCCCAAGGCAACAGTCAAGATTTAACCGATGCTTTGGCCACTTTTCGCACCCTCGGGTTAGAGGATACCGCCCGCCGCTCTGCCCTACAGCTCGTCTTGCTTGGGGCCGAAAGGGCGCGGCAATGACCACAACGCGTTGGACTTCGAGCTTTCTAGATGCGATTGCCGCCGAACGCGGTGCTGCAGCCAATACGCTGGCAGCTTACCAACGGGATTTGGACCATTTCTCGGATTGGCTGGGCGATCAAGGGCATGATTTCAGTTCGGCTCAACGGACCGATGTCGAAGGCTATATGATCTATTGCGACACGCAAGGCCTGTCCAAGGCAACGCGTGCACGCCGGCTATCTGCGGTCAAACAGCTCTACCGGTTTGCATTTGAAGAAGGGCTTCGGCAAGATAATCCAGCGGTGCAAATCTCAGGGCCGGGCCGCGACAAACGCCTTCCCAAAACCCTGTCCACGGACGAGGTAGATCGCCTTTTGATCGCGGCAAGCGCCCACGGGCGTTCGCTTGCTGACCGGCTTCGCAACACCTGCCTGATGCAGGTGCTTTATGCGACGGGTATGCGGGTCACCGAACTGGTCTCACTGCCTATCTCGGCCGCGCGCGGCGATCCAAAGATGCTACTGGTGCGCGGTAAGGGAGGCAAAGAACGGATGGTGCCTTTGTCTGCGCCTGCCCGGATGGCTTTGGTGGAATGGGTAGTTGCCCGCGATAAACACGATGATCTGGCACAAACCAAAGGCAAACCTGCATCAACATTTTTGTTCCCGTCACGCGGGAAATCAGGCCATCTGACGCGGCATGCTTTTTACATGCTAATAAAAGAGTTTGCGGTGGATGCTGGTGTATCCCCCGCCAGCGTGACACCGCACACATTGCGGCACGCCTTTGCCACGCATTTACTGGCAAACGGGGCCGATCTGCGATCTATCCAAACGCTCTTGGGGCATGCGGATGTGGCGACCACAGAGATCTACACCCACGTCCTCGAAGAACGCCTCAAAGAGCTGGTCTTGCAACATCACCCCATGGCCGATGATTAAACGCTGGCACGATTTTTCGACGAAAAATCGCTCTGCTGGCGCTAAACTGCTGCGCGGCTTTGTCCAAATTCCGCGATCATTGACGCCGCAGCTCCGCTGGTAAAACGTCTTCCGATGGCCAATCACCATTGCGCAAAGCCAGATGATACCCTTGGGTTAAACCTGCCGTTTCCATCGCTTGGGCTGCAGCATTGTGGTCATAGTTCAACCGGTTAAAACTGACATTCCCACCTTCTAGGATC
This sequence comes from Pelagimonas varians, assembly GCF_003208435.1. Lineage (GTDB taxonomy): Bacteria > Pseudomonadota > Alphaproteobacteria > Rhodobacterales > Rhodobacteraceae > Pelagimonas > Pelagimonas varians. The sequence continues at coordinate 11,469 of NZ_QKMF01000004.1, read as the reverse complement.
ATGTAGCGGGTCGCAGGGGTGCCATCATTTGGCGGCATCCCAATGGCTCCGGCATTGCTCCAGCGCATTCCATCCATGTTGCGGTCAAACACCATGCCGCAGTGTCCCGCCACAACCTGCGTGATCCGGCCCCCGCTTTGGCCTTGTTGCAACTGCCTCCTCACAGCACTTAGCTCTTCCGAAAACGCGGCGTTAGGGGACGTTGGCCACAAAAACCGGCTGATGTCTGTCAGACCGCCATGCAGGGCCAACACCCGCTCTGAACCATGCCCGAACGTCAAAACATCCGGCAATTCACGCATCCAGGTGCGCGCCTCTGCGTCCAATGCCGCCGACGCAAATGCATACCAACTGGCCGAAAGCCGATCACAGGTTGTACCGCTGCCAAAACCGCAGCCACAGTCATCCGCCTCTTCCGCCAGCTGCTTTTCGCAATTTCCGGCCAGCACAGCGCAGCCCCAGTCGCGAATTTCACGCACCGTTTCAACAGGGTTTGCGCAATAGGCCACCACATCACCGGTGCAAATGCACCGATCTGCCGGAATGCCCAACTGCGTGGCCACGGCCCGCATGGCCTGTGTAGCTTGCAGGTTTGAATACGGTCCGCCAAAGACCAGAACCGGCTCTGGACTGTCAAACAGATGCTTCACCCGAATTGCGGCCATGATCGTCCCCTCTTGAATGAGACCCCTCGCAGGCCCATAACACATCCAAACATAAAGGAATGCCCGCCTCATGGAAGCCGAACCCAGCGTGATAGACACCGCTTTTTGGATCACATCCTTGTCAATTTTGGCATTGCTGACCTTGTCGGCGTTTTTCTCGGGCTCTGAAACAGCCTTGACCGCGGCGTCGCGCGGGAAATTGCGCGCTGCCCAAGACAAAGGGTCAGAGGGCGCGTCCAAGGCACTGGAGATTACCGAAGACAATGAGCGACTGATCGGTTCTGTCCTTTTGGGCAACAACCTTGTGAACATTTTGGCGACCTCAATGGCGACAGCCTTGTTCACCGGTGCCTTTGGTGAAAGCGGCGTTGTTATTGCGACATTGGTTATGACCCTTTTGGTGCTGATCTTTGCCGAGGTTCTGCCCAAGACCTATGCAATCACCAACCCAGAAACCGCAGCCGCGCGGGTGGCCGGCCCCATCAGCATCGTTGTGCGGCTCTTTGCGCCGATGGTCTCTGCCGTTCGGCTTTTGGTGCGCGGTGTCTTGCGGCTGTTCGGGGTTCAAACCGATCCTGACAGCCACATCCTTGCGGTTCGCGAAGAAATCGCCGGGGCCTTGCAACTGGGGCATTCCGAAGGTGTGGTCGAAAAAGAAGATCGCGACCGGATTTTGGGCGCGCTTGATTTGGGTGACCGTATGGTTGAGGAAATCATGCTGCACAGGTCGGGCATCGAAATGATTGACGCAGATGCTGCGCCACAGGCGATTTTGGAACAGTGTTTACAAAGCTCGCACACCCGTCTGCCCGTATTTCGCAATGATCCCGAAAATATTGTTGGTGTCGTTCATGCAAAAGACCTGCTGCGCGCAATGTATAAACTGCTCGATCAGGTCGGCACCTCCGAAGGGGCCTTGCAGGGATTCGAAGTCACCAATGTGGCGATGAAGCCATATTTTGTGCCTGACACCACATCGCTGGATGAACAAATGCGGCAGTTCTTGCGCCGCCGCACCCATTTTGCCTTGGTGGTCGATGAATACGGATCGTTGCAAGGATTGATCACCCTTGAAGACATCCTCGAAGAGATTGTCGGCGAAATCACCGATGAATTTGATCCCGATGAGGCCCAGGAAATTCGCAAGGCTGAAGATGGTGATTACCTGATCGAAGGGGCGATGACGATCCGCGACTTCATCCGTGCAACCGACCTTCCTTTGCCCGATGACGAAGCCAATACCGTCGCCGGGCTGGTCATCCACGAAGCGCAAATGATCCCTGTGACCGGTCAGGTTTTCTCGTTCCATAACTTCCGATTTGAAGTGCTGCAACGTCACAACAACCGCGTGACCTTGCTCAAGGTTCGCCCATTGTAAGATCCGCGTCAATGCGGCCGGAACGCATCCACCGAATGACCATGAGGCCGTCCAAACACATCGTTTGGGCGGCCTCATCGTCATTTTGCCAGCCTGAACCCATAACTGAATCCCTACACGCCTCACCAGAACACCGCTTGATCCTAAGGGTATTCACTGGCCCCGAGTAGAAAACGACAATTTTTGTCGCGTTTGGGTAAAGCACTCCGAAATCCATCTTCATACACTTGTCCTATAGCAGGCCGCATTTGGCCATTCGCCGCAAGGAGACCGCCATGAAGACCACCACACGTGTAGTCGTAATCGGAGGCGGCGTTGTCGGTGCCTCGGTTTTGTACCATCTTACCAAATTGGGGTGGTCCGATGTCATGTTGGTTGAAAGGTCAGAACTGACCAGCGGTTCAACTTGGCATGCCGCGGGCGGGTTTCACACCCTGAACGGCGACACGAATATGGCGGCGCTGCAAGGCTATACAATCAACCTCTACAAAGAGCTTGAAGAAATCACCGGCATGTCATGCGGGTTGCACCATGTCGGCGGCATCACCTTGGCCGACAATCAAGACCGTTTTGACATGCTGCTCGCCGAGCGGGCCAAGCATCGTTACATGGGCCTTGAGACCAATATCCTCGGCCCAGATGAAATCAAAAGATTTGCACCAATCATCAATACAGATGGCATCATTGGTGCCCTTTATGATCCGCTGGATGGCCACCTTGACCCCAGCGGCACCACCCACGCCTATGCCAAGGCCGCGCGCATAGGGGGCGCGGATATCGTCACGCACACCAAAGTCATTGAGACCACACAGCGGCCTGACGGAACATGGGATGTGGTAACGGACAAGGGTACGATCCAAACAGAACATGTGGTCAATGCAGGCGGTCTTTGGGCGCGCGAAGTCGGGGCAATGGCGGGTGTCTATCTGCCGCTTCACCCGATGGAACACCAGTACATTGTCACCGATGACATCCCCGAAATCTACCAAAGCGACTCCGAACATCCCCATGTCATGGACCCTGCAGGCGAAAGCTATCTGCGCCAAGAAGGTCGCGGGTTATGTATTGGATTCTATGAGCAACCCTGCCGACCGTGGGCCGTGGATGGCACCCCTTGGAGCTTTGGTCACGAGCTGTTGCCAGACGACTTTGACAAAATCGCGGATAGTATTGATTTCGCCTATAAACGCTTTCCAGTGTTGGAAACGGCTGGGGTGAAATCCGTCATTCACGGGCCGTTTACCTTTGCACCTGATGGCAATCCATTGGTCGGCCCGATCCCGGGCCTGCGCGGCTATTGGAGCGCCTGTGGTGTCATGGCAGGATTCTCTCAGGGTGGCGGCGTTGGGTTGATGCTGGCGCAATGGATGGTCCAAGGTGAATGTGAACGTGACACCGCCGCCATGGATGTTGCGCGCTTTGGCGACTGGATTTCGCCAGGCTATACGCTGCCTAAGGTGATCGAAAATTATCAGACTCGCTTCTCGGTCAGCTACCCGAACGAAGAACTGCCCGCAGCCCGCCCCAATCGCACGACGCCCATGTACGACATCTTTGACAGTATGGGAGCAGTCTGGGGTGCTCAATACGGGCTTGAAGTGGTCAATTACTTCGCCGGAAAAGGCGAGCCGCGCTATGAAACCCCGTCGTTCCGCCGGTCCAACGCCTTTGACGCCACAGCGCGCGAAGTGCAGGCCGTGCGGTCGGGCGTTGGTATCAATGAAACCCATAACTTTGGCAAATACAGCATCACCGGACCAAACGCGCGTGCGTGGCTGGACCGGATCATGGCAGGACGCATCCCCAAGCCGGGCCGGATGTCTTTGACACCAATGCTGGCCCCGTCCGGCCGGATTATCGGTGATTTCACTGTGTCTTGCCTGTCAGACACCGCGTTCCGCCTAACGGCCTCCTATGGGGCGCAGGCCTATCATATGCGCTGGTTCTTGCAGCACATTGAAGAAAGGGTCACGGTCGAAAACGTCAGCGACACGGTGACCGGATTTCAAATAGCAGGGCCACGCGCCCGCGATGTGCTGACTGCCTGTACACGCAGCGACATCAGCGACATGCGCTTTATGGATGTGCGTAGCATGACTGTTGGTATGACCGACTGCCTTGTTCAACGCGTCAGCTACACCGGCGATCTGGGTTACGAAGTGTTCTGCGATCCGATGGCGCAGCGGCAACTTTGGCACAGCCTATGGCAGGCCGGACAACCGCACGGAATGAAACCCTTTGGCATGCGCGCTATGATGAGCCTGCGTTTGGACAAATTCTTTGGCGCTTGGGGGCGGGAATATTCCCCTGATTACACGGCGGCTGAAACCGGTCTGGACCGCTTCATTTCATGGAATAAATCCACTGATTTCATCGGCCGCGCCGCCGCCGAAGCCGAGCGTGCATCACCGCCTGAACGCACCTCTGTCGCTTTTGAAATTGAGACCGATGGCTGTGACGTCAACGCCTATGAACCGGTCTGGATAGATGGAAAAGTTCAAGGGTACTGCACTTCGGGCGGGTATTCACACTATTTGAACAAATCAATCGCATTGGCGCTGGTGCCGCGTCACCTGGTTCGTCCAGACATGAATGTCGAGATAGAAGTGCTTGGCAATATGTGCAAATCCACCCTTTTGAAACATCCTCTTTTTGATGCTGATGGGGCTCAGATGCGTGGATGACACAACCTAGGCGTGATTTTTATCAATTAAGCCCTGCGAGATCTCGACTTTGTGGGCTATGGTGCGGCCATGCTAGATATCGCCATTGTGATTCCCGCAGCCGGTGCCAGCCGGCGCATGCGGGGTAAAGACAAACTCCTTCAAATCGTAGACGGCCAGCCCTTGCTGCGCCGACAGGTTAAGGTTGCCTTGGCAACCGGTGCGCATGTTGTCGTCACCTTACCTGATCATGCCCACCCGCGCGCAGCGGTTTTGCAAGGCTTGCCTGTGCAAATCATCAGTGTGCCGGATTCCAATTTGGGGATGTCGGCCTCGTTGCGCCGGGGCATCGGGATGCTAAGGGGCAACGGGATATTGCCGCGTGGGTTTAGAGCGGCGATGATCCTGCCCGCCGATATGCCCGAGCTAACCACCGCAGATTTACAAGCCGTAATGCAGGCCTTTGACAATCAGGCGCATCCTACATTGCAGCAAGGCACCAGCGCCAATGGCACCCCCGGTCATCCGGTCCTGTTTCCCGCTGATTGCTTTATGGCCTTAATGGCTGTGTCCGGCGATCAAGGCGCACGGCAGGTGTTGCGCCACAACAAACACCGACTGCGCTATGTCGCCCTGCCCGGCGAACACGCCCTGATTGATCTTGATACCCCCGAAGCATGGGCCGAATGGCGCTCTGAAAACGTCGTTCTGGCGCCTGGCTGACAATTCCATATTGCCCTCCAGAGCCTCAAACCCGGTGGGACTTCAATAATTCGGTTGGCGTCAAGGCAAACTCATTCCGAAAGCATTTTGAAAAATGGCCCGGAGATTGAAAGCCGCAAGCAATTGCCACTTCGATCACCGGCATTTTGGTTTGTGTTAGCAAGAAATAGGCACGCCGCAAACGCAGGTGCATATAGTGCCGTTTGGGACTTTGCCCGAGATGTTTGCCAAACAACCGCTCCAATTGGCGGGTCGACACCCCGACTTCCGCCGCGATCTGCGGAGGAGTCACCGGGAACTCAAGGTTGGCTTCCATGATTTCAAGCGCGGCAACCGTCGGCCCGTTTTTAATCCGTGTACGCGTCGACGCTTCGGCCGACGCCACCTGTTGCACCTGCTGCATGGTCACATAATTCATGCTTTCGGAGACAGATTCCGCGAATTCTTGACCGCGGTAATCCACCAAGAAGGTCAAAAACAAATCGATCGCCGAAACGCCGCCAGAACTGCTGCAGCGTGTTCCCGTCGCCACATAAGGCCGCGGGCTCAGGTCAACATCAGCAAAAGTTTCGCGAAATGCGTCGCGAAACTGCCAATGCATTGTGACCTCGGCATCGCCGATTAGACCGGCATATCCCAGAACAAAGGCACCCGTGGTCAGGCCTGACAACCGAACCCCGTTTCGCGCATGACGGTTGAGCCAAACATTGAGTTTATTGACATTGAGCACTGTCACATCTGGCCCGCCGACGATAATCACCTCGCGCGGGTTTCGAATGTCTTCAAGCGGTGCGCAGGGGAAAGACGCGACACCGAGCGACGACAAGGGTTGCGGCCCGGGGCAATGGAATGACCAGCTGAACACTTGTGCCGCCGCATTAAGGTTGGCGTTTTGCAAAGTTTCGAGGGCCGAAACCAAGGTCAACATCTGATAACAATCCATCAAAATAAAATGGAAATGATGGGGGGGGGATGTAAATGACTGCACCTCAGCGCCCTTTGGTCTAATTCGGTTTGCCGCACCTGCGGATGGAAAACCGAACCACAAAGATACAAGCCGTGCAATGATTCACATGGCCAGTTACAGAAGGTTGTTTTCTGCCGGCCAAACACAAAAAAGGGCAGCCCAAAAAATGGACTGCCCAGTTCCGGTCCAGCCTGAAAGGCCGGACCGAGCTGCATATTCAGCGTTGTCTTAGAGGGTCACTTGGTCAAAAGCGCGGCTTCGTGCTTTTTCAATGACCGGCGGGCAGAACCATAGGCCTTGATCCCTTCGGCATGCTCCAATTCCGGGAACAGTTCAAAGATTTCCTGACGTTGGGCGTTGCCGATACCTTTGAGGCTGTAATCACCGGGCTGGAAGCTTTCGGTCCATGCACCGTTGGACAAGATCACCTCATGGCCTTCGAACATCACGTGGATGTAGCTCACGCCGAGGCTTTCGACTTCGTCTACACCGTCAAGACCGGTCAGATGCTTGGCAGCGACCAGAACTTCGCGCTCTTCAAAATACAACGCGGTCTTGTCATTGGCGACCAGCACACGGTGGTTTGGCGATACCAGAAGATCATGTTCTGGCAAGTTGTTACCCAGCGCACCTTGTTGGATCAAGATTGGGTTGAAGTGAGGCTTGCGCGCCAAATCATGCCCGGTCAGGTCTTTACGACCCAGCCATTTGATCTCCTGAATGCCGTTGTCGCGGGTGATGACACGGTCGCCTTCGACCAGATCCTCAACCAGACGTTCGCCCTGCGGAGTTGCAATCAAGGTACCCGGTGTGAAGCAGACGATCTCTTCGATTTCAAAGAAGTCCATCGTGCCGGTCACTGCGCCGGACCCATCGAGGAACTCAACCGTCCCGTCAGTGCCGTTGCCATTGCTGTCTGGCGTTTGGTTCACAAGACGCCAATCTACGTCACGCTCTCCTGCACCGCCCAAATCGAGGATGTCATAGTCATCCCCTTCAGAGCCGCCATCAACCGTATCACCAGAGCCTTCTGCAGCACTGTTCACACGGATCATGTCGCGGTCTTCGCCACCACGGATGCTGTCTTGGCCAGCACCACCATCAAGGGTGTCATTGCCACGACCACCAACCAGCGTGTCGTCGTCAGCGCCGCCGCTGATGCTGTCTTCATCAATGCCGCCGTGCAAGAAGTCCTCGCCCGAGCCACCGATCAAGGTGTCGTCGTCATCGCCGCCATAGAGGGTGTCGTCGCCCAATGCGCCGTTGATAAAGTCACGGTCGTCTTCTGGATCAGGGTCTGTCGCATCAGGAATTTCCAACGAAGCCATGTTGGAGCCGTCGATGAAGTCATCCCCCTGACCACCGTCCAAGGTGTCGCTGCCGTGTCCACCGATGATTGTATCGTCGCCGACACCACCAGTAACATTGTCGTCGTCAATACCGGCGTCGATTGAGTCATCGCCTTGACCGCCATCCAATGAGTCGTCGTCATCGCCACCGATCAATGTGTCGTCGCCCTGACCGCCACGAACCAAGTCCATGTCGTTGTCAGTCGAGATGTCTGTCGCATCCACCTCTTCTGCAATTGCACCGGTCAAGGACGCATCCAGATAGTCATTGCCTTGACCACCCAACAAGGTGTCAGACCCGTGACCACCGAGGATTGAATCGTCACCGGTACCACCTGCGACGCTGTCGTCGTCGATGCCTGCGTTGATCGTATCGTCGCCAGAGCCACCGAGGATCGTATCGGCGTCATCACCCGTCAAAATCACGTCGTCGCCAGAGCCACCTTCGACGCTGTCACGGCCATCTTCTTGATTAGGATCTCTGTCGAAACCCAACTGGTTCAAAAGAGTTCCAGACGCGAAGGCCGGGTCGCCATCAGCGTAGTCGCTGAAGGTGTCGATACCCGCGATGATCGTATCGTCACCGCCGCCGCCCAAAATGGTGTCAGCACCTTGGATGTCATTGAGAAAGTCGTCGCCGCCGCCCAAGTCCACCAAGTCATCATCTATCCCGGGCTCGACGGTGTCATCACCGTCACCTGAGTTAATAGTATCGTCGTCGTCACCGGTTGCGATCGAGTCTGCACCAGAAGTGCCTGTCACACTGTCGACGTTGTCGCTTGGATCCGGGTCTTCGTCCAATCCATTGAGCGGATCGAGCTCTTGGAATTCTGGCGCAACAGGGAAGATATCATCGTCGATAATCCCAGTTTCGGTACCGGTTGTGACCACTCCGCCGACCGAAACCACGATTTCGCCGGTGTCTGTGCCACCAAATCCGTCGTCAACCACATAGGAAATCGTGTCACTACCCTGATATCCGTCATCAGGCGTGTAGGTAACAGTTCCATCCGGGTTCAACTCTGCAGTGCCATTGGTCGGAACCCCGATAGAGGTCACAGTCAAAGGATCACCCTCTGGATCCGTGTCATTGCCGGATGGATCCGGAATAATAATAGGCGTATCCAGAGGCGTTGCGGCTGTGTCATCAACTGCAGTCGGGTCTTGATTGGTAGGCTCGTCATCAGGCGGGGAGTCAACTTCTACCGTCACCGTACCTGTATCTGTGCCGCCAAGCCCGTCCGACACTTCATAATCAAAGGTGTCAACACCTGAAAAACCGTCGTCTGGTGTATAGGTGACTGTACCATCGTCGTTTTGGATAACGGAACCGTTGCCAGGTGTGCCAAGACTATCAACAGTCAGGGTATCGCCATCGGGATCGGAATCGTTGGACGCAGGGTTGTCGATCACAACGGGTGTGCCAACCGCAGTTGTCGCGGCGTCGTCAACGGCAATCGGGTCTTGGTTTTCGACTGGCGGAGCCGGGTCCACTTCAACTTCGACCGTTACAGCGCCCGTGTCGGAACCGCCATTGCCGTCTTCAATCACATAGGAGAACGAGTCGGTTCCGCTGAAACCGGGGGCCGGCGTGTAGGTCATAGTACCATCACCATTGTCGGTGACATTACCATTTATCGGCGCGGTATACGCTGCAATTGAAAGCGGATCCCCATCGGGATCACTATCATTGCCCAACACATCGATGATCACAGCAGTGTCGAGCGCGGTGGTTTCGCTATCGTCAACGGCAATGGGATCGCCGTTTTCGTCGCATAGATCGACGGTCGAAAACTCGACATCAGATACCAGAACGGCTTGGCTGGATTCGCCGCCATTGTCGTATTCGATTTCAATCCGCGAAACGGGGCCTGGAATTTCAACCAAAACCGAGCCGACCGCATCTTCAAAACCAGATTCAGTATTTCCGTCAACTGTCGTGTTAACAACCGTCGCAGTGCCGGAGGGCGTCAAGGTAACAGGAACGATGTTGCCATCGACGTCATAGGCTTTGATAGTCACGACGTCTTCGAAATTAATGCCGCCGCCTTCAAGATCGCCAGACACAGCTGACTCGTCAACGTCATTCAGGCGGAACGAAACATTCTGGACGTTGTCACTATACGCGTCGGTGTCCACCGCGCGGAAATCCAAAATCGTTGTCGATGTCGCGGTTGCAGTGCCGCCGTCACCACCTTCACCAAGCAGTTTGAGATGTGACTGAGGGTTTTGAGTCTCACCGGCTTCGAAAAAACCAAAAGCGTTGAAGGTGAAAGCTTCTGCGCCTTCGTCCTCGCTGTCGAAGGTGATATCAACGGCGACGCCGCCTGTGTCCACTGTCGCAGTCACTTCACTTTGTGGTGTGTCGGCCAGCGAAGTTCCGTAGGCACCCAAAGCACCCCAGTTCAAAAATAAATCAGCCATAGTCAGACCCTTCTATACTCAGACGGGGGCATTCCCCTACCGCATTTGCGGCAAGCAATGCCCACTGCACTGCCCGTTCAATAATCGCTCGTCGCGCCTGAATGTCTGCGAAGTGTCCGCGCTGCCTCTGCCCACGTCTTGCGTGGACGAAGAACGCCTTATGCGGCACAGGCGGAATCCGCCTATCGCTTCACTTCGCACCTAGCCAGATGCACAACAGTTCAGCGGCCGCCCCCGTGGCCTATGTCTTCACCCCCCAGTTGGGCTTGCCGACAGTAATAATGCCTCGCCACTGCTATCGAAAGAGAAAAAGGCGCAACCGCCGTGTCTGTTCAGTACAAAATGTCGAAATCCACCCCAAAACCCGAATAATTTTCTAAAGGTTGTGTGCAAATTGTTTCCACACGCCATTTCAAAAACACATAAAAACCTACCAAAATCTCTAATTTTAGATGATTTTGCCGATAATCCACCGCGGAATGCCCAGCACCGTATCGCAATTGGCAACAATCAGCCGAGGCAAAGCCAAGCCTGCAACGTTCCGACATCTTTTTGGAAAAAATCGTGACCTTGTATCGAATGTGGAACCAATGAGCCTTGTGGCAGAATATTGGCCATGGCTGTCTCATTCAGTGACTTCGAAACTGCGAATCATTCAGGTTAAATATGATGCAAATTTGAAGGCGTTTCTGCGCCCGGGCGACGTTGATCAGGCGTTTGGGGACCAAAAAGGTCTTTGCAGATGCATTTTGACATCCGGTTGCCCACGGCGTTTCCCCGCCTCTTACCCCTTAAAAGAGACATTTTCAGCCAAACCACGGCCACCGCCACTGGGGGATTTGGGAGAGCGCGGCTGATCGCTCCAACGTCGCTCCATGCCAGAAAATCCATTGTGTCATGTAGGAAGATCAAGGAGTCCATTGATTTGTTTTGGAAACAAACCGGCGGCCCAGTCCCAACTACCGTAACCTATTTGTGCTTGGCAATTGACCACCCGAAGAGTGCGCTATCAAGGGCATAAACTCCGGGATCGCCCGAGTTTTGAAACGCACTCAGACTAACCGCCAAGCCAAAATCCCGAACCTATTTATGGGCAACCCAAGTCCTGTCCGAAGAAGCCCTCGGAAAATCAATGGTAGAGGAAAAGATCACATTCTTTGAGCTTTGTTGCACAAATCGGATGAAAGGCGAGCTTCCCTTTTCCTCATCCGGATTTAGCCTACAGGCTCAGTGACTGGTATGCCCAAAGCGGTGTAGCGGTTAAGGACTGCGATGCGGATTTGCACTTCCGCGACTTGCC